>NZ_AOHX01000039.1 GCF_000337735.1 Natronorubrum sulfidifaciens JCM 14089 | reverse complement strand
ACGGATGCCCTCGAGTACGCCCTCGAGACGTTCCCCGACGCCACACACACGGGACTCCACGTGCTCGAGGTTCCGTTCGACCGGCCTCGAGACGCCGTCAGAGGGACCTATCTCGAGGAACTCCTCCATGAGCACGAAACCCGCGCCGAGACAGTACTCGAGTCGGCGACGACGCTGGCCGAGGATCGCGGGGTGACGATCGACACCGAAACCGTCGCTGGGGACCCGGCCGCAGAAATCATCGACTACGCCGAGGCGATCGATGCCGACCAACTCGTCATGGGCAGCCACGGTCGATCGCTTGCGGCGCGGCTGTTTACGGGCTCCGTCGCAGAGCGGGTCGCACACCGTTCGCCGCTGACGGTGACGCTCGTTCGGGGCGCGCCCACGGCGGAGTGAGTGTCACAGGATCGTGACTGGTGGCTCAGGACTCGAGCCGACAGAGAACGATCTCGACCGGGAGCCGCCAGACGGTCCCCGTGCGCGTCTCGTCGACCCGGAACCCGGCCTCACAAAGCGTATCACGCACGTAGATCGGCCGGCAGTCGACAGCCGTCGGGACCGTCTCGTGAACGCGGTCGTACAGCCACGTCGCCGGGCCGTCGCCGCGACGGGACAGCGAGACGACACAGAGCCGACCGCCGGGTGCGAGGACGCGTTGCCACTCCGCCAGCACAGCCAGTAGCTCGGTCGTCTCGAAGAGTTCGAGAACGTAACTCGCAAAGAGGGCGTCGAACGTGTCGGCTGTGAACGGCAACGCCGCGCCGTCGCCAGTCACGACGACACCACGCTCGAGGTCGGCATCGGCGAGTGCGTCCCTTGAGGCACGGACCATCCCGTCCGCGAGGTCGAGTCCGACGGCCGCCCCGTCCGGCTCGACGGCTCGAGCGAGCGCGACGAGGGCGGTGCCGGTGCCACAGCCGACGTCGAGCACGCGCTCGCCCGACTCGACAGCGAGGAGGTCGAGCCCGGCCGTTCTGGCGGGGGCTTCGAACGGATCGGCGACCCAGTCGTACCAGCCGCTAATCCGGCTGTACCACTCTCGAGCGGCCGTCTTCGGCCGGGAGACGCGGCTGATCGGTCCCGGTGGGTCGTTCGTGACGCCCCCACACCTCGTTGGCGCGTTGTTCTCTGTCATGGGTCGCTGCTCGCTGGTGGTCACCCCTCGGCGGTCTCGATCAGTTCGAACAGTGGATCGAACTCCTCGGGTAGTTGCCCGTCGATCTTCTCGAGGTTCCCCGCGGGGACGACCTCCGCGACGACTGCCAACAGCTGCTGGGCGTGGTAGTTCGCGTCGGCGCGGTCGACACCCTCGCGGTCGGCGACCCGGTCGAGGAACTCCTGATAGTCGAACCGCTGACCGTGTTCGGCGTGGGTCAGATAGCGATCGATCTCCATCGGCAGCGGGCTGGCGAGATCGGTGGCCTCGCCCTCCTGTAAGCGCTCGCCGAGCGTCGTCAGGACGGCTCTGGTCGCCCGAACGGCCTGTCCGAACTGTGCGTATTCGAGTCGGTGCTGGACCTGCCCGATAAATTCCTTGTAGTTCATCTCAAGCGCTCGGCCGTACACCGACGAGACGGATAAAGGGCTGCCGTCAGCCGGCTGATCGTGACTCGAGGGAGCCGTTTTCGACGCTCGAGCGTGGCTGTCCATCCCTGCATACTCTTTTGAGACTACGCGAAGTACGGGATGGTGATGTCTCGTCAACTACTCGTTCCTGTCGACGGCTCGCCGCTCTCGAAACGGGCACTCGAATACGCGTTCGACACCCATTCCGACGCGACCGTCGTCGCGCTACACGTGATCGACCCGTCGGAGCCCGGCTATAGCTCCATGACACCCGTCGACGTCAGAAACGAACCGCCCCACGGCTCCGAAGCGTGGTTCGAACGGGCGGCTGAAGAGGAGGAACTCGTTTTCGAGGAAGTTCGCGAACTGGCCGACGAACACGACGCTGATCTCACGACCGAAAGTGTGACCGGCGACGCCGCCCGCGAAATCATCGACTACGTCGAGGATCACGACATCGACGGCATCGTTCTCGGCGGCCACGGGCGGCTGGGCCCCTCCCGTCTGTTGCTCGGCAGCGTCGCGGAGATGGTCGTCGCCCGGTCGCCGGTGACCGTCACGGTCGTTCGGGACACACCCGAGGAGTGACGATCTCGGTGTTATCGGACGACCGTCACCGGCACGCTCGCACGCTTGACGACGAGTTCGGCCGTACTCCCCATCCGTGCCTCGGCGACGTTCCCCCGACCGCGGCTGCCGATGACGATCCCGTCGACGCCGGTCTCTTCGACGGCAGCCACGATCGTCTGTGCCGGCGAGCCGACCGCCGTCTCGGTCTCGATCACCACGCCCTCCGTGTCGACGGCCTCGAGCGCGTCCGCAAAGAGCGTCGCCGCCTCGTCGTGTTGTTCCGCGAGCCAGTCTTCGGTCAACGGCGGGAGTCGGTCTTCGTCGGGCGTGAGCTCGAACGGATCGATCGCATGAAAGACCACGAGTCGTGTGTCCGGAAACATCTCGAGTGCGTACTCAAGTGCAGCCTGTGCGTGGGACGAGCCATCGTGTGCGACGAGAATCGATCGCGACATCGTATCCCGGTGTTCGAGCGTGACGATAGTAAAGCTACGCGCCGTGATCGACGGGGCGGCCCGGTCAGTCGCCGCCGACGGTGGCGTCGGGAACGACGAGGACGGGGACTGTCGCCGTGCGAACGACGCGGTCTGCCGTACTGCCGAGGAGCGCCTCTGTGACCGCGCCACGCCCGGTCCGACCGAGCACGAGCTGGTCGATCTCGTGTTCGTCGGCGTAGCTCAGGATCTCGTCGGCAGGACGGCCTCGACGAACGGCCCCAGTGACCTCGACGTCGTACCTGTCGGCGCTCGCGGTGAGCTCCTCGAGCAGTCGTTCTTTCGACGCCTCGAGTTCGTGGACGTCCGCGATGCCGAACGAGAGCGGCCCGTCGCTGGTGTCCATGACCGTCAGCAGGTGAACGACTGCGTCTTCTCGGTCGGCGATCGCGAGCGCGCGCTCGAGGGCAGCCCGAGCGGCGTCGCTCCCGTCGGTCGGGACGAGAATCGAACGAACAGGGTCGACGGCGTGATCCGGTGCGGACATTGAGTTGGGCAAACGTCTCGTTCGACTCGCCTTAGTCGTTTCCGTGCCAGCAACTGACGACAGACGGCTATCTGACGACGACGACGGGGATCGGTGACCGACGCACGACCATCTCCGCGACGCTCCCAAGCAGCACCCGTGAGACGCCCTCTCGGCCGTGACTGCCGATGACGACCGTCTCGTACTCGTCGGTCTCCGCCTGCTCGACGATCTCTCGAGCCGGTTTCCCAGTCGCAACCTCGGTCTCGAGGTCACGGTCGTGTTCTGCTGCGACCGTGATCGCCTCCTCGAGGACGTCCTGTCCGCGCTCGTGGGCCCGGTCGATGTCGGCGGCCCGGTGTTCGGTGTCTTCGAACGCAGCCCAGTAACCTTCGGGAAGGGGCACAACGTTGAGTGCCGTTACGGATGCATCGGGGAACGTCTCGAGGGCGTACTCGAGGGCATCCGTCGCTTGTGGCGAGCCGTCGTAGGGGACGAGAATGCGTTCGCTCATAGAGTGCCATACGCCAGCAGCCGACATAATACCACCCGCCCAGTGGCCCGAATCGAAACCGACGGCGCCACTGCTCCGATATACGGGCCGTCTCTACCACTCCATCCCGCCGTTGATCCCGATGACTTGCCCGGTCATGTAATCGGCGTAGTCGCCGGCGAGGAATCGAACCATCCCGACGATGTCTTCGGTATCGGCGAACCGATCGAGCGGGATGTCCTCTCGAATCTGGTCGCGCACGCGGTCGGGGACCTTCTCGAGCATGTCGGTTTCGGTAAAGCCCGGCGCGACGCAGTTCGCCGTCGAGCCGTGTCTGGCGAGTTCGAGGGCGATCGTCCGGGTGAAGGCGATGAGGCCGCCCTTCGACGTGGCGTAGTTGGCCTGGCCGTAGTTGCCCTGCTGGCCGACGACGCTCGAGATGTTGATCAGTCGTCCCTGATCGGCCGTTTTGATGTCGTCGTAGAACGCTTTGGTGCAGTTGAACGTCCCGTTCAGGTTGACCTCGATCACTCGGCTCCAGTCCTCGTAGGTCATATCCTCGAACTTCCGGTCGATCGTGATGCCGGCGTTGTTGACGAGGACGTCGACCGAGCCGAGTTCATCGTGGACCTCCTCTGCCATCCGGGCGACGTCGTTCGGATCGGAGACGTCGGCACCGACGGCGATCGCTGTCTCGTCGTTCGCCCGAATTCGTTCGGTCACCGCCTGTGCTTTCTCATCGGAGCTGCGATAGTTCACGACGACGTCCGCGCCACAGCGCGCGAACTCGAACGCAATATCCCGACCGATCCCGCGCGAGGAGCCGGTAATGAGACAGGTCTTATCCGACAGTGGTCGGCGATCGAGGGGGTCGAGCCGTTGGACTGTTTCGGACATACGGTCGGGCCTACACCGTCGATCATGTTAATCTTGCGTCCGCCTCTCAGCGGCTGCCGGAGCCGGGCACCGATGGCGGCTTTAGAAGGCCGTCCAGCCGCCGTCGACCGGAATGTTCGCCCCAGTGATGTACGATGCGTCGTCGGAGGCCAGAAAGGCGGCCATGGGTGCGATTTCCTCCGGCTGACCGTGCCGATCCATCGGCGTTTTCTGCTCGAGATAGCTGTAGAAGCGCTCGTCCTCGAGTAAGTCCTCTGTCATCGGCGTTTCGACGAAGCCCGGACAGATGCTGTTGACGCGGACGCCCTCGGTGGCGTAGTCGATCGCGACCTGCTGGGTGAAGTTGACGACGCCGCCTTTCGCCGCGGAGTACGAGGCTGCACCTTTCCCGCCGACGAGGCCGTAGATCGAGCCGAGATTGATGATCGACCCGTCCGTCTCCTTGAGGTGGGGCAGCGCGGCTTTCGTCCCGTGCATGACGCCATCGAGGTTGGTCTCGACGACGGCTCGCCACTCCTCGAGGTCCATCTCCTCGACCGAGGTCACGCTTGCGACCCCGGCGTTGTTCACCATGACGTCAAGGCCGCCGTATGTCTCGACGACGCCCTCGACGAGCGCCTCGACCTGTTCGTAGTCGCGGACGTCACAGTGTTCGAACGCACAGCCGAGGTCGTCGGCCGTCGCCGCGCCCGTCTTCTCGTCGATGTCGGCGATGACGACGGTTGCACCGTCCGCGAGGAATCGCTCGGCGATTGCCTTGCCGATGCCGACTGCGCCGCCGGTCACGATCGCGATTTTCTCTTCGAGCATCGTGACCCGCGCCTACATCAACCGCGTATAAATCGATTTGGCCCGCTCTCGTGTGGGGACAGCTCGACAGTCGAGACGTCTCATTCGGGAATGCGATTAAATACTCCACGACAGATACCACCTAGATACACGTGTCACGGTCAGCACAAGACGAGCGACCCGAACCAGCGTCGGACCGCGACTGGCACTCGAGGGTGCTCGAGGATGTCTATGCAGCACTGGAGACGTCGGAACGGGGATTGACCTCGGACGACGCACGCGAACGCCTCGAGCGCGAGGGACCGAACGAGATCGAAGCCGAGGAGGCAATCTCACCGCTGCAGATCTTCATCGACCAGTATAAGCCGGCACTGATCTGGGTGCTGATCGTCGCGGCGGCGGTGATGGCGCTCGTCGGCCACGTGATCGACGCCGGAGTGATCGCCGGTGTGGTCGTCTTCATCACCGTCTTCGGCTTTTTGCAGGATTACCGCGCCGAACAGAGCATTCAGGCGCTCAAGGAGATGTCGACGACGTACGCGATGGCCAGACGGGACGGCGAGAAGACCGAACTCGACGCCACGAAGCTCGTCCCCGGCGATATCGTCTTCGTCGAGTCGGGCGATATCGTCCCGGCTGACGCCCGGCTCCTCGAGGAATCCAATCTGAGCGTCGACGAGGCGGCGCTGACGGGCGAGAGCGTCGGTGTCTCGAAGGAAGTCGGCGAGGTCGACACGGAGACCTCGCTCGCCGAGCGGGAGAACATGCTGTACAAGGACACCGTCGTCGAGCGTGGCTCGGGGATGGCGGTCGTCGTCGAGACCGGCCCCGAGTCCGAGATCGGCCAGATCGCGACCGCGCTCGAGGAAGCCGAGGAACGGGACACGCCGTTTCAGGCGGAGATGGACCGGCTGGGCAAACTCATCGCACTCGGTGTCGTCGGCATCGTCTCGGTCATTGCGGTCACGGAACTCGTGATCGGGGATACGCCGCCGCTGCAGGTCTTCCTGACGGCGGTCGGGATCGCCGTCTCGGCGGTGCCCGAGGGGCTGCCCGCGGTCGTCACCCTCTCGCTTGCCCTCGGTGCGCGGCGGATGGCCGACCAGAACGCGCTCGTACGCCGGCTGCCGATCGTCGAGGCGCTTGGCTCGGTCGACGTCATCTGTACGGACAAGACGGGGACGCTCACCGAAGAGGAGATGACCGTCCAGCGAATCGTCGCCAACCGAGAAACCTACGAGGTGACCGGCACCGGCTACGACATCGAGGGCGAGTTCCGACGGGACGACACGCCCGTCGACAGTGACCGCGTCGCGGAGGTGATGCGCTGTGGGATGCTCTGTAACAACGTCGACGTCGGCACCCGCGAACGAGATGCCGACGACGGCGAAGCTGGCGAGTCCGGCGGACGGGAACGAACGTATCTCGGCGATCCCACCGAGATCGCACTGTTCGTCGCCGCCCAAAAGGCCGGCTTCGACCACGACGAACTCGACGAGGCCTACCCCCGACTCGGCGAAGTCGACTTCACCTCCGCGCGAAAACGGATGACGACCGTCCACGAGACGCCCGACGGCGAGATAGTCGCCTATATGAAAGGCGCACCCGAGACCGTCCTCGAGCGCTGTGACCGGGAACTCGTCGACGGCAAGTTCGTCGACCTCACCGACGAACGCCGGCAGGAACTCGAGGCACAGACCGAGTCGTTCGCCGAAGACGCCCTGCGCGTGATGGGGTTTGCCTACCGGCCCGACGTTCCTGACGACCAGACAGAAACGCCCGATGAATCCCTCGAGCAAGAGATGGTCTTCCTTGGTCTGCAGGGGATGCTCGATCCGCCCCGGCCGGAGGTTCCGGGCGCGATCGAAGGCTGTCTGGACGCCGGCATCAACGTCGTGATGATCACCGGCGACAACGCCGTCACGGCGCGGGCGGTCGGCAAGGAGGTCGGCCTGCGATCGACGCGTGTCGTGACGGGGCCCGAACTCGAGGAGATCAGCGACGAGGAACTGCGTGAGATCGTCGACGACGTCGACATCTTCGCCCGCACCTCGCCCGACCACAAGACACGCATTCTCAAGACGCTCCAGTCGAAAGGCCACACGGTCGGGATGACCGGCGACGGCGTCAACGACGCGCCCGCCGTCAAGAACGCCGACGTCGGGATCGCGATGGGGATTCGTGGCACCGACGTCACGGAACAAGCTTCCGATATCGTCTTGCTCGACGACAACTTCGCGACGATCCGGGATGCCGTCAAAGGCGGTCGACGGATCTTCGACAACGTCCGTAAGTTCGTCAACTACCTCTTATCGGGCAACGGCGGCGAGGTGACGATGATCTTTACGGGGACGCTCGCCGGACTCGGACTCGTGATCACGCCGATTCAGGTGCTCTGGATCAACGTCGTCACCGACGGGATTCCCGCGCTCACGATGGGTGTCGACCCCGCGGCCGACGACGTGATGGAACGGGAGCCTCGGCCGCCCGACGAGGGTGTTATCACCGACCGGATCGTCACCTCGATCGTCGGCATCGCGATCTTCATGACGGTCTGTCTGCTCCCGCTGTTTACGCTCAACTTCTACGGCGAGCTGGTTCCGGGCTATGACGTGACGGGAGCAGTGCTGGGCTGGAGTCCCGGCTACGAGGTCGGCCGAGAGCTCGCCCAGACGATGGTGTTCACCGGGTTCGTCGTATTCGAGATCGTCCGTATTCAGGCGGTTCGGTTCCGATACGGGCTCGGACTCTTCTCGAACAACTGGCTCGTCGCCGCGGTCGGCATCGCGGTCGTGTTGCAGCTGCTCGTGCTCTACACCTCGACCGGACAGCTCCTGTTCGACGTCGAGCCGCTCGCGCTCGTCCACTGGGCTCAGATCGGGATCGCTGCGGCGGTGTTCGCACTGCTGATGGCCGCCTTCGTGAAGGTTCAGGATCGGTACTTCGATCGCTACTGACTGTCCGACACCCGTTCGGGCGCCGCGATCGCGTGCTCGAGGGCGGTCGCCGCGCTGTGGCTCCCGTCGGTCGGCACCACGAGTCGCTCGAGGTCGGCCTCGAGGCTCGTCTCCTCGTGGACCGTCGCGACCGGAACGGGCGACTCCTGTAGCGTTCGCTGGGCGACACTGCCGAGGCGGAACCGATCGAGACCGCCGCGACCGTGGGTTCCTATGACGATCAGATCGACGGCTTCTGTCTCGGCGTACGCGATGAGTTACGCGGTAGACGTCACCCTCCGGGTCGCGGATCGCCGTCGTCACCTCGAGGTCTCGAGCCGCCGCGCGGTCGGCGAGGTCGTCGACTGCTTGCTCGCCGTCGTCAGCGCCGCCGATGAGCGCCCGCTCGGCGACGTGAACGACGTGTATCGTCGCATCGAACCGTTCAGCGAGTCGGATCGCATACGCGCCTGCACTGTCCGCTATCGGGCTCCCATCAGTCGGCACGAGGACTGTCTCGTACATGTCGAGCCCACTTCCACGGCCGCCGAAAAGTAGCTTGACCCCGATCTGGCGTCTTCGTGTCGTGATCGTCGCTGGTATCCCAACGAGTTACAAACCGTGCGAACGTAGCCCATGATATGGGCCCCTTCAACTGGCAGTGTCGCCTGTACGGCCACGACTGGCGCCACCCCTGGACCCACGAGGTCGTTGTCACGGCGGAGAACGACTCCGTCTACCCGGTTCGGTGTGATCGCTGTACTGATACCCGGCTGTTGGACCGCAACGGGAACAGCTGGCGACTCGAGGACGGTGACGGCCCGTCGGTCCACGAGCACGCACTCGAGTCCGAACCATCCCAACGTTAGCAGTGATTTCAGCAGTCCGTATCACCAGTCGGTAGCGTCCTCGTGGCTGTTAGATCTATGTTCACGAATTTCTGTCACGCAGTGAACGGGTATTAAGAAACAAGAGGATGTTTTAAATACCGATGGCAGAGAACGAGCGACTCTCTCGACGGACAGCGCTGACGATCGCGGGTGCAACCGGGATGGCAGTGCTTGCTGGCTGTGGTGGAAACGGCGAGGAGAACGGCAACGGCGAGGAAGACGAAAACGGTAACGGCGCGGCCGAAGACTGGGGTGAGGTCGACGAGTTCTACTTCGATGGTCAGATTTCCCACTGGGGCGGCATCGAACCGGCGATCATCGAGGGCGAAGAGAACCCGACGATCACGCTCATCGAGGGCCAAGAGTACACGTTCAGGTGGGTCAACGCCGATGGCGTCGAGCACAACCTCGAGATCCGTGACGAGAACGACGACATTATTGACGAGTATCAGAGCGACGACGTCAGCGAAGAGGGGGAGGAAGCGTCGATCGAGGGTGTCGTCGCAACGACGGAGATGACGACCTATATTTGTACGTACCACGAGGAAACGCAGGTGGGAGACATCACTGTCGAAAGCGAATAACGCGTGCACTGAGAGTCAGTGGCGACGATCGTCGCCACGCATCGGCACACAGACGACCGGCACGTCGGCGTTCCGGACGACGTTCTCCGTGACGCTTCCCAGCAGGTGCCGTGTCATACCGGAGCGACCGTGTGTCCCGATCACGATGAGGTCGATCTCGTTTTCCGTGGCGTAGTTCAGGATCACTTTCGCTGGCGGGCCACTCGCAACCGTCCCCATCACGCTGACACCGGCGTCGACGGCTCGCTCGCGAACGGCCTCGAGTGCGGCCCGTCCTTCGTCCTCGAGTGTCGAGAGGAGCTCCGTCGGCTCCGTCCTCGATGGAAACCGACTCGTGTCGACCGAGTAGAGCGTGTGGACCATCGCATCGAAAACGGTCGCGAGTTCGAGTCCCCAGTCGACGGCGACCGCCGCCCCGTCGCTGCCGTCCGTCGGGAGGAGGACAGTCTCGGTCTGTGTCGAAGACAGCGGTGTGTCGGCCGCGCCCAGTGGGACCGCACACACCGGAACGGCGACCGTTCGCAGGACGTTTTCGGTCACGCTGCCAAGCGTCACCCGCTCGAGTCCCGTTCGGCCTTTCGTCCCCATCGCGATCAGGTCGATGTCGGCCGCCTCGACGTAGCTGTCGATAACCCGAAACGGAGTGCCACGCTCGGCCGTCGTCGTGACCTCGAGCGCTGGTGCCGTCTCTCGGACCATCCGTGCGACGGCGTCGACGGCCACGTCGGCGTCGGCGTCGATCGCCGCCACCGCCTCGTCCTCATCGCGTCCGAGAGCCGACGAGTCGGGCTTGGCTTCCGACGTATCGACGACTGAGAGCACGTGGACATCCGCCCCGGTTGCGACAGCCAGCTCGGTGCCACGTCTCGCTCCAGCAAGCGCCCTGTCACTGCCGTCTGTCGGTAACAACACCGAATCGATCCCCTCGAGACGCACAGACATACCGAGAGACTCCGGCAACGCTCTCAATAACTGTACGGGTCATCGGGAATGCATAACGGCGCCTTTCGAGGATGGGGCGTCGGTGTCAGCGGCCCGCTGTCCGGTCGGCCCCGCAATCGCCCACTCGACCGGAACCCGACTCGATCCATATCGTCGTATTGACACTAATATGATGGGAAATATCGTGTTACCATCGACCTCAGCCGGGTCCGGCCGTACGATGCTATTTCACCCCTCATATAACGGTATACTATCATCACCGATTACAGGCATATGTCTGTAAACATTTCCGGGTGAAAAGCACGGATTACCAACCGTATCGCGTGTCGAATATAATGCTACTCTGATATTTCGACTCGAGTAGTCGACCGAAGCCGGCTCGTTCGGCCGTCGAACGAGCGCGCCACCTCGGCGGCCGGCTCAGATGGATTGCTGTCCCTGTTTACCGCCGATCGCCAGCATGGGTCGGCAATCGGCAGTCAGTGACGACAGCAAACCGTATCAGACGGCACCGGTCGTCAGTCCCAGCGGACCGCCGACCGTCCGGTGGCCCACCAAACCCGGTCTCGATCCAGCCCTCGAAGTTATTGGGCCAGCCATAGAGACCGTACGTATGACGTTCGTTGTCCCATTCGATGGGTCGGAGCTCGCGGAAGCCGCGCTCGTCAGAGCAGCGGAGTACGGCGTCGCACTCGAGGAGGACGTGGTGGCCGTCACCGTCGTCCCGGAACGAAAACGATACGCTCGAGAGAAGGGCTGGATCGGCGAGGACGACGCGTACGACGTCAGTGCCGTCGTCGACCGCCTTCGCGCTCGAGTCGAGTCACTCACGCCGGAGGCGTCGTTCGAGTTCGAACGGATCCGCGAGTTCCCACCGGAGGCCCGGATCGCCGGTCATATCGAACGGCTGGCACTGGAACACGATCCGAGCGTCGTCTTTCTCGGCAGCGACAACGTCGGCCGTGTCGTGACGCCGCTGACGAGCGTCGGCGTCCACATCGCCGGCGACGAGACCTACGACGTGTTCGTCGTCCGCCAGCGCACACCGCCCAAACTCGAGGCGATCGAGCCCCATCCCGAGTTTTACCAGTAGTTGGTAGCACGGTTTCTTTATTCAGTGTGAGGTGTGAAACTCGCGTTCAGTACAGGGAACGAATTTATCCGTCCGTCTCTTTCCAGTCGTCCGGGTCTCCTTCACGGAATTCACCCTTGGCATGGCGCTCGTGGGGCCAGAAGGTGACGCCAAGGAGTACGACGTAGAACACACCTACAACGGCAACCACAGCAATTCCGGGGATACGGCCGATTTCAGCGGTTGTCAGCCAGTCCTGGCGCGGCGCGAACGCTGTAATCCTGAAGACCCACGCGACCAAGAGGACACTGAGCAGCGCAAGGTACACACGCCGGAGCCGGTTTGCGAGTGCTTCGTATACCGAGACTTTCAGCGTCGGCCTGCGATAATCCCTGCTCAGTTCCGCTCGCCAGTCGTGACTTTCAATGCCTTGGGACGGATCGAGGGCGTTTGCGAACAGGTTCTCTTGGATGACTCGAGCACGAGAGCGAAAGACGTCGTAGTCCCGGTACCGCCGTGCTTCGATTCCCAGAAAGATGGTGACAACAACGATCCCGATCAGCAAGATATAGTGTGGGTTATCGGGACTCGAAAACGCCCACGTCAAGATTGCTGCCATCAGCGTCACCGCCCACGTCGTCGTCTCGTCGAGGCGCTGGCGCCACGTCCCCACTCGGTCTATCTCTCCGCGATAGGCGTGGGCCATCACCGAACCGAGTCCCGTACTGTCGTCAACCATTTCACGACCGATCTCTCGTTGATCTGGTGCTGTTGGGTCGAACTCATCGCTACTTGAATCGGTCATAGAGAAGAGATGTCTCCCTGATTTATAAGCAGTTATGGCGACAGCACAATCTGAATGTCATGTACTGGAGAACATCGAACAGTACGCACACGTAGTTACCGGATTGCCTGATTCAGTTCCAGGCATGATTCCAAATAAAGAAATGGCAGTACTATCTACTGTTACGATGACCAGCACTGACGAGCGACGACGCCGACAGCAGCGGTCTCAGTCGCTCACTCCTCGGCTGTCCGGACCGTCATCACGGGGACGCTCGCAGCCGGCACCACCCGCTGGGAGACGCTGCCCAGCACGAGGCGCTCGAGGTTCGATTTGCTCTCCGTACCCATAACGAGTACGTCGACGGATTCGGCGTCGACGTAGTCGAGAATGGCGTCGTGTGCCTCGCCCTCCGTGACCGTCCGTCGGGTCTCGAGGCCGCGGTCGGAAGCTCGTGTCTCGATCGCTGCCGTTGTCGTCTCGCCGTGCTCGAGGAAGTTCTGTCGAATCTCGTCGGCGTCGGCGCGGACGTCGACGGCGTACAGCGCGTGCAGGGTCGCATCGCAGGCCTCGGCCAGCGAGAGTGCGTGTGCGGTCGCCGCTGTCGAACCCGCAGAGCCATCAGTAGCGAGGCAAACGTCGTCGATCCGAACGTCGCTGGAGTCGATCGTTTCACGCCCGACCGTGAGAACGGGGCGGCGGGCATCGCGGATCACCTCGAGGGCGACGCTGCCGAGCAGCGCCTGTCGCAGGCCGGTTCGGCCGTGCGTCCCGACGACGATGGCGTCGACAGCAGCCTCGTCGGCGTAGGCCAGAATTTCGGTCGCCGGCCGTCCCGTACGGACGACCGAGTCGGCCACACACCCCGCCTCGACGGCGTCGGCGACGACCGCGTCGGCCGCTTTTTCGTGTTTCGTGTCGTTGTCACGCGCCTTGTCGGCGACCGACAGTACGTGTACCGTCGCGTCGAGCGCCTGTGCGATCGAAATGCCGACTGCCGCCGCATCCGTTGCGATATCGCTGCCGTCAGTGGCGATGAGCACGTCCTCGTACATGGCACCCGGTACAGCAGCCACAGCCTTTGTTCTACTGGACGTGGAAGACGACCCGATCAGTGGCGAAGCCGCTCCCGGCTCGAGACCGGTCTTCGCTCCCGGCCCGAAACAGTGCCGGACAGACATGTTCGTCACGATGGTAGTACCCGGCTATTATATACCGTCACCCGTGCTCACGTAGAGGCGATGGCAGGATCTCGACGCTTCAGAGACCGAACGGACGCGGGTGAGCGTCTCGCGGCGGAACTCCGTGAGCGAGGAGTCGACGCGGATATCGCGCTTGCGATCCCGCGAGGGGGGCTCCCGCTCGGGCGCGCGGTCGCCGACGAACTCGCCATCCCGCTCGATATCGTCGTTGCGAAGAAGATCGGTGCGCCGGGCAATCCGGAGTACGCCATCGGTGCCGTCGCCAGCGATGGCAGCGTCTGGCGAAACGAGGACGCGATCGGGCGAACGGACAGCGACGAGGCGTACTTCCAGCGACGGCGCGAGGAGGAAGCCGAAAGCGCTCGCCGGAAGGCCGAACGCTACCGTGGCGACCGTGGCCCGCCGGATCTCACCGGGAAAACCGTGGTCGTCGTCGACGACGGCGTCGCGACGGGATCGACAGTCAGAGCCTGTCTCCAGACGCTCAGCGAAACCGACGCCGAGCGGATCGTGCTGGCAGTGCCGGTCGGGCCGCCGGATTCGATCGCCGCCCTCGAGGCCGAGGCGGACGCGGTCGTCTGTCTCGAGACGCCGAGTCGATTCATGGGCGTCGGGCAGTTCTACGAGCGGTTCGGTCAAGTGTCGGACGAGGAGGCGATGGCGTATCTGGAGTCGTAGCCGCGATGCGAGCAGTCGCCTGCCTCGAGCGTCTCTCTCGAATACCCCACCTCAGTGCCGAGATCGCTGACTCGCATCGACCACGTACCGTCTTACAGACAACACACCCACGCAGATCAACAGAGTACACATGGATATCGAAGACATCGTTTCGGAATCGTACGTCGAATTCACCCCGGACACCCCAGTCTCGAAGCTCGTCGGAACGTTCGAGGATTCACAGACCAGAGGCGTCCTCGTGCGGGGTGAGTCGTTCGACGGCGTCGTCACGCGACGACAACTCGCCACCTCGCATCGCCAACCCAACGAAAAGCTCGGCTCGCTGGTCTGGCACGTCCCACGGCTCACGCCGGATGAGGACATCCGGAACGTAGCACAGCTGATGATCGACAGCGACTCACAGCTGCTTCCGGTGTTCGAGGGACAAGAACTGCAGGGCATCGTCACCGTCGACGCGATCCTCGAGAAGGTCACCCCGTTTCTCGATGCGGCGACCGTCTCGGAGGCTGCCACGAGGGATCTCATCGCGCTCGATCCGGGATCAACCCTCGGAAGCGCACTCAATGTCTTCCGCAAGAATCGGATCACGCATCTGCCGGTCGTCGACAACGGGACGGCAACGGGGGTCTTGAGCCTCTACGACGTGACCGACCTGACGGTTCGTGCCGAAGTGACGAGTCAGGGCGGCGATGGAGCCGGGACGGACCCGTTCGGTGGCGAGATTTCGTCCAGCGCCGGCCGCTCTCGCGGTGGCGGCTTCGGCTCCCGTGAGGGGGAGTCGGATCGGATGCTGGACCTCCCCATCCGAGACCTCATGGCCTCGCCGGTCCGAACGATCCGGCCGGACGAAACGCTCGACGTCGCCGTCGAGGAGATGTTCGCCGTCGACGCCTCGTCGCTGGTCGTCACCGAAAACGGCTCCCCGCACGGAATCCTGACGAAAACCGACGTTCTCGAGGCGCTGACGTGGGAAGCCGGCGGGAATCGAGGGGTGCAGATCTACGGCGTCGATCTGATCGATGACACGACCTACGAGAACATCGTCGCAATGATCGAAGCGTTCGACGACAAAGACCATGGGATGAACATTCTGGATGCGAAAGTCCATCTCCACGAACACGACGAGAAACGCCGCGGCGTTCCGCTGTTGCTCGCCCGTATCCGATTGCACACCGATCGAGGGCTGTTTATGGCCTCCGGAGAAGGGTATGGCGCGAGCCACGCGCTCAACGAGACACGAGAGATATTGGAGCGACAGATCCGTGATGAGAAGACCTACGGCCGGACGAAAAAGCCACCGGGCGAGGAGTTCTGGGAGAAGCGCTTCGGCTGGCTACTCGAGGAATAATCGCCGCCACGAGTTTAGTTTCCGGGTCGCAGACGACGTCAGCGCACGACGGTCACTGGAACGGTCGCCCGTTCGACGAGTGACTTCGCAACGCTGCCAAGCATCAGCCCGGCACGCTCCGAACGGCCACGGTGGCCGACGAAGATCGTGTCGAAGCCCTCGGCTTCGGCGTAGTCAGCGATTTCCGCGACCGGGTTGCCATAGAGGAGTTCGACCGCGACATCGTGACCGAGGTCGTCGGCGACGGCAGACGCGTCGTCGAGGAGATCCAACCCTCGCTGTTCGACGTCGGCGACGCTCTCGAGGACCAGTCGCTGGTCTGCATCCCAGAGCGATACGTCCGGTTCGTTCCCACCCTCGTCGTGGACGGTAGGGTCGGCCGCGTGGACGACAGTGATCGACCCGTCCATTGCATCCGCAAGCGTGGCAGCGTAGGTGAGGGCGTTCTCGGACGCTTCGGAGCCATCGACAGCTACGAGGAGCTTCATGGAGCGCTATTCGCTGCGAACCGAGTTAAACGATTGGCTCGTCATCATGCTCTCGAGTCCAGTCAGGACGGCCGGCTCACGAGATCGGCGACGACCGTGAGGAACTCGGCGAGCTGTCGGGGCAGCAGAAACCGCTCGCGGACGACCTCCCGTCCGTACTGCCCGAACTCCAGCCGACGCACGTCGTTCCGGAGGAGCTGTTCGACCCGGCGAGAGAGTCCGACGACGTCGTCGGGCTCGACGAGATAGCCGTTGCGGCCGTCCTCGATCTGGAGCGGGATGCCGCCGACGGTCGAGCCGACGACTGGTGTGCGCTTCCAGAGCGCCTCCGAGACGACGAGGCCGAACCCCTCCCGCAGCGACTTCTGGACGACGACGTCCGACTGACGCTGCAAGACGTTCACTGCCGTATCCGACAGGTCAGTCAGGACGTGAACGTCGGGATCGGTTGCCGCCGTGGCCGCGACCTGCTCGTGTCTCTCTCCCCCCTCCGGATCGTCATCGGCCATGCTCCCGACCAGTGCGAGCTGGGCGTCCGGTATCCGATCCGTGAGCCGACGATACGCCTCGAGTGTCCCGAGCTGGTCTTTCCACGGGTCGAAACGGGACACCTGTGTCACGAGCGGTGTGTCGAACGAGATGGGGGCGAGTTGCTCGCTTTCGGCCGCCACGGTTGCGTCGTCGAGCGCCTCGTTTTTCGCCGCCAGCGGATCGATCGAGGGATGGATCACACTCGAAGACGGGACGGGAACCGTCGTCTCGTAGGCGGCCCGACTGAAAATCGCGTGATCGACGTGTTCCATGTAGTTCGAGACGAACGCGAGTGGCTCGCTTGCGGGCGCGCTCAGGTCCAGATGACAGCGCCAGACGATCGTCGTATCCGGCATCGTCTCCATGAGCGGTTCGACCATGCCGAGCGGCTGTGGGTCGTGGAGCACGACGAGATCGTACGCCTCGTCGATCGTCGCCGCGTTTCGCTCGGTGACGGCGCGATAGGTCGCTTTCATCTCGTCGGTCAGCGTCGTCGCATCTCCCTGCAGTCCGTTGTGGAGGGCTTTGGTCACCTCGAAAAACGACTCCTCGGCGTCGATGACGAGCCAATCGGTGTCGACACCGAGGTCGGTACAGACGGGGACGATCGACCGGAGCAACTCCGCGACGCCGCCGCCGCTCGCCGCCGAGTTCACGTGCAACACCCGGACGTCCTCGAGCGTCGCTGCGAGCGTGGCGAGTCGCTCGAGGAGACGCCGATCCGTAAGCGTCTCGTAGGCCGCTATCGACCGGGCTGGCGGAGCTGGTGAGTGCATACGACTCGGTTCGACCTACAGCAACGACACACGGAGGCGTTGTTCTCGGCGTCCGTTCCCGCTCGCGATCGGGCCTAACCGACCCATTGCCGAGTCGCCGGCTGTCGCTGGCTCAGGCGGTCAACACTGGCCGATCCGCAGTTCGAACGATCCGCTCGGCGACGCTCCCGATCTTGTTCGTTCGCGTGTGGCTCTGCCCTTGATGGCCGATCACGATCAGATCCGCATCGAGGTCGGCTGCCGTCTCCGAGACGGCCTCCCACGGACGGCCGTGACAGACCGACCAGCTGCAGTCGATCCCGATGTTGTCCGCCCGGTCACTGATCTCCCCGAGCATCGCAGCTCCCTGTTCTTCGAGTCGATCGAGAACGATCTCAGCACTGCTCAGCGCCGTCTCACCGTAGCGATGAGTCTCGACGCAGTACATCGCGTGCACGTCGGCGTCGTACCTGTCTGCGAGTTCCAGTGCGTGCTCTACTGCCCGATTCGCCGGGTCGCTCCCGTCGGTCGGGACGAGAATCGTCTCGTACATTGGCGTGGCGATACCCATGTCGAACGTTGTAAAATAGGTTGTACCCGACTCGCTGATAGATTGCGGGCTCGAGGCGAGGTTAGGCTGTCAGTACTGGCCGATCGATGTACCTGACGACGCGTTCTGCGGTGCTGCCGATCTCGCCACTGGCCCCGAGGCCGCGGTTGCCGAGCACGATCAGATCCGCATCGACCGTGTCGGCATAGCGTTCGATCTCCTCGTGTGGACGGCCACGTCGGACGGTGGTCGTGACGCCGACGTCGGCTTGGGCCTCGAGTCCCGCAAGCACCTCCTCGGCGCGGTCGCTCAGATCATCGATCACGCCACTCGAGCCCGAGAGCATCGAGTCGCCGTATCGTCGGGTGTCGACGACCGAGATACCGTACAACTCGGCGTCGAACATCGACGCCAGGTCCAGAGCCTGCTCGACCGCACGGTTCGCCGAGTCGCTCCCGTCCGTCGCGACGAGAATCGTGTCGTACATGCTGTACGGTCTCCACCACTGGGTCGGCCAAATAAGTTACACCTCCCTCTCACCGACGCTCGACGAGCGCGTCCGCCGTACTCCGAACGCGAACCGGCTCGAGTCGTTCGGCCAGCCGTTCGGCCTCCGCGAGCTTGGCCGGCGTCTCGGCGTGGATCGTATACAGCGGGTCACCGGTCTCGATCGAGTCGGTCACACGCCGATGGATGACGAGCCCGGCACGGCTGTCGAGGGGGGCACCCGCCCGGCGGGCGAGATCACAGAGCTGTCGGTTGTCGACACGCGTGGCAACCCCGGCGCGATCCGCACGGATGGTCGTCGACTCCGCCCCCGGCTCGAGGTCGTCGGATTCGACCACAGGATCACCACCCTGTGCGGCGACGATCCGCGTAAATCGCTCGAGTGCGCGTCCCGACTCGAGGATGTCAGTCGCCGACGCGTCGACGCCACAGTGCTCGAGCAGCATGTCGGCGAGTCGCACCGACTTCAGTCGGAGTGATTCCGGCCCGTCGCCTTCGAGGACCGCGAGGACGTCCCGGGCCTCGAGTGTCGGTCCGACGCCGCGTCCGATCGGATCGGTGCCGTGGGTGATCGCACAGGTGACGTCGACCTCGAGGTGAGTCCCGACGCGTTTGAAATCGTCCGCGAGCTCCCGTGCGGCGACGAGGCTCTCGACTTTCGCCCCCTCGCCGTAGGGGATATCGATGACGACGTGTGTCGAGCCGGCGCTGCGTTTTTTCGAGAGCACTGAGGCGATGAGTTGGCCCGCCGGATCGACCGATAGCGGGTTTTCAGCGCGGATGATCTCGTCGTCGACCGGCGAGAGGTCGACGCCACCACCCCAGACGAGACAGCCGTTGGTCTCCGTGACGATCGACTCGATTTCGTCGATCGAGAACTCGACGTCACAGAACACCTCCATCACGTCCGCCGTTCCCGCGGGCGAGGTGACGGCTCGCGAGGACGTCTTCGGCATCGTCAGTCCCGCCGCCGTGACGACCGAGACGATGATCGGCGTCACACAGTTCCCGGCGACGCCACCGATCGAGTGTTTGTCGGCGACGACCGGGTGTCCCCAACTCAGTTGCTTGCCGACGTCGGTCATCGCTTCCGTCAGGTGTTTGGTCTCCTCGAGCGAGAGGCCGTTCGTATACACCGCCGAGACGTAGGCGCTGAGTTCGACGTCCGAGAGGCGGTTCTCGTGGATGTCCCGAACGATCGTCTCGAGTTCGTGGGCCTCGAGTTCGATGTCGTCGAGTTTCTTGCGGACGTACCGAACCGACTGTGGCGCGCCGGCGAGTGTGACGTCGACGGTGCCACGAACGTGATGGAGCGGTTCGGTCATGCCGACGGTGCCTGCCTCGACCAGTTCATCGGTTCGCTTGACGATTCCCGTGGTCGTCTGGCCGGCGTGCTCGATTCGAACACGGTCGATCGGATGGGCACCCAGCTCAGCCGCGTCGATGGTGTTCAAGAGGACGAGTGGCCGGCTCGTGCCGATATCAACCGTGGTCGCCTCGAGTTTCATATAGTCGTGATAACACACCCCATATCCAAAACGATGGCGGGCAGTCTGTTCGTCCTTCGGACGCCTGCAATGCTTAACACGAATGGCGTCGGACTCCACGCTAGGGGTTCGACCCCGTGATACGCATGAGTACAGACAACAATCCGTTCAGAGCACTCGAAAAGCAGTTCGAACGCCTGCAACGACAGTTAGAGGAATCCTTGGCGATGTGGGATCTCGACCAGTTCGGGCAGTCACAGACAGCAGTCACGTCGATGGGGATCGATCTGGCCGACCACGACGAGGCGTTCGTCCTGACGGCTGACGTGCCCGGCTTCGAGAAAGACGAGATCGGCGTTCGGCTCTCCGGCACCACGATCCATATCACCGCAACGCGCGAGGCGGAGACGACCGACGAAGACGAGGAGTTCTACATCAAAAGCGAACGGTCTCGACAGTCGCTGCGTCGCTCCGTTCGACTGCCGGACCCAGTCGACGAGGACGCCGTCGAGGCCCGGTATCGAAACGGCGTGCTCACGATTACGCTCCCTAAATGCGACCCTGGCGAACGCGAGGGACAACAGATCGATATCGACTAACGCACTCGAGACCTCGACTCCAGCCACACAACACGGCCACCGACGGGAGCGAGATCGACAGATGACAATGGAGAACGGTCTCTCGAGTCGACCGATGACAGCACTAAGACAGCGGGCGGTGGAGACCACTCCATGACAGCTGCGAACGACACGACGATTCCGGTCGACGACATCGAACTCGAGGGGGAGCTCATCATCCCCGACGGCGCGAACGGGCTCGTCGTTTTCGCACACGGCAGCGGCAGCAGTCGAAAGAGCCCGCGGAACAACTACGTCGCGGATGTCATCCGCGAGCGAGGGCTTGGAACCCTGCTGTTCGACCTGCTCACGGAGGACGAAGACCGATATCGCGAGAACCGCTTCGACATTCCCCTGTTGACCGACCGACTCGTCGCGGTCACTGAGTGGCTACGGACGCGTGCGGCGACGGCGGGACTTCGCTACGGCTACTTCGGCTCGAGCACTGGTGCAGCGTCGGCACTACGGGCCGCGGCGCGTCCCACGACTGATATCGACGCCGTCGTCTCCCGTGGCGGCCGCGTCGACCTCGCCACCGAGGTGTTCGCGGACGTCACCGCTCCCTCGTTGTTCATCGTCGGCGGCGACGACACGCAGGTGCTCCAACGCAACCGTGAGGCCGCCGCCGAACTCACCTGCGAACACGATCTCCACGTCGTCGCGGGCGCAGGCCACCTCTTCGACGGCCCCGGCCAGCTCGAGGAGGTCGCCGACGTGGCAGCCGACTGGTTCGAACAGCACCTCTCGTAAGACAGGGCTCGCCGCTGCTACTGGTCCGCCGGCCGATTCCCAACGGGTACCAGATACAACGGCTCGAGTCGCGCCGGCAACTCGAGCGTGGCAGCGACGGCGTCGTCGTCGAACGCGCCGACGGGACAGCTCTGCAGGGTTCGCGACTCACAGACGAGGTGGACGTTCTGTGCGGCGTGGCCCGCCTCCATGTGGACGTACCGATCGCCATGGTCAGGATACTGTCGGCGCGTTCGCTCGGCCTCGGCGGCGAGAACGATCGTCGCCGGCGCGGCTTGCACGACCGCCTGTCCCAGCGCCGCCTCCGTGAGCGCGTCGTGGATTGCCTCCTGAACGGTGGCCTCGAGGCGGTGGGCTCCCGGCTCGTATCGGTACAGTCCTGCGTCGAGCGCCGCACAGCCCTCCGGTGCGACCTCGAGAAAGGCAACAAGCGGGTACGTCGCCCCCGCACTCGGCGCAGTACGCATCTCGACGCCGTCGCGGACATGGGTCACGCCCTGTGCGGCCCACAGGAGCTGTGCAACGTCCGCGAGTTCGAGCGGCGGGCGGGCGAACGATCGGCGACTCGTTCTGGTCGCGATCGCTCGTTCGACGCTGGTCGAGCCGTCCGTCTCGGGGTCGGGGAGATCGATCGATGCCATAGGAGTCGTCCACCGACGGAGGTGAAAAACGGACGGGCTCGAGGCCGTCGCGCGGAGTCGACAGTACGTATATACGACTCCACCCGGAAGCAGACGTATGCCCAGTTCGGTTCTCGTTCCGGTCGACGGCTCGCCACTCTCGATGGATGCGCTTCGACACGCCTTCCGGGCGTTTCCGGACGCCGAAATCACGGCCTACCACGTGGTTGACCTGTTCGAACCCGACTTCAGCGGCGACCTCGAGTCGTCCTACGAACCGCTGATCGGCACGGACGCATGGTACCGTGCCGTCGACGACGCCACTGCGCGGCTGTTCGAGGCGGTCGCCGACGTCGCCGCCGACGCCGACCGATCGGTCACGACCGAGTCCGATATCGGCGAGCCGTCGCGACTCATCCTCGAGTACGCGACCGACGAGGGCGTCGACCACATCGTGCTCGGCTCACACGGCCGACTCGAGTCGAATCAGGCCCTCTACGGCAGCGTGGCAGCGACCGTCGTCCGACGGTCGCCCGTTCCAGTTACGGTCATCCGGTGACCGCTCGAGCGATGGGCTGAGACGGATTGCTGTCCCGATGTCCCGTCGATCGCCTGCCGTCGGCTCGTCTCAGTCCGTTCCGTGAACGATCGTTACGGGAACGGATGCACGTCGAACGACCGTTTCGGCCACGCTGCCGAGCAGCAGCCGGTCGATCCCGCTGCGGCCACGACTCCCCATCACGACCTCGTCGATACCCTCAGCATCGATGTACTGGACGATCACGTGCGTCGGTCGCCCGTACCACCACACCGTGTCGACGGTGGTCTCGAACGCCGCCGCAGTGTCATCGACATCGTCGAAGACATCCGCGGCGTACTCACGTGCACGACTCCGCCATCGACCACCGTTTTCGACCCCGGCGTCGGTGTGGTCTGCAAAGGGTTCGACGACGTGGAGGACGACGACCGAGGCGTCCGGAAATGTCTCGAGTGCAAAGCGGAGTGCGGCGTCGGCGTGTCCGCTGCCGTCGTGTGGGACGAGGATACGCTCGCTCATATCGCAAACGTACGAGCCCCAGTCGTATTACTGTCATAGTGGCAAAGATTGTTGCCCGCCGAGCGCGAACACACGACACACATGACGTTTCTCGTCCCGTTCGACGGCTCCTATCTGGCAGAAGCAGCACTGATGCGGGCGTCCGAGTACGGCGAGGCGCTGGACGAGGACGTAACCGCCCTCTCGGTCATCCCCGACGACGAGGCGTACGCAACGAACGTTGGCTGGTACGAACCCGGCGAACCCGAGTCGTTTAGCGTCTCCTACGTCGCCAAACGACTCCGTGAGGGGGTCGACGATATCGCACCCGGGGCGACGTTCCGAGAGGAGCGAACCGACAACGGCGCGCCGGCGGCGATCGCAGCCCAAATCACTGATGTTGCCGACGAGATCCGGCCGTCGGTCGTCTTCCTCGGCACCGATAACGTCGGCGAAATTGCCCAGCCAGTGACGAGCGTCGCCGGCGGTGTCGCCGCAAATGCGACGTACGACGTCCACATCGTCCGGTACTACACCCCGCCGTCGATCTCCGATATTCAGCTCACAGAAGGGGCCTACGACCACTCCTGAGACGGTCTGCTGTCCCGAGTACTGGGGTCGGATCGGTACTCGGCGAGCAGTGACGACCGCAGTCCGTATGCCGGTCGCAGTCACGTTTGCGTTCGAACAGATTGCGCTCGCTGAGAGTACGGGTGCGTTTGATAGGCGTCCGTCTCGAACGAGCCGCTATGTTCACGACCATCCTCGTTCCGACCGACGGCAGCGCCGGTGCCGAAGCGACGATCGATCACGCCCTCGAGCTCGGCCAGACCTACGAGGCGACGATTCACAGCCTCTACGTCGTCGAGACCGGCGAGACGCCGGCTGGAATCGCCGACGACGACCGCGAGGAACTCTACGCCCCCTCCGAGCGACAGGGCCGCGAAGCGACGATTCGAATCACGGATCAAGCCGAAGCCCACGACCTGATGGCCGCTCGAGAGGTCCGCGAGGGCGTCCCACACCGAACGATCCTCGAGTACGCCGACGAGCAGGGTGTCGACATGATCGTCATGGGGACACACGGCCGAACGGGTGTCGACCGGGCTCGGCTTGGGAGTACCACCGAGCGCGTCGTCGCGCTGTCGGACGTCCCGGTGCTGTCGGTTCGGATGACAGACGACGGCGACGACACCCCTGAAGCCGGCGGGCCGTACGAACGGATCGTGATTCCGACCGACGGGAGCGACGCCGCCGAACGCGCCGCAGAAAACGCCCTCGAGATCGCCGAGAAATACGACGCCAGCGTCCACGCCGTCTACGTAATCGATACGACGACCTACGACCTCGAGGACGCCCCGCGGAGCATCATCGGCTTACTCAAAACGGGCGGGCAGAACGCGACGGAGGCGGTCGCCGAGATGGCCGACGAGCGCGGCCTCGAGGCCACCACGGCTGTTCGTCGGGGCGTTCCCGCTGATGAACTGCTCGAGTACGTTTCGGCGGCCGACGCCGACCTCGTCGCGATGGGAACCCGCGGCCGCGCTGTGGGTTCGGGCCGACTGCTCGGAAGCACGACCGCGCGTGTCGTCCGACGGTCGCCGATTCCGGTGCTGACGAGCAACTAGAGGCGCTTTGCGTCGGGTCCCTACTCCGTACGCCGAGCCTCGAGTTCCCGCTGTAGCTCCTCGGTTTCCTGTTGTAGTTCGTCGCTGATTCGGACGTCGTAGGGCTCGGGGTCCTCGAGTCGACGGCTCGAGTCGGGGAGTTTCCGTCTGTGTGTCCGCGCTCGGGCTTTGCTGGTCTCGAGGTCGGGGAGGCCGATGACGCGCTCGCCGCCGTCGATGACGGTGACGAGTTGCTCCTCGCCGGGCAGGTCCTCGTCCCGAAGTCCGATGACGTCGCCGGTGTACCGGCCGTCGGACTCGGTGCGGCGGACGCTTTTCGCGCCGGGGTAGGTGACTTTCCCCGTCGAGAGCTTCATCGTCGGCCGCATCTCGCCGTCGCGTTCGACGGCGACGAGTTTGTAGACTCCCTCGACTTTCGGGGCGTCGGTGCTCGTCACTAGCGCGGTACCCGGCCCAAAGCCCGCGCCGACCCCACCTCGCTCGAAGAAGTCGTCGATTTTGGACTCGTCGATGCCCGAGGAGATGAACTGGTCGACATCGGGGAGTACCGCATCGACATCCTGCGAGAGCGCCGCGAGGTCGCCCGAATCGAGGCGAACGCCGCGGATCGACGCCCCTGCCTCGTCGGCGACTTCCTTTGCGAGCTCCGCCCCGCGGACGGTGTCGTAGGTATCGATCAACAAGACACTCTCGTCCCCGTACTCGTCGACGAACGTCTCGAAACTGTCGCGCTCGTCCTCGAAGCTCTGGACCCACGAGTGGGCCATCGTCCCGGAGGTCGGGATCTCGAACGCCTCCCCGGCGGCGACGTTCGAGGTGCCGTCGAAGCCACCGATGTACGCGGCGCGGGCCGCCTTCAAGCCGGCGTCCGTCCCATGTGCGCGTCGGGAGCCGAAATCGATCAGCTGCTGTCCGTCGCCGTTCCGGTCGATGATCTCTCGCATACGGCTCGCTTTCGTCGCGATGAGCGACTGATAGCCGATCTGGTTGATCACGGCGGTCTCGAGTAACTGTGCCTGTGCGATCGGTGCCGTCACCTCGAGCAACGGCTCGTTCACGAAAACCGGCGTCCCCTCCGGCAGCGCGCGCACCTCACCAGTGAACTCGAACCCCGACAGGTACTCGAGGAACGCCTCATCGAACCCCTCCTCGGACAGATACTCGAGCGCGCGCTCGCCGAACGAAAGCGTCTCGATGTAATGGATCGCCTGCTCGAGGCCCGCGGCGATCATGTACCCTCGATTCGGCGGGAGGTCGCGGACGAACAGGCTGAACGTCGCTGTCGGGTTGTGGTCCTGATTGATGTACGCCTGTAGCATCCGCAACTCGTAGAGGTCGGTAAACAACGGTGCGTTCGCCGCGGTCAGATAGCCAAACGTTGTCTGCGACATCACGGTATCCGAATATAGCACGTGCACCCTGATAACTCTCGGCGTGACTGTGGGACCCACTCATGTTCTCGAACAGTTCCAGTATCGGTCGTCAGTGCGCCTCGAGCGCCTCGAGGGCGGTTGTGACCTGTTCGCAGTGATAGTACCGGATGTGCTCGGCTTCGCTGTCGTAGTCGATCAGGCCATGATCGTCGAGCATCGGCAGGTGGATGTGATGGATCGCTCGATGCCAGGAGTCCGGGTCAGCGTGTCCCGTCGTGGACTGTGAACGCAGCCTCGGTAGCGACATTCGGTCGTCGTCACAGGATTCCAGCGTCGTGATAATCTCCCGGCGGCGGGTATCTGCGAGGAGTCGGAGGATGTCGTCCGTCGCGCACGGACAACGTGTGCTTCCGTCCTCGGCTCGAATCTGGCACTCGGTCATAGATCTGACAGTCGGACCGTGAACGCGGACAGCTAAGTACCCCACATGGTGTTCCCATCGACTGAAAGCTCCACCGACATTGACATATTCATTATATCGGATCGTATGGAAATATAACTAGTATCCGCTGGAAAGCATCTGTACGGGAGGCGGCGACGAGATCGAACGGCACGAACGACCGGCGGACAACGTTTCGGGCGTTGCACCCCCTGAGTGAGGCGATTTGACCGACGCAGACACTCGCTTCGCTATCGACGGGACGGCCCGACAGCGCTGGCGAGAGGAGGTGACGCGGCTTATCGGACGACGGTTACCGGCACCGTCGCACGACGGACGACCTGTTCGGCAACGCTGCCCAGTAGCACGCGTGACATGCCGGATCGGCCGTGACTGCCGAGGACGATCTGATCGACGTCGTTGTCCGTCGCGAACGAGACGATGCTGCGGGCGGGCGTGCCGACCATGAGCTCCGTCGTGATCGACGCGTCGTGTTCCGCACCGATCTGCTCGATCGTTTCGAACAGCGTTTCAGCTTCTTCCTCCTCGAGTTCCATGAGGCGTTCGTAGTTGTACGCCATCTCCCCGCGATACATGGCCATCGACGGGTTGATTACGTGCAGCGCCGTGATCGTGGCGTCCGGATACGTCGTGACGGCGTGTTCGACTGCCTCTCGTGCCGGGTCGGATTCGTCGACGGGAACGAGTACGTTCATACGAACATATTCGTGAAACGGACATATATATGTACTGGGAAAATCGGCGTTCCGGAAACGACAGAGCCCCCGTTAGGCCCCGCGTTCCCGGCCGGTGACCGTCTCCATCTCGAGTTCGTAAATCTCGACATCGAGGTCCTCGACATCCTGATCGAAGACCGGGAGCTGTCGGAACGACTCGTTGACGGCCGTCTCGTCGAACGCCGCCTGCTCGTCGTCGGTGAGCTTCCGTACCGGCCCTCTGACGATGATGCTCCAGTACGTATCCGCCCGTTCGATGTTGTACAGACAGAGACAGGCGTCGGCCGTCGCCTCGAGAAACGCCATCTTCGTACTCGAGCCGTCGCTCGTCAGCCGAATGTACAGCGACGAGCCGTCGTAGTGGTAGGCGACCGGCACGGCGTACGCACTCGAGTCGTCCGCGAGCGCGAGGACGCCGACCTCGTGATCCTGTAGCGTTTCGTCGATGGCCGTCTCGTCCATCCCGAACGTATACTCGTAGGAGATTTTGTCCATTGGCGGCTGTTGGTGCGACAGCGACAAGAATCCCCCACATCGACGGTGTGTCGCACAGTCTGTGGCCTCGAGTTCCGCGGTGTCGCTGCGGTGGTCGCGCCGGCACTGGCGGATGGGAGTCGACCTTACCACGTCCAGCGTCGGCGAACGTACTGTCCGAACACGACGAGCGCGCCGAGTAGGCTCGCAACCTCGAGTGGCAACTCGTGAAACGTCAAGATCGCCGACGTGACGAGCAACGCACCAGCGACGACCGCGTAGCCGACCGCCGGATCGCCGCCACGTGTCGGCTCGATTGGATCGGTTCTGACGACGAGTTCGCCGCGTTCGAGCTGTCCGAAGACAGTATCGAACCGGGCGGGCGCTCGAGCGAGGACGGGCGCGGACTCGCGGAGGTCCGTCCGGACGTCGGCAAGCAGCGCTTCGAACTCGCTTTCGATGAAGCCGTGATCGACGAGAAACGAGCGCGTGACACCCAGGAAGTCGAACTCCGGATCGAGGCTCCGACAGACGCCTTCGCCGACCGTCCCGGCCCGCATGAGCAACATCACGTTCGGCGGGATTCGGAACGGGAACTCGTGAAGCATCGCAAACAGCTCGGTGATGATCGCACGCCAAGTGATCACGGAACGCCCCTCGAGGTTCTCGATCACTAACTCGAGTATCTGTCGGACGGCGGCCCGATCGACCGTGGGAGCGAGGATCTCGAGGGCGATGAGCGTGTTCAACAGCCCGTCGACGTCACGGCGGACGAGCGTTCGATACAGACTCGTCAGATCGGCCTGTTCCTGTGGCGTCAGTCGCTGGCTCATGCCGTAGTCGTAGATCACCAGCCGTCCCGCATCGGTCACCGCGAGATTGCCCGGGTGTGGATCGGCCTGAAAGACGCCGTCGACGAGTCCCATCCGCAGATACGTACGGGCGATCAGGGTCGCCATTTCGGTGGGTTCGATACCGACCTCGGCGAGGGCGCGGTCGTCAGTGATCTTCGTCCCCTCGACGTACTCCATCGCCACCACACGATCCGAACACAGCTCGTCGTACGTCGAGGGGACAACGACCCGCTCGGTGTCCGCGAGGTTGTCTTCGATTTCGGCCATGATCGACGCCTCGCGCTCGAAATCCAGCTCCTCGAGGATGATGTTCTCGAAGTCGTCGGCGAGGTTCTCGATCGAGTACTGCTGGTGCTCGTCGGCAACGAGCGACAACAGCGGGACGAGCCCCCTGACGACGCGGAGGTCACGCTCGATCACTGGAACCAGCCCCGGTCGTCTGACTTTCAGGGCGATTCGGTCGCCGTCGTATACGGCAGTGTAGACGAACGCGAGCGAGCCACCCGCAACCGGCTCGAGGGTCTCGAGGTCGAGTTCGTCGCCGAGTTCGGCCTCGACGACGGCCAGCGGATCGCCGCCTGCATCCTCGGGGACTTCGTCCTGTAACGTCGACAGCGCCTCGACGTACGTCGGTGGGACGATATCCGGACGCGTCGACAGCACCTGCCCAACCTTGATAAACGCCGGGCCGAGCTCGAGCATCGTGCCGGTCAGTCGGTCGGCACGCTGTCGGTGTGTTTCCGCCGACACCCGGCGTGAGGGACCGAACAACAGGAATCGCCGTCGATCCCGAACCAGCGCGACCGCGATCGGTGCAAACTGCACGAGCACCTGTAGATAGCGGAGGTAGTACCCCTTCATCGCTCGATACGGGCCCGGCGATCGCTCGAACAGCCGTCCATACAGTCAGTTCGGACAGCCAACACAAATATGCTGTCGACAGCTTCGTCGCTAGCGAACCACAACGACGGGCATCGGCGCTCGGCGAACGACATCCTCTGAGACGGTTCCGAGCAGGACACGTGAGATGCCCTCCCGCCCGTGGCTCCCGATAACGATCGTGTCATAGTCTGCCTGCGTTGCGTAGTCGACGATCCGACGATCCGGCTTTCCCGTCAGGATCTCCGTCTCGAGGGCACGGCCATATGCGGCCGCGAGTTCCATCGCCTCGTCGAGGACGTCCATCCCATGTTCGCGGAGTCGCTCGGTCACGGGTGGCCGGATCTCGGGCCCCTCGAGAATCGCGACGTGTGACTCCGGCACCTCGATGACGTGTAACGCCGTCATGTCGGCCTCGGGAAACGTCTCGAAGGCGTACTCGAGGGCGTCGTTCGACGGTGGTGACCCATCGTACGCGACGAGAACACGCTCGACCATACGACTCTTACTCGTGCGGTTGGGATAATCCTGTCTCCGAGTACCACGAGCTGGAACGGGATACTTACCGAACCGCCAGCACGGGTCTATCGGCGCGCTCGAGGACACGTGCCGTCGTTCCGCCGAGAACGGGGTCCCCGCCGACGGCGAGCCCGCGTGCACCCATCGCGAGTAGGTCGGCATCGACGGCACTCGCGTACGACACGAGTTCGTCGTGTGGAACCCCGCGGAGGACATCGGTCCGCACCTCGAGGTCACGACTACGCGCCGTGACGGCGATCGGTTCGATCGCGTCGTGACCGCCCTCCCGACGCAGCTCGAGAACGGATGCTGGCGCGTCCTCGAGTATGGGGGCGGTTTCGTCGATGACGGAGATCACGTCGACGACGCCACGCGCAGCCGCCACGAGTTCGAGGGCGGAGTCGGCAGCGCGTTCGGCGGCGTCGCTCCCGTCGGTCGCGATCACAACGCGGCTGCATCCGGCCGAGGCCGTGTCAGGCCACGGCTGCCTGTCGAGTGGCACGGCAAGTACCGGAACGGCCGACAGCGCGAGCACCCGTTGGGTCGTGCTCCCGACTCGAGGGTCGGGCTCGTCGGCCGTCGTCGATCCGCGGGTTCCCATCACGATCAGTCCGGGGTCTGTCTGCGCGGCGAGCGACACGATCTCCTGATACGGGACTCCCTCACAGCGGTCCCGAACGACAGGGATGCCGGCGTTCTCGATGCGTTCGGCCGCCGCGTCGACCGCCGCCCGAGCGCGCCGTGTGGCCGCCGCTCGAAGCGATGCCGTTTCGGCAGCCGGAAGCGACTCGAGGTCGTGGAACTCGAGAACGGACAGGACACGAATCGTCGCGTCAGTCTGGCGTGCACTCGCGATGGCGCAGTCGGTCGCCGCCGTCGAATCGGTGTCGGGATCGACCGGGAGCAAGATCGTGCCATCCATTGGCTTCCGCTACGAGCGCGATCGGTAAGAAGCTATACTAGCCACTGCACGTCACTGCACACCAGACCGCATGACGGCTCTGCGATCAGTGTGTACATCGGTTCAGTTGTTACTATACCAGCCCGTGCTCATCGAGCAGGGATTCGAGCGCGCTCGAGTCGCCGAGTCATACGGATTGCTGTCCCGATGTCCCGCCGATCGCTAGCACGGGTCGACGATCGGCGGTCAGTGACGACACGAAACCGTCTCAGGAGAGCAGTCGGCGCAGTCGCGACGGGACGGGATCGTGGCGCTTGGCCAGAATAACCGTGTTAGCAGCGTGTCGCCCGACTGCTTCGGAGGTCGTCCCGAGAAGCGCACGCTGGATGAGGCCACCACGTGAAGTGCCGAGGACGGTGACCTCGTGTTCGCTGGTCCGGTCGGTAATTGCCGCGTCGACATCATCGCTTTCGACGATCTGCCGGTCGATCGACAGCCCGTCATCGAACGCGGCTGCAGCCTGCGCGAGCAGCGTTTTCGCTTCCGCTCGAGTCCGTTCGGGACCGTCCGGTTCGCGGACGTGCAACAGCGTGACTGCGGCGTCGTTTCGGCGGGCAATCGAGGCGGCTGCGTCGGTGGCGAGACTCTCGTGTGGCCCACCGGCAACTGGAACGAGCACGTTCTCGATGGGGGCTGGCGTCGGCGTCTTGATCCGTTTGACGAGGACGTCACACGCGGCGTCTCGCAGCACTCTGTCAATGTGGTTCCCCAAAATGATGTCCTGGCGCGGTGGCCGTCCCCGCCACCCCATCAGAATCGTATCGACGTCGTATTTCTTTGCAGCGCCGATGATCCCCGTCGAGACTCCACGAGCCATCCGAATCCGTTTGTCGACGGGGACTCCGGCGTCCTCGACACGCGCCGCCGCTGCCGCAAGCATCTCCTCGTCGTCGTCCTCGAGCAGGTATCGCCGACCGTCCTGCAACGACAGTTGTGAGGGGACGTCGACGATATAGACGAGGAGAACGCGGTACGAACGGTCGGTCGCGATGTCGATTGCGGTATCGAGCTGTCGGTCAGCAGTCTCGGGGTTTGCAACCGGGACCAACAGACTGCCGCCGACATCGGAGCGTGACGATGACATGGTATATGCCATCTCTCTCATGTATCATCCTTATACTATCCCTTCGGTCCGCACACACCGGGCCCCTTTCAAAGGGTGCGAACCGTCTCAGATGTCCTTTCGCACAAACCAGAACTGGCTGATGACGACGAACAGCACTGTCATGGCGAGAAGAATTACAGCGTTGCCGAGATCGTACGTCCCCTCGAGCAGGATCTCGTTCGGATTGAAGTACTCCATCGGTGTGAGCGCTCCGATCGCTTCGTAATCGGTTCCCTGAAGCACCGATTGCATCAAGAACAGGGCGAACGTAACGCCGAGTGCGACCCGTTGGGCGATCGCCGAGCGATCGAAGGCGACAGAGCAGATGAGCCCGATCCCAGCACAGGCGAACAGATACGGAATCGAGAGGAGATGGACCGCGAACACGTCCATCACGGACATCGATTCGCCGATCAACCAGCCGCCGCCGAGCACGACGGGCGGCAACAGGAGGTTCACGATGACGATCGGAACGCCAAGCGCAGCGAACTTCTCAGTCAGTAGCCGGCGACGAGACACCGGCATCGCCAGTAGCGAATCCATCCGGCCACGGTCGATTTCGTCGGCGATCACACCCGCAGCGCTGTAGGCGAAGTAAAGCCCAAGCAGGATCACCCAGCCGAAGACGTAGAGTTCGAACGCGAGGAATCCCTCGAGTGAGGTCATCGTCTGTACGTCGAATAGCTGGATGATCTCCTGTGGATAGGCGGCAAGGAGTTCGTCTTCATCGAAGGTGTCCCGAAACGAGGGATAGATCCAGATGATCATTCCCGCCAGCACCGCCAGCCCAACCGACAGATACAGACTGCCCTTGATGCGCTTTCGTCCGTCGTATCGGAGGAACTCAAACATCGTTCTCACCCCCGTAAAACCGCAGGAAGACGTCCTCGAGTGGCGCTTCCTCGATCGAGAGATCCAACAGTTCGTACTCGGAGAGCGCTGTGAGGAGTCGGTTGATGTCTCCAGTGTACGTGAACGTACACTCGGTAAACGCCGAGTCGGGATCGACATCGGCCACATCACCGGGGATACTCGTCTCGAGGTCGTGGACGCCGTCGATATCGAGCACCGTGAGCGGAATCGGTGCCTCGCTCTGGATCCGCACTGCTTTCCCGCTTCGGGTCAGCAGCGTCTCGATGGGTTCGATCGTGACGAGTTCGCCGCTGCGAATAATGCCGACACGGTCACAGAGCCGTCGCACCTCGCTCAGAATGTGCGAGGAAAAGAAGACCGTCACCCCGTTTTCTTTCTCGCGTCGGAGGAACTCGGCAAAGCGCTGTTTCATCAGCGGGTCGAGACCGCTCGTTGGCTCGTCTAAGATCACGAGCTCCGGATCGTGCATGAACGTCGTCACGAGTCCCAGCTTCTGGACGTTCCCACGCGAGTACTCGCGGATCTTCCGATCCATCGGCGGGTCGAACAACTCGAGCAGTTCGTCGCTTCGCTCGTCGCCTTTGACCGCGGCGTGGAGCTCGAGGATCTCGTCGCCGGTCGCCTGCTCGTCGAACCCTGGCTCGTCGGAGAGATAGCCGATCTGCCGTTTGGCCTCGATAAGTGCCCGTTCGTCCTGGATGTCGTGGCCCAGCACCCGTCCGGACCCCGCCGTCGGCGAAATAAAGCCAAGCAGCATCCGAATGGTCGTCGTCTTGCCAGCGCCGTTCGGCCCTAAATAGCCGAAGACCTCCCCCGTGTCGACGCTGAACGTCAACCCGTCGTTTGCGAGGACCTCGCCGTAATCTTTCGTGAGCCCCTCGAGTTCGATGGCAGTCATAGAACGGGCTACTCAACGAACCCATTTGGCTGTACTGGTGAGTCAGACGATCTGATAGTTTAGGGCCTCACCCTCTAGACATAACCGTCCTCTGTCTATAGTAGATGAACGAGGGCGAGTACCCCGCCCCACCGGGGTCGGGGGTGAAGCCCGACACTCGTCCAACCTATCAACCGGACTCAATACCTTTACAAGACCGCAGTACGACGATTAGCGTATGCAGAAGTCGCTGACCAAAACACTCGTCTTTCAACTCCAACCCGACGAGAGCGGTCAGCAACTTCTGGACGACGCCTTCCTCGAAGCCCGCTCGGTTTACAACGAAACCATTCAGCGGGCAAAGAACGGTGAGGACTGGGACGAGATTCGGCAGGATTTAGAGTCAAATGCCAATCTCGTGAACAACACCGCACAACTTGTCGTACAGAAATCGCTCGAAGCAATTGAAAACTACTACGAGTACGACGACTACAACCAACCCAGCTACACCAAAGACGGCGCGTACCCGCTCCGGTCGAACTACGAGGAAGGCTACAACCTGTTCCCCGAAGATGACTGCATCCGCTACCGTATCAGCGCGAAACCGTACAACCCGGTGAAAGGCACGTTGTACGGCTCTCCCGCCGCCCTCGAACAACTCCGTAACGCCATCGAATCCGATGACTGGCGGGTCGGGACGGCAGAAGCGATGAATCGCAACGGTAACTACGAACTCCACATCAACACTACCCACACTGAGGCCGAAGTCCGTGACAAAGAGGATTCACGAACGGTGGTTGGTGTGGATATTAACGAGGATTGCGTTGCGCTTGCTGTCCTCCACGAGGACGACATTGTTGATTCGGTAGTCATCGACTTCCCTGAAATCAAGGAGAAGCGGCATCGGTATTTCACGATACGAAAGCGGATGCAGTACAACGGAAAATCCTCGTTCGACCGTGCGTTCGAGCAGCAGGAGGAACGGTTCGTCCACGGCCAACTCCACAAGGTCTCACGCCAAGTCGTGGAGTGGGTGTCACGGTTCGAGAAACCGTGCATCGTCTTTGAAGACCTCAAAGAGATGCGGGACTCGATTGACTACGGAACACGGATGAACCGCCGCCTTCACTCACTTCCGTTCCGCAAACTTCGAGAGTTCATCACGTACAAAGCCGCGTTCCAAGGCATCCCGTCTGACGAAATCACCCCAGAATACACGAGTCAGGCGTGTTCACTCACGGAGTGTGAGCATACGACTCGTGCAAACCGTAACAAGAAGCGGTTCAAGTGCGTGGAGTGTAGGCGGCAAGACCATGCCGACCGGAATGCGGCCATCAACATCGCCAAGAAAGGATTGGCGAAACTGAATCGGAATGTGCCTGCTCTCAAGACACTTCCCAACGTGCGGAAGTTGCGACGGCAGGTATCGGGCTGTGTGAACCAGCCGACCGTGACCCACGACACCGCCAGAGGCCACCACGCCGATGGTGTCGCGGGTGTGTCAGACTAATCCACGGGAAGCCACGGGCCACCGCGCCCGTGGCGGTTCACGGCTGACACCTCGTGGACCGTTATGCACCTCGAGCAAGATCCCTTCACATCACGCTCGACAGCGTTCGTCGAGCGAAAGGAGTCGGACATCCGGATTCGATCTGCGATGGGATCGCCGACGACCTCGGTGCCGAGTACGCCGCCGTAACACTCCTGTCTCAGATCGGCGCGCCAGTCACGGAGCCACTCGCTGTCGAAGTCGAGACGACGACACGCGACGACGGCGAGATACGTCGTCTCGTCACCGCCGAACTCGAGCGTCTCGACTCGTTCTCTCGAGCGCTCGTGGCCGGCGACGTGCGACTGTTCTGAGGGCGGCTTCTGTCTGCCCTTCACAGTAGTCGAGCAACGACGGGACTGTCACCGAGTCGCTTTGATTCCAACGAACGAGCCGTCACCGTACCCCTCCTCGATCGGTTCGGGGCCATCGACCTCGTCGAGCCAGTGGTAGATGGTCTGGACGAACTCGAACTCGGTGAACCCGGCTGCCTCGAGGGCCGCGACGAGTTCGTCGGTCGAAACGAACGTCGCGTCCCTGTAGAACGGATTCTCGTCTTTGGTCTCCTGATAGCGCTGGCCGACGGGACTGTCCTTGTCGATATATCCGATCACGAGCCGTCCGGACGGCTCGAGAATCCGATCCGCTTCGGCCAGCGTCTGCGGGATATCGTCGACGAAACAGATCGTCGTCACGATCAGCGCGGTCTCGAACGCGTCGTCTGCGAACGGGAGCGCTTCGGCGACACCTCTGACGGTGTCGATCCCTCGCTCGCGGGCGTACTCGAGCATCGCCTCGGCCGGATCGATCCCGACCGACAGCCCGAGCGGTTCGGCAAAGCGCGCGCTGCCGACGCCGATTTCGATGCCGTAGCCCGGCGACGGCACCAAACGTTCCAGCGCCTCGAGTTCGGACTGATACACGGTGTCGTGTGCCTCGAACCACCCTTCGTACCGGTCGGTGTGTTCCTCGAACGGCGCTGTTTTCGGCATATGCGTGCGTACGAGTTGGGGACTACTAACGCTTGGTACCACAGCACAGCCGCGACTGCATCGTCGAACGAAACCGACGGACGGAGACGGCCTGCCAAGTCGATGGATAGCGCACGGATACACATGACGATATTTTAGTAATAGTTAACTACTATCAATTTCCGTATGCTATTTCGAAGCAGGATCGCTCGGCCGAGGCGCTCGAGTCAGCGGTCGATTGCTGGTCGCCGCCACATCGACTCGAGGGCGTCGGCGATGGCAGCGTGCTACTGGTGCACGCCGAGTTCCAAAGACGACCGACAGGTAATTCGGCAACTCACGCTCAAAAACGCGCCGTACTCGATGGCTCGTCCATCGACCACGTCACCGCCCGTTGTGTTGTCTCCCCGTGTCGAAACGTCGTGTGCTCGAGTACATCTCGGTTAGCCGTCTCCGTCGACACTGACACACGGCATCAGTCAATTACTCACGGATTATAGAATGTATTTATCTCCGATATATCTAGATCGAACGGGTCAGTGGGTCCGCCAACAGTGGGTCGGCGACGACGCGGCCTCGAGCCCGCGCCGTCGCTGACCGACAGGGTCAAATGGTCGCTCTCGCAACGAACGCGCAATGGGAACCCCGCTCGAGAGCCGCGCAGAACAGGCCGAGGAAGTCATCACACGCCTCGAGGAGGCGTATCCGGACTCGACGATTTCGCTGCGGTATTCGAATCGCCTCGAGTTGCTCATCGCGGTGATGCTCTCGGCACAGTGTACCGACGAGCGCGTCAACAAGGAGACGAAACACCTCTTCGAGAAGTACGACGGGCCGGAAGACTACGCAACCGTCTCACAGGAGGAACTCGCTGAGGACCTGAACTCGATCACCTACTACAACAACAAGGCCAAATACATCCGTAGCGCCTGTACGACGATTCTCGAGGACCACGACGGCGAGGTGCCGGATACGATGGACGAGCTCACGGCACTGTCGGGTGTCGGCCGGAAGACCGCGAACGTGGTGTTGCAACACGCCCACGACGTTGTCGAAGGGATCGTCGTCGATACGCACGTCCAGCGACTCTCGCGTCGACTCGGGCTGACCGAGGAGGAGTACCCGGAGCCGATCGAACAGGACCTGATGGGAATCGTCCCCGAAGGCTACTGGCAGCAGTTTACCCACCTCTGTATCGATCACGGCCGGGCGACCTGCACGGCCCGGAACCCCGACTGTGCGGACTGCGTATTAGCTGAGATCTGTCCCTCTGCAAAGGGCGACAGCGAGATCGATCTCGCTTCCGGCGAGCCCTGGTAGCGCCGCCGACAGATCTCGTGCTCTTGCGCCGACTCTCGCAAGCCAAACGTCTTTTCGGGACTCGACGGTAGCCCTATTGGGATCAGCATGTCCGATTCTACCGACGAGATTGGGAAAGACGAACACGGACGAGACGTCGAACTGGCACACGAGGACCCTGAGGCCGACGACGAGGACGAGGGACTCACCGAAGCGGAGAAAGAGGCCCGAGAACGCCAAGACGAAGCACAGCGCCGGCAGGATATCGAACACAAATCCGACGAGCGGGAGAACGACGCCCGCGAGACCCTCAACCCGGACAATCACCGCGACGAGGAACCTCACAACAGCTAGGGTCCCGTCGGTCACCTATTCTGACTCGAGGTCGGGCACGGACAGCGTCGACAGCGCGCCGTCAGCAGCGATCGTGACCGCTGTGTCGACGGGGACCGTCTCGGCTGGCCGGTCGTCAACGACGAGTCTGACCGGCGTATCGTTGCGCTCGACGGTGAGCGTGAGCTCGTCCTCGGGGAGCACCCACTGGCACGTCTGCATGACAAACGGTGCAATCGGCGTGACAGCGACGGCGTCGACGGCCGAGGAGAGCTGCGGCGCATCGACGGCACTGGCGTAGCCACGGCTGCCTGCCGGCGTCGCGACGACGACGCCGTCGGCTCGAAACGTCGCCACCGATTCGCCGCGACTCGAGACACCGTACTCGGAGATTCGCGCGGGTTCGTCGGTCACGAGCGTGACGTCGAACAGCGCCCGCGCAGGGGTGTTGTTACCGTCTCGAGTCGTCCCGTCGTCGACGTCGACACCCAGCACTGACCGCTGGCGAATCGTCGCGTCGCCGGCGAGTGCGACTGCGAGCGCGTCCGGCAGCACGTCCCGGTTGACGGTCTCGAGACCGACGATGTCCCCAACGGGGAGGACGGGAGCGTCGGGGTCGGCTCGAGCGATCGCTGAAAGCGTCGACGCCCCTGCAGCCACCATCAGTGAGGGGTCGGTTTCGAGCACGTCCTCGAGGGTGCCACGAGCGATCGTCCCACCGTGGTCCGAAACGAGTCCCTCGAGGCCGTTGTCGACGCGGAGTAGCCGCGTGCCGGCATCGTCACTGTCGTCCGTACACGCCCGCTCGATGATTCCGACAACTGGCTGTTCGGCTTCGGCCCACGCGGCGTCCATGCCTCACCGTTTGCGCGGACCTGAAAAAAGTGTGCGGTTGACTCCCGAGCGACTACGACTCGTACGGCCAGTCGCCCGTGATCTGCATCCCCTCGGCGAGCCCCTGTGACTCGAGGTCGGCAGCGATGGCGTCGGGCGTTCGGTGCACGACGGTGACGTCCGCACTCGCCAGTTCGACGACGAGGTCGGTCAGCAAGATCGCTTGCTCCCGGAGGGTTCGTCGCTCGAGTTTCTCGATGGTGTCGGCGAAAGTGTGGCCCCAACCGCGGCCGACCTCGTCCGATGTCGACGTGACGTGAGTGCCCGGCACGCCCCACTGAACGAACGACCAGTGATCGCTGTGGGGACCGAGTTTCGGTACCGTCTCGATCGGGTGATCGTAGCGGTCTGCAACGGCGTCTGCGGCGGCCTCGAGGCCGTCGAACCCATGGGTCGTCATCGAAAGCGTTCGGTCACGAACGACGCCGTCGTTGTTGACGATCGCTTTGATCGTCTCGTGGTCGGCCGTCTCGGCGTGGCGGGCGGAGCCGACCAGACCCACCTCCTCGGCCCCGTAGGCGACGAACTCGACGCAAGTCTCGAGGTCGGCCTCACGACTCGCCAGCGCGTTCGCGAGTTCGACGAGCATCGCCGTGCCAGCGCCGTTGTCGAGTGCACCCTCCGCGATATCGTGGGCGTCGACGTGGCTGGTCACGAGCACGCGCTCGTCGGTGTCGGGGCCGAGTTCGGCGTGGACGTTCTGACTGCTTGTCTCGTGAATTTCGGCGTCGACCGCAAGCGTGAGTTCCTCGCCGTCGAACCGGCGAGCCAGTCGCGCCCCGACCTCGCTCGAGACGCCGACGGCTGGAATCTCGCCGATCGGATTCGACTCGGTCCCAACACTCCCAGTCGGCGGCAGGCAGCCCTCGACGTGGTTACGATAGATGAACCCGACGGCCCCGTGATCGACGGCGTGGTAATACTTCTCCCGGCGGTGGATGTAGCGTTCGGCGTACTCCGGAATGTCGCTTCTGACCATCACGACCGTGCCCTCGAGGTCGGCCGTCTCGAAATCCTCCGGAAGGCCGTAGCCGAGATCAACCAGCGGCGCAGTCACGCGCTCGGACGGACTGCGCGGGAGTGCGATGCACTTTTGGGTCGTCTCGCCGGCTTCGATCGAACTCTCACTGCGCGTCCAGCCCTGAATGTCGAACGACTCGAGGCGGGCGTTTCTCGCGCCGACATCCGTCAGCGCGTCACGTGTCAGTTCTGCGGCCTCGCGTTCGCCGTCGCTGCCGGCCATCCGGTTCCCGATATCGACGAGCGCCTCGAGATGAGTCCAGCCGACATCGCTTCCAAAGAGATCGCCAATCCAGCTCGTCATACGACAGCCATCACCGTGTGGGCGGGTAACTGTACCGTTCGGCCGAGTGCTGTACCCGACCGCAAGGCGTGCGCTCGAGGGTGGATACGACGGCCGAGGACGGCTGTCTGCTCCGTGACGCCGGCCGGTGTCGCGAGAGTTATGCACACCGATGCGTAACGGTTGGGCATGTCGTCGACGGATCTCCTCGTGATGGGGGGTGTGACGCTGTTCGGTCTGCTCCTTCTGGGTGGTGGACTGTCTATCGCCGCAGTCGGTGCCAGTCGCGTCCGGACCGCACGAACGCTTCGTGCGGCCGGACCAGTCTCGCTCCGTGCCGTCCCCGAGACGAGCGGTTTCGTCGAGTTCGGCGGAACCGCACAGGAACACGACGGTCAGACACTCGAGGCACCGATCACCGGCACGACGTGTCTGGCATACACCGTCCAGTCACGCGCTCGCGATGGCAGCGACGAGGAGGGTGAACCGATCTGGACGGTCGACGGCCGGCAGTCAGCGGGCGTGCCCTTCGCCGTCGAAGACGGTGTCGACCGTGTCGTAGTCGATCCAGCCAATGCTGTCTTCTCGGGCACCGACTGGGTGCGTTCGGAGACGACGTGGACAGACCACAGCGCGCTCTCGCCCGACGAAAGAGACCGGTTGCAGACGACCGAACTACCCAAGGCTGTGGCTCCGACCGACGAGAGCCGTCAGTACCGAGAGCAGCGCCTCGAGGCGGGACACGACGTTCACGTCTTCGGCGGCACCGTCCGGGAGTCGAGCGACCACGACGGCGGCCGACACACGCCGGTTACGGTCGCCGGCGACGACTGGCTCGAGATTACGACCGGGGGCGAACCAACCGTGCTCGCCGACCGACAGCGCTCCGGCGTGCTCTATCTCATCTTCGGCGGCCTGCTCTCGATTCCCGGCAGTGGCTTTACGCTCGCCGGCGTCGTCGGTCTGCTCTCGACAACGGTGCTGTGATACTGTCGGCCAGCACGATTCGAAGATCGGCCACGACTTCGCGACCGACGTCTCACTGACTGCTGTCCGACAGTAGCGCGCGATCGTAACAACTGAAACGGTTTACACACCGATCGCACTGTCCGCGGGTCTCGCACCAAACCGCGCTCCAGTCGTGCGATTGGGTGTGCACTGACGTTCAGTGGCTACTATCACAGTCGGGCGCAGACGACCGTCAGTCCTCGTCCCATGTGGTCGTCTCGAACTCTTCGAGACGGTCGAACGCCCAGTCGATGCTGACGACGTTTCGTGGCCGTTCGGCGAGTCCGTCGCGACTGACGACCTCGAAGGTTCGGTTTCGTGCCGCGGGCGTAAACGGTGCCACGGCCATGAGGCGGGCGACATCGGCTCGAGGGATCGACCCCGAGACGGAGGTGCCGCCGACGCCGACGACCGGCTCTTCTGTCGGCGGGTCGTTCGTCAGCCGTCCCGGCCGAAAGATCGTATACGGCAGGCCGGATCGGGACAACACGTCCTCGGCATCCCGCTTGGCTCGCAGCGAGCCACGGATCAGCAGGCGAGCCGGCACCGAAAGCCCCGCTTTCGAGTTTCCGACGCCGATCGCACTCTCGAGGACGAAGTGGGAGACACCCGCGTGGAGTGCCGCGGTCACGAGGTTGATGACGCCCGTGCGATCGACTAACTTGCCACCGACCGTGTGTCGCCAACTCGGTGGCGTCCCGACCGCACAGTAGACGATATCACAGTCCTCGACGGCAGCAACCGTCTCGCCCGACTCGAAGAAATCGGCGACGATCACCTCGTCGGCACCGAGTCGCTCGAGGGTGTCGACGTGTTCGTACGAGCGTGTCGACGCGCGAACAGTAAGTGCAGTCGGCCGTAGCACGGACAGTAGTTCGGTTCCAGTGTCGCCACTCGCTCCTGCAATAAGGACTCGCTCAGGTGTTCCGACGCCGGCATCAGTCATCGAGCGACCTACTGGCCGGGCACGGATAATCCTCACCAGTATCCAACCGGTCGGACAGTCAGTCCGTCGAACAACAGTCAACGACCGATAGACCCGAAAACCGGGCCGTAAACCACCGTACTACCGCTTTGACTGCAGCCGCTTCGTCGTCTGGACGAGTGGGTGGCGGGCGTAGTCGACGACTTCGATATCGTCGATTCGCTCCAGATTCTCTTTTTTCGCCGTGTTGGCCATGCCCAGATCGACCACTTGGTCGATGACGATGACGTAGGCGTCCATCTCGTCGATATCGAGCCGATCCGCTGCGAGCACCCGGTGGTGACCGTCGGCCAGCAGCAGCGTTCCGTTGTTGTCGATGACGACCAGCGGTTCGGCCAGTCCGTGCTCGAGTTCGTAGCGCCGGCCCTCGAGTTCGTCGGCGTACACGCGCCCCTGCGTGGGCGTGAGTGCCGCAATCGGAACCGTTCGGCGCTCTTGCTCGAGGTTGATGTCGTGAATCTGTTCTAACGTACGCATCAGTTTCCCTACCTTCTCGGGGGTTGCCCGCTCGATCTGACTGCGGATCACGTCGGCGTTCGAGATGATGCCGACGAGGTTGCCAGCGTCGTCGACAACGGGGAGCTTCTGGATACCCGATCGGAGAATAACGCGGGCCGCGTCGGTCACTTTCATATCGGGATGGGCGACGAGTAAGTCCGTCGCCATCACCTTGAAGATGGGATCGTCATCGTCCGCCAGCAACAGGTCACGGGCGCTGATAAACCCGTCCACGCGGCGGCGCTCACAGACAGGGAAGCCACTGTGTTCGTCGCTCTCGGCGATTCGCGTCGCAACGTCACCGACGGTCGAGTCGGGGGCGACCGTCACCACGTCGCGCGTCATGTACTCCTCGACTCGAGGCTTGCTCCTGTCCGACATGACATCCATAGGTAGCTCAACGGTCTCCCCGAGCAAAAGACTGTCCTCCCGCCCGGCCCCGACACTAGACGGACTCTTCGTGTTCGACGTCACCGTCGTCGATCGTAAACAGCCACTGGCTGGTCTGGGTGTAGGCACCAACCGACGCCCCGGGTTGGGTCTCGATCGCCTCGAAAAACCGGTTCGTGATCACTTCCTCGACGACACTGACGATCGACTCGACTTCGTCTTCGTCGTTCGCACTGCCAAGAATGCCGATATCGAGTTGTGCACCGGCCATATCGGCGTGTCCACCGGCGCTGCCGATCCGATCGAACGCATCTCGAAGGGCCTCGCCGAGATCGATGTCGGACGCCCGCGATCGTGCCGAGAGAAACGCCATTTCGTCGCGGAATCCGAAGATCAGCGTCGTATCGACGCCCTCCATCGCCAGTAGCTGATCGGCTGCCTGTGGCAACGCGTCCCGGTCGCTGATCCGCCCGACGCTTGCGACGGCGACCGACTCTCGCTGAACGCGGTTTTTGATCGCTCGAGCGATCGTCTCTAAGGTTTCGCCTTCGACTGTCGGCTGCTCGATCTGCTCGAGAACCGCTGCATCGACGTACGGACAGAGCGCTGAGGCGGCGTTGAAATCCGCCGGCGACACCTCTCGAGTGAAGTCGTTCGTGTCGATTCGGATGCCGTAGAGCAACGCCGTCGCTGTCGCCACGCTGGGTTCGATTTCGAACCGATCGAGGTAGTCCGTCAGGACGGTACTGGTTGCCCCCGCGTGTTCTCGGAGGTCGACGAACGCGCCGGGGACAGGGCCGCGAGGTGGGTGATGGTCGATCACGATGTCGACGGCCAAATCGTCGGGCAACTGGTCGTTAACACCGGGTCGGGAGTGATCGACCAGTGCAAACGCATCGTAGCCCTCGAGCGAATCCGTCGGCGACAGATTTCGGAGGTCGAGATCGAGCAGGTTGACCATCGCGCGGTTTTCCTGATGTGAGATCGTGCCGAAATAGCAGGCGTCAGCGTCGACGCCGACTTCCGCGGCGATGTCGACTAAGCCGACGGCGCTGGCGATTGCATCCGGGTCCGGGTTGTCGTGCATGACGACCGCCAGTCGGCCATCGATCGACGCCAGCTGTTTTCGAAGGCCGATCGCGGCGTCTGCCGACGGCCGGGCCACACTCTCGAGGACGTGATCGACCATCGCCGTCTCGGCATCGATGGTTGTGTCTGCAAGCGTCTCGAACGCGTCCCGGTCGGCCGGGGTCGCGTTCCCACCGAGATAGGCGACGATCGACGTTTCCGGGAACCGTGCTCGAGCGTGCTCGAGGATGGCTCGGTTGCTGTCGGTGCGATCGCTGGCAACGAAGACGACGTCCGGAGACTCGAGGGGCTCGAGTACAGATGGGTCGGTCGGATCGGCGTCTCGAGCGAGCACGCTCTCGTCACGAAGCGTCTCGACAGTGCTCGTATCGTCGGTCACGACGAGGAGTCGGTCTCGAGCAGCGTCGCCGCGATCGTGGAACCGTTCGACGACTTTCCGACCGACGGTTCCACACCCGAGTACGAGCCGGAAAACCATGTATGCCGGCTTGCCACCGAGACGGGTAAAAGCTACCGGCTGCGCGCTCAGGCGAGCGCTGCAGCAGCGGCGTCAGTTGCGGCCTCGGCGATCGGTCCGAATCCGGCGAGCAACGCGACCGTCATCACGGCGGCGACGATGATCGCAGCGTAGAGGCCCGTCGGCTGGTCGAGTGCGCCACGGTCTGCGAGTGGGTCCTCGATCAGGACGGCTTTGACCAGTCGGGAGTAGTAGTACAGCGAGAGTGCGCTGTTGACCACCAGCGCGGCAGCGACGGCGAGCATGGCGGTGCTGCCGATACTGATCGCGCCGGTAAAGAGGAAGTACTTGCTCCAGAAGCCGGCAAACGGCGGCACACCGGCGAGGCTGAACATGAAGACCACCAGCGCGGCACACGCAACGGGTGCCTGTGCCGAGAGGCCGTTGTAGTCTTCGAACGTGCGGCCGACGTCCCAGTGTTCGGCGAGTGCAACGAACAGGAACGCGCCCGTGTTCATGAAGCCGTAGACGAGCAAGTGCATCATCGCGGCACCCATCACGAGCTCGCCACCGTCGGCCGAGAGGGCCGCCAGCCCGATCAGCGCGTAGCCAGCGTGGCCGATCGAGGAGTACGCGAGCATCCGCTTGACGTTGTTCTGAGTCGCCGCCGCGAAGTTCCCGATCGTCATCGTAACGATTGCGAGGATGACGAAGGCGATCGTCCAGTCGAGACCGATCAGCTCCTGTGTCGCCGCGACCGGGAATGCCTCCGTGAACACGCGGAACGCGATCACGAAGCCAGCGGCTTTCGATGCCGATGAGAGGAACGCACTGATCGGAGCCGGCGCGCCCTCGTACGCATCCGGGGCCCAGAAGTGAAACGGCGCGCTCGCGGTTTTGTACGCGAAGCCACCGATCAGCATGAGAATACCGAGCCCGAGCAGGCTGCCGTAGCCGTCCGCCCCGCCGGCTTCGATGACGGCAGCGATGTCGGCCAGATACAGGTGGCCGGTCGCGCCGTAGACCAGCGAGATCCCGTAGACGAAGATCGCCGACGAGAGCGCGCCGATCAAGAAGTATTTCAGCCCGGCTTCGACGCTCCCACGGTTGTCTTTCAAGATCGCCACGAGTGCGTACGACGGCAGGCTCGCAAGCTCGAGGGCGATGAAGATCGTCACGAGGCTGTTTGCGGCGGCCATCATCGACATGCCGGTCGCCGCGAGCATGACGAGCGAGTAGTACTCGGCCTGATAGGCGTGGTCGACAAGATAGTCGTAGCTTGCGACGGCGACCAGTGCGGTGACGATCGCGACAACGATCATGAAGTACAGCGCGAGCTGGTCGACGACGAGCCCGTGGATCGGCTCGATTTCGCCGAGACCGCCGTCTATCGTGGGCGTCCCGACGCCGGCAGTACTGAACCAGACGGCGACGGCCAGTGATGCGAGTGAGCCGGCCGCTGCGGTTCCAGCAAGCAGCGACCGGTTCGTCGACCGCGGCGAGATGCTGTCGAAGACGAACAGCGCCAGCGCGGTCACAGCCATGATCAATGCCGGTGCGAGTGCCATCCACTCAGGGAGTTGGAACACCGCCATTACTGTTCACCTCCACTCAGGATCGGATCGACTGCATCGGTTATCATCTCGAAGATCAGGTCGGGTGCCACACCGAGGAGGATGATGATGCCGAGCAACACGAACATCGGCACGATGTCGTGCAGCGGTGCTCGGCCCACCTCGTAGTCGGTTTCGAGTTCGTACGGCCCGAAGACGGTTCGCTGGAGCGCAAACAGCAGGTAGCCAGCGACGATGACGATGCCGAACATCGCCAGCGACGTAAACAGCGGCGCGTACGCGAAGTCGGCCTGGAAGGCCCCGAAGAAGATCGTGAACTCGCCGTAGAAGCCGGACATCAGCGGCAGGCCCATGTAGCCGAACGCACCGGCGATGAGAATACCAACCGCGATCGGCATCCGGTCTGCCATTCCCGACATATCAGTGACGAGCCGGGTGTGTGTCGCGTTGTAGATGACGCCGACGGCCATGAACATCAGCCCCGAAATGAAGCCGTGTGAGACCATCTGGAACGTCGCCCCGCCGACCCCGAACTGGGTGTAGGCGATCAGGCCGAGGATGACGTAGCCCATCGACGAGACGGACGAGTAGGCGACGATCCGTTTCAGGTCGGTCTGTGCGAGTGCGAGCATCGCGCCGTAGATGACGCTGATGACGGCGATCGCCGCGATCGGCACGGCGTACGTCTCGACCTGTCCGGGGAACATCGTGAAGTTGAATCGGAGCAGCGCGTAGGTCCCCATCTTCAGCAGGACACCCGCCAACAGCACGGAAGCGGGCGTCGGAGCCTCAACGTGGGCGTCCGGCAGCCACGTGTGGAACGGGACGACCGGCACCTTCACTGCAAAGCCAAGGAACATCGCGATGAACACCACCGAGGTGAGCGTCGTGCCCTCGAGGCCGAGGAACCCGTCGGGGCCTCCGTTGAGCATCGCCGTCGCGATTTCGGGCAGTGCGAACGACGTCACCGAGTCGCCGAGTCCGAAGACGAGTGCGATGAAGGCACCGAACATGACGAGCGACGCCACGTTCGTGTAGACGAAGAACTTGATCGCGGCGTACTTCCGGCGTGGGCCGCCCCAGATACCGATCAGCAGATACATCGGGATCAAGACTGCCTCCCAGAAGATGAACCACAGGAAGAAATCGAGCGCGGCGAAGACGCCGATCAGGTTCGCCTCAATGAACAGGACGAGCCCGTAGAACTGAGACTCGCGGTCGTCGATCGGCGTCCACGAACTCATGATCGCAGCCGACGTGAGAATCGTCGTCAGGACGACAAGCGGGAGGCTAATACCGTCAAGCCCGACGAACCACGAAATCGAGTACTCGCCGAGTTGGATCCACTCGTACTGCGATTCGAAGGCGAGTGATCCCTCGAGCAAGGCGTTCCCGCTGCCGTCGAAGGCCGTGAACAGCCAGAGGCTGAGCACGACGGGCACGAGGCTGATCGCGAACGCCAGTTTGCCTGCGATGCGATTCGGCGCAACGAACGTGACCAGTGCGCCGACCAGTGCGACCGCGATTAGTGCTTCAATCATCATCAGAACCACCCTCCGTACAGTCCGAGCACGAGCAGTAAGCCGATGAATCCGGCCACCAGCAGTGCTGCGTAGTTTGTCACGATCCCCGTCTGGAGGCGTTTCACACGGTTACTGCCGAACAAGCTGATGGACGAAACGCCGTTGACCGTTCCGTCGATGACGGTCCGATCGAAGCGGTCCGCCGCTCGTGCAATCGGCTGTGTGACCCCTTCTGCGAGCCAGACCTGAAACTCGTCTTGGTAGTAGTTGCTTCGCAAGACGGTGTAGGCACCGCCGAGTTTCGTCACGTGACGTGACGGCTCTGGCACGTTGTACAGCTTCCATGCCACGCCGGCACCCGAAAACGCAAGTAGCAGGGACACACCAGCCGCGATCAACACCGTCTGTTGTTCGGTGCCGATCGTGCCGGCTTCGTACGCCAGCAACTCACCGTAGGCGCTGTATGTCAGTCCTTCCACGGCCCCGTACTCGCCGTCGAGCCAGGACTCGAGGAAGGTCAGTTCGATACCGGTGAGCTTGTAGACCGGCGCGAGGTTTGCGATACCGGCCACGAGCGCGAGGACACCGAGCGTGATCAGCGGGACCTTGACCGCCCAGCCGACCGGGTGTGGGTCCTCGGCTGCCTCGGAACGAGGCTCACCGTGGAAGGTCAGGAAGACCATCCGGAAGGTGTAGAAGCCAGTGAAGAAGACAGCCACCAGTCCCATCGCGTAGGCGGCGAGGATAACCGGTTCCTCTAAGCCGACGATCAGGGCGTCGTAGAGGATTTCGTCTTTCGACCAGAAGCCCGAGAACGGGATGATTCCGGCGAGCGCGAGCGCGCCCGCGAGGAACGTGTAGTAGGTGACCGGCGCTTTGTCCTTGAGGCCCCCCATCTTCCACATGTCCTGTTCGTGGTGCATGAGGATGATGACGGCCCCGGCACCGAGGAACAGGAGCGCCTTGAAGAAGGCGTGGTTCATGAGGTGGAAGACGCCAGCGACGTAGCCGCCGACGCCGAGTCCCAGCATCATATAGCCGTACTGGCTGATCGTCGAGTACGCGAGCACCTGTTTGATGTCGTCTTTGACGACACCCATCGTCGCCGCAAACAGTGCCGTAAAGCCACCGACGAAGGCGATGATCGCCAGCGCCGTCGGGCTGAGTGCGTAGTAGCCGAACATCCGGGCGACCAGATAGACACCGGCCGCGACCATCGTCGCCGCGTGAATCAGGGCGGAGACAGTGGTCGGACCTTCCATCGCATCCGGCAGCCAGGTGTGTAGGGGGAACTGGGCGGATTTACCGATGACACCACCCAGCACCAGTAGTCCGGTGATCGTCACCCACGTCTGGGCGTCGAAGCCGAACAGCTGTGTGCCGTCGTCGATTGCGGTCTCGGCTGCCGTCACGAACGAGTCGTCGCCGGCGAAGGCAACCGTCCCGAACGTGGCCGCGATCGCGACGACCCCAATCAGGAAGAAGTAGTCCCCGAATCGGGTGACCAGAAACGCCTTCTTCGCCGCCGATGGGGCCGACTTCGTTCGGAACCAGAAGCCGATCAGCAGATACGAACACAGGCCAACGAGTTCGAAGAACATGAACGCCATCAGCAGGTTGTCCGCGAAGACGAACGCGAGCATACTGAACGTAAACAGCCCGAGTTCGGCGTAGTATCGCGGCAGTCCCGTCTCGCCTTCCGCGTTCATGTACCCGAGACTGAATACGTGGACGAGGACGGCGACGAGCGAGACGATCACCAACATCAGCGCCGAGAGCGGATCGATCAGAATGCCGAAGGTGAATTCGATGCCGTCGGCACCGACTTCACTGGCGACGGCGCCGGACGTCCACTCGTAGATCGTTTCATGATAGACTTCGCCACCCGCGACGGCTGCAAGCATCGCAAGCGACAGTACCAACGAGCCTGCCGTCGCGAAGATGCCCGCAATCGCCCCTTTCTTCGGCATATACTTGCCGAACACCAGAGCGACGACAAACGCCACGAGCGGGAACAGTGCGATCGCCGGAGCGTAACTGAAAATTCCTGTTCCTGCCATCTTACCACCTCATCGTCGTCGGAACCGTGACATCGACATCACGGAAGTTACGGTACAACACCAGGATGATCCCGAGTCCGACAGCGACCTCCGCGGCGGCCAGCGCCATCGTAAACAGCGCGAACACCTGCCCCGTGAGGTTGCCGTGATAGAACGCGAAGGCGATCAGGTTGATGTTCGCCGCGTTCAGCATGAGCTCGACGGACATCAGGAACATCAGTGCGTTACGACGCGTCAACACGCCGAACAGCCCGATACAGAACAGGGCTATCGACAACAGCACGTAGTACTCGAGTGCGACCGTCATCGGTCGTCACCTCCACTCGAGTCAGTGCCGGACGCGCCACCGTCAGTCGTCGATCCCGAGCGGCTAAACCGACTCGAGTCGGTCGCCTGCTCGGTGTGTTCCGGACTCGAACTCCCAAGCGGTGAGACTGGCTCGCCGTCTTCCTCTCGTTTTGCGAGGACGAGCGAGGCGTCGAGTGCGGCGTCGAGGGTGATTGCAACCAGCAAGAACGCCGCGAGGAACGGCTCGGTCGCGCCGATCGAGCCGTCGGTCGACTGCAACACCTCGAGGTTGAACATGGCGTAGCCGATTTCGGACGTGATCGAGATCCCGTCCGGATAGCCGGCGGTTGCCATCGTCGAAAACGACGTGTTCAGGACGATCAACGCCATCAACCCGAACAGGCCAACGGCGAGCACCCCGGGGAGCAGCGATTTCCCAAGCCGGAGCTGTGGGCCGGTCGTCATGGCTGTGCCACCTCCTCGGACGCCTGCTCGTCGCGCTGGGTCAGCATCACCGCGAAGGTGATGAGGATGAGCACCCCGCCGACGTAGACGAGAATCTGCATCATCGCAACGAACTCGGCTGCAAGCATCACGTAATACACCGCGACGCTAAGCAGTGTCACACCAAGCATCAGCGCCGAGTGCCATGGGTCCCGAAAGAGGACCACACCCAGTGCGCTGGCAAGCGTCACGAACGCAAACAGTGCGAACGCGATCGTTTCCATCATTGTTACTGGTAATCGACGTCTCCGTCCCCCTCGCCAATCCACGCACCCCGGTCAGGTTCGCGTGACTCGAGCGGGTCGATGTCTTTGTACCACGGTACGGCTCGCAGCTGGTCTTTGTTGTAGACCAGATCGTGTTTGGTGTCGCCGGTGAACTCGAAGTTCTGCGTGAGCAAGATCGCATCGACGGGACAGACCTCCTCACAGAGCCGACAGTAGATACACTGTCCGATGTTGAGGTTGTACTGTTCGCCGTTGCGCTTGTCATCCATCACGATCTGAATCGTATCGTTCGGACAGACGTTCTCACACTGACGACACCAGATACAGCGCTCTTGGCTGAACTTGTGGACGCCCCGAAACCGGGGGGAGACGTCCGGTGCAGTCTCGGGATACTCGACAGTAAACGTCGAGCCATCCAGTGCGTGTTTCATCGTCGTAGCCATGGATTTGAGTAGTCCGATCATGCAATCAGCCCCACAATTACTGCAGTGATGACGAGATTAGCGAACGAAAGGACGAGCAGTCCCTTCCAGCCGATCTCGATAAGTTGGTCGATCCTGACACGTGGAATCGCCGACCGAAGCCACTGCGTCAGGAAGAACACCGCCCAGATCTTGATGATGAACCAGACGATACCTGGCAACACGGGTCCGGCCGGGCCGCCGAGGAAAATTGTCGCGATGATCGCTCCACCGAGGAAGATGTGGATGAACTCCCCGAGGTAGATCAACACGAAGTAGACGCTCGAGTACTCGGTCTGGTAGCCAGCAACGATTTCGGTCGGCGCTTCGGGCGTGTCGAAGGGGTTGCGGCCGACTTCGGCGAAGTTCGCCACCAGAAAGAGCACGAACGCGAACGGGTTGACCAGCGCGTACCACGCCGGAATGTCGAGGCCGCCGAGCGAGACGAGCGTCTGTGCCTGTGCCTCGACGATCGCACTCATCTGTAAGGTGCCGGCGAAAATGACGACCGACATCCCAGTGACGACCAGCGGGATCTCGTAGGCGACGTTCTGTGCGACCGCTCGCAGGCCGCCGAGCATCGAGTACTTGTTCGCCGACGCGTAGCCGGCCATCACAAGCCCGATGCTGGCGATGCCGGCGACCGCGAAGACGAACGCGAGCCCAACTTCAGGGTCTGCGAGGTGAATCCCACTGCCCATCGGGATCACGGCAAAGCCAAGCAGCGCTGACGAGGCGATAACGATCGGCGCGAGGTCGTACGCCGGCCGATCGGCGTCTTCGGGGATGATGAGTTCTTTCGAGAGTAGTCGCACGGAGTCGGCGACAATGATCAGCAAGCCGGCCGGACCAAGGCGGTTGACCGCGATTCGGTCAGTGAACGCGGCGGTAATCTTTCGTTTCGCCCACGGACCGGCGACGCCGGTCATCGCCAGCATGATATTGCCGACGATAAACGCCGCGAGGAACGCCGCGAGCAGTTCACCGCCGACGCCGAACTGGTCCAAGCCGGTCAACTCTCCGACTCGTTCGGGAAGCAACACGGTGTCGGTTTGTAACGGCAGCGTTGCACCTTCACCAACCATACTTACCGGTCCACCTCCCCGAGAACGATGTCGAGACTACCGAGCGAGGCGACCAGGTCGGGGATGTACTCCCCTTCGGACATGGCCTCGAGCGCCTGCAGGTTCGAGAAACACGGACTGCGGATCTTGAACCGGCCGGGTTTGTCCGTCCCGTCCGATCGAATGTAGATCCCCAGTTCACCTTTCGCGCCTTCGACCGCACGGTAGACTTCCGTGTCGGCGTCCGGTTTGAGCGTCCGGGGCACGTTTGCCTGCACGTCGCGTTCGTCTTCGGGCCAGTCCTCGAGCAAGTCGAGACACTGCTCGATGATCTTGGCTGACTCTTCGACTTCCTGCATCCGAACGAGGACGCGCGCGTAGTTGTCACAGCCGTCTTCGGTGATGACGTCCCACTCTAGGTTCTCGTAGTAGCCGTAGGGGTCGTCACGGCGCAGGTCGTAGTCGACGCCGGAGCCACGGGCGACGGGACCCGTACAGCCGTAGTCTTTGACCTCCTCGGGCTCCAGAACGCCGGTGTTGTGACACCGGATCTGGAAAATCTCGTTCGAGGTGATCATGTCGTTGTACTCGTCGACTTTCGCTGGCAGTTCGTCGAGGAAGTCCCGCGTCTTCGCGATGAACTCATCGCGTGGTTCGGGCAGGTCCCAGGCGACGCCGCCAAGTCGGAAGTAGTTGAACATCAGCCGCTGGCCGGTGAGGTCCTCGAGGATGTCCTGGACGACCTCGCGGTCGCGGAACGCATACTGGAAGACGGCGGTGAAGTCGCCGTAGACGTCCAGTGCGAATGTTCCGAGCGCGAGCATGTGTGAGGCGATCCGACACAGCTCGGCGCTCATCGTCCGGATAATTTGGGCGTATTCGGGTACCTCGATATCCGCCAGATCCTCGGCCGTGCGGGCGTACGCCCACTCGTTTAAGAGACCAGCCGAGACGTAGTCCCAGCGGTCGGGGTATGGCATGATCTGGTGGCGATAGGTGCCCTGCTGGCACATCTGCTCTTCACACCGATGGAGGTAGCCGATGTCGGGATCGACGTCGACGACCGTCTCGCCGTCCAGCACCGTCTTGACGTGGAGCACACCGTGAGTTGCGGGATGGTGTGGGCCGATGTTCAAGAACATCGTGTCCGACTCCTCGTCGTGGTGGTCGGGCTGGATCGGATTGGCGTGTTCCGACAGTGTGACGATCTGTGGTTTCTCCTGATCGTAGCCCTCAGAGAGCGGATGGCCCTGCCACGTTTCGGGCAGGAGAATCCGTCGTGGGTCGGGATGGCCTTCGTAGTCGATTCCAACGAGGTCGAACGCCTCGCGCTCGTGCCAGTCTGCCGTCCGGAAGACGGGTTCCGCCGACTGACTGACGGGGTCGTCGGTCGACGTCGGGACGACCACCGAGACCTCTTGGGTCGGATCGGCGTACTTTTTAAGGTGGTAGATCGATTCGTACCGATCCGAATACTGCTGGGCAGTGAGACAGGAGAGGTGATCGAAGCCGGCTTCGTCCCGGAGGTCGGTCAGGACATCCTGAACGTCATCGGGTCGGATCACGAATCCCGGCGCATTGAGATGGTCGTCGCGACCGAGCGCGCGATCACCGAGTAAAACCTCGAGATCGTCTTCGCTGACCTCGGTTGGCTGCTGTCGCTCGAGTTCCGTGCTCATGGTGAATCAGCCCAGTTATACCGCATAACGAGGTCGTCCTCGTCGATTTCGCTCGCGAGTTTCTGCACGAGTTCGTCTTTCGGTAAGTCGCCGAACTGCTCGAGTTCGTACGGCTTGACGACGACTGGGGACGACTCGCCGTTTCGAATCCGCTCTTGGAGTTTGGCTACGCCGTAGATGAGCGCCTCTGGCCGGGGCGGACAGCCCGGCACGTGAATGTCGATCGGGATGATCTCTTCGGCACCTTTGACGACGTTGTAGCCTTCCTGGAAGGGGCCGCCAGAGATCGTACACGATCCCATCCCGACGACGAACTTGGGTTCGGGCATCTGGTCGTAGACGCGCTTCATGCGGGGGCCGAACTTCGAGACGATCGTCCCGGGGACGATCATCACGTCGGCCTGCCGCGGCGAGGCGCGGGGTACACCGGCACCGAAGCGATCCAGGTCGTGTTTGATCGCGTAGGTGTGGATCATCTCGATACTACAGCAGGCGATCCCGAACTGTAGCATGAACATCGAGTTACCCCGGACCCAGTTCATGAACTGATCGAACTTCGTGAGGATAAACGGCGATGCGCCGAACGCCTCCCGAAGTTTGGAGTTGAACCGGTCGTCCGGTCCTTCGCCGATCCGCGAGTCGCGGGTATCCGTCGACGGTGCGGTGCTGTCGTGGATCGATTGCCGTGGATTGTTGCTACTCATTGTCGATCACTGCCAGACGTTGCCTGACGGGGTGTCCGTGCCCACTGTACTGCACCGGTGCGCCATGCCCATGCGAGTCCGACCATCAAGATGGCGACGAACAACAGCATCGGCCCGAGGATCTCGAGCAGCGAGACGGCGTCCGATTCGACGGCATCCAGGTAGACGACCGCCCAGGGGAACAGAAGGACGGTCTCGATATCGAAAACGAGGAACAGAAGCGCAACCATGTAGTACTGGATGTTGAACCGAATGCGCGTCCCGCCGGTCGGAATCTCGCCACTCTCGTAGGTGGCGCGTTTACTCGTTTCGGGGACAGACGGCCGCAAGAGGTACGATACCGCCATCATTCCGAGCGGTATCAGTAGTCCAACGAGCGCCAAGGCCCCGATTGCGATCCAATCATTCATCTCCGTAACGTTCGAGGGTTCAAACCGCACGCATATAAGGGTTGATTGTTCGTTTTTCGGCAGAAGACGGACTCCAGCGCCGTCTTTCGTGATAAATTACGTAGTTAACTCGTGTCAGGAGCCCGTCCAGAGTTTTCGAGGGGGAAACTAGTCACTGCGTTTGAACGAACGGCGGGCTGCCGAGATAAGACGGGATTACTCGCTCGAGAACGTTTCCGTCCCCTGATCGTGCAGGTCTCGAGAGACGGTCCCGACGCCCTCACGGAGGTCGTCGTGGTAGGAAACGAGTCGGTCACGAACGGTCTCGTGTTGGCGGGCAAGAATCTGGGCCGCCGAGAGCGCGGCGTTGAACGATTTGCCGGCGTCGACGGCGACCAGCGGCGCGCCGGTTGGCATCCCGATGACGCTGTCGACGGATTTCTCCTGGACGGGGACGCCGATCACCGGCAGCGGGTAGGCGATCGAAGCCGTCATGTTCGGCAGGTCGGCCGACTTCCCGCCCGCGCCGGCGATGATGACCTCGAGGCCGCGATCCTCGGCCGTCTCGGCATACGCCGTCATCAGATCCGGCGTGCGATGAGCCGAGGTGACGTACGTCTCGAAGGTAAAGCGCTCTTCCGGCGGGTTCTCGTAGTCGGTCTGCTCGGCGAAGCCGAGTTCGTCGACGAAGGCGTCGTAGGCCCCGCGGCGTTTCCCGCCGGTCATCATGACCTCGAGGTCCGAGTCACTACCCATGACAATCCCGACGTCCGGGGTTTCGTCGTTCGGGCGGTCTTGCTCGGCTTCGCGGTGGAGACGGTCGATCAGGTCGCTAACGCTGTCGCTCATAGGAGAAGATGGTCGGGCAGGTGACTTCAATCCGCCCGAAACTACTCCGCCGTGAACGTGAGGGTCGACTCGAGGTCGCGCGCGGTCTCGAGGAGAGCCTCGACGTCGGCATCCGGGTCGCTACCCGAAACCGTCACGTGACCCATCTTGCGGCCCGGACGGGACGTGCGCTTGCCGTACCAGTGGAGGTGTGCACCGGGAGTCTCGAGGATCTCGTCGATGTCTCGCAGCCGTGCGTCCTGATTCTCTTCGACGTCAGCCAGCAGGTTCGCGAGTGCGGTTGGTGAGCGCAGTTCGGTCGAGCCGAGCGGCCAGCCGAGGACGGCCCGGGCGTGCTGTTCGAACTGGGAACTCTGTGCGCCCTCGATCGTCCAGTGGCCCGAATTGTGCGGACGCGGGGCGATCTCGTTGAGCAGGATTTCACCGTCGCCCTCTCGCGGGCCCTGCCCGCTCGAGTCTTCCGAGGCGCGTGGCGCCTCGCTCGTTTCAAACAGTTCGATCCCGTAGACGCCCCGCCCGTCCATCACGTCGAGGACGTCACGCGCGACCTCGTATGCGCGCTCGGAGACGGCCTCACTCGAGCGTGCGGGGACGATCGTCTCTCGAAGGATCTCGTCGACGTGGATGTTCTCGCCGAGTGGAAAGGTCGCGACCTCGTCGTCGCCTTTGACGGCGATCACCGACACCTCGCGTTCGAACTCGACGAACGCTTCGACCATCGCGGGGCCGGCGACCGACTCGAGGGCGTCCTCGGCGTCTGCTTTCGATTCGACCGGGACGTTGCCCCGACCGTCGTAGCCGCCAGTCCGCGCTTTCAACATGACCGGCGCGCCGTAGTCGTCGATCGCCGCGCGGATGTCGTCGGCGTCGTCGACCGCACGGAACGGCGGCACCGGAACGCCGGCGTCCTCGAGTTCCTGTTTCTGGACGAGTTTGTCGTGGATCGTCCGTAGCGTCTTCGGCTTCGGGTGTACGGGCGTCCCCGTATCCTCGCTGATGCGCTCTAAGACGTCCTGATCCGCGAGTTCGATTTCGAACGTGAGGACGTCCGCGCTGGCGGCGAGTTCGCGAATCCCCGCCTCGTCGTCGAAGTCGGCGACGATCTGCTCGCGGGCGACTGGTGCGGCCGGGCAGTCCGGTGTCGGATCGAGCACGACGACCTCGACGCCGAGCGGCGACGCTGCCTCGGCGAGCATTCGTCCGAGCTGTCCCCCACCGACGACGCCAAGCGTTGGCCCCGGCGTCTGAAGCGTTGTCATTGCGCGCCGGTTGACCGTGGCCGCGCTTAAGGGTTCTCAATAGCACGACACGGTTCGAACCCCGATATAGTAACAACTGAAACGAGTGACACACAGATCGCAGAGCCGTCATGCGATCTGGAGTGCAGTGACGTTCAGTGGCTTATAGCTGTCCGTTCCGTCGACTGAGGTGATTTATCGTGATTGATTATTCGAGTTTGTTACTCGATAACGGTACCTCTTTTACCCGCCCACCCTACCGCTCGCCTATGACCACGCTCGGACTGGTGGTCGCGGAATTCAACCGCCCGATCACCGAGCAGATGGAACAAGAGGCCCTCGAGGCGGCCGAAGCCGCCGGTGCCGAAGTACACGACACGGTCACCATCCCGGGCGTCTACGACGCCCCGTTGGCGGCGGACCGACTCGCCCGACTCGAGGCAGTCGATGCCGTGGCCGTCATCGGGACGGTCATCACAGGTGACACCGATCACGATCAGGTGATCACCGACGCGACCGCTCAGCGACTCGCTGACGTGAGTCTCGAGCGTGATACCCCCGTAACTCTCGGCGTGACGGGTCCCGGCATGTCCGCCGCCGAGGCACGCGAACGCGTCGCAAACGCGGCGAAAGCCGTCGACGGCGCACTCGACCTCGTCGCACAACTCCCCGATCCAGATCAACAATGACGATGGAATTCACTGACCGCGTAACCCGAGTCGAACCGTCCGCAACGCTTGCGATCTCCGCCCTCGCGACCGAACTCGAGGCCGACGGCGCAGACGTCGTCGACCTCTCCGTCGGCGAACCCGACTTCCCGACGCCCCAAAACATCACCGACGCCGGACAGGATGCGATGGACGCCGGCCACACCGGCTACACGACCTCGGCTGGCATTCTCGAACTTCGCGAAGCGATCGCCGACAAACTGGCCGACGACGGCCTCGATCACACGGCCGACGAGATCATCGTCACGCCCGGCGCGAAACAGGCGCTCTACGAGATCGTGCAGGCGCTTATTCAAGACGGCGACGAGGTCGTCCTGCTCGATCCCGCGTGGGTCTCATACGAGGCGATGGTCAAGATGGCCGGCGGCGACCTCACGCGCGTCGACCTCTCCGACGCTGACTTCCAACTCGAGCCAGCGCTCGACGACCTCGCAGAGGCCGTCTCCGACGAGACCGAACTGCTCGTCGTCAACTCGCCGTCGAACCCCACCGGCGCGGTCTACTCCGACGCCGCACTCGAGGGCGTTCGCGATCTGGCCGTCGAACACGACATCACCGTCATCTCCGACGAGATCTACAAGGAGATCACCTACGGCGTCGAGCCGACCAGCCTCGGCACGCTCGAGGGCATGGCCGATCGCACCGTGACGGTCAACGGCTTCTCGAAGGCGTACTCGATGACCGGCTGGCGGCTTGGCTACTTCGCCGGCCCCGAGGACCTGATCGATCAGGCCGGCAAACTCCACAGCCACTCGGTCTCCTCCGCGGTGAACTTCGTCCAGCACGCCGGTATCGAAGCCCTCGAGAACACCGACGAGGCCGTCGAAGAGATGACCGAGGCGTTCGAGGAACGGCGCGACCTCGTCGTCGACTTGCTCGACGAACACGACGTCGACGTCGCCGTCCCCGAGGGTGCGTTCTACATGATGCTCCCCGTCGACGACGACGATCAGGCCTGGTGTGAGGGCGCGATCGAAGACGCCCACGTCGCGACGGTTCCCGGCAGCGCGTTCGGGACGCCCGGCTACGCCCGAATCTCCTACGCCGCGAGTGCAGAGCGACTCGAGGAAGGCATCGAGCGACTGGCCGACGAAGGCTACCTGTAACGCCGCTAACTGACGTTTCGAATCACTCGCTTTTTGACGGAGTGTCCGACGTTAGCGACGGCTATCGTTCGTGTGGTCCTCCTCGAGTTTAAATGGGATGACGAGGCCAACGCCGGCATGGAGTGTCCGACGTGCGGGAAGAGGCTCTCGACGGAGCGTGGCATGCGCCAGCACCACACGAAAGTCCACGGCGAGTCACTGCCGAATCGAACGTGTCGTGGGTGCGGACTCGAGTTCTACGATCCGAAGGCCAGACGGGAGTTCTGCGACGACTGTAATCCGAACGCCGGCGAACACAACGGCAACTGGAGCGATGCGATGGAGACGACGTCCTGTAAACGGTGTGGCGAGGAGTTCGACTACTATCCGTCGAACAAGGACGGCGTCTATTGCCCGGCATGTGTCGACGCCGCGGACGGGCTTCTTCCGGCGAATCCATCGACGAAAGGGGACCGAGTAGCAGTCCACTGTCGGTCATGTGACACCGAACTTGAAGTTCGGCCGGCGCGACTTGAGGAGCAAACGCGCGGCTTCTTTTGTACACTCGAGTGTTACGGGACGTGGCTTTCGGAGAACGTTATTGGCCCTGACCATCACCAGTGGAAGGGTGGCCCGATTCCATATGGACAGACGTGGTGGCGGATTCGGCGGCAGGCACTCGAGCGCGACGACTACGAGTGTCAACACTGTGGGGCAGACGCCGATGAACTCGGACAGAACCCGGATGTCCATCATCGACAGCCTGTCCGTTCGTTCGACCAGCCCGACGCTGCACATACGATGGACAACGTGATCACGCTCTGTCGGAGCTGTCACCGGCGTGTAGAAGAAGGAACAATAGTGGTGTCGCCTCGCGACGAAAGGTAACACTATTGTACGACGGTGGTCTATCCAGCGAGTGAAGTCCCGTGGTGGCGAGCAGTTCCGGTAGAACTGCGAGGTACGCGGGTCGACAAACAAAGTGAGAAGTCCCGTGGTGTAGTGGCCAATCATATGGGCCTTTGGACGTGTTCGGTTTGGTCCGTCACGGAAGACAGCCTATGACGGCGGTTCGAATCCGCCCGGGACTACTTCTGCTGCGAACAAACTCGTGAGCAGCAGGTATCCTCGGCGGTTCGAGCCCAGCAGACGAGAGGATTCGAGTCTGCGCGGTTCGAATCCGCTCAAGACTACATTACAACTATTTTTTGTGAAATTAAGTCTGGTAGCGGTCGAACTACGTCTCTCACTGACCAAACTCGAGAGCGCCTCCCATCGATTCGAACCCACAACTGGCCGTGAGACGCGTCTTACTGATACCATAGTCCGCAATCAGATCGTTAGCGGCCCTATAGTAATCCCCGTTTCCTCGAGGGGACAGGTATGTTCGGAACGAGCGGAATCCGAGGCCCAGTTGGAGACGATGTGACAGCCGACCTCGCACTCGCCGTGGGGCGGGCGGTCGCCTCCGAGGGCTACGAGCGCGTTGTGGTTGGACGGGATGCTCGAGAGAGTGGGACGATCCTCGCTGAGGCATTGATCGCCGGCGTACGGGAGTGTGGAACGGATGTCGTCACGGTTGGCGTCGCGCCAACGCCGACGATTGCGAGAGCCGTTCCGTGGACGGACGCGGATGCGGGAGTCGTCATCACGGCCTCGCACAACCCTGCGCCGGACAACGGGATCAAACTCTGGACGGCGTCGGGCAAAGCCTTTGGTCCCGACCAGCGCGAGGCGATCGCGACACGGATCGACCGTGAGGCGTACGACCTCAAACCCTGGAACGAACAGGGCGCACTCGAGTCACTCGACGGTGTGTTAGCACACCATGCCAGCGAACTGACCGACGCGGTGTCGATCGACGATCCGCCGAGTGTCGTCGTCGACGTCGGCAACGGAACTGGCGGGATCACCGCCCGCGTGCTGGCTGCGTTGGGGTGTGACGTCGTCACGCTGAACGGCCAACAGGACGGGAGTTTCCCGGGCCGACCGAGCGAGCCGACTCGAGAGACGCTCGCCGGCCTCTCGTCGCTGGTCGAATCGACGGCCACCGACCTCGGAATCGCCCACGACGGCGACGCCGACCGGATGATGGCCGTCGACGAGACTGGCGCGTTCGTTCCCAAGGACGTGCTGTTCGCGCTGTTCGCACGCGAGGCCGCGGGCGATGGCGACGTCGTCGCCGCACCCGTCGGGACGAGCATGACCGTCGACGACACGCTCGCAGCGGTTGGAGCGTCGGTCACGCGAACGCCGGTTGGCGACGTGTTCGTCGCCGAGGAAGCGAAACGGCCGGACGTCGTCTTCGGCGGCGAGCCAAGCGGGGCGTGGATTTGGCCGACAGAGACGCTCTGTCCGGACGGCCCGCTCGCGGCGTGTACACTCGTCGAACTCGCCGCCGAACGCGGGCCGCTCTCTGAACTCGTCGCCGACATCGAGACGTATCCGATCCGGCGAACGGCACTCGAGGTCGAAGCGAAAGCCGCGGTGATGGACCGCGTTCGTGAGCACGTCCACGAACGCTACGACGACGTCGAGACGCTCGATGGGGTCTCCATCGCTGTCGACGACGGCTGGATGCTCGTGCGAGCCAGCGGAACCCAGCCGATCGTTCGAGTGACGGCGGAGGCCCGAACCGAGTCGCGAGCCGAGGAGTTAGCAGCCGATGCCGTGGCGATCCTCGAGCACGCGATCGAAGCGGACACGTGACCCACGGCGAACAGGCGTCGGGCCTCGCGGTACCGAGGCGGGATGTGTCGATCTAGACACGAGTCCGTCAGATGCCCGATTTTCGGGTTTACAGCCGTTTTAGCGAACCGATAATGAAGTGTCTCGTCGGCCCCACTTCGGGTAGATCACGTGCGGTATCGACCGACGTCGCTACCGGAAAGCCCGGTAGCGGTCGACCGAAGACAGGAGTCAACACGAGACCAATGGAACGATGAGTGGGACCTTCGACCGTGACGACGAGGCATCGACGACGACTACCGCGAGCGACTCGAGCGGGCTGGAGACGCTGGTGATCGGCATCGACGCGGGCTGTCTGCCGGTCTTCGAGCGACTGTTCGAAGACGATCGCATCCCGACCATCGAGCGCCTTTGTTCGGAGGGCGTGACGGCCCCGCTCGAGTCACAGATCCCGCCGTGGACGCCGAGTGCGTGGCCGTCGATCTACACTGGAGTCAACCCCGGCAAACACGGGACGATCGGCTTCGTCGGCTACGACGGCTACGACTGGCACGTCACGAGCAACGACGACGTTCGCGAACATCCGCTGTGGACGTTACTGGACCGACACGGTCGCTCGAGCGTCGTCGTCAACGCCCCCGTCACGTATCCACCCGACGAGTTCGACGGCGCGGTGATTCCCGGTTTTCTCGGCCCTGAGGACCCCAGCTGTCACCCCTCGGGGCTGCTCGACGACGTTCGGGAGGCGATCGGCGACTACCGTATCTATCCCAACTACACCCGCGACGACGACTCGGTCACCGACGCCGAAAAGATCGCGGAGTATCGGCGACTCGTTGGGATGCGTGGCGAGGCGTTCCGGTATCTCGTCGACGAGTTCGAACCGGATCTCGGTTTCGTCCAGTTCCAGAAGACCGACACGGTGTTTCACGAGTTCGACGGCGACGAGGCGATGGTCGAGGCGGTCTACGAGGCGACCGACGAACAGATCGCCACGATCCTCGAGGCACACGACCCCGACCGGATCTTCCTCGTCAGCGACCACGGCATGGGGCCGTACGACGGCTACGAGTTCCGACTCAACGAGTTCCTCCGCGACGAGGGCTACATCGAGACGACGACGGGTGGGAAGGGGATGCCGTCGTGGACGCCGATGCGACGGCGACTCCGCGAAGGCGAAGAGTACGACACGTGGGAGCCCGGAACGGCCGCCCGCCTCGCCGCAGTCGCGGCGCGGTTCGGGATCACCGCTCGTCGACTCAGGATCGCCCTCGAGCAGGTCGGTCTCGCGGAGGTCGCAAAGAAGTACGCACCGGGCGGTGTCTCTCGGACGGCGAACGAGCAGGTCGATTTCGCTGCATCGACGGCGTACGTCCGTGCTCGAACCGAACTCGGGGTCCGGATCAACCTCGAGGGCCGAGATCCCGAGGGCGTCGTTCCGCCCGAGGAGTACGATGAGGTCCGCGAAGACCTCATCCGGACGCTTCAGGGAATCGAGACGCCCGACGGAGAGCCGTTCTTCGAGACGGTCGCCCCCCGCGAGCGGTACTTCCACGGCGACCACGTCGACGACGCCGTCGATATCGTGACGATTCCCAACGGGTTCGAGCACGCCCTCTCCGAGCAACTCGGCGACGGCGAGTACTTCGGCCCGGTCGAGCCGTGGAACCACAAACTCGACGGCGTCTTCGTTGCGCTGGGCGAGGGGATCGACGAAGCGCAGTCGCTCGAGCACGTCCATCTGTTCGACGTTGCACCGACGGTCATGGCTGCGATGGGGGTGCCGGTCAGCGACCGCATGGACGGGACCGTCGTCCCGATCGTCGACGACATCGATTCGATGTCATATCCAGCCTACGACAACCCGGATGGGCACGACCAGACGGCGCCGGACGAAGCGGTGACGGATCGGTTGGCGGATCTCGGCTATCTGAACTGAACCGCGCCGAGACGGACGATTTCAGCTGCTGCAAGTGTCGGATACGGCTTCGATAAATAAGGCCCCTGAATTCGACAGTACAGACGTTACAACATCTCTATGGGATTTATCGCTGAAATTCACCTCTCTCACGACGATCTGGTGTTGGTACCGACGATCAAGCGCCACCCGGATACGACGCTCAGATATGAGTACACCACACCGACCGGCGGACGGGACACCCAATTTATTTCGGCTTTCGGCGACGACTACGCCGCACTTGAGGGGGCGATGGAGGCGGACCACACGATTTCGAACCCGACGCGCGTCGCAACCTTTGAAAACCGGGTGATCTACCGCGTGACGACCGAGACCGACATCGAAATTATTCCGGACCGCTGTACTGAGGGTGACCTGTTCGTCTTTACCGTTACGAGCACCACCGGTGGGTGGGTTGCACGCGTTCATCTCCCGGATCGTGATGCGCTCGCCGCGTTCCGATCGTGCTGTCGAAGCTACGGGATCTCGTTTCGCGTGAGTCAGCTGTATGATTCGTCGGTCTCCGATGAGGGCACGTACGTACTCTCCGAACAGCAGTACGAAATTCTCACACTGGCGTACTACGCTGGCTACTTCGACGTTCCACGGGAGTGTACACAGGACGACCTCGCAGACCAGTTCGAGATCTCCGATTCGGCGGTCTCACAGCGACTTCGCCGTGCCATCTCGGATCTGATCGCCGGCACGATCGAAAACGACCGAACGCCAACTGACTACGAGTGACCCTCCGAGATGTACCTCGACTTTCAGTGGTTATTATAGCTTACGTGACTGTTAAACGCTACCTGTGAAAGTGGAATCATCGCCCAATCTCGAGGCGAGTGAGGCCGATTGCACGCTGTAATATCGTTGATCATATCGAAACACAAATATCTACGCTGACAGCCGAGTTCGCGACTCGAACTTAAAAAGTTGCTATCCGAACCCATAGTTACTGAACCGTCTCATTACTCATACTGAAATGACTATCAATGTCGGAACGAAGTGGGATGCGAAATTCGGACCGTGGAGGGTCTCCTCATTCTCAGTCATTTGATGATTCGAACGAACGATCGTTGCTTGAGGACCGACCTAATTCACGCCGATCACGGCGAACGTTTTTACAGGGTGTTACGGCCGTCGGTGCCGCGGCGCTTGGACTGACGTCGACTGCCAGTGGCGCGTCGGACCCGTTCGGACAGTACTACGACGATTACGGGACCGTCATCGACGTCGTCGAGGCCGGCGCGGACAACACCGGTACCGAACCGATCACGCCCGTTCTCGATGAGTTACGGGCAGACGATACACTGCTTGTCTTTCCCGAAGGGCGGTACTATATGGACGAGCAGTTCAGATTCACCGGGTTCGACAACTTCGGAATGGTCGGCCAGAACGCGACGTTGGTCCCGGCGAACTACCACGAGTTCGACGGTCCGCAGTATCGACTGTTTCGCCTCGGCGTCTCCTATCGCCCCGGTCGACGGCTCCGGTTCGAGGGATTCGACGTCGATCAGACAGCCCCGGAGACGGGGATTCGAACGATCGAAACGTACGTCTCAGATCGACTCGAGGTTCGAGACATCATCATCCGCGGCCAACACGACAGCGGGACGTGGGGGCCTGGACTGTTCAACATCACGTCCGCAGACGGCTGGGGGATCGTCGAACGGTTCCGGGCACCGGGTGGCGCCGCGTGGGTCAACAACACCCCGAACGCCGGCAACCGCTGGCGTGGCCCCATCGGAATCGAGGCGAACCAGAACAGCGGAACACTCGAGTTCAGGCGCTGTGCGCTCGGTGCGTTCCCGAACAACGGCCTCTATGCGGCCGGTGGCGACGGAAAGATCGTCGTTCACGGTGGCTACTACAAAAACAGCAACGGCGCGAACATCCGAGTCGGCGGTCAGGGAAGCGAGATCCGGTGGCCGACCGTCGAAATCGACGACACGCGGCCCGACGACCGCTCCCAGCGTGGGATTCGGATCGAAAACGGTCGTGACTTCGAGATCTACGGTGCGGCGGTCGAGAACGCCTCGCCCAAACCAACCAGTCACGCGATTTCGGTGATGAACTCGTGTGAGAGTGCCCGAATCGACAACGTTCACGTTCGACTCCACGGCTCGGCCGTCAACCACGGGATCGTCCTCTCGCCGGAGTGTGGCGCGACGACGATCGTCGACACGGAGATCACCCACGAAACCGATGGCGGGTATCCGCTGTGGATTCGAAACAGCGACCGAACCGAGCAGGTGCTCGCTGAACACCTCACCATCTCCGGTCGAGCGGGTGACGCCAGCGGTTTCCGCGACGGCATTCGCTGTGAACGGGACAACTGTCGTTTTAGCCACGTCGACATCTCCCAGCTCGGTCGCGACGGTGTCGACCGAAACGCCATCGTCAACATGGCCGACGACGTGACGGTCTATAACAGCGAACTGCGAGCCAGCCAGTACCCCTACGTCGACCTCGGCACCAACTCGCTCGTGAGAGATTCGGTCCTCAAGTCGACGACGAACAGCGAAGCCGTCTGCCTCTACAGCAGTGCCGAGAACCCGACGTTCAAAAAGAACCATCTGGACCGCGGCATCCGTGACCTCGGTGCGGACGGCGTCACGACCTGGGAGAACACGTACTGAGTCGCGGTCTCGCACAACAGCACGTCTCAACCGCGACGTCGGCCGTTTATCCTCCGTATAATAAGGCCTCGCCAGTGCCAGCGTTGTGCTATCGTGAGTGTGTCGGATACTGATACTGTCGTAGTGCGGTCAGGGGCGTGTGTCGACCGCCCGGACGGTTGGCAGGCGGGATATCGACATCGTCGACAGTCCAGCCGACCGTCGACACCGGGCGGTCGACGCGGCATGTCCGGGGGGAGACCGTGAACAGGAGCATCGCGAGCGGCGTCTTCTCGGTTGTCAGCTCCAAAATCATCGTGCTGATCATTACGACGCTCTCGACGCCGCTGCTGTATCGATTCCTTGGTGCGTCGGCGTTCGGCGAGTACGCCTTCCTGCTGTCGGTGTTCGCCATCTACATGATCTTCGTCAGCTCCGGAATCACCGACGGCGTTCGGAAGTTCCTCGCCGAAGACCGAGCTGCAGCGAACTGGAGCGAACACGTCGTCGGCTTCTACTTCAGACTGGCAGTCGTACTCGCCGTCGTCGGCGCGCTGTTGCTCGTCGGGGCCGCCCAGTTCGGGATCGTTGGCCTCACGTTCGGTGACGAACTGACGATCTACTTCTACGCGCTGGCCGCGCTCGTCATCACGGCGCAGTTTCGCGACTACGCCCGGAAGACGCTCATGGGATTCGGCCTCGAGCGCTACTCGGAGCCGTTGAAAGTCCTCGACAAGGTCGGCTTCGTCGTGGTTGCGATTCCGCTCGTCTACGTCGGCTACGGCGTGATGGGGGCCCTCGCTGGTCACCTGTTTGCGAGCATACTCGTCGCCGCCGTTGGACTGGTACTCGTCCACCGCCGAATCTCGCTGTCGTGTGTGTTCAGTCGACCGACGGCGCGATTTCCGCGAAAGCAGATGCTTACGTTCAATTCGATGAGTATCGTCCTCGTGTTCTTGCTGATGTCGCTCTATCACATCGACATCGTAATGCTCCAGCGCTTTGCCGAGAGTTCGGCAGTCGGGAACTATCGAGCGGCGCTCACGCTCGCTGAGTTCCTCTGGTTCGTCCCGTTGGCGCTGCAGACCGTGTACGTCCACTCGACGTCGGAGCTGTGGTCAAACAACCGCTACCGGAAGATCACGGACCTCGCCTCCCGGACGACACGATACACGTTTCTGCTGACGGCCGTCATGGCGGTCGGACTCGCAGCGCTCGCGGACGTCGCCGTCCCGATCTATTTCGGTGCCGAGGCCGAACCGGCGATCACGCCGCTGTTGTTGTTGCTGCCGGGCGCGCTCGGCTTTGCTCTCGCACGGCCGATCCTCGCCGTCTCACAAGGGAACGGAACGCTTCGGTATCCGATCGCAGCGACCGGCGCTGCGGCCGCGATCAACGTCGCCCTCAACGCCGTGTTGATCCCGCGCTATGGCATGCACGGTGCCGCCGTCGCAACGAGCGTCGGCTATGGGACAATGTTCGCCTTCCACTGCTGGAGCGCGCGACTCGTCGGCTTCGATCCGCTTGCCGACGCCCGATTCGGGCGCGTCATCCTGACGACCCTCCTCGCAGCCGTCCCCATCGTCGCGCTCACGACGGCGCTTCCGGGCCCGTGGCTCGCCCTCGCCGTCGTCCCGCCGGTCGGCTTCGTGATCTTTCTCGCCTTCGCGTTGCTCGTCGGCGCGCTTGACCCCACCGAGCCGTTCGAGATACTGGCGGCGTTCCCCGATCCGATCGGCTCGAGGGCAGACTCGATTCACAGCCGCCTCGAGGCGCGGCTGAGCGGAGACACGACACGAAACTGGCTGCAGATCCTGCTGTTCGTCGGCGGCCTCTCCCTGCTCGTCTCGGGACTCGCGCTTGGGCTCCTCGACGCCAGTTTCTAACTCGTGACAGCCGCCTCGCGCCGTCTGCTTGACAGTCGAACTGCGAACCGAGAGTGTCTCGGCTGACTCACCTGAGAAAGACGGTCAACACGTCGCTCGAGCATCCATAAGAAACGGAGACGCCGGAGGCGTGATTGCAAACGATGCGTCGTGGACGGCGTCGTTACTGAATTTGGTGTTCTAACTGTTCGCTCTCGCCCATGTCGAACACCATCGCGAACAACAACAGCGTGATTCCGACGAGAGCGACCACGGTGCTCGTCTGGGCGATCGAAACGCCAGCACCGAGCAGCGTGAAAAGCAGGCTCAGTCCCACCCCACCCACGCCCGCGGCGGCCGTCCCGGCTCCGATGAGATAGAACAGCGCAAGCGGATGAAAATCGAGGACGAGGTACTTGGTTTTGAGTCGCCACAGGAAGTTCCGAAGCAACATCGTGGAGACTTTCGGAATGTAATCGGAGTACGTGATACTCGACTCCTCGTCGCCGTAGACGGCCGGCATCGCGACGTCGGCGACGCGCATGCCCTGCACGTTGAGCTTGACGAGCAGATCGTTACAGTAGCCGTAGTACTCGTAGAGGTTCTCGAGGTCGACCGCCGCCAGCGCGTCGTGGGAGATCGCCGTGTAGCCGTTCTGCGGGTCCATCGTCTTCCAGTAGCCCGAGGCGATCTTCGTCAGGAACGTCAGGATCGCGTTCCCGACGAACCGAAAGCGCGGCATCGCCGCGCGGTACTCCGTGGAGAGCAGCCGGTTTCCTTTCGCGTAGTCGGCCTCCCCCTCGACGATCGGATCGAGCAGCCGTGGCAGCTGGGAGAGGTCCATCTGTCCGTCGGCATCGACGGTCACTGTCGCGTCCACGCCGTCCTCGAGGGCGGCGAGATAGCCCGTCTTGATCGCGCCGCCGGCCCCGCGGTTCTCGCGGTGTTGAATCGGGACGACCCGACCGATCGGGTCGTGCACCGACGCTCGAGTCGTGAGCGCGGACGCACCACCGTCTGCAACGAGCGGCTCGCTTGCGGTGTTGTGGGCTGACCGTGCCTGTGCGTCCGTCCGGGCGGCCTCGAGGATCTCGGTCCACGTCCCGTCGGTTGACTGGTCGTCGATCACGTAGAGTCGATCGACGGCCGACGGCATCTCACGGATCACATCGCCGACGAACCCTTCCTCGTTGTAGGCGGGGATCACGACACCGATGGTTGCGCCGCGATACATCAGGCACCCTCCAGCAGGTCCGTCGCGGTGACGACGTTGATCTCCTGTTCGTCGAGATACTCGAGGAGGGCCGCAAACGCCTGTTCGTCGAACCCGTCGTTGCCGATCTCCTCGAAGTGCAAGACCGCGAGTTGGCCGTACGCGGCGGCGTGGTCGATGTACGTGTACGTCTCCGAGCCGGCAGCGCCGGAGAACACACCCACGTTGTGGGGGTCCGTCAGCGCCAGTCCGTTCGGCCCGCCGCCGTACCGGAACGCCTGCTCGTGGTACTCTCTAACGAGATCGATCGTCTCCGGTCCGAGCACGTTTCGCGGCGTGATGAAGTGTTTCGCACCCGCATCGAACCCCCATCGCTCGAGGGAGGCTTTCGTCCGCTCGATCAGGTCCGCCTGCTGTTCGGGGCTATACTCGTGGATGAAGTTCGCCCCGGTGCGTGGCCGCGCAGCCATATCCCAGCCGGCGTCGTCGAGTTCGGAGAGCGCATCGAGCGTGAGTCGGCCGTCTCGAGTGTCGCCGACGGCCTCGGGGATCACTGCTTCGACGCCCGCGTAGCCGTACTGTTCCATCCGTTCGAACGCGGTCGTGTAGTGGCTCTCGAGCGTGCCGTCGAACAGCAACATGACCGACCCCGTCTCGGGGCGATCGACCGCTCGTAGATCGTCGACCCGACACGCGATGGGACCGGTGTGGTCGCCCCGTCGACGGGCAGTCAGCCGGATCTCACGAACGTCTGCGAGGTCGGGTTGTCCGTCGACACGGCTGGTTCCGAAATCGACGCGCACCCACCGATCGGTCGGACCAGTAAGCGTCCGCGCCATCGTGTATGCATGCTGTGCGTTCGGGGCGAACAGTTCGAGCGAGAGGTGGAGCTGCTCGCGGCTGGTGAAGTTGACCGCGAGCGAGAGGTTTTGCTCGCGCAAGTCGATCCCGCCGGTCGTCGTATAGATCGCCGCGTACTCGGTCTCGTCGTCCGCGGTGAGACGAGCCGACTGCGATCCCGTGTACGGTTCGTCCGTCGCAGCCTCGAGGCTGCCCGCATCGATCATCGACCGCCACTGCTCGAGGTCCTCGAAGCGATCGATCGATTCGCCCGGAAGGCCGAGTCGTTCGGGGTCGTCACCGGTTCGGTCGGACGGCTGCTGGGCTATCGGCCCGTCGTCCGACCCGCGCCACTCGGAGATCGTCGAGAGGCAGCCGGCCAGACCAAGCGTCCCCGCCGTGGCAACGGTGGTCACGAACGATCGTCGGTTTCGATTCGTCATTGCCGCCGTCAATGATCCAGCTATCCTTTCTTATAGAGTCGTTAGACGCACAACTCGCCGGCCAGCGCCAGCCCGCTCGAGGGCGCTGGAACCGTGTGCCCAACGGCGGAGACCACTCACACGACTGCCGTGTCGGGTTTACCCACTCGATAATAATGCGGTGGCGACGGGTAGCTCCGGCAAATGACTCGTGTCAGCGTCATTATTCCGACGTACAACAGAGCGACGACGCTTCCCCGAGCGATCGACAGCGCCCTCACACAGACGGTCGACGACCTCGAGGTCGTCGTCGTCGACGACGGTTCGACCGACGAGACGGGGTCGGTACTGGCCAGCTACGACGATCCGCGGGTTCGCCCCGTCGTCCACGCGACCAATCAAGGAGCGAACGTCGCCCGAAATACGGGACTCGAGCACGCAGGCGGGGAGTACGTCGCCTTTCTCGACTCAGACGACGTGTGGCATCCCGAGAAACTCGAGCGCCAACTCGAGTGTCTCGAAAACCGCTCGAACGAGTGGGTCGGCACATACTGTGAGTCGGCGTTCGAACTCTCGGGGACGAGCGGTCGACTGCGGACGGCTGTTGCGTCCGTCCTCGCTCGCGGTGACGAAACGCCGACCAGAGAGGGCGGCGAGGAACTGGCCGGCGAGATTCTGGCGGACAACGTCCAGCCGGGGGCCGGGTCGACGCTGCTCGTCGAGACGAGTGTCGCCAGAGCAGCCGGCGGGTTCGACGAGACACTCGACCGGTTTCAGGACCCCGAGTTCTGTCTCCGGCTGCTCGAGCACGGCAAGCTCGCCCACGTCGACGACACGCTGGTTCGGCGCGAAGAGACCGGCACGCCCCCTGCAGACGTGATCAAAGACGCCAGCCAGCAGTATCTCTCGACGTACGAAGCTGAGGTGGAGTACTTCGAAACGGCTGGCTACGAGATCAGATCGACACACGAACTCATCCTCGCGAAGCAGTATTTCGCCGACGGGCGACCGCTGCGTGGCCTCTGGCACGCCCGCACGGCGTCGATCTCGGCGCGTCACGTCCCCGGTCTCTGTTGGGCCGCTGGGTCCGGTGTCCGACGGCGACCGGTCCCGGTCGCCACAACAGTCCTGATTCTGTTCGTCACAACCGTGCTGGTCTGGACGCTGCTGTCACAGCGTGTCCTCATGACGACGTCGTAGTCGGGCACAGCCGTCATCCCTCGGTGTGCGGACGTTGTGGCCGACACCTTGGACGACTGGCGGTATCCGACGAACGCCGGCAGCCCCCTCGAGAATCGGCGTGTCGTCACCCTGTTCGTGTTTGAAACGGTCTTTACCTATCCGTAACTAAGACACTCACGCTGGCATGGGTACTCGTGAGTATCCGATCGCTCTACCATACGGCCAGAGGTTTGCAGGGACTCGCCGCCGCCGAACGCGACTCGACGACGACACCATCGCTCCGTCGCCGGCTCTGGCTCTGGCGTCGCGGCTTTCTCAGCCAGTCCGACGCCGTCTACGACCTCGAGGAATCGACCTACGAGTCGTACGTCAGCGACTACCAGCGCTACGTGCGAACGAAACGGATCAACGGCACGTGGTCGGTCGCCCTGTCGAACAAACTCCTCTTTCACCGGGTGTTACAGCCGTTCGACGAGCGACGAATGACCGTTTACGGCATGCTCCGCGACGGAACGTATCACTCCGTCGACTCGCGCACCCCCCATCGAGAAGTGACTGACGGAGGGGCGGCTTCAGCCCCGGCCGAAGGGCGTCACGAACCGGCCTCGGAGACGGCGAATGCCGCCCAGCGAGTCGTCAGCCGACTCGAGGACGAGGGGCGACTGGTGCTCAAATGGGCCCACGGTGGCGGCGGGAACAACGTGTTCCTGTGTACGGACACCGACGACGGGTACCGGGTAAACGACGACCACTACACCGGGGCAGAGTTTCGGTCGCTGGTCGCCGGCCTCGAGGAGTATCTCGTCTGTGCGTTCGTCGAACAGGGCTCGTTTGCGACCGCGCGCTATCCGGAGACGCCGAACACCCTCCGGATCATCACGATGTACGACGACGTCGAAAACGAGCCGTTCATCGCTGCGGCGATTCACCGAATCGGCACGACGGAGTCGGCCCCACTCGACAACTTCACGCAGGGCGGGCTTTCGGCGTCGATCGACCTCGAGACAGGCGAACTCGGCCCTGGTGCACAGCCATCGACCGATGGTCGTGTCGAGTGGCATACGACCCACCCCGACACCGGCACACCGGTCGACGGGGAACTGATCCCGGGCTGGGAACGGATTCGAGCGCAACTGCTCGAGATGGCCGACGCCTGTTCGTTCGTGCCTTATATCGGCTGGGATGTCATCGTTACCGGGTCCGACGGCGAGTTTCGCGTCATCGAGGCGAACAGCTACCCCGGGCTCAAATCCATTCAGGTCCACGGGCCGCTGTTGGCTGACGAGCGCGTCCGGCGGTTCTACGAACGGACGGGTGTCTGTTAATCTGCAGAGAACGATAGCGACAAGCGGACCGCAGTCGACGACGAGCAACGAGAAAGATCAGTAGTGCTGGGCGGTCCGCATCTCCCAGAGGTCGTCGAACGTGATGACTTCGACGTCGGCGTCGTCGATGTGCTCGAGCAGCGCCTCGTAGTCGTCTTCGGGCATCGTGTTGTGCGATTCGAACGTGTGGAAGTTCAAGATCGTACACTGGTTGTGCGCCGCGGCGAGGTCGACACAGCGTTTCGAAATCTCGAGGTCGTTGCCGATCGTCCGTGGCAGTGCAAGCGGATCGAAGCCGTAGACGTTCGTCGTGTTGACGTTTCCAGCCTGATTGAACCCGCCGCAGTAGTGGTAGTCGGTCTTGTGCTCGAGGCTCGTCTTGTTGTAGCTGTTGTGCGGGTAGACGATGTAGTCGGCACCCTCGAACCCGTTGTCGATGTACCACTGTTTGTCAAACCGGAGTCGGGACTCCATCTCGTTCCCATCTTCGTACTCGTGAATCGGCGTGTGCGTGCCGTGGACGACGATCTGATCGCCCGCCTCTTGGCGCTCCTGCAGTTCCGAGACCGACATGATTCCGTCACGACCCTGTTCCGTCCAACTCGGCACCGGTGCCTGAACGGTTCGAAAGCCGTACTCGTCGTGCAGCGGAGAGGCGACGTCGTAGTAGTCACGGTCGCCGTCGTCCCAGGTCAGCATGACGTACCCCTGATCGGGCGTCTCGTGTGTCCGCAGGTCGTCGATCCAGACCTCCGCTTCGTCCATCGAATGCAGAACCTGTAGCTGGAGGGTCTCGAGCTGGTTCATCGTCGGTTCGTACTGACTTTGCTCGAAGACGCCCGGACTCGAGCGGAACCAGCCAATATCCGGGCTTCGGTACGTAATCTCCCGAAGCGAGTAGACTTTGGCGCTTCCGAACCGGTCGACAAGCCGGAGGTTGATGGTGATGCTTTGGGGAGTCGTTGTCCGCACAGCAAAGGAGAGATCCATGTCGGTCAGGTCCTCTCCCGAGAGGCTGCGTTCTGCGATGATGTTCTCGCTGCCGTCCGACTGGAGTTTGAAACTCTGGTCGCCGTCGTAGACGACGTCTTCGTCGGCTTCGCCGGACCCCTGGACGACCTCCCAGCCCTCGAGGTCGCTGAAGTCGTCGAAGGAGTCACCCGGCTGTCGATACTGCTCGCGACTGTTGTACTCGGTTTCGAGCGAGGGGATACCGTCGGCGAGCGCCGCAGCGGCCGATCGGCCCGCATCGTCCTCGTTCGGGGATTCGCTATCGGCACCGTCCGAGACTGACTCGAGACGATCAGTACAGCCCGCCAGTCCGGCGAGGCCAGCACCGCCCGCGAGTGCGAGCGCCCGTCGTCGCGTCATTCGGTTCTGTGACATTGGTAGCCGACACTCTCGGCAGCGCGACCATTATTATGGATTTGATAGTCGTGCAACGGCGTCGCTCACAGCAGCGTTCGCCGGCCGACTGAGCGCTTAACGGTGGCATAGTTAATGGCGACACGATCAGAGAGAAGACCAGTTGCGCGTATGCGGGTGCGCTGTTGGCTTCGGTCGACAGCGCACTTCTCGATCGTGTACGGTGATCTTCGACGATGAACAGGGAACTCTTCGGGGTGTTCGGCGGTATCGAGACGTTTGACCGGTTCAGATCCAGCGATGAGTTCGACGAGATCGTTGCTGGACCGACGGTAACGGTCGGAATCAGGGATGCCGACCTCGGAACGCCCGGCTGGAGCGCGCGATACACCGGCGACGACGGAATCTGTGTCATCTGGGGCGAAGTGTACGTCCCCGATGACGGCGCGAACGCCGCACGCTGGCTCATAGAGCAGTATGAGACCGATGGACGCGACGCCCTCTCAGCACTCAACGGCTCGTATCTCGCGGTTCTCGACACCGCAAGCAGCGACGGTGCCCTCGTCGCCACGGACCCGGTTCGATCGCGGGAGTGTTTCTACACCGACGATCCCGGGGTTCGTGTCTTTGGAACGGACGCCGCTGCGGTCGGTCGAACGATCACGGAGCCAACGATCGATCGACGCGGCGTCCTCGAGTTCCTCCATCTCGGCGTCATCCTCGGGGAAAAAACCGCGGTCGAGGAACTCACTCGACTCCCGATCGATAGCTCCCTAACCGCAGACTCGGTCGAGTCATTCCACCGATTCGTCTACCAGCCACAGGAGTTCGAGTACGCGACCGAACTCGCCGAACGACTCGACCGGGCATTTCGCCGGCGGTCGTCGTTGCCCGGGCGAAAAGGCGTGCTTCTCTCGGCCGGCTACGACTCGCGGATCATCCTCTCGCAAGTGTCCGATATCGAGCACAGCTACACGGTCGGGTCGCCGGATGCACAGGAGGTCCACGGAGCGAGACGGCTTGCCGCCCAGTACGACTCGGATCACACTGCATTTGCGCCGGACGAGCGCTACCTTCGTCCCGACGAGTCGAAGATCCGTTACTCGCAGGGGATCAAAGAGTCGCTTCATATCCATCACGCCGGCTACACCGACGAAATGGCCGTCGACACGATGTATCACGGCCTTCTCTGTGATACGTTCTTCCGCGGCCACTTCACCGCAGAGGACACCATCGACGTTCTCGATAAACGGATTCCACTCGGGCGACTCGACCCCGATCCGGACCCCATCGACACGCTCCTCGAGAAGTTCGGATACGACCGCACAGCCAGTCGCGAACTCGCCGAACGAACGCCGTTCGACACCGATCCGGAGCCGTTCGTCCGGAACGCGATCGCCGATGAGTTCGACTCGAGACGCGCACGTGCGGACACGGTACAGAACACACTCACCTGCGTCGGCATCGCCAACCAGCCGTCGATCCCGTTTCACAACCACCTCTCAGACCACTTCGTGACCTCGTTTCTGGCGACGGATCGCGAACTGGTCGACTGGCACCTTCAGACGCCGCCGGCGTATCGAACGACCGAGACCTTTCTCGAGGCATGCCAACAGCTCGACGCGGACATTTTGCGACATCGACCGCCAGACCGGCCACACGACAGCCACCTCTTCAACGAGGTTGAGGGGTTCGTGCGCCGAAAGACGCCGTTTCTCCCGTCGTTTCAACCGCCGTGGCCGAATCGCGAGGTCCTGTTCGATCGAGACGACCTCGATCAACGGCTGCTCGGCGATGCAACGGCCGTCCACCCGCTTCCGGCCCGACACAAGCTACGACTCACCGATCTTCGAGGCTGGCTTGAGGGCTGGTCGGGCCCAAAACCGAAGTTGGTTTCAGCGGTCAGCCCCCCACAGTCTCAGCCATAATACCACATCCGAGAAGAGTAACAATAGTTGATAGCTAACAGGCTATTAACACATAGTTCTCTGTAGAATCGCATGAAATGCTGGAATGAAACACTCTAAGAAGGAGATAGTTCTTCCGTAATCGTGGAACCGTGAGAATACTTATATACCAATGGGTTTTAGCGTGGAATATGCGTCTGACACCGTCTTGGTTGCGCTCTTCAGCGGACAGTGCTCCAGAAGAGCGACCGGGAGATGCAGACACCACGTCGGGGGTGACTATCTATTACTCTCCACCGAACGAACTCGCCGAGACAGACGAAGTAACAGAGCGTGCGCTGGAGTTCATTCCCGAGTCGGATGCCGCGCTGGTCGGTGTTCTCGACGAGATGGGAACGCCGACGACTGTCGATGAAGTTACCGATCAACTGATACGGCCCGCACAGCCCTCCATCGACACCTGGGCGACCGTACACGAGAAACTCCATCAGGATCGGCTCCCGGAACTCGACACATCGGGATACATCGAGTTCGACAGGAGCCAAGGGATGATCGAGTGTCAGACATCCTATGCGAGCACGGAGTCGCGGCTGCCATCGGCCATGCCGTGGTCTTCGTTGCGGACGGTCTCGGTTGTGCTTGCGACACTGATCGCGCTTGCGGCGGTGGCCGTGTTGGCACTCGCGATCGTCACAGGGATGGTTTCGATTCCGTCGATCACGCTCTAATACGGATTGTCGTCGTCACGGCCCTCAATTATTGATCCCGATGTCCGTGATCGTGACAGTAGCCCGCAGAAATTACGCGCTAGCCGCGCTCAGTTGAGAAGACGGCTGATAGTCAACACAGTAAACAGGAGGAGAATCGACGCGCTCAGCGCGATCCCGGAGAGCAACGAGAGAAACGGCAGTTCGATCACGGCGCCGATCAGGACGACATAACAGAGGACTGTCGCGCTGATATAGTAATCGTCCCAGTCCGTGCCCGACTCCGCTTTGTCCGTCGAGTCGACGGACGGCTCTATCTGGAGATACTGATCGATCTGGTCAGCAAGCGGTTTTCGAACGACGATACCACGGTTTTGCTGATAATCGATAATCCCGGCCTTGTCGAGCTTCGAGAGGTGTGACTGGTAGAGGGGGATGTAGACTCGCTGGCGCTGTGTCGATGTGAGCGCCTCGACAGTCGTCTCGTGTTCCCACGCAGCGACCTGCTCTGCAATATCACGCATGCGAACCGGGCCGTCCGTATCACGGAGGTATCGAAGAACCAGCCGACGACGTTCGTTTTGCAGGAGATGGAAGATTTCGTCTTTCGAGAACGCAGGCTCTTCGGCAGCACACGCTGATTCACCGCTCGAATCTGCCTCACCCTGTTGTTCTGAGCTGATATATGTCGATTTCATCGCACCGATCCTCCCTAATCAGAAGTGGGTAATAAAGGATTTGATCCGTACATTCTGCTGAATTATACTTTCAGTATTTTCAGCGATCGGATTCGCTCTTCATAGTTTTTCAAAACCACTATAACACAGGCCTCAGTGGTTATTACAGGTATATCCAGATATTCGCCCCGTATTTATTTCGCTAGATTTGGTAGAATATATTCGCCAATCTTCTACCCAATTTACGACTGTTTCTGTTTCTACAACTGTTCAAAGCCGTCCGACGAAGGCCGGTCAGAATAGCTCTCGAGAGAATTATAGGTCTCCGTCTGACGGACGTCATATCGACCCGGTCGGACGGGGCTTACTTGGGCGATAATAAACCATCGCCACACCGAGTCTCGGAAATATGAGCGATACTCACTGGTGGTTCTCAGACCTCGCAGTCGTCATCGTGGTCACTGGCGCACTCACGCTCGGGGTATTTTCTGGCATCGATGGACCTGCAAGGATTTTGTTGCTGATTCCGCTACTCCTCTTTTTCCCCGGGTATGCGCTCGTTTCAGCCATGTTTCCGGATCGGCCGAACGACGACTATCAGTCGTTCGACGAAGAGAAAACAGGACTCGGAAATCCACTGCTGGTAACCGGCGGGTTGGAGACGGTTGAGCGATTCGTCCTGTCAACGGTTTTTAGCGTTGCACTCGTCTCGGCGATTGCCCTTCTGACGTCCGTGACCCCAGGGGGTTTGATGCTCGAAACCGTGTTGTCTGGAATCGCGGTGACGACCGTCGTGCTGTCACTGATCGCGATCGGATCTCGCTATCGGTGTCCACCGGCCCAACGGTTTACGCCTGCGCTCTCTCTCGAGGCCGTGTTCTTCACCCAGCGACGACCCACCGCGTACGACCAGACGAGCACGCGGCCGTACAACGTGGCGATCGTGATTGGGTTGCTCCTCCTCGTTGCGAGCGGCGGCTTTGCGATCGCGAACCCACCACAACACGACGGGTTCACCGAGTTTGCGGTCGATACCGAACCCGTCACTGGCGAGACCGAAACCATGTACGAGTCGTCGTACACCGCTGGAGAACCCCAGGAGCTACAGGCCACGATCACCAACCGTGAACACGACGAGCGAACCTACACGACCGTCGTCTTGCTCGAGCGGGTAAGCTACGACGGTGACGACGTGACCGTCCACGAAACGGCAGAACTCACCCGGCAGTCGGCGACCGTCGACGACGGCGACACACAGCAGCAGACACTCGAGATCACACCGTCGATGGACGGCGAGGAGTTTCGGCTGACGCTGTTGCTCTACGACGGTGAGCCGCCAGCATCGCCAACGGCCGAGAACGCGTATCGGACGGTTCAGCTCCCGATCGAACTCGAGTAGCTGTCGGTGTCCCAGCGTCGATCGATCCTCGAGGCGGACTGGTTCGGTGGGGTCGATGATGATCGAGCTGTGACTGGTAGCCGTTGTCCAGTGGAGTTCACTCGAGAACGGAGATCCGAACGGTCGGTGGAAGATGGCTACTGACGGATCGAACACGCCTTCAGGATCTGTCCTCGAGTCGTGGTTCGAACGGCGACCGACATCGTCAGTTGATGGCTCTAAGAGACACGCTCAGTGGTGGACACTGTGGCGCGTGAACGAGACCATGTGACCACCCATTCGAGAACCAGTGAGTTGCTGAGAAGGAGTGTCGTCGTCAGTGACTGCCGGTCACCGATCCGTGGCTGGCAATCGGCGAGAACTCGGAACAACAGCCCTCTGAGTGGATATCCAACGTGAGCAACCGCCGCTGGCAGCCCGCCGAATCCGTCACCGAGAGGCCGGCGAAGCCGCACACATCGTCACGTCACCGTTCGTGTAGAGGGTGGCCTGTGCCGGCCCACAGAGCCGTGACTGGGTGACCTGTTCGATCCGGCCACTTCCGTCGGCGTCGCTGAAGTACGTCGCACTGGTCGACTGTGCCGACCGATAGACGACGTAATCGTGCTCGGCGACACCCCCGTCGGGCACCGTCGCTGTCGTCGTCGACGGATACGCGCCCGTCCGACTGAACACCGTCTGGTACGGATGATCAGTGTGGAGTTGCTGATCCGGACGGATCTCCTGACCGCTCGGCGAGCCGGTCATGGCACCGATCGACTCGACGGCAGCGAGTTCCGATTCGTCGTAAGCGAGCCGTTCGTGTTGTTCGTCAAAGACCGGGTTGTCGACGTTGCTCTCGACCGCGAAGATCATCGCACCCGGATAGATGAGCACGAACAACAGGAGGACGGAGACGACGACCCCGGGCTTGAGGCTCTGACTGAGCGTTCGAAGCCCGATCGCACCGAGGATCGCCATCGGTGCAAACAGGAACGCAAACCAGCGAGTCGGAATGAAGTTTCTGATCCCGAACATCGGCAACCCGAGGACGAACACCAGCATGAACGCCGCGGCCAACAAGAGCGTGAACACGGACTGTTCGGCCCGTCGCCTGTGAACGACGTACAGACAGCCGACGAACGTCGCGCCGAGCAAGAACAGGAAGCCAAGGGCGTCGACGTAGGGAACGACTTGCTCGAGGAGTGTCGGTGCCGCCTCGGCACCCGCGTCGGCTGTCTCGGCCGAGGTATCGCTTGCGATGTTGAGGAAGCCGGCACTTTCCTCGAGGGTCTGGCTGAAGTAGCTCAGGACGGTCGCGAGAAACGACTGCTGACGATAGGGTGTCAGCGACCAGACGAAGATCGTCAGCCCGATGTTGAAAGCAACGAGCCCGACGAGGTTGACCGGCTTTTTGGCCCGGAAGACGCTCGTGTCGAACCGCGTCAGTCCGAGTGGCCCGACCTCGAAGACGAGCTGTGCGAGAAACGCTGCGAGTAACAATACGAGCATGATGAACGTCGACACCTGGTGGGTGAGGATGACGGCGACGCTCATCAACAACAGCAACGAGAAGTCACGCACGGTGTACTCGATTCGCATCACTCGGATCAACGCATACACCATGCCGAGGAAGAAGACCAGCCCCAGACTCGTTGGGATCAGATGAAGCCCCCACATCGAGACGTGGCTCGCAAACGCAAAAAGCGCCGTCGCCAGCGTTGCCCATCGCTGTGAGACGAGGAGGTTCGTGGTCGCGTAGACGAGCAACACCGAGAGTGGCATCACGATCCCGACGGAGAGGTACAATGCGACGCGAAACGGGACATCGTAGAGCAGCGAGGAGGCGGCGACCAGCAGATGGTAAAACGGGGAGGCGTAGTGTTTGTCGTCGGAAATCCCGGCGACGGACCGCTCCTCGAGGATCGCGTGTGTGAGCTCCGCATGGGTCCAGACGTCGATACCGACGTACCCCGTCGTCGCATACAGCGCGGTAAACCGGAAGACGACCGCAAAGAGGACGATCTGAAACAGGAGGAGCCCCGGGTTGAAATCCCGGTCGCTCGTGAACACGATCTGGCCGACGATGAGCGTCCCGACGACGCTCGCCAGCCCGAAAAAGAGCGCGGTCCGTGTCCCCTGAACTGTCGTCAGGACCACCAAGGCTGAAAGCCCGGTGAGCACGGCAGCCGGAAGCGCCATCGAGACGGGCGATGGCAGCGTCGGAATCGTCGATGCGTTCTCCCGGTGATAGAGGCCGATGAGATATAGCAGACACGCAGTCCCAAGGACGATTGGAACGGTGTTGAGATACAGCTGTGACGCGAAAAACCGCAGTGGGAGCAGTGCCAGTGCGATCAGGAGACCGGCGATCGCCGCGACGGTGTCGAGCCGGAACGGACGAAGTTCCGAGATCGATTTATATCCCATGGCCGGCCTCCGTTCGGCGACTCGTCGGCTCGTCTCGACCGAGGACGCGACGATACAGCCCGTGAAGGCTCTCGCCCAGCGCCTCGATGCCGAGTCCATCGATCGTGTCGCAGCCGTTAGCTCTGCTGTCCGATTCGATGACGGCCTCGAGGCCGTCGATCAACGCGTCGTCGTCGTCGCTGACGACGCAGTTGTGCACGTCTCCGACAGTCTCGCGGACGAATCCAACGTCGGTCGAGACGACCGGAAGGCTACATGCGGCGGCTTCTTTGACAACCATCGGCCCACTCTCTCGCTTTGAGGTAACGAGCAGAACATCGCTTGCGTTCATATAGGCGGGTATTTTATCATGGTCGACCCCGGTGACCGTACGGAGTTCGAGGTCGATGTCGGCCCGGTCGACGAGCCGACGAGCGCGAGCGTAATCTTTCACGCCACGGCTGGAGTCGTACGGAAAGAGCGCGATCGGTCGATCGGTGTCCCAGCCAATACGGTCCCGGGCCGCCGCTTTGGGCATCGGTCGAAAGAGCTCCGTGTCGACGCCGAACGGAATGAGTTCGTGGTCGGCCTCGAGTGTGCGTGCCATCGTTCGGGTGGGAACAACCGTCGCGGTCGCGTGGCGGGCGCTGTGTTGGCTGAGCGAGCGCAGCCACGACTGCTCGCTCATCAGGTCCGTTCCCCACAGGGTCAGGATCACTGGCCGAATCGGCTGTGCGAGAGCGAACGGCGCGACGAGCCCGTAGTTCGCGTGGACCAGATCGTACTCACCGGAGCGAAGTTCCGAGAGGATCTTCGGGTAAAACCGCAGGTAGTCCGTCGGCGAGCGGGTCGAATCGCCGCGGTGTGCGCCGGGGACGCTACAGACGGTACAGTCGACGCCACGCGCCTCGAGTGCCGACACCTGCTGGTCGAAAAACGGCCGCGGGGAAGTAACCAACTGGAGGACCTTCATGATTCGCTCGGGTTGGTTGCGGATGGTGATCGGTTCGACGCCTGTGGCTCCGTGACCGTCTCGAGTTGTCGGACGACGAATGCCGTCACGTCGATCCGATCCTCGAGCAGGCGCTTGCGCCGCCGTGTCCACGTCTCGGCGGGCGCCTCGAGAACTGCGCTCGTTTTCTCGAGTGCGCGCGTGTGGCGATCCGAGCCGTTGAACCCGAACAACAGCCCGTACTCGGCCTCGAGTTCAGCCGTGTAGCCGAGCGACGCTGGATTCACGTAGATCGCCGGCGTCCCGAGCACCGCTGCCTCGGCGGCGGTCGTTGCCCCTTCACTGACGACCACGTCGGCGACGGCGAGCAGGTCGTGCATTCGCTCCGGCGACGTCCGAAACTGGTAGGATGCGAGGTCGGCTGGGGGCTCGCCTTCCACGGTCAGCAGGACCGAACAGCCCGCGGCCTCGAGCCGATCGATGACCTCGCGTGGGTCGTCGAACCCGCCGTGGCCGACGTCGTGTGAGGCTTCCCAACTGCTGAGTCGGACGAGAGCGAACCGGTCGTCGGGCTCGAGCCCGACGTCCTCGAGGACTGTCGGATCAGGCTCGAAGCGGTCGGGGTGGAGATAGGCGAGTTCGTGATACCCCGGATACGTCCGCTGGGCCGGGCCGATCTCGCCGCGGTAACACGATGGCGTACAGATTACGTCCGCGAACGGGTAGGCGAGTTTCGTGATGAGCGTCGCGTGTTCGGTGTCGTAGAACACGACGCTCTTCGTGCCCAGCACCGACGCCACGTGGGCAGCGGCGACGCCACCGATCGCCGTGATCACGTCCGGCTTGATCCGTCGCGCCCGGGCCAGCAGTCGCATCTCGTAGGTCGCCTGTACGGCCGCCAGCGAGAGCAGCGAGTCCGACTCGCCGGCCAGTACCTCGTGGTCGATGTCGTACGCCTCTAAGAGTGCGATCGCCACGTCACTCTCGCGGGCGAAGACGTGGACCTCGTGGCCACGGGCGCGCAACTCCGCGATGGGATGGCGAAAGAAGTGGACGTGGCCGGGATGTTGGATCGTCACCACGACTCGCATCGTCACGCCACCTCCATGATGTGCGTCCCGTGTCGACCGGCGACGGCAGCCGACAGCATGCGCCGCGTCGCCGATTCGGCTCCGCTGTCGGCGGGGTGACTCCGAGGGCTCATAACCGGCGGTAGACAAACCCCGCGTCGGTGGCTGTGGCTTCCTCGAGTGTGCCAGTGACGTCGATCAGTGCGGGATTCTCGGCGAGTTCAGTCGACACGGCCTCGAGATCCAGTCCCTCGAACTCCTCGTGCGGAGTCGCGAGCATGATGGCGTCGATCCCCTCGAACGAGAGTCGCTGTTGAGCGTGGATTCCGAAGCGGTCCTCGATCGTCTCGTCGTCGACGAACGGATCGAAGCCTTCGATGTCGATTTCGTACTCCTGAAGGGTGTCGATGACGGCTTCGACCTTCGAGCTTCGAACGTCGCCGACGCCGGGTTTATAAGCCAGCCCAAGCACCAGCACCCGACTCTCGCGAAGCGTCTTGTGACACTCGTTGAGCGCCTTGATCGTCAGTTCGGCGACGTGGTCGGGTACCGACTCGTTTACCTTTCGACTCATCTGCATGAGTTCCGGTTCGAACCCTTCCTGAGCCGACCGGTAGGTGAAAAAGTACGGATCGACGGGAATGCAGTGGCCACCGACCAGACCCGGTCGGTAATCGTGGAAGTTCCACTTCGTGCCCGCGGCCTCGAGGACCGCCTGTCCGTCGACATCCAGACGCTCGAGTGCCATCGAAAGTTCGTTGACGAACGCGATGTTGAGGTCTCGCTGGGTGTTCTCAACGACCTTGCAGGCTTCGGCGACCTCGATCGATGGGGCTCGGTGGACGCCTGCGTCGACGACCGACTCGTACAGCGTCGCCACGTCATCGAGCACCTTTTCGTTCTGTCCACTGACGACCTTGACGACGTCTGCGAGGCCGTGTGCGTCGTCGCCGGGCGTTGCGCGCTCGGGCGAGTAGCCGACGAAGAAGTCCTCGCCTGCGGTGAGGTCGGATGCGTCCTCGAGTGCCGGGACGAGGACGTCACGCGTCGAGCCGGGGTAGACGGTCGACTCGAGGATAACTGTGCTCCCGGGGTTCATCTTCGAGCCGACGGTGGTCGCCGCGCTTTCGATGTAGCTGAGGTCGGGTCGGTTGTCCTCATCGATCGGCGTCGGGACGGCGATGATGATGTAGTCTGCATCGCTGATCTGGCTCGCGTCGGTTGTGTAGGAGATATCGCCGTCCTGAATCGCGTCATCGGAGAGATCGCCGGTCGTGTCGACGCCCGATTGGAGCTGGTCGACTGTCGATTCGTCGATGTCGTAGCCGACGACGCGGTAGTTCGACTGTGCAAACCCGACTGCAAGCGGGAGTCCGACGTAGCCGAGTCCGACGACACAGATCGTTGCCTCCCGAAGCGGTTGCTCGGTATGCTGGAGGGTTGTTCCGTCGTCACCCGTCTGCAGTGAGTACTGATCGGTCGCTCGGTCGCTCGCTCGCTTTTCGGTGTTGCTGATTGTCGTGGTCATGGCTGATTCGGTGTCACTGGACCGTCACACGAGTGCGACGGTGGCTCCGGTCCGATGCCGTCCGCAACTCACGGGTAGTCCTCAATCCGGCCAACTCCGTGTGGTGGGTTTACTATACCTCGAATAAACCGGTTGTAGCAGCGTCATCCGACGAGAACACCGCTTTCGGAGGGGGTTGCGGCCGCTACAGTCGTTTCGCCTCGAATCGCCCGTCTGAGCGTTTAAACCGTTGTTAAACGAGGATATGCGAATCCATAATGAAGGCACCAGCGTCCGAATCACCAGTGCGGTCGGCGAGGTCACAGTTGCAGTGGTCGACCACGCACCGGCCGTCTCAAAACCGCGAAACCCATGGTATCAACTTCCCAGATCGGAATCGGAACCACGCTCCGGTCGAGTTACACGCCGATCTCGACCGACAGCGTGTCGGCTTTGAGTTCCCATCTCGACGGACAGACGACCGCATCGCCAGTCCTCGGAGCGAGTGATCTGCCCGGAGGATTGTTCTCGTGGATGTCACTGCTGCAGGTTTCATCGCTCTGGGAAGCTGCCCTGATCGTGGTGCTGTTCTTACTGATCGGCGGGCTGGTCGGTGTCCGCCTCGCCGAGACAGTGTCGAACCGAACTGTCGATATCGCGACAGATGCCCCAGTATCGGCGACAGCGGCCGACCCAGCAGCGACAGGCGAGCGAGCGACCGAATCGACACCGACCAACAGCTCACCCACCGAGACCCAGTCATACGACCAGTATTTCGAACCCGACACACCCTCGAAACTCCTGAGCGACGAGGGACTGGTGGTTCGGCTGCTCATCGCAAACCACGGCCGCATTCGCCAACACCGAATCGCTGAAGAGACCGGGTGGTCGAAGTCGAAAGTCAGCCGGATCTGCTCGCAGATGCACGACGACGGGATGATCGAAAAGACATCGGCTGGCCGAGAGAACGTCATCATCCTGTCCGACCGGTCACCCGACGAAACCGAGTCAGACGACGTCGAGAACCCGGTTCCGTAACCACGTCGCGATCCGAACTGCTCGACACGGACAGCGGACACCGACGCAGTTTGAACCGATCACACCGTCACCGTCGGCACTCGTTGTCCACGCACTCGAGTGCGATTCGTGTGTGAACCGTGCGTTCGCCACCGGCCGTCCTCGGTGACGCCACAACAGTACGAAATCAGTTCGTGAACGGTTTTGATCGAGTCGCTTGTGGCTCGAGTCGGCTGGCTCCGACCCTCGGCTTACGGTATCGGCCGGTTTTCGTCGCGGAATCGGCGTGTGTCACGCGTACTTCGAGATCGGATCGACCCTGGCGACGCTCGTGGGTTGCATCCCACACCGATACGTGTCTGACGTTGATTGTGAAATCTGCAACCGAGCGCTGGCATACACAGCCGAAAGCGACTGTCTTATTCGTGGTATAGTAATGGGCGCTCTCCGAGTTGATGTGTGTAGAGACCCGACGGCCGGTAATCGGCGAACACGGGTCGGTGACAACAATGACATACACGCGTACTGCATCACAGGCAGCCGCCCCGAACCGACTGGATACGACCGTCACGTGCACAGCCCGTCCCGTTCGATCCCGTTCGGACGGCGATGTGACGTGGTCGACGGCCGCCACGCGAACGGAGGTGAGCCACTAATGTGTGGCATCATCGCGCGTATCGGTCACGGAGACGCAGCAGAGACACTCCTGTCCGGGCTCGAGAACCTCGAGTACCGAGGGTACGACTCTGCCGGCATCGCCGTCCAGAACGGCTCCGGCGTCAAGGTCCACAAATGCTCGGGTGAGGTATCCGACCTGAAATCGACCCTGAGTGGGCGTCCGAACGGGAACATGGGCATCGGCCACACGCGCTGGAGCACTCACGGGCCGCCGACCGACGAGAACGCCCATCCGCATACGGACACCGTCGGCGACGTCGCTGTCGTCCACAATGGCGTCATCGACAACTACGACGAGCTTCGAACGGAGCTCAAAGCGAAGGGCCACGAGTTCGAAAGCGACACCGACACGGAAGTGATCCCCCATCTCATCGACGAGTACCGGGAGACCACCGGCGACACCGAACTGGCGGTTCGACGGGCCGTCGAGACGCTCGAGGGCAGCTACGCGATCGCCGCGATCGTCGACGGCGAGGAGGCGGTGTACGCCGCCCGGAAAGGCTCGCCGCTCGTGCTCGGGCTGGACGACGAGGAGTGGTTCCTCGCCAGCGACGTCCCGGCGTTTCTCGATCACACCGACGAGGTCATCTACCTCGAGGACGGCGACCTCGTCGTGCTCGAGCCCGACTCCTACCGGATCAGCGACCTCGAGGGGACGCCGGTTGAGCGAGCGGTCGACACCGTCGACTGGGACCCCGAGGATGCAGGGAAAGGCGAGTACGACCACTACATGTTAAAAGAGATCAACTCGCAGCCGACCGCGCTCTCGAACACGATCGAGGGCCGGATCGAAGACGGTGAGGTCGCCTTCGAGGAGCTCCCGGCCGGCTCGTTTGCGGACGTAGAAACCGTCCAGTTCGTCGCCTGTGGGACCTCCTATCACGCTGCGATGTACAGTGGACAGCTGTTGCGAGCCGCAGGAATTCCGACGGAAGTCCTCCGTGCGAGCGAGTACGAGGCGACGTCGGGACCCGTCGACGAGAACACGCTCGTCGTCGCCGTCACCCAAAGCGGCGAGACGGCTGACACACTCGATGCCGTTCGAACGGCCACCGCTCGCGGTGCACGCTCGCTCGCCGTCACAAACGTCGTCGGCTCGACGGCCGCCCGTGAGGCCGACGACGCGATCTACATCCGCGCCGGCCCGGAAGTCGGCGTTGCGGCGACGAAGACCTACTCCTCGCAGGCAGTCACGCTCGCGTTGCTCACCCAGCGGCTTGCGGCTGACGTGCCGACGGCGACGCCCGCCGACGACCGCGACGCGATGCTCGAGACACTCGCGGACCTCCCGGAACACGTCGAGACCGTCCTCGAAACCACGACAGCCGAGCAACTCGCCGAGGAGACCTTAGACAGCACGTCGTACTTCTTCATCGGCAGCCGACTCGGCCACTCCGTCGCGCTCGAGGGGGCGTTGAAGTTCAAGGAGATCACCTACGAGCACGCGGAAGGCTTCGCCTCGGGCGAACTCAAACACGGGCCGCTCGCGCTCGTCACCGACGAGACGCCGGTGATCGCGGTGTTGACCGGCAGCGGCGTCGAGAAGACGAAGACGAACGCGATCGAGGCCAACTCCCGTGGCGCGCCGATCATCGCCGTCGGCCCGGACGACAACCCCCTCGCTGACGTCGCCGACGCGAAGCTGTCGGTTCCCGAGACCCACCCGGTCTGGGCGGGGCTGCTCGCAAACGTCCAGTTGCAACTGCTCTCTTACCACGCGGCGGACCTGCTCGAGCGACCGATCGACAAGCCACGCAACCTCGCAAAGAGCGTCACGGTCGAATGATCGGCCCGACCCGTTTGTAGCGCCGATTCCGACGGCTCGAGTATCGACGAGAGAGCCGCTGTTTTCCGACACAGGCGCTCATTCTTCCAGATATATCTCTCGAAACGCCTTTATTTTAGATATATGTCTAGTCCTAGAACGAATAATGGTACAAATATCCACAAAGTATTTGTTGCCGGGATGAACGTGATTCACTGACCGACGACAGTCATAGAATCCACATGATTATCGACTGGATCAAACAGTACACCGATGCGGATCGACACGCGCTCGTTCACTACGAGTGCCGGCGTTGCGGGACGACACTCACAGCTGACGACACGACGTGCCCGGTCTGCGGGTCGGACGAGGTCGCGACGATCCCGTTGTAGGGGTTGTCATCCTCACGGCTGCGCTCGTCCTCGAGGCCGGGCGGACTCCGCCAGCCCCAAGCGAAGCGCCGAGAGAGCAGCCCAGCGCCGACGGCGACGTCGATCACTCGTCAGCAAGGTGGGCGACCTCGAGTTCGAAATCGTCCTCGGGGGAGGCAACACAGGTCAGCACCCAGCCGTCCTCGAACTGGTCGTCCGTCAGGAAATCGTTGCCATCGTGGCTGACGACCTCGGTGGCATCGCCGTCGTATCTCCGGTACATTGGCCACCGGTGCCGACCTCACACGAGTACGGAATCTCGACGCCGGTCTCGAGTGCTGGAGCGAGCAGGTCTTCGTCCGCTCGAACTGCGACCGTCTCGTCGTGGTCGAGATAGACGACCTCGTAGGTCGCTACGTCGTCCTCAGCAGGGTCGTCATCCGTACAGCCCGCGATTGCGACGACGCCAGCGCCACTGATCGCCGTTAACAGTCGGCGACGCTCGGCGTCGGGCAGCGCTCGAGAAATCGCCGCCATCGACTCAGTGGCGTCCATCGGCGCCGCAGCGTCACCGTCTGATCGGTCACTCACAGACCGGTCCTACACCGCTTGGGCACAAAATAGTTCTCGCTTCGTATCCCGGTATATGATCTCTGCCAGCGCATCCGTCGGCGAGCGTGGCCGGGACTGGCCGGGTTAGTCGTCCTCCTCGAGGGTCAGGGTGATCGTCTCGTCGTCGCCGTCGATCTCGATATCTGTTTCAGCCTCGTCGTAGCCGTCTGCGGTGGCGATCACCGTGTAGTCGTCGTCCTCGAGATCGAACTCCGCTTCGCCGTCCTCGTCGGTCTCCGCATCATCCACTGTGTCCGGGAAGAACCGAACGTCCTCCTCGACTTCGACGGTGGCGTCTTCGATCGGGTCGCCGTCGTCATCCTCGACAACCACCGTCAGCGTGTTCATCTCGTCGTCATCGTCGGCTGCGTCGAGCGTCAGGGTGATCGTCTCGTCGTCGCCATCGATCTCGACGTCCGTCTCGGCCGTCTCGTAGCCGTCTGCGGCGGCGGCCACGGTGTAGTCGCCGTCCTCGAGGTCGTCGAACTCGGCTTCGCCGTCGTCGTCGGTTGTCGCGTCCCCGTTGAATCCGGAGCCGTCTATTTCGAGGGCGGCGTCTTCGATCAGGTCACCGTCGTCGTCTTCGACGATCGTTGTCAGTGTGTGTGTGTCGTCGGCGTCGTCCGTGTCGTCGCTGCCAGCACTGGACTCGTCGGTCTCGTCGTCGCTGTCGTCCGTGTCGTCGCTGTCAGCATCGGATTCGTCGGTCTCGTCGTCGCTGTCGTCCGTGTCGTCGCCATCNGCACTGGACTCGTCGGTCTCGTCGTCGCTGTCGTCCGTGTCGTCGCTGTCAGCATCGGATTCGTCGGTCTCGTCGTCGCTGTCGTCCGTGTCGTCGCCATCACCTCCGTCTTGTTCGTCCGATGTGCCGTCGCTACTGTCGGCTTCGTCGGCCTCCTCGTCAGCACCGTTTGCATCGTCGACGTCAGTGTCCGTCTCCGAGTCAACGGTCTCGGTCCCGTCGTCCGACTGGGAGTCTCCCCACTCGTCGGTGACCGAGCCGAGCGCGCCGCCGACGGAGCCACCACTCGCAGCGAGGACTAATCCCGCGGCTAACAACACCACGCCGCTGAGAGTGAGCAGTATCTGGATACTCGTCTGAATCGATCGTGTCTCTGAACGCTGTTGTCGGACGTTACGACGCATACTCGATCTGGATTAGAACGCTGATACTCGTCTGTGAGATGGACGACTCGGACAGTTGTGACGCACGGTTCGGTTCATTGTCAGACTGTTTCTCAACGGCACAGATCACTATACGGCTGCTAAAACCGTTTAGCTCAGATGAACGATCCCAAGAGACAGGCCACACCGCCCGATATCGACCACGTTCGGTGATGACACTGTCGACGAACCGATCACCGCGTTCGGTCCACTCCGCTCCTGTGTGTCGACCATCCCGGATCGTCCGGGATGAGCCGCCACTGAGCGGCTACGATCGACGCGCAATCGGCATCCAAACCCCACTCGAGAGTGTGGTTTAAGGGGAGTATAGTATCAGTCGGCGAGACGAGACAGCTAAAGAAGATGAGTGACTATCGACTCGCGTTCAAACCGGCAATCGGACTGTACGGACAGCACGACCCCAGTGCTGTCCTGTTCGACGATGGAACGCCAGTCTTTGGCATCGAAGAGGAACGGTTGACCCGGGAGAAACACGCCACCGAGACGTTCCCGACGAACGCGATCGAAGCCTGTCTCGAGTACCGCGACCTCGAGTTCGACGATCTCGAGACAATCCTGCTGCCGTACGACCCCAGCCTCCGCTCCCGGATTCGCTCACACTACCTCACTGACGCCCTCCGCGCCCCCGGCCTGACGCGAAAGCTCTCCGCACTCGAGAACACGATCGTCACTGAAGCCCAGAGTCGACTGGCTCCGACGAAACAGATCGAGCGCCGGCTCGCCGAGATCGACACGCCGGTGCCGCCGATCGAGTTGCGTTCCCACCACCGCTGTCACGCCGCCAGCGCGTTCCATCCCTCAGGGTTCGACGAGGCGCTCGTCGTCACGATCGACGCGAAAGGCGAGTACGACTCGACGGTCGTCTGGCGCGGCGACGAATCCGGGCTGACGCGCGTGCACACGTACGACCATCCGAACAGTCTCGGCCTCTTCTTTGCGGTTATTACGGAGTATCTCGGCTATCGGATGTTCAACGGCGAAGGGAAAGTGATGGGACTCGCCCCCTATGGCGAGGAGAACCCGGAAATCGAGCGGACGCTACGCGACTTGATCGACGTCGGCGCAGACTACGACGTGACCGAGGTGACCAAACGCTGGGGTACCGGCCACGGCGTCGAGTTACTCGAGGAGGTCTTCGATCGCCCGCGAAAGGCGTCGCCGGAGGACTTCGACCAGTGGGAGAAAGACCTGGCGTATACGGCACAGAAACTCACCGAGGAGATCGTCCTCGATATCGTGCAGGCGTATTCGGGGGTCGTCGAAAGCGGGAACGTCGCGCTCGCGGGCGGCGTCGCGCTCAACTGTAAGCTCAACAAGCGGGTTCGCGAGGAGACCGTCGTCGAAGAGACGTTCGTCCAGCCCGTCGCCCACGATGCTGGACTCGCACTCGGTGCGGGCTGGATCGGACAGGACCCCGCGTCGGTCGAGCCGTTGTCGACGGTCTACTTCGGCCCCGAGTACGACCGCGAGCAGATCGAATCGCGGCTACAGACGAACAAAATCGCGTACGCCGAGCCCGACGATGTAGAGCAGTACGTCGCCGAGCGCATCGCAAACGGCGCGCTGGTCGGCTGGTTTCAGGGCCGGATGGAACTGGGGCCACGAGCGCTCGGGGGCCGAAGCATCCTCGCCGATCCGCGAACCGCCGCCTCACGCGACCGGGTCAACCGGTTCGTCAAACACCGCGAGGAGTGGCGGCCCTTCGCCCCGTCGATGCTCGAGGAGGCCGCCGAGGAGTACCTCGTCGACGGCCAGCCCGCGCCATTTATGATCGACGCGTTCGACGTTCGCCCGGAGAAGCGAGACGACCTCGAGGCCGTCGTCCATCCGGCGGACGGCTCGACGCGCCCACAGACCGTCCGCGAGGACCAGCACCCGCGGTACTACCGCTTGCTCTCGGCGTTCGAGAACATCACGGGCGTCCCGGTGTTGTTGAACACCTCGTTCAACGACCACGGCGAGCCGATCGTCAACACGCCGACAGAAGCGGTCAAGGACTTCTACGGCATGGGTCTCGATCTGCTCGTGCTCGGGGACTACGTCCTCGAGAAACCGACCCAGTGGATTGACAGCGCGGCCGACGCCGGCGAGTCGGTCGCCACCGTGGACCCGGCCTCGAGCGGGGAGGGGACGGCAAGGTCACAGCCCGATGAGCATTTAGTGCAGTAATCCGCGACTACCCACGCCGTGGCGGGGCGGCCAGTCCCTGATTGCCGACGCGAAACAGGGTCTTGGGCACGCACGGTCGTCGAAGATATCCGTGGAGCGGGCTGGCGGTTTCGACCGGCCGGCCTCGAGCAGGCGTGAACAGTCACGGCACTTTTTGCCCCGACTCGACCATCGCTCGACTGGGGAGTATCATGAGCGAATCGACAACCAACGACCCGACTGGAGAGCCACGCACTCGAGCACAGGGAGAACCCGAGGGCCAAAAATGGCTCAGCGGGATCGTGTCCCTGATCGGCCTGTGGATCGCCATCACACCGGCGTTCTACACTGCCGCCACGTCCATGACGTGGAACAACGTGCTGATCGGAGGTGCGATCTTCCTGCTCGCGGGGTACAACTACTACCGGATCACCAACGGCTACAGGACCAGCACCGGCGTGATGTCGCTCGTCGCGTTGCTTGCCCTGTGGACCCTCGTCGCCCCGTTCGCGTTCGCGGGACAGGTCGCGACGGAGGGGCTCGCTGTCGCGTCTCAGGCCCTCGTCTGGAACAACGTGGCAGGCGGGCTCATTATGGCAGTGCTCGCCGCGTACATCGCGTACGCAGCGGGGACGGCCGTCAGAACCGGCACGGCGGCCGGGACGAAGTGACCGGCCGACGGGCACGGGCGCGTTCCGGTTTTTGCCCGCAATCGCTGTCGACTGTCGCTCGCTCGAGTCCCGGTCTCGAACGGCCGTGACGGCGTAGCGACGACAGGAGTCGCCGAATCGATCACGGTGGGCCGACGTCGTCGGGCGCACCGGTTCCCTCCGGTGGACCGGCATCTTCGGGCGGTCCAGCGGTGCCCGGTGGGCCGTCGTCATCGTCGCCGGCGTTCACGTCGTCCGTCCCGTCGAACGCCTCGGGAAACGACTCAAAGTCATCGACTGGACCATCTTCCGGGCCACTCGAGGGCTCGCCGTCGAACGGAGGGTCCGAGTCGCCGCCGTCGACAACCCCGCCGTTCGGTTCGCCCTCATTGTCACTCGGGTCGTCGTCGATCTCGAGTGACGTCTCGTCGCCCGTGTTCGCATCCGAGTCAGATTCGTCGGTGGGATTCTCGGCGGTCGACGCTGGATCGTCGCTCGAGTCACCGGCTGGAAGGCCACGCTCGCTGTCGTCGGCCGAGTTCGGTCGGTCACTGCCCACGGCGGGGAGCAAGACGGCTCCGAGAACCGCGAAGGTAAGCAAGACGACGACGATGGTCACGAGCACGGTCGACGCTGTCGGCTCCGGTTCGAGGGAGGGGCGCGCCATTCAGTGTCCGACCGAACCGGCTCGAGAGGTTTTGTTACGCGTAGCCAACAGCCCCGTGTCCGGTGGTGACCTCGGCGATGCTCGAGGCGATTTACGGAAAGACTGCTTCGAGGGGCCGACAATGAGCCGAACAATGAAATAGCCGGCACACCCAGTACTCCCCAAGGCTGCTCGCTACTATGACGAACCATTATGATCACGCGCAAGTCCAGGAGTTCTGGCAGTACGTCTGGGAGCGCGACGACGTCTACACGCTATCAGAGGATGCGACGGACCCGACCTACGTTCTCGGGATGTTCCCGTACACATCCGGCACGCTCCATATGGGCCACGTTCGAAACTACGCGATTACCGACGCCTACGCACGCTATCGACGGATGCAAGGCGACGATGTGCTCCACCCGATGGGATGGGACGCGTTCGGGCTGCCCGCCGAAAACGCCGCGTTCGAGCGCAAGACCGACCCCCAATCGTGGACGGAGGCGTGTATCCGCCGGATGCGCGAAGAACTCGAGACCATGGGCTTTGGCTACGACTGGTCTCGCGAGATCACCACCTGCGAGCCGAACTACTACCGGTGGAACCAGTGGCTGTTCAAGCGCTTCTACGAGGCGGGCCTCGTCGAGTACGACTCGGCGGCGGTCAACTGGTGTCCCGACTGCGAGACGGTCCTCGCCGCCGCACAGGTCGAGGAACGCGAGGTCGAACACAGTGAATCATCGGAGTCTGCGAGCGGCGACGCCGCGAACCGCGAGGTCGAACACAGTGAATCATCGGCGTCAGCGAGCGGCGACGCCGAAAGCCGCGAGGTCGAGCGCGTCTGCTGGCGGTGTGAGACACCTGTCGGCCGGCGCGAACTCGACCAGTGGTTTTTCACGATCACGGACTACGCCGAGGAACTCCACGACGGCCTCGAGGACCTCGAGGGCTGGCCCGAGGGCGTCCGCGAGATTCAGCGCAACTGGATCGGTCGGCAGGAAGGGGCACGGATCACGTTCGCGGTCGGCGATCACGGCGACGTCGACGTCTTCAGCACCCGACCGGAGACGATCCACGGCGCGACGTATCTCGCGGTTTCGCCCGGCCACGACCTCGCTCGAGCGCTCGCCGAAACCGACGACGAGGTCGCTGACTACATCGAGGACGTCCGTGAACGCGATCCGAGCGAGGTCGGCCTGTCGGGCCTCGAGACGGATGCGACGGCGATTCACCCGCTCACCGGGCAGGAACTGCCCGTCTACGTCGCCGGCTACGTCTTAGAGGACGTCGGTACTGGCGCGGTGATGGGCGTTCCCGGCCACAACGAGCGCGATCACGCCTTCGCGAGCGAACACGACCTCCCGATCGAGGGCGTGATCGTCTCCGACGACGCCGCCATCGACCTCGAGGACGCCGCCTACACCGGCGAGGGTGTCCTCGAGGCAAGCGGTGAGTACGACGGCGTGGCGAGCGAGACGGCTCGAGAACGGATCGTCGCCGACCACGACGCGGTCGAGGCGGACGTCACCTACCGACTGCGCGACTGGCTGATCTCCCGCCAGCGTTACTGGGGGACGCCGATTCCCGTTGTCCACTGTGAGGACTGTGGTCACGTGCTCGTGCCGGATGAGGACCTGCCCGTCGAACTGCCCGAGTTCGTTCGTACCACGGGGAACCCACTCGAGGAACACGAGTCGTTCCGCGAGACCGACTGTCCGGAGTGTGGCGGCCCGGCCCGCCGCGAAACGGACACGATGGACACGTTCGTCGATTCTTCGTGGTACTACCTGCGATTTCTCTCGCCCGACCTCGAGGACGCGCCCTTCGACACCGACCGCGCCGACGAGTGGCTGCCGGTCGACGTCTACGTCGGCGGCGAAGAACACGCGATCCTCCACCTGCTCTACACGCGATTCTTCACGCGAGCGCTGGCCGATCTGGGCCTGCTCGACCGACGCGAGCCCATCACGGAGCTCAAAAGTCAGGGCACGGTGCTGTACGACGGCGAGAAGATGTCCAGTTCGAAAGGCAACGTCGTCGCGCCACAGGAGTACGGCGCGGAGACGACGCGGCTGTTCGTCCTCTCTGCAGCCCATCCCGAACAGGACTTCGAGTGGACCGCAAACAACGTCCGCGGGGCCTACGACCTCCAGCAGACGCTTTACGAGATGGCATCGACGTTCGTCGAGGAGCGCGACACGCGCGTCGAAACACAGGCTTACGACGAGTACATCGCCCGCGAAATCGACCGGACGATTGCCGCCGTAACCGACGAGTACGACCGGTTCCGGTTCCATCGCGCCGCAACGGAGATCCGGGAGCTGGCCCGCCTGCTCCGGCGATATCGAGCGTACGACCGGCCACACGAGGCGAGCTATCGACGTGGTCTGCTCACACTCGCGGCGTTAATCGCGCCGATGGCCCCCCATCTCGGCGAGGAACTCTGGAACAAACTCCGCGGCGACGGGCTGGTCGTCGAAGCTGACTGGCCGACACCCGACCACGGCGCCAGTCAGTACCGACTCGAGCGACAGTTCGTCGAGTCGACGCTCGCGGACGTCCGTGATATCGTCGACATTGCAGCGATCGACGAACCCGAACGAATCGAACTCGTCGTCGCTCAGGACTGGAAATACGACGTGGCACAACGGCTCACCGACCACGTCGACGAGACGTTCGACGACGTCGCTGCCGGCTCGCTCGTCGACCAACTGCTCGAGGCCGACCTCGAGGCGGACCGCGAAGCCGTCGCGACGTTCGTCGTCGACCTGATCGACCACGTCGGCCGGACGGAACTCGAGCAGCTACTCGAGGCCGAAGACGAGCTAGCGATCGCAGAGCGCAGCGCGTGGCTGCTCACCGACGAGTTCGACGTCGATGTCGTCGTCCGTCAGGCGTCCGACGGTGACGACGTGGCCGGCAACAGCCGGCCGGGGAAACCGGCGATCCACATCAGCTAGCCGACAATTATAATCTCGAGAATGTAATGATTATCGAGTATATATGTGTCGCTACGATTGGTCGGATACCCGCGTTTCTACGCAAATATACGCGGAACTGATTTTCGGCACCGACCGTCGAGAGCGTCGTTCCTGTCAGAAATGCGTCTAAGAAAGACAGTTTTATTTCACCGGATTTGATACAGTTGCTATATGACTGAGGGGGGCGGCGATCACGCCGACAACACACAGTGGAACGAACCGAGTCAGGCAGTTATCGAAGCGATCGCCGAGGCGGAAGGGATTCCGACGAAACAGTTGCGTCCACCGACGTACGAATCGCTACACGCTGCCGTCGATCCGGAAGCACTCGATCTCCTCTTTGTCCCGCGGGCCGACGGCACGCCGCGAGCCGGCGGGCAAGTCTCGTTCCCGTTCTGTGGCTACGACGTTACCGTCGAACCGAACGGCTCGATCACGCTCGAGAACACGTCCGACTGATCGGTGCGGGGGATGCGGCGGCGTCACGATGGCTGTCGTGTCGTGTTGGCTGCCCTCGAGTGTTGGTCCCGGGAACAGCAAGACAGATACGGGACCTGTCCTAACGCAGCATAATGGCAACCGCCACCGCGAGACGACGGCTTCGAGAACAGCCACTGGCTGCCACGATCGCGCTGACGATCGTCGGCTATGCGCTGGTCATTGGAACGTTCCTTCTCGACCTTCCGATCTATCCGGATCTCACGCAGGGACAGGTCAACCTACTCACCCATGCCATCGCAGTCATCAATGCGGCGACGACCGTCTTTCTGGCCGCCGGCTGGTACTGGATTCGTGCCGGCGAGGTCGAAAAACACCGTCTGTCGATGATCACGGCGTTCGTACTGATCTTGCTGTTCTTGGTCGTCTACCTGACCCGCGTCGGTGGCGGGGGCGATAAGCTCTTTGACGGCCCACAGCTGGTCTATTACGCCTATCTGATCATGCTGGCGATCCACATTATCCTCTCGATCGTCGCCGTGCCGGTCGTCCTCTATGCGCTGATCCTCGGGCTGACCCACACTCCGGCGGAACTGCGAAACACCGCCCACGCAACGGTCGGCCGCATCGCCGCCGGCTCGTGGATTCTGAGTCTCGTCTTGGGTGTCGTCACGTACCTGATGCTCAATCACATCTACAGCTACGAGTTCGGGATCGTGATCGCCCCGCTGTTCTGACCGCGTTTCGGGTCGCTATTTTGATCCTCGAGTCCGTTGGCACAGCTATGCACGTTCGCGGCACGCTCTCACCGTCAGCGATCACCGACTTGCTCGAGGAAACGACGGCCCCGATCAGAGTCGCCTGTCGGACCCCACAGGACAACCTCTGGATGTGTTCGCTGTGGTATCGACTCGAGGACGGGGCCGCCGAGGACGACTGGCAGCTACAGTGTGCGACGTCGGCAGGGGCGGACATCGTCTCGTTTCTCGAGTCCGAACCCGAGGTCGCCTTCGAGGTGTCGACGAACGAGCCGCCGTACACGGGTGTCAGAGGGCGAGGGACCGCGACGGTCGAACCAGACCCCGAAAAGGAGGCGCTTCGGGCGCTGCTCGAGCGCTATCACGTCGGGACGGCGTCGGAGCTGGCACGGAACCTGCTCAGCGAGGAGCGCGACGAGGTGACGATCACGATTGCGCCCGCGGTGGTGTACGGCTGGGATTTCGCCGACCGCATGTGAGATCGGCCAACGGCCGCCACGACTGCGTCGACTGGCGTTCGGTTGCCTGTCCGAGGGGAGCCTTTACGGTCGACTGGCGCTTACCTCGAGCGACATGGATTCGTCGTCCCCCCGTCCCGAAGCAACACTCGAGCGGTGCGTTCGCCAGCAGCAGGCCGTCGCTGCGCTTGGGACTCGAGCACTCGAACTCGACGATCTCGAGGAACTGTTTCGAGAGGCAGCGGAGACGATCACAACGACGGTCGACACGGAGACGTGTGCCGTCCTCGAGTCGAGACCCGATGCGGGCGTGTTCCTGCTACGGGAGGGGTATGGATGGGACGAGACTGACGCGTCCGACGACTCGACGACGGTCGCTGCGACGGCCGATTCACAGGCCGGCTACACACTCGAGACGGGTGAGTCGACTGTCGTCACCGATCACCGAATCGAAGACCGGTTTTCCGAGACGGAGTTGCCTCGTGCTCACGACGCCGTCAGCGGACTCTGCGTCGTCATCGGAACCGCCGCTGCACCGTGGGGAGTTCTCGAAACGCAGGCGACGACCAGACGCGACTTCGACGAGGGCGACGTTGCGTTCGTCGAAGCCGTTGGGAACGTTCTCGCGTCGGCGATCGAACGCGGACAAGCGAACAGACGCCAACACGAAGCGGTGGCGCTGACGGACACCATCGCCGAAACGAGCCCGATTGGCATCACGGTCGTCGACACCGACGGCGAGATCCAGTTCGCCAACGACCGGGTCGAGGACATCTTCGGCCGGACCGAGGCGGAGATCACCGACTGCCGGTTCGACGACCCCGAATGGGACGAAATCAGTCCTGACGGCGACCAACTCACGGCAGACGAGTTGCCGTTTTCACGGATCGTCGACAGCGAAACACCCCTGTTCGATCAGATCAGTGGTGTCTTGCGCCCGAACGGCGAGCGCATCTGGATCTCGGTCAACGGCGCCCCACTGTTCGACGATCACGGCGCACTCGACGGCGTCGTCTTCGCCATCGAAGACGTGACGACACAGTTCCATCGGGACCGACGACTCGAGCGCTACGAGACGGCTGTCGAAACGGCCCACGACGGAATCTACGTCCTCGACGACGAGCGACGATTCGAACTGGTAAACGAGTCGTTCGCCGAGTTGACCCGATTTAGCCGGCTGGAGCTTCATGGCAGGCACGCATCGGACGTGTTCGGCGAGACGTTCAGCACCGTCGAGACCGAACAACGGGTGGGTGCCCGTGGGCCGAAGAGTCCGGTGTTCGAGGAGACGATCATCGCCGGGCCGAACGAGACGCGGACGGTCGAAAGTCGGTTCGACATCATCGTCGGAGACGACGGCACCGAAAAACGAGTCGGCGTCGTCAGGGATGTCACCGATCGAAAACACCTCGAGAGCGAACTCGAGACGATGCTCGACCGGGTCACCGACGCGTTCACCGCGATCGATACGGACTGGACCTACACGTACGTCAACGACCACGCTGCAGCGCTGCTCAACGTCGCGGATCGAGAACTCGTCGGTGAAACCGTCTGGGAGGCATTTCCGAGCGCCGTCGGGACCCGATTCGAGACCGAGTATCGGAACGCGATGGCGACACAGGAGTCGACCTCGTTCGAGGCGTACTCCGAGACGGCCGACGCGTGGCTCGAGGTGAACCTCTACCCATCGGAGACGGGACTGTCGGTGTATTTCAGAGACGTGAGCGACCGGCGAGCGTACGAACAGCAGTTACAGCGGTTCGAACGCCTCGTCGAAACCGTCCGCGACGGCGTCTACATCACGGACAGCGAGGGGCGGTTCGTCTTCGTCAACGACGCGTTCGTCTCGATGAGCGAGCACACGCGGGCTGCGTTGCTCGGCGCTCACGGCTCCGTCTTCTTCGGCGATCGGTTCGTCGACACGGACGAAGACGAGTGGCGCGACCTCGTCGCCGGTGAGGACGACGCAGTGGCGTTCGAGACGACCGTCATCGGCCCGAACGGCGACCCCCGAAGCGTACAGAACAAGTTCGTCCTGTTCGAGATGGAGGGCGAAACGGGACGGGTCGGCGTCACGCGCGACGTCACCGACCGCAAACAGATGGAGGCTGCCCTCCGCGAGAGCGAACAGCAGTTCCGAACGCTCGCCGAACACCTCGAGGAGACGATCTGGTTGGCCGGTGCCGATCCGACTGAGCTGTTTTACATCAACCCCTCCTACGAGGACGTCTACGGCCGCAGTCGCGACTCGCTCTATGAGGACCCCCTCTCGTTTCTCGAGGTCGTCCACCCGGATGACCGCGAGCGGGTTCGAACCCGGTATCTGGCGCTGCCCGAACGCGAGTACGACGAGGAGTTCCGGATCGGTACCGATGACGGCGAGACGCGATGGATTCACGCTCGCGCGGTGCCTGTCTCAGACGCCGATGGGGCGGTCGTTGGCATCGTTGGCATCGATGTCGACATCACCGACCGGAAAGAGCGCGAGCGGCGCTTATCGAAATACGAGACGATCGTCGAGGCGGTCGACGACGGCATCTACACGGTCGATGACGAGGATCGGTTCACGATGGTCAACCGGGCGTACACCGAGTTGACCGGCTACTCGCGGACGGCGTTACTCGGGGCACACGCCTCGCTCGTCGCCGACGCTGACGTGATCGAACGCGCACGGAATCTGGCTCCCGAACCGGACGAGACGAAAATCGAGAGCGCTCTCAAGACGGCGGCCGGCGACCGGGTCCAGACGGAGGCGACGCTTACGACCCACGTCGACGAGGAGTCGGAGGAACGGCGACGGATCGGCGTCGTGCGGGACATCACCGAACGGAAAGCCCGTCAGCGAAAACTCGAGGAGAGCAGACAGCGCTACCGAACCCTCGTCGATCACTTCCCGAACGGGGCCGTCGCCCTCTTCGATGACGACCTCCGGTATACGCTCGCCGGCGGCGAGATGCTCGAGGAACTGGACATCTCCCGGTCGGAGCTGATCGGCACCTGCATCTACGATCAGTATCCCGACGACGTCGCCGACGACATCGAGCCGAAGTTCCGAGCCGCACTGGCGGGCGAGGAACACACCTTCGAGTTCACTTACGAGGGTCGTGACCACCTCACGCACACGCTTCCGGTTCGCAACGACGATGGCGAGGTGTTCGCCGGGATGCTCATGGTCCAAGACATCACCACACGAAAAGAGTACCGTCGCCGCCTCGAGGAGTCGAACGAACGCTTAGAGCAGTTCGCCTACGCCGCCTCCCACGACCTCCAAGAGCCGCTGCGGATGGTCTCGAGTTACCTCCAACTCATCGAGGATCGATACGGCGACGACCTCGACGGGGACGGGCAAGAGTTTCTCGAGTTTGCCGTCGACGGGGCCGAGCGGATGCGGGACATGATCGCTGGGCTGCTCGAGTTCTCACGGATCGAGACGCAGGGTAAGCCGTTCGAACCGATCGAACTGGACGACGTTTTGGCGGATGTCCGCCGGGACCTCGGCGTCCAGATCGATGAGCACGACGCCGAGATCACCGCGGCATCGCTGCCTCGTGTCGAAGGTGACGGGAACCAGTTGCGACAGGTCTTCCAGAACCTGCTCTCGAACGCGATCGAGTACTCGGGGGATGAGCCGCCACGGATCGACGTGTCGGCCCACCGTGCTGGCAGCGAGTGGGTAATTTCGGTCCGTGACAACGGAATCGGAATCGACCCCGACGACACCGACCGCGTCTTCGAGATCTTCCAGCGGTTGCACCCTGTCGACGAAAGTGCTGGAAGCGGCATCGGTCTCGCCCTCTGTGAGCGCATCATCGAACGCCACGATGGCAACATCTGGATCGACTCCGAACCCGGCGAGGGAGCGACGGTCTCGTTTACACTCCCACGGGCGCAGGCAGACGAGCCGGCCACACGCTAACCGCCTTCATCGTCCCGAAAATACACTCGAGCGCTATTCGAACGCGTTCGAGACGCGTGCCGTCGATTAGTCGGTCCGGGGGATCGACCGGGCACCGATCGCAAACACGACTGCTGCGACGACGACGAGAATCCCAAGATTCGCCAGTACGGGATCGATTCCGGCCACGTCGGCGACGCCGGCTTCGGCGTACGTCGCCGCTCGAACGCCGCGAGCGAAGTACGTCAGCGGCGAGAGGTTCACGAACGGTTCGAACCACCCGGGGAGCTGCTCGAGCGAGATGAACGTCTCCGAGAGAAAGAGCAACGGGAGGCCGATGGCGTTGCTCGCGGCGATGGCCCCGTCCTGGGAGTCGGTGTAGCTCCCGAGTATCGCGCCGAGCCCACAGAAACAGACGACGCCGATGAGGACGTAGGCGATCAGGATCGGTGCGAAGACGATCTCTGCCCCTGTCAAGATGATAACCAGTCCGAGAATAAGCAGACTCGCGAGACCGATAATTACGGCGTTGACGGCGGTTTGCGCGAGCAGCCACTCCCCGCGAGTCAGCGGCGTCGTTGCGAGCTTTTCGAAGCGGTTGCCCTCACGGTGACGGGCGACCTCGCTGCCCATCCGGGACAGTGGGGTAAAGAGGACGACGACGGCAAGATAGCCGGGGACGTAGTAGGCTGCCGGCTCCGCGAACAGCCCTCCGTCCGCCGGGTCCGTCCGCACGAGCGCACCGAAAATAACGATCAGGATCACCGGGAAAAAGAACGTGAAAAAGACCGCCGTCCGGCGACGAACGAACGAGCGCCAGCCAGCGCTGGTTTCGGCACGGATGCGACCGAGACGGCTCATGCCGTCTCACCCGCTTCGACGGCATCTGACTGGTCGGCCACGTCGTCGACCGCAGCAGTCCGCTCGAGTTCCGCCCGATCGGCCAGTGCGAGATAGACGTCCTCGAGGTCGGGTTCGGCCCACGTCAGTCCGGTGTACTCGAGCGATCGGCGCTCGAGATAGTCGACGACGGTCGCGATCGCTTCGGGGTCGATATCGCGGACGACGACGGCGCTTTCCGCGCTGCGGCCGCGGTGACGTTCGGGTCGACTGACCGGGTGCTCGAGGTCGTCGAACGCCGCCGGGTCGGCGGTCGTCTCGATAGTCAGTCGGCTCGAGCCGCCGTGGTCGCTGACGAGCGCGTCGGGCGTCCCGCGGGCGATGACCGAGCCACTGGCGAGCAAGCCAACGCGGTCGGCCAGCCGTTGGGCCTCGGCCATGTCGTGGGTGGTGAGGATGACCGTTGTTCCGCTCGCGGCGAGGTCTTCGATCAGTCGCCACACCGTCCGGCGACCGGCAGGATCGATCCCCGTCGTGGGTTCGTCCAGAAAGAGGACGTCGGGATCGTTGACCAGCGTCGCACCGACACAGACCCGACGCTGTTGGCCGCCCGAGAGGTCTTCGTACCACGTCTCGCCCGTGTCGGCGAGACCGACATCGGCGAGGACGTCGTCCGGATCACGCGCGTCGTCGTACAACCCCGCATAGTAGGCGAGCAGTTCGTGAGCGGTGAGTCGATCGGGTGGCGTAAAGTCCTGCGGGAGCACGCCGAGGCGGCCGCGGTCGACAGCCGTCGGCGATTCGCCCATGATACGTGCCTGCCCCGAATCGGGCTCGGTCGTTCCCGTCAGTGCGCGAACGAGCGTCGTCTTTCCCGCCCCGTTCGGGCCGATCAACGCGAACACCTCTCCGGCCTCGACGGCAAGGGACGCCCCCGACAGCGCCACCGTCTCGCCGTAGGACTTCTCGAGGCCTCGCGCTTCGACCACGGCTTCGGCTTCCATACGGGCCGGTATCAACGCAGGGCGGGTAAGGGGTTCGATTTCGTCGGTCACTGTGGGTATTTTCCTGTGTCGGGATGTTGCGCTCGCAGGCTCAACCGTTACCCGGAAATTCGCCGTAGCACGCCCGAAATGACCCGGATCGGCTACACGCTCTCGAGCGAAGAACACGGCCCGAACGAACTCGTCGACATCGCCCGGCGCGCCGAGGACGCGGGCTTCGATTTCCTCTCGATTTCGGATCACTTCCACCCGTGGGTGTCCCAGCAGGGAGAATCGCCGTTCGTCTGGTCAACACTCGGCGCGATTGCAACGGCGACCGACGACATCGACGTTGGCGTCGGCGTCACCTGCCCGACGATCCGTATCCACCCCGTAAACGTCGCTCACGCCGTCGCGACCGTCGACGAACTGTTCGGCGACCGCTTTACGTTCGGCGTCGGCACCGGCGAGAACCTAAACGAACACGTCACGGGCGAACGCTGGCCCGAACACGACGTCCGCCTCGAGATGCTGGACGAGGCGATGGGCGTTATGCGCAAGCTCTGGTCCGGCGAGACGGTCAGCCACCACGGCGACCACTACACGGTCGAGAACGCGCGACTGTACACCTGCCCCGACGAGCAGCCGACGACGGTCGCAAGCGCGTTCGGGCCGCAGACGGCTCGGTGGGCGGCCGAGAACGCCGACGGGCTGTGGTGTTCCGGCCCGAAAGAAGAGCCGGTCGAGGCCTACGAGGACGCCGGCGGCGACGGGCCGAGATACACCCAGCTTCACGGCTGTTACGCCGACACCGAGGACGAAGCGATCGAGACCGTCCTCGAGTACTGGCCCAACGGCTCGATTCCGGGCGAACTCGGACAGGAGCTGCCGACGCCGGCCCACTTCGAGCAGGCAGCCCAGCTGGTCGACCGCGAGGACATCGCCGAGGCTGGCACCACGACCGACCCGGACCCGCAGGCTCACATCGACAGCATCGAACAGGCCATCGACGCCGGCTACGATCACGTCTACGTCCACCAGATCGGCCCCGAGCAGGAGCCGACGCTCGAGTTCTACGAGGAGGCGGTACTGCCGTCGGTCCAGTAAGCGGTGATATCCTCGCCGCTTCCCTATCCGTTTTGCCCCTCGCACGTGAACTCATCCGTATGGAGTACACTACGCTCGGCAACACGGGGCTGACCGTTTCGAACCTCTGCTTTGGCACCTGGCGGTTCGGCCGCGAGACCAGTGGCGTCGTCGAAACCGACCGTGAAGAGGCCTACGAACTGCTCGATGCGGCCTGGGACCACGGTATCAACTTCATCGATACGGCGAACGTCTACGGCACCCCGAACGGCACGAGCGAGCAGTGGATCGGTGACTGGCTCGCCGACCGCGGCCACCACCGCGAGGACGTCGTCATCGCCTCGAAAGTCTACTTCCCCTTCGATGGACGAGGCGAGCCCGGCCCGAACGACGCCGGACTGGGTCGGAAACACATCCGCGCTCAGATCGAGGGCACCCTCGAGCGACTCGGCACCGACTACCTCGATCTCTACTACATCCACCGCTGGGATGAGGACACACCGATCGAAGAGACGCTCCGGACGCTCACCGAACTCGTCCGCGAGGGGAAAGTCCACTACCTCGGTGCCTCGACGATGGCCGCCTGGCAACTGACGAAGGCGCTGTGGACCAGCGACGTCGCGGGCCTCGAGCGCTTCGACGTCACCCAGCCGATGGTCAACGCGGCCCACTACGACGCCGTCGGCGACTACCTCGACGTCTGTGCGGATCAGGGGCTCGCGGTCTGTCCGTACTCGCCGCTTGGTGGCGGCCTGTTGACGGGCAAGTACAACCGCACCGAGGACGGGAGCGTCGAAGCGCCGGACGGCTCGCGTGGCAGTCTCGACGACATGTTCGACGACTACTACGCGACCGAGCAGGCCTGGGCGGTCCTCGAGGCCGTTGAATCCGTCGCCGACGAGGTCGACGCGACCCCGGCACAGGTCGCTTTGCGGTGGCTAATCGATCAGGATCGCTTTACGTGCGTTCCGATCGTCGGCGCACGAACGACCGACCAGCTCGCCGAAAACGTCGGTGCAGTCTCCCTCGAGTTGAGCGACGACCACCGCGAGCGGATCGACTCGGTCCGAAGCGACGACACGTGAGCGTGGCTCGATGAATGCGTGGTGGCGACGGATCGGGCTCTCGCTCGCCGTCGTGTTCAGCGTCGTGGTCGTCTACAGCCTCGTCTATCAGTGGGCGATGGCGACGTTCGAGGGCGAACACCGGACGCTGCTCCAGTCGGCACAGACCGTCATCGAGATCCTGACAACCGCCGGGTTCGGCGGCGATGCTGACACGTGGACCACCAACGTGATGACTGTCATCGTGATCGGGATGAACCTCACTGGCGTGTTGCTCGTCTTTCTCGCCTTGCCGCTGTTCGTCGTCCCACTCTTTCAGCAAGCGCTGGCGAGACAGCCGGCGGAGTCGACCGAGTTGACCGATCACGTCATCATCTGTTCGCACACCGAACGCGAAGACGTCCTCAGAAACGAACTCGAGGCCGCGGACGTCCCGTACGTCTTCATCGAGGACGACCCGGAGACGGTACTAGAACTCACCGACGATGGCATCGAGACGATGCTTGGCAACCCGGAGCAAGAACAGACGCTCCGGGCGGCGAACATCGGCGAGGCTCGTGCCATCGTGATCGATGTCTCCGACGAGGCCAATCCCGAAGTGATCCTCACTGCGCGCGAACTCCGAGACGATATCACCATCGTCAGCGTCGCCGAAGACGAGTCGGTGGCGACCTATCACCGGTATGCCGGTGCGGATACCGTCGTTCGGCCGCGGCAGGTCCTCGGCCACAGCCTCGCACAGAAAGCGGCGCTGTCCGTCACCGAAGAACTCCGGGAGACGATCGAACTCGGCGAGGACCTCGAGATCACCGAGTTGCTCGTCGAAGACGACAGTGACATCGCGGGACAGACGATCGCCGAGTCGGGCATCCACGACCGAATGGGTATCAACGTCATCGGTGTCTGGCTCGAGGGGCAGTTCGTGCCCGTTCCGGACCCCGAGACAGTGATCGACGAGAACACGATCTTGCTCGTCGCTGGCCAGTACGACGCGCTGACCGAACTGACCTCGAGAACGGTCTCACCCTCGGCAACCCGGTCACAGCGCGTGATCATCGGTGGCTACGGAGAGGTGGGACACACTGTCAGCGAGGTGTTGACTGACGCAGCGATTCCACAGACGGTCGTCGATAAGGCGGCGTCCGACGGTGTCGACGTCGTCGGTGACATCACAGACGACACAACACTCGCCGAGATTGACTGTACGGACGCCCGATCAGTCGTTCTCGCACTCGATGACGACACGACGGCGATCTACGCGACGCTCGTCCTCGAAACGGTCGCCCCGGAGGTCGAGGTCCTCGTGCGAGCGAACGAGACGGAAACCGTTCGCAAACTCTACCGAGCGGGTGCCGAATACGTCCTCGCTCTGTCGACGGTGACCGGTCGAATGCTCTCGTCGGTGTTGCTCGAGGACGAAGAGATTCTGGCCCCGGAAACACAGTTCGAGATCATCCGAACGACGGCATCCGACTTCGCCGGACAGCGTCTCGACGAACTCGAGATCCGCGAACAGCTTGGGTGTACAGTCGTCGCAGTCGAACGGGACGACGAGTTGCTGACGAATCCCGGCGCAGCGTTCGTTATTCAGGACGACGACACCCTCATCATCGCCGGCAGCGACGAAAACGTCAATCGACTGCTCTCCAGCAATCGGTGAGCGCGGGTCGGTTCCTGACGCGACCGCACGCGAAGTCGCGGTCGTGTCCCGTTGGCCGCCGTCAGTTCGGGCGGTTGCGCTACGCGTCGTCGACGCTCGAGACGATCTCGTCGGTTTCGAAGGCGTCCTCGATCTGCTCGCCGTCGACGATGACGGTCGGCGTCCCTTCGACGCCGGCTTCGTCGCCACGGTTCCAGTCGGCGACGAGCGTCGGGTAGTACGTTCCGTCTGCCAGCGCGTCAGCGACTGCGCCGCGGTCGGCGTCGGTCTCACTCGCGGCGAGCGCAGCGAGTGCGTCCTCGCTCCAGTCGTCGGCCGCGAGTACCGCCTGCTTGTACGCGAAGAACTCGCCGGCAGGCTCGTCCTCGGTCATCGTCTCGGCCTGCACCGCTCGAGCGGCGTTGGCCATCGCAATCGACTGGTCGTCGGCCGGGATCGGGAAGTCGCGATGTCGGTAGGTCGCCTCCTCAGTCTCGAGGAGTTGTGCCTCGAGGTCGGGGAAAACGTCGGCCTGAAAATCGTGACAGGCGGGACAGCCGAAGTCCTCGTAGACGTCGATCATAACGGGCCCGCTGGCGATCGTCGGGACCGGAAGCTGGTCGGCATCGGGATCTGTGCCCTCGAGTTGCTCGGGGAGCGATGCCTCGAAGAAGGCTGTACAGCCGGCGATCGAGAGCGTCGCCCCCGTACCGGCCAGTGTGAGAAACGAACGGCGGTGCATTCGGCTGGATCTACGGCTGCACCACTGTTAGGACGTGCGGTTCGGCGTCGATGGGGGTGAGTGATCAGAACACCGAGACTGAGAGGACAAGCGCATCGACGAGGATCGCGACCAACACGGCACCGAGGAAGGCGTTGGAGGCGTGGAACGACCGGAACGCCGCGTCCTCGGTCTGCTCGAAGTGAAGCACGATCGCCGCCCAGAGGAAGATCCCGCCGAAGATCGCAACGGTTGCGGCATAGAGCCTGTCTCTTATACACATCTCTGAGNTCCCTCGCGCCATCAGAGATGTGTATAAGAGACAGGGTGGTCGTCTCGCCGCGGACAACGGGCATCATCGGGAAGCCACCACGGGCGTAGTCGTCTTTGTACGCCAGCGCGAGATTGTAGAAGTGTGCCGGCGTCCAGAGGAAGATGACGCCCGCGAGCGCGAGTGCGGGCATTCCGATCTCGTTCGTCACGGCCGCCCAGCCGATGAGTGCTGGCAGCGCGCCTGCAAGGCCACCGATGACCGTGTTTTGGACCGTGTTCGGTTTGAGCAACAGCGTGTAGACGACGCTGTAGAAGACGATCGCAGCGAGGCCGAGCGCGGCCGCAAGACGGTTGATAGTCAGGAAGACACCGAGTGAGGCAGCGGTTAACAGGCCACCGAACGCCAGTGCGTTGCGAACTGGGATCAGGTCGGTCGCCAGCGGTCGATCTGCGGTCCGGGACATCCGCTGGTCGACATCGCGCTCGAGGACGTGATTGAACGTTCCCGAGGCACCGATCGCGAGGACGCCGCCGCCGAGCGTGGCGACGATCGTCCAGCGTGTCAGTTCGGGGCCGGCGGCGAGTGCCATGCCTGCGGCGGCGACGAGACAGAGCAGCCACATCAGCCGTGGCTTCATCATCTTGAAGTACGCAAACGCGGTGAGCCGGGCTCGAGCGAGGCCGCCGGACGGAAGCGAGCGAGCGGCGGCCGCCGTTCCGTCGCCGGCCGGCTCGGGCTCGAAGGGAGCAGGTGTGTCGATCGTGTCGTTTTCGTTGCCAGTGGCGAGTTCGAGGTCCCACGCAAGCGCGAGGACGACGAGCGTGAAGATCACGAGTCCGAGCGCGAGGTGGAGGCCGGGGGCGATAGCGGCGGGGCCGGCGATGGCCGTCACGCCGCCGACGCCGACTTGCACGACGTAGAGGGCGCCACCGGCGAGGAGCACTCCTCGGACGCGACTCGAGACGTCGCCGAGGACGGCGGCGATGGCCGTCGCAGCGACGAGGACGCCGACAACGACGGCGGCGAGACGGTGTCCCCAGGCGATCGCGAGTTCGGTTTGGCTCAGCGGATCAGTCGGGGCATGACAGGTCGGCCACGTCGAACACGCCGATGCTGCATCCGTAAGCGACGTCGTTGCACCGATGATCAACAGCACGTAGACTCCGAGTGCAGTCGCTGCAAGGAGCGCAGAAAATCGTTGTCGGGTGCCGATCGGGCGGGGAAACGGCGAAGGTTCGGTTGCCACGGCTATTCTCGTATAACTCGTACGACTCCCCGTATTTATGATTCCCGCTTTTCGTGTTCCCGTCCCCGTCTCACACCGGCGTTAATTCGAGGACCGTGCCACCGTCGGGCCGGCATCGTCCGGCATCGAGATCCGACAGAAGTCGCCCTCACCGCAGGTACAGTCGTCTGAGACACCGATCGGTCTGATCGTGCCGTCGGCTTGTTGTTCGGCGACGTACACCGAGTCACAGGCGCGACAGACCGCGACGGTTCTCGTGGACGGTTCTGAGTGAGTCATCGGAGACGACTATGGGACGAACGGGTATCATTATTCTTCCACGGTAATTTGGTGCTCGACGCGGGTGACTCTCGGCGGATGGCCGACAGGCACAGCGTGAGCGAAATCGACCGAAGCCCGCCCTGTTGCTGCTGGTCGGGAGACTGAGCGTGGGTCGCACCGACGCGATCAGTTCTCGGGGGACTCCTTGATGACGACGATTGCCTCGCCATCGATCACCGTCACCTCGTCGTCGGTCTCGACCGACGTGTGCAGGCGATATCGTGTCGCTCCGAGTTCCTCGACGATCTCACAGGTGGCGGTGACCGTCGTGCCGACCTCGACCGGCGCTCGGAACTCGAGGTCCTGTGAGAGATAGATCGTCAGCCCGGGAAAACGAGCCAGTGCCGCACTGATCGTGCCGGCGACGAGCGTGCCGTGGGCGATTCGCCCGCCGAACTGGGTTCGTTCGGCGAACGACTTCACCAAGTGAAGCTGGTTAGTATCACCCGAGATATGGGCGAACGCGGAGACGTCGGTGTCGTCGATGGGCTTGGTAAATCGGACGTAGTCACCGACGGCAAGGTCGTCGTAGCTGTCGACCGACCGTTCCATTAGCCACGCGTCGTCGCCGAAGGCGAGTTCTCTGATTGGGGCGTCCGTGGTCGCAGGGCTGTGTCGTGCCGTCAGCGTCCCCATCTGCCTCTCACTCGAGGGCGAGAGCCCCATCGCAGCGAGGAGGGCGTTGTTGGCCTCGAGATAGCTGTTGACGACGTGTTTGGACACGCTCGACCAGTGTTCGTTCGGTGGTACGGTACTGTTGATGGCGTCGGACTCCGGACGATTGCTGCTCATAAGTGGGTACGTGCGGTCGGTGGAGCACCGCTTGTTCCATTGGGCTGGTGCTTGATAGCTGTTTGCACGGCAACGTCTTCCACTCAGTGCCAAATCGTATCGGCTGGCGAATCGTGACTTTCAGGGGAACTGACCCTACCGCGCGATTGGCTCAAGGAACGCTGCGGCCTCGGTGTTGAACGCGTTCGGCCGGTCCTGATTGACGAGATGGCCCGCGTTCGGGAGTTCGAGGTGCTCACCGGCGAGCTCCGAGACGAGTTCGCGGCCCTGCCGTTTGACCAGCGGCGCTTCCTGCTCGCCGTGGACCACGAGCGTCGGCGTTTCGACGTGGGAGAGGTCGGACGGCTCGTACCGGTAGAGTGCGCCGAACACCTTCCGAAACTCGTCTCGAGAGATCTCGCCGACGGCATCCATCGCCGCTGCTCGCACTGCCGGATCGACCGACAGCCACTGCTCGCCAGTCGTCGCCTGAATCGACACCAGCAGTGACCGGAATATCGTCTCCGGCCCCATCATCGACAGCGAGGTCGTCACTGCTGGCAGCGGCGAGAGGAACGGTTTCAGTCCCGTTGGCAGGTCCACCGGCGGCATCGAGCGAACCGCACCACCGAGGATGGCACTCGCGGCCCGGTCCGGGTGTCGGTCGAGGAACTCCTGTGCGACCATCGAGCCAAGCGAGAGCCCACAGAGAATCGGTGCCTCGAGATCCAGTTCCGAGAGCAGTACCTCGAGGTCGTCGGTAAACAGTTCGATCGAGTACTGGCTTGGGTCGGTCGCTCCGGTCTTGCCGTGGCCGCGGACGTCGAGTGTCACGACCTGATACTCGTCGGCGAAGCGCTCGACCTGTGGGGCCCACGCCTGCCCGTTCATCCAGCCGCCGTGGATGAACACGAGCGGCTGGCCGTCGCCGCGTGTCTCATACCAGAGTGTGCCGTCGTCGAGCGAAAGTGTTGCCATTGCTACCGATTGTAGGGCGCTGGCCATATAGCTCGACGGGTTGCACACACTGTGCGAAAACGCCAGCCGGCAGCCGTCGTCAGGTTCGACGATCTGTGTCGGCGTCCGAACCGGTCCAGCGCTCCCAGAACGTCTCGAACTCGGCGTCGTCTTCGGTGAGACGGTCCCACTCGGCCAGCCCGCGTTCCTCGCGGCTGCCCGGAATCGTGTTGTCGAGGACGAGCGCGGCAAGCCCGCCGACGGCCATCCCCGTCGAGCCGATGATGAACACCGTATCGACGAACGCCTGTATCGCTGCCTCGAGCGTGCCCGCAATCGCGGTGCCGGCGACCGCATCCGCCTCGAGCAGCGGCGCGAGCGTCGCCTCGAGTGCGACCGCATCGCGGAACTCGAGTGTCGAGCCGAAGTTGGCCATGTACTCGGGGATTGCCAGCCCGACGAACAGCGCAAAGCCGATGACGAAGACATTTCTCGAGGAGTCGAGGTCGACGTGTTTGAGATTGGAGATGCCGACGGCAACGATCTGCGCGAACATCGCGATGAAGAGGCCGCCGACGATCGGGTCGGGGATCGTCGCGATCAGTTGGCCGAAGTAGCCGATGAAGCCGACGACGAGCATGATCGCTGCGCCGATCTGGACGACGTAGCGGGAGGCGACGCCGGTGAGCCCGATCGCACCGACGTTTTCCGAATACGACGTCGAGCCGCCGGTACCCATGATGCCGGAGAAGACGTTCATCAGCCCCTCCATGCCGATGCCGTGGTTGATCCGTTTCTCGCTGGGTGCGCCGGAGCCGGTCATATTCGCCACAGCGTAGTAGTCACCGATGCTCTCGACGATCGAGGCGAGCACGCCGGCGAACATTCCGATGACGAACGCGGTCGTGATCTCGGGGGTCCCCCACTGGAACGGGTAGATCGGCAGGACGGCCGATGTCTCGGTGACATCACCGAGCGGGACGTGTCCCGGATGGCCACTTCCAAGCACGCCGGCAACCGACAGCAGTGCAGCGGCGATCCAGGCGATCGCAATAGCCAAAATAACCGGGTACAGGCGGAACGCTTTGTGTTTGATGTCGAGATACTGTGAGAACAGGACGATGAGCACGAGCGTCAGTCCGAGGAGCCACCAGCTCTGGTCGACTGACGTAATCTGTGGCGCGTCGAACAGCGCCAACCCGATCAGTGCGATCGTCGGGGCGACGACGACGGGCGAGAGAAACCGCTGAAGTTTGCCGACGAGCCCGAAGTATCCCATCAGGACCTGCACGGTCGCAGCGACGATGATCGCCCCCTGCAGTTGGACTAATGCGGCCTGCCAGTCGGTTCCAGCGCCCCCAACGCCGCCAGCGGTGACGACGGCGATGATCGCCAGCGCGGGTGCAAGCATCGAAAACGGCGCACCCTGCACGATCGGGTAGCGGTTCCCGAACGTCGTCTGGGCCAGCGTCGCGATCCCCGAGACGACGAAGAACGTGCCGATAAAGCGGGCCGTCACGTCGCCCGGCATCCCCATCGCACTCGCCAGAATCAGTGGCACCGCGATGTTCGCACCGACCATCGTCAGATAATGCTGGATGCCAAGCACCGTCGACTCACCCAACGGCGGTCGGTCATCGATCCCGTACTCGATATGGTCGCTAACGTCGCGGTCGACCCCGTCGCCAGCGTCCCTGTCTGCGTGTTTGTCCCCCTCGTCAGTCATAGACTCGTCGGATAACGATCGACGGGGGTCAAAGACGTATTGATCCACACCGGCGCTGGCGCAGTGTGTATGGGTACCATGACCCACTGGCCCCGGAAGCGTTACGACTCGTCCGACGCGGCTCGATTTGCCGCTGACCGAACCGTCTCGAGCGACAGCGACTCGAGATCGACCAGGTCGCCGTCCGTTTCCGCTGCGACCAGTTCCGAGAGGCCAGCCCGGCTGTCGTCGCCGGCGTCGACGACGATCACCGTCGCCTCGTCGGCCGCGAGCCCGCGTGCAGCCTGCCGTGTCGCCGCCGTCGGGCTCCCGTCGGCGACGTTCGCCCGTCCGTCCGTCACGAGCACGACGACCGAGGCGTCCGTCTCCGCGCGCTCGAGCACTTGTCTCGAAGTCTCGAGTCCGGCGGGAAGTGGCGTGCGATCCCCTGACGGCAGCTCCTTTAAGTGGCGGGCGGCGAGCGAGACGCTGTCGGTCGGGGGCAGGAGAACCTCGGCATCGTCGCCCGCGAAGGCGACGAACGCGACCTGATCGCGCTGCTGGTAGCTGTCTCGCAACAGCTCGAGGACGACGCCTTTGGCGGTCTCCATCGCGGGTCGCATCGAGGCGCTTGCGTCGACGGCGAAGACGATGGTCACCGACGTTTCGCCGGCCCGAACGGACTGTCTGAGATCGGCTTTTTCGACGCGCGAACTCCCACGGGCGGCAGCCGATCGAACCGACGCCGCCGCGTCGATGGCACCGTCGCCCGAGGCGGGTTCGGTTCGGACGCGTGCCCCACGGTTGTCGACGCTTGGCGTCGTACTCGCGCGTGAGCCACCGGCAGCCGTCGAGTCGCGGCTCTCGACGGCCGGCGACTCGAGGTCAGGTGCTCGAGCCTCGCCGACGTCGGCGATCTTGGCGCGCTGCTGGCCGGGCACCAGCGGCTGGGCCTCGTCCTCGCTGTCGCCGTCGTCCCCTTCCGACTCCGGGTCATTTGAATCATCAGCGTCGCCGGCGTCGCCGCCCTCGTCAGGGCCGGTGTCGGCGGGAGACGAGTCACCGCCGGCTGCGCCGCCGCCGTTGTCGGAGCGATCGTCATCGCCATCGCTGTCGGGCCCGTTGCTCGAGTCGTCACCGCCATCGCTTCCGTCCTCGGGCCCTGAATCGGCGTCGTCGCGGTCGTCGTTATGATCCTCGCCGCCGGACTCGTTTCCCGTCTCACCGTCCCCGTCGGCGTCGGCCTCGCTCTCGTCATCTGCGGCGTCGCCCTCTCCCTCTCCCTCATCCGCCCCTCCCTCGTCGAAACGATCCTCGAGGATGTCCTCGAGTTCCGGTTCGTCTTCGAACGGCGTGCTCCGCAGTCGGTGGGGCAGCGCGTAGCGGGCGGCCTCGTGGACGTCCGACTCGATAACCGTTGTCCGGCCCTCGAGTGCGGCGATCGTCTTTGCGGCTCGGGCCGTTGCGACGTCGCCACGGTGGCCGTCGACGCCGGCCTCGAGACAGAGCCCGGCGATCTCCGTTTTAAACTCGGCCGGGAGCGTCACGCTCGAGAGCCGATCACGGGCTGTGGCAAGCTCCTCGCGGCGCGTTTCGACTGCGTCGGTGCACGCCATCGGATCGTCGTCGCCGCGGTCTCCAAGTGCTCGATCGATGATCTCCACGCGGTCCTCGAGGTCTCGACAGCCTTCGACAGTCGCCTGGAGGGCGAAGCGATCACGAAGCTGCGGACGGAGGTCGCCTTCCTCGGGGTTCATCGTCCCGATGAGGGTGAACTCGGCCGGGTGTGAGCGGCTGATCCCATCGCGTTCGACGGTGTTGATGCCGCTCGCAGCAGCGTCGAGGATGACGTCCACGAGGTGGTCGTCGAGTAAGTTCACCTCGTCGACGTAGAGAATGCCGCGATTTGCACGCGCCAGCAGGCCGGGATCGAAGTCGGCCTCGCCAGCTAGTGCGTCCTCGACCGAGAGCGTGCCGACGACGCGGTCTCGAGTCGCCCCGAGCGGGAGCGTTACGAGCGGGACTGGTCGCGTCTCGACCGGCAGTTCCTCGCGATCACGAGTTCGGCAGTCCGCACACTGCTGACTCGAGTCGTCGGGCGCACAGCCATAGGGGCAGTCGGCGACGGCTTGCTGTTCGGGGAGCAGATCGACGAGTCCCCGAACGGCGGTCGACTTCGCGGTCCCCTTCTCACCACTAATAAGTGCGCCGTCGAGCCCGTCGTCCGCCGCGACGGCGAGCAGCACGCGTTTGAGTTCGTCCTGCCCGACGATCGCCGGAAAGGGAAGTGACGACAACTTTTTGTCCCCAGCGTCTGCAACCATACTTGCGCTAATACAATAGAGGTTTAAAAACGCGATGGCACGGATCGGGATCTACACCGCGACGGAGAACGAACTCGGCTCGATCGGACGAGCCGCCGAGCGTCTCGAGGGCGTCGAGCTGGTCGTCCGCTCGGAAAGCGACCTCGAAAGCGAGGCCGACATCGAGGAGTTCGTCGAGGAATTGACCGACGCCACGGCAGCCGTCTTCTGGCTGCACGGGGCCGAAGACAGCATGCCGGGCTACGAGTACGCGACGGGCGCACTCGAGGACGCGGGCGTTCCGCTGATCGTCAAGGCGACCGGCGACGCCTACGCCGTCGAGGACACGACGGTCAGTGCGGCCCATCGCGACCTCGCCTATGAGTATCTCGAGAAGGGTGGAACAATCAACACGGCGAACCTGTGTCGCTTCCTCGCCGCCGAGTACGAGGGCCGCGACGTCGACTACGACGAGCCGACGAGCCTCCCCACAGAGGGTGTCTACCACCCCGACTATCCGGGCATCGAGTACGAGGGCCTGCTCGAGACCCACGACCCCGACAAGCCGACGGTCGCGGTCTGGTTCTACGAATCCCACTGGACCCACGAGAACACCCGCTACGTCGACGCCCAAGTTCGGGCGCTCGAGGAGCAGGGTGCGAACGCGTTGCCGATTTTCTGTAACCCGGCGACAGACACCGAGGAGCAAGAGGATGCAGAATGGGTGACCGACAACTGGCTCATCGATGCTGACGGCCAGCCCGTCGTCGACGCCGTCCTCTCCTCGTTTATGTTCTCACTGTCGATGGACGAGCGCGGCCGCAGCGCCAGCAATGAGGGCTCGAGTGCTGAGGACGTCTTCCTCGACCGGCTCGGGGTGCCGGTCTTGCAGACGGTCACCACGATGCGCTCGCGCTCGCGATACGAATCCAGCGACACCGGCGTGATGGGCTTCGAACTCGCCCTCTCCGTGGCGCTACCGGAGTTCGACGGCAACGTCATCACGCACCCGATTTCAGGCAAAGAGCGAACCGACGACGAGGCCGGCATCGGCAGCGCGCCGAAACACCACTACCCGATCGAGGATCGGGTCGACCACGCGACCCGGCTGGCGGTCAACTGGGCGCAACTGCGACACACGCCGAACGAGGACAAGCGAGTTGTGGTCGTCCTCCACAACTACCCGCCGAGCGACGACGGGATCGGGACCGCGTTCGGACTCGACTCCCCGGAGTCGACCGTGAATCTGCTCGAGGAACTCGAGGCCCGCGGCTACGAGCTGGGCGACGACATGCCCGAGGACGGGCAGACGCTCGTCGAAAAACTGACCGCCCAGCTCACCCTCGAGGACCGTTGGGTCGCGCCCGAGGACGTTCGCGACCTGTCGGTCGACGTGGTTTCCGCAGACACCTACGAGCAGTGGTTCTCGGATGCCGACGAGCGATTTCAGGAGAACGTTCTCGAGGAGTGGGGCGAGGTCCCCGACCGGCCGTTCGCGATTCCGGGCGTCGAGTTCGGCAACGTGCTCGTCACCGTTCAGCCCCCGCGTGGGTTCGGGATGGACCCCTCGAAAGTCTACCACGATTCGGACCTGCAGCCACCCCACGACTACTACGCCTTCTACGGCTGGCTCCGAAACGAGTTCGAGGTCGACGGGTTCGTCCACCTCGGAACCCACGGCAGCCTCGAGTGGCTCCCCGGCAAGACGGTCGGACTCAACGGCGCGAGCGCGCCGGATCAGCTGATCGACGACATTCCGAACGTCTACCCCTACATCGTCAACAATCCGGGGGAGGGAACGCAGGCCAAGCGGCGCTCCTATGCGGCCATCGTCGACTACCTGACGCCCGTCATGCGAAACGCGGGGACATACGACGAGCTCTCGGAACTCGAGGAACTCGCCAACCAGTACCGCGAGGCCGGGATGGAGGACGCCCGTGCGGACGACGGCGAGCACCTCGAGGACCTCATGCGCGAGACAGTCGAGGAATTGGATCTCGCAGTCGAACTCGGAATCGCGGGCACCATCGACGAGAAAGCCGACGTCCGCGGCCCCGACGAGGCCGGCTCGACGTTGGCTGAGGGAGCTGTCGAGGGTGAGGATCTCGCGATCGACGCCCTCGTCGAACGGATTCACGAGTATCTCACCGACGTCAAGACAACTCAGATCCGACTCGGGCTCCATACGATGTCAGAGCCGCCGGACGGAGAGCGCCTCGTGGAGTATCTCCTGTCTCTTATACACATCTCTGAGCGNCGCCATCAGAGATGTGTATAAGAGACAGACCCACGCCGAGGCCGCCGACGTGGTCTATGATACCAGTGTCGGCCTGCTCGAGACGCTGGCCGCACACGACTTCGACGTCCCCGTCTCCGAGTTGGAGGGCGGGCCTGACGATGAAGTCAACATCAACCTCATGATCGTCGATCTCGAGACGATCGGCGACGCGCGGGCGAAGCCGGGCGCTCACGACGACCTGCGGAAGGCCCTCGCGTACATCTGCGAGGGGGCCCAGCCCCGCGTGCAGGGGGCCGAAGACGAGATCCCGCGAACTGCAGACGCACTCTCGGGCGAGTACGTCCCGCCGGGTGGGTCGGGCGCGCCGACCCGTGGGGGCGTCGACTTGCTGCCGACCGCGCGGAACTTCTACACGCTCGATCCGCGCAAGGTGCCCGCGAAAGCCGCCTGGCAGGTCGGAAGCGAGGTCGCCGAAGGCGTCCTCGAGCGCCACTACAACGAAAACGACGACTATCCCGAGGAGATCGGCGTCGTGGCGTGGGGGACCCCCACGGTACGAACCCGCGGCGAGACGATCGCGCAGGTGCTCGCGATGATGGGTGTCGAACCCCGGTGGACCGACGCAGGCCGGATCGACGACGTCGAGCCGATCCCACTCGAGGAACTCGACCGACCCAGAATCGACGTCACCACGCGCGTCTCCGGGCTGTTCCGGGATGCGTTCCCTGCCGCGGCGGGTGTCATCCACGACGCCGTCGATGCCGTAGTCGACCTTGACGAACCCCACGAGATGAACTACGTGAAGAAACACGTCGAGGAAGAGCAGGCCGACCTCGAGGACGACGGACTGGACGAGAAAGAGGCTCGAAAAGCGGCGAAACACCGCGTGTTCACGACGAAACCCGGCGGCTACGGAGCCGGCACGAACAAGGCCGTTGATGAGGGCAACTGGGACGACCGCTCGGATCTCGCGAGCGTCTACGTCCAGTGGGGCGGCTATGCGATGGGGTCGCGCGGTCGGGTATCGGACGCCCACGTCGCCTTCGAACGGCGACTCTCGAGCGTCGACGCCACCGTAAAGATCGAGGACACGATGGAACAGGACGAGTTCGACTCCTCGGACTGGTACGCCTTCCACGGCGGGTTCATTTCCGCGGTGTCGGAGATATCGGGTGAGGAGCCCGCCTCCTACGTCGGCGACTCCTCTGATCCGGACAACGTCGACGTCTACACGAACGAGGAGAAAGTTCGCAAGGCGATGCGCGCCCGCGTGCTCAACCCCGACTGGCTCGAGTCGATGGAGGAACACGGCTACAAAGGCGCTGGCGACCTCTCGACGACGGTCGACGTGACCCTCGGCTGGGACGCCACGACTGGCGTCGTGAGCGACACGCTCTGGGAAGACGTCGCCGCAAAGTTCGCGTTCGACGAGGATCGCCAGGACTGGATGCGCGAGGTGAACCCATGGGCGCTCGAGTCCATCACGGACACCCTGCTCGAAGCTATCGAGCGCGACCTCTGGGACGCCGACGACGAGACGGTCGACCAACTGCGCGATCTGAACCTCGAGGTCGAAGGTGATCTCGAGGCGCGGACGACCAATTCTGCGATGGAGGTAACCAACGATGACTGAGCAAGATTTCGAGGACGAGTACGCGGATCTGGGCGCGACCACACAGAACGCGATGGATATCGCCGAGACGAGCATGGATATCGTCCGCCAGTTCGTGCCGGACGAGACGCTGGCCGACCGGATTCGACAGAAGTCGGTTCACTCGATGGGCGACATCGAGTTCCAGCACCTGATCGAGTTCACCGGGAGCGACGACGTGGGCGACGACGAGGACGCCCCCGTCCGGGCCGGCGCGCGGGCCGTCCTCGAGGAAGCCACCATCGTTACGGACATCACGATGTCGAAGGCCGGGATCACCGGCCGGGGCCACAACTGCGAGAAGCGCAAGGCGATCGGAAACGGGGCTGAGTTGGCCAAGGAGACGGGCATGACCCGGACCGCTGCCTCGGTGCTCGAACTCGACAAACAGGGCGTCTACGACGGTGCGATCGCCGTGATCGGAAACGCCCCGACGGCCGCGTTCGCGCTTGCAGACTGTATCGAAAACGGCACACGCCCTGCGGCAATCGTCGCGACCCCGGTCGGATTCGTCAAAGCCGAGGAGAGCCGCCAGCGCATCCGCGAGGTCAGCGAGACCTACGACGTGCCGGCGATCACCAACGTCGGTCGTCGCGGCGGCAGCGGACTCGCGGCCGCGCTGACGAACGAACTGATTCACGTCGCAAAAGACGTCCGGACTGCGGACCTCGAGTTGGAACTGACGGCTTCCCAACGGGTGGATGACGAATGAGCGACGAGTACGACCTCGAGTCGGGGCCGGACCCGGCGACGTTCGCCGCGGCAGCGCCGGAACCCGACATCGACGAAACGACTGACGACCCGGTCTACGCCGTCGGCGTCGGGCCGGGCAATCAGGAGTATCTCACGCCGCGAGGCGAACGCGCGATCCGCGAGGCCGACGTCATCGTCGGCTTTACGACCGTCGTCGAGTTCGTCGAAGACCTGACCGACGCCGATCTGCTGACCTGTGGCTACAAGGACGAAGCCGAGGCGCTCGAGGAATTCGCCGACCGGGTCGCCGACGGCGAGTCGGGAACGGCCGTCGCGATGGGCGATCCCAACCACTCCGGGTATCAGTTCGTCGGGAAGGTTCAGGACGCCGTGGAAGCGCGTTCCACGAGCCCTGACTCGCAGACTCGTCAGGACGCCGTGGAACGCGAGGATCCCGAGAGCCCGGTGCGCGTCGTCCCCGGCATCTCCTCGATCCAGATGGCCGCCAGCCGCGCCCGGACGCCGATGGAGGACACCGAATTCGTCACGTTACACAAAAGCGGCGACCTCGAGGCGGACATGGACCGACTCGCAACCGCCGTGACGGCGGACGAACGCCACTTGCTCGTGCTCCCGCGGCCGTACGATCGGATGCCCGGCGATATCGCCGAGTTCCTGCTCGAGCAGGGGGCCGAACCGGACCTCGAGGCGTTGGTCCTCGAGAAACTGACCCACGATAACGAGCAGATCCACCGCTTTACGCTCGCGGAGCTGTCCGAACACGCTGGCGGCAGCGGGAAAGAAGACACACCGTTTTCGGACTTGATCGTTCTCGCGGTGCGACAGCCAGTCTGACTATCACTCGCCGTCTTCGCTGTGTTCGCGAAGCACCATCGAGACCGTATTCGAGACCTGCTCGAGCGCGATCGCGTTCGTCTTTCGGAGGTCGCCGTCTTGGGCTTCCTTGAGGTGTCGAAGCGCCTCTCGAAGGTGGTGGTCGGTCAGGGACGCGGGTTCGTCGGTCATGGAAATCGGGGACCGGTCGTACCCGATTCGATCGGTTAAACCCGTTGGTTAAATGTCACCAGCTCGTCACTCGAGTCCGTTCCGAACCGCCGCTCGGCGAACGCGTCTGATCCACACGTTCGTTTCGGGTATCCGACGCCGCTCACCGACGGATTCAAGTTGAGTTGTCCGAACGAAAGTACAATGATGAACGGATTCGTCCTCGGCGGCGTCAGCTCCGGCGTCGGGAAGACGGTCGCGACGCTCGCAATTATTCAGGCCCTCGAGGACGCCGGCTACGCGGTCCAGCCCGCCAAAGCGGGCCCGGATTTTATCGATCCGAGCCACCACGAAGCGATCGCCGGCCGCCCCTCCCGCACGCTCGATCTGTGGCTCTGTGGCGAAGATGGTCTTCGACGCAACTACGCCCGCGGCGAGGGCGACGTCGACAGGTCACACCCGTCTGCCCGGGGGACGTCGTCCCCCGCTATCTGCGTCGTCGAGGGTGTGATGGGACTGTACGACGGCGACGGCTCGAGCACGGCGATGGTCGCCGAAGCCCTCGACCTCCCGGTCGTGCTGGTCGTCGACGCGAAAGCCGGGATGGAAAGCGTCGCGGCGACGGCGCTTGGCTTCCAACAGTACGCCGAGACGATCGGCCGCGAGATCGAGGTCGCCGGCATCGTCGCCCAGCGCGCCCACGGCGGCCGCCACGAGCAAGGAATCCGCGACGCGCTGCCAGACGATCTCGAGTACTTCGGGCGAATCCCGCCGAATCCGGACCTCGAGATCCCGGACCGACACCTCGGCCTCGAGATGGGCGCGGAGGCTGCGTTGCCGCGCGAGGCGCTGCGGGAGGCCGCCGACTCGCTTTCGGCCGAGCGGCTGGCTGCGGTGGCGAGCGAGGCGATTGCCCCCGAAACGGCAGTCGAGGACGAACCCAAATCGGTCGACGCCACCGTGGCCGTCGCCGACGACGCCGCCTTCTGCTTTCGGTATCCGGCCACCCTCGAGCGGTTTCGCGAACGGGCCGATCTGGTCACGTTCTCGCCGGTCGCGGGCGATCCGGTCCCCGACTGTGACGGCGTCTATCTGCCGGGCGGGTACCCCGAACTCCACGCCGCAGAACTCGAGGCAGCTGGCACGCTCGCCGAACTCGGAACGCTGGCCAGCGAGGGACTCCCGGTACTCGGCGAGTGTGGGGGGCTGATGGCCATGAGCCAGTCGTTGACGACAGCCGATGGCGAGACGAGCGAGATGGCCGGCATCCTCCCGGCGGACGTAACCATGCACGACCGCTATCAGGCGCTCGATCACGTCGAACTCGAGGCCACCGAAGGGACGCTGACGGCCAACGCTGGCGATCGGATTCGGGGCCACGAGTTCCACTACTCGAGTGCCGACGTCGACGCTGACGCCCGGTTTGCCTTCGAGACGGTGCGTGGCGACGGCATCGACGGCGGGCACGATGGGCTGACCGAGTACAACTCGCTCGGCACCTACGTCCACGTCCACCCCGAAAGCGGGGCGTTCGATCGGTTCCTCGAGACACTCGACGACGCTCGATAACGACGGCAGCCGTTCCTCTCGGCCTGAAATGTGCGATCATCGGTTCGATGTCCGTCACTCGAGTCAGTCACGACTGTGGCGGACGCTGGACCCTGTTCCGGCTGCGAATAGATCGGACAGCGGGACGTTCAACGTCACACTTACAAGTGAAATTGCTCTACCGCATCCTTAGTTTGACAATCCAGCTTGATCTACAACAAACAAAATTGTTTTAGGGACGGCCGCTGTTCCACCGGATGATGCCACCTATCGCGCTGCCACACGACGCGAAGGCCGGGCCGACCAAGCCGGAGGTCCGGGCCGTTGTCCACTCGAAACTCGCACTCGAGGCCGACGACCACTTCGCGGAGGTCGGCTCCTGTACGGGAGCCATCACGATCGAAGCCGCACAGCGGGCCGGGAGAGTGACTGCCCTTGAGCGGAAACCCGAACGCCTCGAGACGACCGAGCGGAATCTGGCCGCCAACGAGGACGCGATTCGAGCGGATGTCGAACTGCGGAACACGGAAGCGCCGGCGGGAGTACCCGCCGACGCTGACGCGCTCTTTCTGGGCGGCAGTCGAAACTTCGAGGCCGTCCTCGACCACGCCGTCGACACCGAGGTCGATCGAATCGTCATGAACGTCTCGCGACTCGAGGTCGCCGGCAGAGCGACGGAAGCCTTCCGCAAGCGCGGGATTCTCGAGGAGGTCGTCCAGTTTCAGGTGAGCCACGGCTACGAACTCGCCGGCGCGACGAGTTTTGACTCGGACAACCCGGTCTACATGCTGGTTGGGAGCGCGACAGCGAGCGGCGAGGATAACGACGGAGGGAGCCTGCAATGACGCTCTACGGCGTTGGTCTCGGCCCCGGCGAGGCCGACCTCGTGACCGTTCGCGGAAAAAACGTTCTCGAGTCGGCCGACGTGGTCTACTCGCCGGGCCGACTCTCGCGATCCGTCGCACTCGAGCACGTCGACGAGTCGAAGATCGGGGACCTTGATTTCCCGATGACAAAAGACGAGGAAAAGCTGCGGTCGGCGTGGAAGGAGGCTGCCGCCGAGATCGCCCCGAACGCACGCGACGGTGACGTCGCCTTCGTCACGCTCGGCGACCCGAACGTCTACTCGACGTTCGGCCATCTCCGGCGGACGATCGACGCGTTCCACCCCGACGTCGAGTTGGAGATCGTCCCTGGCGTGAGCGCCGTGACGGCGTTTGCGACCGCGATGGGCGTCGAGATCGAAGCCGGCGCAGGTCTCTCACTTCGCGAGGCCGCAAACGGGGCGAGTCCAACGGGGCCGGATCGGCTGATTCTGTTCAAAGTCACCGACGCACCGGCGACCCACGAGGGACTCCTCGAGGCCGGCTACGAGGTGACCTACGGCCGCCGGCTGTTCATGGAACAGGGCGAGACGATGGTGACGGACGATCCGTCCGAGATCGACGAGCGCGACTATTATACGCTCGCCTACGCCGAGAAGGCTGATCTCGAGATCGAACAGGCGACGGCAGCGTTCGAGACCGATGCTACGGACTCCTCGAGCGACGAGGAGTCGACGAGCGGCGAGCCGGTCGCGGACGGGGGAACGCTTGTCGATCTTGAGCTGGCCGAAGGCTGTGCACACGGCGATTGTGGAGGCCACTAAAATGACGAACACGAATACGACCGACGAGACAGACAGCGCCGTTCCAGCGGAGGGCGGCAACCCGCAGGAGGCGATCGACGCACAGGGCGAGCGCCGTCGCGAGGAACTGGACGACCGAATCTTCGAGCACAGCGCCGGCGACGAGCAGGAGGGCGTTCCCTTCGTCGGGGCCGGGCCCGGCAACCCGCGACTGCTGACCGTTGCCGGAAAGGAACTGCTCGAGGCAGCCGACCTCGTCGTTCACGCCGGGTCGCTGGTCAACAGCGAACTGTTGAACGAGTATTGCGCCCACGCCGACCTCGTGAACTCCGTGGGGAAAGACCTCGAGGAACTGATTCCGCTGATGAGAGACGCCTACGAGGACGGCGAGAACGTCGTCCGCCTGCACAGTGGCGACCCCGCCATCTACGGGGCTGCACTCGAGCAGATGGACGCGCTCGAGCACGAGGGCGTGCCGACCCACTTCGTGCCGGGTGTCACGTCGGCCTTCGCGGCCAGCGCGACGCTGCGGACCCAGCTGACGCTCAACGAGGTCTCGAACCACGTCGCGTTCACTCGGCCACAGGGCAAGACGCTGACTGAGGAAGAAGACCACATCTCCGAGTTCGTGGAGATGGGCGACGTAACGACCTGTATCTACCTCGGCACACACGCCGTTCGCGATACGATGGAGCGACTACTCGCAGACGACCACGACCCCGAGACGCCCGTCGCCGTGATCTACCACGCTTCGTGGCCGGACGAGGACATCATCGTCGGCGATATCGGGACGATCGCGGACAAGGTCGAGGAGGCGGGCTACCGCGCCTCGGCGCTGGTCGTCATCGGCGACGCCGTGACTGGCGCGGGCTACGAGCGCTCGTTCCTCTACGGTGACTGGGCGAATCGCGGTTCTTCGGACGGTTCGGCTGAAAACGCGAGTGAACCGGAGGCGAGCGATGACTGAGGAGAGTCGAGCGCGGTACCGCAAACACGGTGAAAGCCCCCAGCCCCGTCGACTCGGGGGCCTCGCTGTGCGCTTCGGTCGCTCGCGGTGCTCGCTCCCTGCAGTGCTTACTTCGGCCGCCTTCGCCGACGAGGCTGGCCCCTTTCAGTCCCTCCCCCGCGGTGGACTTGACGGGTCGATTCGGCGTGGAACGGACGAGTTCGGTACGATGGAGGTTCGACAATGAGTTCAGGAACTGAGAACGCGGACGGGACTGACGACTCGAGTACAGATTCGGGCGGCCACTGTTCGACGCCGGATTCGGACGGCGAAGTCGCCGAGGAGATCGCGATCGTCTCCTTCGGGCGCAAGATGGACACGGCCGAAGAGATCAAAACCGAACTCGAGGATCGCTACGAGACGATCGAGATCCTCGAGTATCACGGTGACGTCTTCGAGGCCCACTGGGGCGAGTACGACTGCTTTATCGGCCTGATGGCCTCCGGAATCGCGATGCGCAAGACGGCCCATCTGTTAGACGACAAGTGGGACGACCCCGCGATCTGTGTCGTCGACGAGGAACTGACGTGGGCCATCCCGATCACGGGCGGCCACCACGGCGCGAATCAGGTCGCACAGGATCTGGCGACGATGGGTGCGATCCCGGCGATGACCACCGCGAGCGAGGCCGCCGGCAAGCAAGGTGTCGAATCCCGCGCGAAGGCGATGGACACCCACGTCGTCAACGGCGACTCGACCGTGAAGACGAATCTCGCCGTCCTCGACGACAACCTCGGCCCCGTCGCCCGACTCGAGGGCCCGAAGGCCGTCCTCGTCGGCGACGACGTCACCGTCCTCAAGCGCAACAAGGACGATGGCGTCGTGATCGGCACCGGGAGCGTCTCCGGCGCGCGCACGGAGTCGTTCCTCGCCGCGTGGGAACAAGCCATAGCGCAGACCGACTACGACTTCGACGACGTCGAGTTCGTCGCCACGGCGACTCGAAAGGAAGACGAGGAGGGGCTGCTCGAGGCGGCTCAGGAACTCGATCTCGGCGTCGTTGCGTTCGACAAGGAAACCCTGCTCGACCACGAGGGGCCGACGCCCTCGAAATCGAAGGAGCTGATCGGCTGGCCCGGTGTCTCGGAGGCCTCCGCGATCGCGGGCGGTGCTGAACAGGAACTGGTCCTCGAGAAGACCGGCTACGAGAACGAGGTTACGGTGGCGATCGGGCGATGAGCGAGAGCGACACCTCGGATTCGGTGGCCGACGGAACGCCCGACGATCACGGCACCCTCTCCGTCGTCGGCATTGGTCCCGGCCTGCCTGGTCACATGACCGCGAAAGCAAAGCAGGTCATCGAATCGGCGGACGTGGTCATCGCCTCGAGTCTTTATCAAAAATTCCTGCGCGAGGACGGAACGCTGCCACAGGACTTCGGCGATGATGGGATCGCCGTTCGAGAGAACGGGGTCGAACAGGAGATCGTCCGCTCGACGATGGGACGGCAGATAGAACTCGCTCGCGCGGCGTTCGACTACGTCCGCGAGGGGAAAGACGTCGCCCACGTTTCGGGCGGTGACCCCTCTGTCTACGGCAAATCGGATCTCATCTTCAAGATGGCCGAGGAGGAGGGCGCGACGGACGTGCCGATCGAGATCGTCCCCGGTCTCACGGCGGCACTCGGCGGCGCGGCGAACGTCGGCGCGCCGTTGTGTAACGACTTCTGTACGATCTCGCTGTCCGATAAGTGGCGCGGCTGGGACGAGATCGAAGAAAAACTGCGCGCAGCCGCGATCAGCGACTTCGTGATCGTCCTCTACAACTGCTGGCGAAACTACGAGAAGGCCGTCAAGATCGTCCGCGAGGAGCGGACCGACGACGCCTACGTGGCCATCGTCAACGACGCCGGCCGTGAGGATGCCGGCCGAAACGGCGAGAGCGAGTTCATTACGACGCTCGGCGAGGCTGTCGACCACGACGACAAGGTCTCGGGGATGGGCACCTCGCTGATCATCGGCACCCACGAGACCGACACCTGGCGCAACGACGACCGAACGTATCTCGTCACCCCGCGCGGCGGGCGTGACGTCAACGACTTCTGACTACTAATCACCACGACATCCATGAGTACTGACACCAACGCGGACGCTGACGACGAATCGACTTCCAAGTGTGGCGCTTCGACGACCGACACGGAAACCTCGAGCGGCTCCAAATGCGGAGCCTCGTCGAGCGAGACCACCGACGACTCGAGTTCGAAATGCGGCGCCTCGAGTTCCAGTTCCTCGTCCTCGAGTAGCTCCAAATGCGGCGCCTCGAGTTCCGACGACGAGTCGAACGAGCAGGAAGTCGGCGCGACGATCGAAGACTTCGACGCCGAGCCCGGCCAGCTGATCGCCGTCGGCCTCGGCCCTGGCCATCCGGAGGGGATGACCAAACGAGCCAAGGACGCCCTGCTCGAGGCCGACCACATCGTCGGCTACACCACCTACATCGAACTGATCCCGGACGAGATCACCGAGCAGGCCGACGACATCTACGACACGCCGATGTGTGGCGAGGTCTCGCGCACCGAGGAATCGATCGACCGCACGCTCGCGGGCAACGACGTGGCGATCGTCGGCAGCGGCGACCCTAACGTCTACGCGCTCGCGGGGCTAGCACTCGAGATCCTCGAGTCCAAGGGCGCGACGGCGTCGATGGTCGACTTCGAGGTCGTCCCCGGCGTGCCGGCGGCCCAGTCCTGTGGGGCCCGCCTCGGCGCACCGCTGGTCAACGACACCGTCTCCGTCTCGCTGTCGGATCATCTGGTTCCGATGCCCGAAATCGAGTCCCGACTGCACGCGGTCGCGAGCGAGAACTTCACTATCACGATCTACAATCCCTGGAGCCGCAAGCGCCGGGAGAACTTCGAGAAGTGCTGTGAGATCCTGCTGACCCACCGCGACGAAGACACGCCGGTCGGCATCGTCCACGGCGCGGGCCGCGAGGACGAACAGGTGATGATCACCGATCTCGGCGAACTCGAGGAGTTGGGCGAGAGCGAGATCATCGACATGACGACGACGATCGTCGTCGGGACCGAGGACACCTACGTCTGGGACGACCGGATGGTCACGCCGCGTGGCTACGAGACCAAATACGACTACTGACCATGCCACGATACGAAGTTACCATCGAAAAGGACGCCTGCGACGGCATCTTCGCCTGTCTGACCCGCGACCCGCGATTTGTCGAGGGCGAGGACGGCCTCGCGACAGTCGATCCGGACGCCGATCCGGTCTACGACTGCGAGGGCGAGGTCACCGACACCGCCGAGCGGGTCGTCGCGACGTTCGACGACGACCGCATTGAGGAAGCCCAGCAGGCCGCCGCGGCCTGCCCGACGGACGCGATCATCGTCGAGGAGGTGGGCGAATGAGCGATGCCGAATCGATGACCGACGACGCCCTCGAGATCGAGGTTCCAGCCGACCCGCTTGTGGGCCATCCTGCGAGCGCGTACCTCTGGGGGCACGTCGCCGGCAGTGGGCGCGTGGTTCGGAGCGAAGCGAGAACCACGAACAGCGAACGGCGACGCCGTGAGCATCTCGAGGTCGTGACCACCGACGAGCAATCCGCGCAGGTGCTCGCCGCGATCGCGGGCGGCGACATCGACCACGAGACGAGCAGCCGCGAGTACGCCCACGACACGTCGATTACGCGCACGGAAGACGAGTACACGCTCTCGATCGGCGAGGACGAGGATAGCGAGGGGCTGCTGGGTCGCGCCAGCGCACTCTCGCTACCTGTCGACGGCCGCGGCAACTACCGCTTTGGCGCGTTCTCGAGTCACGAGCGAGAGCTCCTTCGCGGCCTGCTCGAGGGCTGTGGGACGATCTGTTTCAAGTCCTCGAGTGGCACTGTCGGCATTTCGTTCGTTCACGACGACCGCACGCTGCTCGAGGCGACACGGGAACTGCTCGCCGACTGTCCGGTCGACACACCCATCGGCGAGCTTTCGGAGACGTCCTCGGGCGGCTACTGGTTCGGCGTCGACGACGATGCCGTCCCCGAGTTTGGCACGTGGCTCTACGAAGGCTGCGAGACAACTGGCCTGTTCGCGCCGAGCCGGCGTCGAAAACTCGAGTGGAGTATCGAGCAGGCAGACAGCTACGACGAGTAACCACCCCGAGCGCCGTGTTCGAACCGCGTTCAGTATCCACCCATACCAACAACTGATGAGCAAATCCGACGATTCCAGATCCACGTCCGCATTCGACGACGAGGCCGTCCTCCTGGTGGGGCATGGCTCCCGTCGAGCAAAGTCGAACGAACAGGTTCGAGAGCTCGCTGCCGGCCTCGAGTCGCGACTGGGGATTCTGGTCGATGCAGCGTTTCTCGAACTGGCAGAGCCGGCGATCGACGACGCTATCGCGGGGCTTGCAGCTGTCACATCACAGGTAACCGTCGTCCACTGCTCGCTGTTCGCCGCGAGCCACGTCAAAAACGACGTGCCGCTGGCGATCGAACAGGCTCGAGCGACCCACGACGTCGAGATCAGAAACGGCGCGCATCTGGGTATCCATCCGGCGATTCTGGACCTGCTCGACGACCGCGCCGGTGTGGTCGAATCGGAACTCAGCGTCGACCGCACCGAGGACGACGTTGCCGTCGTCGTCTGTGGGCGCGGCTCGAGCGATCCGGATGCCAACGGCGACGTCCACAAGCTGGCCCGACTGCTGTATGAAGGCCGCGCGTTCGACCGCGTCGAAGCGTCGTTTATCGGCGTCACTGAGCCGACGCTCGAGGACACCCTCCACGGCCTCTCGAAGCACCGTCCCGACGCGGTCGTCGTCCTCCCCTACATGCTCGGCGACGGCGTCCTCACCCAGCGAGTCCGGGATTGGACCGCAGAGTTCGACGACGACTACCCGTACGTCGACGCGCTGGCGGGCGACCCACTTGGCACGGACTCGCGACTGCTCGACGTTTTCGCCGACCGCTGGCAGGAGGCTCGAACCGATAGCGTCGAGATGTCCTGTGACACGTGCAAGTACAAAGTCGACCTCGAGGGCTACGAAGAAGATGTCGGCGGCGCACGGGCCATGCTCCGGGCGCTGGCTCATCAGGACGCACATGCGGATCGAGAGGACGTCGACAACGAACCACACACCCACGACGCGCCCGAGAAGCACGTCATGGTCTGTACGAACCGGACCTGTGCCGACATGGGGTCGCCCGCGGTGCTCGAGCGCCTTCGCCAGAAAGCTCGCGACTCCGAGCACTGCGATGCCCGCATTACGCGGTCGTCCTGTCTCGGTCGCTGTGGCGACGGACCGATGGTTGCCGTCTACCCTGACGGGATCTGGTACGGCGACGTCGCAGCCGAGGATGCCGAACGACTCGTCGCAGATCATCTGGATCGGGACCGCATCGTGAGCGACCTCGTCGACCAGACGCTGTAGCAGACGCATAGACACACGACCAACCCACGACCACGAAATCACAGAACTAGATATGAGCTGTCACGAAATCGAAGCACTACGACTCGGATTGATGAACGTCCTCGGCGTCGGGGACCAGAGCGCCCGCGAACACGCGGAGAAAGAACTCGAGGGCCATCTCGAGGGCCCCATCGAAGGCCTCGTTGAGGCTGACACCCTTGCAGAGATCCAGCGCCACCTCGATGCGGCGCTGGTCGACTTGGAGGAGGAAGTCGCAGCCATGGCCAGCGAGGACCCCGAGTACGATTACACCCGGGGTCGACTGCTCGAGGTCCGCAACGCAGAGCGTGCGGTCGAGCGGCTGAGTGTTCAGGGTGAGAGCATCGTCGACGGGATGGGTGAGGCCCACGACACCCTCCACGAGACGTTCCCAGTCGAGGAGTGAGCATGGCTGGAACCGCTGGCTCCGAACCAGAGCACGAGCGATCGCTCCAACGACGACCGCTTGGCGAGATCGAACCGGCTCGCAGCCGGCACATGTGGACTCGCTCTGCGGTCGCCACGACTGGCGACCTCGTCGTCACCGGCGAGTGGGACGGAACCGTAACCGCCCACGAGGCCGACTCCCTCGAGCCCCGCTGGACTGTTACCCATCCGGATCACGCCGTCGGGATTACGACGCTTTCGGACGATGAGACGGCCGCCAGCGCTGCTGCCGTCGTCGTCGCCGGTCGCGGCGAGACGGGAACGATCGCGGTCTACGACGCCGAGACGGGCGAACAACGCTGGCAGTACGATACTGCCGCGGACATCGGCACTGCGGTCAAAGACAGCGTCTTCTACCTGCCCTACGTCGTCTCGCTCGAGACGGACGGAGACCGACTGTACGCGGCCGCAAGGCGCTACGAGCGCGACGGCGAGCGCCGCCAGTGGCACAGCACCGTCTACGCGTTCGACCCCGACGGCTCGGTTCGCTGGACCTACGAGACCGACGCCTCGCCGATCGCGATCGATCTCGACACCGACGGTGACCGCTTAGCCGTCGGCTACAATCGCTGTATGGGCGACCACGACAACGGCCTCGTCGTCCTCGAGACGGACACGGGCGACCTCGAGTGGACCTGGGACCCTGGCACCGAGGGCGACCGACGCGTCGGCGACGTCTCGTTCGACGGCGACGTGATCGCGGTCTCGAGTCACGGCGACAAGCGCGGCTATCTGCTCGGCCCCGCCGGGGCCGAGCGCTGGGCCGTCGATCTGGCAGTCGAAACCGAAATCGACGGTGAGACGCTGTACGCCTACCCAAACCACGTCTACGCGAACGACGGCCGAGTCGCGTTCGTCACTGGGAACACCTATGCCCTCGAGCGCCGCGAGACCGAGGGCCGTCATCCGAACGAGCATCGGATCGTGACGTTCGATGCCGACGGTGACCTCCTGTGGGACGAACAGGTGGGCGGGTTCGTCCACGGGCTCGCTACCGACGGCGACACGCTCGTCACACCGTGTGCCCAGAACTTCCGCGTTCGCGACCCCGAGACCCACGCCGTTCGCTGGTTCGACCTCGAGTCCGGCCCGACCGGCGTCGACTCGCTCGCGGGAATCGCGACCGCCGCTGCCGTCGACGGCGAGACCATCGCCGCGATCGAAGAGCCCGTCGAGTATCACGACGAGGGCGACCGGCGCGGCGAGTACGCGCTTCGCGTTGGGTCGCTCGAGTAAGCAGGTCAGACGACTGATCGATTTTCCTTTAAGCTGGTCACTGCAGCAGTCGCACACGCAAGGCCAATCCCCACAATGCCGTCTGCCGTCTTGTTTTCGTAGAATGACACTGAGCCAAGAACGAGATGGATCCGAAGAGTGTTCGGATCCCGTGGCGGTCCATACCTGCTCGAGGAACCGCTACGTCGACAAGCAGGCGAGATCGCCAGACCACAGGGTGATGACCGACGGCGGCCAGGCCGAAGTGACGGCGGAAGACGAGAGCGAGGAAGCGGGCGACGATGAATCGACGACCGACGAGGAAGGTGAGACGGAATCTTCAGCCGACGAGGGTGAAGAAGAAGCCGACGAGGAGGAACCAGCCGAAGAAGAAGCCGACGAGGAGGAACCAGCCGAAGAAGAAGAAGCCGACGAGGAGGAACCAGCCGAAGAAGAAGAAGCCGACGAGGAGGAATCAGCCGAAGAAGAAGCCGACGAGGAGGAATCAGCCGAAGAAGAAGCCGACGAGGAGGAATCAGCCGAAGAAGAAGCCGACGAGGAGGAATCAGCCGAAGAAGAAGCCGACGAGGAGTCAGCCGAGTACCACGTCGAAGATGCCGAGGACGTCTACCAGGACGACGACGCGTCCGGCGTCCTCCATCTCGATCTCGATGGCCTGTTCCTCGATCTGCTTGGCCTCGAGGTGAACCTGAACCCGGTGACGCTCGACGTCTCAGCCCGTCCAGGCGAGAGTAACCTGCTCGGGAACCTGTTGTCTGCAGTGACCGGCCTTCTCGATGGTGCTGGCGGCCTCTCAGACGCAGTCTCGTCACTCCTGGACAAGCCGAAGGAACTGCTCAGCAGCCTGCTGGAGAAACCGAAAGCGCTCCTCAGCGGACTGGCGAGCAAGCCAAAAGAACTGCTCAGCAGACTCTTCGGGCTTGGCGGTGACGAATCGGAAACCGATGCCGAGGAACCGGAAGCCGAGACCGAAGAGACCGAAGCGACAGACGATGAGTCCAGTGGTCGGATCGCCAACGCCTGGAGCTGGCTGAAAGAGAAGCTACTCGGGCTCATCCCCGGCTTCCCGATCGAAGACCTCGTGGCAACGGTCGTCAGCCGGGTAATCGAGCAACTGATCGAGCAGCTCGAGCCGGATCGCGAGCAAGTCGAGTCAGACTCCCAGTCCGACGCAGCGTCACAGACGGAGGCGTCATCATGAGTGAGCAATCGAAATCAGTGACCCAGCGAATCGACTACGGAAAGATCGCCGAGAACGTTGACGTCGATGAGCTCGTCGAGGGAACGCAGTGGGAAGACGAAATCAACGGAGAGAAGCCGCTCGGCGAAGCACTCGGCGGTCAGATCGGTGCACTCGTCGGTCGAAAGGTCGGCGAATCAGTCGGCCGAACGATCGGTGAGCTGGTCGTCGAGGAACTGCTCGGTCCCGACGAGGAAGCCGAAGACGAACCGGCGGAGGAAGCCGAAGACGAACCAGCAGAGGAAGCCGAAGACGAACCAGCAGAGGAAGCTGAAGACGAACCGGCGGAGGAAGCTGAAGACGAACCGGCGGAGGAAGCTGAAGACGAACCAGCAGAGGAAGCTGAAGACGAACCAGCAGAGGAAGCCGAAGACGAACCAGCAGAGGAAGCTGAAGGCGATGCAGAGCCGGAGGCAGAAGACGACGGCGACGACACGGAAGGTAAGGGGGAAAGCGATACCGCTGAGGACGACAACGCTGAAGCCGACGACACTGCGGCCACGGACGAAGACGAGGAAGAAGAGTGACCATGCTATCGTGTCAACTGCTCTCCGACGGATCGGATGTCCCGCCTCGAGGTGAGTTCGATGAGTGACGCCGGGCTGAAGCAGCTGGTCGCCCAGGAGGTGAGCAATCAGGTCGCAGTGACCGATCTGCTCGGTGACGGCTCCATCGAAAACGGCATCGACGGCGGCGAGATCGGTGCCGCGGTCGGTCGTGAGTTTGGCGCGCGAGCGGGTCGGGAACTGGGGTCATCGATCGGCCGCGCGATCCACGAGACGATCGCCGAGGGGATCGAAGCCGAAAAAGACCGCCAAGAGCTGCAGTCGGATCTCACGACGGCGATCCGTGACGCCCTCCGCGAGACGGTCGACGAAAGCGACGCCAAGGAATCGGTCCAATCGCTGGCACAGGGTGCGACCGAGGGGAGTGGCCTCGAGGGACTCCTCGAGAGCGATACCGGCGAAGACGAATCGGCGGACGAAGCGGGTGAAGCCGACGTAGAGAGCGACGCCGCTGACGAAGAAAGCGAGAAGACTGATGCTCGAGAGACGGTCGAGTCAGTCGCCGAAGACGTAAGCGAGGCCAGCGGACTCGACGACGTCCTCACGGACGACGATGCGGACGAATCCGAGGACGATGAAACGACGGAGGACGGCGACGCCGAGACGGAAAGGGATGACGAACCGGACGCCGAGGAGGATACGGCGGACGAAAGCGACGAGGCGGAGACGACCGACGCCGAGGAGGATACGGCGGACGAAAGCGATGAGTCGGAGACGACCGACGCCGAGGAGGATGGCGAAGACGACTCCGAACCGTCGGCCGAGGATATCGAAGGGCTCCGGAAAGACACACTCACGGACTTCTTGGGGGTGATGTCCTACGACGATCTGCAATCGGTCGCAAAGGACGTCGGTGTGAAGGCAAACCTCAGCCGCGAGGAGATGACCGACGAGATCGTCGCGACGGTGACCGACGACGAGTCGGACGCCGAATCAGCGGACGAGGCGGACGCGGAAGCCAAGTAGTCGATCGAAATCGTCGCCTCGAGATGCGGCTTTAGACGCGAGACACGACAGATGAGCCAAGAACTACGCGAACACGTCAACGAGGTACTGCACGAGACCGATGCGTCCAGCGGCTCGCTTGTCTCGACAGACGAGGCCGACGGGGAAGACGACGACGCGGCCCAGACGGACTTGCTCGAGACCGCGGCGAAGGCGAACGACCTGCTCGAGTCGGCCGACCCGGACGACCTGCTCGAGGCAGTCGATCTCGAGACGCTCCCGGACGGGACGGAACCGGATTCGATTCCGGCGGCGATCGCACAGGGCGATCCGGAACAGGTCGAGACGTTACAGCGACTGCTGAACCTCTCGAAACTTGCTGATAGGGGCGATGAGAGCGCACTCGAGGGAGCCGTCGGCGAGTTACGGGAGTCGATTGGCGACGGCGCGGCGGGCGACGACTCCGAACCGAAGGCCGACGCTAAAGCGGACACGGCTGACGAGTCCGAAAACGACGACGGGAGCGTCCGAGAGACGATCGAGTCGGCCGCCGAGACAGTGAGCGAGGCCAGTGGCCTCGACGATATTCTCGAACGTGACGGTGACGACACGTCCGCTTGCGACGACGCCGAGACAGGCGGGGCAGAGTCGTCCAGCGAACTCGGTGACCAGCTTCGATCGGCGATGGCGTCTTCGTTCGACGGGATCGGTGACGACCTCGAGCAGCTTCGAGACCGACTCGAGGAGGCGAGCACCAGCGCTGCCGGCGGGGAGAGCGAGCGTGAGGACGACACGACCGAAGACGGGGCCGAGTCGGATGCGGACGACGGGTTGCTCGATGGGAGCCTCGGGTCGGACCGGAATCACGACACGTCCGGTGGCAGTGGGACACGCTACTCGACGATGGCACCACCGCCGTCGGAGCGCGCCGATATGAACGGGCCAGTGCGCCACTCGACGATGCCCGATAGCAACGCCACCCGCCGCTGACCGGCGCTGTAGACGGCTTCGATTCGCAGACGATTGCGGCCGATCACGGGGTGGTGGGATCGGTGATCGGCGAGCAGTGACGACGACGGATCGCCCGACTGCTACTCCGACTCGTCGTTCCGTTCTTCGAGGAACAGCCGCACCCCAAGCACCGGAATGAACAGGAAAAACGCCAGCAACATCGTGCCGAGGAAAATGACGCTGATAAACTGTGTGGAGAGCGTTGGTGTGAGGATCAATGACGCGATGAGAATCCCGCCACCGAGCGAGACGACTCCGAGGAGAAGGAGATCCGTGAACTTGACCGGGACTTCCTCAGTCATACGTGGCCGTACGAACGCCATCATATAGTGCTACGAGATTTCGATTCCAGAGGCGGCTCCGGTCGGGAACGGAGACAAGGACAGGACTTACTGGGAGTGTGCCGTATGTACCCGCATGTACGAGTCGATTCTGGTTGCGACCGATGGGAGCGAGACGGCACGCGAAGCCGTCTCGCATGCGGTCGAACTCGCCACCCGGTTCGATGCAACGCTGTACGGGATCGCCGTCCTCGAGCGTCGAACCGAGTACGACAACGCGATCGTCGACCCCGAGGAAGTGAGGGAGCGACAACGCGAACAGGCAACCGAGTCCCTCGAGGCCCTCGCTGAGGCCGCTGGCGATGCTGGCGTCTCAGTCGAAACGACGATTCGATCGGGCGTTCCGTACGAAGAAATCGTCGCGTACGCGGATGAGCACGACGCGAGTGCGATCGTGATCGGTGCTCGCGGCCGCTCGTCGTTCCGACGGGCGCTGCTCGGGAGCACTGTCGACCGCGTCGTCAGATCCACGACCCGGCCGGTGCTGATCATTGACGGTGAGTCCACCTGAGGGCGACCGGGTCCCGGTTGTTGGAGACCGAACATTTACCTCGGCTGTCGTACGAGATAGAGGTATGACGTTACTCGTCCCGTTCGACGGTTCGGAACTGGCACAAACTGCCCTCGAGAAAGCATCCACGTTCGGAGCGTTACTCGACGAGGAGGTCATCGTGCTGACGGTCATTCCGGACGACGCCGAGTACGCTCGAGAACGGGGCTGGATCACAGAGGGCGAGCCGTTCGACCCCGAAGCGATCGAAGCAGGGATGAACGTGCGAGCCGACGAGGTCGCACCGGAGGCAACTGTCCACACCGAGCGCGTGAGTTCGGACGAACCGACGTCGACGTCGACGACGAACGTCGTTCGTGAGATCCGTCGAATCGCGGGCGAAATCGACGCATCGGTCGTCTTCATCGGCTCGGAGAACGCTGGCTCGGTGATCGCACCGCAGTCGAGCGTTGGGAGCCCGGTCGCAAACGATCAGCGCTACGACGTGTACGTCGTTCGCGAACCCGGTGCGACGGTCGATCCCGAGGACGTTTCGGACATCGACTCGACGATCGAATAACCCGTCTGTCGTGCTCGCCACGCAATGACGGCCGCGAGTGGGCAGTGTCAGCGACACTCGGGTGATACCGGCGGGAGCGACGGCTGATGGACCCTGCGCCGACGCTTCCCGTTACCGATCCGATTCTCATCTTTGGGGTCGCGATGATCGTCTTTCTGGTCGCGCCGCTGGTGTTGGACCGGTATCGTCTCCCGGGACTCGTCGGGATCATCGTCGTCGGCGCTGCAATCGGCCCGAACGGATTCGAAATCCTCGAGCGCGACGAGACAATCGTGCTGCTCGGCGAGGTCGGAATCGTCTACCTGATGTTCGTCGCGGGCCTCGAGATCAACCTCACACAGTTCATCGAGTACAAAGAGCGAAGTCTCGTCTTCGGGCTGTTGTCGTTCGTGATCCCACAGGCCATCGGGATGGTCGTGGGCTACTACGCACTTGGGCTTTCGATGGGCGCGACAGCACTGTTCGCGGCCATATTCGCCTCTCATACGCTGCTTGCCTATCCCGTCGTCAGCCGGCTCGGGATCACGACAAACGAGAGCGTCACGTCGACGATCGGTGGGACGATCATCACCGACACGCTCGCGTTGCTCGTCCTCGCTGTCGTCATCGCCGGGGACGACGGCGGGCTCGGACCGCGCTTTTGGCTCGAGCTCGCGGGCGGTCTCGCCCTCTTTTTCGCCGGTGTCTGGCTGCTCGTCCCGCGACTCGCGCGATGGTTCTTCCGGACAGTCGACCAGGAGAGCTCCGTCGAGTTCCTGTTCGTGATGGCCGTCCTGTTCGTCTGTGCCTCGCTTGCCGAACTCGCCGGCGTCGAACACATCGTCGGGGCGTTCCTCGCCGGGCTCGTCCTCAACCGGTTGATCCCCCAACGAGGTCCGTTGATGAACCGAATCGAGTTCGTCGGCAACGCGCTGTTCATCCCCTTTTTCCTGCTCTCGGTTGGGATGCTCGTCGACGTCCGCGTGTTGACCAGCGGCCTCGAGGCGCTGTTGATAACCGCCACGTTCGTCGCGCTCGTCCTTACGACGAAGTACGCTGCGGCCTGGCTGACCGCGCGGCGCTACGGCTACACCACCGCCGAGATGATGACCATGTTCGGACTCTCGATCGGGCAGGCCGCGGCGGCACTCGCGATCGTGCTCATCGGATTCGATCAGGGCTTGCTTGGCGAGGCGATGCTCAACGCCGTCGTGCTGATGATCCTCGTCGTCGGCGTTCTCAGCCCCGCGATCGTCGATCGCTACGGCCGGTCGATCGTCCGTGCGTCCGAACAGACGGCGTACGATCCGCGAACTGCGCCACAGCGAGTGATGGTTCCGTTCTCACGTACCTCCCAGTACCGCGAATCACTGCTCGATCTTGCCGTGCTCGTTCGCGAGGCCGACGACGACCAGCCACTGTACACCCTGAGCGTTGCTCGGCCCGGCTCACAAGCCGAGGCCGATGTCGCTGCGATCGAATCCACGCTCGAGGAACTCGAGGCGTACGCGGCCGGTGCCGAGGTCCCCGTCGAGCGCCAAACCCGTGTCGAGCGAAACGTCGCGTCAGGAATCGTCCGCGCCGCCCTCGAAAACCGGATCACGACGCTGGTGATCGGCTGGGACGGCACTCCACGCCACCGTCGGATCTTCGGTCACGTGATCGATCAGGTTCTCGCACGGTCGACACAGCTCGTCCTGATCTCGCACGTTCGCCAGCCGCTGAACACGACGACTGAAGTCGTCGCCATCCTTCCGCCGGGAATCGAGCACAACGACGGGTTCTACGAGGCCGTCCACACGCTCGAGCATCTCGCGACACAGGTTGGTGCGCCGATTCGCGCACTCGTCATCGACGACTCGCCCGAGCAGTTCAAGCACCTGTTCGAGATCGGTGGACCGGACGTCCCCGCGACGTTCGAGCGGGTCGAGAGCTGGGACGACGTCTCGACCCGGCTCCGCGAGGATGTCAGCGAGACTGCCCTCGTCGTTCCGATCAGCGCGCGCCGCAGGACGATGGGATGGCAGCCGGCACTCGAGACACTCCCGACGGAGGTCTCGACGGCGACGGACGGAAACTTCGTCGTGCTCTATCCGGCTGTCGGCGACCGGGGTGACGACCGACGGTTCCTCGAGTTACACTAACTGGTCGGCGGTCGATCCGTCGGCCGGACATGGTTCGGAGGAACGTTTATTCCGCTGACTGTCTTCGGTTCGAACGACTATGGTCGATCGGAACGGGTGTGGACATGACCGTCCTGTCCTCACCGGATCGCCCCGAAGCCCTCCGCCGTCGTTCGTCGAACAGGCAAACGTCTCGGATCCGGGGATCTACGACGAGTTCGAGGAAAACTGGCCCGAGTGCTGGGAACGGGCGGCCGACTTGCTCTCGTGGCGCAAGCCGTACGAGACCGTTCTCGATGACGAGAACGCCCCGTCCTACCAGTGGTTTCCCGACGGAACGCTCAACGCCGCCGAAAACTGCGTCGACCGGCACCTCGAGTCGGGACGCAAAACCCACACGGCGATCCGCTGGGAGGGCAAACACGGGGAGCGCAAGACCTACACCTATCGTGATCTCTACGTCGCGATCAACGAGTTCGCCGCGGCCCTGCGTGACCTCGGCGTCGAGGAAGACGACGTTGTGACGATCTATCTGCCGATGATCCCTGAGTTGCCGATCGCGATGCTGTCGTGTGCCCGGATCGGTGCGCCACACAACGTCGTCTTCGCCGGCTTATCGGCCGACGCGCTGGCGACGCGAATGGACGCCGCCGACAGCGAGTTTCTGGTCACCTGTGATGGCTACTACCGACGCGGCGATGCGTTCAACCAAAAGAGCAAGGCGGACAACGCCCGGTTGAAACTCGAGCAAGACGTTAGCACGGTCGTCGTCGACCGACTTGGTGACGACCTCCCACACGTCCTCGGTGACGACGAGTACGATTACCACGAACTTCGGGAGACGTTCGCGGGCGAAACCATCGATCCGGTGCCGAGAGAGGCCGAGGATATGCTGTTTCTGATGTACACCTCGGGCACCACCGGCGAGCCGAAAGGCGTCGTCCACACGACAGGCGGGTATCTCTCGCACGCGGCTTGGACGAGTCACGCCGTCCTCGACGTCAAACCCGAGGACACCTACTGGTGTGCGGCCGATATCGGCTGGATCACGGGCCACACCTACATCGTCTACGGGCCGCTCGCACTCGGGACGACCACCGTAATGTACGAAGGAACGCCCGACTACCCCGACCGGGATCGGCTCTGGGAGATCGTCGACCGAAACGCGGTCGACATCTTCTACACCGCGCCGACGGCCATTCGCGCGTTCATGAAATGGGGATCGGAGTATCCCGCCGGACACGACCTCTCCTCGTTGCGCCTGCTTGGCACCGTCGGCGAACCGATCAGTCCACGACCGTGGAACTGGTATTACGAACACATCGGGAACGAGGAGTGTCCGATCGTCGACACCTGGTGGCAAACCGAGACGGGGGCCGTAACGGTGTCGACGCTGCCGGGCGTCAGCGAGATGAAACCCGGCGCAGCAGGGCCGGGCCTCCCCGGAATGGACGTCCGTGTGGTCGACAGCACCGGAACCGAAGTCGATTCCGGCGACTCCGGCTATCTCACCATCGCCCGGCCGTGGCCGGGCATGGCCCGAACGCTGTACGACGGCGACAAGCGCTTCCAAGCGGAGTACTGGGATCGCTTCTCCGACCCGGACACCGATGACTGGCGCTATTTCAGCGGCGACACCGCCCGGATCGATGAGGACGGCTACATCACCGTGCTCGGCCGCATCGACGACGTGATCAACGTCTCCGGCCGGCGACTGAGTACGACCGAGATCGAAAGCGCGATCACCGGCGTCGCCGGCGTCGCCGAAGCCGCCGTCGTCGGTCGCTCGAGCGAGACGAACGGAACGGACGTCTACGCCTACGTGAGCACCGAAGGCGGCTACGACGACGACGCGGCGGTTCGCGAGGCGATCATCGACAGCATCGAAACGGCGATCGGTCCGATCGCGCGGCCGACGGAGATTCTCTTTACACCCGAACTCCCCAAGACACGCTCGGGGAAGATCATGCGCCGCCTGCTCGAGGACGTCGCGAACGGCCACGAACTCGGGGATACGAGCGCGCTCCGAAACCCCGAGATCGTCGGCGAGATCCAAGCGGAGATCGGCGAGGAGTGACAGAGTCGAACTGATTTCGAACTTTCAAATACCGCGAAGTAGAATATCGCGTCGACGCTGACCGGAACTCGATTCTGTGTCGCAAACAGTGTGATTGCCGACACAATTATATTCGTGTCGTTAGAAACCACGAAGTATGGATCTCGAGGTGACCGACTCGGCGGACCTCTCGCGTGAGCACTACGAGTCGCTCCTCGACGCCGCCGAAACGTACCGCGAAGCGCTCGTCGTTCGTCTCTGTGGTGACGTGGGGCTTCGGCCGACAGAACTCACCGAACTCACTATCGACAGCATCGAACAGGTTCGGATCGATCCGCCGCGGTATCTGATTCGTGTGCCGGCCGTCGATGACGGCGCGGATCGGACGGCGTACCTGCCGACCCACGTCGAACGGGAACTCCGTCGATACGCACGAAGCAACGATCTCTCGACTGACGATCGAATCTTCCCCGTCACGGCCCGTCGACTCCAGATGCTGGTTTCAGATGTCGCCGACCGGGCCAGCGAACTGTACGAACTGCCGGCGCTGGCCGACTGCTCGACGAGCGACCTGCGCCAGTATTTCGCCCACACTGCGCTCGTCGACCACGCCGTCAACCCCAGAGTCGTCAAAACCGTCGGCGGCTGGGGGAGTTTCGAAGCGCTCGAGCCGTATCTCGCCGAGCCGACGGACGCGGAAATCGTCGACGCCTTCGACGCCGTCGAGCGACCGTCCGGACCGGCACACAGTCGCTCGAGGACGCGGGACGAACCGATGGTGAGCGATGACAGCGTTATTCGCCTGCTGCTGGCTGCAAGCGACCGGTACGCGCTGCTCCGACTCGATGTCGACGGCTACGTCGAACGGTGGAATCGAAGCGCAGCGTCGATGTTCGGCTACCGGGCCGGCGAAATCGTTGGGACACACGTCTCGACCTTTTATACGGACGCGGCCGTCGACGATGGCGTCCCCGAACAGGCGTTGTCGGCGGCACTGGAGGAATCCGGCTCCGAAACCGAGGGCTGGCGCGTGCACAAAGACGGCTCACAGTTCCGGGCGACCGAGGTTATCTCGCCGCTGCGGGACGACCGGGGCCGCCACCGTGGCTTCGCCGTCTTCGTTCGCGACGTTTCGGCCTCCCACGAGGCGTTCGAGACCGTTCAATCCCGTCGTGACGAACTCGAGGGACGGTATGCGGTCGCCCGGGCCCACCGTGCCGTCGCGCGGTCGCTCCTCGAGTCGACCGACCACGAAGAAGTCGAGACACGGACCTGTGCGGCACTGACCGGCGGGCAAGCCTACACGTACGCCTGGATCGACCGGGCGACAGTGACGGAGCGGCGGACGGACTGGCGTGCCTCGAGCGGTATCGATCCGACAGCCGTCGACAGCCTCGTTCCTGAGCAGTGGACCGATGGGGCGGCGACCGACGACGGCGAGACGACGGTGTCGGTTGCAACCGGTGTGGACCTCGCCGTCGAGGGCGGCGTCGACAGCAGTGCAGAGGTCGGCAACGAGGGCGCACTCGCGCGTGTCCCACTCCCATACGGCGACACGGTATACGGCACGCTGACTGTCGCAACCGACAGACCACAGGCGTTCGACGCCGACGAACGCCAGTGGCTCACGACGATCGGAAAGCAGATCGGGTATGCGATCGCCGCGATCCGTCGACGGAACCTCCTGCTCTCGGATCGCGTCGTCGAACTCGAGTTCGCCTGTCGCGACGACGACTCGTTTTTCGTCGACGCCTCAGAGCAACTCGGCTGTCGGTTCGAACTCGACTCGCTCGTCCCGATCTCCGAGTCGACACAGCTGTACTACGTGCGGCTACAGAACGCCTCACCGGCGGACGTTTTCGATCTCGCGGCGGACGACCCCGGCATCGACGACTGTCGGCTGGTCGAGACCGACGAGGACGGCTGGCGCGTCGAGTTCATCGTCGAAGGATCGTCGCCGACGCTGACGCTCACCGAGTACGGCGTCACGGTCGTCGACGCCGTCACCGAAGGCGGCGTGACGACGATCACGGCCGAATCGGCAGCCGACGCCGATTTGCGGACGATTCTCGCCGGCCTGCGTTCTGGCTTCCCCAACTCGGAACTGGTCGGCAAGCGCGAAGCCGAACGAACCGTCCAGACTGCCCGCGAGTTCCGTGAGGGACTCGAGGACCGCCTCACAGACCGACAGGAGGCCTCGCTACGGGCGGCGTACTTCGGCGGCTACTACGACTGGCCGCGCGAGAGCACCGCCGAGGAGATCGCTGACGCGATGGGCGTCTCCTCACCGACGTTGCACAATCATCTCCGGAAGGGCCAACACGAACTCCTGCGGACGTTCTTCGACGATCCCTCCAGCGAGGACATCGAACCGTCCGCCAGCGACTAATACTGTCGGACAGCCGTCAGTGAGATGTCGGTCGCGAAGTCGCGGCCGTCCTCGGGGATGATAACCACGTCGGGAACCCGTTCGTCTGGCATCCAGTCCAGTCGTCCGGTCGAACGCGTCTCCGCGAGTCGGCTGCGATGCTAAGTCTCTAGAGTTCGGTGGGATTGTTACGTCCGCCTCCAGCCGTCGTCGGCCGCGTTCGCCGCCACCGGCCGTGTCGCGCGCCCGATCAGAACGGGATTCGACCCCATACACACAGATATTCCCTCCTATTACAGTCAATATTCCCTATATTACCTCCCTGAATGGGGCCCGATTTTGCACAACTAGATGCCGGCTTTACTATGGTAGTAGCATATTGAATTGTTGTATCATGTCACAGGAGGATGGCAGCCTCGAGGCTCGACTCGAGGAACAAGACACGTTTGAACCGCCCGAATCGTTCGTCGAACAGGCGAACGTTTCGGACCCGGGGATCTATGAGGAGTTCGACGAAAACTGGCCGGAGTGTTGGGAGCGCGCTGCGGAGTTTCTCGACTGGGACGAAGACTACGACGACGTCTTAGACGAATCGGACGCACCGAGCTACCAGTGGTTCACGAACGGAAAGCTCAACGCCTCGCAGAACTGTCTCGACCGCCACGTCGAGGACGGGGCGAAAAACCGCGCTGCGATCAAGTGGGAAGGAGAACTCGGCGAGACGCGAACGTACACGTACGGTGACCTCCTGAACGAGGTCAACGAGTTCGCGGCAACGCTGCGTGACCTCGGCGTCGAGGAAGACGACGTCGTCACGCTGTATATGCCGATGGTACCCGAGCTCCCGATCGCGATGCTCGCGTGTGCCCGGCTCGGTGCGCCACACAGCGTCGTTTTCGCCGGCTTCTCGGCCGACGCGCTGGCGACCCGAATGAACGACGCCGACAGCGAGTACCTAGTCACCTGTGACGGCTACTACCGCCGCGGTGACGCACTCGATCACATCTCGAAGACCAACGAGGGTCTCGCGGACGTCGACCACGAGACGACGACCGTCGTCGTCGACCGACTCGGTGACGACCTCGAACACTCCCTCTCGGAGACTCAACACGACTATGACGAGCTCATCGACGAGCACGCCGGCGAAAGCGTCGAGCCGGTCGCTCGAGACTCCGAGGACATGCTGTTCCTGATGTATACGTCGGGAACGACGGGCAAACCGAAAGGCGTCAAACACACGACGGGTGGCTACCTCGCGTACTCCGCGTGGACGTCCCACTCGGTGCTCGACCTGAAACCCGAAGACACCTACTGGTGTTCGGCCGACATCGGCTGGATTACGGGTCACTCCTACATCCTCTACGGGCCGCTCGCGCTCGGAACGACCACCGTGATGTACGAGGGGACGCCGGATTACCCAGAGAAGGACCGCTTCTGGGACATCATCGAGCGAAACCGAGTCGACGTCTTCTACACCGCACCGACGGCCATCCGTGCGTTCATGAAATGGGGCGAGCAGTACCCCGAACAGCACGACCTCTCTTCGCTGCGCCTGCTCGGCACCGTCGGGGAGCCGATCAACCCACGCGCGTGGAAATGGTACTACGACAACATCGGTGGCGGCGAGTGTCCGATCGTCGACACCTGGTGGCAGACCGAAACCGGTGGGCACATGATCACGACCCTCCCCGGCGTCTGTGATATGAAACCCGGTGCGGCCGGTCCCGGCCTACCCGGCATCGACGCACAGATCGTCGACGAGGCTGGCGAGCAAGTCGACGCTGGTCAGGCAGGTTATCTGACGGTCCAGAAGCCGTGGCCCGGCATGCTCCGGACGCTCTACCGGAACGACGAGCGCTTCGTCAACGAGTACTGGACGGAGTACTCCGACCCCGACAACGACGAGTGGGTCTACTTCCCCGAAGACGGCGCAAAGATCGACGAAGACGGCTACATCACCGTCCTCGGTCGTGTCGACGACGTGATCAACGTCTCCGGTCACCGACTGGGCACGATGGAGATCGAATCGGCCGTCGTCGGCGTCGAAGGGATCGCCGAAGCCGCCGTCGTCGGCGGCGACCACGAGGTCAAAGGCGAAGCCGTCTACGTCTACGCCATCCCCGAAGACGGCTCCGAACCCGGTGCCGAACTCGAGGAGAAAGCAGTCGACGCAATCCTCGATTCGATCGGCCCGATCGCCAAGCCCGAAGAAGTGATCTTCACGCCCGAGCTGCCGAAGACTCGGTCCGGAAAGATCATGCGCCGCCTGCTCGAGGACATCGCAAGCGGTAACGAACTCGGAACCACATCGACACTGCGAAACCCCGAAGTCGTCGACGACATCGCAGCACAGGTTAACGAAGGCTAACTCGGGGACCCTTTCTTTCAGATACCAACCACGCACGACACGAACACGGGTCAAAACACATGACAGAGAATATCACTCACAGATTGGGACGGACCGTCGACACGGACGGCGACGTGCCGACTGAATCACACGACATTGGAGGAGAAGCGAATGGGAGATAACGAACCACAACCCGACGGCGGAACCGCCACGGGCACAGAAGGAGCACAGACCGTCGACTACCTAGACGAAGAGATCAATCTATTCAAGCCAGCGACCCCGTTCATGCGGGACAACCTGAAGATGATCTTCGGGCTGTTTGCGGTTTGGCTGGCGTTCGTCTTCGGCCCGGTGACGGCGAGTTACTTCGCGCCGGAGTTTATGACCGAGACTCGAGTACTCAATGGCTACCCGCTCAACTTCTTCCTGACGGCAATCGTCGCCCCGGCCGCTGCGCTGGTGCTGTCGGCAGTCTACGCCTGGTACCGCGACAAACTGGACACGAAGTACGGTATCAGCCACGAAACAGAAGAGGAGACCGGTGCGGCCGCAACCGCCACGGACGGAGGTGAACAATGATAGAGTCGGTTCCCCTGCAGTACGAAACCGCACTCGACCCCGGTTTCAAGCTCATTCCGGCGCTGACCGTTATCGGGATGATGGTGCTGTTCCTCGGTGTTGGATACTTCTTCCGGGTCGCCGCAGTCGACGAACTGTGGGTTGCCGGTCGATCTATCGGTCCCATCGAGAACGGGATGGCGATCGGTGCAAACTGGATGAGTGCCGCATCGTACCTCGGTGTCGCAGCGCTGATTGCGACAGCAGGGTACTACGGCCTTGGATTCGTCGTCGGCTGGACGACGGGGTACTTCATCCTGTTGATCTTCATGGCCGCACAGTTCCGCCGCTTCGGGAAGTACACCGCACCCGACTTCGTCGGTGACCGGTTCTACTCCCAACGCGCACGCGGTCTCGCTGCGTTCACCACGCTCGTCATCGCGTTCGTGTACGCGATCGGTCAAGGGAGTGGCATGGGCCTGATGGCACAGTACATCCTCGGCCTGTCCTACGAGGCCGGTGTGGTCATCTTCATGGGTGTCACGATCGCCTACGTCGCGCTCTCGGGCATGCTCGGAACGACGAAGAACATGGCGATCCAGTACGTCATCCTCATCATCGCGTTCACGCTCGGCCTCTACGCCGTCGGCTGGTCGCAGGGTTGGTCGACCGTCTTCCCGTACCTCGAGACCGGTCCGGAGACGGCCATGCTCATCGACGAGCTCAACCAGCAGTTCGCCGAGCCGTTCGCATTCAGTACCTTCTACGCGTGGGTCGCGCTGACGGTCAGCCTGATCCTCGGGACGTGTGGTCTTCCACACGTCCTCGTGCGGTTCTACACGGTCGACAACGAGCGGACCGCCCGCTGGTCGACCGTCTGGGGACTGCTGTTCATCTGTATCCTGTACTGGGGGACTGCAGTGTACGCCGTCTTCGGCGGACTGCTGTACGAAGACCCAGCACAGCCGGGTGCTGAAACGGCAGTGACCGAGGGTGTTGCAGACACTTTCATGGGAATGCCTGCTGCAGACAGTGACGCACTCGTCGCGCTGACGGCGCAGCTCGCGGATCTTCCCGAGTGGCTCGTCGGCCTCGTCGCCGCTGGTGCCGTCGCTGCCGCACTGGCGACGACTGCGGGACTGTTCATCTCCGCGTCGTCGGCAGCCGCACACGACATCTACACGAACCTCTACAAACCGGAGTCGACCCAGCGCGAACAGATGATCGTCGGCCGATCGACGATCCTCGGCATCGGGATTCTCGTGACACTCGTCGCGCTGAACCCGCCCGCACTGATCGGTGAAATGGTCGCGATGTCGTTCGCAATCGCAGCCTGTGTGTTCTTCCCGGTGTTCTTCCTCGGTCTGTGGTGGGAGAACGCCACTCGAGAAGGGGCGCTGGCTGGGATGGTCACCGGTATAGTCGTCTCCTTCGGTGCAATCGCAAACGACACTGCGATTCCGATGTACACCGGCGTCGAGGGCGCCGTCTCCTCGGAACTCGCCGCAATCGTGCCAGGTGTCGCCTCGGCGCTGGTCGGCGTGCCACTCGCCTTCGCTGCGATCATCATCGTCTCGCTGATCACTGAGAACCCTCCTCAGGACGTCAAACGTCTCGTCCGACAGTGTCACAGCCCAGAGCCGATGGAACAGATGGAATCCGCAGAGGACGTCACCGCTGACGACTGATCAATGTACGATACAATACTCGTCCCAACCGACGGTAGTACCGTTGCAGAGAACGCTGTCGAGCACGCAATCGACATCGCAGCCAAATACGACGCCACAGTCCACGCACTGTACGTCATCGACACAAGCGCGATGGACATCGGACTCGGCGCAGAACAGGTCGACCGGATTCGACAGGGCAAGTACGACGAAATGCCCGAAATCCAGGAACGTGCCAATGCGGCCACCGGCTCGGTCGCCGAGCGTGCCGCCGAACACGGCCTCGAGGTCATCGAGTCGGTCGGTGCCGGACAGCCACATGACCGGATCGCTGGCTACGCCGAGAAGAACGACGTCGACATGATCGTCATGGGATCGGCCGGCCGTGGCGGGGTCAAACGGGTCTTACTCGGCAGTGTCGCCGAGCGAACCCTTCGGTCGACGGACATCCCCGTCCTCGTTGTCGACATCCGAGAAGAGTAACTGCGTCGTCGTTGCTCGTTCTTTTTTTGCAGTGTCGCTCCCGAAGTTCCCTCGAGAGCGGTCAGAAGTTCGAACTGTTCGTCACTGACGGGTGTCTTGCTCTTGGCCCCCTTTTGCGAGCTCGAGGTTCCAGAACAGCCCGAAGTACGCGACGATGCCGGCGAGCATGAGCATGTAGTACGCCCACGTCGGCCCGTCGATCACCTGGAAAATGAGATCGACCATCGTCACCCAGACGATCGCAAACACGAGGTCGACGATCACGCCCCATTTGTCCTCTCGAGCGTTCGCGATCCACTCTCGAACGGGCGTTACCATCCCACCACCTGCTTCGACAGAGTGTCACACAGCATGTGCTACGCTACGGCAGGCCCCTCAAAAAGCCTACCGTCAGCGACGGCTCCGTCGCGCGCTTGCCATCCGACCACCGTCTCCGCGCCACGGCAGCGACTGGTGAGAGATTGACTGGAAACTCCAGACGCGGGAAACCGAACCCACATATGAGAGACAACAGAAGAGTCGAGCATGAACGAGACAGCCGAGGTCGTCATCCTCCGGCTCGGTCACCGCCCCGGCCGTGACGAGCGAATGACGACCCACGTCGGGCTGACCGCGCGGGCACTGGGTGCCGACCGCGTCTGCTTCCCGGACAACGCTGGCCAGTCGAAGGCAACCGTCGCGGACATCACTGACCGCTTCGGCGGCCCCTTCGACGTCGAACTGACGGACTCGCCGCAAGCGATGCTCCGAAACTGGGCGGGAAAGATCGTCCACCTCACGATGTACGGCGAGCGCGTCCAGGACGTCGAAGGCGAGATTCGAGACGCCCATCAGGATGCCGGCGAGCCACTGCTCGTGGTCGTCGGCGCTGAAAAAGTTCCCTTCGACGTCTACGAAGAGGCCGACTGGAACGTCGGGGTCACCAACCAGCCTCACTCGGAGGTCGCCGGACTGGCCGTCTTTTTGGATCGGCTGTTCGAGGGCCGCGAACTCGAGCGCGAGTGGGACGACGCAGATCGACGAGTAATTCCGATGGAGACGGGCAAACGCGTCGAATCGGCCGACGAGGAGTAGCCGGCTCACTGGGCTGGACGACACAGACCGATCTCCGGATCGATCTCCCAAGGCTCGCCCCATCGCGACGTCTGTGGAGTCTGTACAGAGAAGCCGCTGAAACCGACATTCAAAGCCGGTCACGGCCGACAGTATAGTTTTTCTGCGGTCGGGGAGACAGAGTCTGTATGGGGTCCTCGATGTCGCTTCCACGGACGCCGATCGAGTGGTTCATGCTCGGCCCACTCCTCGTCGTCCTCAACGTTGTCGTGTTGCTTGCGACCAATCACCCGCTTCCGACAGCGGTCGCGATGGGCATTTTCTATGGGTTTGCGATGGCGCTCGTGCTCGTCATCGTCGCAACCGTCTGGAACACGCGCCGCGAGTCGGGAGACGGCGCTGACGCGGAATCCGCCGAGTGAGCGACACGACGCGTGTCACTCAGACTGTTCGGTACTGTCGAACGCCGTCCACACAATCGACGGCAACCACGTCCCGTCGCTCAAGCGTGCCGAGTGCGGCCATCGTATCGATCACTGAAGCGATGTGTCGAACGCTGCCGACCCGCTGTTCGGCCACCGAAAGTGGCGTGGCGGGTTCGATCGCAGCAAGCGCGTCTCGAGTCTCCGAGATCAACGTCTCCAGGCGCTCGCGCGTGCGTTCGACGACCCGACGTGGCTCCTCGAAAACGGGGCCATGACCGGGAATGCCGTGTGTCGCCGTCGTCCCCTCGAGGCGGTCCATCGCTTCCGCGTACCGTTCGAGGCCGTCGTAGGCACCCGTCTCGAGGCCGACGTCAAACGCGACGGCGCGAAACGGTTCGATAAGGACGTCGCCGGTAAACAGCACGGTCGTCTCCTCGAGGGTGGTCTCGAAACACAGCTGGCTGGTTTCGTGACCCGGCGTGGGAATGGTCGTGAACTCGCGGCTGCCGACCGACACCGTCGATCCCGGATCGATCGAGACCGTCGAATCGGGGTCGAGCAGTTCGCGGTCCCGGTGAAACGACGCCATGTGATCGTCGACGGCCTCGTCGAGCGCCGCGCCGCGATAGCCCGCCGAGACGGCTGCCTCACGGACGCTCGAGCGAACGGCCGCCGGCTCGCGTTCGAGTCGCTCGAGCGCGACTGCTGGCGCGTGAATTGTCGCACCGCCGGCACGGAGCGGCGGGATCTGTCCGATGTGGTCGCTGTGGGGATGGGTCACGAGCACGTGGTCGATCTCCTCGGGGGCGTATCCGACGCGCTCGAGGCCAGTTTCGAGGGTTCGTTTCGCTTCTTCGCCCGGCGCGCCGGCGTCGATCAGGATCGGCTCGGGGCCGTCGATCACGTACGCGGCGACGTGTTTCGGCGGCCATGGGACGTCGAACTCGAGGCGATGGACCGTCGAGAACGGCGTCCCGCCCCGACAGGCACTGTCGGTGTCGGTAGTCATCGTCTCGAGAACTGCTGTCCACCCTCCTGTACCTTCCCCCGACGCGGGGTAGTTGACAAGACTTAATGGACCGACGGCGTTACACGTAGGTAATGGCTTTTGAGGACCTGCTCGAGGATCCGGTTATCCAGAAGTACCTACACGAGCTGGTCGGTCCCACGGGAATGCCCGTCGCGGCAGCGCCGCCGGACGGGGAAGTGACCGACGAAGAGCTTGCTGAGGAACTCGATCTCGAGTTGAACGACGTACGCCGCGCGCTGTTTATCCTGTACGAAAACGACCTCGCCACCTATCGACGGCTGCGTGATGAGGATTCGGGGTGGCTCACCTATCTCTGGACCTTCGAGTACGACAACATCCCGGAGAACCTAGAGGAAGAGATGTACCGCCTCCACGACGCCTTAGCGGACCGTCGAGAGTACGAGCGCAACCACGAGTTCTATCTCTGTGAGATCTGTTCCATCCGCTTCGAGTTCGGCGAGGCGATGGACTTCGGCTTCGAGTGCCCCGAATGTGGCTCGCCGCTTGAATCGATGGACAACAACCGACTCGTCAGTTCGATGGACGACCGCCTCGAGGCACTCGAGGACGAACTCAACATCGACGTGGACGCCTAATGGTCGTCCTTGCAACCAAACTCTACGTCGAGGGCGACGCCCGCGAGCGTTCGCTCGACTCGCTTCGCTCGCTGGTCGACAACGAGATCGGCGACCTCGACGTCGAGTTCGAACTCGGTGTCCGCCACGATGACTTTCCCTCGGTCACGATCGAGGGCGACGACGCGACCGTCGCCCGAAACGTCCTCGGCGAGGAGTTCGGCGAGATCGTTCCCGACCTCGAGGCCGGCGAGACGTACGTCGGCACCCTCGAGTCGTGGGACGACGACGGCTTCGTGCTCGATGCCGGACAGGGCGAGGGCGTCCGAATCCCGACCGACGAACTCGGACTCGGGCAGGGATCGCCGGCACAGATCCGCGAACGGTACGGATTGGTCCAGCACCTGCCCCTCGAGTTCGTCTACGGCGGCGACGACGAGCCATCACGGCTCGCCGACGCGGCTCAGGATCGACTCTACGAGTGGACGCGAGGCAACGGCCGACTCAACGTCAACAGCGCCACCCGTGCGGAGGTTCGAGCAACGCTCAACCGTGCTGGGCACGCACAGGACTACGTGACCGTCGAGCGACTCGGCCTCTTAGAACAGAGTGTCATCTGCACCGAAGACACCGACCCACCGGGCCTGTTGGCGAGCGTCGGCGAGTACCTGCCAGCGGAGCTCCGCTGTGTTGTTCCGTAAATGAACCGACGGCTCGTTCTTGCAGTTCTCGCGGTCGGATTGCTCGTCGGCGCAGCCGGCTGTACGGCACTCTTCAGCGGTATCTCCGACGAGGAACTCGACCGCGAACAGGAGTACGATGATCTCCGAGAGAGCGACGCAGACGTCGCCATCGACATCGAGGGCGGCAGTATCATCAGCAACGGCGAGTTCCGTGCCGTCTACGACCTCGAGGACACCGAGGAGCTGTCGTTGTATCGCTCAAACATCTACAGCGACCGGGCGCTTGACATCCACAGCGTCCGCTACTGGCATCCAAACGGGACCGAGATGACGGGCTCGGAGTTGGATATCGAACAGAGCGATACGAGCACCGACGTTCGAGTTCCCGACGGCAACGGAACGCTCGCGTTTTCGGGCGATGCCGGGCGCAAGACGTTCACGTTGCCGGCGTACATGGAGGGGTCGTACGAGGTGACGATCCCCGAAGACCATCGGACGTCGAACTTCCTGTTCGGGAGCGTCAATCCGAGCGGCTACGACCGTGAAATCGTCGACAGTCACGAGCGGCTGACGTGGGAGGACGTCGACAGCACCATCTCACTGCGATACTACCTCGACCGTGACATTCCGTTGTTCATCGGCCTCGTGGCGACCGTCGTCGTGATCGGCGGCGCTGGCGCTGCCTACTACTACCGGCAGGTCAAACGCCTTCGAAAACAACGCGAGGAACTGGGGTTAGACGTCGAACTCGAGGACGATTCCGACGACGGACCGCCGCCCGGAATGCGGTAGTCAGCCCGGTCGACTCGCGTGTCGTCTCGGACCGACGTCGTCAGTCGTGGATCGTCCGTTCGTCGAGCCAGATGACGTCGTCGCCGTCGATCTCGAGACGGCCTTTGACGTGTGCCAGCCGGGTACTCGTTCGTGTCGGCTCGAGGCGGTCCTGACGGACCGTTCGGGTGGCGTCAACGTCGTCGACGAGCCAGCCGTAGTGGGCATCGTCGGCGTCGGTCGCGGTGAAGACGAGTAGTTTTGGATCGGCGATTCGCGCGGTCGTCCGCGAGACGGCCGTAAACGCCCGTGGGAGGTCAATAACTCTGACTCGCTCACCGGCAAGCGTGACCGTGCCTGCGTTCCACGGGTCGGTTGCCGACCCGATCGATTGTTCGTCCGCCACGCCGAGGACGGACGCGACGGCAGCAGCCCTGACGCAGTATCGTTCGGCCTCGAGGTCGAACGTGAGAACGGTGATGGGACCGTCGCCGTCGTCGGAATCGTCGTGGTTGCTCGCCGATACCATGCTGGTGCGTACTTCGACCGGTATCGAATAAAGATTCCGGATGGTCGAGCGCTGACACAACCCGACGAGTTCGATATAAAAACGAGCGCCGCTCGCCGACCCCGCACACAACGGGAGTCAACGTTTTTATTCATGGCACCTGATACACGACCAAGAACATGGCCCCGGATCTCTCCGAAAAGCTTCTCGGAATCGATATCGACGGTGTTGACGGCCAACAGCAGGAACACGCGGATGGGACGGACGAACCAGACGAGGAACGCAAACGGTTCGTGTTCTTCGAGAGCGGCCCCCATCGGCTCGCCGTTTCGGTCGATGCGGTGAGAACACTCGCGAAACGCCCTGACGAAGTGACACGGGTCCCGCGAACACCGCCCGCCATCGAGGGAATGGTCGACCTCCGTGGAGAGGTCACCGCAGTGGTCGATCCCGGCGTTCACTTTCCGAGCGACGAGGAACGGACCACGGACGGCCGAGAGCGCCTCCTCGTGCTCGACCGACCGGCAGACGAACAGTCCGTGGCGCTCCGAGTCGACGATGTCATCGGTGTCGAGTCGATACCCGAAAGCGATATTCTCGACGAAACGGCCATCGAAGACCGGCGACTCTCCGGTGACACACTCGAGCATCCGCTCGTGACGGCACTTCTCGAGCAAGAACACGAGCACGACGCCGACGAATCCAGTGTCACCACGCCATCGGAGACCGGTCACACGGCCGAAACTGGCGGTGGCGGACTGCTGTCGTCAGCAGAGTCGGAAGCAACAACGGACGACGGGTCGACGTTGCCCAATACGGTCGTCATCGAGGTAACGCCGCTGGTCGATGTCGAGCGCCTCTTGCAGGCATCCAGCCATCGAAACCGACCAGAGTAGGGGCCACTCCGACAGCGTCCGGACCGAGGATGTCGACGTTGAGTGGCGTCTGCACTCCGTATCCGGTGCTTATCAGACTTGATAACAGGGAGACAGCATTTATGGTAGTCGTATTGTTATCAGCGGTTGGTGTACTACTGAATGTCGACAGGGGTGCTCATCGTGGACGACTCTCATTTTATGCGGAATTTACTGCGCCAAATTTTGGAACAGGACTACCGCATTATTGGAGAGGCGTCCAACGGCGCCGAAGCAGTCAAACTGTACAAAGAACACGACCCCGACATCGTCATGATGGACATCGTGATGCCGAAAGCAAACGGGATCAAGGCGACCGCGGCGATCAAGAAGATCGACCCGGACGCACAGGTCATCATGTGTACGAGTGTCGGGCAACGTGAAAAAATGAAACTCGCCGTGAAGGCTGGCGCAGACGGGTACGTCACGAAGCCGTTCGAAGAACACAGCGTCAGAAAGGCCCTTTCAGACGTCGTTGCGGCATGACGCGAGTACTCGTTGTCGACGATTCGCCGTTTATGCGGACAGTCATCGACAACGCACTCACGACGGCTGGCTACAACGTCGAGACGGCAACGAACGGCAGCGAAGCGACCGACCTCGCAGCAACGTACGATCCAGACGTCATCACGATGGACGTCGAAATGCCCGAATGCAACGGGATCGACGCTGTCGAGCAGATCATGGCGACGAACCCGGCGCTGATCCTCATGCTCAGCGTCCACACCGACCGCGGGACGGAAGCCACGCTCGACGCCCTCGAGCGAGGGGCAGTTGATTTCCTGCACAAACCCGACGGATCGGACTCGCGGACGGTGACTCATCTGACCACCGACGTCGTCGAGAAAGTCGACGAACTCGCGAATGCGAACGCCTCATCCGTTGCTCTCGCCCGCGCTGCCGCCTCCGCATACGCGACGCGGTCGGCCTCCGTCGAGGGCGCAGGCACGACGAGTCAGGCAGTCGCCGGGACCGGCGAAGCCGACTCCAACCCACTGGCCCGAACCGAAACGACATCGCATCCTCCCACCGGCCCCGGCCCCGATCCGTCGGCCGAAACCGGGCTCGGGAGCGAACCGACAGGTAGCGCCAACGATGGCACCCACCCACTGGTCGGAGACACAGCCACCCTCGCAGAGAATCCAACTGTCGTCCTCGGTGCATCCACAGGTGGACCGAAGATCATCGAAGGGCTGTTCGAACGCCTCCCGGCCGATCTCGAGGCGAAAGTGCTCGTCGTCCAACACATGCCCGCGGAGTTTACCGAGCGGTTTGCCCACCGCCTCGATTCCCGCAGCGAGTACGACGTCCGAGAAGCGGCCGACGGCGAGCTGCTCCGATCCGGTGAAGTCGCGGTCGCTCCGGGCGATGCCCACCTCGAGGTGACGAGTAACGTCGGCGGACGGCTCCGCTTGCGCCTCGACGACGGCGATCCCCTCCATGGCGTGCGGCCAGCGATCGATGTCACGATGCAGACGGCGGCCGAACAGGTCGACGACCGGCTCTGTGGTATCGTCCTGACCGGCATGGGTGCAGACGGTGCCGCCGGGATCGAGGCGATCAAGGCCGCTGGCGGGCACACCATCGCACAGGACGAAGCGACGAGTCCAGTCTTTGGAATCCCCTGTCAAGCAATCAAAACGGGCTGCGTCGATACCGTCGTGCCCGCCCCAGCCCTCGTCGAAACGATCGTCGGCGCGTTCAACACGGATGGTGAGACCGATGACTGATTATTTGAGCGACTTCGTCCAAGAGAGCGAAGACCGAATTACGGAGTTGAACAACGCGTTGCTCACCTTCGAGCGCGAGCCGACCAACGACGAGGCGATGGAGAGTATCTTCCGTGTCGCACACACGCTCAAGAGCAACTGTGGTGCGATGGGCCTCGAGGCCGCGAGTGATCTCGCACACGCGATCGAAGATCTGCTCGATGCCGTCAGGGCGGACGAGATCGAGGTGACACCCGAACTGATGGACGCGATCTTCGAGGGCGTCGACGAACTCGAGACGATGATCGACGAGGTTGCCGCCGACGGCGAGACCGAAACCGATCCGTCGGCGACGATCGAAACGCTCCGTGGACAGCTCGACATCCAGTCGGAGCCGACACCGATCACGACGCCGTCGGCCGAGGAGATCGACGCCGCTCTCAAGCGAGTCGATCCGCCGACGGACGACGGACACGAGATCTACTTCACTCGACTCGGACTCACGGAGCGCAACGACGTCAACACCGGCGTCCTCGTCGTCGATGCGCTGATCGATGCGTTCGAACTGCTCGGTACCGACCCACCCCGAAGCGATATCGACGCCGGCGACGACCGGGTCGATGCCGTCTTCGCCAGCGCAGTCGGTGACGCCGCGATCACGTCCGGCCTCGAGCCGGTTGATGAGGTGGCGGCGTTCGAACTGATCAACGTAACCGACCGGTTCGACGCGCTCGAGACCGCCGAGCCGTCAGCGACGGCCCCCGCTGCCGACCCACAGCCGGCCCCCGGTGACGGAATTTCGTCGGACGAAGCCAAGTCACTCGAGGTCGACGAACTGCTCGAGGAGTTCAACGAGTTCGACGACTTAGACGAGATGGTCGAAGACATCGACGACGACGAACTCGATGTCTTCGACGACATGGGTGACGCCGGTGCGTTCGACGACCTCCTCGGTGAGGACGACCTGAGTGCCCAAGGAGACGTTGATGACTCCCCATCCGACGCTGCTGACGAGCCGGACGGGGCGGCCGCCACCGAGCCGGAACCGGCTGATTCGCCGTCGGCCGCGGCCGATGACGACGATGTCGATGACGCCAGCGCCGTGTTCGCCGAACTCAAAGACGAAGTCGAGATGGTCGGCTTCGATGAACTTCAGGATGAGCTCGACGAACTCGAGTTCGACGAGTTCGACAGCGAGGACGAAGTCGGAATGGACGACCTCCTCGGCGAGGACGTCGACGTCGACGACGATTCGTTCCTCGACGAAACGGAGCCGATCGATGAGACTGGCCTCGTCGACGACACAGAACCGACCGAGGAGTCAATCGACGACGTGTTGCTCGAGTCGGACGAAACCGACTCGGAACCCCACGGAGAGACGGCAGTCGATATCGATTCGGAGCCGACACCTGTCGACACCGATTCAGTCGAATCCCAGCCGGAAGACGGCCGAGACGAGCCGACGACGCCAGCAGCCGAGTCGACACCACCGGAAGCGGATTCAGCACTCGACACAACCGCCAGCAGCGGGGAAGATGCCGACGCTGACGCCGAATCGGCGGTGGAAACGGAGACGGATACCCCACTCGAGGGCGACGACACGACCGACGTCGACGTGACGGATTCGCTCGCGGACGAATCGGCCGACGATCCGTTTGCCGGTGACGAGGCGTTCGGGAACTACACCGAGTATACGGAGCCGGACGACGAGTTTGACGACGGTGACGATGACCTCGATGGTGCGTTCAGTGATGATGACTTCGACGACGCGTTCGGTGACGGTGACGCGTTCGATGATGCGTTCGGTGACGATGACTTCGACGACGCGTTCGGAGACGACTTCGCTTCTGATGACGCGTTCGGCGAGGAGTTCGATGCCGACGACACCGGCGAGACGAGTGTAGCCACGTTCTCGGAGGGGTCCACGGCGTCGTTCGATGACGACACCGAGACGGAAAGCGAGGACGACGACGTCATCAGACGGATCGACGAGCCGACGTTCGGGATTCCGGAGGTTACGCTTCCCGACTCGCCCGATCGAACGGACACCGACGACCAGACCGACGAGAGCCAGTCGATCAGAGTCGACGTCGACCAGATCGATTCGTTGCTCACCCTCGTCGAGGGACTGGTCACGACGCGCGTCCGACTTCGGGACGCCGTCACCGACGGAGAGGAGGTCGCTGCACTCGAGACGGAACTCGACGACCTCTCGGATCTGACGACGGAACTGCAGGAGACAGTGATGGACGTCCGACTCGTGCCACTCGAGTCGGTGACCAACCGGCTCCCGCGTGTCGTCCGTGACATCGCACGCGAGCAGGACAAAGCGGTCGAGTTCGAACTGACTGGCGAGGACGTCGAACTCGACCGGAGTATTCTCGACCGAATCGGCGATCCGCTGACCCATCTGATCCGTAATGCCGTCGATCATGGGATCGAAGCACCCGACGAGCGTGAGGCGGCCGGGAAACCCCGCACGGGAATCGTCGAGGTCCGCGCCGATCGCTCACGCGACGGTGTGACGATTACGGTCGAAGACGACGGTAGCGGGCTCGATCCCGACCGACTCCGATCCGAGGCCATCGATGCCGACGTGCTGACCGAGTCGGAAGCAGCCGACCTCTCGGATGCGGAGGCGGCCGACCTCATCTTCCATCCGGGACTCTCGACAACCGACGAAGTGACTGATATCAGCGGTCGCGGCGTCGGGATGGACGTCGTCAAACGAACGATCGAGGATCTGGATGGGACGGTGTCGATCGACAGCGACCGCGGCGAGGGCACACGTGTGACGATGACGCTTCCGGTGACGGTTGCGATTGACGACGTGCTCTTCCTCGAGAGCGGCGACGAAGTGTTCGGTATTCCGACGAAATCCGTTCTGGATATCGAACCCGCCGACAGACTGGAACAGGTCGACGGCCGCGCCGTCCTCCCTGACGACGACGACGCGTATTCGGTGATCCAACTCGACGACGCACTCGAGACGCCACACGAAGGGGACGATGGTGACGGGATGCTCGTCCGTATCCGAGACGACGTCCGCCCGGTCGTGTTACACTGCGACCGCGTTCGCGGCCAACAGGAGGTCGTTGTCAAGCCGTTCGAGGGATTCATGGGCGGGATTCCGGGGCTCAGCGGTGCAACAGTACGGGGACGGGGAGAGGTAGTCAACATTCTCGACGTGACGACATTATGACAATGAACGAACACCCATATCCACGGAGTAATCTATGACGCTAATGGTCGACATTCGAAAGCTGAGCTTTATCAACGAAATGGCAAAAGTCGGGACGAACGGCGTCGCCGACAACATGAGTAAACTGACGGGCGAGAACGCCCAGATGGAGGTCACCAAAACGAACTTCATCGACGTCGACGACATCGAGTCACAGCTCGATTCCGGAAAACGAGTCGGCGTTCGCGTCCGACTGCTCGATCCACCACACGGGCACATCCTCATCCTTTTCCCAGAGGCGAGTGCGAAAAAAATCACGGCGATCATGCTGCGTGACGTCGTCGATGATATCTCCGACGTCTCGGGGAAGATGGCCAGAAGCGCCGTCGAAGAGATGGGGAACATGATGGCAAGTGGCTTCATCGACGGCTGGGCCGACGTTCTCGGTCGCGCGATCGACATCACTGCGCCACAACTCGTCTACGCACAGACGGGCGATATCGTCACCCGAACGGCCAATCTCGGGAACGACGATCTCGCCCTGTTTTTCGACTCGGACCTGACCGTGCCGAGCTATCAGATCGAGGCCGAAATATACGCGTTCCCCGAGTTAGCGGAGTTCGTCGAAATGGTCAACAACATGGAAACACCGTCGACATGAAACTCGACGTCAACGCACTCGGCACGTTCTACCGGATGGCTCGAGAAGGGGCCGGGCTCGCCGCGGGTCGGTTGACGCATATGACCGACGTCGAGACACAAGTCGGCGTCACGAAGCTCAACTTCATGCGCGGTCGGGAGATCCGCCGCGATTTCGAAGACTCGACGGAGAAAGTCGGCGTTCGGGTCAAACTGACTGGCGCAATCGAGGGCTACTCGATGATCGTCTTCGACCGCGAGAACGCGTTTCGTATCATCGAAGCGTTACTCGCAGAATCGAACACGGACGACGTCGATGTCGACAACGAGTTCGACGAAATGACACGGAGCGCTGCAACCGAGGTCGGCCACATCATGAACAGTGGATTCGTCGACGGCTGGGCCGACGTGCTGGAGGCCGTGATCGACGTCTCGACCCCCGAGTTCGTCGAGGGGCGATCCGCGGACCGCTTCTTTGGCGACATCGAGGAGGCACCTGACGACGACGACCTCGCCTTGCTCTTTCAGAGCCGGATCGAAACCGTCGGCACCGAAATCGGATTCAGCCACTATCTCTTCCCCAAACGGAAGTCGATGGCGTCGCTGCTCGATCGGCTGCGAACCAGCGGCGGCATCGAGTACGACAAACTCGACGGCTTCGACCGCATGGCCGAACGCGGTGCCGAAGAGATCGCTGAGACAGCGACAACACTGACTGGGATCGACACCAGCGTCGAGATCAGACGGCTGAACTTCGTCTCGCTCGAGACGATTCCCGAACAGTTGCCGGACGAAACGCTCGTCGGCGTCGCATTCGAGTTCGATGGGCTGCCAAGCGGCTATCTCCTCTTTCTGTTCGATGAGGAGTCGGCCCACGAAATCGTCGACGCAATGGTCCCCATGGAAGTCGACGAGGACGGCTTCGGCGAGATGGGAACGAGTGCAATCACCGAACTCGGCAACATCATGGCGAGTGGCTTTCTCGACGGCTGGGCGAACGTGTTGGATACGACGATCGATCACTCCCCACCCGAGTTCATCCACGACATCGGTGCCGCAGCCGTCGATCCCGTGATTATCCAACTCGGCGAGAACCAGGAGTTTACGTTCGTCTTCGACACCGTCGTTATGGCGGACGGAAAGGAGTTCGACTGCGAAGTGTACGCGATTCCGGACGAAAACGACTTAGAGCGGGCGCTGAACGACCTCGAGGTCGATCGAATCGAGGACACCCCGACGACAGCCGAATTTCAGGAACTCGATAACACATGAAGACGTACGGAAGCGAGCCGGGTGCACCGACGCCGGTACAGGTCGGCATCTCCGAACTCGCCGTCAGCGAAGGCGACGACACGCTCAAATCCTACGGACTGGGGTCGTGTCTCGCGATTGCATTGTACGATCCCGACAGCGGCATCGGCGGCCTCGCACACGCCATGTTGCCCGACGGTGATGCCGCCGAAAACAGCGATCGCAAACCCGGGAAGTACGCCGACACCGCGATCCGCGCACTACTCCGGCGGATGGTCGAAGACGGGGCCAGCTACATCGCCGTCGAGGCGAAACTCGCTGGCGGCAGCGATATGTTCGAGTTCGAAAGCTTCGGCGAGGGTGTCGGCCAGCGAAACATCGCCGCGGCCAGAGCGGAACTCGAGAAACTCGGTGTTCCGCTCGTCGCCGAAGACGTCGGCGGTGAACACGGCCGAACCGTCGAGTTCACACCCGGCACAGGGACGCTCGTCGTCAAGACCGCCAACAAAGGTGTCGAGAACGGAGTGCTAGAGCTGTGACCGGCGACAGCTTCGACGAACTATTAGCGTACATCGAAGCCGAACTGGCGTTTGCGACCAGTCACTATAACGACAGCTACCTCGATCGGCGACTTTCCTCGCGGATGCGCCGAACTCAGAGTGACACGTACTCGGCGTACCTCGAGACGCTTCGAGACGACCCCGCCGAGCAGGAGGCGCTGCTCGACGCATTGAGCATCAACGTCACCGGGTTCTTTCGCAATCCCGACGTCTGGTCGGGAATCCGTGACGTCTTAGTAGCGCTGACCGACGCCAACGAGACCGTTCGTGTCTGGAGTGCTGCCTGTGCCGACGGGCGCGAACCGTACTCGGTGTCAATGCTCGCCCACGACGATCCCGCCATCGACGAATCAGCCGTCGAAATCCTCGGGACGGACATCAGCGAACCGGCGCTCGAGACGGCCCGAAACGGCGTCTATGAAGCGTCTCGAACCGTCGACCTCGACGAGCAACTCGGGTTTCTCGACGACTACACCGCGTACGTCGACCGGGATGGCCGCACCTTCCGGGTCAGCGACGACATCAAACACAACGTCACCTTCGAACGCCACGATCTGATCAACGACGAGCCCAAAACGGGGTTCGATCTCGTGATCTGTCGGAACCTGTTTATCTACATCGACAACGAGTACAAACAGTCGATGCTCCGAACGATCGCTCGATCGATCCGCCGCGACGGCACGCTCGTCATCGGAAAAGCGGAGACGATTCCGCCAACGCTCAAATCCGCGTTTACCGTTCGTGATTCCCGTCTCCGGATCTATCATCGAGAGCCGATGGAAACGAACGGACTCACTCCCGAGTGAGTTCGTCGGATCACAACACTCAGTCCGAACTGGTACACACGGCGGCTGTACTGGTGACTGTCGGGCAGCACCCCTCCTCGAGTGTGGACGCGTTCTTCGACAGAATGAAACACACGCGGAGGCTTACATACTGGCACTCCGAATAGTCGATAATGCCTCCGCTTGACCTCCATGCCTTTGTCAGCCGCTCTGCGGTCGTCGTCGATTCGACACCACCGGCGACGAAGCGAGACACACGTCTCTGGCTCATCGACCCCTTTCTCGAGACACTCGGCTGGACTGTCCACGCCGACTCGTGTGTGACCGACACGACCGTCGACGAGACACCACTTGAGTACGTCTGCTCGGTCGGTGGAATCCCGGCGCTGTTCGTCGCCGTCGAGGCGTTCGACGACTCACTGAACAAATCCCGTGCCGTGGCCCTCCTCGAGGCGATGGCCTGGACGGGCGTCGACCGCGCGATCTACACCAACGGTCGTGATTTTCTCTTGCTCGCCGGCACGACCGACATCGAACAGTTGGCCTGTCGTCGGGCAGCGCTTCCCGACCACGAACCCGCACTCACACACTACTCGCGCGACGCCAGTGCTCGTCGTCTCAAGCGCCACTCCCGCGAGTTCGTCGCCCGCCAGCTCGCCGTCGACCGACCGACGCTCGTTGAGACGATCTCCGCGGAACTCATGGCGGCAACCGAACAGGGCGACGCCTACCGCACGGAGTTCGAATCCGCCACCGACCGGTTTCTCGAGCAACTCGTCGCTTCGTTCGCCGACACTGGCGACGACCAGCCGGCTGGTGCGCTCGAATCCGATACTGACACCGCTGTCTCGGTGCAGTTCTCCGAACGCGAAATTTCCGACGACGACAGCGAAGCGGCCGACCGCCGGCCAGAGCCGCCAGCCGATTCCGAGCCACCCCGCGAAGACGCCGATGGAGAGTCGACAGCCGAATCAGCCACCCCGATAGGCGTCGATGACAGCCGCGCAAACGGGGACGCGACGGTGGACGACGACACCGAGTACGTCGTTCGATTTTTCAACGATCGTGGGTCGATCGGCGCGATCGGCCACTCGAGTTCGGATCAGGCGCTTCACAGCGCTGCGGCATATCTCTTCGATCGCGGCCTCTCCGGCCTCTCCGTTCCCTGGCAGCTCGACGACGCAGCCGACGACCAAGCCGTCCTGAACGACTCTCCGACACACCCCGACGGGACGTCGATGATCGCCCCCCAGCAGCTTTCGAACGGGCTCTATCTCGAGACTGGCGGAACCGTCGACGAGCGTGCCGCTCGGGTCGAAGCGCTGGCGGCTCGAGCCGGCCTCCGAGCGATGTTGACCGGCGACTGGGAGCGAGCGTAGTCGGCGTCAGTACTCAAGATCGACTTCGACGATGGTGACGACGACTCGGTCGGCAGGACACGTTCGTCTGAGATCGTCTCCGTTGTCGTTGTCCGTCCAGCCACGATCAGTGTCGAGAGTCGAATCCCACGCGTCGTTGTATGCGGTATCGTCGTCCTCGATGGTGATGGACACGCTATCGACATCGTCGGTGTAAACCGCACTACTGCGGTTTTCGACGGACATCGTGACGCCCAGTCCGCTGCTGCTCTGGACCGATCGGTCGTCCGCCGAGATCGTAACGAGTGAGATGACCGCTGCCTCGCGATCATCGCTGCACGTTATGTGGGGCTGTTTACGAACGAGACTCCAGTCTTCGGAGTCATCGCCACGGACGAGGCCACCGCCTTCGTAGGCGATCCGATCACCATCCGACGTATAAGCGAACTCGCCCAAATCGAGCGTTTCGTCGGTAGTGTAATACTGAGAGAGCTTCGTCTCATCTCTGTCAGCAATTGACCTGTTCTCACCACCTTTCTCGATCAAAATGTCGAGATTGGTTCCACTGTCACTTGTCCTGACAGCCCCATCACGCAGCGAGAGTTCGCCGTAACGCTGATTGACGCCGTTGTACCGGATGACGTCGTTGAAGTTGTCCGCAAGCGCGTCCATCGCCCGCTCGGCGTTGACGAGTTGTTCGTTTTCCTGATAGTCGTCCATCGCCTGGAACCCGGTCGAATACAGGATACCGACGGAACCGAGGATAATCGCGAAGACGAGGACGAAGGCGACGACCTCCGAGACTGCCCGGTCGTTCGCTCTCGAGTCGGCTCGGCGGTCGATCATCGGTTCGCCTCCGTGAGTTCGATCACGTCGCCGTCGGAGCTAATTTCGATCGAACCGCCCGATGCCGACTGCTCGTCACCAATGTCGGCATCGATCACGACTGGGATATACACCGTCACGTCGATGTCGGTGGCCGAGAGTTTGAGACAGGGTTCGTCTCCATCGAGCAAGGGTGCGTCGTCACACTGAGCTGCCGCGAGTAACTCGACGGTGTATCGCGAATTCGTCACCGTCTGTGGATGGTCAGTAGTGAGCGTTACGCTGTCGTCCGTCGATGCGGCCCGATCGACGTTGTCGATGTCGCCGGCCAACCGTTCGCCGATGGTCTCGAGTGACGTCTGCGTCGACCGTTCAGTTTCCGAATCCAGCATCGTACTGCCACTCATCAACAGCATCGCAATGAGGATCGTCGTGATCCCGATCGTCAGGACGTGCGTGAGCGCGATCGACATCCCGCGGTCCGTCCCATCGTGGGGGCGTCCGATCATGATGGACACGCCTCCGGATTGACGTCGACCGTTCGTTCGTACCTGAGGTCGTTGGTATCGTACGTAATCGTGACTGTCAGGTCACCATCCAATATGACGTTATCCCCATCGAGGATGAAGTCGGGATCGTCGTCGATAGCCACCACTGCTGGTCTCGAGTGAGCTGTCGCGTTGCGGTACTGGTCGCTGAACGTCTCGATCTCTGCGCCAGCAGTATCGTCCCAATGGTCGTTCGCAGCCTCAGGATCGTCGTCCGTCAGCTCATTCCCATCTATGTTTTCTATCGATACTCCACCCGACGCCATGTCTTCGCGATCGAGGACACACGCAACTCCCTGTGTAACCTCGAGTTCCGTCGCTTCGGCGGTGGTCGCGCTTTGGCCCGTCTCAGATGACGACAGCGTCTCAGTGTAGACGACGCCGTTGAAGACGACGACGACGCCGAGGATGATGAACGCGAGTGCAATGGCACCGATGAGGATCACCTGTCCGCGCTCGGTTCGACTAGACTCACACGGACGATCTCGCTCTCGACGTTCTCGAAGGCGATCAGTTACCATACGGCGACGCGCACCTCCACCACGTTGTATACTTTGGAGTCACCATCAGTTGCTCGAGGAATTGGGTAGTCGTGATTCTCCTCCCCCAGTTCCGTCCCGTCTTCGAGTTCTTGATCGTCGAATAACGTCACCATGTAACTCGCAGTTACCGCTTCGGACTCGCCCTGATAAACGAGATACGTACTAGTGTCTGTATCAAACTCACCATCTTGGTCCTGATAGACGAGTTCGATGTTGTAACTCATCCCGCGCTCCGTGAATCGATCCGAGAGGATCTCCCCGAGGACGAACTCATCGTACAGTTCCGTCTGATTCGAGGCGTTGTAGTAGCCTGGTACATCGTCGCTTTCGCTCGCATTGTGGAACTCTTCTTCAGAGTCGTTCCAGTGCCGAACCATCGCAGAGAGGTCACCATCGTCTGCCGCCGCAGCGACGACGAGCGCATCTTGGGTCTCCTGCTGAACTTGAGATTGAACCGTCCGATCCGCAAGGCCACCGGTCGTCGGCGTGATGACGACCGACTGCAGTGCCAACAGGATCGCCATCAGGACGACCATCGCGCTGATGAACCCCTCGAGGGTGTAGGCCTGTCCTCGGTCACTGTCGTGTGTGGGGTCGATTCGGGACATGGTTACCACACCCTCACGACGAGTCGGCACGCTGTTTCACAGCCCTCTGGGTTATCATCAAGTGTCACGATCCGAGCCGAACTGGCCGCTGACTGGCCGTTGTACTGGTCTCCGATCACCATGTCGTTGACCGTTTCGCTCTCGTTGAGCTGTTCGATCTGCACGCTCACTTGATCGCCTGCGGTTCGAAGGCCAACGCGATCTTCTAACTCACCATCAGTCTCGTTGAATGCAGTGTCGTTGATCGCGTTCGGTGACGTATCCGAATCCGACAGATTGTGCACCAGCCGATCCGCGATCCGATCCGCCTGCGCCGTCTGCCCGCCGCTGACCGACGAGTCGAACGGCGTCAGAATCGTGGGGAGAAACGAGAACACGAAGGCAACGGCCAGAATGAACACGCCGATCCCGACCGCAAAATCCTGCGTGGTCTGGCCACGATCACGCAACGAGAGCGAGACCGTCCGCTGGCGTCGGCCTCGAGTGCGCTTCGATCCGTTCTGCGTTCGTTTTCGACTCATTTCAGGCCACCAGCGTCCAGCCGACGAGTGCGATCGTTGCCAGTGCAACCGCGTATTTCAGCCCGCTGAGTAGGTCGGCATCCCGGATGTAGCCACAGATGAACCCGGAGATGATCGCCTGCATCGTCACGGCGTGGAAGAACAACACCGCCAGCATATCGACCTGAATGTTCTCGCTCAGATCGGCCTGTGCGAGTTCACCACCGCCGCCACCGGAGTCGCTGCTGGTCGACTCGAGGCCGGCCATCGTGTCGATGAACTGCGTTTTGAGGATCGCGATCACCGCGAGGACGGTCATGAACGTCATGATGATGATCACGACCTGCATTCGGGTTCGGGACTTGCGTTCGCGTTCGATATCGTCGTGGTTCTCGCTGGCGCGGGCGGCCGTCCGGAGGACGTTCGAAATCTGGTTCGACGCCTCCTGTGCCTCGGTGATCAGTCGGGTCGTTCGGGCGAGTCGCGGGATGTGATACTTGTTGTTGAACTCGATAAACGCCTGTTTCAGACTCGTCCCGTAGTTGACCTTCGTGTGCATCATCTCGAACTCGCGGGCGAGTTTGCCACTCGTCGTATCCGAGACGGCTTTCAGTGACTCGAGCAAGGTCAGCCCGGTGTCGTTCGAACTCGAGAGTTTCCGGAGGTCTTCGGAGAGTTGACTGACGACGGCGTTTCGGTGACGAACGTTCCACTCGCGGAAAATCGCGAGCGGGATCGCCATGACGTACAGCGGGACGTAGACGTAGATGAACGTCCCCCAGACGGCGTTGCCGAGCAGTTGGTCCCACGACGTCGGTGCCGAGCCGTTGACCATTGCCGTGGCGACGATCACGAGCGAGGCGGGCAGTGTCAACGCGAGCGTAAAGAGCGGATTGTCCCGGAAGAAGATGTGTGGCCGCCGAAGCACCTCTTTGGTCTCGTAGGTCCCCTCACGGTTTTTGATCCGGTCGAAGACGCTGTGCTCGCCAGTGAACTGCTCGACGAGGCCGAGGTTCAACAGCCCCTGGTCCCGCTGGGTTTCGACTCGCTGGTCCGTCTCTCCCATCGAGAGGAATCCATCACCCGGCTCGTCGTGTTTGACCGTCGAAACCAAGACGAGAAACGCGATGCCGATCAGCGGAATCAGTCCGTAGACGGTCATATACAGCATCTCATTCGTCACGTCCGCCTGCGGAATCATCTGCATGACGACCATGATGATGATCAACAACAGCGGAAACAGCGACAGCGTCATGTACATCTCGCCGAACAACTCGAGCGTCTCGAGGGTGAGTTCCTGTTCTTGTTTCGCGGTTCGCAGGTGCTTTTCTTTCTTGTCCTCGAGGAAGCTCTCCATGTCGCCGCCGCTGTTGACGATCGAGAGCATGTCCGTCAGGAACTGCGAGAGTTCGTCACTCGGTGTTTCGAGCGCCTGCTTTCTGATCGCCGTTCGGTAGTCGATATCAAAGTACTCGGTCTCTTTGACGATGCTCTGAAACTCCATTGCCACCTCGCCGTAGGTGTCGTCGGCTTGGGCCATCGCCTCGATGATCTCGAGTTGGTTCAGGCCACCGACCGACAGCGCGTACATGAACGACACCGAATCGGTCAGGAGCATGTTGATCTCGCGTTTGCGAGTCGACGCACGCGAGTAGGGGATCGCGACCAGCGAGCCGAAGCCGATCCCGAAGCCGATCGAGCCGAAGACGAGGCCGGTCACGAAGACCAGCGCCGGGATTCGAAGCGTATCGATGATCGCGAGGACCGTCTCGCTGCCGACGGGGAACCCGATGATCACGTCGACCTGAATGAGTCCCGTTGCGAACAGTCCGTAGCCGAGCAGGAGGCCAAGCAGCCAGAGCGCCAGCCCGCTGATGAAGCCGATCCCGAGCGCCCGCGAGAGGTAGAGTTCGACCGTATCGGTCATCCGGGCCTGTGCGAGTTTCGTCTCGACGTCGCCGACGAACTCGCTATCCTCGCTGAACAGCCGGGCGTACAGTGGGTAGAACGTCTCACCAAGGATGTCGGAGCCACCCGAGAGCGTTCCATCCCCGCCGCTGGTATCGGTTTGTAAACTCATCTGTCGGTCTCCTCATCGGGTTCGTCCGTGTCCTCGTCGTCAGCCTCGTCGCTTTGCCTGAAAATCGAATCGTCCGTCGTGGCCGGACGGCTCCTGTCGTCGAACAGCGAGGCGTCGTCTGTCTCGTCCGCTCCGTCGTCGGAAAAGATGGAGTCATCAGCTGCAAAGATCGACTCACCACTGGATTCAGTCGTCGACTCACCATCGGAGTCGTCAGCGGATTCGGCCTGAGAGGACTTACTGTCGGCACCTGCATCCGGTTTGTCGCCCTCGGTCGGCGGCAGGTCGATCGTTATCGACGGCTCCGTTGTCGCGTCGGCAGCGGTGGACGACTCCGAACCGTCACCAGTCGCCGTGTCGCCGCCGGACGTCTCGTCCGTCTCCGACTCGGGGTCATCAGCCTCGGCTTCTTCGAGGTGGTCGCTGAAATCGCCGACCGCATCGTCGGCCGAGTCGGGGTCGAAGATCGACTCGAAGTCGTCCTCTCGGATCATCGGGTCCGCGGCTGTGTCGGTATCTGTGGACTCGGCCGTCGTGTGATCCGGGTCGCCCTCGAGCGTTTCGACTGCATCGCCCATGTCGTCGAAGAGACCGCCGAGGTCCTCGTCCGTGGGACCGTCCGAAGGGCGACTCGTCGACTCGGTGTCGTCGGTCGTGTCGGTCGACGATGCCGTCGAGTCGGCAGCTGTCGTAGACTGATCGTGTCCGCCCTCAGCGTGTGCGTCGGAAGGCGTCTCAGTGTCGGCTGCCGACTCGCTGTCGGCCTCGGGAGTCGACTGAGACGACTCGAGTTCCGTACTCGGCGCTGGTAGTGCGCCGTCAGCTGCTGGCCCGTCAGTCGCGGTCTCCGGAGGGGCGTCCTGATCGAAGCCCGTCGAGGGGGTGTCACCTGTCTCGGCGTCGGCTGTCGCAGCGTCGCTACTCGTGGTCGCCTCGCTTTCGTCACTAATGTCGAACGCAGCGTCATCACTGAGCCAAGCCGGTTCGTCGGGCTCCTCGCTCGAGTCGATGTCGAACGCGCTCGAGCTATCGCCCAGTTCCCACGTCTCCTCGTCGATGCTGGTGTCGACCTCGCCGGCAAACTCGAACTCGTCGGTATCGGCACGATCGACGTCGATCGTCTCTTCCTGTTCGATCCCACTGAGCGCGCTTGCGAGGCCGCTCGGGACCTTCCCGCGGTACTCTTCGAACAGCGACTCCTCGGCCCGCTCTAAGAGGTCCATCGAGAGGTTGTAGGTCTCGTCGGTCGCCTCCGGTCGTGGGACGAGTTCCTCTTTCTCCTGATCGACGTCGATCAGGACGCTCTCCATCTCGCGGAGGTCTTCGAGGCTGTCCTCGAGATAGCCGTTCGCGATCAGCGTCAAGATCGTGTCCGGATCGTTGATAAACGCCTGAACCGTCGCCGCGACCTCCGCGTACGTGTTGAGCCCGTTTTTGATGAGGTAGGCGATGATGACCTCGCGTTTGAACAGTTCCTCCTCGAGTTTCTCTTTGCTCCAGCCGCGGTCGAACTGGATCTCCTCTAAGGTGTTGGAGTCCCCCATCTTGAGGAACTCGTCGGTTTCGGCCTGCCACTGGTAGACGTCTTGAACGTTGATCTCGTCGTGTTCGGCCTCGTAATGGTTGATCTCCGTGAGCGACTTGTTCCGGCGGACCTTCCGGCCTTGCACCCGCGTCTGCGTCTGGATCGAGACCAGATCCAGCGCGGTGAACATCGTCTTCGAGACGTTGATCGGGTCCGTCGTAAATCGTTTGAGGACTTCGTCGACGGAGTCGGCGTGGAACGTGGTGTACGTCGTGTGGCCCGTCGACATGACCTGGAACAGCGTCCGGCCTTCCTCACCACGGATCTCACCCATCACGATGTAGTCGGGTCGCTGGCGCAGTGCGGCCTCGAGCAGGTCGAACTCGTCGACGTCACCCTGCTCGTCGTCGGTAAACGACGGCCGCGTCACGCTCGCGATCCAGTTTCGCTGTGGGAGTTCGACCTCGCGAGTGTCCTCGATGGAGACGATCTTGGCGCTGCTTGGAATAAACAGCGAGACAGCGTTCAGCGAGGTCGTTTTCCCGGATGCTGTCCCGCCGGCGAAGATCAGGCTCTTGTGGTTCTCGATGGCGAGCCAGAGAAATGCCATCTCATCGAGGCTGAAGGTGTTCCAGTTGATGAGGTCGATCGGGGTGAACGGAACGTCCTTGAACTGACGGATGGTGTAGTTAGTCCCGTGGTCGGAGACCTCCTGCCCCAGCGTCAACTGGGCACGCGAACCGTCGGGGAGGGTCGCGTCGACCTGTGGGAGCCGTTTACTGATCCCTTTGCCCGAGCGCTGGGCCAGTTTGACGACGAAGTCGTCGAGTTCGTCCTCACCATGATAAATGTTCGAGATGATCTGCTCGTACTCCGAATGGTAGACGAAGACGGGGGAGTTGTAGCCGTCGACGGAGATGTCCTCGACGTTGATGTCGTGTTTGATGCCGTCGATGCGCTCGTAGCCGATGAAATTACGCTTGAGCAGGTAGAGGAGCTTTTCGACCTGATACTCCGACAGCGTGTCCGGATCGTCCTCAAGAATCGCGGGCTCGGGCCGGACAGAGAGTCCCTCGAGCGGTTTCGGACCTGCCTCCTCGTCCTCGGTGTCCTCGTCGTCGTCGAGCAACGTCTGCAGCGTTTCGAGGAGGCTCTTTTTCGTCCGTCCGGAGGATTTCTCGAAGAGATCGTACCGTTTCAGGAGGCGGCGAGTTTCGTCTTCGATGACCGCTCGGCGGCCGTCCTCGGTCGCCTTCTCTTTGATGCCGTCCTCGGAGTATTTGATCGCCGTCCGGAGTTTGCCCGAGAGGAACTCTTGGAGTTCCTGCTCGATCTCGTTTCGGTACGGCTCGATCATGTAGTACTTCTTCTCGTTTTCTTTCTCCGAATGGAAAATAACGACACACGCGTAGGGTTTGTTGACCCAGTAACGTTCGACCTCCCGAAAGTGGGTCTTCTTGTCCATCGGGACGGCCTTCTCAAGGTCGTAGCGGTTGGTGACGGTCGTGTTGCCCGAAGCCGTCGAGAAGAAGTCGTCTTCGTCGAGTTCGTCTTGGATGTTGACGGTTCGTTCCTCGACGAGGTCGTCCAACACCATCGCGGCCTCGTCGCCAGCGAACAGTCGCTGTTCGATAGTGTCCGGGTCGAAACCGAGCGCGTCTTCTTCGTCGTGTCGAATAATCTCGCCGTCTGCATCCCGCGGGCGGGAGCCGTCGTCTTCGTAGTAGTACTCCCACTTGTAGTGTTCCCAGGTCCAGACGTCTTTCGTGACGGGTGTCGTCTCCGGGTCGACGTACTCGAGGAACGCGTCCTGCAGGATTTCGGCGTTTGGCTTCGCGGGATCGGCGATGACTGATTCGAGAGTGTCCGGATGTCTGCCAAGATAGGCGGTTGGATCGAACGAGACTCGAGTCCAGTCGTCCCCGCTGGGAACTGTCGGTTCGACCGCTTCGTCGGTATCGAGTCCGAGTTGGTCGTCGACCTCGGATTCAGAATCGTCGGGATAGAGTGCAGAAACCTCGTCACCGTAGCCGTGTTCTGCCATGAAATCCGCCCACGTGTACGCTCCGACGCGGACGCCCGGATCCGAGTCCGACTCGTGGGATTTTTCGTCCACCGACGCTGATTCAGATGCTTCGTCGTCAGAAAAATTCCCGGCATCTGAGTGGTCGGCCTCGTCAATAGCCATTGAATTCAACCTATTGTTCCCCCTTCAAAAAAGTCACGTGCAGATTACCACATCTGATAACCCCGCGGCCGAAAAGCCCGTAGAATGACGGGTGTGGTGCGAACAACGTCGACTGATCGTCACCTCCGTGATTGATTACTGAGTAGTTTGACATGTGTGCCACTACCTCTAATATTACTCTTCCAACATGTGTCCGTATCGGCGTTAATCCCGTCGAGAGATCTGTGTCGAGTCCTAACGAGAGTACGTCAATCACCACCAATATCATGACAACAATAAATACAATATAAGATTATTAACATAATTTATTTATATCCATCATACGGAGTTGAGTTCGTGATTGTCTGTGGTTAGCAATAACATGAGGAATGGTCACGAGAACAATGGGTCGCGAACAGCACCGAACTCACTGGGCGTCGATCGGCGAACGTTTCTGAAGACGACCGCTGCCGGGGCTGGGCTCGCGACGGTTGCAGGCTGTCTCGGTGGAGGCGACGACGACGGGATCACGCTCGGTGCACTCTACATCACCTCCGGGTTTGCGTCACTGTATGGTGAGGAGGGAGCTCGAGGCTACGAGCTTGCTGTCGATGAAATCAACGACAACGGTGGAATAGACGGTGAAGAGGTTACCGTCATCTCCCGTGACACGGAAAGTGACGCCAATACGGCAGGCCGCCAGATGCGGAGCCTGATCGAAGAGGAGAGTGTCGACGGCCTGTTTGGGCTGGACAGCAGTGGTGTCGCACAGGCGCTGGCACCACAGGTCGCCCAGTTCCAGATTCCGTTTATGGTCACACACGCGGCGACGCCGTTTCTGACGTCACCGGAGGGTGAACACGAGGATTCGGTCGGAAACGACTACGTCTTCCGGAACGCAAACAGCCTCGCACAGGACATCTACGGCGCTGCACGGACGGCTGAGGAACTCGATGCGACCGAGTGGGCGACGATTGGGCCGGACTACGCGTTCGGATACGAGACCTGGGACTACTTCCAGGCGTTCTGTGAGGGACTCGGCGTCGACGCAGAGTTCACGGCAGAACAGTACCCCGGACTCGAGACGGGTGATTACTCGCCGTACATCAGTTCGATCATGGATGCAGAGCCGGACGGCGTCATCACGCCGCTGTGGGGGGCCGACCTGACGACGTTCCTCGGACAGGCCGAGAGCGCCGGCTGGTTCGACCAGATCGATTACACCCTCTTCAGCGTCGGTATGGGGACGGATCTGCCCGCGGATGGATCGCCGCTTCCCGAAGGTGAGTACGCCTCGACGCGGTACGACCCGTTCGTCCCGGACACTGACGAGAACAACTCGTTCCGCGATCGGTACTACGACGAGTACGAGACCCTTCCGACGTACAACGCCGAGGGTGCCTACCGGGCAGTGTACCTGTACAAGGAGGCTATCGAGTCGGCCGGCAGCGCCGATGCGGACGATCTGGTGGAGACGTTCACCGGCATGGAACACTCCGGCCCGGTCGGCGACTACCGGTTCAACGAGGAGACGAATCAGGCAACCGTGCCCTCGATCTGGGGAACGGTCAGCTACGACGACGACTGGGAAAGCAACGTCCTCGATCCGGTCGAGGTCTACGAAGCCACACCTGACGTGGTAAACGACGCACTCGGCGACTCCGACCTCCCTTCGGGGGTCTAACGAACCCGTCGCCGCTGTTATACAACATGACACTTATACAAGAATGACGAATACAATTGCATTTATCGGGCTGTCAGACGTTATCATTGGTCTCAGCCTCGGAAGTCGCCTGTTCCTGATCGCCGTCGGTCTGAGCTTGATCTTCGGCGTGTTGGGGGTACTGAACTTCGCACACGGGGCCTTCTACATGATCGGGGCCTACGTCGCACTGGCAGTGACGAACAGTTTGATCGGCAACTTCTGGCTCGCGGTCGTTATCGGCGCGACGGCCGTTGGAGTCATCGGCGTTCTCATCGAGGTCAGTACGATCCGGCCGCTGTACGGTCGACTCGAGGGAGACCTCGACCAGTTGATCGTCACGTTCGGCTTCGTCCTCATCATCCACGAAGTGATCCGCTTCATCTGGGGTTCACAGCCGTATTCGGTGGACGCACCGGCAGCACTCGATTTCTCCGTGTCGGTCGGAGGCGGTACGTTCACCGCCTACCGACTGTTCGTTATCGGTGCTGCGTTCGTCGTCATGCTCGGTCTGTGGGTGTTCATCACGAAGACGTACTTCGGCGCACTCGTGCGCGGGACATCGTCGGACCGGGAGATGGCCTCGATTCTCGGGGTCGACGTCCCGCGGCTGTACACCGGGGTGTTCTTCTTCGGAAGCTTCCTCGCCGGACTCGGCGGAGCACTCGCTGCACCGCTGCAATCCGTTAGTCCAGCACTCGGAGATCAAGTCATTATCGACGCGTTCATTATCGTCGTCATCGGCGGCCTCGGTTCGCTTTCAGGGGCGTTCGTGGGAGCGATGTTCGTCGGTATGATGCAAGCACTCGGGCCGCAGTTCATGGCGGCCGGACACATCGCGATTCCGTTCCTCGCAATGGTACTCGTGTTACTGTTCCGTCCAGAAGGGCTGTTCGGAGGGTTCGGCGAATGAGTACACAAGACAACAGCATCGGCGCGCGGATCGGTACGTTCGGCCGGGAAGCTGTCCAGAACGGCTGGACCAGAGAGCGATTTACCCTGCTCGGATTGGTCGGACTGGTCCTGATCGGACTCGGTCCCTCCTTCCAAGTGTACCTGTTCACCGAGTTCATGATCATCGCGCTGTTCGCGCTTGCCTTTAACCTCCTGTACGGCTACACCGGCCTCCTCTCGTTCGGCCACGCGCTGTTCTTTGCCGGTGGCTCCTACGGGCTCGCAATCGTCATCCGGGACCTCCAGCCGACGATCGCAGACGCGCTCGGCAGCGGCGTCGCGCCGCTCGTGACATTCGTTATCGGCGGTCTCGTCGGTGTCCTGCTGGTCGTCCTGATCGCGATCCCGGTCGGCTGGCTGTCCGTCCGACTCGAGGAGATCTACTTTGCGTTGATCACGCTGGCGTTCGGGATGCTCGGCTACTCGCTGATCGTCCAGAACCCCGCCGGACTGACAAACGGCACCGACGGTGTCCTCGTCCTGCTCGGGTTCGTCGAACTCGGCGGCCTCGAGTTCAGACTCGGCGATCGACGGGTCTACTACTACCTGACGCTGACGATCGTCCTCGCGTCGACGTACGCCCTCTGGCGGATCGTCAACTCACCGTTCGGGACGATCTGCAAGTCGATCCGCGAGAGTCCTGATCGAGCCGCTGCACTCGGCGTCGACGTTCGATACCACCGGTGGATGACGTTCATCCTCTCGGCGGTTTTCGTCGGAGTCGCCGGTGTCCTGATCGCGGGACTGGCGAGCGTCGCCTCGCCGTATCACTCCCACTGGACACAGAGCGCGATCGCCGTTGTCGCCACCGTCATCGGTGGTGCGACGTTCTTCGCCGGGCCGATCGTCGGCGCGTTCATCTACCTCTACGTCCGCTGGGGGATCAGCCGCTACCCGGCGCTCGAGGCCCACTGGGAGTTCTTCTTCGGGGTCATGCTCATCCTCGTCGTGCTCTACTTCAAGCAGGGCGCTGTCGGTGGGCTGGTCATGCTCCACGCATGGCTTCTCGAGGTCCAGACGGTGTACGAACGCGACGGTGCTGGCGCTGCAGCGTCGTTTGTCGGCGACTCGATCACCACAAAGCTCCGTAATGCGAGGGATGTGATCGTCGCGAGACTTCGATCGGTGTGGAATCGTCTGCGATCGATCGGCCAGAGAGGTGCTACCTAATGACGACAGTTCTCAAGACCGAAAACCTGCGACGACAGTTCGGTGACCTCGTCGCCGTCAACGACGTCTCGCTCGAACTCGAGGAAGACGAGATTACCAGTATCATCGGCCCAAACGGGGCCGGAAAGACGACGTTCTACAACCTGCTGACGGGGGTGCTCGAGCCGACTTCGGGGGAGATCTGGCTCCAAAAGGACGGCGAACTCGCGGATATCACCGACGCCCCACCACACGAGGTGGCCCAAAGCGGCCTCTCGCGGTCGTACCAGATCTCGAACGTCTTTGAGCGGCTAACGGTTCGAGAGAACGTCCAAGTCGCTCGGATCGCCCACGAGGGGCGGACGCTCGATATCCGTTCGCGGGCGGCCAATGACGAGCAACTCAACGCGGATGTCGACGAGTTACTCGAACTCACGAACCTCGCCGACATGGCGGAGGTCACGTGTGACGAACTGAGCCACGGCGAAAAGCGCAACGTCGAGATCGCCCTCGCGCTCGCGATCGAGCCGACAGTGTTCTTGCTCGACGAGCCGACGGCCGGAATGAACCCGACCGAGACGAAAGAGATCGTCTCACTCATCCACGAACTGAACGAGGATATCGACGCGACGTTCGTCGTCACCGAACACGACATGGACGTCGTCACCGACATCTCCGATCGGATCGTCGTCCTCGCCGACGGGGCGGTCCTCGCTGACGGCGATCCACAGGCGGTCCTCTCCGACGAACGCGTGACGGAAGCCTACCTTGGCAGTGAGGCAGTATGACAGTACTCGAACTCGACGACATCGACACGTACTACGGGAATAGCCACGTCCTCCACGGCGTCTCACTCGAGCTCGCCGAGGGCGAAGTCGTCGCCTTGCTCGGCCGCAACGGGGCCGGGAAGACGACGACAATGCGATCGATCATGGGCGTGACGCCGCCGCGGCGCGGCTCGATCGTCTACCGCGGCGAGAACATCGTCGGGAAATCGCCCGATAAGCTCAACCAGCGCGGCATCAATCTGGTGCCCGAAGATCGACGGGTGTTCCCGACCCTCTCGGTTCACGAGAACCTCGTCCTCGCGCACAAACTCGCGGCCGACCCGAAACCGGTCGCGGAGATGTACGAGTTGTTCCCGATCCTCGACGAGTTGCGAACGAGCAACGCCCAGAACTTGAGCGGCGGCGAACAGCAGATGCTCGCCGTCGCACGCGCGCTCGTGCAACGCCCCTCGTTGCTCTTGCTCGACGAACCGACCGAGGGGCTCGCCCCGGTCATCGTCGACGACTTACAGGAGATGCTTCAGGCGGTCGTCGAAGAGGACGTAACCGTCTTGCTCTCCGAGCAGAACGTCAACTTCGCGTTCGAGTTGGCGAGTCGCGGCTACGTCATCGACACCGGCTCGATCGTCTTCGAGGGCTCGGTCGAGGAGATTCAAGCGCGTGAGGATCTCCTCGAGAAGTACCTCGCCGTCTCACCGGAGGAAGTCGCCTAGGATGACCGACCTGACGCTCCGGCCGTTTTTCTGGCGGCCGACGAATCTCTACCCCGAGACGCGGGTCGTCTCCCGGACCCATGACGGGATCACCGACTACACGTACGCCGCGTTCGGTACTCGTGTGCGATCACTGGTTGCCGCGCTCGTCGACCGCGGGTTCGGCCCCGGCGATCGGATCGGCACGGTCGGCTGGAACCATCATCGGCACTTCGAGACCTACTTCGCGGCCCCGCTATCGGGCGCGCAGTTGCACACGATCAACGCTGTGCTCGGCGACGAGGACATCGTCCACATCGTCGAGGACGCCGCCGACGACATCCTGTTCGTCGATCCGGGGGACCCGTTTGAGACGATCGAACGACTCTGGGACGACCTCCCGGTCAACGAGGTCGTCGTCATGGCCGACGCCGTCCCCGACACCGAGATCGACGCGGTCGCCTACGAGGACCTGCTCGATGCGCACGATCCAATCGCCGACGAGCAGCTGCCACCGCTCGAGGAAGACCTTCCTGCTGGCATGTGTTACACGTCCGGGACGACCGGGCGACCGAAAGGCGTCGAGTACACCCAGAAGATGATCTACGCCCACGCGATGATGGTGATGACGCCCGCGGGGCTGAACATCGACGAGCGCGACGTTGTGATGCCGGTCGTGCCGATGTTCCACGTCAACTCCTGGGAGTTCCCCTACGCGGCGACGATGGCCGGCGCGACCCAGGTCTATCCCGGCCCGTCTCCGACGTCTGCCGACCTGCTCGAACTGATCGAACGCGAGGGCGTCACGCTAACCGCCGGCGTCCCGACGGTCTGGATCAACCTCCTCGAGCACATCGACGAACACGGCGGCGACCTCTCCTCTCTCGAGCGGATCGTCGTCGGCGGCAGCGCGGCCCCCGAAGACGTCATGCGCCGGTACGCAGACGAGTTCGACGTCACGATGGAACACGCGTGGGGGATGACCGAAACGATGAGCATCGGTTCGGTCTCCCGGCCGAAATCGCAGATGGACGACTGGGACCGCGGCCGGAAGTACGACAAGCGCAAGAAGCAGGGACTGCTCTCGCCGGGCCTCGAGATGCGCGTCGTGAACGATGCCGGCGAGGACGTTCCGTGGGATGGGCAGGCCGTCGGCGAGCTCTGGGTTCGCGGGCCCACCGTCGTCTCGGAGTACTACAACCGACCCGACGCGACCGCAGACGATTTCGAAAAGTCGTGGCTCAAAACCGGCGATATCGTCACCGTCGACGAGGACGGCTACCTCGAGGTCGTCGACCGCGCCAAAGACGTCATCAAAAGCGGCGGCGAGTGGATCTCTTCGATCGAACTCGAGAACGCGCTGATGGCTCACGAGGCGGTCGTCGAGGCGGCCGTCATCGGCGTGCCCCACGAGACGTGGCAGGAACGGCCGCTGGCCTGCGTCGTGCTCGGGGAGGGACGCGATACCGACGAGGAGACACTACAGGTCTATCTCGCAGCCGAACTCGACCAGCCCGACTGGTGGCTCCCCGACGAGATCAGGACGGTCGAATCCATTCCGAAGACGGCGACCGGCAAGTTCGACAAGAAAGGACTACGCGATCGGATCGACATGGTGGTAGACGATGAGTGACCTCTTCGACCTCTCCGGACGTGTCGCACTGGTAACCGGCGGCGGACGCGGCATCGGCCGCGCCATTGCCGTCGAACTCGCAAACGCCGGGGCCGCGGTGGTCCCGTCGGCCCGCTCGACCGACGAAATCGAGGCTGTGGCGGACGAGATTGAAGCCAACGGCGGCGACGCACTTGCCGTCTCGGCTGACGTCACCGACCCGGATGCCGTCACGAGCGCCATCGACCGAGCCGAGGCCGAGTTCGGCAACGTCGACGTTGTCGTCAACAACGCCGGCTTCAATCCAGCAGATGCCCTCGGTCGGCCGGAGGACGTCTCGACCGAGAGCTTCGATCGGGTCCTCGACGTCAACCTCAATGGGGCGTACGAGGTGACGACGGCGGCGGCCGACTCGCTGCTCGAGAGCGACGGCGGCTCGGTCATCAACGTCGCCAGCGTCGGCGGACTGGTCGGCCTGCCGCGCCAGCACCCCTACGTCGCCTCGAAACACGGCCTTGTCGGCCTCACCAAGAGCATGTCGATGGACTGGGCGCCCGACGTACGCGTCAACGCGATCGCGCCGGGCTACGTCGCGACGGAACTCACGACCGGCCTGCAAGAAAACGAGGAACTCCGCCAGTCGATCATCGATCGCACGCCACTCGAGCGCTTCGCCGAGCCCGAAGAGATCGCCGGACCGGCGGTCTTCCTCGCGAGCGACGCCGCGAGCTACGTTACTGGCTCGGTACTCGCTGTCGACGGCGGCTGGACGTCGCGGTAGTCGAACTGACGACCGCGTCCGATCCAACTGATTCGTTTTTTCGAGCCGATCTCCGTTCGATCTGCAGCCGACTAGATGTCGTACTCGCCGTCGATGATCGCCGTCGCCTGCTCGAGCAGCCGTGGGACGCCGTCCTCCATCTTCGGATACAGTGGGTCGTCGCTGTTGCCCTCGAGATAGCGTCGGAAGAACATCTCGCCGAGCGCGCCCATCTTGTAGGTCGCGAGCACGGTGTAAAAGCGAGGAGTATCGAACGGACGGCCGGTCTGTGCCTCGTAGCGCTCGATCAGCTCGCTACGTGTGAGATAGCCCTCGCGTGCCGTCAGCGTCGGATACAGCCCTTCGACGGGTGGGTCAGGGTCGTTCTCGTCGTGCCAGAACGAGAGCATCCAGCCGAGGTCCGTAAACGGATCGCCGAGCGTGGCCAGTTCCCAGTCGAAGACGGCGATCACTTCGGGCCTGGCGTCGGCGGCCGCATCGTCACCCGCCGCGACCGCCTCGTCGGCAGGAGCGAACATCACGTTGTCGAGTTTGTAATCGCCCTGCACGAGCGTCTCCGGGTGGTCTTCGGGGACGTTCGCCTGCAGCCACTCCGTGATCCGCTCGAGCGCTGGGAGGTCGCGATGGTCGGCCGTCGTCTCCCGGGCCCACTCGAACTGCTCGCCCCAGCGGTCGACCTGTCGCTGTGTGAACCCCTCCGGATAGCCGAATTCGCCGAGGCCAACGGCCTCGTAGTCGACGTCGTGGATCGCTGCGAGCGTATCGACCAGTTCGGTACTGAGCTGTCTGCGGGCGTCCGGGCGCGCGAGCCACGACGGCTCCTCGGTACGGATGACGTCGCCCTCGAGTTTCTCCATCACGTAGAAATCACTGCCCATGACCTCGTGGTCGTCGCACGCGAGGACGGTCGTCGGAACCGGCACGGCCGTCTCCTGTAACGCGTCGACGACGTGGTGTTCCCGAAGGACGTCGTGGGCCGTGTCGGCGGTCTTCCCCGGCGGCGGCCGCCTGACGACCAAGTCCTGGCCGCCCCACGTCACGAACAGTGTCTCGTTCGAGTGACCGGCGTCGACGCGTTCGACCTCGAGTCGGTCGGCCGGGCCGAGTGCATCCGTGAGATACGACCGGAGCTGATCTCGGTCGACCAACCGATCGAGATACGTCTCATCGCTCATCGAACCACCCGCAGACAGTGGGAACAGTCATCATTGAACAAACACTGCTCTCATGTTGCGGGCAAACGAGGTTAAACACTTCGGGAAACCGGAACGGGGTCACGTCTCGAGGGGGCCGACGACGGCGAGCAGTTCGACGGCATCGATACCGCTCGAGGACGGGGGCGTGGTTTGTCGAGTCTCGAGGCCTGCTCACCGTCGTGGCTGCTCCTCGGAGAGCAGCGTCTGTTCGATGAGTGAGGCAACACCCCGACGAACTCGCTGGGAGAAGGCGCTATCGCTGAGGTCCAGTCGCTTGGCGAGTTCGGTCTGGGTGATCCCCCGTGGAACCTCGAAGTAACCGTTACGGTAGGCAGTCAGGAGCGCATCGCGTTGTTTGGTCGATAGCGACTCCGGTTTCGGAAGGTGTGCCGGATCGTACAGGTGACGCAACGTCACGGGGATTCCGTCCTCCGTGAGGAGGATATTACATCGAGACAGGTTCTCGTGAGTGGTGAACCGAAGCCGAAAGTCCCAACTTTCCGCCGTTCCCGAGGCCTCGAGCACCCGCGCTCTGGACTCACGGAGCGCCCGGACGACGCCGTCGAGATCGTTCGCCCACTCGACCTCGAACAGCGTTCCGCCGGCCGTATTTGTGATCATGGTAACGACATCGATCTCCGGGGAGTCACGGAGGGCGATTTCGGCTGCTCGCCGGTCGCCCTCCACGACCCACAGCAGCAGGGCGACCTGTTCGTACAGTGGGACGACACGCTGCAGTTCGACCTCTACGTTCGGGACGTCCCGCAGGGCGCGTCCCAAGACGAACGCGTCCGCAGGGACGGTGATGTCGGCGATAACGGTCATTTGGTCACCTGATAGGCTTATCGGCGCTCGACACTCGAGTCCGTGCCAGTCCCGTGCACGTTCGACTTCGAAGGCTAAGATGTCTGGGGGTGTCTCGACGGTTCGACGTCGATGCTCGACCACTCGTCTATTGTGTCGTTGTACCGTGCCACTATCTTCGACTCTTGGTCGATACTATTGAAGGCAAACGGCGTCCCGACGACTGACATTAGTAGTAGCTGGTGAAAGCCGATGAGCGACAGTTCGCACCCGTCTGGCGGGCACAGCACGCACGACCACCACCACGAACACGACCACGAGGTCGAAGGGCCCGGGTACGCGACGCCGCAGGCGGCTATCGAGGAATCCGAACGGGAGACGCGCGCCTACGTCGTCGGCCTCTACACGGGTAGCGACGTCGACGAACCGGATTTCCTCGCCGTCGTCGACCTCGATCCCGACTCCGAGACGTACTGCGAAATCGTCGATCAACTCTCGATGCCCACGAAAGGCGACGAACTCCATCACTTCGGCTGGAACGCCTGCTCGTCGTCCTGCCACGTCGGCGACCTCGAGCGACGGTACCTGGTCGTTCCCGGGAACCGCTCCTCGCGGATCCACATCGTCGATACGCTCGCCGACGACGGCCCCGAAATCGTCGACGTCATCGAGCCCGAGGCCATCCACGAGTACGATCTCTCGTCGCCACACACCGTTCACTGTCCGGCCGGCGGCGGCGTGATGATCAGCATGCTCGGGAACGCCGACGGCGACCTCCCCGGCGGCTTCCTCCTCCTCGACGAAAACCTCGAACTCGAAGGTCGCTGGGACGAACCCGGTGAGATCGAGATGAACTACGACTTCTGGTACCAGCCACGCCAGAACGTGATGATCTCCTCGGAGTGGGCCGCGCCGAAGACCTACCAGCCCGGGTTCGACCTCGAGGACGTCGAGGCCGGGAAGTACGGCCAGCGGTTACACTTCTGGAACTGGACGGACCGGACGGTCGAGCAGACGATCGATCTCGGGGAAGAAGGACTGGTTCCCCTCGAGGTGCGCTTCTGTCACAATCCGGAATCGACCCACGGCTACGTCAACGCAGCACTCTCCTCGAACATTTTCCACTTCTTCGAGGAGGATGGCGAGTGGCGCGCGGAGAAGGTCATCGACTTCGAGGGACGGGACCTCGAGGGCTGGGATATGCCGGTCCCCGCGCTTCCGACGGACATCCTGATCTCGATGAACGACCGCTATCTGTTCGGCGCAAACTGGCTCCACGGCGAGGTCTGGATGTACGACATCTCGGACCCGGCGAATCCGCGACACGCCGACTCCATCTCGATCGGCGGCTACTTCGGTGAGAAACAGGCAGTCAACGGCCGTGAGTTGGTCGCTGGGCCCCAAATGGTGCAGTTGAGCCTCGACGGACGCCGTCTCTACTGGACGACGTCGCTGTACTCGAGTTGGGACGATATGTTCTTCCCCGAGGAGGCCGAGCACGGCTCGGTGATGCTCAAAGCCGACGTTGATCAGGAACAGGGCACGCTCGAACTCGACGAGGACTTCTTGGTCGACTTCGGCGACCTGCCAGCGGGTCCCGCTCGCGCCCACGAGATTCGCTGGCCCGGTGGCGACTGCACCAGCGACGTGTGGCAGTGACCCCGACCGTTCCGGTGGCCCTCCAGTGGCGCTCGGGTCGTCACGAGACGATCACGGCGTCGCCCGACGAGTCGATCCTCGAGGCCGCCGATGTCGCTGGCGTTGGCCTTCCCTTTGGCTGTCGGACCGGCGTCTGCGGGACCTGTACCGCACGGTGTCTCGAGGGCGAGATTACCCACCGCCGAAAGCCGCGCGCGCTCAAGGGTCGTCACCTCGCGAACGACTACGTCCTGCCGTGTATCGCCACGCCGGCATCCGACTGCACGCTCGAGGTCGGGGCCGACGTCCGTGCGGATCTGTTCGAGAACCCGTGGCGATGACGACCGAGACACGTCGATCCGCCGTCGGTGGCCGCCGTTTGCGGCTCGCGATAGCGGCAGCGCTCGCGCTCGTCGCTGTGGGATCGACGACAGTTCAGGCCCACGAGGTGGTAGCCGACCAGCCCAGCAACGGCGATCCCCTGTCGCTCGCGGCGGTCGTCGTCGCCGTGGTCTCGGTGGGCATCCTCGGTGGTCTGGCAGTAATTCTCACGGAAACGTCGCTGCGTGCGCGACACCACACGCTGTTCGATCGGTGTCTCGGCGGCTTGCTCGTCATCCTCGGCGTGACACTCGGGCTGTCAGCGGTGGCCGAGTACCCAACTGTTGCCGTCGCCGGGCTCGTTGGCGGCGGGTTCCTCACGCGATCGCTCACGACCCACGCCGAGCACGACCACCACGCAGAACTGGCGTTGGGCACCCTCGTCACCCACCGGACGATCGAAGGGGTCGCACTGGTTGCGCTCTACCAGAGCGGTTCGACCATCGGGCTGGCCGGTGCACTCGTCATCGCTGGACACGCAACCCTCGAGACCGCCGTCGTGGCTGGGTTGTACGCGGAGAGAGGGCGTCCGATCGCTGCGCTCGCTATCGGCGTGTTGCAGGCCGGATTCGTCGGCGGTGCCGTCGTCGGGGCACTCTTGGCAATCGTCCTCCCGCTTCACCTTTCCGTCGCCGTCGTCGCCATCGGCGCTGGCGCACTACTCGTCGTCGGAAACATCACGTTCTTCGGCCAGCACACCCCAGCTTGACATCCTCCACACGACTGAAGTCGTGGGATTCCCGACCGCCGTTGGGATATTGTGGTTTACGACGTGATCTGTTCTTGAGGTGCGAACGCACCAGTTTTCTTCTCAAATAGGTACGTCGATGGCTGTGCCAACCAGCCGTTACTCCTATCTCCACCATCCGTGGCGGGACTCGGAGATACTTTCTGTCGGATGTTCTCAGAACCATTCACGTCCGCGTTCGACAAACGCAAGGAGAAAGCGAGCGCGGCGGGATTCAAACTACGCCCGGGAACCTCGTCGCTGGTGCTTGCAGAGCCTCGATCGAGTTCGAATCCCACCATGCCGGTTCGCTCGCCACCCCGTGGCTCGCTGCACGGGCGTGGCGGGATTCGAACCCACGATCAGAAGGTTAGGAACCTTCTGCCCTCTCCGCTAGGCCACACGCCCCCACTCGAGAAAAACGTGTTAGTTCGTTTCGGTTTCCGTTTCCGTTTCGGTTTCGTCCTCCTGCGTGACCGGCTCCGTGTCGACGAAGTCGTCGTCTTCATCCTCGTCCTCCTTGAAGCCCGATTCACGCATTTCGTCGAGTTCCGTTTCGACCTTTTCACGCCCCTTCTGGAATTCGCCCATGGCTTCGCCAGTCGACCGAGCCAGCTTCGGGATTTTGTTCGCCCCGAACAGCAGGATGGCGATGAAAAGGATGATCAGTAGTTCCGGCCCCCCGGGTGCGCCGGGGATGAACAGCGGTGCGATTTCGGCTACCATCTCTATACATGGCTTACCCGCTGGCAATTATAACCTTTTTGGACCACTCAGTATGGCAAGTCTCGACGACAGTCCGTTTGAGCCGGGTTATCGAACTAATTACAACCTGGCCGACATAGTAATATAATCTCGTGCGAGCGTGATCGAAGCCGGATCGAGTGCCGTCAAACTGTCAGTTCGGAGTTGTGTCGATACGCGACCACGCGTAGCGTACGGGTAGCAGTGGTCGCAAGCGACCAGTTCCGCGAACGAAACTGTCTTTCCGGCTTACCCGTAAGCAACCAGTGATGCCAGAAACCGGCGATGCTGCACCAGATTTCACCGTACCGCTTGCAAACGGCGACGTCGACTCCTTTACGCTCTCCGAGCGTCTCGAGGACGAGGCACCGGTCGTCCTCGCGTTCTTCCCGGGCGCGTTCACCGGCGTCTGCACCGACGAGATGTGTACGTTCCAGGACCGTCTGGCCGCGTTCAACGACCTCGACGCCACCGTCTACGGCGTCAGCCGTGACTCCCCGTTCGCACTGAACGAGTTCCGCAACCAGAACGGCCTCGAGTTCGGCCTTCTCAGCGACTACAACAAGGACGTTATTGCCGACTACGACATCGAGATGGACTTCGCTGATCTCGGCGTCTACGGCGTCGCAAAGCGCTCGGTCTTCGTCGTCAACGGCGACGTCGAGGTCACCTACGCGTGGGTCAGCGACGACCCCGGCGTCGAACCCGACTACGACGAGGTCGAGGCCGCTGTCGAAGACGCAGCATAACGGCCCCACCAGTATTCAGCCAGCAGTGGCGCACTTACTGTCGTTTGAGTGCGGCCATTCACACTCATTTTATCGACTGTCAGAACACGCCAGTTCCACCCCAACGTCAGTTGCCGCAGGGCTTTTTTAGTCTGCAACCGACGTTCCCGTATGAGCGATTCTGCCGGCGACGACGTCGCAGCCGACGAGCGCGCACGTCGTGTCTACTCCCCTGACGCCGACCACAATTTCCCCGACGCAAAACTCAACCGCGTCCTCGAGTTCATTACCGAAGACGACGAGATCGAGACGTATCTCGAGGCCCAAAACGTCAACGCGGTCGATCGGATGCAGTACAACGATCACGGGACGAAACACATCGAGATCGTCCGCAACCGAGCGCTATGTCTGTACGACCTGCTCAAAGCCGGCGACGTCGACTTCAACGGCGCACGTCAGCAGGGGCTTGCCGAGGAAGACGAATCGGTCATCATCGCGCTCGCGGCGACGCTGCACGACGTCGGCCACGTCGTCCATCGCGATCAACACGCCTACTACTCGATTCCGCTGGCGTCGGACATCCTCGACCGCGTGCTCCCCGAGTTCTACGATGTCGCTGAAACGGTCCGCGTCAAAGGCGAGGTGCTCCACGCGATTCTCTGTCACCATCGATCCGAGACGCCGCTGACGACCGAAGCGGGCGTGATTCGCGTCGCCGACGCACTGGATATGGAGCGTGGTCGCTCGCGGATTCCCTACGAACACGGCGGCCGCGGCATCAACACCCTCTCGAGTCAGGCGATCAGTCGCGTCTCGCTGCAGGAAGGGGAGACGACACCCGTGATGGTCGAGATCGCGATGACCAACGCCGCCGGCGTCTATCAGGTCGACAATCTGTTGAAAGCGAAACTCAACGGCTCCGGACTCGAAGAACAGATTCGGATCGTCGCGGTCAACACGAACGAAAACCACGAGCAACTGGTCGAACGGATCGAACTCTAGTCCGTCCGACGACGACCGGGTTCGCTGCACACAGCGTGCCTGCACTGTTCAATCGGCCCTCCACTCGCCATTCTGATGGGTCGTAGATGGCACCTATCGCGTGAGACCGCTCGGTAAATCGCGTTCAAGCGAGTTCGAACCCCGACTCCGTCCGCTCGAGATAGCCTCGAGTCCGAAGCGTGGTGGTAATCGAAAGGACGGTTCCAGTGGTGAGTTCGAGCGCGGTACAGAGTTCCTCCGTCGTCGCCGTCGGCCACGTGGACAGATAGAGGTAGACGAGTTTCGCTCGCGGCGACTCGAGATCGGTCGGAATCGATACACTCGAACGTGCCTGTCCGTCGTAGTGCATACTACGCGCTCAGTAGTTCGACGATATTAAAACTAGGCTTCGTCAGTCGTCGAAATCCGGGGCTCGAGGGCGGCCACTGCGTGCGGTTTCGTGACCCCGTTCGGTTTCGAAAACGAGAGTTCCTCGAGAGGTGCGCGCGCAAGTCAGTGTATTTTTGTCGTCACCGACCCGCCTCACCGGTATGAATTACGAACTTATCGCGCTCGGGTTACTGACCGGCACGCTCACCGGCGCGTTCTTTGCGCTGTTCGATGTCCCGATACCGGCACCACCGGAACTCCCGGGACTGATGGGAATCATCGGCATCTATGTGGGCTACAAACTGGTCCAAGCTGCAGACATCAGTATCGACGTGCTCGACTCGCTTGGGCTCTGAGCGGCCTCGACTCCCATACGTCGGCTGTCGAACCGAGTTCTATCAGTCGAGATCCAGATCGGCAGCAAACTCGCGAGCCCGCGCTCTAATCGCAGCGGCGTCGGCGACGAGAACCTCGCCATCGCGCATGAGCATCTCTCCACCGACCATCGTGAACTGAACGTCATCGCCGTGAGCAGCGAACACTAGATGCGAGAGCACGTCGTGGATGGGCGTCGCGCGGGTCACGTCCGTCTCGAGGCCGATCACGTCGGCTTTCCACCCCTCGCGGAGTTTCCCGACGCGGTCGAAGCCCGCCGCCTGCGCGCCGTTTGTCGTTGCCATCTCGAACACCGTCTTCGCGGGCAGTGCCTGTGGCTCGAGGCGATCGACTTTCTGAAGCAGTGAGGCCTGTCGCATCTCCGTGAACGGGTCGAGCGTGTTGTTACACGGCGGGCCGTCGTTGCCCAGCGCGACGTTGATGCCCCGATCCAGATAGTCCAGAATCGGCGCGATACCGCTTGCGAGTTTCATGTTCGAAGAGGGACAGTAGGTCACGTTGGTGCCGGTCTCCGCGAGCACCGCCCGCTCCGAGTCGTCAGTCCAGACGCAGTGGGCGAGGACGACGTCTTCGCCGGTCAGCCCGACCTCATCGAGCCAGTGGATGTTTCGCCGGCCGGTGTCCTCCTCGACGGCCTCGATTTCGCCGCGGTTCTCGCTTGCATGGGTGTGGATCATCACGCCGTCGTAGGCGTCGGCGAGCGCTCTGGCACCGCGAAGGGCGGCCTCGGTGCAGCTGACGGCGAATCGCGGCGTTACGGCGTACTGGATTCGACCGTCGTCGATACCGTGGTAACGGCGAATGAGTCGCTCGCTTTTGGCGAGCGCCTCGTCAGTGTCCTCTAACAGCCCCGGCGGTGAATCCTTGTCCATGATTACCTTCCCGAGCCGGCCACGGATTCCCAGCTCGCGGGCTGCCTCGAACGCCTCCTCGGCGTGAGCAACCGAGAGGTGATCGATGCAGGTCGTCGTCCCGCTCTCAATCAACTCGAGATAGCCGAGTTCGGCAGCCGTCCGCATCTCCTCGGCCGACAGCGACGCCTCCATCGGGAGGACGTATTTGGAGAGCCACTCGAGCAACTCGGTGTCGTCGGCGATCCCCCGACCGAGGCTCTGGACGGAGTGGACGTGTGCCCCGACGGTCCCCGGCATAAGCACGTCGTATGACTCGTGAGCGTGGTCCGGATACCGCTCGAGACAGGTCTCTCGGTCCCCAACAGCGACGATCACGTCGTCCTCGACGACGACTGCCCCGTCGTGAATTACCGTTTCAGAATCAGCGACAACCGTCCCCGACAGTAACATTCGATCCAGCATAGCCCGTCGGCAGGCTTAGGGCTACTGGTCGGCGATAAAACCGCAGAAAACGGCGTGGAGTCGTTAGTAGCTGCGGACTTTCGGCTCGTAGGTCTTGTCTTCGCCCTCGAGAATTACTGGGCGATAGAAGATCGACGGCTCGCCGTCGTCCCACGAGATGAGCGTGTGTTTGAGCCAGTTTTCGTCGTCGCGGATCTGGTTCTCCTGACGCCAGTGGGCACCGCGGAACTCGTTGCGCACGAGCGCGCCGAGTGCAATCGTCTCGGCGACGTCGATCAGGTTGCGCGTTTCGATCGTCTGCTGGAGGTCCGTGTTGAACGTGCGCGATGGGTCGTCGACGTAGACGTCCTGATACTCTTCGCGACACTCACGGATGATCTTCAGCGCCTTCTTGATCCCCTCCTCGGTACGGAAGACGTTGACGTAGTCGGTCATCGCCTTCTGGAGTTTCGCACGGATTTCGGCGTGTTGGACGCCGTCGTCTTTCTCGATCAGGTAATCGATCTGTTCGCGGGTCTGCTCGACGGTCCGCTCTAAGATGCCTTCGGCGTCGGCCGTGACACCACCGTCTGCAGCGACGCCACCGGACTGGTCGAGTCCGGATGCGCCGGGTGCGACCGGCAGGTCGGCGTCGGTTTCGTCCTCGACATCGTCGCCGTAGCCGGTCTTGATCTGTGGCTCGCCGAGATCTTTGCCGGCAGCGTGGTAGCCAGCGCGCTTGCCAAAGACGATCAGCTCTGGCAGTGCGTTGCCACCGAGTCGGTTGCCGCCATGGACCGAGACACAGGCACACTCGCCGGCCGCATAGAGGCCGTCGATACAGGTCTGTCCGTTCTCGTCGGTCTCGATGCCACCCATGGCGTAGTGCTGGCCGGGCTTGACCGGCATCGGCTCAATAAGACCGTCGACGCCTTCGAAGTCCTCCGCGAGGTGGAGGATGTTCTCGAGGCGGTCGAGAATCCGTTCCTCACCGAGATGTCGCATGTCGAGGTGGACGTACTCGTCGTTGACGCCGCGGCCTTCGTTGACTTCGGTCAGTTCGGCACGCGCGACGACGTCGCGGGAGGCGAGTTCGCCGGAGTTGTTCGCATAGCCGTGTTCGAACATGAACCGCTCGCCCTCGTTGTTGTAAAGAATGCCACCTTCGCCACGGACACCCTCGGAGATGAGCACACCCGTCGACGGCAGCGAGGTCGGGTGGAACTGGATGAACTCCATGTCCTCGAGTGGGGCACCTGCGCGGTAGGCCATCGCGTGGCCGTCGCCGGTACAGGAGACGGCGTTGGTCGTGTGGTCGAACGCCTGTCCGGGGCCACCGGTCGCGAGGACGACGCCCTGATTCGCTTTGAACCCTTCAATCTTGCCCGACTGGACGTCGTAGGCGACGACGCCGTGACACTCGCGGTCGTTGGGGTCGTCTTCGTCGGTGGTTGCGAGGTCCATGACGTACCACTCGTCGTAGACCTGAATGCCGCGTTTGACGACCTGCTCGTACATCACGTGCAGCAGGTGGTGGCCGGTTTCGGCACCGGCGTAGGTCGTCCGGGGGTACGAGAGCCCACCGAACGGCCGCTGGGAGACACGGCCGTCCTCTTCACGGGAGAACGGCATCCCCCAGTGCTCGAGTCGAATCGTGTCTTCCGGGGCGTCTTTCGCGAGGGTCTCGACTGCGGGGGCGTCGCCTAGGTAGTCGGACCCTTTCATCGTGTCGTAGGCGTGGAGTTCCCAGTCGTCACCCTCCTGCAGGGCAGCGTTGATGCCACCCTCAGCCGCACCCGTGTGGCTGCGAACCGGGTGAAGTTTCGAGACCAGTGCGACGTCCGCACCTGCCTCGTCCGCTGCGACCGCAGCCCGGAGGCCAGCGCCGCCGGCGCCGACCACGATAACGTCGTGTTCGTACATGGTTTACCAGAACTTCAGGTTCTTCTTGACTGCTTCCCGCTTGAGCTCCTGAATGTGCTCGGTGAGCGGGATGTCTTTGGGACACACTTCGGTACAGGAGAACTGGGTCTGGCACCGCCAGACGCCGTGTTCCTGTTCTAAGATACGGAGTCGGTGCTCTTTAATCTCGTCGCCTTCGCGGTCGTCCATCGCAAACCGGTAGGCTTTGTTGATCGCCGCCGGACCGAGATACTCGTTGTCGCCGGCCGCGATGTTACACGAGGACATACACGAGGCACACCAGATACAGCGCGTCGACATCTTGACCTTCTCGCGGTTCTCGCGGGACTGGCGCTGTTCCTCGAGGTCGCTTGCGTCGGGCGTATCTTCGTCTTTGAAGTACGGCTCGACGGCATGCATCTGGTCGTAGAAGTGGTCCATATCGACGACCAGGTCCTTGACGACCTCCTGGTGGGGTAGCGGTTCGATTCGAACCGGCTGTTGGAGTTCCGAAATCTGTGTCTTACAGCCCAGTCGCTGTTTGCCGTTGACGAAGAAGGCGTCGGAGCCACAGACGGCCTGTCGACAGGAGTGGCGGAACGTCAACGAGGAGTCGTACGTGTCCCGTGCGTACATGACCGCGTCGAGGACGGTCATCCCTTTTTTGAACGGAACGTGGAAGTCGTCGAAGCGGGGCTCCTGTTTGTCTGCGACTTCGGGGTCGTACCGGAACACCTTGATGTGTACCGTATCGCCCTCGAGGTCGGATTCGTCGGCCGATCGCTCGTCGACCATGCTGCGTTCTTTCTTCTCGAGTCGCTCCTGCTGTGGCGACTCCGTGCCGTTCATCTCCGAGTCGTCCGGCGACTCCTGCGTTTCCGGTTTCTGTTGTTGAGTACTCATATTAGGTCCACCCCGCCATGACGAGTGCAACGTAGGTCCCCTGCGCGATGAGCGCCACGCTCGCAATGGTAAGGACTGCAAGCACGACTTTCTTTTGGGTACCTTTGAGTCCCTGATTGACCAGCGCGTTGTAGACGCCGTTGACGCCGTGGAACGTCCCGGCGACCAGGAACAGCACCATCGTCAGGAAGTAACCGACGTTTTCCATTCGGGCTTGCGTGCTGGCGAACGTCACGTCCGCCGCGTGGTTGACGAAGTGCAAGAGGAAGAAGTGGAACGCGAGCACGACGACTAAGAAGGCCGCCGTAATCCGCTGGAGGAGCCACGTCGTCCCGCCCGGCGTGAACGAGGAGTATCGTTCCGCCATTAGATCGTCACCCCGTCCATGAAGGTTGGAACGCTTGCGATGGTGATGATCGCCGTCAGGACAAGTGAGGCGTAGAAACTCTTGTCCTGTGCGTCGAGTCCGACGCCGAGGTCGACCATCAGCAGTCGGAGTCCGTTCAGGATATGGAAGACTGCCACCGCAAGCAGTCCAACCTCGAGCACTCGGATGATAAAGAGACTTTCGAGACCTTGAATGGTGTTCGTGTACGCTTCGGGGCCGGTGACGGCGCTACTCAGCACGGCGATGTGGGTGAACAGGTAGCCGATCAGCATCCACCCGGTGAACTTGTGGAAGATCCACGCCCACATGCCGGCCGAGAACTCCTTCCAGCGACCGAAGTCCTCGATGAGACCGCGATTGTAAGACTGACTCATACGCTCATGTGGTTCGTTAGACCGCTGGGGTATAGAAGTTACTTTTGTCGCTCCCGCTGACCGGTTGATCACGAAAAGTTCGTCGCTTCCGAGTTAATCTATTTAGCAACTCTGAATCGAGGGAGTCAGGGGTCGAACTCGTCGCGTTCCACGCAGACGTGTTCTCATACTGTCGGACAGAAGTTATAGTAAGACGTCGGTCGCGAATTCGCGGCCGTCTCTGAGAGTGACAGCCGCAGGAGCGCGACCGATCTTCGAATCGTGCTATCCGACAGTATTAGGCGGGCATCACTCGAGGGCCGACTCCGAGATTCGACGGTCCGAGCCGGCGTGTTCCATCGTCCGTTCGCGTTCGAGCGCCGTGAGTGTGTCTGGCGTGAGTCCAACGAGGTGGCACAACGGGTTCCCCGGGTAGACGACCGGGTTTTCGAGGACACCGACGATGAGTCCGGTAAACGGTGCTTCGACGGTGACGATGTCCTCTTCTTCTTTGAACGGGTTGGTGATCACACAGATCACCTCGCCCTCTTTGACGAGTTCGCTTCGGCCGCGTTTCATGTCGACGATGCCGCCCGCGTCCGCGCGAATCCAGGTTTTCTCGTTGTCGTCGTCGATGATGGTCCGCCAACCGGGCCAGTGAACTGATGACTCCGGGTGGAGGCCGAACTCGGCGAGGACGCTTGCAACACCAGTCAGCGCACGGTCGATCAGCTGTCGCTGGAACCGGTGTGCCTCGCCCATTTCGATGGTGATCGTCGGAATACCGACCGCCGTCGCCTCCCGGCGGAGCGTACCCGATGGTCCTTCGCCGGCGATGATGACGTTGGAACTGAACGCCTTGGCGACACGAGCCACCTTCTGGTTCTCCATGTTCGCCCGAACGTGCAGCATGTTGGTTCGCCCGCGCGTGGACGTATGGAAATCAAGCCCGATATCACAGGGTTCGATGAAGTTCGTAAAGATCTGATGGGCCATCCGCCGTGCACTCGTCGACCCCTCGCGGCCGGGGAACGAGCGGTTCAGGTCCCGATCGTAGATTGGCAGATACCGCTCCTGTGCGAGAAAGCCGTGGACGTTCATTACGGGCAGACAGATCAAGGTCCCGTGGAGATTCGAGTGATCCCAGTCGTGGGCGACCTCGCGGACGACTTCGATCCCGTTGAGTTCGTCGCCGTGGGCCGCTGCCGAGAGAAAGACGGTCGGACCCGGGTGTTCACCGTTGATCACCGTCACGGGGATCCGAACTGGATCGCCGAGATACGTCTCGCTGATACCGTACCGAATATTTGCTGACTCACCGGGGTCAACACGACCACCGTTGTACGTAAACGGCTCGGCGGTGCGATCTGCTCCGTTCGAATCGGGCGGCTCGTCGATGTCGTCGCTCATAGCAGTGTCTCCCCCGGAAGCCATGTGAATCTTCTCCTGTTGGTCCGATGAGCCGCCCTCAGTGTTGATTTTACGGAACCAGCCGTCAGTCTATTGGTCGAAGATCGGGGAAAAAGTCTCCCCGTGGGCATATGTTTTGTATGATGATGTGTTAGCCACAGACATGGAGATTCGTGAAGCGACCGTTGCCGATATCGACGACATCCGCTCGATCGCCCACCGTTCGCTTGGGTCGACGTATACGGACTTCCTCGGTGACGCGACGATCGACGACGCTGTCGAACAGTGGTACGGGGACTCGTTTGCCGACGAACTCGAGGACGATCACTCGCTCGTTCTCGTTCTCGAGCGCGACGGAACCATCGTCGGCTTCTCTCAGAGCGATCTGGTCGGCCAACGATACGACACCGGTCGGATCCTCTGGCTACACATCGACCCCGATTCCCGCGGCGGTGGCACGGGTGTCCGCCTGCTCGTCCGGACCCGGGAGAAACTGCTCGAGGAAGGAGCCGACCAGATCCAAGGGCTCGTCCTCGAGGACAACGAGGGAGGCAACGAGTTCTACCGAGACCATGGCTTCGAGCAGGCGGGCCAGCGCGAGGTCGAAATTGGCGATGAGACGTTTACCGAAAACGTCTACGTCGAAAGCGACCTCGGCGAGGGCGGCTGGGGAGCCGTCGACGAACTCGAGGTCGACGGCGAAACGGTCTACGTGAGCTACGGCGAAGCCTCTCGCGGGGCAAAAGCACCGTTTTACAACGTCTACACGAGCGACGATCGAACGGAGCAGTACGCGCTGCTCTGTGGAAACTGTAATTCGATCGATAACGCGATGGACGCAATGGGACGCGTCGAGTGTAACGCCTGTGGGAACCGTCGAAAAGCGACACGGTGGGATTCGTCGTACCTTTAGGGGCACGTCTCGGTTCGGGATCACAGACCGTGTACACGGACTGATACGGTTTCCTGTCGTCACTGCCCGTCGATCGCCGACCCGTGCTGGCGATCGGCGGGACACAGGGACAGCAATCCGTATGAATGGGACACGGTACGTAGCACTTACCACGTCAGTCAGGGGTGTCTCGAGCGAAACCGACGGCTGACCTCGAATCGATTGAGCAGGCCGAGAACGCGTTGGGGGCCGTCTAGACTTCGAGTAGACGACAGTGCACTGAGGTCGGACGCCGTCGGAGTCCGAAAAAGGGCAGTATAACCGACAGTATCTGCGGTGGTATCGTGTCCATACACCTGTTGTCACCGCATTACAATTTGCTACTCACTCCTCATCTCGAGTCAATCGATCACGCACGCTGTTCGGTCGAACCACTCATCACATGACCTGTATTTCGAATGAATAGACTGGATCACATCGTTCACGGATTCAAGGCAACGCTCGTCGCTCGAGCCGTGTATATGCTCTCGAGTGCGCTATTAATGTTCGTGCTGGCGCGGTATCTCCTCGATCCAGACGGATACGGGACGCTGTACTGGGTGATCGGGGTGCTCGCGATCGTTCAGTTGGTTGCGGATCTCGGTCTCGGGAAGTCCGCAGCCCGATACTTTTCGGAGTACAGCGAGAAAGCGCCGGGGCAGATTCCGCACCTGATCAGAACGACGATCACGTTCAAAATCGTCATCATCTCGCTCGTCGCCTATCTGCTGTTGGTGTTTCACGAACGAATCGCGGTCGCACTGGGTGAGCCAGCAGCGATCCCGTTTCTTGCGGCGGGAGTCATCTACATCACCGTCTTCTCGTTCAGTACGTTCACGCAAATCGCCTTTCAGGGGTTCAATCACCTCGTCTACAGCGCCATCGTGCAGGCGATCAGTGGCGCCGCTCGCCTTGTCTTCGCAGTCGGGTTCGTCCTCATGGGACTGGGTGCGCTGGGGGCCTTTTTCGGCTATATCGTCGGCTATGCGATCTCGGCGGTGATCGGGCTTGGCCTGTTATACTACAAGTTCTACGTCCAGTACGAGCCGGCCGACACGTACGAGGCGGGACTCTCGAAGCGGCTGCTCGAGTACAGCGTGCCGCTGACGGCGACACGCAGCGCAAACGTCGTCGACAAGCAGATCGATACCGTTCTCGTCGGCATCTTTCTGACGCCGACTGCGGTCGCGTTCTACACGCTCGGCAAGCAGATTTCGGATTTCGTCCTCGCACCGGCTGAATCGCTCGGGTTTACCATCTCGCCGAACTTCGGCGAGCAGAAAGCGACGGGCCAACTCGAGCAGGCGCGCCAGATTTACGAGACGTCGCTCTCGCATACGATGTTGTTGTACATCCCGGCGACGGCGGGACTCATCATCGTCGCGGAACCGCTCATCACGATGGTTTTCGGCGGCGATTATGCGGGTGCAGTCCCTGTCTTGCAAATCCTCGCCGTGTTTATCATCCTGCAGGCGATTACGAACCTGACGAGTGACAGTCTGGATTATCTTGGCCGTGCTCGATCACGGGCGATCGCCAAAGGTGGGACATCGGCAGCCAACTTCGGGCTAAATCTCGTGTTGATTCCGATAATGGGCGTCGTTGGTGCGGCGATTGCGACCGTCGCGACACATACGGTGTACGTGGCGGTGAACCTCTATATCGTCCACTCGGAACTGTCCCTGCGACTTCGCCGACTGGCGCGGACAATGGGGCTGATCTGTGCCATTACTGGCGTGATGGCGCTCGCCGTGTTGCTCGTGACCCCACTGGTCTCGAGTCCCGTCATGCTGATCGGTGCGATTGCACTCGGCGCGGTGACGTGGGCGGTCCTCGCCGTCGCGAGTGGGCTCGTCGACCCGCGTGCGATTCGATCGGCGATGACGTGAGCTGTGAGGCGACCGGTGGGGAGACGTACTGGAGGGTGTTCCTCGAGGCCGACCGGCGAACGCATCACCGTATCTGACAGTCTGTGAGAAGACAACACACATGCCGTTGCCGCCGATTCCGCTGCCGTCGGGCGATCATGTGCCTCGACACCTCAGAGTTCTGTCGGTTTCGATGACAGTATACTTTTTGCCTACGTTGCCCTGTACCTCCGTATGGCTGTTGCAGATCCTGTCACTGTCGGGGTATTGAGTCTTCATACGAGCAAAGAGACAAAGGCGATTTTGAACGCGGTCGAGGCACTGGGTCACGATACTGAATGGCTTCGCAATGAGAACACGGCTGTTAGCGTCACCGACGGCGACGTCGTCCTCGAGCCGGACGTCGACATCATCGCGAACCGAATGCTGTTGTCGAACACCGAACAGCCCGCTGAGGAACTCGGGCTTGCGAACACGTTCGCACAGCTGATGCCGATGCTCAACGAGCCGTCGACGGTCCTGACGGCGATGCACAAACTCTCGACGGCGACGACGCTCGCAGCGAACGATGTCCAGACCCCGGACGTCACCCTCGCGCTCAACAGCGAGCAGCTCAACGCCGCACGAAGCAAATACGGTGAGGAGGCCGTCTACAAGACGGCGATTGGGACCCACGGCGGCGGCACGTGGAAGGTCGGCAACGACGAGCCGATCAACGCGAAAGTCGGCAACCGCTATGCGTTCTTACAGGAACTGATCGACCGTGACGGTGCCAAACACCGAGACGTTCGCGTCTACGTCGTCGGCGGCGAGATCATCAGCGCGATGTACCGCTACGCCCCGGACAACGACTGGCGAACCAACGTCGCACTCGGCGGCTCCGTCGAAAACGCGACTGACGACCTCCCCGAGGAGGCCCGAGAGATGGCCCGTCAAGCATCCGACGCCATCGGACTCGACTACGCCGGCGTCGATCTCGTCGAAGGCGACGACGGCTGGTTCGTCCTCGAGGTCAATCCAACGGCGGGATTCAAGGGACTGTACGAGGCGACCCACGTCAGTCCGGCCCCCCACATCGCAAAGCTCGCGATCGAGCGCGCTGGCGGTGAGGTCGACGACGAGCGCGTCCAGGAGCTCTCGAACGTCCTCGACGACTCGAGACCGACGGCTCAGCCGAGTCGGTCGTCCAAATCCGACGCGGAGCCAGCCATCATCGGCTACACCGAGGAGATCGTTCTCTCGGGAACCAGCGGCTCGAAATCCGTGATGGCGAAATCCGACACCGGTGCGACCCGGACGAGCATCGACACGGGTCTCGCAGCGGATATCGGTGCTGGCCCGATCAAGTCCATCACCCGAATCCGGTCCGGCAGCAGCAAGACCGCAAAGAGCCGTCCCGTCGTCGACGTTGTCGTCGGCGTCGGCGGGAACCAGCATACGGTCACTGCAAGCGTCGAAGACCGCAGCCACATGGACTACCCCGTCATTCTCGGTCGTGACATCCTCGAGAACTATCAGGTCGACGTCAGTCGACGGACTGACAGCGACACCCACGATACGCCCGAAGAAGAGGAGTAACCCGCCGTTATCGGCGTCGCCGAACGCTGACGGTCGTTGCTCGCCGTCTCGAGTGGCTTTTCCATTGGATTTCGTGTCCGCTCTCGAGCCGTGCGGTTTCGCACTCGGTTTGACTTGCTTTCACGCTTGCAGCGGTGGATATTCGGTCTCAAGCGACAGCCCGTAACCCAACTATTGAGAAAAATTTTCTCAATCCAATAAATCGCTTGGCCGAGAGCGAAGAGTTCCTTACCGGATTGGGGAATCTTAATATGCGTTCGAAGCAATTGCCAAACGATGACTGGTTCCGACCAAGACTGGTGGCCGAACAAGTTGAACGTAGCGGCACTCGATCAGAACGCTCGTTCAGCCGGTCCGCTGGACGAAGAGTTCGATTATGCCGAGGAGTTCGAGACACTCGATCTCGACGAAGTGAAAGCGGACATCGCGGAGGTGCTGACGACGTCCCAAGACTGGTGGCCGGCTGACTACGGACACTATGGGCCGCTCATCATCCGGATGGCGTGGCACAGCGCAGGTACGTACCGGACCAGCGACGGCCGCGGGGGCGCATCCGGTGGCCGACAGCGCTTTGCACCGCTCAACGCTTGGCCCGACAACGTCAACCTCGACAAGGCACGCCGTGTCCTCTGGCCGGTCAAACAGAAGTACGGCCGCAAACTCTCGTGGGCCGACCTGCTTGTCCTGTCCGGAAACGTCGCCCTCGAGTCGATGGGCTTCGAGACGTACGGCTTCGCCGGCGGGCGTGAGGACGCCTTCGAGGCCGACGAGGGCGTCGACTGGGGTCCCGAAGAGGAGATGATGGGCGACGAGCGCCACGACGAAGAAGGCACCCTCGAGGGTGACCTCGCAGCCGACCACATGGGTCTCATTTATGTAAATCCTGAGGGGCCGGGCGGCGACCCCGATCCAGAGGAGTCGGCGAAGTACATCCGCCAGTCGTTCAAGCGGATGGCGATGAACGACGAGGAGACGGTCGCGCTCATCGCTGGCGGACACGAGTTCGGGAAAGTCCACGGCGCTGCTCCCGACGACAACCTCGGCCCGGACCCGGAAGAGGCACCCATCGACATGCAGGGCCTCGGCTGGGACAACGAGTACGGCACTGGCAAAGGCGACGACACGATCACCAGCGGCCTCGAGGGGCCATGGACCGAGTCGCCAATCGAGTGGAACCACGACTTCTTCGAGAACCTCTTCGAGTACGAGTACGAACTCGACGAGAGTCCCGCCGGTGCCTACCAGTGGACACCGGTGGACGAGGAGGCACAGGGCGCTGCGCCGGCCGCCCACGATCCGGAGGGCAGCCAGACGCCGATGATGCTCACGACGGACATCGCGCTCAAGGCTGACCCCGACTACCGTGAGATCTCGAAGCGCTTCTACGAGAACCCGGAGGAACTCGAGGAAGCATTCGCGAAAGCCTGGTTCAAGCTCATTCACCGTGACATGGGCCCGACAGAGCGGTATCTCGGTCCCGAGGTTCCCGAAGAGGAGTTCCTCTGGCAGGACCCGCTCCCTGAGGCCGATTACGACCTGATCGGCGAGGAAGAGATCGCCGACCTCAAAGCGAAAATCCTCGAGTCGGAGCTGTCCGTTTCCGAGCTGGTCAAGACCGCTTGGGCGTCTGCCTCGACCTACCGCGACAGCGACAAACGCGGTGGCGCAAACGGTGCCCGCGTCCGGCTCGAGCCCCAAAAGAACTGGGAGGTCAACGACCCCGAAGAGCTGGCGACGGTGCTGTCGGTCCTCGAAGAGATCCAGGACGACTTCAACAGCTCGCGGTCCGACGACGTGCGCGTCTCGCTTGCCGACCTGATCGTCCTTGGTGGCTCCGCCGCCGTCGAACAGGCCGCAGCAGACGCCGGCTACGACGTCGAGGTGCCGTTCGAACCGGGTCGAGTCGACGCGACGGCCGAGCAGACCGACATCGAGTCCTTCGAGTGGCTCGAGCCGGACGCCGACGGGTTCCGCAACTATCACACAGAGGGTGACGTGATGGACCGCTCGGCAGAGGAACTGCTGGTCGACAAAGCCGACCTCCTGTCGCTGTCGACCACCGAGATGACGGCGCTGGTCGGCGGCATGCGCGCACTCAACGCCAACTACGGGAACACAGACCTCGGCGTCTTCACCGACGAGCCGGAGACGCTGAACAACGACTTCTTCGAGGTCTTACTCGACATGGGCTACGAGTGGGAAGCGGCCGACGAAGACGAGGACGTCTTCGAACTGCGCGACCGCGAGACGGGCGACATCGAGTTCAAAGGCTCCCGCGTGGACCTCATCTTTGGCTCGAACTCCCGACTCCGTGCCATCGCGGAGGTCTACGGCGCCGAAGACGGCGAGGAGCAGTTCGTTCAGGACTTCGTGGACACCTGGAGCAAAGTGATGAAACTCGACCGCTTCGACCTCGAATAACGCGACCCTGCGACACAGCTGACTCGCGTTCCGTTTTTGTGGCACTGTAGGCTGCCTCGCTCGGATACCGTTCCGAGCGCGAGCTGTAAGCTGGTCGAGAGCGGCTGTTTCGACTACTCGTCGTCGCTCTCGAGGACCACTTCGTCGTCGGTGATCTGATCGATCGCCGACGAATCGACGGGATAATCGTCGTCACCGTGTCCACCCCAGTTTAGTCGTGCCTTGAGTCGGTCCGTCAGTCCCGGCTCGGGGTCGATGTACGCCGTCTGACCCTCGACTTCTGCGACGATGCCGATTTGTTGGCCCGTCTCGTCGACGACGTCTTTGCCCTGATCGTCACTCGAGAGTTCGACTGGCGTATCGACGGTCGGCGTATCCGTTCCTGCACTGGCTTCCGTTTCTGCCGTCGTGTCGGTCGCACCGTACTCTTCGACGTCAATGATCTCGCCCTCGAGGACGTCGCTGCTGACCACCGTTGACTCGAGCAGTTCGGTCTCCTCAAGCGTAAAGCGCATCTGCGTCCGTTCATCGATCTGTTCTTCGATGGTGCGGCGCTCGATCAGTTCGCTTTGGACGATGTCGCCTTCGGTGCGCTTGCTCCGGATGACCTCTTGGTCGACAACCTCGTCCGCAGTGACGTCTGCGCGCACGACATTGCTCTCGAGGATCGAGCGCTGGACGCTCTCGAGTTCGATATTCGTCTCGATCTCGTCGTGCTCGAGTTCCTCGCGTTGTTCGATGTCGACGTCGACCACCTGGCTCTCGATCGTGTAGCGTTCGATCTCCTCGATCGTCTCGAGACGCGTTTCGTCGGTGACCACCTCGATGACGTCGTCGCTGACGAACTCGGTGTCAACGAGTTCTCGGCTCAGTAGTTCCGAATCGACGACCCGGCGCTCGGCGAGTTCGGTGTCGACGACCTCGCTCTCGATCGTATCGCGTTCGACGACCTCGGTCTCGACGACCTGCGTCTCGACGATTTCGGTCGTCACTGTCTTGCCTTCTCGGAGTTGATCCTCGAGTTCGTTGCGGCCAAGGGACGCGCGATCGAACGCCGCCTCGCGTTCGACGATTTCGAAGTGGCCCAGTTCCTCACCCGAGGGGTCGTCCTCGTGGTAGACGAACACCAGGTTCTCGTTGTCGAACGTTTCTATGAACTCGTCCCAGGTGTACTCCTCGTGGTCCGCTTCGAGTTGGCCCTGTCGGGCGAAGGAGTAGCCGTGATCGTCGCTGTCTCGAATCGTTACAGGAACAGCGTCGTGGGCTTGCGCCCACTCCCGGATTCGCTCGGGATCGGTAGTTATTCGTCGCTGTTCGGGTCCGTCGTCGGGTGTCTCGTTTGCCATCTCGATTACCCACCCGGGCGAGTCGAACTTTAGTCAGCGGGGCCGTCTCAGCCGGTCAGTTTCTTATTTCTTCCGACCCCTTTTCTGGCTTGCACGGTCGAGGATGTAATCATCGCTTGTCTGCTCAGCGAATTCGGCTGATGGTGCTCGAGGCGAGGACAGTGGTCTATTACTGCTGGCGGCACCACCAGTGGCTCACTCGAACACTGTTTCAGTCAGTTCGCTACCGAGCAACGTTCTTTTGCATACTCGAGCCGACGATTCACTGAGAATGTCCGTCCCCGATCCCGACCGCGATCCAGAGGCCGTCCTTCGGACCGATCCCGTGATGGCGGCTGTCATCGACCGCCGCGAGCCACACCCGCTCGATCCGAACCCCGACGAGTACGAACGCCTCTGCGTGTCGATCATCAACCAGCAGCTGTCGACGGCGAGTGCTGCTGCGGTCCGCGAGCGCGTCTTCGACGTCCTCGGTGGCGAAGTAACTCCCGAGGCGGTCCTCGCCGCATCGAGGGACGACCTGCGCGATGCTGGACTCTCCCGAACGAAAGTCGACTACGTCGAAAACGCCGCTCGCGCGTTTCAGGAGCGGGATCTCACGCGCGAGGGGCTCGCAGACCACACGAACGAGGACGTCCGCCGCGAACTCACCCGTATCAAAGGAGTCGGTGACTGGACCGCCCGCATGTACCTCATGTTCGTTCTCCAGCGACCCGACGTGTTGCCGCTGGGTGACCTCGCCGTTCGTCGTGGGATCGAACACCTCTACAACGACGGCGAAGCGTTGTCACGAGCCGAGATGCGCGCGATCGCCGACCCCTGGCGACCGTACCGCAGTCTCGCCTCGCGATACATCTGGGCGGAGTACGAGGCCTGAGTGCTCACTCGAGATGGTGATAGTCGAGTTCGTACCCTTCCTCGAGCGCCTCGCGGACTGGCTCGCTGGGTTCGGCGACCCCGCGCCGTTTGATCGAGAGCCCGCCCGCGTCGGCAGCGACGACGAGGTTCTGTCGCCAGTCAGGCTCCGTTTCCGGGTAATCCGCCCGGTAGTGTGCGCCGCGGGATTCGGTTCGCTCGAGGGCCGTCCGGAGCAACACCTCGGCGACGGTGAGGCTCACGGAGAGGTCGACGGCGTACTCGAACGACCGGGAGGTGCGGTCGCCGTCGACCCGGAGGTCGGCGGTCCGCGCGCGGAGAGCCTCGAGTCGGTCCAGCCCGTCGTGCAGCCCCGCCTCGTCGCGGAGGATGCCGGCGTGGGTCCACAGCAGGTCACCGAGTTCCTCGAGCAGCGTCTCAGGCGTGACGTCGCCGTCCGAGGCCGCAAGCTCCGCGAGTGCGGCAAACTCGCGTTCGGCCAGTGCTCGCTGGCCGTCAGTGATCGTGGGGTCGTGGTCGTCGGCAGCGACCTGTTCGCTGACGTGTTCGCCGACGAGTTTTCCGATGGCAACGGTTTCGGCAAGCGAGTTGCCGCCGAGACGGTTCGCGCCGTGGACGCCCGCGACGGCCTCGCCGACCGCGTACAGTCCGTCGACGCCGGTCTCGCCGGTCTGGAAGTCGATATCGACACCCCCCATCGTGTAGTGGGCCGTCGGCCCGACCTCCATCGGCTCGTCCGTGATTTCGACGCCGAGCTCGGCGAATCGGTCGACCATCGTCGGCAGTCGCTCGCGGATGTACTCGGGGTCGCGATGGGAGATATCGAGGTAGACGCCGTCGTTCTCGGTTCCGCGCCCCTCCCGAACCTCTTGGGCAATCGCGCGTGCAACGACGTCTCTGGCGTCGAGTTCCATCTGATCCGGCGAGTAGCGCTCCATGAACCGCTCGCCATCTGCGTTGTAGAGTCGGCCACCCTCTCCGCGAACGGCTTCCGTCACGAGTCGGCCATCCCACTCCTCGCCGTAGCGTTCCCCGACCATGCCAGTGGGGTGGAACTGGACGAACTCCGTGTCGAGCAGACGAGCCCCTGCCTCGAGCGCCAGCGCCTGTGCGTCGCCGTTGTTCTCGTCGTCTCTCGAGGAGTGACGATGATAGGCCGCCGAGAACCCACCTGCCGCCAGCACGACGTGATTAGTCCGGAACAACAGCCCCTCGCCGGTCTCCATGTCGAAGCCGACCGCACCATCGACGCGGGAGCCATCAGAGAGCAGGCGCGTGATCATCACGTTCTCGCGGTAGGGGATCTCGAGCGCCTGCGCGCGGTCGATCAGCGTCTCGAGCATGGCTTCGCCGGTTCGATCGCCGACGAAACAGGTTCGGCGGTAGGACTGCGCGCCGAAGTAGCGCTGGTTGATCTTCCCGTCGTCGGTCCGAGCGAACGACACCCCCCACTCGTCGAGCTCTCGGATTCGGTCGGGCATGTGTCTGGCCGTTAGCTCGACGGCCTCGGGGTCGTTCAGGTGGTGGCCCTCGTTCAGCGTGTCCGCGGCGTGGATCGGCCAGTCGTCGTCGGGATCGAGCGAGCCGAGCGCGGCGTTGATCCCGCCGGCGGCCCACGTCGTGTGTGCGTCGCCGTAGTCGCGTTTGCCGATGACGAGCGGCTCGAGGCCCGATTCGGCCAGTTCGATGGAGACTCGAGCCCCGGCAGCGCCTGCACCGATGACGAGGACGGGCGTCGTGACGACGTCGTACTGGACCTCGCGGTCGCTATCGGCTTCGTCTCCGCCCTGTGGCAGCCGTCCATCGACGCCGCCGTGGTCGTCGGCCGTCGGTACACCGTGGTCGGCAGGCGGTAGGTTTGTCATCACGAAACAGTATGGGCTGGCCGGATATAGGCCGCACACCAAACTACGCAGGTGGGCGTAAACGAAGGGTACGGACAGTTATACGGTGGATTTAGCATGACAGAGAGACTACTGTGAAAGCGGATGCAGCCGGTCGTTCACCTCGTCGTCGGCTACTGCTGCTATGCGGCGTACACACGGTTCGATCGTGGCGAACCACCGTCGATAGCACCTGCAGGGGTCGCCATCGTCGGTGCGGCGGTGCCGGATCTGCTCGACAAGCCGCTTTCCTCGGCAAGTGTCGTTCCCGTCGGGCGCACCATCGGCCACTCGCTTCTGTTTGCCGTCCCGCTCGTCTTGCTCCTGTGGCTGCTCGCCCGTCGGTTCGATCGGTCCCACCTCGGCGTCGCCTTCGCAATCGGCTACGGTTCGCACCTCGCGACTGACGTTCCGTGGCACGTCATCTCGGGCGACTACCACGAACTCGGCTTTCTGCTCTGGCCCGTCACGCCGATGCCCGCCTACACCGGTGTCAAGCCCCTCGGGACGATTCCGGGAGTCGGTCTCGAGGCGACGACGCTGTGGCTCGAGGCCGTCATCGTTGTGGTCGGTATCGTCGTCTGGTGGCTCGACGGGCGGCCGGGACTCGGTATGCTTTGGCAAGCGATCGATCGGTGAGCGGACAGACACGTCCGATCCGTGTGAGACGAGCGCCCGCGAACGCCGTGGAAAGCGCGACGAGACCAGTGTCTCCCCGTTTTCAGGCTCGCGGTGAACTCGGCCGTAGTGCTCACGGTCTATGCGTTCATCCAGCGGTTCGGAGATACGGAAGGGGACGGCAGTACCAGCGACACTGACTCAGCCACCTGATCGGACACCAGTCGCGCGACGGGGCATGGGTCAGGGACGCGTTTCGACTCGAGTGTTACCCTCGTGCTCGATACCGGGCGGCGTTTCGGGTTCGACGTTCGCCAGTCGCATCGCGTTGCCAGTCACGCCGAGGCTCATCCCCATGTCGCCGATGACGACCGCGTGGATCACCGTGACGATCCCGAACGGCGCGCCGGCGGCGAGAACAGCTTTGACGGCCAGACTTGACCAGATGTTCTGGCGGATGACGCTGTTTGCCTTGCCCGAGAGGGTAAACAGATACGGCAGGCGCGTCAGATCGTCGCCCATCAGCGCAACGTCGGCCGTCTCGAGGGCCGTATCCGTGCCCGCAGCCCCCATCGCGATACCGACGTCGGCGGTCGCGAGCGCGGGTGCGTCGTTGATGCCGTCGCCGACCATCGCGACCCGTCCTGTCTCGTCTGTGCCGCCGTGGTCGTCCGCGAGCCGGTCGATCCACTCGAGTTTCTCGTCGGGCAGGAGTTCGGCGTGGTACTCGCCGATGCCGACCTCGTCGGCGATCGCGCGGGCCGTACCCTCGTTGTCGCCAGTGAGCATGACGACGCGGATACCCTGTGCTTGCAGGCTCGAGACGGCCCATTCGGCTTCGGGACGCACGCGATCCGCGACGCCGATGACGCCGATGGGCCCGTCTTCGGTGCCGACGATCACGACGGTTTTGCCCTCGGCCTCGAGGTCGGGCACGACCTCGCTCAGGACGTCCAGACAGCCCTCGCGCTCACAGTGGGGCCGGCCACCGCCGGGCGACTCGAGTGTCGTTCCTCCGTCGGTCGTCCGATGTACGTGCTCGAGATTTGCGAGGCCGTCAAAGAGGTCGGGTTTGCCGACGTAGTGGGTCGTGCCGTCGATCTCGGCACGGACGCCTTTCCCCGTCAGCGCTTCGAAGTTCGAGACCGTGTGCTCGCCGCCGGCCACGGCTCCCTGCTCGTCGGCGTAGCCCACGATGGCCTGCCCGATCGGGTGTTCGCTTCGTCGTTCTGCGGCGCTTGCACGCCGGAGGACCTCGGTCTCGGTGGCTCCCTCGAGCCCGATGACGTCGGTCACGGAGAGTTCGCCCATGGTCAGCGTCCCCGTCTTGTCGACCGCGAGGACGTCGCTCGCGCCGACCGCCTCGAGATGTTTTCCACCCTTGATCAAGACGCCGTTTCGCGCGGCGCTGGTGATCCCCGAGACGACGCTGACTGGCGTCGAAATGACGAACGCGCAGGGACAGGCGATGACCAACAGCGTGAGCCCGACAAGAAACCAGTAGCTCCAGGACGCACCCACGAGCACGGGCGGGAGGACCGCAGCCGCGACCGCGCCGACGACGACGAGCGGCGTGTAGACGCTCGCAAAACGATCGACGAACTGCTCGCGCTCGGTCTTTTCGCGTTCGGCGTCCTCGACCATCCGGACGATCCGCGCGATCGTCGACTCGTCGGCCTCGCTTTCGACCTCGACCTCGAGATAGCCCGACTCGAGGATCGTTCCGGCGAACACCTCGTCGCCGGCTGCCTTGTCCGCGGGCACGCTCTCGCCCGTGATCGGGGACTGATCGATCGCACTCGAGCCCTCGCGGACGACGCCGTCGGCGGGAATCTTCTCACCCGGTCGGACGACGACTGTGTCGCCGACCGCGAGGTCGTCGGCCGGAATCGTCTCCTCACTACCATCCGCGCGTTTGACGGTTGCTGTCTCCGGCGAGAGGTCCATCAGTTCCCGCAGCGAGTCGCGGGCCCGATCCATCGAGAATCGCTCGAGCAGTTCGGCGACCGAGAACAGCACTGCGAGCATCGCTCCCTCGAAGGGATGGTGGGCCGCCACGCTGGCGACGATCCCGATGCTCATCAGGAAGTCGATGTCCAGACTCCGATTGCGCGCGGAGTAGTAGCCGTTTCGCAGGATCGGCGTGCCGGCAACCACCACAGCCAGAATAAACAGGAGGTGTGAGAGTTCGTAGGATCGGCCCGCAACCGTGCCAAGCGTCGGATCGAGTGCTGGTAGGACGAACTCGAGAGCCATCCCCACTGTCACGACCGCAGCCCCGACCGCGGTCCCGATGGCTCGACGGCTCTGCCAGACCGGCTGCTCGTCGGCGACGACCTCGGTGCCGTCCTGAATGGGCGTTGCGTCGTAGCCGGCAGCGCCGATCGCGTCGGCGACCGACTCGGGGTCGGTTCCGTCGGCGACTGAGACGGTGACACGGCCCGACGTCGGCCGCGTCTCGATCTCGCCGACACTGTCGGCGCTCTCGAGGGCGTTCTCCACTTTGCTGGCACACGAGGCACAGTCCATGTCAGGGACCGATAGCGTCAGTTCGGACGCCGAGTCGACGATTTCGTAGCCGGCCGCACGGACCCGCTCGCGGATTTCGGCGTCGCTCGTCTGCGTCGGATCGTACTCGACGATGAGGCGACCGCTCGTCACCCGCGGCTCGATCCCGTCGATTCCCGACAGCCGTTCGACGCTGTTTGTCACCTTCCCGGCACAGGACGGACAGTCCATCTCCGGCACCCGCAACTCGAGCGTGTGACTCGAGTCAGGTGGTGTGGACGGCGATGACTCACTCATTAGCTGCCAGTAATCGCTCGTCTCCCATACCACTTATTTGGCGTGCGCCAACTTCGGCGTCGCTCCGTCCGATCCGTTGTCGGCGACCCTCGAATCGCTTACAGCTCCGCAGGTAGTGCCTCGAGCGATTCTTCGTTGGCGACGAACGCCGTCGCGAGACTGGCTTCGGCCCGTCGAAGCCGGTAAGACAGCGTCGACCGCGGCACATCCAGTCGGTCGGCGAGTTCGGAGAGGTCGATCCGTCGGGGGGTCTCGTAGTAGCCGTACTCGACGGCCGCCTGCAGCGCGTCCCGTTGTTCGCTCGGTAGTGACTCGTCGCGGTCAGCGGCGACACCGTTTCGTTCGGGGTCGAGTTCTGTCAGCCGCAGCATCTCCATCCCTGCACACTCGCCGACTTCCTCGCCCAGTGCGTCGAAAAACTCGTGGATCGGCGCGTCGCTCCCGAGGACGATCCGCCAGCGGTACCGGCGCCCCTCGCGATAGGTCTCGAACAGCAGTCCCTCGCCAAGATACTCGAGGGCAACGTGGGGAACCGACGTACAGACCTCCGTGCGATCCCAGTAGGTGTAGACCACCAGCGTGTCACTCGAGCGATCGAGTACCTGCACCTCACACTCGGCCCCACAGTCGTCTTTGACGAGACAGTCCGCGAAGAAGTCGGCCGTTTTGTAGGCCTCCTCGAGCGCCTCGAGCGCCTCCGGCGGCCCCTCGGCGTGGTCGACTCGCCAGAGGCTGTCCGCGGTGACGTGACACGACAGCGACCGAATCGATGCCGCCGGATACTCGGCGAGGACGTCGGCCACTGGGTTCGTGTCCGTCTCGTACTCGAGGGCGAAGACGAATTCTCTCATTGAATGTAAAAGGGGCTCGCGCGCCAAAGGGGTTTCTCGGTGGATGGTGTACGATCCGTATGACATCGTCGGTGGTGACTCTTTCCGTCACGACATGGCTCCGTGGCCTCTGGTTGTTCTACCGCCGTTATACCACCACCGCGGTTCATACGGCCGCGACGGCAGCGCTCGCGATCTTCGGCATTCTCGTGGTCGTCGATCCGTGGTTCGCAGTGGTTGCCATCGCCTGTTACGTCGGTCCACCCCTCGTGCTGTACGTCCTCGCTGACGAGTCGGCTTCTGACGAGGGCGAGGGGGACGTGCTCGAGGAGTCGCCGTCAACCCATGCCGATCACACCGTCGACCCTGCGACAACGGAATCGGAGACGGGTGGCTCGAGTAGCACGGACGTTTTGGGACCGACCATGGGCCGACCCACTGGTGACGGAGATACCGATAGCGATAGCGACGACGGAGACACGGATTTCGACGGTGTCGGAACTGACACCGATTCTGACGCCGACGGGACCGACACCGATTTCGATCGTGACAATGGCGACACAGATTCGGACAGCGACGACGGTGATACCGACTCGGATGCTGACGGCTGATCAGTCGTTGCGTTCGTCGTTGGACGACGGTGAAGACGGCAACTGGCCGGGAGCGCGACTCGAGCGAACGAAAGCGCGGCGCATCGCGTCGCGAAACGACGAACGGCCGAAGGCCGTGAGTCAGAGAGAGCGGGCCGACGACTGACTCGGAGCGAGTGACACGAGCGGAGAGAACGGAGGAGTGCTTTTCATCGAATTGTTGCCGAGGGTGCACAGCGGGCGCACCCGCAGCGCAAAACTTCGTCTCTAGAAGCCCTTGCCGAGCAGTTCGCGCGCGATAATGTTCTTCTGGATCTCGGTGGTTCCTTCGTAGATCTGGGTGATCTTCGAGTCGCGGTAGAGTCGCTCGACGGGGAAGTCGTTGACGTAGCCCGCCCCGCCGTGGATCTGGACGGCCTCGTTTGTCGCGTCGACGGCAACGCGTGAGGCGTACTCCTTGGCCATCGAGGCGAGTTTGGTGATGTTCTCGCCCTGATCGACCTTCCAGGCGGCCTTGTACGTCAGATTCCGTGCGGCTTCGGTCTCGGTCGCGATGTCGGCGAGTTTGTGCTGGACGGCCTGGAACTCGCTGATCGGCTGGCCGAACTGTTCGCGATCCTGGGCGTACTCGAGGGCTTCGCGCAGTGCCCCTTTCGCGATACCGACGCCCTGTGCGGCGACGCCGGTTCGGGTGGCGTCGAAGAACTGCATCTGCTGCATGAAGGCGGCGTCGCGGGTGCCGATGAGGTTCTCCTCGGGGACGCGGACGTCGTCGAGGATGAGTTCGGCGGTGTCCGAGGCGCGGATGCCCATCTTGCCCGTGATCTTGTCGGCCGAGAAGCCGTCGCGGTCGGACTCGACGACGATCTGACTGAAGCCGTTGTACCGACCCTCGGCGTCGGGGTTGGTCTTACACAGCATGACGAAGAAGTCACCGACGGTCCCGTTGGTGATCCACATCTTGTTGCCGTTGACGACCCACTCGTCACCGTCTTTCTCGGCGCGCGTCGACACCGAGGAGACGTCCGACCCGGTGTCGGGTTCGGAGATCGCTGCCCCCGAAATCTTCTCGCCCATCGCAACGGGCTCTAAGAAGCGCTCTTTCTGCTCTTCGGTCCCGAACTCCTGAATGGCTTCGGTCCCGAACGAACACGCCATGATCGAGAGCGCGATCCCGGGATCGTACGAGAATAGTTCCTCGGCGATGAGGACCGTCTCGAGCGTCGAGTAGCCCGCGCCACCGTACTCCATCGGGATCGACGAGCCGACCAGCCCCATCTTCGCGGCCTCATCGACGATCTCGTGGGGGAACTTCTCTTCGACGTCGTACTCCTCTGCTGCAGGGACGATTTCGTTCTCGGCGAATCGCCTGACTTCCTCACGAATCTGCTCCTGTTCTTCGGTGAGACCGAATTCCATGTCAAGACGTTCCTAGGCCAGTGGTAAAGAGCTTTGTAACCGACAGTAAACGAAACTATAGTTTTCTTTAGGAAATAGGGAAACGTTGAAACCCGTGCCGATTGCAACTATGACCATGGAGCTGGAAGACATCAACACCGTCGCAGTTCTCGGCGCAGGAAATATGGGCCACGGTATCGCGGAGGTCGTCGCGATGGCTGGCTACGACGTCAATCTACGTGATATCAACGACGAGTTCGTCCAGAACGGGTACGAACAGATCGAGTGGTCGCTCGACAAGCTCGCCGAGAACGACCAGCTTACCCAGGAGGAAGCCGACGCCACCTTAGAACGGATCACGCCGCTCGTCGACATGGCGGAAGCCTGTGGCGATGCCGACGTCGTCATCGAGGCCGTTCCAGAGAAAATGGAGATCAAACAAGACGTTTACGAGGAACTCGAGTCGGTCGCCTCCGACGACGCGATCTTCGCGACGAACACCTCGAGTCTCTCGATCACGGATCTCTCGGAGTTTACGGACCGGGCCGAAGAGTTCTGTGGGATGCACTTTTTCAACCCGCCGATCCGGATGGATCTCGTCGAGGTCATCTCCGGTGGGCACACTGATGACGCCACGCTCGACGTCATCGAGGCGTTTGCGGAGGATATCGGAAAGACGCCGGTTCGCGTGCGTAAAGACGTCCCCGGATTCATCGTCAACCGCATTCTCGTCCCGCTGATGAACGAGGCCGCATGGCTCGTCGAAGACGACGTCGCCACCATCGAAGAGGTCGACGCGACGACGAAGTTCGACATCGGGCTGCCGATGGGGAGTTTCGAACTCGCAGACTACGTCGGCATCGACGTCGGCTACCACGTCCTCGACTACATGCACGAGGTCGCGGGCGAGCGCTATGAGCCGTCGCCGACGCTGAAAGCGAAAGTCGAAAACGAGGAGTTCGGCCAGAAGTCCGGCAAGGGCTTTTACGACTACGAGGACGGTGACGGCGCGGACGTCTCGATGGACGACGATCTGTTCAACGAGACCGTCAAAGAGCGGCTGCTCGCCGCGCTCGCAAACGAAGTCGCCTACCTCGTCGGTGACGATGTCGCCTCACCGGCAGAGATCGACACTGCCGTCAAACTCGGCGGCCGCTGGCCGAAAGGCCCCGCGAAGTTCGCCGACGAGTACGGTGTCGCGGCGCTTGCTGACGCGCTCGAGGACGCGTACGAGGACGCCGAACACCCACGATACGAGCCGTTCGACCACCTCGCGACCGTCGTCGAAGAAGGCGGCTTCTACGATGACGCGGACGAGGAAGACGGCGCGGTGGAGTTCGACACGATCGAACTGACCTACCCCGGCGACAAGGTCGCACAGATCGAACTCAGCCGGCCCCAGCAGATGAACTCCATCAGCCTCGAACTGATCGACGAACTCGACACCGCAATCGACCTCGTCGACGACGATGACAGCGTGCGCGCCCTCCTGCTGACGGGTGCCGGCTCGAAGGCGTTCTCCGCGGGCGCGGACTTCATGAGCATCGCTGGTGGTGGGGCCGATCCGTTCGACGCGGTCGAGCTTTCCAAGTACGGTCAGGAGACGTTCGGTCGCCTCGAGGAGATCGAGATGCCCGTCGTCGCCGCCATCGACGGCTACTGTCTCGGCGGCGGGATGGAGCTTGCGACGTGTGCCGATATTCGAATCGCGACCTCGCGCTCGGAGTTCGGCCAGCCCGAGTTCGACCTCGGCCTGCTCCCCGGGTGGGGCGGAACCCAACGGCTCCAGCGTATCGTCGGGATGGGCCGTGCAAAGGAGATCATCTTCACGGCAGAGCGGTTCCCCGCCGACGAGATGGCCGAGTTCGGGTTCGTCAACGAGGTCGTCGAACCGGACGCGTTCGAGACGGCTGCACAGGAGTACGCCGCAAAGCTCGCTGGTGGCCCACCGCTCGCGATGCGCTTTACCAAGCGCGCGATGCAGAAAGGCTGGGACAACCACGAAGCCGGCCTCGAGGTCGAGTCGATGGGCTTCGGCCACGTCGTCAACTCCGAGGACGTCCACGAGGGCATCAACGCCTTCTTCGGCGACGACGACCCCGAGTTCGAGGGCAAGTAACACGGGAACGATCGTAGCCGCTGTGCCCGTCTCAGTGGCGAAACCGAGTGATCGCCACCGGTTTCACTTTTAGTCGACGGTGGGATAGAGTCACACTGCCACTCGAGACAGCGTTCAGTTCGTTCGGAGGTCGGCAGCCATCGACCGAAATGGTCGCGAGATTTATCACCCGGAGGTACTATTGGTAAGTCGTGGCTTCAACCGATGACGAGAACGGAGGGGACAACGGGTGAGTGAGACGCTCGAGATACTCGTCGTAGACGACGAAGCGCGTCTTGCAGACCTGTTTGCTGCATGGCTCGAGACCGAATGGGTCGTCGACACGGCCTACGACGGGGACGCAGCCCTCGAGAAGATGGATGATTCCGTCGAGGTTGTCTTGCTGGATCGACGGATGCCGGGGCTGTCCGGCGATCAGGTCCTGACGAAGATCAGAGACACTGGCTACGACTCGCGAGTCGTGATGGTAACCGCAGTCGATCCCGATTTCGACATCATCGAGATGGGGTTCGACGATTATCTCGTCAAGCCGGTCTCGAAGGACGAACTCATCGAGATCGTCGCCGAGGTGGCCGGCAGATCGGAGTACGAATCGGACATCCGAGAGTACTACGCCCTCGTCTCGAAGAAAGCACTGCTGGAATCCGAGAAAATCGAGCACGAACTCGCGGATAACGACGAGTATCAACAGCTCTGTGAGCGGGTCTCCGAACTCCGCGGCCGTGTCGACAAGACGGTCTCGGAGATGCAATCCCACGACGAGTTCGTTGGGGCGTTCGAAGACCTCCAGCCCGAAAACTGAACGTCATCGGCCGAGTCGAACGCGAGCGATCCCCCCGTTCTCATCCGATCGCGTGTCCGTGCGTGCCAGCGACTGCGCTGACACGGCCAATGACCGACTTGCTGAGCAGCCCGTTGTGACGGCTGTGTGTTCGTTCGCTGTCGACACTCGAGTCAACCAGCCGCTGGCGGCGGCGAGTCCGCTCAGGGCGCTTGCCCGTAGATCAGGTTCCGCTGAATCTCGTTTGCTCCCTCGTAGATGACGGGGATTCGGGCATCGCGGAAGACGCGAGCGATCCGACGCTCGTCCAAGACCGAACGGCCGCCGTGAAACTGCATTCCCTGTTCGGAGATTTCGACGGCCGCCTCCGTCGCGTTCGTCTTCGCCAACGCCGCCCAGTAGCCCGCTTGTTCTCCGTTGTGGACCTTTTCGCAGGCCCGCCAGGCGAGCGCTCGAGCGCGTTCGAACGCGATGAGCATGTCTGACAGTCCGTGTTGGACCGCCTGAAACTCGTTGATCGTTCGGCCGAACTCCTCGCGGCCGTGGACGAACTCCCAGGTCTCTTCGATGGCGGCGGCGGCGAGACCGAGGCTGTGGCCGGAGACGATGACACGGCCGTGGTTGAAAAACTCCGCGAGCATCATGAAGCCGGCCCCTTCGTGGCCGATGAGGTTCGACTCGGGAATCCGGCAGTCGTCGAACTCGATGTGAGCCTGCTTCGAGGCGCGCATCGCCATCTTCTCGGGGATGTGTTCGGCCTCGTAGCCGTCGGTGTCGGTGGGGACGATGAACATCGAGTGGTTGCCGTACCGGTTATCTTCGTCGTCACCCGTTCGGGCGTAGACCGTCACCCAATCAGCTTCGACGCCGTTACCGATCCAATACTTCTCGCCGTTTAACACGTACTCGTCGCCGTCTTTCTCGGCCGTCGTCTGCATTCCGGCGAGGTCACTGCCCGTTTCGGGTTCCGAGACGGCGAGCCCGGAGCGCTGTGTGCCTTCCGCGACCGGCCGGATGTACTCCGCACACTGCTCGTCGGAGCCGTACTTGTACGTGATCTCACAGCCGAAACTCGCCAGTTGCAGAGTCAGCGCGATCCCGGCATCCGCCCGATAGAACTCCTCCGTCAGCGCGAGTAGCTGCGGGAGGTCAAGCCCGCGCCCGCCCCACTCCTCCGGAATGTCCTGTGCGACGAGGTTCGCCTTCTGACCTGCCTCGAGGATTGCTTCGGGATACGTTCCGTCCTGAAAGTGCTCCTGTGCGTTCGGTTCGATGTGTTCGCGCGCGAACTCACGCGCCTCGGCTTTGATCTCGTGTGCGTGTTTCGGGACGATGCTGTCCTCGAGTAACTCCATAACCTGTCATACGATCGCACGATCAATATAGCCGCGGGGCAACTGTGCAAGCCGTACTGGCATATCGACGGGATGTCACGGGCGGATGAACCCATCATGCGAGTCGACCTGCGAGCACAGCGGACTGTCGAGCAGTGGGACCCACCCACCCCACTGCTTCCGCTGTTAGCGGGAAAACGACTGCACCACCCCCATGGGAGGGGGTGCCTTGCAGTTAGTGAGAAACGGTATGCGGATATGGTTTTTAGCTATAGTACTTAATTCTATATATGTCTCGTGGATCAGTACCGGCCGGAACGGCAGTCCTCGAGTCACCTCGAGTTCAGCTAACAGCGGAAGCAGTGGGGTGGGTGTGAGCCACACAGTCGCCCAGTAACAGCGGAAGTGGTGGGGTAGAAACGTCCCTGCGGGTGTCTCGGTACAGCAGACCGTCTCACTCACGCAGCGGTATCCAACAGCTCCGACAGGCCGGCTTTCACACTCGAGACGGACTGATCGAGTTCGTGTTGTTTGTACTTTCCGCCGCCTTTCCCGCGGTTGACTTGTGTCGAGGAGATGATGCCGAGCGTCTCGAGTTCGGCGAGATACTCACGCACTGCGCGGTCGGAGACAGGATCGTTGCCTTCGCGTTCACACAGCATTTCGTAGGGGTCGCGGACGTCACGAGTTCGCGCCGGCGTCTGTCCTTGCTCTTCTAAGATGGTCAACGCCCACAGGACGAGTTGGCCGTGCATCGAGTAGTTACTGATCCCTTCGACGACCTGATCGGTCTGGAGTCGCTCTCTGGCCTCGCGGACGTGGGCTTCCGTTACCAGTTCGGTGTTGGTCTCGCGGGCGATGTCGCCACTCTCAAGCAAGAGATCGAGCGCCTGTCGCGCGTCACCGGAGTCTTTCGCGCCGTAGGCGGCACACATCTCGATGACGCCGGTATCGAGGACGTCGTTCTCGAAGGCGACTGCCTCACGTTGGCGAAGCACCTCACAGAGTTCGTTCGCGTCGTAGGCGCTGAACGAGACCTCCTTCTCACACAGACTCGAGCGGACTTTCGAACTGAGCTGATTCCGGAAGTCGAGATCGTTAGAGATGCCGATCACGCCGAGCCGTGCGGCCGTCACGTCACCGTTCGAGCGCGCTCGCGGGAGCTTATAGAGGAGGCTATCGTCTCGAATATGGTCGACCTCGTCGAGGACGATGAGGACGGTGCCGCCGAGTGTATCGAGTTCGTCGAACAGAAACTGGTAGACTGAGGCCTGTGGGTAGCCGGTGTTCGAGATCTGGTTCGTCGGATCGCGGAGTTCGTTAACGAGTGCAACGGCCGTCTGATAGCTGGAGTTGAGGCCGTCGCAGTTGATTTCGACGGTGTGGAGGTCGAGCCCGTCGACCTTCCCGGCGTCGCGCTCGAGCAGTTGGAGGAGAAACCGGGTCGCAGCGGTTTTCCCGACGCCGCTTTTGCCGTACAGGAAGATGTTGGATGGCGTTTCGCCTTCGATCACGGGCTGGAGTGCAGCGTGATACTGCCTGAGTTCTTCGTCCCGACCAACCAATTCGTCGGGTGTCCACTCCTCTAAGAGCGCTTCACGCTCTTTGAAGATACTCCCGGTCGGCTTGAAGCTGAAATCCGACATTGCGTGACGTGTCTCGTTGGATGTCTTTATCCTTTGGTTCCGCTGTTTCCGTTGTATCCGTGATTTTATATGGTAGCAACCCCACCGCTTCCGATGTTAGGACGAACAGGCCTCGCCCTTGAGCCGAGAGACGCACTGGCGACGGACTCGAGCGCTCAGCCGGCAAATCCCGACAGCAGCCACTCGCCGTCGTCGCCGTCCTCGTCGCTGATACTCGGTGCGCTGACGAGGACGAACGCGCTCTCTTCGTCCCCGTTGCGGATCTGGCGCGTCGACGCTGGCGGGATCCAGAGTGCGTCCCCGGTCTCCATGGCGACCGGATCGTCGTCGACGATCACCGTCGCTTCGCCTTCGATGAGCACGTAGACTTCTTCGTGATCGTTGTCCGTGTGGTCGTGTGGTTTGCTGTTCCAGCCCGGGTCACACCGCGCCACCGTCACACCGACCCGCTCGGTCTCGAGCGGATCACTCAGAAAGTGCATCGCACTGGAGACCTGCTCGACCTCCTCGTAATTGACCTTCCGATAGCTCATGCTCGACCATTGAGTGGGCAAACGCTAAAACAATACTGTTCGGTCGAAGCGAATGACACGTTTCCCGTCCGGAATCGATCTCAGCTATCCTGTGAGATCGGATCGAAACTGTCGACGGGAATCACCGAGTAGTCGACCGTCAGCGCATCCTTGGTCGCTCGGATCTTGCCGACGAACGTCGAGATGTCCTCGAGTTCGCCCTCGAGGACGAACAGCTCCATACAGTAGTGGTCGCCGACGTGGCTGTGGAAGTTCGAGGCCACGAGATCCTCGTGCTCGTGGCGCAGATGCATCATTCGCTCTTCGACGCTGGTCGTCTCGTAGTCGAATAACACGGTGACGATTCCCATCAGCTCTCGATCCTCGAGGCGAGTGTCCTCGAACTCACCGAGCAGGTTCCGGGACGCCTCCCGGACGACTTCACTACGGCCAGTGTAGCCGTGTTCGTCCGCGAACTGATCGAGTCGCTCGAGAAGTTCGTCCGGCATTGAGACGCTTACGACTGCCATATAATAACTCGGCGGCCATATTCTATTAAGGCTTATCATCGTCCTCGAGGCAGACCGTCACGATGCCCGGAAACCGGTGTTTGAGAACTCGAGTTGCCAGTTGTCCCGGTCTCTCGGCACGTCGATACGCCGACCGCGCCTGCGTCGGTACGGCGGACGATCAGTCGAGCGGAGACCGTGATGAGCGAACGCGGTGGTGACAGGCCGATCAGTTCAGATCAGTTCGGCCACGAGAACAGGCCGATCAGTCCGGCCACGAGAACGCGTATCGCTTGTGGGACAGGTGTCCGTCCCATATGAAGAGCGTACTAGACAGTTCCACTCCGTGTGACGATCGTACTAGACAGTTTTCAGACTCCAGCCAGAGCAGTACGTATGTATCTCCCACAGCAGACGTGGCCGGATCTCGAGGAGTACGTCGCGAACGAATCGCTTGCGGTCGTTCCACTCGGGTCGACCGAACAACACGGCCCTCATCTGCCGGAGGGGACCGACTACATGATCGCGGAGGCACTCGCCCGCGAGGCAACCGAACAGACCGGGCATCTCTGTACCCCGCCAATACCGATCGGTGTCAGCGCCCACCATCGACAGTTTCACGGGACGATGTGGGTCGAGCCGCCGGTGTTTCGGGACTTCGTCGAGAGCTTTTCACGGAACCTTACCTACCATGGGATCGACCGGATCGTCTACGTCAACGCCCACGGCGGCAACGTCGCCCATCTCCGGGAGGTCGGCCGGCGGCTCCACGACGACGCCACGGCCTACGCTATCGAGTGGATGTGGGACGAGTCGATTCCCGACCTGATCGAGGCGGTCTTCGAGACGCCCGGTCCACACGGTGGCCCCAAAGAGACCGCCATGATCATGCACATCGCCAAGCACCTCGTCCGCGATGATCGACTCGAGGACGCCCGTGACGGCGGCACCGTCTTCGAGTACGACGCCGAACGCGTCCACGGGGCGACCACCTTCTACGATGCGATCGAGAACAGTCGAAACGGCGTCTTCGGCGACCAGACGGATGCGACGCCCGAAATCGGCGCACAGCTGTTCGACGCCGCCTCGGAACAGCTCGTGAAGCTCCTCGAGTGGCTCGATTCCCAGCCCTTCGAAGCGCTCATGCCGGCCCCCCATGTGGACCCACAGCCCGGAAGCGGTCGCTAACGGGGGCGACCAGCGGTCCCACGATCGAATCGACGTTGGACTTATGCCTCCGAGTGGCGTGGTGCGGACAATGAGCGACCGAACAGAGTCGTCGGGCGCAGAGTGCTGGTCGGCTGGTGACGAGCGGACCGCGCGTCGCTGCTGTCAGGCACTCGTCGAGACGGTCGACGGTGGCGTCTTCCGACTCGATGTCGACGACCGGTTCGTCGCAGTCGACGACACCTTCCTCGAGTTGACGGGCTACTCCTGCTCGGAGCTTCTCGGTGAACGACTGGCGACGGTTCTGCCGTCACTCGAGCCAGCGCAGTTCGAGGAGGCCGTTCGAGGGCACCGTCCCGATGGGACAGCGAACGTCGTTCCCCTCGAGCGAACACTCCGGACCGCCGCTGGTGACACAGTTCGCTGTGACCTCCGGCTGACCCGTCTCCGAGCCGACGGTCGAACCGCGGAGTTCGTGGGAATCGTCCGGCCGGTCGAGCAATCAGAGCCGAGCGCTGTACCCGACCAACCGAAATCGACAGCCGTTGAATCCACCGCGATGGCCCTCGAGACGACGGTAAGCGAGATCCTCGGTCGCGTCTCGGATGCGTTCTACGCACTCGATGAGTCGTGGCGGTTCACGCACGTCAACGAACGCGCCGAGGAGTTGCTTGGCCACTCGAGCGACGACCTCGTCGGCGAACGGATCTGGGAGGTGTTCCCCGGCGGCAAACGGTCGGAGCTTGCAGACCGGTATCAGGAGGCGATGGCGACACAGGAATCGATCTCTTGGGAGCGCTACTCTCAGTCGCTCGAGCTGTGGATGGAGATTCAGGTGTACCCTTCGGAGACGGGGCTGTCGGTGTACTTTCGCGATATCACGGCTCGGAAACGGCGGGAACGACAACTCGAGCGGTACGAACGGATCATCGAAACCATCGACGACGGGATCTACGTCCTCGACGAAGACGACCGATTCGTGGCCGTCAACGACGCCTATACGGAGCTCACCGGCTACGACCGCGACGAGCTGCTCGGTGCTCCCGCGTCGCTCATTAGCAGCGAGCCCGCCCTCGAGCAGACGAAGCAACTGGCTACCGACGACAACGAGCCGTCGACGCTCGAGACCACACTCGAGACGAAAGACGGGACGCCGGTTCCGATCGAAGCGACCGTGACGACGATTTCGACGGCCGAGCACACGGCTCCGGATGCGGCTGTGGGGACCTCGAGTGACACCCCGCGCGACGGTGAGCGCACGCGAGCCGACGCCGCGGATGGTAGCAACAAATGGGCTGGCATCGTTCGCGACGTCACCGAACGCGAGGCGTATCAACGCGAACTCGAGGCATCGAACGAACGGTTAGAGCAGTTCGCCTACGCGGCTTCACACGACCTGCAGGAACCGCTGCGGATGGTCTCGAGCTATCTGCGGTTGCTCGAACGTCGCTACGACGACGCCTTGGACGACGACGGGCTCGAGTTTCTCGAGTACGCGGTCGATGGTGCCGAGCGCATGTCGGCGATGATCGATGGACTGCTCGAGTACTCGCGCGTCGAGACACGGGCGGGCGAACTCGAACCGGTCGACCTCGAAGCCGTCTTTGAAGACGCTCGAGAGGATCTCGCGCTTCGGATCGACGAACAGGAGGCGGACGTAACGGTGTCGTCGCTGCCCTGTGTTCGCGGTGATGGAAATCAGCTGCGGCAGGTGTTCCAGAACCTCCTGTCGAACGCGTTCGAGTACAGCGGTGATGAGCCGCCACGGGTCCACGTCTCGGCTGAACAGAGCGGGTCCGAGTGGATCGTCTCGGTCCGCGACGAGGGAATTGGGATAGACCCGGACGAGACGACGCGAATTTTCGAGGTGTTCCAGCGGTTGCACACGCACGACGAACATCCGGGGACCGGAATCGGGCTGGCACTGTGTCGTCGGATCGTCGAGCGTCACGGCGGCGACATTTGGGTCGAAACCGAACCCGGAGCGGGGGCGACGTTTTCGATGACGCTGCCGGCAGTCGACGACCCCGAATCGTGTGAGCCGTGTTCACACTAGAATCCAACAGCTATATATCTGATCGCCTATTCGTCCCAGCAAAGCGGTGCACGACGTGATTCCGACTACCACCTGTTCGGGCCGACTGCTGTTCGCCGTATCGCTCGCCTGCTTTGGCGTCGCCGGGAGTGTCGGTGCGGCCGATGCACTCGTGCCGACAGTCGGGGCAACGCTCGTCGCTATTGCGGGGGTCTTCTGTACCGCACAGTATGCGGCCCGCATCTCTCGACGAACGCTTGCGATCCTTGCGTTTGCCCTCTGGGGGGCATTTCTCGCAGTTGCCGGGATTCACGCAGTCGGTCTGGCAACGGTCAGTGCGGCCGTCCCCGGCGTCACCGACTTCGTTATCCACTCGGTGACCGCGGCCACGTGGGCGACACTGCTCGCTGCTGGATCGACGACGGCGTTTCTCGGCTTCCGAGAGTACGGTGCCACCTCGAGTGCTGACGCGCCCGAAGAACAGATCCTCGAGGGTGAGACGTCCGACTACTCGACCCGATAACTGACTGCGATCCCTTCTCCGAGCGGCAACACGATCGTCTCGAACGCCGGATCGGTGCCGACGCGCTCGAGGTAGTCGGCGATCCCCTGTGTGTGGGTGTTGACATCGTCGGGCGTTCCGCCGTCTGCGATCTCGAGGAGTTTCTCGAACTCGATCGGACCTGCGGTGATCGCATTGTCCGCGACGACGACGCCGCCAACTGGGACTTTCGGATGAACGGCCTCGAAGGCGTCGGCGTACCGGTGTTTCTGGTGATCGATCAACACCACGTCGAACGGGCCGTCGTAGCGCTCGATCGTCGCCAGTGCGTCGCCCAGTTCGTACCGCGCGAGGTCGTCGTAGCCGCCCGCAGTCATGTACTCGCGAGCTAACTCGAGTTCGTCGTCGTCGACTTCGGTGAGAACGAGTTCGCCGTCGGCGGGCAACGCCTCGGCCATCCAGTACGCCGAGTAGCCATAGCCCGAGCCGAACTCGAAGATTCGTTCGGCGTCGCTCATGCGGGCGACAAACCGGAGGAACGCGCCGACTTCGGGGCCGACGTGGGGGAACCCCTCCTGCTCGGCGTAGTCGTCCATCTCGCGTAGGTGATCGTCGGGCGCTGGCCCAGCGGCACGGAGAAAGCGGGTAATCTCGTCCGAAAGGATCTCGACCATACCACCAGCTACCGATGGCAGATACATGAAAGTCGCCGTCCGAGGGTCCTCGAGACGCTCGCGGCCGAAACCGAAGTCACTGGCTTTTTCACCGCTGACAGCCGAACGGAGAGTACCCTGACGTGACTGCACTGACGACAGCGCTTGCGGGTGTCGTCTTCGGCCTCGCACTCGCTGCACCGCCGGGACCAATGAACGCCATCATCGCCGAAGAGAGCGTCGTCAGCGGCTGGCCGGCCGGCTTTCGCGCTGGCCTCGGCGCAATGGTCGCTGACGTGCTCTTTTTCGTCCTCACGCTCGCCGGTGCGATGGCCGTGATCGACCGCTATCCGATCGTTCGACCCGTACTTTACTTCGCTGGCGGCTTGCTCATGCTGTATTTCGCCATCGGCGCGCTCGAGGAAGCACGAGCCGCGACATCGTTTACCGACGGCGGCGATCACGCCTCGAAAGGCTTTCGCAAAACGTTCGCGCTCTCGCTGACCAACCCCTACCAGATCGGCTTCTGGCTCACCGTCGGCGTCGGTTTACTCGAGTCCGGGACGCTCGATGTCCTCTCGTATGTCCCCGGCGCTGGCGACGCCCTCGAGGACGTGTTCGTCGTCCAAACGGGGTCGCCATCGCTGCTGGCCGGTTTCTTTGCGGGAATCGCGATTTGGATCGTCGTCTATCCGGCAGCGCTAGTCGCGGCCGACCAGCGCGTCGATGCCTTCGCACCGATGATCGCTGCGGGAAGCGGGGCCGTGTTGGCCGGGTTCGGCGTCTGGTTCCTAGTGACCGGTGGGACAGCACTGCTGTAGTGGAGCGCTCCGGCCGAAGCGGTGTCACACCGATCGCAGTGCCGTCGTGTACTCGGGTCGGCTGCCGTCCGAGAACGCCTCCGTCTGTGATCTGTCGCGCGAAATCGCCGTTTCCAACTCACTGGGGACGACCAAAACAATCAGTACTCATCACTGTCCTGATCCGTATATGGGCCTCGAATGGTATCTCGCCGCGCTGGTGTACCCGCTTTTGATGGGTGGACTGCTCTATCTGGTCGTTCGCTCGTGAGCGAACGACCTTGGAGGCCGACTCGCGGTCGCGTCAGGACATGAGGACAACAGTCCGTCTCAGTCGCCCATCGCCGCGATTTCGTCCTCAAGCCACTCGCGAAACCACGTCACGCGTTTCAGTCGCTGGTGGGCGATGCTCTCTGCGGTCTCGCTCTGGACACGCGAGGCGGCATCGTAACCGCGCTCTAGGACGCGGTCGACCATCTCGCCGGCATCCATGTGGGTGCGTGCCTCATAGCCCATGCGCAACAGCATGAGCGCGGTGCCGTTTGCGCCGACCTTATCGAGGAGGTCGGCTTCAATCAGACACTGCGTCTCGAGGGCGAGATCGGTCAGATCGCCCTGAAACGAGTGGTGTTCGATCGCGCGACACACCTGCTCGATGAACGACTCGGGATACCCGGCTCGGGACTCGAGGTACTCACGGGCGATTCGAGCGCCGGCTTCGGCGTGGAGTTCCTGATCGGTCTCGAGTTTGGCCACGTCGTGAAACAGGGCGGCAACGCGAGTGACGTCGACGTCTGCGCCTTCCTTGCGCGCGATCTCTTCGGACAGCGAGACCACGTTGAGGATGTGGTTATGTCGGTACTCGGCGGAGTGCCACGGGTACCAGCGCATGCGGCCACCTTCCTCTTCTTTCTTCACGCTGGCCGCGAGATACTCGAAGACGAACCCCTTCATCTCCTCGAACTCCGCGTCGGTCACCCTGGTTTCTTTTATTTCGACGCCCACGAGAGATCCCTCCGCAGTAAACGAACGATAGTCATTACCGGAATGTTCGGTCGTTTCGCTCTTTAGCCTTTGGTTCAAAATAGTTCTGCGCGAACATGACTGTCCGAGACCACCCCGTGACCCGAATACCTGCCAGTGACCACCGGCTGCATGACACGGCTCGCCGGCTGTGGCATCGATCGCTCACATCCACCGGTGTGTGGACCAGTTCTCCGCCAGTACACTCGAGAAAACACCCACAAATTTCCGTTAAAGTCAAACAGGCGGCTCGGGAAGTAGTGGTATGAGCAGCGAACAGGAGCAGGAGTCGATTCGGTGTCTCGTCGCGAAAGTAGGGCTCGACGGCCACGACCGTGGCGCACACGTCATCGCCCGTGCGTTCCGTGACGCCGGCTTCGAGGTCATCTACTCCGGCCTGCACAAAGCGCCGGATGAGATCGTTCAGGCGGCCGTCCAAGAAGACGTCGACGTCCTCGGGATCTCGATCCTCTCGGGCGCACACGACACGCTCGTCCCGAAGATCATGAACGGCCTCGAGGAGTACGGCGCGAAAGAGGACACGCTCGTCCTCGCCGGCGGCGTTATTCCGGATGAAGACCGCGACGAACTCAAAGCACAGGGTGTCGCGGCCGTCTTCGGCCCCGGGACGTCGATCGAGGAGACGATCGAGTTCGTCCGCGAGAACGCCCCCGAGCGATGAACGCAGACGACGACGCCTTACTCGAGGGTCTGCTCGAGGGCGAACACCGCGCGCTTGCCAGAGTGATCTCGAAGATCGAAAATCGCTCGCCAGGGTATCGAGAACTCGTCTCGGAACTCTACGCCCATACGGGTGACGCCGACGTCGTCGGCATTACGGGCAGCCCCGGCGCGGGCAAATCGACGCTCGTCGACAAACTCGCCGAGACCTACCGAGAACGCGGCGAGACGGTCGGCGTGATCGCGATCGACCCGTCGTCGCCGTTTTCGGGCGGCGCGGTGCTCGGTGACCGAATCCGGATGGCCTCGACGGTCGGCGATATGGACGTCTTCGTGCGCTCGATGAGCGCCCGCGGCACGCTCGGTGGGCTCTCGACGGCGACCGCAGACGCGGTCAAGGCGATGGACGCCTTCGGCAAGGACAAGATCATCATCGANTCGATGAGCGCCCGCGGCACGCTCGGTGGGCTCTCGACGGCGACCGCAGACGCGGTCAAGGCGATGGACGCCTTCGGCAAGGACAAGATCATCATCGAGACCGTCGGCGCTGGCCAGAACGAGATCGACATCGTCCGGACCGCAGACACTGTCGCCGTGCTCGTCCCGCCGGGTTCCGGTGACGATATCCAGACGCTGAAAGCCGGCATCTTAGAGATTGGCGACGTCTTCGTCGTCAACAAAGCCGATCGACCAGGTGCCGACCGAACCGTCCAGGAACTTCAGGAGATGATTCACCTCGGCAGCGGCACTGGTCTCGGAACTGACAGCACCGGCCACCACGGGGCCGACGAGATGGACGACGGTGACGACTGGGGCGACATCGACGATGAATCGAGCTGGACCGCACCGATCGTCGAAACCATCGCCACGAAAGGCGACGGCGTCGAGACGTTCCTCGAGGAACTTGCGAACCACCAGACGTATCTGGTCGACTCCGGCACCCACGCCCAGAAGGTTCGACAGCGCTACGCCGAGGAGATCCGCACCCTCCTGCGTGAGGATGTCCACGACATCCTCGAGGACGAACTCGCCGACGCCGGCGGAATCAACGACCTCGCCGAAGCCGTCCGTAACGGCGAGACCGATCCGTACACGATCGCCGACGAACTGCTGACCCCCGTCGAAGACTGTATCGACGAACTCGAGGCCGGCGTCGAGAACACGTAGGGGATTTCTCGCCGGCAGATTCTGAACCTAAACCGCAGGTTGAAGAACGGTGGTGAGCTACTGACAGGTATGAACGTCCGAAGAGTCCTCGGCACAGCCGTCGGTGCCGTCGGCACGGCAGTCCTCGGGAACCGGCTGCTAGCGAACCGTGCGACTGACCTCGAGAACCCGATCGTCGGTGTCGAGCGGACGTATCGCTGGCGCGGGATCGAGACGGCCTACACCGTCGCCGGCGACCCCAACGATCCGGACATGCTCCTGTGTCACGGGATTCACGCCGCCGCGAGCAGTCAGGAGTTCGCGCCGATCGTCGAGCAGTTGGCCGACCACTACCACGTGATCGCGGTCGATCTCCCCGGCTTCGGCCGCTCCGAGCGGCCGCCGCTGGTCTACTCGCCGATGCTGTACGCCGAGTTCATCCGCGATTTCGCCCGCGACGTCACGGATACGCCGATCGTCGTCGCCTCCTCGCTCACCGGGTCGTTCGCTGTCGATGCCGCCACCGAAAGTGAGTTCGAGCAACTCGTCTTGATCTGTCCGACCGACGAGACCGCCACCGAGCGGCCGTGGCTGCGAACCCTCCTCCGGACGCCCATCGTCGGGACGACGCTGTTCAATCTGCTCGCGAGCAAGCCCTCGATTCGCTACTTCTACGACCGCGACGGCTACTACGACGCGTCTCGAGTCGACGATGAGACGGTCGAGTACGCCTGGCAGAGTGCCCACCAGCCGGGTGCCCGTTACGCGCCCGCCTCCTTCGCCGCCGGCACGCTCGACCCCGAGTTCGACCTCCAGACCGAACTCGCCGCCCTCGAGACGCCGACCACGCTCGTCTGGGGCCGTGACGCCGAACTCGTGCCGCTGCGTGACGGTCGGAATCTCGCCGATGCGGCCGACCTCGAACTCGTCGTGATCGACTACGCGACGCTGTTACCCCACGCCGAACACCCCGAGAAATTCGTCGAGTATCTGACCGCGGAGCTGTCATCCGTCGGCACTGACGGCGACCGAACGAGAAAAGAGTAGTCGTTTTAGATCGGACTGAGCCCGATCACGCGCTCGCCAGTCGTCTCCGAGACCGTGATCTCGAGTTCGACCTCGAGGCCGGTCTCGATCGCGTCGAGATCGATGCCGACGACCTGTCCCGTAAGCGCCACGGGACCGAAGTCGGCGACGGCCGTCGCGTAGGGGGCGTCCTCTTCGAACGCCGGGGTCGGCACGTGTGTGACGGTGAACGTCTCGATCACGCCCGTCTCGGGCAGTGGGACCTCCTCGAGGTCCGTCGAACCGCAGTCGGGACAGACCCGCCGCGGCGGGAGCGAGCCGTGGCCGTTGGCACACTCGAGGTAGTACGCGTCACCCTCTTCGGCAGCATCGAGCCAGTCGTCGAAGCCAGCGTCTTGCACGCCGGTTTCGGGGTCTGTCATTCGACCACCTCCAGCACGTGGACCGTTGCACTGGCGACCGTCCCACCCGCGTTGTGGGCGACGCCGGTCGTCGCCTCTTCGACGGCCGAACTGTTCGGATGTGTTCCGGCGAGCAGTTTCGCGACCTCGGCGATCTGAGACGCGCCGGTCGCACCCACTGGGTGCCCCTTCGCTTTCAGGCCGCCCGAGAGGTTGATCGGCGTCTCACCGTCGGCCGTGGTTCGGCCGTCCCGAGCCGCCGTGATTCCTTCGCCGATCGGCTCGAGGTCGAGCGCCTCGAGCGCCAGCACTTCGGCGATGGTAAAGCAGTCGTGGACCTCCGCGAGATCGACCTCGGTCGCGTCGACGCCGGCGTCGGCGTAGGCCTCCGCGCCGGCCTCGCGGGCGGCGGGCGAGCGTGCGAGATGCTCGCGGTCGTGTAAGGCCATGCGGTCGCCGCCTTGTCCGGTGCCGGTGATCGCGACGGGTGCCTCGAGGTCGTGTTCGTCGGCGTATTCCTCGCTCGTGAGGACGACGGCCGCAGCGCCGTCGGAGATCGGACAGGCGTCGTACAGGCCGAGCGGACTCGAGACCTGTGGGGCCTCGAGGACGTCTTCGACCTCGATCGCGCGCTGATACTGGGCCTTGTCGTTGGTCAGTGCGTTCTCGTGGTTCTTGACCGCGATGTGGGCCAGATCCTCGTGTTCGCCACCGAACTCGTCGAAATACGCCTGTGCCATCAGTGCGTACGCGCCGGGGAACGTCGTTCCGGCGCGCACTTCCCAGAGGTCGTCCGCGGCGATGGCGAGCGCTTCCGTCGCGCCCGCGGTGCCGAGGTTGGTCATCCGTTCGGCACCGCCGACGAGAACCACGTCGTCCTCGCCGTTGCGAACGCGCATGACTGCGTCCCGAACGGCGGCCCCGCTCGAGGCACACGCGGACTCATAGCGGGTCGCAGGTGCCTGTACGCCAGCGGCTTCGGCCATCAGTGGCCCCTGATGACCCTGATGTTCCGACAGTTCGCCCATGAAGTTCCCATACAGGAGGGCGTCGACGTCCTCACGGGGAACACCGCTGTCTTCGAACGCCTTGATACTCGCTTCCGCGAAGAGGTCTCGACCCGTCCGTTCGGGAGTGCTTCCGAACGGCGTCAGGCCGACACCTGCGACACGCACGTTACTCATACACACGTCTAACAGGTCATCCCGTTAATACTCCGCGGTTGTGTTCACACCAACAGAGCAATGCGTCTCAACGACCGCGGAGAGACGCACCAGCTTGCCCGCCAGCGATTATCGCACGTCGACCGAAAACTCGTGTTCGTGAGCGACGGCCGCGAACTCGGCGAGCAAGTCGGCAACGGCATCGAGATCGGTGAGGTCCAACAGTTCGGCGGGCGTGTGCATATAGCGGTTCGGAATCCCGATGTTCAGCGACGGAATCCCGCCGCGAGAGGTGTAAAAGGCGTCGGCGTCCGTGCCGGTTCGGTTCCCTGACGCCTGCAACTGTACGTCGATTCCCGCGTCGGATGCCACCTCACGAACAGCGGTCACGAGCGCTGGGTGGTTCGCACTCCCGCGGACGACGACCGGCCCCGCGCCGAGTTCGACGCCCGTTTTCCGGGCCGACGGCGTTCCCGGCGCGTCCGTGGCGTGTGTGACATCGACCGCGACGACTGCGTCGGGGGCGAGATCGAAGCCGACCATCTTCGCACCCTGCAGGCCGACCTCTTCTTGAACCGTCGACACGGCATAGACCGTCGCCTCGAGGTCGCCCTCGGCTGCCCGACGAAGCGCTTCTGCGGCGGCCCAGATGCCGACTCGGTTATCCAGCCCGCGGGCTGCGATGCGGTCGTTTGCCAGTTCGGACACCGTCTGGTCGAACGTGATCGGATCGCCGCGCTCGACCAGTTCTGCGGCCTCGTCGTCGTCCGTGGCACCGATATCGATGTGTTGTTCGTCGATCTCGTCGATCGAATCGTTGTCCGTATCGCGGAGGTGAATCGCGGTCTGGCCGACGACCCCCGGGACCACGCCGTCGGCGGTCTGAATTCGGACGTGTTGGCCTTTCGAGACGGTCTGATCCGAGCCACCGATCGCGGTCATTCGAACCGCGCCGTTGTCCTCGATATCCCGAACCATGAAGCCAATCTCGTCGCTGTGGCCCGTCAGCGCGACCGACGGCTCACCGCCCTCGACGACGGCGACAGCGTTTCCGTACTCGTCAGTTCGCACTTCGTCAGCAAATTCTTCGACGTACTCGATCCACAGGCGCTGCCCTGCTGTTTCGAAGCCGGACGGTGTTGCAGTGGCAAGCAAATCATCGAGAAATTGACGACGTTGGTGGTCCATACGAGGACATTGTTTCCCTTCTAGGTGAAAATTCCGGCCCCTCGCTCCGGATATTGTTGTTCAGCCGTCATCAACTGCGGTATGGATCTCACTCTTCGGATCGGATCGGTTTCGTGGTCCATCACGTCCGGGGTGACGGGGGCGGCTTCGTCGAACTCGAGGCGCTCGGCGCGTGACGATCCCGTCTCCGAAATCAGCCCGGTTCGATCACTCGTCTTCGGCCCCGTCCTCGTCGTCAGGTGCACCGTCGTTTTCCACTTCGTCCTCGAGGCCGTCTTCGTCGGGCGCGACGTCGTTCTCGGTCTCTTCCTCAGGGTCGTCCTCGTCCGACAGTACGTCGTCCGGTTCCTCGATCGCGACACCCTCGCCTTCCGGAACGAGTTCATAGACGACGCCGGTGTCACCCTCCGGAACCCCTCTCCGGTTGGCGAGCACGTACACTTCACCGTCGGCACCGCGGCCGAACATGCGGACGAAGTGATGGAACCCCCCGTCCTCGCTGCCTGCAAACAGCACCTCTTCCATGTCCCAGAGGTCGTCTCGTGGACGACCGCCGAACTCCTCGCGTTCTTCGGAGACGTCGGGGACGTCCGTCGGCTCCGCGGCGAAGACGCGGCCGAGCGGTTGTACGCGACCCTGATCGCTCGTCCAGTCGCCGAAGATGTACTTCCCCTCGAGGCCCTCAATCACGTCGGTCTCGTAGGTGTGACCGCCGATGATGACGATGCCGACGCCCTGCCCATCGTAGACCTGCGGGTACTCGACAACGGGATCGATCAGCGGTTCGCCGCCGCGGACGTCGTCGGGCGTCTCGAGCGGACACTCCGCCGGCGGCGTCGCGGGCGTCTCGGTGCTAAAGCAGTGTGAGCCTTCTCTGACGTTCCAGCCGTAGTTGCCGCCTCGCTCGATCTCGTAGGCAGCCTCGTAGAGCACCTGTCCGGCGTCGCCGACGATCAGCCGACCGTCCTCGCTGAACGTGATTCCGAAGGGGTTGCGCAGGCCCCAGGCGTAGTACTCCTCTCGGCCTTCGCCCTCGAGGCCCCCGCCCGCTGCGAACGGGTTGTCATCCGGAATGCCGTAGGCACGGTCGTCCGCGTCGCCCGTCTCGTCGACGTCGATTCGAAGGACCCCGCCGAGCAGGTTCTCGGTCGTGTTCTGTCCGTTGCCGCCCTCGTTGTCGTCGTACCAGTCGGCGACGTGGCCCTCCATCCTGTCGTCGGCACCGCCGCCGTCTCCCGTAGGAATGTAGAGGTAGCCGTCGGGACCGAACGCTATCGGTCCGGAGTCGTGGTTGTACTGCGGTTGCTGGAGCTCCAGCAGTCGGCGTTCGGATTCCGGATCGGCACCGCCGGCTTCGTCGGCCTCGAACTCCGCGATCACCTGGACGTGCGACCAGCTCTCGGGCATCTCCTCGTCCGGTGGCGCGCTGTAGTTGAGGAAAAAGCGGCCGTTCTCCGCGTAGTCGGGGTGGAAGACGATGCCGAGCAGTCCGCGTTCGTCGTAGTCCTGGTCCGGGTCGGCGTAGTCGTCGCCGTAGAAGTCCTCGGCGACGGCGACCATCCGGTCGCTGATATCGAACCATGGCTCGTCCTCGCGGCCGTCTTCGCCGATCGCGTAGATCTCGCCGGTCTGGTCGGTGACGAACTGATACTCGCTCCCGTCAGGATCCGCGAAGTCGGTCGGCGCGACCAGACCCTCCGCGACGGGATCGACGCCGACGGTCGGTCCCTCGGGGAAGTACCGTTCGGGTTCGTCGTCGACTTCCGGATCGGCCGCTGGCTCGCCGATCGAGATCTCGCCGCGCATCGTCTGTGGGTGCGGGCCACAGTAGTACTCCGCCATCTCCTCGCTGGCCTCGAACTCGACCGTCTGGGTCGCCCCTTCCTCGGCGATGATCTCCGATTCGATCAGGTGGTTGCCCGCCCCGTCGATGACGACGAAGTTGTGACCGATACCATCGAGGTTTTCCCAGGTGACCTCGTGGGTCTCGCCCGCCTCGAGCGCGAGCGTCGGGTTTTGCTCGTCCTGGATTTCGTCGGGCGACCGTCCGATCCAGCCATCGCTTCGCCCGCCGAGTTCGATCGTTTGCCAGTCGGTTTCGTCCGCTTGGCCCGCGGCGACGCCGCCGAGCCCGGCCGCCACACCGGTAGCGGCCGCCGCTCGAAGGAACCGACGTCGTGACTGCCCACGACTGGCGGCCAACATCGTCCATCGCACGTCACTGTTCGGTCGGTCGTTGGGATGATCGCTCATGTATCTAGTCTGAATACAGGCAATCGGGGCAAAAGTTACAGCCACCGTTGCAAAAAAATACGGTACTAGTTCGATGCTGGCGACCGGTAGTCTCGTATTGTCCGGCGTTCCGGTCGCCGTATCCGGTTCTCAATTCAGCTAACCCGGTGTTTCGGGCCGGTCCACGAGCCAAAGCGGTGTCGATAGCGCGCGGCTCGATCGAGTTGCGGGGCCGGCCGCAACGACGGCCGTACTCTCGAGGAGTCATCGATCGCGGGCCGATAACTGCGCCCTATGGCATCTCGTGAACCGTCAACTCGACGTTGCGCTGTTGCCCTTCGATATCCGCGACCAGCCGTTCGACGACGGTCTCGGCTTCGGCCAGCAGCTTGGGTTTGACCTTCCGAACGACCCAGTCGAGCGAGACGAACCGGGGCAGCGACAGCACGTTTTTGTCGGCCGAGTACGGGTCATACGACGCTTCGAAGTAGATTCGACTCGCCGTCTCGACACCCTCGGGAGCCGACTCGGGCTCCGGTTCGACGCGCCACTCGCCGTTGGCGTGGAGGTTGTTGATCAGTTCCCACTCGAGGGCGTTCGGGGCGTCGATACTGCGCACCTTCGAACGGGCGGTGTAGCTGAGCTTCCACCACGTCAGCCGGAGATCGTAGACGGAGCCGACGCCGCCGTCGCCGTGGACGCGGACCTCTTTCAAGTGATCCGTGTACCGCGGGTAGTCGGTAAACGACTGAACGTAGGGGAACACCTCCTCGGGCGAGCGATAGGCGAGCGTACTGAGGAGAATTCGATCCACAGCGACTGTACGACGGCTCGAGAGGTAAGAGTTGCCATCCGGACAGTTCAGTCGGCGGACACGGCTGAGTAGACACCGAGAGTCGGCACCTTCTATAGTAGCCACTGAAAATCAGTGCACACCTGATCGCACGGCGGCTGTTCGATCAGTGTGTCACTCGTTTCAGTTGTTACTATATATCGCCCACTCGAAACGCCGGGATATGCGAGACGTCTGTATCGTCGGCGGCGGCGTCGCTGGCCTCGCCGCAGCGATTTTCACGGCACGTGCGGGACTGGACACGCTGGTCATCGATAGCGGGGGACGAACTCCTCCACGCAGCCGGACACAGTCCGGTGACGGCGGCGGGTCGACCCTCGAGCGCAACGCCAGCCTCGAGAACTACCCCGGTTTCCCCGACGGCGTCGACGCCCGCCGGTATCTAGACCTGACGCGTGAACAGGCTCAGACCGCGGGCGCGACGATCGAACTCGGACGGGTGACGAGTATCGAACCAACAGACGAGACCGATCTCGAGGCCGGATTCGTCCTCGAGACGGAGGGTGGTGAGCCACTCGAGGCGCGGCGCGTGATCGCGGCCTCGTGGGCCGACAGCGAGTATCTCGTCCCGCTCGATGTCGGTCGCATCCAGCGCGGGAGCAAACACTTCGTCTCGGTCGACGACGCCGGCCGGACGGCCGTCGACGGCATCTACGCTGCCGGTCGACTCGCGAACGAGCCCCACCAAGCCATCGTCGCGGCCGGCCACGGCGCGAAAGTCGCACTCGCCGTAATCCACGACTCCGACGCGAACTTCTATCACGACTGGGTCGCCCCCGAGGGCTATTTCACCGGCCGCGACCGTCAGGTTCCGCCGGGCTGTGAGGAGATCAGCGACGCAGAACGGCGAAAGCGCGACGGACGGGCTCGAGAACGGATGCTCGAGGCGTTTGCCGAACCGCTCGACGAACGGCCGACGATGCACCCGAGCGTCGAGCAGGACTAAGTCAGCCAGACGACGCAACCGTATCCTTTTGCTGACTGCGTGCGTCGATTCGACCGATGGAGGTCGCCATTCTCACCGTCGGTGACGAAGTACTCGCCGGGGACATCGCGAACACGAACGCACAGTGGCTTGCGGCCCGGCTGACCGACAGCGGCGCGACCGTCGACCGAATCCTGACGATCCCGGACGACCGCGACCGCATCGCGGCGACGATCGGCGAGTGGACGACCGACGTCGACGCCGTGATCGTGACCGGCGGCCTCGGCGGCACCCACGACGACGTCACCGCCGACGCGCTTGCAGATGCGTTCGACCGCAAGCTGGTCGTTGACGAGGCCGTCCGGCAGGACGTCATCGAGACCGTCGCGGCGTACCGGGACCTCGATCCCGAGACGGTTACGGCTGCGAAACTCGACTTCGATGTCGACGCCTGGGCGGCGCTGCCTGCTGGGTGCCAACCCCTGCTAAATCCGGAGGGGCTCTGTCCCGGCTGCGTGCTCGAGAGCGTCTACGCGTTCCCGGGCGTGCCCGCGGAGATGCAGGCGCTGTTCGAACAGGTCGCCGCGGAGTTCGATGGCGAGACGATCTCGCGAGTCGCGTACACGCCCCAGCCGGAGGGGACGATGACCGAGGCCATCGACGGCGTTCGCGAACGGTTCGACGTGACGATCGGTAGTTATCCGACCACGGAGCGACACAATCGGCTGAAGGTGACCGGCACCGATCCCGCAACCGTCGACGCGGCCCTCGAGTGGCTGGCCGAGCGGATCGACCTCGTCGAAGACGAGTAGCCATCGCCACGCAGCGCGGCGACGCCTCGCTACGCTTAACACACCCCGAGAGAGACTAGCAGACGAATGCTCGAGGGAGTCAACGTTGCGCTCGGGGTGACGGGATCGATCGCTGCCGTCAAGACGGTCGAACTGGCCCACGAGTTACGACGACAGGGGGCCACCGTTCGAGGTGTGATGACCGGCAGCGCACAGGGAATCATCCACCCGTGGGCCGTTGAGTTCGCGACCGACAACGACGTCGTCACGGAGATTACGGGGAGCGTCGAACACGTCGAACTCTGCGGGTACGACGGCTGGGCGGACGTCTTGCTGATCGCCCCCGCCACGGCAAACACTGTCGGGAAGATCGCCGGAGCCGTCGACGACACCCCCGTGACGACGACCGCAACGACCGCACTCGGCGCTGACACGCCAGTCGTCATCGCGCCCGCGATGCACGAACCGATGTACGACCATCCCGGCGTCCTCGAGGCCATCGACACCGTCGCCGACTGGGGCGTCGAGTTCGTCGACCCGCGTATCGAGGAGGGGAAAGCCAAGATCGCAAGCGAAGAGGCGATCGTCTGTGACGTGGCTCGAGCGGCCGGCACGGGCTCACTCGAGGACAGACACATCGTCATCACCAGCGGTGCGACGGGCGAGCCACTCGACCCTGTGCGCGTGTTGACGAACCGATCGTCGGGGAAGATGGGACGAGCGATCGCGAAAGCCTGCTACGCCCGCGGGGCCGACGTGACGCTGGTCCACGGGTTCGTCGGTCCACAGCCGGTCACACAGGAGGGGGTCCACCCCAACGGCGAGATTCCCTACGCGACGGTTCGATCCGTCGAGAGCGCCGCCGAGATGCTTGAGGCGACCCGTGTGGCCTGCGAGGACGCCGACACGCTGGTTTCGGTGGCCGCCATCAGCGACTACACCGTCGAGGAGAGCGACGAGAAGATCCGCTCGGGTCAGGAGTTGGCGCTCGATCTCGAGGCGACGCCGAAGCTCATCGACGAGATCCGAACCACGTATCCGGAACTGCCGATCGTTGGATTCAAAGCCGAAACGTCGGGCGAGGAGGCGGCCATGATCGAACAGGCACGGGAGACGCTCTCGCGAACGGGGCTGGCGTTCGTCGTCGCCAACGACGCGAGCGTAATGGGGGCCGATCAGACGAAAGCGCTGTTCGTCCACGAGCAAGACGTGGCTCGCTACGAAGGGCCGAAAGCTGAACTCGGCGGCGAAATCGCCGCCTCGATCGCCGCCATCGTCACTGACGACCGAGCAGAATATCCCAACTGATAATCCCGTCAGGGGTATTATATAGGTGGCGTTCATCGCACAAATTAACAGGTATGCGATCGGGTTCAACTGTGAATGTCTCTGTAGTTACAGGTCCGATGGTGGATCGTATTGATGAATCGCTTGCCGAACCGGCGTCGCCTACTGGCTCGAGGTGATCCGTGGTGGCTCAACAACAGCAAAAACGACAGGCCACCGAGCCCGAGCAGGACGATCGTGATACCCTCTCGAAGGGCGAAATCTTCGAAGTGCTGCGCAACCAGCGACGTCGCTATGTTCTCCAATATCTGAAACAGGACAGCCGCCCCGTCGAACTCGGCGATCTCGCCCAACAGGTCGCCGCTTGGGAGTACGAAACGACACTCGAGGCGGTGACGCCAGAACAGCGAAAACGCGTCTACACGACGCTCCAACAGACCCACCTCCCGAAGATGGATCAGTCCGGAATCCTCGTGTTCGACTCCGACAACGGCGTCATCCGGGCGACCGACCGAACGAAAGACCTCAGCATCTATCTCGAGATCGTCCCCGGCCACGAGTTCGCCTGGCGGGAACTCTACCTCTCGCTTGGAGCGATCAGCTGTGCACTGGTCGCCGCGCTGTGGCTCGAGATCTATCCGCTGACGATGCTCTCGAATCTGGGCTGGACTGGCGTCATCGCTGTGACGGTTACGGGCACCGCGATTGCCCACATGTACCACGAGCGCAATATGCGACTCGGCTATGGCGACCAGCCGCCGGAACTCAGTTACGGTCGCGACGACTGAGACGGACGCCCGTTCATCAGTCCGGCGTCTTCTCCGAGCAGGTCTCGATCGTCCAGCACATCGCTCCAGCCGCCGTCTGAACGAACGGACCGGAACACGTGCCCCGACCGGGTGTCGACCACCCGCGTGTCTCGCCATCACACCACAGATCGTCTCTCTCGGCGGTGACCGAGAGGATCACACGCTTCCGACGGATCGTCAACTTTTACTCCACTACCGACCGACCCACGGCATGGATCAGTTGAAACGGTCGCTTCTCGAGGCCCCGATTATCGAGAAAAACGGGTATCACTACTTCGTCCACCCCATCAGCGACGGCGTCCCGAAACTCGACCCGGGACTGCTCCGGGAGATCGTTATCCGAATCATTCGCAAAGCCGAACTCGAAAACGTCGATCGGATTGTCACTCCCGCAGCGATGGGCATTCACATCTCGACCGCCGTCTCGCTGATGACCGACATCCCGCTGACGGTCATCCGAAAGCGCCAGTACGGCCTCGAAGACGAGGTCGCAATCTCCCAGCAGACGGGGTACTCGGAGAACGAGATGTACATCAACGACGTTCGCGAGGGCGAGCGCGTGCTGGTCCTCGACGACGTCCTCTCGACGGGCGGGACGCTCGCATCGGTCCTCGAGGCGCTCAACGAGATCGGTGCCGAAGTCATCGATACGGTTGCGGTCATCAAGAAAGTCGGCGGCGAGAACAAGGCTGCGGACGCCGGCTACGACGTCAAGACGCTGATCAACGTCGACGTCATCGACGGTGAGGTCGTTATCATCGACGAACACGGCGACGACTGAGGGAGACTGTTGTAACGATTTACTGCCGATCACCGACCCGCTGCCGGTGTCGGGACAGCGGACTGTATGAACGACCGCGACTTCGATTGTGCGGTCACAGTGGTTTCTGAGGGCGTCAGTTACTTTTCAAGTTTCCGAAAGCAGTATCCGCTCCCGACTATGGTCGTCGTTGCCGGCGGATTGCATCCGATGGGCGAGAGTACAGCAAAACCGGTGAGTATATATAACCGATTCGTCTGTAATTGGAAGGAGCAGAGATATTGCTCGCGTGAGCACCCCTTCGAAAACCTATCGGCCGATTCCCTGCCGTGAACGGTACACACTCGATAAGTTTATCAATCATGTGTAGGTAACACATATCTATGTCCGATATTCAAGATGGACAGGATGTAGACCGATCGCGACGACGGATGCTCGCTCTTCTCGGCGGGAGCGCATCGGTTGGTCTTGCCGGTTGTTCGGCCCTTCTCAGCGAGGAAGACGAAGACGAAGACGAAACCAGCGAATACGAGGTGAGCGACAACGCGGACAAAGCACAGGCCGCCTGGGAGCGGGTGTTGGCGAACACGGCACCAGAAGACGAAGCCATTCGAACTGACGCGTACATCGAGATCGAAGAGGCCGTCCGAGACGATATGGTCCTCCTCCCGCTCTTTCACAACCAAGAGGAGCGATTCTGGTACGACCACGTCGACGTGCCAAAGACCGGGTCGCTGGGTGCCCACCACCAGCAGCACAACCACACGGATGTCGACGGTGATACCGAACTCAATCTCATCAACAGCACCTTCAGCGAGTTGGACCCGATCATGTCCACCGACACGGCCTCCGGTGTCGTCGTCAACCAGATTTACGAAACGCTGACGCAGTTCCCGAACGGCGTCGCAGAACTCGAGAACCAGCTGCTCGAGGGGGTCGAGACATCCGACGACGGTCTGACGTGGACGTTCACGATCAGAGACGACGTGCAGTTCCACAACGGCGAAGACCTGACGGCAGACGACTTCAAGTACTCGTTCCGACGTGTCGCCGAATCAGAGTACAGCGAACGGGCCAACTTCCTGCTCGAGACGCCGCTCGGACTCGGGATCGAGTACGAGGAAGACGACGACGGCGGTGTCGTTCCCGACTCGATCGCCTTCGAGGTCATCGACGACCACACGTTCGAGATTACGCTCCGTGAACCCAATCCGGCCGTTCTGGACATCCTCGCGTACTCCGCGTTCGCCGCAATTCCTGAAGGGTACGTCGGCGATATCGAGGGTTACGACGGTGAGGTCGACCATCAGGAGTTCGAGACCGATGTTGCAAACGGCACCGGTCCCTTCGAACTCGATGAGTTCGAGTTAAACGAGGAGGTCCGTGTCGTCCGCAACGACAACTACTACGGCACCGTTGCAACCCTCGAGTCCGTCCACTGGGAGATCAACGAGGACCCCGAGTCGGGGTTCACCTACGCGATGGAACGAAACGCGGACATCTTCGGGATTCCAACCGCCCAGTACGATCCCGACCTGATCGACGCCGAGACCGACGACAGCGGGCGTGAATCGGGAACGTACGGCCCACTCGAGAACGGCGATACCGTCAACTATCTCGCGATTCCCGAACTGAGTACGTTCTACCTCGCGTTCAACGTCTCCAACGTCCCACGGGCCGTTCGACAGGCAGTCGCCTACGTGACGGACCACGAGGAAGTCATCGAGGACCTGTTCCAGGGACGTGGCTTCAAGGCCTACAGCTTCACCCCATCCGGCATGTGGCCCAGCGGACAAGACGGCTACGAATCGTGGGTCGACGAGTGGCCGTACGGTGTCGACGAAACCGACCGGGACGGTGCCAGAGACGTCCTCGAGGAAGCCGGTTTCACCGACGACGATCCATACGAGCTGACCGCATCCACCTACGCGTCCGAACCGGCGTTCGGCGAGTTCGCCGAACTGACCCGACAGAAGCTCTCCGGGCTCGGTGTCGAGGTCAGCAACCAGGAAACGGAGTTCGCGACGATGCAAAACCGTGCTGAGGACGGTGACGTCGAGATGTACTCGCTGGGCTGGATCTGGAGTTGGCCAAACGTTACGTACGGTCACTTCGCCTTGGAGCCCAAAAACACCGACACCTCGCGTATGCCAAACGAGGCCACGGGGTTCTACCTCGACTGGCACGTGAACCTCGAGGACGAGGCCTAACGGCCGAGAACGCGTCCTGAGGACGTTTGTCCGTCGCGTCGTACGAAACAGAATATTTAGATACGCGTAGAAATTCCACCCAATAGTATAAATATGCACGTTCGATACCGAAACGAATTCATAATTAATCGTGATCTCCCATGAGCCGGTGGAGATACTTCTTTAAGCGGCTCCTGTTGTCGGTTCCGGTCCTCTTTCTCACGATGACGTTCATCTTCGTCCTGCTTCGGATGGGGCCGGTTGACCCGGTAGCTGCAAGGCTCGGTCCGCAGGCGACAGGTGCCGAAGCCGAACGGATGCGAGAGCGCCTCGGCCTCAACGATCCGCTCTGGGAGCAGTATCTCGATTTCGTAACGAGTTTCCTGACATTTGATCTCGGCCAGTCGTGGGTCGTCTTCTCCGGGACGGACGTCACGACGATCGTCGCGATCACTGGGCCACCGACCCTCTGGCTCGGGTTCTGGGCGATCCTGCTCCCGCTGTTTATCGGCATTCCGCTCGGCTTCTACGCCGGATTGCGGCCGAACAGCGGTGGGGACTACCTAGCCTCCGTGAGCGGCATCCTTTGGCAAGCGATGCCGAACTTCTGGCTGTGTATTATGATCCTCGCGGTGTTGCGACAGACCCACGGGGGCGGTTGGCTCGGATTCGACTGGTATACGTTCGGTCCCGAAATTAGGAGTATCACGGGAACGCCCGACCTAGCGTTCCTCTCGATCAATTCGATCGAGACGGGGCTGATTACGGTCCCACTGCTGACCGGCGTCGACTGGGGGGCACTCGCGGTCGACATCAAACTGATCCTCCCGCCAGCGCTGGTTCTCGGATCGGCCTCGATGGCCGCGGAACTGCGAATCGGTCGGACAGCCATTCTCGAGACGATTAATTCGAACTACGTCGTGACTGCCAAAGCGAAGGGGCTGAAAGACCGAGTCATCATCTGGAAACACGTGTTCAGAAACGCGATGATCCCGCTGGTTCCAGTGATCACCAACGAAGCCTTCCTGTTGATCGGCGGCTCCGTGATCGTCGAATCGATCTTCAACATCAACGGGCTCGGAAACGCCTTCTTCCAGGCGATGACGCAGGGTGATCTGCCGCTTGCCGGTGCACTGTTGTTCATCTTTACGCTGATTATTATCTTCCTGAACATTCTGCAGGACCTGCTGTACACGCTTATCGATCCACGAGTGGGGTACGACCGATGATCGACACGGAAACTGAGACAACGACGTCGGAGACTGACGAAACGCTGCTTCGCGAGCGACTCAGAGACCACCCCCGTCCAGCGATGATCTGGTTCGCTGGCGTCGCCGTGTTGGTGGCCCTCGAGTTCGGACGGCTCATGAGCGGCGTGCTACAGTTCGGCTCGATGGTATCGTTCGTACTCGGCGCACTGGCTTCGATTCCCGGCTGGATCGGTGGAAACGTCGGCGACGCGACGGCACCCATCCTCGGGTACGTCATCAGCGACGTTCTGTCGTTGTTCATGCTGTTCGTCGTGGCGGTTCTCCTGACGAGACACGTCCTCCCGTGGTCTCTCGCGGAGGCCGTCGATGTCGGCGTGAGTGATCGAACACTGCGCTCTCTCGAGCGGCTCGCCGTGACGGGTGTCCTCGCCGCCGTTGCAGTCCTCTTGGCGTTCACGCCGGTCGGACCGATCCTCAAGACTGCCGTCGTAACCCCGTTCGAGATGTTGTCGTCGATTCCGACGATCACCAGTCGAGAGCTCATTCCGAATCAGGGCTACAGAACCCCCGACGGAAGCTGGGAGGGGACGTTCCTCGGTCTCTCACCGGCGGTTGCGTGGGGGATTCGAACGTTCCTAGTGTACGCCTACGCCCTCGCCGTAATCGTCTGGGCCTGGAAGGGATACACGATCTTCCGTGAGCACTACCGACAGGCCGACTGGACACCGCGTGACGACACCGTCCGTCGGCTCCGAACCCATTACTGGGGACTGCTCGGACTGGTGGTCGTGATACTGTTCATCGTGACGGCCCTCTGGGCACCGGCTGTCAGCCCGAGTCCCGCCGAGCAGAACATCTACTCACCGTACGAGTACGAAATCGACTATGTCGGCGACGACGGTGAGCTAGAGGCGATTACGGTCGGACGAGCCAACCTCGACAGCCAGTCGAACGGACAGCAAACGATCGGGCCACTGAGTTACGACGAGTACGACCGCTGGGCACCGCTCGGGACGACACCGAGTGGACAGAACTTGCTGACGCATCTGGCATACGGTGCCCAGACCTCGCTGATGATCGGTCTGTTGGCGATCGGTCTCGGTGGGATGATCGCAGTCACGCTCTCGTTGGTGACTGCCTACTACAAGGGACTGGCCGATACGCTGACGATCATCGCCAGTGATACGATCATCTCGATCCCCGCGTTCTTGCTTGTCATGATGCTCTCGGTCATCTTCAACGAGGGTGATCATATCCTCGCGGAACCACTCGACGGCGCGGTGTTACTCGGACTCATCTTCGCGTTCGTCTACTGGCCCGGCATGTGGCGGGCGATCCGTGGCCCGTCGTTACAGGTCGCAGAACAGGAGTGGGTCGACGCCGCAAAGAGCTACGGACAGACGCCGGCGAACACGATGCGCAAACACATGGCACCATACATTGCGGGCTACATAATGATCTACGGCTCACTGCTGCTCGGTGGCGTGATCATCTTCACGGCCGCGCTGTCGTTTCTCGGTCTCGGCATCAACGCGCCGACGCCCGAATGGGGACGGCTGATCAACGACGGCCAGCCGTACGTCTCCACGTCCTCGTGGCACGTCGCCACGATCCCCGGACTGATGATCGTTCTCGTCGTGACGGCGTTTAACGCCCTCGGTGACGGGCTTCGGGACGCGCTCGATCCGGAGGCGGATACCGGTGGGAGCGACGACACTGGTGCTGCAGCAGCCGGAGGTGGTGGATAATGTCTCTACACGAACACGCTGAACGGACGACGACACGAGACGCACCGATCATCGAGGTCCGAAACCTCCAGACGGCCTTCTTCACCGAGAAGGAGACCATTCGGGCCGTCGATGGGATCTCATTCGACATCCGTCCGGGCGAAACCGTCGGAATCGTCGGTGAAAGCGGCTCGGGCAAAAGCGTTACCGCCCGATCGCTCATGCGTCTCGTCGACGCACCCGGCCGTATCCTCGAGGGCAGTAGCGTTCGGTTTACCCACCTCGAGACGGTCCGTGAGTACGCCTCGACGTTCGCCGGCCGAACGGTCGACCTCAGTGCACTCGAGGAGACGTACGATCCGGTCGACCTCTTCGAACGGAACGAGATCGACGCCACACCGGCCGCGTTTGGCTACGAGCACGCCCATGAGGTGTCGCTTGCGGATATCGTCGCGGCCGGCTACGGCGACGAACTCGGCATCGTCGACGAGGGAGACTGCATATTCATCACGGATGGCACCCCCGACTCGCCGGACGCGATCGCCGACGGTTTCATCGAGATCACCCGCCTCAGCGGCGAGGCACAGCGACGCATCCGCGGTGGCCGGATCGCGATGGTGTTTCAGGACCCGCTGACGAGTCTCAATCCGGTCTACACCGTCGGAAACCAGATCAAAGAAGCACTACGGCTCCATCAGGGAATCAAAGGCGACGCAGCAACGCGGGAAGCGACAGCGTTGCTCGAAGCCGTCGGCATTCCCGACGCGCGCCGCCGTGTCAACGAGTACCCCCACCAGTTCTCCGGTGGGATGCGCCAGCGGGCCGTGATCGCGATGGCACTGGCCTGTGATCCGGAGCTGTTGATCTGTGACGAGCCGACGACGGCGCTCGACGTGACGATTCAGGCTCAGATCCTCGACTTGCTCGCAGAACTTCAGGAGACACGGGATCTCGCGATGATGTTCATCACCCACGACATGGGCGTGATCGCGGAGATCGCCGATCGAGTCAACGTCATGTACGCCGGCGAAGTCGTCGAGACGGCCGACGTGAACACGCTGTTTGCGGACCCAAGCCATCCGTACACGCGCGGCCTCCTCCGGTCGATCCCCGGACAACAGACCGGAGACCGACTCGAGACCATCGAAGGGAACGTGCCGACACCGAACGAACCGGCGACGTCCTGTCGGTTTGCGCCGCGGTGTCCGGAAGCGATCGACGAGTGCGAGACAGTCCACCCCGTTTCGGTCCCGGTCGACGAGGACGAACCCGACCACACGGCGGCCTGTCTGCACTGTCCGACACAGCTCTCGACCGATCAGGCAGTCGAGATGCATCGCCGGAGAAATGCGACCCGGAACGGAGGTGACCTCGAATGAGCAAAGAAGTACACCGAGATGCGACCGTCTCCGAGACCGACGCCCCAACCGGGCCGGACTCGGATGTGATGATCACTGTCCAGAACCTGAAAACGTACTACGACGACGGTGGGCTGTTCGGAAGCACCCCGGTCAAAGCCGTCGACGGTGTCTCTTTCGACATCCGCCGTGGCGAAACCCTCGGGCTCGTCGGCGAATCCGGCTGTGGCAAGACGACGCTTGGCCGGACACTCCTCCAACTCGAGGAAGCGACCGACGGCGAGGTACTGTTCGACGGCGTCGATATCACGGATCTCGAGGGGGACAGCCTCCACGAATGGCGGCGCGATGCACAGATGGTGTTTCAGGACCCCGAGTCGAGTCTCAACGACCGGATGACGATCGGTGAGATCATCCGCGAGCCGCTGGATGTCCACGACTGGCAGACTCCGTCCGCCCGACGCCAGCGAGTCAAAGCACTGCTCGACACCGTCGGCCTCCAGCGTGAACACTACTATCGGTACCCCCACCAGTTCTCGGGCGGCCAGCGCCAGCGGATCAGCATTGCCCGCACGCTCGCGCTCGAGCCGGATTTCGTCGTCCTCGACGAGCCAGTCTCGGCGCTCGATGTCTCGGTGCAAGCGGAGATCATCAATCTCCTCGAGGATCTGCAAGCGGAGTTCGGGCTCACGTACTTGTTTATCGCACACGACCTCTCGGTCGTCAGACATCTCTGTGATCGGGTTGCGGTGATGTATCTCGGCAACATCATGGAGATTGGGCCGACCGAGGAGTTGTTCACGGCACCATCGAACCCATACACACACGCCCTGCTGTCGGCGATTCCCGAACCCGATCCGACGAGCGAGCGCGATCGAATTACGCTCCACGGGACGCCACCGAACCCGAGATATCCGCCCGCGGGCTGTCCGTTCAGCACGCGCTGTCCGGCACGAATCCGGCCGGAAGCGTATCAGGACCTCGACGACGAACTCTGGACACGGCTCAACACGCTTCGGGATCTGCTCGAGGAACGCAAACGTGCCGAACGAACGGTCCGCGAGCGAATCCGGGCCACGTTCGGCGGTGAGACACGTTTCGGAACGGCCGAGGAGGCGTACGATGAACTGTTTGGTGACAGAGACGTTCCAGCGCGCGTCCAGACGATACTGGACGAGATCGCATCCTGTATGCGCGACCACAACGAGGACGACGCGCTCGCACTCTTCGACGAGGAGTTTGGCAGTGTCTGTCAGAGCGAGTCCCCGGTCTATCACGACGTCTCCGGGACCGGTCACCGAAGCTACTGCCATCGACACACTGCCGACTACGACGATCCGGACATCGTCCTCGACCGACGCCACAGGTAACAATGGCACGGACCGACTCGTTCGAGAATCGACTGCGGGTGTTCGCTCGGATCTGGATAGATGCGGTGACGTACGCACTCGCCGTAACGGCGGCCGCCGGAATCGGTGCGGTCGTGATCGCAATCGCGACCGGTGGGGGCCTCGTCCGTGCGAAGTATCTGCTGTTCGTCGGCGGCTGGCTGTTGCTCGCCTACGCGACGGTACGGCTCTGGCCGTCCTCCCCGGACAACGTCGATCCACAGCCGACGACTCAGTATCGTGACTCGCTGCCCGAAACAGGCGAGTCGACGCGATTTCAGCAGTTCGTCCAAACGCTGCCACCCGTTCGGTGGATGCAGCCGCCCCCACCGGACCGACGACTGACGATCTCGGGGAAGCTACTGCTCAGCAGTCTCCTGATACTGGCATTGTCGTTTCTCATGGAGACTCGCTTCGGTATCAGCTAGCCGGCAGGTACACACCGCGGCCGAAATGACCACTCATACTGCCGGACAAAACCGTCTGTGGCCCGACGCGATCTCTCACCGACGCCGTGTTCTGGACCGTTCCCGCTCGGAAAGAGTTAACAGATTTCCCTGCCGACGGGAAGATATGCCCGACGATGTCTCAGATCCACGGACTGACAGGCGACGCGATCCAGACGAGGTCCAGACCGACGCCTGGAAACAGACACTCGAGGATATGGAAGCGATCGCCGAACAGCGCCGTGACGACGGCTGGTCGGTCGTTACGGTGATGGCTGCACATACCGACACCGTCAGCCGTGATATGGGTGACGACGACACGTTCGGGCTCGTTCACATCATTCCGGATAACTATGCAGCGGAGTTTGCGAGTACCTTCGATGCAACCGAGTTTACCGAGTACTTGGCGTACGGCAGCGATATCCAGGGGTATATGTACGCCGTCACCGAGTTCATCGACTCGGAGACGGACCGATCAATTCTGCTCGCGAGCCGATACGACATGACTCGAGCCGAAGGGATGGTTCAGTCGGCTGAAGAGGAAGGCGTGTTGTACACACACGTCAAAACGGTCGACGGAACCGTTCTTGGAACGTTCGAACACGAATCGTACGCACCCCTCATCGCGAAACCGAACGCATCAGCCGGTCGCTGAGCCGTCGGTACCGCTTTTCCCTGTTGTTCGTCGGTGAGTTCTCGAGAGAGGAAGAGTTCTCGTCTCGGTGAATCCGTGAAAAGTAGCGGGAGGTAGATTTGAACTACCGATCTGCGGGTTATGAGCCCGCCGGAATCTCCTGGCTATCCCATCCCGCTATCACATCATAACGGAGTGCACTAATTAAGGGTTGTGATTCGGCTGCCGTATGGGGATTTCTACCGTTCATCCTGATGTACCTTCCACGTGTAGAGGCTCTCACAGGTGTAGTTGACGAAGAACCCGATTCCGATTCCGACCAGATTCGCCGCCAGATACCAGACACCGAACCCGCGGACCAGACCCGCAAGCACCGTCAGCGTCACGAGAAAGCCAGCGAACCGGACCGCGTTCGAGCGGAGAAATCGTCTCCCCAGTGCACGCGGCGTCATCGCGCCGTAATCGGCGAACGTCCACCGTTCGTTGATCGCAAAGATGACCACGATCGCAAGCTCCCAAGACAACACCTTTGCGGCTACTGGACCGAGCACAGTCAACTCGACGAGCAACAGCAGGGCGACGTTGTCGACGGTTGCACCGACGAGGCCAACGCCAGCGAACTGACTAAATCGTGCCGTCGAGAACAACGCACGAACACGCGTCTGGATTGCCTCGGGAAGCGAATTATTCGACATCATCGTGAATCCATACGGACCGTATTCAGTCTCCCGTGTGTTCACTCGCGTGCACGTAATGCAACACTGCTACACTGGGTTACGTCCATGCAGGCCGGGACGCGGCCTATTCCTCTCTCGCTGCTTACGCATCCGGAATCGGTCCCGACGAAGTGTCACAGACGTTCTCAGGTCGTTCGTGTCGGTTCGAGACCGACTTAAAGCGCTAAATCGGCCTTCGGACGGATGACGTCGACGGCGTCGGCGTCGACACGGTCGACATCGAGGAAGTGTGGGACGTAGTTTCGCTTCTCGTAGTCTTCGTACTCGTCTTCGGTGCCGACGGTACACCACAACTGCACCGTTTCGGGACCGTGCCACTCTCCGTTTCGGTTGATACCAAAACAGACCAGCTCTTCGCCGTCGTAGTCGATGATGGCACCCTTTCGAATCCCGGGGTCGCCGTGGATGATGAGCTGCTTCATGGGCACTGGTTCACAGGAGAAACGATTAAACGCTTCGAAGGGATGGGCGAACTGAACCGGCTGTCACAACGAGACAGACCGGTGTGGATACTGATGGATACGGACTGCTGTCGGCATGGCCCGCCGATTCCCGACCCTCTCGCTGGGACTCGAGAGAGCAGACCGTCTGACGCCTGACAGTGCATCCCGAATGTGGTGAGAACGCATCTCGAGAAACGCGGTGTCGGACGACGACGAACCAAACGGGTTTTAAACAGCGCTGTCTTAGCCCACGCCAAGTGAGATAACCATGCAGATGCCACGCCGATTCAATACGTACTGCCCGCACTGTAACGAACACCACGAACACGAAGCCGAGAAAGCCCGATCGGGCCGTTCCTCCGGCATGAAATGGGACGCTCGCCGAACGCGTCGTAACAGCGCGACGATCGGTAACTCCGGTCGCTTCTCGAAGGTCCCCGGTGGCGAAAAGCCCACCAAGAAGACCAACCTCAAGTACCGTTGCAGCGAGTGTGGCAAAGCCCACCTCCGCGAAGGATGGCGCGCCGGCCGACTCGAGTTCCAGGAGTGATTACAATGGCAGGAAATTTCTACAGCGTTCGCTGCAGTGACTGTGAGAACGAACAGACCGTCTTCGGCAAAGCCTCCACGGAGGTCGCCTGTGCCGTCTGCGGGACGACGCTTGCCCGACCGACCGGCGGCAAAGCCGAGATCGACCACGAAATCGTCGAAACAGTCGAGTCACGATGAAATACAGCGGCTGGCCAGATCCCGGCGAACTCGTCGTCGGTAAGATCGACGAAATCGAGGACTTCGGTGTCTTCGTCGATCTCGAGGAGTACCAGGACAAGCGCGGACTGATCCACATCTCGGAGGTCGCGAGTGGCTGGATCAAGAACGTCCGCGATCACGTCCGCGAGGGACAGATCGTCGTCTGCAAGGTCCTCGATGTCGACGAGTCCCACGAGCAGATCGACCTCTCGCTCAAAGACGTCAACGACCACCAGCGCTCGGATAAGATCCAAGACTGGAAAAACGAGCAGAAGGCCGACAACTGGATGGGCCTTGCACTCGGTGACGACGTCGATAACGAAGTCTACACTGCGATCGCCAACGAGTTGATCGGCGCGCACGGAAGCCTCTATGATGGCTTCAAGCAGGCCGCGATCCACGGCGAGGAGGCCCTCGAGGGGACCGACCTCTCTGACGACGAGATCGACTCGCTCGTCGAAACGGCCCGCGAGAACGTCTCGGTGCCGTACGTCAACGTCACCGGCTACGTCGACTTGGAGAACGCATCGCCAAGCGGTGTCGACGGCATCCGCAAAGCGCTGTCGGCTGCCGAAGGCAACGGCGAGGTGCCCGAAGAGGTCGACCTCGAGGTCAGCTACGTCGGAGCCCCCGAGTACCGCATCAAAGTGAAAGCGCCCAACTACAAAACCGCCGAGTCCCAACTCGAGGAAAGCGCCCGACGCGCGGTCGCAGCCATCGAGGACCACGGCGGCGAGGGCCAGTACCACCGCGAGCGACGGACGGACGACGAATAACGTATGAAATCGAACATCCGGGTGTGTTCGGCGTGGCGCGAGGTCCACGACCGCCCGGTGTACACCCTTTCTGAGACGTGTCCGGAGTGCAACAGCGCGACGGAAAACAGCGCCCCAGCCCCGTTCGATCCGAACGACCCATACGGCGAGTACCGACGCGCTCTTAAACGTCGCAATCGCTGATATGGTATGGACGAACTCGAGATCGACGTAGTTGCCGAGGTCGACGTCACCGACCCCGTCCTCGTCGAGGGGCTGCCTGGTGTCGGACATGTCGGAAGTCTCGCCGTCGAGCACCTGCTCGAGGAACTCGAGGCAGAGAGCACGCTCGTACGGCGCATCTACTCGACGGAGTTCCCACCACAGGTAACCGTCGAAGACGGCGTCTCGGAGCTTACCTGTGCGGAACTGTACGCCGTCTCCGTTCCCGACGGCCGTGATCTCTTGCTGCTGACTGGTGATCACCAGGCACAGACCAACGAGGGACATTACGTACTGACCGATGCGTTCCTCGACATCGCCGAGGAGTTCGGGGCAACCGACGTGTACGCACTCGGTGGCGTCCCGACCGGCGAACTCATCGACGAGTACGCCGTCGTCGGTGCTGTCAGCGACGACGCACTGCTCGAGGACCTCGAGGACGTCGGCGTGGAGTTCCGTGACGACGAGCCGGCGGGCGGTATCGTCGGCGTCTCGGGCCTGATGCTCGGTCTGGGTGAACGTCGCGGGTTCGACGCGGCCTGTCTGATGGGCGAGACCAGCGGCTATCTGGTCGATCCCAAAAGCGCTCGCGCAGTGCTCGAGGTGCTCGAGGACGTGCTCGGGTTCGAACTCGACTACGAGTCGCTGGACGAGCGCGCCGACGAGATGGAAGAGGTCATGGGCAAGATTCAGGAGATGGAACAACAACAGCAGATGGACGTGCCGACGGACGACGATCTCCGATATATCGGCTAAGTCGGTTTCGCTGCGTTCGTTTTGAACAGGTATAACTGTGTGATCGGATGCTCCAGCAGCTAGCCTGCGGTACAGTCGCTGTTCGGGACGAACGGTTCTCGACTGCCGTATTCGATCAAACGGGTGATCGAACGGAACCGATAACGAATAGCCGAACAGTTCTCACGAACGGCAACTGTCGAGACGTGCGTTGGAACTGTCCGACACAGAACGAAAGACGCAGTTCGAACAGCGAACGGAGCCGTCAATTCGAGCGAATACTCGTTCCCCACAGTCAGGACACCGCCCATCAGGATACCGAACCATACAGTAATGAGACAAAAATGATGGTATATACTTTGTGACTCGGCGCTGAGGCGTCCAACGGGGGGAGCGCTGACGCGATCCCGACGACTCTCCCTCGAGGAGACGCAATCGCCAGACGGGGGACGGGTGCTAGCAAAAGGTTTATATAGAAGTGCTGACGACATAGTTAGTGAGGATTCAACTATGGCACAACAGCGACGCATGGGCGGACAGCCTATGTTCATTATGAGCGAGGATAGTCAGCGAACGCAGGGTCGCGACGCCCAGTCGTCGAACATTATGGCCGGCAAGGCCGTTGCCGAAGCGGTACGGACGACACTCGGGCCACGCGGGATGGACAAGATGCTTGTCGACTCCGGTGGCGAGGTCGTCATCACCAACGACGGGGCGACCATTCTCAACGAGATGGATATCGAACACCCCGCAGCCCAGATGATCGTCGAAGTCTCCGAATCGCAGGAAGAAGAGGTCGGGGACGGCACGACGACGGCAGCCGTCATTGCCGGCAACCTCCTCGGCGAGGCCGAAGACCTCATCGAGCAGGACGTCCATGCAACGACGATCGTCGAGGGCTATCACGAAGCCTCCGAGATCGCCCTCGAGGCGATCGCCGAACAGGTTAACGAGGCCGACGTCGACGACGATATCCTGAAACAAGTCGGCGAATCGAGCATGACTGGCAAGGGAACCGGTGGCCTCACCGCCGAGTCGCTGGCTGAGACGGTCGTCGAGGCGATCCGCCACGTCGAAACCGACGACGGTGTCGCCCGCGACAACGTTGCCGTCCACACACAGATCGGCGCGTCCTCGAACGCGACGGAACTCGTCCCCGGAATCGTCATCGACGAGGAGCCGGCCCACAGCAGCATGCCTCGTGAGGTCGAAGACGCCTCGATCGCCGTCCTCGACGTCGAACTCGGTGTCCGCACGGGCGACATCGACGCCGAGTACGCCATCGACTCGATCGACCAGCTCAACACGGCCATCGACGCCGAAGAGAGTGAGGTTCGGGGCTACGCCGAAGCAGTCGCCGAAAGCGGTGCTGATGTCGTCTTCACGACCGAAGACGTCGACGACCGCGTCTCCTCGTATCTCGCCGGCGAAGGCATCCTCGTCTTCGAGAACATCGGCAACAGCGACGCTCGAGACATCGTCTCCGCGACGGGTGCTCGCCGCGTCGGTGCCCTCGAGGACCTCGAGGAAGCTGACTTCGGTGCGGCTGACCGCATCCGAGCCGAGAACTACGGCGACGACGACCTCGCGTTCGTCGAAGGCGGCGCAGCCGCCGAGACCGTCACCGTCTTCGTTCGCGGTGGCACCGAACACGTCGTCGACGAACTCGAGCGCGCCATCGGTGACGCACTCGACGTCGTCGCAACGGCACTCGCCTCGGGCGAAGTCGTCCCCGGCGCTGGCGCAACCGAGATCGCGATTGCGGACAAGATCCGCGAGGAAGCAGCCGGCATCGAGGGCCGCAAGCAGCTCGCTGTGACGGCTTTCGCCGATGCGATCGACATCGTGCCCCGAACGCTCGCCGCCAACACTGGTCAGGACCCGATCGACGCACTCGTGGACCTTCGTGCCGCCCACGAGTCCGAGGGTCGTGCCGGACTGATCACCACTGGCGAGGACGTCACGATCGATGATCCCTTCGAACACGGCGTCGTCGACCCTGCCGACGTCAAACGAGAAGCCATCGAGAGCGCGACTGAAGCCGCGACGATGATCGTCCGCATCGACGACATCATCGCCGCCGAATAACGCCGACCGCGAGCACTCGGTTTTTCGTAACGAATTTCGAAGACATTCTCCGGCCCAACACTGTTAAGTGTTAACGAATGTTATAGACTACTGTATCATGTCCAAAACAGCTCGAGATCGGTCAGTACCGGTCGATGGCACTGCTGAGTGGCCAGTCACGTACGATACGGGTCACGGGACGTACCACACACGGTGTGCTGTCATGGATTACGAGCCGGTGAGCACGGCGGTCGTCATGGCCGTCTCCTCGATACTCGACGTCGAACCAGACGATCTCGAGTCGCTGTCAGCGCGTGTCGATCCCGACGCGCTGAACACGATGGTGGTCGACTGGTACGAAGCCGGCTCACGGGCCAGCGACGGGTCGATTACGTTTTCGTTCGCCGACTGTACCGTGTCGGTGTACGCCGACGGCGAGATCGTGATCGAACCGGACCACAGCGGCGAGCGAGTTCCGGTGTAGCCGGCTCACACCTCGCGCGCTGTCTCGCGTTCCTCGAGAACCACCCGATCACCCGCCTCGAGGCCGAACGCCACATCGCCACGCCCCCGATTGACGTCGAGTTCGACGTAGCCGTGGCTCCCGACCGTTGCGAGTCGCTCCCCGGGTTCGACGGCGGCGAACGTCTCGCCGACGGGGATACGATGGTCGGCGACGACGAGCTGATCGCGCCCCGCGAGAAACCGACCGGGGACGTTCGTGATGACGTTCCCGAAGCCGTCGACGACCAGCACCTCGCCGCGTGCACGCTCGTCTTCGAGCACCGCTTTGGGCAGTTCGAGCTCGACGCAGTCCTCGAGCGGGGAGAGCCACTCGAGGTCGGCGAGCGCGTCACGGTCGGTCTCGTGGACGCCCGCCGCAGCGGGGGCGAAGACATCTCGGCCGTGGAAGGTGTTGCTCGCTGGCCCGGCGTCGCCGTCGGGCCCTGAGATCGCTCTCGCGTTCGCGCCGGACACCTGTCCCGTTGGGGCCACCGACTCGAGGCGTGTCTCGTCGATCACATGCGTCTCGAGCGCGCCGTCGCCGGCGAGTCGTCGTGCAACGGGACACAGAACGCCGTTGTCGGGACCGACGAGGACGTGCTCGCCTGCCCGAATCACCAGTGCGTGACGGTCGGTCCCGACACCGGGGTCGATCACGACGAGATGGGTCGCCGGCGGAAAGTACGGCAACACCTCTCGGAGCCAAAACGCCGCTGCGCGAACGTCCTGTCGGGGAAAGTCGTGGGCGATGTCGACCAATCTGGCCGTCGTTCGCTGACAGAGGACGCCTTTCATCGCCGCAGGATACGGCGTGCCGAAATCCGACGCAAGCGTAATCATGCGCGAGGATACGACCTGACCGCTGAAAACGCTGTGTGACTCGCGGATGGCGCCGAACTAGTTCACGTCGGAATCGGACCCGCTGATCATCTGAATGCGTTCGATGCCGTTGATCTCGTCGACGACTTCGACGACAGCTTCGGGCACCAGCGCCTCCCAGTCGCCGTCGTTGATCATCCGTTCGCGGACTTCGGTGCCCTCTAACACCTCGCGGTTGAACATCGGCGACTGGCGGATCTCGATGTTGGCCTCTCGAAAGAGTTGGATGACGAGCGGGTTGTTCGAGTAGGCGACCTCGAAATCGGGGCTCATACTCTGGACGTGGCTTACCCAGACGGAGTTTCGCTCTAAGTCCTCGATGGGGACCGCGTACGTCACAAGATCGGAGTCGACGAGCGCTTTCGTGATCATCATGATCCGCTCGCCGGCCGTAAACGGGTTCCGGACGGTGTGTGAGTCGTCTGCGCTTCCAATCCCGAGAACGAGTTCATCGACGTCTTCGGCGATCTGTTCGACCATACTGAGATGGCCGTTGTGGAACGGCTGAAAGCGGCCAATGTAAAACCCCCGGCTCATGCCGTGAACTGTTCGTGCAGTGTGTATAAGCGTGGCGAGTTTGTGATTCGAACGCGCCGGTTTGTCGGCGCCTCGAGTGGCCGACCGCGCACGGCTTCGATCGACACATATTTTTCCGATAACCGTATCGGATGAAAACGACGACGGATATTCTCAATCGGCACCGTCGGGCGCTGTGAGGGCCGGTTTCAGCCACTGTCACGATCCACCGCATGGAGAAAGTATATCAGTGCCAATCCCTTCGAACCAGATACTGAACAGAGTTCTATGAGTAACGATACGAACGTTGACGACCCTCCCGAAGACGCTACTGGTGCTGCGCCTGAGGAGGAGCAGGCACAGCCTCAGGACCAGGAGCCAGCGCGTCAGGGAGACCGGTCGCCGCTCGAGGAGGGCGGTGACCAAGGTGACGACGTCGGCAACGGTGACGAGTTCGACGATCCGATCGACGAGTTCGAGCCCGAACCCGAGTCGACCGAGGCGGACGACGATATCGAGACTGTCGACGACCTCGGGAGTACGGTCGAAGTCGATCCCGGTGTCGAGATAGACGACGAGATCGCCGAGGACGACCTCCTCGGTGGTCTCAAGATCGACTCCACGGAGGATATCGAAGTCCCGGATCGACTCGTCGATCAGGTCATCGGTCAGGACGAAGCACGGGATATCATCATCAAAGCGGCCAAGCAGCGACGGCACGTGATGATGATTGGCTCGCCGGGGACCGGAAAGTCGATGCTGGCGAAAGCGATGAGCCAGCTGCTTCCGAAAGAGGACCTCCAAGATGTCCTGGTGTATCACAACCCGGACGACGGTAACGCGCCGAAGGTCCGAACCGTCCCCGCAGGCAAGGGCGAACAGATCATCGACGCCCACAAGGAGGAAGCCCGCAAGCGCAACCAGATGCGCTCGATCCTGATGTGGGTCATCATTGCGATCATTATCGGCTATGCGATTCTCAGCCCCGCCAGCATTCTGCTTGGCATCCTCGCGGCAGGGATCGTCTGGCTGATCTTCCGCTACACATCCCGTGGCACCGACGCGATGGTGCCGAACATGATCGTCAACAACGGCAACCAGCGCACCGCGCCGTTCGAGGACGCGACCGGTGCCCACGCCGGCGCGCTGCTGGGCGACGTCCGTCACGACCCGTTCCAGTCCGGTGGGATGGAGACGCCGAGCCACGACCGCGTCGAGCCCGGCTCGATCCACAAATCCAACAAGGGCGTGCTGTTCGTCGACGAGATCAACACGCTCGACGTCCGCACCCAGCAGAAGCTGATGACGGCGATCCAGGAAGGCGAGTTCGCCATCACGGGCCAGTCCGAGCGCTCCTCGGGTGCGATGGTCCAGACCGAACCCGTCCCCTGTGACTTCATCATGATCGCTGCGGGGAACCTGGACGCGATGGAGAACATGCACCCCGCACTCCGCAACCGTGTCAAAGGGTACGGATATGAGGTGTACATGGAGGACACCATCGAGGACACCCCCGAAATGCGACGCAAGTACGCCCGCTTCGTCGCCCAGGAGGTCGAACGCGACGGCCGCCTGCCACACTTCACCGACGACGCCGTCGAGGAGCTCATCCTCGAGGCGAAACGTCGCTCGGGCCGGAAGAACCACCTGACGCTGCACTTCCGCAGCCTCGGTGGACTGGTCCGTGTCGCGGGTGACATCGCCCGCGCCGAAGACCGCGACAGCACGACCCGCGAAGACGTCCTGCAGGCCAAACGCCGCTCGCGCTCGATCGAGCAACAGCTCGCCGACGACTACATCGAACGGCGCAAGGACTACGAGCTGCAGGTCACCCAAGACGGCGTCGAGGGCCGCGTTAACGGCCTCGCTGTCATGGGTGAAGACTCCGGGATCATGCTGCCCGTGATGGCCGAAATCGCCCCTGCACAGGGGCCCGGACAGGTCATCGCGACCGGCCAACTCAAGGAGATGGCCGAGGAGTCGGTCCAGAACGTCTCGGCGATCATCAAGAAGTTCTCCGACGTGAACCTCTCGGAGAAGGACATCCACATCCAGTTCGTCCAGGCCGGCGAAGGTGGTGTCGACGGCGACTCCGCCTCGATTACGGTCGCAACGGCCGTTATCTCCGCGCTCGAGGACATCCCGGTCGATCAGTCGATCGCCATGACTGGCTCGCTGTCGGTGCGTGGTGACGTGCTCCCGGTCGGTGGGGTCACCCACAAGATCGAGGCCGCCGCCAAGGCCGGCTGTGAGACGGTCATCATCCCGAAAGCCAACGAGCAGGACGTGATGATCGAAGACGAGTACGAGGAGATGATCGAGATCATCCCGTGTTCGAACATCAGCGAAGTCCTCGAGGTCGCCCTCATCGGCCAACCCGAAAAGGACTCGCTGCTCGACCGGCTCAAGTCGATCACTGGCACGGCGTTCGAGCAGGGACAGAGTACCGTCGGCTCCGCAAGCGGGTCGAACCCGAGCCCACAGTAACGATCGATGACTGCGTGGGCGACGTTCGCTGGAATTACGGGCGTCGTCCTCGTGTTGTTGCTTGGGTTATCGCACCTGACACAGTCTTCGTTTTCTGAAACCGCTGTCGATGACGACAGCAACGGGTCAGCGCCCGAGTCGTCGTCGGAACTGCCATCGGAACCACCACACGAACCGGCGGCTACCTCAGACAGTGTGACTGACACCGCCGACTCGAGTGACGATCATGGGCCTGCTCTCAGGGCCGAGACTGACGCCGATATCGACCTCTCGGACGCTCCCTCGAGGCCGACCGCAGAGATGACGTCTGAGCACGCCGGTGCACATCGCCAGCCGGCTGAAACCGACCCTCGGTCGCTGTCGACCGGCGAACTCCTGGCAAACGTCGCGCTCTCACAGGGACTGTTCGCGCTGGTCTTGCTCGGCGCAGTGATCTACACGGCGATTCCCGCCGACGCGCTGGGAATCGAATTCTCAGCCGCCTATCTCGAGCAGGGACTGGTGTTGGGGACGGTCTTCGGACTCGTTCTCTACGTCGCAAACGAACTCGCCGCCGCAGCGGCGACTCGATTCGGCTTCGAACACGACGAACAGCTTCGAGAGCTGCTGGCACCGGAGTCGACACGGGGCTGGATAGCCCTGTTAGTGGTTGTGCTCCCCATCATCGCGGTCTTCGAGGAACTGCTCTTTCGGGCGGCGCTGATCGGTGTGCTCTCGGCCGGCTTCGGTATTTCGCCGTGGTTGCTCGCCGTGGTCTCGTCGGTTGCGTTCGCTCTCGGACACGGGATGCAGGGATCGGTCGGCATCGTCGTCACGGGCGCGCTCGGCTTCGTCCTCGCAGGGATCTTCATCCTTACCGGGAGCTTCCTCGTGGTCGTCGTCGCCCACTACCTGATCAACGCCCTCGAGTTCATCGTCCACGAGGGGCTCGAGGTGGAGTGGGCACGAACCCTCGAAAGCTAAGCCATGGGGGGCGTTCAGTACGGGTATGAACGGCCTTGATGACGTCTCGGAGTCGGCCCATCGACTGATTTTCCTCGGTATCGTGTTCTACTTCGCGGTGCTCGTCTACGGACAGTTCACAGGCGATCCACTGGCAGTGATCGCAGCCGAGATCATCTTCGGCGTGATCGCGGTCGGCGTCGGCGCGGTGCTGTATGTACAGGCTGGTCGCGGACGCGGCCGCTCTGCGATCGTGGGTGCAGCCGCCTGTCTCGTCGTGGGTGGACTCCTCCAGTTTGCGTTCCTGCTGACCGCCACACCAGCGATCGGACAGGCGTCGTCGATCACCGTTTTCGCCGGCATCGGACTGTACATCTATGCCGTCTGGTACGCCGAATGAACGTCGGAAAACGAACGACGAGCACGGCGACTGTGTCGCTACAGTCCCTCGAGCGAGCGCAGTTTCTGTTCGATGGCTGGGGGCGCAGCGCTCGGGCCGTCGCGAACGCGATGGTCCGGAATAAGAATCGGTGCCGGGTTCTCGTCTAAGGCCGTTCGGACGAGGATGATATCGTCCTCGTCATCCGGGTCCAGTTCGGGCGTCATCCGGGCAAGCGCCCTGACGTCGACTTGCTCGCCGTAGGGAATCTCTCGAACCTGTTCTAAGACGGCTCGCTGGTCGGTCGGCACGGTCAGCGCCACCTGTACCTCGTCGAACTCGATCTCCTCGAGGCCGTCGAGATACTCGAAGATGCGGTCGAGAACGGGATGGTCAGATTCGGCGTTGTCCTCGGGTGTCGTGGGAAACGATACGCTCAGGACGCGCCCACTGGCGGCACCGAACTGGACGTATCGGTCGAGATACGATGATTCCCGCGCGTAGATTCCGGCGTCCGTGACGTCCTCCATGTGAGTGCCTTGGGGGTAGGGACTTGAATAATCGCCGGTCACAGCCAGCGGTCGGCCGTCGACGTCGGCGGGGTATGGCGCAAGGCTTTTGTACATATGAGTACGTTGATGTACAATAATGACCTCCGAGACGGAGCTCGCTCCCGCAGTCGCATCGATTCTCGAGGCTGCTCGGGAACGGGCTGGTGACGTAGATGCGCAACTCGCTGTAGACGCGCAGTCGCTGCCCGACGCGATTGCTGGGGCAGAAGCCGACGGCCGTGTCCCGGTGATCGCTGAAGTCAAACCGACGAGTCCGACCGCCGACGGAACCCGTGATGACGACCCCGTCGAACTGGCACAGGCGATGGTCGACGGTGGTGCGACGGCGATTTCGGTGCTCACCGAGCCGAGCCACTTCGGTGGCTCGCCGGCGGCGCTGACACGCGTCCGCGAGGCCGTCGACGTCCCCGTACTCCGCAAGGACTTCGTCGTCCGAGAGGACCAACTCGACGTCGTCGAAGCCGATCTGCTCTTGTTGATCGTCCGTTTCGTCGACGATCTCGAGGCCCTCATCACCGCCACGCGCGAGCGGGGCTTCCAGCCCCTCGTGGAGGTCCACGACCGCGCGGAACTCGAGACGGCCCTCGAGGCCGGTGCCGACATCATCGGGGTGAACAACCGGGATCTCGGTCGACTCGAGGTGGACCTCGAAACCTTCGAGTCAGTTGCGCCCCACGTGCCGGACGACGTGACGGTGATCGCCGAAAGCGGGATTTCGTCGCCAGCCGACGTCCAGCGAATGCGCGAGGCGGGAGCCGACGCCCTGTTAGTCGGCAGCGCCATCATGGACCACGCCGGCGGCGACAGCGACGTAACCGAGAACACGCAACAGCTAGTCGATGCGGGTGCCACAGACACGTAGACATGAGCAACCAGCCACACCAGCACGGAGACGATCGATGAGCACGAGCGACCACGACAACTACCGCGAGCGTGACAGCGAGGCGACGTTCGGCGACTACGGCGGCCAGTACGTCCCCGAAGCACTGATGCCAGCGGTTCAGGAACTCGAGGACGCCTACGAACGCTACGTCCTCAACAACGAGGACGGCTTCATGGACGAGTTCCGCGAGCGGATGGCCGACTTCGGCGGCCGACCGACGCCGCTGCAGCGTGCGGAGCGGCTGAGCGAGCGCTACGACCGAGAGATCTACCTCAAGCGCGAGGATCTGGTCCACGGTGGCGCACACAAGCTGAACAACGCGCTCGGACAGGTCCTGCTCGCGAAGTACATGGGCAAAGAGCGGATCATCGCCGAAACCGGCGCGGGCCAACACGGCACCGCGACCGCGATGGCGGCGGCCCATCTCGACATGCCCTGTGAGATCTACATGGGCCGGACGGACATCAACCGCCAGCGACCGAACGTCTACCGGATGCGGATGAACGGCGCGGAGGTCAATCCCGTCACGGCCGGCAGCGGCACGCTGAAAGAGGCGATCAACGAGACGATGCGCGACTGGGCGACGACCGTCGAGACCACTCACTACGTGATTGGCTCCGTCGTCGGCCCACATCCGTTCCCGAAACTGGTGCGGGACTTTCAGGCCGTTATCGGCCAGGAAGCCCGCGAGCAGATTCGAGAGCGGGCGGGACGACTCCCCGACAGCGTCGTCGCCTGTGCTGGCGGCGGCTCGAACACGATGGGGACGTTCCACGCGTTCGTCCCCGACGACGCGGTCGACCTCTACGCCGTCGAGGCCGGCGGCTCGAGTCTCGAGATCGACGAGGAAAACGCGCTGGCCCCCAACTCCGCGACGCTCTCGACGGGGACTGACGGCGTACTCCACGGTGCGATGACCAAACTCCTCCAGAGTGCGGACGGTCAGATCATGGAATCTCACAGCGTCAGCGCCGGCCTCGATTACGCCGGCGTCGGCCCCGAACTCTCCCATCTCGTCGACATCGGGCGCGTGACGCCCGCAAGCGTCGACGACGAGGCCGCGCTCAACGGCTTCCACCGCCTCTCGAATCTCGAGGGGATCATCCCTGCCCTCGAGTCGAGTCACGCACTCGGGTATCTCGAGGAGGCACACGAGGAACTCGGCGACCTCGTCGTCGTCAACGTCTCCGGGCGCGGCGACAAGGACTTGGAAACGGTGCTCGAGGAGACCGAGAAACGTGATCTCGAGGCGGCTCCGGACGTGGAGGTGTTTGGCCAGTGAGTGGCGAGGATCGACGACCGATGGAAGACGATCCTCGGAGAGCGGGGAGCGACGGGACAGAGCAACCCGCGAGCGCGAGCGGCGAACTGCGAGCCGACGGCGGCGAGCAGTTCGGCAGCGACATTGAAGCGGCCATCCGCGAGCACCACCCCGCGCTCATCACCTATCTCACCGCGGGCGATCCATCGCTCGAGGACACCAAAGCGTACGTCGAAGCCCTCGACCGCGGTGGCGCGGACCTGATCGAGCTCGGCCTGCCCTTCTCCGAACCGATCGCGGAGGGGCCGACGATTCAGGCGGCGATCAACCGCGCGCTCGACGCCGGGACGACGCCAGCCGGCTTCTTCGAACTCGTCGACGACCTCGAGACCGAGGCCCCGCTGCTGGTGATGACGTATTATAACATGATCCTCCAGTACGGGGACAGCGAGGCGCCACGCGCCTCGGATAGCGATGCGGCGCCGCCGCAGAGCAAACCCGACGTGCGGCCGTTCGTCGAGCGTGCGGCCGAGGCCGGCCTCTCGGGGATCATCGTTCCCGACCTGCCCGCAGAGGAGTCAGAGCCGCTTCGCGAGGCCTGTGACGACCACGACCTCGACCTCGTCTTCATCGTCGCGCCGACGACCGAGGGCGACCGACTCGAGGGGATCATGTCGCAGGCGTCGGGCTTCGTCTACGTGCAGGCCCGGCTCGGGACGACGGGCGCGCGCGCGGACGTCTCGAACGCGACCCACGACAGCCTGACCCGGCTCGAGGAGTACGACGTTTCGGAACCGAATTCCGACGGCGTTCCGAAGGCGGTCGGCTTCGGCGTCAGCGAGGGCGACCACGCGGCCGAGATCATCGAAGCCGGCGCGGATGGCGTCATCGTCGGCAGCGCGCTCATCGACATCGTCGCCGAAAGCGACGACCCCGCGCCGGCGCTCGAGGCCAAAGCCGAGGAACTCAAACGCGGTGCGATCCGCGGTGGCAATGAGGGTAACGATATCGAGATCGATGCCCCGGAACCAGAACAGCCATAACGGCAAGCTTGCTACACTCCCGCAATGACTACGACAGGAATCGACGCACGACTCGATCGAATCGGCACAAACGACACGTACGTAATCGTCCCGATGGACCACGGCATCACGATCGGTGCCTGCCAGGGGCTGAAAGACATCGAATCGACGATTGATGGCGTCACCAGCGGTGGAGCCGACGCAGTCCTCACGCAGAAAGGCATCGCGCCTCGCGTCCACGACAACAAAAACGGGAAAGGCTACATCGTCCACCTCAACGGCTCGACGACGATCGGCCCCGACGAAAACGACAAGCGCATGACTGGCACCGTCGAGGAGGCCGTCCGCGTCGGCGCTGACGCCGTTTCCTTCCACATCAACGTCGGTTCGGACCACGAGCCAGACCAGATCGCCCAGCTCTCGGAAGTCACGGCGACCGCGAAACAGTTCGGGATGCCAGTGCTCGCGATGGCCTACGCGCGCGGTCCGGGTGTCGACTCCGAAGATCCCGAAGCGCTCGGGCATGCAGTCCGACTCGCCGAGGAACTCGGCGCGGACATCGTCAAAACGGGCTACAGCGGCGACGCCGAGAGCTTCCAGCACGTCGTCGAGTCGACCCGGCTCCCGGTCGTCATTGCCGGCGGCTCGAAAGGAACCGACCGCGAGACGATCGAAATGGTCCGCGGTGTGATGGACGCCGGCGGCGCAGGCGTCTCGATGGGGCGATCGATCTTCCAGCACGACGATCCCGAAGCGATCGCCCGCGCCGTAGCCGGCGTCGTTCACGACGATCTCTCGACCGAGGAAGCGCTTACGGAAGCCGGCCTCGCGCTCGAGGCCTAATTAGACGACCCTCTACTTCTCGCTGTCGCCGATCGCGAGCGGATCGCTCGCGACGAGCGCCTCGATGACCGCCGAGCCGACGCGGGCGGCGTTGTCGATCGCCAGTTCGAGACTCGCCGAGTTGCCGTCGAAACTCTCCTCGACGGACTGGCCGGGGGCCGGTCGGTCGTAGTTGGCGACGGCGCGCACGCTGAGATAGCGCTCACCCCGATCGAATCGCTCGAGAGCAGTCGCCGTCGCGGCGTCTTCCATCTGCGTCGTCACGTAGGGGGCGACGCCGTAGGCCCCACAGAGCCACTCGACTTCCCGCGCGTACTTGGGGCCGTGCCAGAACTCGTCGCCGCAGACGGTCGTCCCGCGCTCGATCGACGGTCCGGCCTCCGTCGCCGCCGGGTACTGGGTCTGGTAGTCGCGTGCGGCGTCGTCCGTCCGGAGGGCGACAGTCTCCGCAGCAGTGAGCGCACAGTCGACGACGGCCGGCTCGAGGTGATGGACGTAGTCGCGGGGTCGATACGCCAGCAGGTCGATCGGCGTGCTCTCGGAGCCGGTCCCGGGTACGGTTTCGGTGTCGCTTGTGCCCTGTCGATCCCAGCGGTGTTTTCGATCCCAGTCGACGACCGCGTCCGCGATCGCGACGGAGCCGAGCGCCGTCGTTTCCGGCGAGGAGCCCGCGATACCGCTCGAGACGACGTACGCCGAGTCGAGATCGACGCCCGGACTCGCGAGCAACGCAGTGACCGTCGTCGCCGCGTCGCTTTTGCCGATGCCAGTGGTCGTGATGGCGAGTTCCGAGGCAGTCAGATACAGCGGCGTCTCGGTTCCCGGGATCGCGAGCGCGTCGACGATTTCGTATCGCTCGAGCCACGGCGCTCGTTCGTCCAGTGGGGATTCTGCGACGGCAGGTAGAACCACTCCGGCGGGGTGGACGGGCGCGCTCGGATCGGGATCGCGGGGCTCCGGGAGGGAGTCGGTTGGGTTCATACCGAGGATCAGGGGACGGCTGAACGAAGTATCTCCCGTTTCTGACGGTCTCCACCGGAAGGGTTTCGAGCGCCCACGTCGTTTCCCCGCCCGTGACCGACGGCGATGACACTGGCCTCACGATCGACGACGAACTCGTCGCTCGAGCCCGCATTCACGCTCGTGAGGTGATCGACGACCACAGTCTCGAGATCGACCGCGACGCCCTCGAGTGGACCGTGACGACGCGTGCTCGTCGACGTGCGGGCGCGTGTCGGTGGGACGGAGACCGCGAGGTGGCGACGATCGTCCTCACACGACAGGCCTACGAAGCCTACGAGTGGCCGACGTTTGCGGGCGTCGTCAGGCACGAACTCGTCCACGCCTGGGAGTTTCAGCGCTTTGGCGAGTCAGGTCATGGCCCGCGATTTCGCGACCTGGCGGCGACACTCGACGCGCCGCGTCACTGTCAGCGGTTCGCTGTGCCACGGTACGTCCTGCGATGTCTCGAGGACGACTGTGACTGGCGAGCACCCCGCCATCGGGCCTCGAAGCCGGTGAAAGCACCCGATCAGTACCGTTGTGGTGTCTGTGGTGGCAGCTACGAGGTCGAACACGGTGAGAGCGGTCGGACGTGGACGACCGCGAGCGGCTACGGTGGCGCGAAGGCGGCACTCGGCGATTCGTGGTAGGACACACGGCCGTTTCGACTCGAGTGGCGCGTCTGAACTGCGACTGCCACGGAATACTTATTCGACTCCCGGCACCTGCTTCAGGCATGGGACTACTCGATTTGATGCTCGGGCAATCGAGCACCGGCAAACAGGGGGTCGAGGGGCGGTCGTATACACTCCCGAAGGATACCCACGACTTCGTCTATCCGGTCGCCGTTCGACGGACGGAACTCGAGGCGTTCGTCGCGTTGCTCGAGGCCGACGCAGACGCGCCGTCGATCGAGGACAACGCCGACGAACTGCAGGCCGCCTTCGACGAGGTCCTTGGCGAAAGCGAGGTCGATGCCACGAAACTGGCCGAAACGCAGCAAAAACCGCGACGCGAGACCGAGCGACTACTCGAGCGCTGGACCGAGCAGGTGACCGAGGATATCGGCGTCGTCTACGCCCGGCCGGGAACGTATCCGGCACTGGCCGCGTTCGTCAGACGCTGTGCCCAACGCGACGATGCGGACGACGACCCCTTTGCCCTTCCCGAGGCGTTCGGCGAGGGAACAGCGTTGCTCAAGCGACTCGAGGAAGCGTCGAACGGCCAGTATCGGGCTGTCGTCCACACGGACCTCCTTCCGGAGCAGTAGCTCGCATCCGTCGCCCCGTCACATGATCGTCTCGAACGCCTCGAGCGACGTGAGTTCGTACGTCGGCCGGTGGGGTGTGCCGTCGAGGGTGTCGTGTCCGGTGTCGACCCACGCCGAATCGAGCCCGACGGCGTTGGCGCCCGCGATGTCCGCGTGCAACGAATCGCCGACGTGGACCGCCGCGTCGGCGGCGACGTCGAGGTCCGAAAGCGCCCGCTCGAACGGCACTGTACTCGGTTTCGGTTCGATGCCGGCGCTCGGGTCGGTGAAGATGCGGACGTCGAAGGCGTCCGCGATATCGAGCGCCTCGAGTTTCTTCGTCTGTGTCGGCCGGCCACCGTTCGTGATGAGACCGACCGGTCCGTGCTCGCGGGCGTGCTCGAGGGCGCGTTTCGCGCCGGGACGGAATCGGACGGCAGTCGGGTCTTGCACCTCGAGATACTGCGCTGTGAGCGGTTCGGACACGGCAGGATCGACGTCAGCACGGCTGGCGGCTTCGGCGAACAGGTTCCGATAGAACTCCTGATCCGTCTGAGCCGTCGGCAGCGACGGCACGACCGCCCGCAGCTCTGTGGGCGTACAGAACGGGTCGACGCCGGCCCGATCGAACGCCGACTCGAGCAGCGTCGTGGCGTCCTGTGTGGGCTCACAGAGCGTTCGGTCGAGATCGAAACAGATCGCCTCGTACGCAGTCATTATCCCGAGAGAGGGGCGCAAGCGTTCTCAACGTTTCGCTGCGTTCGGCGGTTTCGGGCTCCAGCTCATCCAAGCCGTCCGGCGTCGGCACCGCCCACATCGCGGTGAGGTCTGTGGCATTCGCCACGTTCAAGCCAGTGCCCTTCGTCGGTCGATTTATGACGCGATCTGTCTGGGTAAAAGCCGACGACGCCGTCGGTGACTGGGACGACCGCCGCGCGCGGATCACCGCCGCGCTCGAGGCGGGTGCAGACTGGGTACTGGTCGACGAAGCAGACGTTGCCCGCGTGCGCGAACTCGGCGACATCAACGTCGCGGCGTTTCGCACCGACGGGGACGTAACGCTGGTCGACGATATCGACGCGGATGATGACGACGTCGAAGAGGCCGAACCGACCGAACGGCCCGACGCCGTCATCGTCGGCAAAGACGGCGAGGGCGACGCGACGATCGACCTCCCCGAGGACCTCTCCGGGTCGGCGGACCTCTCGACGCTCCGTCGTGACGGCGACCTAGAGCGCGGCGCGTACGTCCGCATCCTCGCCAAGGAGTACGAACACTTCGCCGAAACCGCCGCCGAGGAAGCCGACTACACCATCGTCATCGGCGACGACTGGACGATTATTCCCCTCGAGAACCTGATCGCTCGCATCGGTGAGGAGACCGACCTCGTCGCGGGCGTCACCAGCGCCGAAGAGGCCAAGACAGCCTTCGAAACGCTCGAGATCGGCTCCGATTCGGTCTTGCTCGACTCGGACGACCCCGACGAGATCCGCAAGACCGTCGAGGTCCGCGACGAGGCCGAACGCGAATCGCTGGATCTCGAGTACGCCGACGTGCTCGACGTCGAACAGATCGGCAGCGCAGACCGGGTCTGTGTCGATACGGGCAACCTGCTCGAACACGACGAAGGAATGCTCGTCGGCTCGATGGCTCGCGGCCTCGTGTTCGTCCACGCCGAGACGGCCGACTCGCCGTACGTCGCCTCCCGCCCGTTCCGGGTCAACGCCGGTGCCGTCCACGCCTACGTCCGCACGCCCGACGGTGGCACGAAATACCTCTCGGAGCTCCAGAGTGGCGACGAGGTGCAGGTCGTCGACCTCGCGGGCAACACCCGCGAAGCGATCGTCGGCCGTGTCAAAATCGAGAAACGGCCAATGTTCCGAGTCGCCTTAGAGACCGACGACGGCGACCGCGTCGAGACACTGTTGCAGAACGCAGAGACGATCAAAGTCGCCACGCGCGACGGTCGGAAAGCCGTGACGGACCTCGAGGCAGGTGACGAACTCAAACTGTTTTATGAGGACACCGCCCGCCACTTCGGCGAGGCCGTCGAAGAGAGCATCATCGAGAAGTAAACCGGCTGTACGGCAGCAGGGACGGCCGTATTTTCGACTCCGTATTCGAACTGGCGACCGTCGGGACTCAGCATCGAATTTCTATCGACTCGAGACCGCCGTTGTCACCCCCACGAATGGCGACACCGTGGTCAGTTCAGGGCTGTGGCGTCTCGTCTCGAGTCTGCGTGCCGTCGTCGTCGTCCGGCTCGAGTGGCTCTAACCGGGTCGTACACCAGTGACAGAACTCGAGGTCGTCGTCGAGTTCCTTGCCACACTGGGGACAAGATGGGCCATCGCCGTCGTTGTTGCTGGTCGGCGGGAAGCCGGCCGCCCGGAACGTGGCGTCGATCGCTGCAAACAGAACGAGAAACGAGAGCACGAACTGGTCGATCGTATCAGTCTCTGCGGAGAGGATGTCCATCGCCTCGGACATCGAACCAGCGGCCGCGATCATCTCCGTCGGGAAAAAGAACCAGATCGCCGAGAAGTACAGCCCAGCAAAGACTAGCGCACGGAGCCAATCACGGATCAGGGCGTGGCCCGCACCGGGCATCAGAACCGAGAGGCCAGCGGCAGCGATCGCACGGAGCCATGTCATCGTACGTTGTGCTAGGGGACCCGCGCCCTTAACATTCCGATTTCTCTTTTCGTCTCGTCTGTCGATCAGTCGAGCCGCGATCATATCTGACGCGACCTCAAGTCGACTCGAGAGAGCCGACAAGTCGACTGTTAGTCGCTAGCAGAAGTTCTGAGTCGCGTACACTCGGTTGTCGTCGGTCACGGCGATGCCGATTCCTTCGTTGTTCCAGTGGTCGGCGAGGAGATTCGCGCGATGGCCATCCGAGTTCAGCCATTGGTCGACGAGGCCGTCGGCCAGTTCGCGTTCGGTCGTGTGCTCGACGACGTCGCCGGAGTCCGTTCGAACCGGCTGGTCGACGTACGTGTAGGCGATGTTCTCGCCACCCGTGTAGTACGCGCCACCATCCGTGTACGCTCGGCACTCGTAGCCGTTGGCAGCATACCGGTCCGCGAACGAGTCGCCCTCCGGGCTTTCGTGGCTGAAGTAGCCGCGCTCGGCCATGTCCTCGCTGTGTCCGCGTGCGATTTCCTGTAAGTCCTCGTCGAACTCGAGCGCCTCGAGGCCGCGAGCGGTTCGTTCCTCGTTGATGCCGTCGTGGACGTACTGTTCGACGAGCGCGCGATCGAGCGTGCCGTCGGCCGCGGTGTCGGCGTCTTCGTCGGTCGTCTCGCTGTCGTCGCCGTCATCGCCATCCGACACGGTGTCTTCGTTGGCTTCGTCGCCGTCGTCGGACGCGCTCGAGTCCGTGGTGTCGTCGGCAGCGGACTCGTCGTCGTCGATCTCGCTTTCGTCCGAGTCGGCATCATCCCCACTCGAGTCGACGCCGTCGGTCTCGGCCGCGTCGTCGGACTCATCAGCGTCGTCCGTCTCGTCGGCGTCCTCGATGTCGTCCGTTTCGCTCTCATCGGTGACTGGGGCAGACGACTCATTACCAGCGTCCTCGTCGTTCGATTCCGCAGGAGCGTCCGCGTCTGTGTCGTCGACGACATCCGATTCGTCGGTCGTCGTCTCGTCGCCGTCCGCGTCACCGTCGTCGCGCTCGAGGGGGTCGTCGCTCGAGTCAGTCCACGAATCGTCGCCAGGAACTGCGGAACGGTCCGTCTGCTCCGGCGTGTCGAACAGGCCGGAGAACACGTTCGTGAGCAGTCGTTCGACGAACGACAGCCGCTCGTCACCCGACAGTGAGTCGTCGACCGAATCCGGGTCGTTCCAGTTCGGTGTCAGCCAGTTCGACACGTCGACTGATCGATCGTCGGCGTCGACATCCATCGACGTCGCGTTCGGGCCGGGAGCCGCAGCCCCAACCCCTGCCGTACCCACCACGAGGGCGACAACGCTATCGTTACTACCGATCGTGAAAGTCTTTGCATCGGTATAGTCACGGCTGCGTGACTGATCCGCACCAACGAATGCGTTCACATGTGCAGCCGTTTTACGCGCGCCGTGGCGCTCAACTGAGGTCCGCGACCAGCCTCGAGAGGGTCTCGAGATCGTACTGTCCCGGCGCGGTCGCGTCGGCGGGATCAACGGGCGCGTAACCGATTCGCGATCCGTAAACCGGCGCGACGGCACGCGTATGACTGCCCAGTTCCCCCATCGCCATCGTCGCAACGGGGTCGCCGTGGGCGGTTAGCTGTTCGGTCGCTGCGAGCACGGCGAGGGTGTCCTTGTGGGACTCGGCGGTCACGGCGATCTTGGCGATGTCCGCGTACTTGTGTGCTTCCGTCAGCGTCGAAACCATTTCGCCACGCGTTGGCGTGCCCTCGAAGTCGTGGGCCGAGGCGACCACGGCCACGCCGCGCTTGCGGGCCGTCTCGAGGAGGTCGTCGGCGTCACCAGCCAAAATCGCCTCGAGTTCGATATCGATCGCTTCGACGGCGTCGATAGCGGTCGCCTCGGCGAGCGCCTCGAGGCGGCGTTCGTCGTCACCGTCCCACTCGCCGCCCTCCCACGCGGCCCGGTTCGTGGCGAGAATCGGCAACTCGCCGTCCCCATCATACGCCTCGAGGGCAGCCAGTGGCTCGGCGGCGAGATCCATCCGGTATTCAATCGCGTCTGCGTGCTCGCGGGCAGCGGGTTCGTCGGCGAGATCAGCGGTCGATGCAGCGAGAACGAACGATTCGAAGTCCATGTGCAAAGAGTCGTTCGGATCGACAAAAAGGCGTCTGCTCGAGGCACTGGCGGTGGGCTCATGCGTCGGTCGCCGTCACGCCGAGTCACCTCTCGCCGACAGGACAGGCTCAGACCGCGACTTCCGTGGTGGTGCGTGCCTCGAGCGTGTCGCGGATTCCAGCGAGGAGCAGAAAAATCGCCCGTCTGTGGGCCGCTTTCGAACGGTGGACGTGTGTCGGCCGGACGGGCTGGGCGTCGTAGGCGGCGAACGCCGCTGTCGCATCTCGGTCCGTCTCGACGCTCGAGCGTATTTCTCGAAGCAGCGCGTGAAGCTGCACGTACTCCTGTGATCGCATGCTACCCCTTGCCACGGCCATCAATCACTTAGAGGCCTTTGCACGCTCGCCTAGTAAAACCGCTACGCTGACGCGTTCGAATCGATACCTCTCACGATCGGGCTTTCGAAGCGATCGACGGGCGGGTCGATACCTGCCGGTCAGGCCAGTCCCAGCGTCTCCTCGGCCTCGAGGAGTTCGTGGTACCGGTTTCGAATCGTCACTTCGGAGATGTCGGCGACGTCGCTGACGGCAGCCTGCGTGGTCTTTTCGTTGGTCAGCAGTGCGGCGGCGTAGACGGCGGCGGCGGCGAGGCCGACCGGCGATTTGCCGCTGTGGACGCCCTTTTCCTTGGCGTTCTGGAGCAGGCCGCGGGCGCGGTGTTCGGCTTCATCGGAGAGGTCGAGTCCGGAGGCAAACCGTGGCACGTAGCTTTCGGGGTCGGCCGGCTGGACCTCGAGGCCGAGTTCTCGAACGACGTAGCGGTAGGTGCGAGCGATCTCGTTTTTCTCGACACGGGAGACGTCGGCGATCTCGTCGAGACTGCGGGGGACGCCAGCTTGGCGGGCAGCAGCGTAGACACAGGCCGTGGAGACACCTTCGATCGAGCGGCCGGGGAGCAGGTCCTCGTCCAGTGCGCGTCGGTAGATGACGGATGCAGTCTCGCGGACGTTCGTCGGGAGACCGAGCGCGGAGGCCATCCGGTCGATCTCACCGAGGGCCTGTTTCAGGTTGCGCTCTTTGGAGTCACGCGTGCGGAAGCGCTCGTTCCACTTGCGAAGGCGCTGCATCTTCTCGCGCTGGCGCGAACCAAGCGAGTTGCCGTAGGCGTCTTTGTTCCGCCAGTCGATGTTCGTCGAGAGCCCCTTGTCGTGCATCGTGTTCGTCGTGGGTGCGCCCACGCGGGACTTCTCGTTTTTCTCGGCGGCGTCGAACGCGCGCCACTCGGGGCCGCGGNTGTCGTGCATCGTGTTCGTCGTGGGTGCGCCCACGCGGGACTTCTCGTTTTTCTCGGCGGCGTCGAACGCGCGCCACTCGGGGCCGCGGTCGACCGAGTCCTCTTCGACGACGAGGCCACAGTCCTCACAGACGGTTTCGCCGTGTTCGTCGTCGACAACGAGGTTGCCCGCACACTCGGGGCAGGCGAGATCGTTCTGTTCGCTTTCTGTCGTCTCTTCGTTTGTTTCGGGTCCGGTACGTCGTACTCTGGTGTTTGATGTCGTGTTGGGCATACGATGGCAAGTGCTCACCGGCCGAACTGGCTGCAAAAGCCCGGACGGATTCGTTACATACCTCGTTCTGACACTCGATGGTTAAGGGTTTCGAAATCGTAACCCGACAGCTCTCGAGAACGGGTAATTCGCGGGAACTAGCATTAACGATCAAAACATTAAAGCGGAGAAACGTCGCCGGATCGGAGTTCACAAACCCGGCCCGTCCGAACCGCGCGTATGGATCTCGCGGTTGGAAGCACGAACCCGGTCAAAGTCGATGCAGTCGAACGGACACTCGAGCGATTCGAGCCGGCGGTGACCGCCGTCGCGGTCGACTCCGGTGTGCCCGAACAGCCGTGGTCGATCGAGGAAACCGTGACCGGAGCCGAAACTCGTGCTCGACGGGCACTCGAGGCGACCGACGCCGACTACGGTGTCGGCCTCGAGGGCGGTGTTGCCCGACTCGAGGGCGTTCCCGGACTGTCGCTGATCATGTGGGCCGCTGTAACCGACGGCGAGCGCCTCGAACGCGGTGGCGGTCCGACGCTGTCGCTTCCCGACGAGGTCGCCGCCCGACTCGAGGCGGGGGCCGAACTGGGGCCGGTGATGGACGACCGACTCGGTACAGACGGTATCGCCGAGGCCGACGGCGCTGCCGGCGTGCTCACGGCCGGCCTGACGAGTCGGACACAGGCACTCGGAGAGGCCGTAGCCTGTGCGTTCGGCCCGTTCGTCGCTGCCGGTGACGTGACCCGGACGACCGACGAGAGTCGGTGCTACTGACGGCATCAGCGCCGAGACGACTGGCGTGTTGTGATCGGTGTGAGCTGCTGGCGATCCGGCCGGATAGTCACATTTCAATGATACTCTGGGATCGAAATACATTAACCGGCCGTACCAACGAAACCTTTCTACCCGGTTATTGGCTCGTTACTCACCCCGAAAACCGCAGGCAGGCGGCGGGTTAACTGCACGTACCAAACCCCCTAAGCGTGGTCCCGTCATACAGTGATGTATGAGCACTGCAATGGCCACCGACCTCACGAGCAAACAACGTCAGATCCTCCAGTATCTCCGAGATAACGCTGGCACGAAGACCTACTTCAAATCTCGCCTCATCGGACAGGAACTGGGAATGACGGCGAAAGAGGTCGGCTCGAACATTACGGCGCTCCAGAACGGCAATTTCGACGTCGAAATCGAGAAGTGGGGCTACTCCTCAAGCACGACGTGGAAGGTCAACATTTAACGCGCCCTCGAGTTCGACTCGTTTTTCGGCCGACGCACGCCGCTCACCGTCTCGGTCTCGTCGTCACAACTGCACTCTCAGACTGACTGTTGTCCGGTAGTATCACACACCACTCGGTCGTACACTACCGTACCAACACAGCGAGGTGGACGTCAGCATGCCGGCCTGACGGAGTCAGTGGGCCGTGTTCGCGTGTAATCCAATCTTACCACCGGTAGTACGACTCTAGCCGTGATACTTGATGAACTGATCCGCGTTTTGGGCGAGCTGTCGAGATGATTCGCCGAACGAGTCGGCGTGACGAATGATCAACACGAGGACTGTCTCGGGCCGTTCGACGGCGTAGCCGTCCTCGCGCGAGAGGAGGCCAGCGTCCTCGAGTTCGCCGGCGTACTTGCTCACCGTCGGGGCCGAGACATCGAGTGCCGTCGCGAGATCGCCGGCCGTCGTCTCCGGATTCCGAAGGAGTTCGATCAACATCCCACGCGGCGTCTCCCGGCGGAGGTAGCCGAGCGCGTGCTTTTCGAACGCGTCGAATCGATCCGCCGGGACGAAGCGCTTGTAATCGCCATCCGGATAGCGTTCGATCGCCTCGAGTTCCTCGAGGCGGCGCAGGTGGTGTTGGGTCTCGCCGGTCCCAAGCTGGAGATCGTCTCGGATTTTCGAGAAGTGAGCGCCGGGCGTCGTTGAGAGATAGCCGACGATCGCATCACGGGCGTCGCTTTCGCCGGTGTCAGCCGCTGCTGGCGCGGAGAGTCCGGCAAGCGGCGATGCGGCACCAAGCGCCGCAAAGCGACGGAGCGTCGCTCGTTTTCCCTCGTCGATCCCATCAGGATTCGTCATGCTATGCGTATCTCCCGAAATGAGACGAGTGCTAAAACAGGTTTCGCTCCGTCTTATGCGCCGAAAACTGACTTTCTGGACGATCTATGCGTTTCGGTCAGGGTTTTCGTCACCGACGAACTCCTGATCCATCTCCTCGATGACCTCGTCCGGATCGGAGATGGTTCCGGCATCCTTGCCCTCTTTGATCGCTTGGGCTTCTTTCTCCATCGCCTCGAGATCCATCTCGGCTTCCTCGTCGATCTCGCCGATGATCTCGGCGATGTCGTCCAGTCCGATCAGTTCGCGCGTCTCGTCGTCGAACTCGAGACTCTCGAGTTGCTGACCGTCCTCTTTGACGTCGCTGCCAGAGAGGTGTTTGCCGTAGCGACCGACCATGGAGGTGAGCTCCTGGGGCATGACGAACGTCGTCGACTCGCTCTGGCCGATCTCGGCGAGGGTCTCCATTCCCTGATCGATGATCGCGCGTTCGCCCATCGATTCGGCCGAGCGGGCGCGCAGGACGGTCGAAATCGAGTCACCCTGTGCCTCGAGGATCTGACTCTGCTTTTCACCCTGTGCGCGGATGATCTCACTCTGTTTGTCACCTTCGGCCTTCTCGACGGCACTGCGGCGTTCACCCTGTGCCTCGAGAATCATGGCGCGGCGTTTGCGCTCTGCGGAGGTCTGTTGTTCCATCGCACGCTGGACGTCTTTCGAGGGGTTGACTTCACGGACCTCGACGCTCTCGACGCGAATCCCCCACTCGTCGGTGGGTTCGTCGAGTTCTTGGCGGATGCGGGCGTTGATCTCCTGGCGTTTGTTCAGCGTGTCGTCGAGTTCCATGTCACCCAGCACGGCACGCAGGGTCGTCTGCGCGAGGTTCGAGGTTGCTCGCTTGTAGTCATCGACCTGCAGGAACGCCTTCTTGGCGTCCATCACTTTGATGTAGACGACGGCGTCGGCCGTCACTGGCGAGTTGTCACGCGTAATCGCTTCCTGTCGGGGAACGTCGAGTGTCTGCGTTCGCATATCGAACCGGTAGGTGTTCGAGACGAACGGCGGGACGAAGTTGATACCCGGCTCGAGGAGTTTGCGGTACTCACCGAAGACGGTCAGCGCTCGCTTCTCGTATGCGTCGACGATCTCGACTGCACTGAGCAGTGCGGCGATAACAACGAGGAGGACAAGGGCACCGACGAACAGCAAGGCACCACCGGCACCAGTTTGCAATGGTAGTTCCAGGACCATATCCCGGTCTTACGGCGGTGACGGGAAAAGCGTTCCCTTATTTTAGCAACATATCGGGCTGATTCTGACTCGTTAGCTCGATTTCTCCGTCTCAGTTTCGGCCGCTGTGTCAGTCTCGGCTGTGGTCTGGTCATCGACCTGATCGTCGGTTCGTGAACTCGAGTCGGCAGCCCCTTCCGCGAGCGCGCGATCGATTTCGTCCTCGCCGATCGCGCCGAGCGATTCAACCGTAACTACGTTCCCACCGCCGGGATCGAGGACGATAATCTCGTCACCCTCCTCGATCGTGCCGCTGGTCGACCGGGCGCTGTAGTACGGCGCGAATCCGCCGTGGTCGAGTTTGACCTCACCGCTTCGGGTCGTCACGGTCTCGGTGACGTAGCCCGTCGAGCCGGCAAGCGAACTCGAGTCGGTCGTCTGGGCGGTGCCTTTGCCGCCGTAGAAGTCGAACTCGTGGTAGACGTACGCCGCAGCGAGTCCGATGACGAGCGTGAGCGCCGCCAAGATGAATGGACTCAGCGGAGACGGAAAGAGCACACCGATCAACCCGGCACCGACCAGTGCGACGCCGATAACGATGAGGTGGGCCCCGGGTGAGAGCGCCTCGAGTCCCATCAGGATGAGCCCGGCGATCAGGAGCACGAGGGGCAGATTCTCGAAGAGGAGTTCGAGCATGTGCCGAGCTAAGTTCTCACCCGAATTAAAGGTTGCCGAGGCATCTCGTTGGGATGACAGTCGAACCCACAAATCGCGAATGCGACGGATCGACTGACCACCTGGCGAGATTACAGCGGGATCGAGACGACCTGAAAGATGACGAGCAGCATCGCCAGCGCACCGAGAACCACGAAGAGGACGTTCTCGAGTTCGGGGTCGCCGGCTTCGACCGGCGTCGAACTGGGCTCCGGACCGTACGGGTCGGCTTCGGCGTCGTCGGGGTCGTCGTCCGAGGTCTCCGAGAGGTCAAGCGGGATTCGATACTCGTCGTCGGGGCCGCCGACTTCGGTGGACGAACGGCTCGTGTCGACGCTGATCCGTCCGTCGTGGCCTGTTCGGTCATCGAACTCGCGTTCGTCCCAGCGTTCCGTCGTCCCGTCCCGTCCCGTGCTCGAGTCGTGGACGTCCGGGGAGTCCGGTGACGGGTCCCGAGAGCCGTCGTCGGCATTGCCGGCTCCGGACGTGTCGTCTGCCATACCCGGGTGTAGTCGGCCCGGCATCAAAAACCCGCGGTCCGAGCGGTCGGCTCGAGTCGCCCCCGCTTAGCGTCGGTCGGCTCGGTGACCGATATCGCCGCCGTAAACGACACCGCGTTCGGCATCGAGTGTCACGATATCACCATCGGCTGGCCCGGCGGGATCGGCACCGCTGATCATTGGAATCCCCATCTCTCGAGCGACCAGCGCCGGATAGCCGGTCAGCCCCCGCTGGGCGTCGATGATCCCGCCGATCCTCGTCGGGTCGCCCTCGAACTGCTCGTCGAAATCGGCCGGCAACGAGAGAATCGCCCCGTCAGGGATCTCGGTGATGTCGCCGTCGGTGAGCCGCACCAGCGGCCCGGTTGCCCGACCTTCGACGACGACGCGCCCAGTCGTCAGCGCCTCTGCTGCGACGTGGACTTTCATCATGTTCGTCGTGTTCGCACCCTCGAGTTCGGTCATCATCCCACAAAGGACGACGACGGTGTCGCCGCTTTCGGCGACGCCGGCATCGAGCGCCGCTTGCACGGCCTTTTCGACGACGGCATCGGCCCCCTGATCCGAGACGTTCGCGTACAGCGGCGTCACACCCCACGACAGCGCGAGCTGGCGGCGAACGCCGTGGCTCTGTGTCGAGGCGACGACCGGGACGCCGGGACGGTACTTCGCCGTCTTGAGCGCCGTGTAGCCGGACTCCGTCGCGGCCACGACCGCGTCCGCACCGATGTCACGCGCAAGGAATCGCGCCGACCGAGCCAGTGCATCCGTCCGCGCTTCGCCCGCGGCGGGGACGCGTTGCTCGAGCAACTCGGCGTACTCGTCGGAGTTTTCGACTTCGCGGACGATGCTGTCCATCGCCTCGACGACGGCCACCGGATGGTCGCCGATCGCGGTCTCGGCAGACAGCATGACGCCGTCGGTGCCGTCGAGGACGGCGTTGGCGACGTCCGACGCCTCCGCCCGCGTCGGTCGGCGAGCGTGGACCATCGAGTCGAGCATCTCCGTCGCCGTGATCACCGGCGAGCCCGTGTTGCGACACTTGCGGATGATCCGTTTCTGGATCATCGGGACGTCCTCCATCGGACACTCGACGCCCAGATCGCCGCGGGCGACCATGACGCCGTAGGAGGCGTCGATAATCTCATCGAGGTTGTCGACTGCACCCGCGCGTTCGATCTTCGCGATCAGCGGAATTTCGGCCCCCAGTTCCTCTAGGACCTCACTGACTTCGTAGACGTCCTCGGCGTCACGGACGAAACTCGCCGCGACGAAGTCGACCTCTTTCTCGGCGGCCAACTCGAGGTCCTTGCGATCGTCCTCGGTGACGATATCCAGATCGAGATCGACGCCCGGGACGTTCACGCCCTTGCGGCCGGCTAACTCGCCGCCGGTATCGACTCGAGCGCGAATCGCGTCGCCGTCGTGTTCGAGTACGGTCGTCTCGATCAGTCCGTCATCGAGCAGAATCCGATCACCCGCTTCGACGGCGTCGATCGACAACGAGAGGCCGATCTCCTCGGACGAGGCGTCTTCACCCTCGACGAATCGGATCTCCGAGCCCGTCTCGAGGGTGACGGTCTCTCCTTCGGGAAGCGGCGCAGTTCGGACTTCCGGCCCCTGCATGTCGAGCATCACCGCGACCGGTTCCGCCCGGTTCCCGTCGACAGTACGAACGCGGTCGATCAGGTCGGCTCGATCCGCACGCGTACCGTGGCTCGCGTTGAGCCGAGCGACTGACATCCCTGCGTCCGCGAGGTTCCCGATCGTCTTCCGATCGCTCGAGGCAGGCCCGAGCGTGCAGACGATTTTTGCGTTTCTCATAGCTCGACGTAGCGCGAGCACGGTAAAAAAGATGGGTGATTAACTCACATCCGAGTTCTTTTCTTTACCGTTGCTGCGGTGCTGTTTGACAGCCACGGATCACCCGGACAGCGACCGTCGTGTATCGAAGACAGTGTCTTCGGAATGATGGGTCGCTTACTGGACCTTCTCGCCGACCACGGCGTCGCCGTGGGTCGTCAGCAGGTCGGCTTCATCGCCAGCAGCGAGGATCATCCCGTTCGATTCGACGCCGAACAGTTCCGCCGGCTCCATGTTCGCCAGCAGAATGCATTTCTCGCCGGGGAGTTCCTCGAGGTCGTGCAGCTGTTTGATGCCCGCGACGACCTGTCGCGTCTCGAAGCCGATGTCGACCTCGAGGCGTGCGAGGTCGTCTGCGCCCTCGATTCCTTCGGCCGCCTCGATCTGGCCGACGCGGATGTCGAGGTCCTGGAAGTCGTCGAATCCGATGCGGTCCTCGAGGAGTGGCTCGAGGTCGTCTGTGTCTGCCATATCCGTGGCTTCGTCCGCGTCGGTGTCGTCGCTTTCGGTTTCGGCTTCGTCGTCACCGTCGTCCGTCGCGGCCTCGACGCGGGCCTCGAGTTTTTCGGTGAGTTCCTCGACGCGCTCGTCCTCGATCTTTTCGAAGAGTTCGCCGGGCTCATCGAAGGTTCGGGGCGGGGCCTCGAGGGCGGCCTCGAGGTGAGCGTCGGCGACCGCACCGTCCTCACCCAGCTGTTCCCACAGCTTTTGGGCCTTCTCGGGAGCGATTGGCTCTAAGAGGACCCCGACGGCCTTGGCGATCTGGACGCAGTCGCGGATGACCTGTGCCGCTTGCTCGGGGTCGTCGTCGGTGAGCTTCCAGGGCTCGTTGCGCTGGATGTACTCGTTGCCGAACTGGGCGAGTCGCGTCGCCGCCTGGCCGATGCCGCGAAGCGAGTAGTCGGTGACCGACTCGCGAACCTCGCCGATGGCACCCTCGATGCGCTCGGCAACGTCGTCGGAGACCTCGGTGTCGGGTGTCCCCTCGTAGTTGCGGTAGGCAAACAGCAGCGAGCGGTACCAGAAGTTGCCGACGGTACCGACGAGTTCGCCGTTGACCTTCTCCTGGAAAGCGTCCCACGAGAAGTCGACGTCCTGCTGGAGGCCGCCCGTCGTCATCAGGTAGTAGCGCAGCAGATCGGGGTGGAAGCCTTCCTCGAGGTACTCTTTGGCCCAGATCGCCCGGTTGCGGCTGGTCGAGAGTCCCTTGCCGTTAATCGTAATGAAGCCGGTGGCGGCGATCCCACGCGGCGCGTTGTAGCCTGCGCCCTCGAGCATCGCCGGCCAGAAGATCGCGTGGTGCTGGATGATGTCTCGGCCGATGAAGTGGACGATGTCCCCGTCTGCCCGCCAGACGTCCTCCCAGTCGTACTCTGCAGCGCCGACGCGGTCGGTGTACTGTTTGGTCGAGGAGATGTACTCGATCGGGGCGTCGACCCAGACGTAGAGCACGAGGTCGCTTTCCTCGTCGTCACCGTCGGGATAATTGATCCCCCAGTCCATATCCCGCGTGATACACCAGTCTTGCAGGCCGTCTTCGATCCACTGACGGGGCTGGTTGCGCGCGTTCGAGGTGCCCTCGAGGCCGTCCAGAAAGTCGGTGAGGTAGTCAGCGAACTCGGAGACCTCGAAGAACTTGTGTGTCCGTTCGCGGTACTCCGCGGGGTTGCCCGTGATCGTACTCGTCGGGTTCTCGACTTCACCCGGTTCGAGGTGGCGCTGACAGCCCTCGTCACACTCGTCGCCGCGGGCTTTCTCGCCACAGTAGGGACAGGTCCCCTCGACGTAGCGGTCGGGGAGATACTGGTCGGCGTCGGGGTCGTAGGCGACCTGAATCTCCTTCTCGTAGATGTGGCCTTCCTCGTCCAGCGTGCGGACGATCTCTTGGGTGGTCTCGACGTTCGTCTCGTCGTGGGTGTGACCGTAGTTGTCGAACTCGACGTTGAACTTGGGGAACGTCTCCTCGTACTGGTGGTGCCACTCGAGAGCGAACTCCTCGGGGTCGATACCCTCTTTCTCGGCGTTGACGGCGACCGGCGTGCCGTGCATGTCCGAGCCACAGACGTAGGCGGTTGTCTGACCGAGCGTCTCGAGTGCGCGGGTGAACGTGTCCGCACCGATATAGCCGCGCAGATGACCGATATGCAAGTCACCGTTGGCGTAGGGTAACCCACAGGTCACAACCGCAGGCCTGTCCGTCGGAAACTCGTCGTTGTGCATACTCATGCTGAATCGGCGGCAGGCGTAAAACCCGCCGGTTTTCGACCGGCGTCGCTCGAGGCTACTCAGCGCGGTCCCGGCCGCCGCGGTCTCCATCCCAGATCGCCGGCAACAGTCCCAGTCGACTCCCGAACAAGAGCCCGAGTCCAGTGAGCAGGCAGCCAAAAAACGCGATCAGGAACACCGCGCCACCGGGGGCAATAACGAGCACGACGGCCGCACCGACCCAGACCAGCCAGGCGAGTGCCTCCCAAGGGTGGCCGGCGTACAGCCGCCAACTCGAGAGCGAGAGCGCAAACCCACCGAGTGCGGCCGCCACCACGACGCCCTCGAGAACGACGGACGACGCGATCAACACCACGAATCCGAGCGTCGAGACGAGATCGAATCGGTCCATCGCCATCTCAGTCGTCGCCCGGTTTCGGGACACTCACAGGGGCCTCGAGCCGGTCGAGGTCGGCGAGAAACGAAGAGAGCATTTCGCGAGTGACGTGGGGCATACAGACGATCCGGAGTTCGCCGGTTGCAGTCCGGGAGATGCGCCACCCGTTCGCGCGCAATGCATCGAACGTCGATCGGGGCACGTCGACCGCCACGAGCGGCAGCGTCGGCGCAACGACATCGTAGCCGCGCTGTTCAAACGCGTCGGCGAGCCAGTCGGCGTTTCGCTGGGACCGAACGTACTGATTGCGATACCCCTCGGGCCACAGTGTCTCCATCGCTGCAACCGCACTCGCGACGCCAGCGCCCGATCGAGTGCCGGTCAGCGTCGCCTGCGACGTCGACTCGAGATACGGCGTGTCGACGGCGAGCGCATCGAGCAACTCATCCGAGCGAGCAAGCAGCCCACCGGCGGGAACGGCGGCCTGTCCCATCTTGTGCGGATCGATCGTCATCGTGTCGACCGCGGCGTGGCCGAAATGCCACTCGAAGTCGGTAAACGGCAGAACGAACCCACCCCACGCGGCGTCGACGTGGAGCATGGCATCGACCGACGCCGCAATGTCGCCGAGTTCAGAGATTGGGTCGACGCGGCCGTACTCGGTCGTTCCCGCGACGCCGACCACCAGCGCCGTCTGTTCGTCGACGCACGAGCGGACGGCCTCGAGGTCGGCCCGATACGTCTCGTCCGTGGGGACGATTCGGAGGTCGACGCCGAGGACGTCGGCGGCCTTTCGAAAGCTGAAATGACCCGACTCCGGCATGACGACGTTCGGCGTCCGTGTCTCGGCCCGCTCACGAGCGATCCGAACGGCCTGAATGTTCGCCTCCGTCCCGCCACTTGCGATGTAGCCGGCCGGCTCCTCGAGGCCGGTGAGTTCGCCGAGCATCGCGACCGCCTCGTCCTCGAGGGTCGCGATCGTCGGATACGTGCCGGGATCGCCGGGATTCGTCGCGAGAAACCGCTCGGCCGCCTCGCGTGCGTCCGGGTGTGGCTCCGTACACATCGACGAGAGCACCCGATCGAACGCCTGCGGCTCGATTTGCATATCACGTACGTTGGTTCGGGCCGATTTATGCGTTCTGTTTGTCGAGTACGGTGCCGCGAAAAAACGACGTGTCGTGGCTCGATTCAACCCGGAATCGGAGGTGTGGCCGGGATTAGCGAACCGAGTCGAGCAACAGCTTCTGCTCGGTCCGTTTGACTTCGTGCTGGACGTCGCGAACGGCGTCGATGTTCGCCGAAATCGAACTCACGCCTTCGTCGACGAGGAACTGGACCATCTCCGGTTTGGAGCCGGCCTGCCCACAGATGCTCGTGTCGACATCGTGTTCACGGCAGGTCTCGATGACGGTGCCGATGAGCCGCAAGATTGCGGGGTGGAGTTCATCGAACCGATCGGCGACGTTCTCATTGTTCCGGTCGACTGCAAGCGTATACTGGGTGAGATCGTTCGTGCCGAACGAGGCGAAGTCGATGCCAGCCTCGGCCATTCCCTCGATCGACAGGGCGGCGGCCGGCGTCTCGATCATCGCACCCCACTTTCGTTTGTCGGGGTCGATGCCGGCGTCTTTCATCAGCTCCTTTGCGCGGTAGACGTCCTCGGCGTCGTTGACCAGCGGGAGCATGATCTCGACGTTGTCATACCCCATCTCGTAGAGCCGGCGGAACGCCTCGAGTTCGTGAGCGAAGACGTCAGGCCGGTCGAGCGATCGCCGGATGCCGCGGTAGCCAAGCATCGGGTTGTGCTCTTCGGGCTCGTCCTCGCCACCCTCGAGCTGTCGGAACTCGTCGGTCGGCGCGTCGAGTGTCCGCACGCGAACGGGTCGTGGATAGAACTCGTCGGCGACGGTGCGAATCCCCTGGATAAGCTCTTTGATGTAGGCGTCGACGCTGTGTTCCTCGATGAACTTCTCCGGCGTCTGGTTCAGCGAGAGGATCATGTGCTCGGTCCGCAGGAGACCAACGCCGTCGGCACCCGTCGCGGCCGCACGCTCTGCGGCTTCGGGGATCGAAACGTTGACCTTGACTTCGGTCGCGGTCATCGGCTTGACCGGCGACTGCGGGCGAACCTCCTCGACTGGCTCGGTCTCCTCGTCGTCGTCGACCGTCTTCCCCTCGAGGACCGCACCCTTGTCGCCGTCGAGCGTGACGAGCTGTCCGTCCTCTAAGACCGTTGTGGCGTTGGTCGTCCCGACGATCGCCGGGACGCCCAGTTCACGGGAGACGATCGCGGCGTGGCTGGTCATCCCGCCCTCGTCGGTGACGATCCCGGCGGCTCGTTTCATCGCTGGCACCATATCCGGCATCGTCATCTCGGTCACGATGACGTCTCCGTCGTCGACTTTAGCGAGGTCGTCGAGCTTTTTGACGATCCGTGCTGCACCGCTGACCGTGCCCGGACTCGAGCCCAGTCCGTCGACGAGGACGCTGCCGGTTGCACTCACACTCGAGGACTCACCGCCGCTGGCGGCTGCCGTCCCGCTGCCGTCGGTGACGCCTTCCGAGACGTCGATGGCGGCGCCAGTGGCTGTCGCCTCACCGTTGCTCTCGCTGATCGTCGTGATCGGACGGGACTGGAGCATGAACACCTCGTCCTCGACGATTGCCCACTCGACGTCCTGTGGATTGTCGTAGTGGGTCTCGACCCGTTCGCCGAGTTCGACGAGCTGTTCGATCTCCTCGTCGCTGAGGACGCGTTCGTTCCGTTTCGCCTCGGGCACCGCTCGCTCGACGGTCTGTCCGGTCTCCTCGTCTTTTTCGTGCATCACCTTCTTCTCGGCGACGGTAACGTCGATGTCGCGGTCATCGCGGGAGATGATGTAGTTGTCCGGTGAGACGGCACCGGAGACGACGGCTTCGCCGAGTCCCCACGCGGCCTCGATGATCATCGTCGGATCGCCGGTCGAGGGATGACTCGTGAACATCACACCCGACTTCTCGGCGTCGACCATCTGTTGGACGACGACGGCGATGTTGACCACCGAGTGATCGAAGCCCTGTTCCTGTCGGTAGTAGATCGCCCGCTGGGTGAACAACGACGCCCAGCACTCGCGGACGCGATCGAGCAGTGCCTCCTCGGTGACGTTGAGGTACGTATCCTGCTGGCCCGCAAACGACGCGTCGGGCAAGTCCTCGGCCGTCGCCGAGGACCGAACGGCGACGAACGCCTCGCCGTCACCGACCTCGCTGTAGGACTCGAGGATCTCCTCGCGCAGGTCGTCAGGGAACGGTGTCTCGAGAATGAGTTCCTGTGCGCGGTCGGCCGCCTCGGCGAGCGCGCTCGAGTCGTCGACGTCGACATCGACGGCGTCGAACAGTTCGTCGTCGATTTCGGCCTCTTCGATAAACGATCGATAGGTTCCGGCAGTTACTACGAATCCCGGCGGCACGGGCAGCCCAGCACCCGTAAGTTCGCCCAGGGAGGCGCCTTTGCCGCCGACTTTCTCTAAGTCGCCGGCACTGATCTCGTCCAGCCAGAGTACAGCCATCTCTATGTTCGCAGACAGGCGAGCGAATAAAGAAGGTTGCGAACAGTCGCCACGATTCAGAACTCGTATTCGAATGAGTATCTGCAGTACGCTTCGGATACGCCACTAGTCCCGGCGTACAGCGGAGTCACACCGCCGAAGGTGTGGCTTAGCTGTCTCTCCGTTCGGACTGGTCGCCGTTCTCGAGCCACTCGTCGACTGCCGACTCGCGTCCAAAACGGATGCCGGTATCGAACTGGACTAGACGTTCCGGGCGATCGTTAGATACCCCGTGTGGCCGACCGGCGCGGTCGACGGTCGGGAGCCCCGATCGTCGAACTGCATCTCTCGCTGGATTGTCTCGCGCGTGCGGACGTTCGAGAGGCCAGCTTCGTGAGCCGCCTCGACGACCGCTCGAGTCGATTCGATGAAGGGGCTGTAGACCGCGACGAAGCCACCCTCGACCAGCAGCTCTGGTGCGTGGGCGACGATCGACGCCGCATCGCCCGTATCGAGCGTGAGGACGTCGAACGACTCGTCCTCGAGTTCCTCGAGTTCCTCCGTTAGATCGCCCGTCCGGACATCGACGGCGTCGGCGACACCGCCAAGTGCCATGTTCTCGCGGGCGACCTCGGCGAACTCCGGGTTGCGTTCGTAGGTGACGACCGAGGCTCCAGCGCGTGCCATCGACGCCGACAGCACGCCCGTGCCGGTTCCGGTGTCGAGCACGCGGTCGCCACGGGAGATTCCCGTCTCGCCGATCACGAGGCCGATATCGCGGGGCACCATCGGTGCACCCGTGCGCTCGAAGTGGTGAAACAGGTCCGGGCCGCGAAGCCGACGCACCTGGAACGCATCGCCGAGATGCGTCTCGATCGTCTCCCCCGGCTGGACGTCCGCGGGCACCTCGAGCACGCCGAGGTCGGTTCCCTGCTCGCCGCCGGGTTGGACGAGATACTCGCGATCGCCCCGGACGAGCAAGACGGGCACGCGGTCGCCTACGTCCTCGCTCGCTGGGTCCGCCTCGGCTGTCTCGTCGGTATCTGGATCGCTACTCACGCGATCGTCACTCGAGAGAACCGACTGCTGCGGCGAGGTCGCCGTCGTTGTCCTCGAGTGCCTCGCGAGCTTCGTCCTCGCTGACGCCGGTCCGGGTCGCGACGAGTTCGACGTCCTCGTCAGGGATCGCACTCGAGGCGTCATCGTCGCTGTCGGCACCAGCGATGGCACCGGCCGTGCCGGATTCGACCTGTTCCGGCGAGCCGATGACCTGATACGTTTCCTGCCCGCGGGCGTCCATCTTCGTGACCTCAGCGTTGTCGAAGACGAGATCGTACTCGTCGGTTCGGATAATGACCTCTTCGGCCTCGATGTCCTCGACGTCGATCCCCATCTGTTTCATCATCTGTTCCATCTTGCGCGGGTTCAGTCCGCCGCCTCCTCCAAACATACCCGACACGTCGCCACCCGCGACCTTTTACTTTGTCGTTCGGCGTCCGAACTGAGACACACGTGCCGCTCGAGACCTTCGACGAGTGCTTTGCGACGCCTCTGGTCCGTGACGATGCTCAGCCGATAGTCAGCACCCGGTCAGCAGTCGTAACGACCTCGAGTAGATCTCCCATAGTCGAGATTGGGCAGCGCTCACTCTCCTCACTGTTTCGGATCTCTAAGCACGTCCCACACGCCAGCAACTCCCCTCCGGAATCCGCAAACACGTCCATTCGATCTCGTACGTCGAACTGGTCGTCGGTACTCTCCTCAGCTTCAACGCCTTCACCGAGGAGGAACACGGAGACGTCTTTTCCGGCTTCTAATGCAGTAATTCCGAGACGGAAGGCGTTCCATGCGCGCTCGGGATCACTGGTTTCGAGCACGATTCCTAACGTCTCTACGTCGCCACTATCTACTGACTCGGACATGTATTGTGTAATAGTCCCAATACTATATAATACTGCAGTCCACGGACTACCTGTTCGAGATCTCGATTACAGGTCCGCTATGTGAGGACTACTCTGCAGGCGCGCCTTCGCGCACGGCCACGGCAACCCCAGTGTCGAAGTCCTCGATGGCGTCGGCTCCGAGCTGTGCCGTCCCGACCGCGATCAGTTCGCCGCGTTCGTGGACCACCAGCACCTCGTCGCCCGGCCGAATCTCCTCGCCGACCTCGAGAACGAATTTCGCGAAGACGTTCTTTTCGTCGCGGACGAACGGTTCGCTCTCGTCGTCGACGACGACACGATAGGCCGGGTGCTCGAGGGCGTCGTGGAGTCGGCGGCCGCCCTCGAGACCGAGGGTGAATCGGCCGTCGGTGCCGAAAGACACGAGGCGACCGGCGTCGGCGTGGACCTGCTGGGGACGGCCCGACGTGGTGCGTTTGATCGTCAGTGATTCGGTGGGTGGAAACAGTGCCTCGCCCGCGCCGGCACCGAACTGGTAGTCCGCGATCGTCCGGAGGTTCGGCAGTCCCGTCTGCCCGTTCCCGTCGGCTGGCTCGCTCATTGGGAGGAGTTCGATGCGGGCCGTCGAAAGCCCTTCGACCTCGTCTGCTGTCGGTACGGCCCGTCGATCACCGATCCCGCCGCGGGTGATCGAGACAGGAGGCTGTATGCGGATGTGATCGAACCGTCCAGACAGATTGAACGTCTACGCTGCGTAACAAAAACAAGATAGCGACTATTATAATACTCGATCACGGAGTTACAGTATCGCATGGATGTGACGCAAATCGTGCTCGGGGTGGTGTTGCTTGCGTTTGGCACCCTGACGCTGGCCGGCCCGGCCACCCTCGTCTCGGGGACGATGATGTATCTCTTGACGGGTGTGACCCTCTTTATTGCGGGCTACGCATTGTTGATCGGCATCTCACAGCGCCGGTACTCGAATCGCTCCTGAGACTCGAGGCGAGCTCAGAGCAGGAACGTTTCGTGGCGCTCGCCGAGGTCGAGAAACGAGTCGGTCGCGTCGATGAGTTCGTCGGCGGTTGACGATTCGAACGCCATCACTTCGACGCGGACGCCCTCGTGGCGCAGGTGCGAACAGAGCCGCGAGAAGTCACCGTCGCCGGTACAGAGGACGATCGTGTCGACGTGGTTGGCGAGTGTGACTGCGTCGAGGCTCATGCCGACGTCCCAGTCCGCTTTTTTGGTGCCGTCGGCGAACGTTTTGATATCCTTAATTTTGGGCTCGAAGCCGATATCGACGAGTGCCTCGAAGAAACTCTCCTCGTCGGGCGCTTCCGCGCGGATCACGTACGCGATGGCGCGAGTGAGCTGGCGATCCTGAACGGCTTTGTCGAGAAGCGCAGAGTAGTCGATATTGCGGCTGTAGATGCTCTGTGCCGTATGGTAGAGGTTCTGGGCGTCGACGAGAACGGCGACGCGCTGACCGGGATGAATTTCCGTCACGTGATATACTGTTATCGGTGGGTGTAAAAAATTACGTCGGTCGATGCGACCGAACTGCGGTCACTGCGTTGGGCCAGCCGACAAACGAGACGGGTCGGCTGTTAGCGGCGGAGGCGCTCGATGCGCTTTTCGGTCGGCGGGTGGGTCGCAAACAGCTGTGCTAACAGGCTTTTGTCGGAGTTGAAGATACAGAGCGCGTTGACGTTGTCGTCGACCGTCGACTCGCGGCCTTCAGAACCTCGGGATATCTTCTCGAGTGCGCGTGCGAGGGGATCACCGCTGCCGATGTGCTGGCGAGCGTCGGCGTCGGCGACGTACTCGCGGTAGCGCGAGATCGCCATCACGAAGATCAGCGTCAGCATCTGGGCGGCGATCGAGGCGGCGTAGGCGACGAAGAAGTTGTTGTCGTCGCGGACGAGGAAGAACACCGCGTAGCTCACGACCATCCCAACTGACTGGCCGAGGATCATCGTGATGGTGTCGCGGTTGTTCAGGTGGGCCAGCTCGTGGGCGATGACGCCCTCGAGTTCGTCGCGGTCGAGCAACTGCATGAGCTCGGTCGAGACACAGACGACGCCAGCGCCTTTGCGCCCGGTCGCGAACGCGTTCGGAACGCCCATATCCTGCACGACGAGTTTGGGCTTGTCCAGTCCCATATCTCGCGAGAGCGATTCAGTCATCTGGTGGACCTCGCGATAGCGACCCTCGTTGGGCATTTCCTCGGTGCCACGGAGCGCCATCCACTTGCCGAACTTATACTGGGCGGCGGGCAGGACGACGATACTGATGAGGAGGACGGGAATCAGCGGGACGCCCCATGCTGCCGAGAAGAACAGGGCAGCGCCGAAGTAGAGGGCAAAGAGGATGGTCCCGACGATTGCCATCCTGAGTTTCAGCTGTGTATTTCGCATACCCAGCGGTAAGTAATCGAGAAGTATAAATGAAGCGGGAATCGGCCCGAAAACCGGGCGCAGGTGACACGATACTGCAACACACACGGGTCGATAAAAGACACAACGGCTAAGGTTGTTCAGGACGACGGAGCAATCATGCGTCACGTCGCTCGCCGAACCGACAGCTCCGTCGTGAGCGACGCCGTTTCTCACTTTTCGAAACGTAAACACGCCTGAGGTGTGCTCGAGGCGGGCGTAGCAACCCCGTCCCGGGTGCGAGCCGGAGCCAGTCTGACTCGAGCGCCCTCGAGTCGGACACCCCACGCGTGAACCATCATAATCAAGTATCCAACGACCGACCCACACAGCAATAGATGACATCCACTATCGACTTCACCGGCGTCTTCCCCGCGATGTGTACGCCGTTCAACGACGACGAGAGTATCGACTTCGAAACCCTGCAGGCCGACGCACAGCGACTCGAGGAAGCCGGCGTCGACGGACTCGTTCCCGTCGGCTCGACGGGCGAATCCGCGACGCTGACCCACGACGAACACGTCGAGGTCGTCGAAGCGGTCATCGAGGCCGTCGACGACGTTCCCGTCATCGCGGGCTCCGGTTCGAACAACACCCGCGAAGCGCTCGAACTCTCCGAGCGATCCGCCGAGGCCGGCGCTGACGGCCTGCTCCTGATCTCGCCGTACTACAACAAGCCAGAACAGCGCGGGTTCATCGAGCACTATCGAACGATCGCCGACGCGGTCGATCTCCCACAGATCGTCTACAACGTCCCCTCGCGGACGGGCCAGAACATCGAACCCGACACCGCCGTCGAACTCGCGAGCCACGAGAACATCGCCGGGTTCAAGGCAGCAAGCGGCGATCTCGGCCAGATCGGCGAGATCGCAGAGCGGACGGTCGACGAGGAGTTCGCCGTGCTCTCGGGCGACGACGCACTCACCCTGCCGACCATCTCCGTCGGCGGCACGGGCACCATCAGCGTTGCCGCGAACATCGAACCCGAGCGCACGTGTGCGATGGTCGGTGCGGCCCTCGACGGCGATTACGACCGCGCTCGAGCGATTCACCACGAACTCGGCCCGCTGTTCCGGGGGCTGTTCGTCGAGACCAACCCGATCCCGGTCAAGGAAGCGATGGAGATTCGCGGCTACGGCCCGGCCCGAATGCGGTCGCCGCTGACCCGTCTTTCCGAGGAGTACCGCGCCGACCTCGAGGCCGTTCTCGCTGATCTCGAGGCCGAACCGACTGCGGTAGCTGACGGGAGCGGAGAGGCCGATCGATGACGGTCCGAGTCGGTGTCACCGGCGCAACGGGCCGGATGGGGCGAGAAGTGATCGCCGCCGTCGACGACCACGCCGACTGTGAGGTCGTCTTCGCCGTCTCCCGAAGCCCCGACGGGGAGACAGTCGACGGCGTCGAGATCGAGTCCGCAGACGAGTTCGACTCGCTGCTCGCCGAGCGCGAGCCGACGGCCGTCATCGATTTCACTGGTCCCGAGTCGGCCGTCGAGTACGCGGCGGCCTGCGCTGGGGCCGACGTCGCGTTCGTCACTGGTACGACCGGCTTCGACGACGCCCACCTCGAGGCCCTCGAGGAGGCAAGCGAGGAGATCGCCGTTCTTCATGCGCCGAACTTCGCCCGCGGGGTCCAGGCCCTGCTGAACGTCGTCGGCGAGGCCGTCCAGAACCTGCCGGGGTACGACGTCGAACTGGTCGAGACGCATCACAACGCGAAACGGGATGCGCCCAGTGGTACGGCAAACCGCCTGCTCTCAGAGATCGAAGCCAACGGTGAGTTCACTGAGCGAACGCACGGCCGGGAAGGTGAACAGCCACGCGAGGCCGGCGAAATCGGTGTCCACGCGCTCCGTGGCGGGAACATCACGGGCGAACACGAAGTGCTCCTCGCGGGCAACCACGAGGAACTACGCCTCACCCACCGCGCCGAGGATCGAGGTGTCTTCGCGGCGGGTGCCGTCGACGCGGCGGTGTGGATCGCTGGACAAAAGGCAGGCTGGTACGACTTTGCGGACGTGATTGCCGAATGAGCGCACTCGAGAGCGAACTCACGGAGCTGTGGGAACAGTACCAGAACGACGACGTCAGCGCCGACTCCGCCGGCGAGGACGCGTATGCCACCCTCGACGCTTTCCTCGATTCCCTCGAGGCGGGCGAGATCCGCGCCGCCGAGAAACACGGCGACACGTGGGAGGCAAACGAGTGGGTCAAGCAGGGCATTCTGCTCAACTTCGGCCTGCGCGCGACCGAGCCCCGCGAGTACGGCGGCGTCACGTACAACGACGTCCTTCCACTTGCGGACTCGAGCGACTACGGCGACCGGGGGAGCCGCAACACGCCCGACGGGACCGTCGTCCGCCGCGGTGCCCACATCGGCTCGGACTGCATCCTGATGAGTCCCGCGTTCGTCAACATCGGCGCGCACATCGGCGACGGCACGCTGGTCGACTCCTGTGATACGGTGGGTTCGTGTGCACAGATCGGCGCGAACGTCAAACTCGGCGCGAACACCCTGATCGGTGGCGTGCTCGAGCCAGTCGAGAACGCACCAGTCATCATCGAGGACAACGTCTCGCTGGGCGCTGGCTGTCGCGTCACGAGCGGCTTCGTCGTCGGCGAGAACAGCGTCGTCGGCGAGAACACGCTGCTGACGCCGCGCATTCCGGTGTACGACCTCGTCGAGGAGGAAGTGCTCTACGGCGAACTGCCCGCCGACCGACGCGCCTTTACCCGCTTCGTCGAGTCCTCGATCAGCGACCACGACCTCTTCGAGGGTGGCGCGTACAAGCCCGCCGTCGTCGCGACCGACCTTCAGACGGAGACTCTCGAGGCGACCGAGCGCGAAGACACGCTCCGAGAGTAACCCCAACCGCTCACAGCCGTCGGACCAGCACCGACTGTGCGACAGCGCGGGACGACACGAAACCGTTTTTACACCTGAGTGAAAGGCTGGCCCAATGGGAACGACCGATGAGGACCGGGTCTACTACGTCATCAGCGATCTCCACATCGGTGGCGACGAGCAACTCGAGCACGTCGAGTTTCTCGATGAGTTGCTGGCGTTTCTCGAGCGACTCGAGCAGACCGACGAACCGGCCGAGTTGGTGATCAACGGCGACGCGTTCGGCCTCTGGGAGTTTACCACGATTTCGGGAATCGAGAAGTTCGACGCGCTCGAGGAGACGTATCCGGAGCTGTTCGAGCAGTTCCGGGCGACCGGGGAAAACATCCCGATCACGATGCTCCCGGGAAATCACGACCACGAGTTGGCCGCCTACGACGAGTACGTCGAGCGCTTTGCCGAGTACAACGTCGACCTCGTCCAGGAGCAGTCGATCACGCGGCCGGTCGGCAGCCGGACGATCCACTTCGAACATGGCCACCAGCAAGACCCCAACAACCGGATCGAGGACTGGGGGAATCCGTACGCCACGCCGCTCGGGTACTTTTACAACACGCTCGTCACCAGTCGGGCGGGACAGCTTTCGGATCGGGGCCGATACAACTGGCTGAAAGACGTTCAGGCAGTGACGCCGACCGAACGGATGCCGGTGTGGCTCCTCTCGAAGTACTTCTATCGCGAAATGAACCCGCTGCTTCGGTACGCGCTGGTCCCGTTTCTGTTGCTGTTCAACATCAGCATCCTCCTCGTCATTCTGACGAGCCTTGACCTTGCAGGCATCTGGTCGATGCCGGTCGAGCGAACGACCGGCTTCCTCAGCCAGTTCGGCACGGCTGGCACGGCAGTCTGGTTCCTGCTCGCCATCAACGTCACGATCACCGGGTTGGTGATGCTCGTCGGGATCCCGTTGTATTTCATCCGACGAGACGTCAGGAAGACCGTCAGCCGGTTCGGGATCTTCGAGACCGAACTCACCGTCGATGCCGAGACGCCTTACGCGGAGGCAGCCCGCGAAGTCTTCGAGGATGACCCGGAGACGGCCATTTTCTGTTACGGCCACACCCACCGCCCGCGACTGCAGGAACTCGAGGGCGGCGTGGCCGTCAACACCGGGACGTGGCTCAAACGTCTTCATCGACGCGACGGGATCACCGGCATCCTCCCGCCAGTGTTTTACCCGTCCTACCAGCTGTGTACGGTCCGTATCGCCGCCGAACCCGAGGCTGGCGGCATTGTCGTCGACTACGAGGCCGTCGAGAAGCCGAGCCCGAAAGCCGAGGAACTCACCCTCACCGAACGGCTGTTCACCGTCGGCCGAGAGCCCGAACTCGAGTTACCCGACGGAACGGTCATCGAGGACGAGGTGCCGGTCTCGGAACCACAGCCGGCCGAGTAAGCGAGAGAGGGGGACCGCGCTCACCGCTCGTGAATCCAAAGCCTTGAGGTCGAGCGGTTGCGTACACGCGGTAATGACGACACTCGAGGGATCGCCGGCGGTTCGCCGGCTGACAGCGTGGGAGCCGACGAGACTCGAGTCCCTTGCGGGGGAGTACGGGACGCCGTTGTACGTTCTCGATCTCGATCGAGTCAGAGAAAATGCACGCCGACTCGAATCAGCGTTTCCCGACGCCGAGATTCTCTACGCGGTGAAGGCAAACGCGCTTAAGGATGTCCTCGAGACGCTTCACGGGGAGGGAGTCGGCCTCGAGTGTGCGTCTGCGGGCGAACTCACGCGTGCACTCGCCGTTACCGACAGCGGGGCCGAGGTCCATTACACGGCCGTCAACCCGCCGGCCCGTGATCTCGATATCGCTGTCGAGGCCTGGGAAGCGCACCCCGAGCTGACGATCACTGCTGGTGCCGAGGACACGATCGACCGCCTCGAAGAGCGCGGCTACGACGGACGACTCTGTCTCCGAGTCAACCCCGGGATCGGGGCCGGCCACCACGAGAAGGTCCAGACGGGTGCGAACGCGAAGTTCGGTGTCCCAGCCGAACGCGCCGTCGACGTGCTTGCGGATGCTGCCGACCGTGGCTTCGACGTCGTCGGTATCCACGCCCACGTCGGCTCTGGTGTCTCGAGCGACCAGCTCGACGCCCACCGGGAGTTCGTTTCGCGGATGGGTGAGCTGGCCCGATCAGTCACGGCGGCCGTTGGTGACCTCGAGTTCCTCGACATCGGTGGCGGCTTCGGCGTCCCCTACCGCGAGGACGAACAGCCGCTGGATCTCGAGGCGGTCGCCGACGCGACCCGCGAGGCAGTCGGCGAGGTGGATGTGCAACTGACGATCGAACCCGGGCGCTACTTCGTCGCCGACGCTGGCGTCCTGTTGACTACAGTCAATACGGTCAAAGACGCACGCGAGACGACGCTCGTCGGCGTCGACGCCGGCATGACGACGCTCTTGCGGCCCGCGATGTACGACGCGTACCATCCCATTCGAAATCTCACTGCCGACTCGAGTGACACCGAACGCAGCCGCGAGGAGACGGCACAGACCATCGCCGGCCCGATCTGCGAGAGCGGGGACGTTTTCTGTACGGACCGCAAACTCCCCGAGAGCGAACGCGGAGACCTCCTCGCGATCGGCAACGCCGGCGCGTACGGCTACGAGATGGCCAATCAGTACAACTCCCGGCCCCGGCCCGCCTCCGTCGTCATCGACGACGGCGTCGCGCGACTCGCTCGCCGACGCGAAACGATCGACGACGTTACCAGCGTCGAACGCGAGAGATGATTCATCTCGATCGTCTCGACGGTGGCAGATGACGCGCTCACCCACCACGACGAGCGAGAACATGCAAAGCAGACAGCCGACCCTGAATCGGCTCCGACCCCGACAGCAATACAGCGTATCCGAACGATGACCGTTCCATTCCAAAAATACCACGGCACCGGCAACGACTTTCTGATCATCCACGCGGCCGAATACGTCCCCGATCGGGCCGCACTCGCCAAACGCGAGTGTGACCGCGACACCGGCGTCGGTGCCGATGGGATCCTCTATCTCGCCTTAGAAGAGCAGTTCAACCCACCACGCGTCGTCATGACGCTAGTCCAGCCCGACGGCTCGACGGCACCGATGTGTGGCAACGGCGCCCGCTGTGCCGCCGAGTGGGCCATGCAACGCACTGACACCGACAGCGTCATGATCGACACGCAGGCAGGCACCCTCCGCGCGGATCGAACTCCCGACGGCATCACCGTCGAGATGGGGACACCCACGTTTGCGCCCGAAGACATCCCCATCGACGCCGACGACCCCGTCCTCGAGGAGTCGATCGAAGGCCTCGAGGTCTCCGTCGTCAACACCGGCGTTCCCCACGCCGTCGCGTTCGTCGACGACGTCGACGACGTCGATCTCGAGTCGGTCGCCCCACCTGTTCGCCACGCTGACGTCTTCCCGAAGGGCACGAACGTCACAATCGCCAGCCCCGACGGCGAGGGTCACTTCCGCCAACGGACCTTCGAGCGCGGCGTCGAAGGCGAAACCGACTCCTGTGGCACCGGCGCGGTCGCCATCGCCGTCATCGCGCGCCGACTCGGGCGCACCGACGCCGATCCGGTCGCCGTCTCGCCGCCGGGTGGCGAACTCAAGGTAAGCTTCAACGACCGCGGGCGGGCAACGCTCGCCGGCCCTGTCGAACACGAGTTCGACGGCGAAGTCGCCCTCGAGTCGCCGGCCGAACAGTGACTGGGGACCGACCCGACGCGGCGGCCACCGACAGCAGTCACCAGTTCGACCCCGTCGACTTCCTCGAGACAGCCGTCCAGACGGCCTCCCACGAGGACGTCTCCCCGATGCGGGAGTACCTCTGTGAGACGCTCGAGGTCCACGGCATCGACCCTCGCGTCGACGACGGCGGGAACGTGCTCGCGACCCGCGGTCCGGCCGACGCCGACACCCACGTCGTGTTGAACACCCACATCGACACTGTCTCGCCACACGTCCCCTTCGAACGCGACCGAGCGGGGACGGAAGCCGGCGGAAACGACGTGATCCGTGGGCGGGGCTCCTGTGATGCGAAAGGGCCACTCGCGGCGCTGTTAGCTGCGTTTTTCGCCGTCGAGCCCGCCGACAGCCGCGTCACGCTCGCGATCACCCCTGACGAGGAAGTGCTCTCGACGGGCGCGTACGAACTCGTGACAGGCGACGACTGCCCCACGCGTGACGCCGACGCCGTGATCGTCGGCGAACCCACGAACCTCGACGTCTGCACGGCGGCGAAAGGTCGCTTTCAGGGCACGATCCACCTGACAGGTGCCAACGCCCACGCGGCCGAGCCAGAGACGGGAATCAACGCCGTCGCCGCCCTCGAGGGCGTCCTCGAGGCGATCCGGACGTTCGGCGAGCGCGAGGACGCGCCACCGACGCATCCCCAACTCGGCGCGGCGACGCTGACGCCGACGGTCGTCACGGGTGGCGAAGCGACCAATCAGGTGCCGGCCGACTGCGCGCTGACGGTCGACCGCCGAAGCGTGCCCCCGGAAACGGCTGCGGGGTTCCACGAGGCGCTGACCGACCAGTTGCAGGCGGCCGTGCCCGACGACATCGGCGTCGAGTTCCGGTTTACCGACCGGCCAACGCCGTTTCTCGAGGCCTGGGAGACCGACCCCGACGCGCGGGTCGTCGACCTGCTCGCCGACGCCGCCGGCGGCGACGTGCGACCGTTCACCGCGGCGACGGAAGCGTCGTACTTCGCGGCGGACGCGCCGACGGTCGTCTTCGGCCCCGGCGTGCTCGCCGACGACAACGGGGCCGTCGCCCACGCACCGCGGGAGTACGTCCGCGTCGAGGCGGTTCGAGCGGCCGCTGCGGCGCTCGAGACGACGCTCGCGGCGTTGCTCGAGTAACGAGACGCTTTTCGACGCCGCGACTGGTCTTTAGATCGCCATCAACACGATCGCGAGCACGCTCGCTGCGATGGCGGCGACCTTTCGGGGCGTCACCGCCTCTTCGAACGCGAGGATGCCGACGAACGAACTGATTACGATGAACAGCCCGAAAATCGGCACGACGACGCTGACGGGGCCAAGTGCAAGCGCGCGATAGTAACTCAACAGGCCAACAGCCAGCAGACACCCCATCGCGAGGATATGCGGGCTGTATCGGTGGGTGAGGTAGGGACGAACTGGAAGCCGCCGGACGGCGATCACGGCTCCGACGGTGACGAGCATCACCGAGTTCGAGAGGAAGACGGCGGTCGTACTCGGAATGTCAGTCATCGCGATCGAGAGCAGCGGTGCGACGAGACTGTACGTGAGACAGGCAACCACCGAGAGCGCAAGATACCGTCGCATCAGCGATCACCACTCGCCGCCAGATAGATCGCGAGGACGGCGACCGCGATGCCGGCAGCGCGGGTGCCGGTCAACTCCTCGCCGAGAAAGACGATGCCGACGACGGAGCTGCCGACGATGAACAGCCCATAGATCGGCACGACGACGCTGACCGGCCCGGCCTCGAGGGCGGAGTAGTACGCGAGAATGCCGACGGCGAGAAAGAGGCCGGCAACGTAGACGTATCCCGCGGCCGTCGTCGTCGCGTACGCAGGATCAGCAGTGTCGGTCACGACGAGGACGCCGAGTGTCAGGGTCAGAAAGATCGCCGTGGAAAAAAACAGGGCGACTGCTGGCGGCACAGCCGTCGTGACGACGCTCGTCAGCGGCGGAATGAGTCCGTAGGCGACGAGCGCGATGGCAACCCACAGGAGGTACTCCATACTCCGAGTGACAACGAGCGAGTGAGTTATCTGTATCGGATCGATTCACCCCGATGAGAGACGGTGATCGCTGTGTATGCCTGTGCTTCAGGGAGTGTGAATTAGTAACAGGCTCGCGTACGACGAGCATGGCATCGATTCCAACCGAGTTTCAGGACCTGTTCGAAAAGCAAACATTTGCCCACGTCGCGACGCTGTTGCCGAACGGTGCGCCGCATGTGACCCCCGTCTGGATCGATTACGACGCCGACGCCGAGCGGTTGCTGGTGAACACCGAACGGGATCGGCGAAAGGAAAAGAACGTCCGCAACGACCCGCGCGTCGCCGTCAGCATGACGGACCCGGACAACCCGTATCGGATGCTCTCGGTTACGGGCGAGGTCGACGACCTCACCACGGACGGCGCACGAGAGCACATCGACGACCTCGCGCACCGATACATGGGTGAAGACGAGTATCCGAACCCGATCGAAACCGAACGGGTCATCATCTCGATCAGTCCCGAGCGAGTCAGCCACTTCGAGGCCTGATCTGCCACGTCACGGTCGGGGCAGCGGGCCGGCGTTTGCCGTGTGGCACCTACCACCGGGTAGAAATATACAGCAGTGCGATCATCCCGAGGATCGCCAGCACGAACAGCACGGTCGTTGCGATTTCCGGATAGAGATAGTCGATCATCGCATCGCTCATACCGGTCGTTGGCTGTCGCCGACCAAATCGGTGTTGATCCGCTCCACTGTGCTTGGCCCCGTTCGTTCACCCGTTCGACCGCCGACTCGGTCGTCGGTCGCGACGACCGCACCGCTTTTATCGGTCCTGAAGTACGTATACACCACTCCGTGTCTCCCGTTGTCCCCGGCGCTGGCGACCCAGCCACGTCCCTCTCGCTCACCACAGCACTCGTAAGCGACAGCGTGTTCGCGGTTGCCGTCCCCGACATCACTCGAGCACTCGGGGTGACGGGCGGCTGGATGGTGCTGACACTCGGCGTTGGCTGGCTCCTGCTCGAGCGATCTCCCTCGAGTACGCGCTCGATCCGCGACGAACTCGCCACTCGGCCGATGCGTGCGTTTCCGGCCGGCTTCGTCGTCTTCTTCGGCGCGCTCATCATCGCTTCGATGCCGCTGTTTTTTACGACCGTGCTCGTCTCGCCGGTTGGGCAGGCGCTCAGCGCGATCGTCGCCATCCCGAGTGTGCTCCTCTGGAGCGTGCTGGTCGTCGTCGGTGGGTGTTACGGCGTCATCGCCGTCGGCGACTGGCTCCCCTCGCGGCTCAGTGTCGACACGCCGTCGCCGTGGCCGGCCCTCGTCGTCGGAACGCTCGTCGTCGGCTCGAGCCAGCTCGTCCCAGTCCTCGGCGCAGTCGTGATACTGGGCGTTGCAACGATCGGAACCGGAGCCGTCGTGCGACGACGCCTCGGTGCTGACCGCGGCGGTCGGTCAGTCTCCAACAGTGGCAGCGAGCCGGCGGCGTCGACGACCGCTCCGGCAAGCGGCGATAGAGTGACTGTCGAGCGAGAGCCCGACGGACGGGAGCGAGACTCGAAGAAGTGACCGCGGCTCGTCTCGAGACGCCGCGTCCCGCGTCGTTAGGCGCTGGAAAACGTCAGACGTACTGAAGGAAGTTCTGCAGGTAGACGACAGCGTTGAACCCACCGTGAATCAGGGCTGGAACGATGAGGTTGTCCGACAGTTCATAGAGGACGCCGAGATAGAGGCCAAGCGTCGTGACGGTTCCGAGACTGATGAGGACGGCACCGAGATCGCTCCCCAGATACACGGGGAAATGGACGACTGCGAACACGACTGCGGCGAGCACGACTGCCAGTGCCGTGGGGAACGTCTCACTGAGGCGTGACTGGATGATGCCACGGTAGAGGAGTTCCTCGCCGGGCCCAGTCAGCAAGATCGCGATCGGAATCCCGAGTACCAACAGGAACGGATACTCACGTCCCTGTTCGATGCCAGAGTGAGTCGTGCCCTCGCTCCCTGCACCGAACGGGTCGATGACGTCGATGAGCAGTTGATAGCCGATCGCGACGACGAACGCACCGAACAGCCCGGCGAGAACCCACACCAGCACCCAGCGATCGGGTTTGCGAAGCCGGATAAACTCGAGGATGAACTCACGATCGAATCCACTGCGACGAACTAGCAGATACGTCAGGGCAAGCCCGCCAGCACCGACGACGTTGAACGCGACCGACGACGCGAGCTGTGTGACGGTCTGTGCACGGTAGCCGACGACGAGCAGGTGTCCCTCGACGGCGAGTGTCGCCGCAAATCCGGTGAGCCAGCCGGCACCCCCGAGGACGAGACAGAGACCAAGCGCACGAACGCTCGGTGGGACCGCGACAGGCAGCCGCTGGTTCGAGGACATACCTATCGGTCGGCTTTCACCGGTCAAATAACATTGGGGGAGCCGACGTTTCGTGAACTAGACCACATCTGGTTTACTCTGACCCCTCCAAAAACCGGTATGAACGACCCGACAACAGCGCTCGGTACGGATCGGAAAACGACTCGGCGAGCCGTCTTGGGTGGCGTGGGGGCCGTCTGTCTCGGTTCGATCGCCGGCTGTCTCGACGGTGACGAAGCGAGCGCTCCCGACCCGATCAGTATCGACGAGGACCAGAGCTGTGATCAGTGTACGATGGTCATTGGGAACCATCCCGGCCCGGCTGGACAGGCTCACTACGAGGACCCAACAGAGGTATTCGACGAGGACCGTCCGGCACAGTTCTGTAGCTCGCTGTGTACGTACGCGTTCACCTTCGACAACGAGTCCACCGCCGACCCCGAAGGCATCCACCTGACGGACTACTCATCAGTCGACTACACAATCGACCCGAGCGATGAAAACGAGACGATCAGTCGCCACCTCGAGGCCGACGCCTTTGCGGATGTCACGGGGCTCACCCTCGTCGCGGACAGCGACGTTGAGGGGGCGATGGGGGCGTCGATTCTTCCGTTCAGCGACGCCGACGAGGCCGAGTCGTTTCAGGAGGAGTACGGCGGTGAAGTGTACGACCACGACGACATCACACAGGAGTTCGTCATGTCTCTGATGTAGTCGCTGTCGCTATTTTCACCAATAAACAGAGTTTCCCTTCCTCAACGAACGAGCAGCGATAGCCGCGAGTGAGTAGGATGGAGTCGTTCACTCGAGGTATACTGAGCCCAACTCGTCTACAATTGTCAGTTTGAGGGCGCTCGGTCGCTACCGACCGATCGCCCACGTCGCAATACCGAGCGACGCTGCGAGCCAGACGACGAGACCGACGATGCTCGCGATCGGTGAGGCGACCGCCGGCCCGGTCCCCGCCGCGACGACAACGACGCTCTCGAAGACGAGCCCGCGATAGGCGCTGAGTGGACTGATCGCGAGCGACTGGATCAACGCCGAGTCACCGATCAACCCGATCGAGAACCCATAGACCAACAGCAGGTCCAGCCCGATCACCAGCCCGACGAGGGCAACGGCCGAAAGCGCCAGCGCACTCCGGGTGCCGCTGACGAGCGCCGAGATCGCGATCGCAACGGCGAGAATCGTCAGCGCGAACAGCAGCGTCAGGACAATAAATCGACCGAACAGGATCGGCGAGTCGGCACCGGAGTGTGTCGCGTAGATCGAGAGTCCGTCGTCTTCGAACACCACGACCATGGCCGCAACGATCACAAGCGGCACGATGATCGTGGTCAGCAGGCCGACCGCCCTCCCGGCGTAGACGCCCAGTACGATCTCGCGGTTCGAGACGGGATACGTCTCGAGGACGTCGAGTTCGCCGCGCTGTTCGTCGCCGAGGATCGCCCGGTAGCCGAAGGCGATGGCGACGACCGGGACGACTAACTCGAGTGGGGTAAGCAGGTCGACGACGGTCGGGACGTAGCCGGCCTCGACGCTGCCGCCGACCCAGGCGACCCCCAGCAAGACGGCGGCGAACGCGATCCCGAGCACGAAGAACATCCGCGTCCGAGCGATCGTCCGAAGCTCGCGGCCGACGATCGTCTTGAAGAGTTGGCTCGAGCCGGGTGCCGTTGGGTGGGCGTGTTCGCCACCCGTCTCGCCGTCTTGAACAGCCGTGCCGGTGGTCGTCGATTGAACGTCGCCGCTCATGCGCGCTCACCCTGTACGTGGACCGTGCTGAGATCGCCGCCGACCGCGGTCTCGTAGACCGATCGCAGCGAGTCGGCATCCAACTTCGAGTGGAGCTGTTCGATCGAGCCCTGCTCGACGAGTTGGCCGTTCGAGAGGACCAACACGTGGTCTGCGACTCGTTCGACGAGTTCCAGATAGTGTGAGCTCAGCAAGACTGCGATCCCGTCGTCGGCCAGATCCGCCGCGATATCGAAGACGTGCATACTCATTCCCGGATCGAGTCCGCTGCCGGGTTCGTCGAGGATGACGACCGGCGGATCGCCGACCGTCGCTTGTGCGATTCCGAGCAGCCGCGTCATTCCGCCCGAAAGCGCCTCAACGGGGCGGTCAGCCGCGTCTGCGAGACCGACGCGCTCGAGATACCCCATCGCATCCGCCTCATCTGCGCCGACGAGTGCAGTGTAAAACTGCAGCGTTTCGATGACGGTGAAGCCGGGTCGAAACGACGGGTGCTGGGGAAGATAGCCGATCTGCCGTGCCGTGTCGGGGCCGTGATACGTGAACTCGCCACCCGTCGGCTCGTGAAGGCCGGCAAGGCCACGAATAAACGTCGTCTTGCCAGAGCCGTTCGGGCCAATAAGTGCGGTGACGGCTCCGCTCTGGATGGTCGCTGAGACGTCCTGAAGCACGGAGACCGTTCCGTAGTCGTGGTCGATGCCAGTCGCCTCGAGTATCGCTGTGTCGTCAGTCATGGCTCGTGGTATGTCGTTTCATAACAAGTCCAGGCCTGATCGGCCCACGCCGTTCGGTCGAGCAGGTCGGGGTTGTTCGGTTCGCAGGTCGGTGTCTGATCGACGATACTGCCAGTCCGCATCCCGGGCACCGATCCCTCGAGGCCAGCAAGGGCCCGGAGTGCCGGTGCTCGAGTGAGTGTCTGGACGCCGTCGGTCAGGTGGAGTCGCTTGTCGATGTCGTTGGTCGGCGAATACGAGAGATCAGCATGGCCGTCGTCGGCGATGGTCGCCGCGCCCTGCCAGTAGTTGCCGACGCCGTCCTGACTCCAGATCCGAAGCGGCCCCGACGTTGCGCTTGCATGGTCGCCGTTGGCGACGAAGTCGTTGCCGACGACGCGGTTCGTCGGCAACATGGCGGAGATGTCTGCGCCGACATCGTTGCCGGCGAACACGTTTGCTTCGTAGATCGATGTGGTCGTATCGATACGCATGCCGAGTTCGGAGTCGGCGACGAGGTTGTCGGCGATGTACGTATCGCTGCCGCCGACGCTGATCCCGATTGCCGACTCGGTGATCGTGTTGCCGACGATCGCGTTTCGCTCGGGCCCCGTCATGACGTAGATACCGGCGCTGTGTTGATTTTGCAGGTCGTTGTCCGTCATGAGGGTATCATCCGTATGCATCAGATGGATTCCCAGTCGGTGGCCATCGAACGAACTCGACCGAACGACCGTGGACGGAGAGCGGTAGAGGTAGATCCCGTTTTGCCCGCCCTGATACGTCGAGTCCTCGATCACGCTTGGCGACTGAAACAGCAACATGCCGGCGAGTCCGTCGGTGGGATCATCGGGACCGTCGACCGTGATGTTCTGAGCGACGGCGTCGGTGCTGTCGTAGGCGATCACCCCGCTCGCGGGCGTTTCGATGTGGATATCCCGAATGAGAAGTTCATCGGCGGTGTAGGCTGCGATTCCGGCATCCGTACCGGCGTAGTACTGCGTAAACGTCGAATCCCACTCATCCTCATCGATCTCGACAGGCAGGTCCTCGCCCTGTCTCGTGACGTCCCCGACGCCAGTGAGTTCGAGGTTCTCGAGGGCGACTCGCTCGGCGGTGACCGTGACGACCGTGCCGTTTCCGCCGCCGTCAAGCGTCGCGGTGCCCTCGCCGGTCAGCGTGATCGGTCGATCGATCTCGATCGTCTCCGCGTACGTTCCGTCCGGGACGACGACCGTCGTGTTCGCCGGTGCGGCGTCGATGGCCTCTTGGACGGTGTCTGCGTCCTCGCCGACGACGACCGATGTCGGTCGTTCGGAGTACGCTGCAGTGGCATCGATACGGTCGTCCGCACGCTGTTGGTCGTCGTCGACGCGGTCGCGGGCGACCGTCGCGTCGTCACGCTCGAATGAAGTCTCGAGGACGGCCTCCCAGTCGTAGACGGTCCCGTCGTGTGCCTCGGCGAATGCCGTCGCGTCGTCTCGGTTCGTAAACGGAATAACGGTCTCGCCGCCCGGTGTTCGGGCTTCACTGTCAACGACGAACCACGCCTCTTCGGCGTCGGTCCACGCGGGCTGTCGATCGGTCGTCGGGTAGCCCTCGTCCGTTAGCTCGATCCCGGTGTCGCTGTAGTCGGAGACGTACACCACCAGTGGATGACCGAACCGCTGTTCGTGTTCCGTCTGTCGGTGGGTCTCGACGAACGTCTCGACGCCGTAGTAGCCCACGACGTACTGATACTGGGAGTAAAACACCTGTGAACGCGGTAGTTCGACGGCAGCGTCGAGGCCACGTTCGTCTTCGAGCGTGAGGCCGACGGGGACCGTGTCGTCGAACGCAACGGGGTCAGGGGTCGTCGATCCCGCATCGACGACGAACAGCCCGAGCCCACCGAGTACGGCGAGAAGAAAGACGCCCAAAAAGACGTTCGTCGGAGAGAGATCGAGCACAGGTGAGCGTTAGGTCCTGTACGGAATATACAGTTTGGTTCACACCTCGAACAGTGAGACGGAGTGCTGTACCCTGTCTGTGACGTGTGGTTACGATCGACCGGCCGTCAGATCGATTCGCTCGACGCCGTCCGGGAGCGCCTCGAGGACGCCCGCTGGCCATCCCGTATGCCCCAGTGTCAACTCGGCGTCCGGATTCGCTGCAGCGAGTCGGGCCACACCGTCCGCGGCGGCTTCGAGTGCGGCACGATCCGTTCGGTCGGGCAACTCGGCAGTCAACGGATAGCTCTTCGAGAGCGCCCGCGGGAACGGGCCAAACGGTGGCTCGACCCGCCAGGAGTCGTCGAACTCGTCGCCGCCAGCGGCGTCGCCCTCGGTAAGAAACAGCGAGTCGGGGACCGACAGTCGGTCGAGACGCTGGTGGTGGCGCAGGACTTCGGGTCTGCGGGCACTCTCGTGAGAGGTGTAGAAAAAGGATCCTTTCGAGACGGGGTCGGCACGCTCGAGTTGGGCAGCGTGGTCGAGCAGGGTTCGGTAGCCGTCAAGCATCGTCGGATGGGCGCGGGCGCGCTGTTCGACGAGTTCGAGCAGATTGCCCGCGCGGATGGCCTGTTTGATCCGGCGGATCTCCTCGAAGGTGACGTGGAGGTTGTGCGCGCCGAGTTCCGTCTCGCGTTCGTCGTCGGGCAGCGCGCGCAACTCGTCGGGCGAATGGCTCGTGCAGACGGGACACGAACACGGGAGGTAATCCAGATCCTCGAGGTGGCGTGTCCCTCGAACCGTGAGATAGCGATCGTCTCGAGCGTAGAGGGCGTAGGCGGCCGAGTCGAACAGATCACAGCCCATCGCCGCGGCGAGGGCGAACATCATGGGATGGCCGGCCCCGAAGAGGTGAACGGGGGCGTCGGCCCCCAGTCCGCGTTTGGCGGCCGCGACGGCGTCGATCATGTCGTCGTAGCGGTAGTCGTTCATCAGGGGGACGACCGCGCCGACCGGGAAGACGTCGAGGTCGGTGCTGTCGGCGTGTCGCCCCGCGGCCTCGCGGAGGTCCGGATACGTCGAGCCCTGCACGGGGGCGCTGACGAGCATCTCGCCCGTGTCAATCTCGTCGGCGATCTCGAGGCGGTCCTGTGTGGTCGCCAGTTCCGCCTCGGCGCGCTCGCGGGAGACGTCCGGCGGCGTCGGGATGTCCACCGGCGTTGCGATATCGGAGCCGATCGCGTGTTGGAACTCGAGGATCTCCTCGGTCGTGACGTCGATCTCGCCGTACTCGGAGAGCTGAAACGAGCCCGAGTCGGTCATGATCGCGCCCGGGAAATCGAGCAGGTCGTGGAGGCCGTCCTCGAGCGCCTGCTCGCGGACGTCGTCCGTGCCGTGGATGATATACGAGTTCGTGATCAGGATTTCAGCGCCGAACTCATCGGCGAGCCGACGGGGAGCGATCGTGTCCAGATTCGGATTGATAACGGGCAACAGCGCCGGTGTCTCGACGGTGACACCGGCCCGTGGGACGGTGAGTTCGCCGATTCGACCGCCAACGTCGGTGTCCCGGAGTTCGAAATACTCGCGCATTGCTCGCTGCTTGGGCCGTCTGACGTAAGTCAGTGAAGATTTCGACTGCCAGCGACTCGAGTGGCCGACGTCGCCGACAGCCACCGTCTCCGTCGCAGCCGTGCTCAGGGCGACCGCTCCGGCTCGTGCGTGTCGCCCTCGAACAGCTGATAGTACGACATCGCGAGGACGGCCCGTCCGTCCCGAATCTCGCCGTTTCGGACGGCCTCGAGTACCGTCTCGAACTCGAGTGGCGTCACGCGAATGCTCTCGTTGTGATCCAGCTGTTGGTCGGCCGTCGGTCGACAGCCGTCGGCGACGAAGACATGCAACACGGCGTCGGCGATCCCGTTTGCCGGCTCGACAGTCACCAGCGGCTCGAGACGGCCGGCTTCGTGGCCGGTCTCTTCGGCGAGTTCGCGACGGGCAGCGGCCTCGAGATCGTCGTCGTCGGGTTCGATACCGCCGACGGGGAGGCCACGGTTGATGCGGGAGACGGCCTGTCGCCATTCTTCGATACAGACGACGTCGCCCTCGGGGGTAAAGGGGAGAATGCAGACGCTCGCCGGCTCCGAGAGATAGTCGTACTCGGTTTCGGTGCCGTCGGGCAACTGAACGGACTCGTTAACGACATCGAAGCCCGGACAGGTGTAGGCTACCTGCCGATCGAGGGTTTTCCAGGCGAGTGGATCTTCGGGTGGCATACCGGCTCGTACGGGGGTCATCGGCAAAAGCGCCGTGTCATACGGGCGTGTGTGAGCAGAACCCAGTGAAGGCGGTCGGTTTCCGTCCTATGTGGTGCGTTCTGGCCGACGGACCGTTCGTACCTGCTCTATAACAAAGCCACGGATCGGTGAAGGTCGTTACTCAGAGGGTGATCCATGGATCAGCTAACTGGGTTCCAACGAGACTTGCTGTACGTAATCGCAGGAAAAGACCGTCCGTCAGGGCAGGAGATTCTTGACGACATCAACCACTATATCGATCAGCCGGTCACCCATGGCCGGCTGTACCCCAATCTCGACACGCTCGTCGAAAAAGAGCTCGTCGAGAAAGGGCAACTCGATCGGCGGACGAACTACTACGCGCTGACGCCGAAAGGCAGACGTGAACTCCAGCGCCGACAGGAGTGGGTCGATCAGTACGTCGACGTCTAACACGCCTACTCCTGACCGTTCTCGACTTCAGCTCTCGGCCAGCGGAGCGTACTCGCTGTCGCGCGATCGACCGCCTGTGTGCCAGATACGGACTGCTGTCGGCATAGCCCGCCGATTCCCGACCCATCACAGCGTATTCGGGACAGCAGGCCGTCTGAGCGGTGGCTACCGGGTTCGAGAGGACACTGCTGGGGAGCACGCGACAGTCACGTGGGTCACTAGCCAAAACAGCGGCTACTCGCCACCGATCGCGTCGAAAAAACGGTTCGAAGTGGCTGATTTCTGCGTGGCCGTCCGAGATTAGTCGTCAGCCGCGACCGGCTCGTCACTCGCGTCGTCGGTCATGTCGTCTTCAGCTGACTCGTCTGTCGGCTCGGTGTCGTCCACCGGTTCGTCCGCTTCGTCCTCGAGGTCGGGTTCGTCGTCCACGCCGGGTTCATCGTCCGGTTCGTCGTCCACACCGACGTCTTCCTCCAGTTCCGGCTCGTCGTCGGCCATCATGCCGTCGACAGCGACACGGACGGTAAACGGTCGCTCGTCCTCGCCAACCTCGTCGTCTTCGCCCATCTCGTCGTCGTCCATCTCAGTGTCATCGGTGGACATCTCGTCGTCGTCGCCCATCTCATCCTCAGCAGCGAGCCCGTCCTCCTCGTCAGTCACTGGCTCGTCCGCATCGGCAGCCGCGTCCTCGAGGTAGCCGATCGCGTACGCCGTGTACGCCGTGTTCTCCTCGAGCTCGAGATCGGCCGAGGCGACCGCGTCGGTCTGTTCGGCGTCGTCGACGCCGTCCTCGTCTGTGGCTGTGTCCGCAGCCTCCGTCTCGTCGGCTTCAGTGTCGTCGACGCCCGCGTCGTCGACGCCGGTCTCATCAGCCTCGGCGTCGTCTGCTTCGGCCGGCGCGATGTCGACGGTGTACGATCCGGGCTCGAGCGGCAGGTAGCCGGATGGCTCGCCGAACGAGACGTCCTCGAAGAGTGGTGCCCCATCTGCCGCGTTACGCACGTCCACGGTCGGCGCGTCGGGCGATGCGTGGACGACTCGAACCTGTGAGGTTCCCTCTTCGACGTCGTCCGGACTGGCATCCACGAGCAACAAGACATCGAACGTCCCGGTTTCGAGAGGTTCGTCCATCTCGTCGGCGTCGTCTGCTGGCTCCGTTTCGGCAGCCGTCTCGTCGTCAGCGCCGTCGTATTCGTCGCCGTTCGGCTCGTCGTCGTAGCCGTTACCCGTTTCGCAGTCGCTGACCTCGTCGTCGTACTCGTCGCCGTTCTCGTAGCCGTTGCCGTTCTCGTCGAGGGCGGTCTCGTCGCCGTTCTCGTAACCGTTGCCGTTCTCGTCGAGAGCAGTCTCGTCGCCGTTCTCGTCGCCCTCGAGTTCGCCGATTGCGGCAGCCGTATAGTACTCGGCATCGACCGAGACGGATTCCTCGTAGACGACGGCCTCCGGATCGCCGGCCGCCGTAATCGTTACCGTGTACGTTCCGGGTGCGACTTCGAGATACGGCGAGAGCTCATCGTATGCGACGTCCGCGAGGATCTGTTCGCCGTCGATCAACACGTCGACGTTGGGCGCATCCGGCGAGAAGTGACCGACGCGAAGCGCGCCGACATCTTCGTCCTCGGGCATCTCCTCGGGGTCCCGTTCGTCGTCCTCGTGCTCGCTGACGGCCAGTGCTGTCCCACTGAGCGTTGCTCCCGCGCCAATAACACCGATCGCCTTGATTGTTGAGCGTCGTGATAGCGTCATGCTACGAATCGAACGGGGAGCCAAACACCGAAAAACAGCTCAGTCAGTTGCCCTGATTGTCCTCTCGTTTACTCGGGTCGTCGCAGTGTAGAACGCCCATAACAGATCGTAACGCTACCCTACACCCGCGTATGGTCATCGAACAGCCGCGCCGTTTATGTATGGTCGTCGAATGACACGTGAGAGAGGTCCGCCTCGAGGTCGTCGACGTGGTCGTTGAACGCCTCGACGAACGCGACCACGTCACCAGCGAACCGACGTACGTCGGTGGCAGCCGGCGGGCTGTACTGTGAGAGTAAGTAGACGCCGTCCGAGCCACCGACTCGGAGATAGGCAGCGATATCGCCGTCCCACTTGAGCTCCCAGCGGGTTCCCGACACCGTCGTCGCGTACGTGCCGTACTCGCCTTCGAACCGATAGAGCTCGCTCGCCATCGCATCTCCGACGTCCCGAATCCGGTCAACGATCCGGTCGCGCTCGGCGACCAGTTCGGCTGTCGACTCGACGGCGGGGAACTCGTCGGGGACGTCCTCGAGCAGTCCGGCAGCGGATCGGGCGTACTCGTTGTAGGCCACGACGAACGCCTCGTAGTCGGCCATCGCTCTCTCGAGGTCCTCCGGGTCCGGTGGCTGCTTGCTCGAGACGACGTAGACCGCAGAGCCCGAGTTCGGGTCGTATCGGAGATACTGGACATCGCCGGCCTCGTATTTGAGCGTCCAGCTGCCGTCATCGGTCTCGAACGTCTGCTGTCCGTAGTCGCCACCTTCGAAGACGGCGAGCTCTCGAGCGATCGTTCCCGCGTGTGTTCGCACGCGGGCTGCGAGTTCGTTCCGTCGTTCGGCGACATCGCCAAGCTCGTCGACTGCAGTGTCAACTCCATCGGCCATTGGTCGCGAGACGGACCGAAGGCCGGTAACAGTTGTGCTCGCGGCGCACCCGTGGTCGCCGTCTGTCCGCTCGGCCACCAGACCAGTTTCGTCTCGAAACCAACACCCCGAGAGTCGACACTCGCGCGGTCGGTGCCCGTGGACTAGAGATGACAGTCAGCCGTCTTGGACCGTTCGTGACACGTGACACGATCTGACGGCCGTTCCTACACAGCTAATAAGCCGATATTAGGTATTTGAAGGAGTGTAACGCCGATTCGGCACTTGGGAGACGACGGGTTCGGGTGGCTGGGAGCGCTCACAGTATTTAACCCTCTCCGGCGACTGTCTCTACATAACCGATGAAGCGCCCGACTCGCCAGAAAACGCGTGACGATGAGACAGAGCACGAAACAACTGCGCAGGAGGGCGCTCGGACCTGTCCTGAGTGTGATTCGAGTTCACTCATCCGAAGCTCCGACGAAAGCGAGGTTAGCTGTGAAGATTGTGGGCTGATCCTCGAGGAAGAGGCCATCGACCGCGGGCCGGAATGGCGCGCGTTCAACCACTCCGAACGTAACAGCAAGTCCCGCGTCGGCGCGCCGACGACTCAGACGATGCACGACAAGGGGTTGACGACGACGATCGACTGGAAGAACAAAGACGCCTACGGTCGCTCGCTGTCCTCCGACAAACGAAACCAGATGAACCGGCTGCGCAAATGGCAAGAGCGCATCCGAACGAAAGACGCGGGCGAGCGCAACCTCCAGTTCGCCCTCTCCGAGACCGACCGGATGGCCTCCGCACTCGGCGTCCCGCGCTCGGTGCGCGAGGTCGCCAGCGTCCTCTACCGGCGCGCGCTCAGCGAGGACCTCATCCGCGGGCGCTCGATCGAAGGCGTCGCCACGAGCACGCTGTATGCCGCCTGCCGGATGGAGGGCATCCCACGCTCGCTCGACGAGGTCTCGGCCGTCTCGCGTGTCGACCGCATGGAGATCGGCCGCACGTATCGGTACATCTCCCAAGAACTGAGCCTCGAGATGGAACCCGTCGATCCGAAAAAGTACGTGCCGCGGTTCTGTTCCGAACTCGACCTCTCCGAAGAGGTGCAGGCCAAAGCCAACGAGATCATCGACACCACGGCCGAACAGGGGATGCTCTCGGGCAAGTCACCCACCGGCTACGCCGCCGCGGCGATCTACGCGAGCGCGCTGCTCTGTAACGAGAAAAAGACCCAACGCGAGGTCGCCGACGTCGCACAAGTGACCGAAGTCACCATCCGAAACCGGTATCAAGAGCAGATCGACGCGATGGGGATCTATAGCTAGGAACTCGAGTGCGGCTTCGTGTGAGTCGGTGTAGACACCGTCCACGGTTTTTGGCGCTGTCAGCAAGTCGTAAGTCGCTCGCTCGAGTCCGTCTCAGTGTGCGCTGACCCGGGTGCATGACTTCGCTATCTTTTTTACCTCCCCGAAAATGATCGAAATATGGATTGGCGAACCGCTGGTGTCGTGATCGGCGTGCTGGCACTCGTCTGTCTCGGGCTCGTTTTTACGGCGGTGTATCCCGTTTCGACGGACGAATCCCACGCGGCGCTGGCCTCGAGTGAGCGGTTTTCGGTCTCCGATGCTGACGAGTACCACGTCTCCGCAGCGCTACGTGTCGATGGGACGTCGACGCTCGAACTCGAGGGCGTCGTGACCGGCGACGGGGCTCGGTACCAGTCTCTGACGCAAGACGGTGTTCGCTCGGAATCCTATCAGGAAACACCCGGTGAAGCGACGTACGGTCGAATAGTGCTCGATGACGACTCGACCGTCGACCGTCGACTCGAGTCCATCGAACGCGACGAGACTCGAGCGCTCATCTCCACGGAACGAGACGGTGACAGTGTCGTTCTCGTGGTGCGAGAGAACGCGTCCGAAGATCTGGCAGACGATATTTCAGGATCGGCCTCGGTGTTCACCCGGAGTCTGCACGTCGCGGCGTACGACCGAGTCGAAGAAACCGACGAGACGGCAATCTACGAGCCACAAGGAGGCTGGTTCGACGAGGCGAAGGCGTATCGGATTACGGACGCGTCGGGCACCGTCGCGGTCGACAACGACACGCACGCGGTGACGTCCGCAGCCGTCTCGTGGGAGGTCACCACCCGTGCTGAGACGTATCTGCAATATCTGCTGACCAGCGTCGTCGCTGACGAGACGGAACCACACGAGATTACGTACGAGTTCGAGACAACGGATGTCGATCCTGTGGCTCCCGACTGGGTCGAAACAGCACGTGACGAGTCGTGACTGCAGGGTTTCGGGACGCTCGCCTCGATCTCGCGCAGCAGAAGACGTCGGTGCAGACTCGAACAGATGCGAGACGGTCGCGCTCACTTCGTTCGCGCGCTGCGACTCGCGTGTTCGAATCTGCTTGGCTGCATTTCTGCCCACTCACGAACGCGACTCGCTTCGCTCGTCGGTTAGAATTCGCGGGCAGAAATGGGCCGGCGCAGATTCGAACTGCGGTTACGGCCACCCGAAGGCCGAAGGATACCAAGCTACCCCACCGGCCCGCAGTCGAAGTCACGCCACCGATTTGTATAACGCTTTCGCCCTCTCTAATCGGGGCGCTTGCTGGCGATTTACACCGCTCAGAATCGCTCGTAGCCGTCCGTATCCAGATAGTGATGGGCCACCGTGATCGCCTGATCGGCGTGTAACAGCTCCGGGCCGAGTCGAATCCGCTGGTCGACGGCCCCCTCGAGCACCCGTTCTTCCTCGGCGGTGAAATCGTGGTGGTCCGAGAGGACGAAGATTGGGTCCTCGAGCCCATCAGCGTCTACCACGGCGTCGCCGTCCTCGTGCAGTTGGACGACGGGCCCGTCGGCAGCGATGGCCTCGAGGGTGGCTTCGAAGCCGCGGCGGTAGAGTTCGATGCCGGGACTCGGCTCGGCGGGGAGCGCGCCGATGGCGTCCTCGCGGTGCTCGAGGGCTTTGCGCACGAGCGCCGCGGTGCTGCGTTCGTCGGGATTGAGCCGCCGCAGCTCGCTGCCGTCGAACGTGATCGTGAGTTCGTCCTGCACGATGAGATGTGTACGGACGTTGTCCCGAATGCCGTGGGAGGTGACAAACGAGGCGGTGATCGACCGACAGAGCGCGTCGAGGCGACCGGCCCCGCCGGCGAGGTCGTCGAGTGAGAAGTCGGGTGTCGTCGGCACGTCGTGAGCGATGAGTACGAACTGGCGCATACCGAAGAGAGGACAACGAGTGGGATAGCCGCCACGATTTCTCGAGCCGGCGTCCGGGTCGCGTGTACGAACACCATACTGTGAAAACTCGCAAACAGCGCCGGTTTCGCAGGCGATCCTGCGACAGCGACTGTGGGCATAGTCACGAGAACGAACATTGCATAGGCATGGCCAACCGTTTCCCGTCGGTCGGGTATGGGGTACCTATATGGCGAAATCACAGTCGTCCCGGGCGAGCCGCGACGAGCCACGACTCCTCAGACTGCTCGAGGGGCGACCCTGTCCGTACTGCGCCGAGGGCGAGTTGACGCGGGATACGTACAAGGAGAATCTGGCGATGGTCTGTGCCAACTGCGAGACGCCACACGTACAGTTGTGGTAGCGAGACGTCACCCGACCGAGTCACGACCGAGAGGAGTGTGTCGGTCACTGTGAGCGCGAACCGGGGTAGTCGTGGCCGATGACGAGGGCGGTCACGTGGAGTGCAAGGAGCGCGAGGAAGACCGAGAGCGAGCCGGTCGAGTCGATCCCGGAGAGAAAGACGGGGAAGTAGGCGACCGGCAGGAGAGTGCCGAGCCAGAACCCGACAGCGGTAACGGAGTTCTCCAGGTGCATTATCAACTAGCGCATTGATTCGAGCGAGACGAACGACTCGTCGTGGGCGGTGATCCAGTGGGTCATCAGTTCGTCTTCAGTTGCCTCCCGCGGGAAGATCGCACACTCATCGGGTGCGTTCTCGTTCTCGATGGTCGCATGGTCGAGTTCGATCGCCGGTTCGTCAGTGCGGGGGAAGCTATCGGCGTCAGTGTTCATCTGTCTCAGGCGATGGGTGATCGCTCCGGATTCAGCTACCAGTCTTTCACCTATTGTTATCGTCACGATAATCCGGGCGACAGCAACGGTAGCATCCGATTCCGTCCCAGTTCAGATCGTTCAGTCACGGATCTGTGAACGAAATCGGTGACGACGTGTACGGGAGGACTACGATTGAGGTCCCCAACGGCGTCGTGTCACTGGTCGGTGTAGGTGAGGGTTTCGACCGGGATCGACACGGCTGTCGACGGGATGGCCGCCCCAGGAGAGTTCGAGCACGGTCACAAGACGACCGTTGCCTACTCGAGCGGGGGTCGAACGCCGAGTGTCAACGAGACCGTAGTTTCACTGCCGTCGCGCCAGAGGTCGATCTCGATCGTCTCGCCCGGACTGGTCTCGAGTTCGAGATACGTCGAGAGCGCGTGTCTGTCGGGGATCGGCTCGCCGTCGATCGCGAAGATCACGTCACCACCGGTCGGAACGGGGGTGTCAGGCCGTGGCGGTGTCGCCGCCTCGAGCACGCCATCTGCGGCTTCACCGTCGGCGACGTGCGTGACGATGACGCCGGTCGCTTCCGGCAGGTGGTTCGCCTCCGCGATATGGCGATCGACGGTCATGATCCCGATACCCATGTACGGGTGGTCGTACGACCCGTTCTCGATGAGCGCGGGGACGACCCGGCTGGTGATCGCTGCCGAGATTGCAAAGCCGATGTTGTTCCCGCCGCCGGCGTTGATGACGCCGATGACGTTCCCGTTCATGTCGACGAGGGGGCCGCCGCTGTTCCCGGGGTTGACCGCGGCATCGGTCTGGACGACGTTCGAAAAGGAGAACTCGCGGTCGGGCGGATTGATCGTTCGATCGACTCCGCTGACGATGCCTTTCGTCATCGAGCCCTCGAGGCCGTAGGGGTTGCCGATCGCGAGCACGTTCTGGCCAACAACGGGCCGTTCCGTGGCCAGCGACAGCGGAGTTGCCGTCTCAGGACTGTGGTCGACCTCGAGGACAGCCAGATCGCTGTAGCGGTCAGTCCCGAGGAGTCGGGTCCCCGTCCAGTCGCCGTTGATGTACTGCAGATCGATCGACTCGCCGCCGTCGATCACGTGGTCGTTCGTCACGACGTGGGAGTCGTCGATGAGAAAGCCGGAGCCCTGTCCACGGCGCTGGCTCCCGCTTTCCGGGTCGCTGATGCCGGCGACCTGGACCTGTGTGACCGAGTCGATGACTGTGCGATAGACCTCGGTGTAGACCGAGCCCTCGGCGACGGTGTCCCGGTCGATCGAGGCGGAGGAACTGCCCTCCATGGAGTTGTCGACCCGGGGTTCAGAACAGCCAGCGATGGCCCCAGCGAGACCGCTCCCGGCGAGTGCGAGAAAGCCACGCCGGTCAAGTCGAGAGTCGTTCATGTCCTGTGATAGGACCCACACCATTTGAACGTCCGGGATAGCCGGCCCGTCCGAAGGGAAAACGTGTTACCCGCGGCCGCCCGACTCCCGTCTATGATCACCGAAGACGCCCGCGAATTACTCGAGACGGGTGCGGTCTGTGACTCCTGTCTCGGTCGACCCGTTGCCGAGCGGAGTTTCGGACTGACCAACGCCGAACGCGGCCGGGCGCTCCGGACGACGGTCGCGATGGCCGACGACGACGACTTCGATCCCGCCACCCCAGAGGAGTGTTGGGTCTGTGAGGGATACTGTGGGACGTTCGATGCCATCGCCGAAACGATCGTCGACGCCCTCGAGGGCGTCGACTTCGCCACCTATCAGGTCGGCACCCGTGTGCCGCCGCTGGTCGAAGAAAACGAACGCCTCCTTCGGGAGGATGCCGGCCTCGAGCCAGATGTCGGCGAGATGCTCAAACAGGAGTGCAACCGCGAGGTCGGCCGCCGCGTCGGCGCGAAAACGGGCACCGACGTCGACTTCGACCGCCCAGATGTGCTCGCAGTCATCGACCTCGAGGCGTTCGACCCGCTCGAAGCGATCGAATCCGACTCGGTGACGAGCCACGCCGTCGACGTGCAGGTCAATCCCGCGTTCGTCTACGGCCGTTATCGCAAACTCGAGCGCGACATTCCACAGACTGAGTGGCCGTGTCGAGAGTGTGGCGGCAGCGGCGTTCAACTGGGCGACGACGGTGAGGAGCCCTGTGACTACTGCGGTGGCTCGGGCTATATGTACGAGACGAGCGTCGAGCAGGTCGTCCGGCCACACGTGGTCGAGGCGATGGACGGCGAGGAAGGCACCTTCCACGGCGCGGGCCGCGAGGACGTCGACGCCCTGATGCTCGAGGGTGGGCGGCCGTTCGTCCTCGAGGTCACGCGTCCGAACGTGCGCGACCCCGACCCGGCCGAACTCGAGCGCGAGATCAACGCGGCCGCGGCGGGCGCGGTCGAAGTCGAGGGACTGCGACTGGCAACGTACGAGATGGTCGAGCGTGTCAAAGAACACGACGCGAGCAAACAGTACCGGGCCGATGTCGAGTTCGCCGACCCCATCGAGGAAGCCGACTTCGAGGCGGTACTCGAGAAACTCACGGGAACGACGGTCGATCAGGACACACCACAGCGCGTCGACCACCGGCGAGCCTCGCTCACGCGCGAACGAACCGTCTACGACATCGACGGCGAACTGCTCGAGCCGACACGGGCCGAGGTCCGGGTTCATGGCGAGGGCGGCCTCTACATCAAGGAACTCATCAGCAGCGACGAGGGCCGGACGGTACCGAGTCTGGCCGGCCTGCTCGAGACTGACGCCGAGGTGACGGCGCTGGACGTACTCGGCGTCGAAGGTGAAGACGAGCCGTTCGAACTCGAGGCGTACTTCCACGACGAGCCGCGAGCCGACGACTCGGACGACACCGCGCAGGCCGCTGAGTAAGACGGGCTGGCGAAACGCATCCCGGTGTGCCCGCGACCGTCCTGTGGGCACACCAGCACTCACGGACAGGAGTCCGGCTGTGTGACCCACGAGTCACAACGGTTTTTATCGCCGCCGCTGAGCCATGTCGTATGCCATTCGGCGTCGACGAGGCAGGTAAGGGGCCGGCGCTCGGTTCGATGTTCGCTGCAGCCGTCTTCCTCGAGGATCGAACAGTGCTTCCCGACGGCATCGCAGACTCAAAGCGCCTCACACCCGCCCGACGTGAGGAGTTAGCGACACTCATCCGCGAGGCCGACGAGATCGCCGTCGGCGTCGCCGAGATTACGACGACGCGAATCGACGACCCGGAGACGGACATGAACTCGCTTGCGGTCACGGCCCACGCCGAGGCGATCGACGAGGTGCTTTCGGGAGTCCGTGACGACTCGGTTTCGGGGCTCTGTGACGCCTGTGACACCGACGCCGACCGCTTTGCTCGCCGGGTGGCCGACGCCTGTTCGACCCCGAACGACCTCGAGATCGACGCCCGCCACGGCGCTGACGACGACTCGACACTCGTCGGTGCCGCCAGTATCATCGCGAAAGTCGAACGCGACGCCCACGTGGCGGCGCTCGCCGACGAGTACGGTCCCGTTGGCAGCGGCTATCCCAGCGATCCAACGACACAGACGTTCCTCGAGTCCTACGTCGACGAACACGGCGACCTCCCGCCGTGTGCCCGCGCGTCGTGGTCGACCTGCGAGCGCGCACTCGCCGAGGCCCAGCAGACGGGCCTCGAACAGTTCTAACTCGTGGATCTCTCTTGGCGACCGTTTTATACGCTCACTCGACACACTTCTGAAATATGCTCGACGTGATCGCGCTCCTTGGCCTTGCCGTGGTCGCGACGGCCGTCGTCTGGAAGGGAAGCACGTGGCTCGAGACCGCGGCCAACCGGCTCGCCGCGGGCTACGGCGTGCCGCCGGTCGTGCAGGGTGCGGTCATCGCCGCTGCGGGCTCGAGTATGCCGGAACTGGTCAGCGTCATCCTCGCCACGCTGCTCCACGGCGAGTTCGAACTGGGCGTCGGTGCGATCGTCGGCTCCGCCGTGTTCAACCTGCTGGTTATCCCGGCCGCGGCAGTGCTCGTCGGTAGCGGGACGATGGCGACGGGTCGGGATCTGGTCTATAAGGAGGCGCTGTTCTACATGCTCGCGGTCGCTGCGCTGTTGTTGACGTTTTCGCTGGCCGTGATCTACAACCCACTCGAGGGAGCAGGGCTTCAGGGGAACATCACCCGGTCGCTGGCGTTGTTCCCGCTGTTGCTGTACGGACTGTACGTGTTCACCCAGTATCTCGACACCGCCGAACACACGATCAGGGCCGATTCCGACGTCGATCTGGTCGCTGCCTGGCTGTGGTTCGGCCTCGGGCTGGTAGTAATCATCGTCGGCGTCGAAGGACTCGTTCGATCCGCGATCGGGCTCGGCGAGGCGTTCGGGACGCCCGCGTTTCTCTGGGGAATGACCGTCGTCGCTGCCGGCTCGAGCGTGCCGGATGCGTTCGTCAGTGTCGCTGCCGCCCGGGCAGATCGGCCGGCGGTCAGTCTCGCGAACGTGTTGGGCAGCAACGTCTTCGATCTGCTCGTTGCGGTGCCGGTGGGGGTGTTGGTCGCCGGCACGCTGGCGATCACGTTCGCCCACATCGTTCCGATGATGGCGTTTCTGATCCTCGCGACGATCGTCTTCTTTACCATCGCCCGGACGGATATGTTGCTCTCACGGCGGGAAGCTTGGCTGTTGCTCGTCTTGTACGGTCTGTTCATTGGCTGGCTGCTCCTCGAGAGCATCGGCGTGACGAACGTCGTCCCAACCTGACTCGAGAGGTAGGAAAAGCGGCAGTCGAACGCGGTTATTTGTCGGTCATCAGCCGCTGGAGGATGTCACCGTAGGCGGGCCGGGTGATGAGCACCCCGATCAGCACGCCGAGGATGGTGATGATGGCAAAGCCACGCAAGTCACCGAGGCCCAACACGGCCAGTGGCGACATGGCGATGATCGTCGTCGCGGCGGCCGCGCCGATGATCCAGAACGCCTTGCGGAAACGGGATTCGAACACCCGCTTGGAGTTGACGTCGCCGTCGTCCATCACCTCGTCGGCGATGATGATGAGGTCGTCCACCCCCGTTCCGACGACCGCGATGAACCCGGCGACGTGGGAGAGATCAAGCGGCATGCGTATCAGCGCCGCGAAGCCGAGCAGGATCACCACCTCTGCCATCGCGGTGACGATCATGGGTGAGGCGACCCGGATGTCCCGGTAGCGCAGGAAGACCATTCCGCTGACGGTTAACACCGACAGCACGCCGATCAGCAGCGAGTAGAGCTTGAACTGGTCGGCGAGCGCGGGCGACAGCGAGTAGGTCTCGTCCTGACTGAAATCGAGCGTCGCTGGCATCGCGCCGGACTGGAGGTTCACGGAGAGTGACTGGGCCTGTGGTTGAGTCTGGGCACCCATCTGGAAGCTCGGATCGTTCGCCCAGCTTCCGTCGGCCATGTTACTCGCAAGCGACGGCCCCATGCTGTGGGCGTCGACGACCTCGCCGTCGACGACGGTGAGCAGACAGTACTGTTCGCCCTCGTGATCGAAGTCGATCGTCTCGCCGTCACCACGCAGTGAACACTGTTGGACTCCCTCACCGGTGAAGCCGAGTTCGTTCATCCGGTCTTGGTATCCGGGCGCGGCGTTGCTGTCGACGGCGACTGGGACGACATACCCGGGACCTTGCTCGTCGGGCTGTGGCGGATCGACCGTTGCGATATCGGCGCCGGTCAGCACCGTCTCGTTTTGCTGTGTGCCGTTTTCATCTGGATGATACGCGACCACTTCGACGATCCCTCGTTCGGAGAGCAACTCGCGAAGTTCGTCGGGGTCCATGTCCGGCACTTCGGTGACGATGTAGTACTCGCCGCCGAGTCTGGCCGAGTCGTAGACGGAACCACCCGAGAGTCCGGCCGCGTTGATCCTCGAGTCGATCGTCTCGATGATCTGGTTTCGTGTCTCCTCGGTGACCCCGTTGCGGATGTCGTCGGGGTCGACGTCGACGCCCGCTTCGCCGAGTGCCGCAGCGAACTGCGCTTCAGTGACGTCGGGGTCGAAGATTTCGGCGTGGACGGTGCCGCTGTCGTCGACGCTGACGCGTGCGTCACCCGTCTCGAGTTCGAACTCATCGTTGTCGTACAACGTATTCTCGATCTCGGTGAGCCGTTCTCGATCGACGGAGCCGTCTTCTTCGTTGACGGCACCTGCGTCGATGTCTTCGGCGGTCATCCCGACAACGGGCGCGCTAATTCGTGTCCCGCCGTCGAGACCGAGCCCGTACTCGAGGTTCGTCGGATTGTCGTTGATCTCGTTATCTTCGACGAGACTGTCGTCGGCCATGATGCCGCCCGGAATGAACAGGGCGAGGAGTGCACCGGCGACGAAGGTCACCAACAGGAGGATTCGCCAGTACTCCTTGATGAAACTCACTGGCCCCATCATGATCTGATCCCCTCGAACTTGTACCAGCGAAGCAAACTCAGGTTAAGCATGTAGGTGTTCATCAGGTCGGCTGCGAGCCCAACGAAGAGGATGATCCCGATCGATGCCAGCAGTTCGACGCCGAACAACCACGCCGAAATACCCATCACGAGCATCGCCGCCATCGACGTCACCGTCATCGTGACACCGGTCTCCATCGCGCGATTGGTGCTTTCATAAAAGCTCCCACCACGCCGCAAGATGTGGTTGTTTAAGAGGATGTCCGAGTCGACCGAGTAGCCGATCAACATCAACAGGGCGGCGACGGTCCCCAGCGACAGCGAGATGCCCGTAATCGACATGAAGGCGAGCGGAATCACGAGGTCCGAAAACGCCGAGGCAACGATCGCGATCGACGGGACGAACGTCCGAAACAGCAAGAACGCGAGGACGCTCATGCCGAGGAACGCAACAGCGATCCCCAGTAGGGCTGTTTGCTGGGTCTGTGCACCGAAGCTTTCGGAGACCGTCGACTCGAGCTGGACGATATCAGCATCGCCGTCTTGCTCGAGGTTCTGTTCGGCTTGTTCAGTAAGACTCGAGAGATCGGTCGAGGTGAACTGAACGATGTACTGGTTGTCCGTCTCAGGCGCTGTAACCGCCTGCACCGACTCGGGCTCTTCGTCGAACGCGTTCGCGATTTCCTCCTCCGAGGAAGTCGTCTGGACGGTCAGTTCCGAGCCGCCAGCGAAGTCCATCCCCAACTGGACTGGCGTTCCCGTCATGAGAAACGAGCCAGTGAGGACGAGCAGTGCAACCGCAAGAACCGCAAGCGGTACCGCCGCGAGTTGGCGGTTGCTGTACCGGGTGTAATTGATCTCCGGTACGTCGAAATACCCCATATATCCGACCACTGGCTGTCAGCCCGTGTAAGCCTTCTCAATTTCTACAGCATGTCCTGAACAGAATTATATCAGGATTTACGACGGGTTGCTGCCCGTTGAGCCCGAGTCCGGGGGTTTCTCGGTCGAATCGGATCGAAACGACAGTCGAGTCGGAACTCCCGATCCGACAGTGCGTGTACCTGTCGGGCCTGTCACACTCAATCCGGCAGATAGCGGACGCTCAACACACCATCGTCGACTGCTCGACGGACCTCGACGCGGACCGCCTCGAGACGTGCCGCTCGAGCGATCGTCTCCTCGTCCTCGAGGACGTCCGTCGCCGCCGCCTCCACGTCGGCAGCTGGGACACAAAAGATATGAATCTCGCCGGTCCCGGCTCGCTCTTCCTGAATCAGATCGCCGATCTCGGCGTCTGCTGCCAGTTCTTTTGCGTGCTGGGTCGGCTCGAGGTCGCTGTCGACCAACTCGATTGTGCGTCTGTCCTCGACGTCGACGAGCTGCCATGTCACCTCGAGCGGTGGCTCCGGCGCGATGGTCGCCTCGAGGATGTCGTGGATCTCGAGGCCGGGGTTCGACGACAGCGTGTGTACCTGTGCGGTCTCGACGTCACGGACGACGGCCGAATCGGCCTCGGCGTGGGTGACGACAAACGTGCCCGTTGTTTCGGTCATGCTGGGTCGTACGCACAGGACTGGTTTCCGGGTTTCGCCTTTCGATTGTCTCGTCCGCGATCCGGTTCCCAGCCGACGGGGACCGAAACCACTCTTATGGGTCGGGTCTGAGTATCCCCTGTATGGTCTGTTCGAAACTGCTGAAACTCTGTTACGCCTCGAGTGCCCTGTACGGACTCCTCACGGCACTGGCTCCGAAACGAAGCCTGTCGTTGTCGCTGAAATGCTGGCACCGTGGCTTCGAGAACGTCTCCGAACTAGAGCCGAAGCCGTGGTACGTCCGCAGTACTCGCGCGGTCGGAATCGGCATGGTCGCTGCTGGCCTTGCCGGATTCGCGCTCGAGGAGCGTGCTCGTGGGGCGGCTGCGACAGCCGACGCCGACTCGGAAGTCGACATCGTGGAAGTCGACGTCGACGGCGACGAATCGGACGACTAACCCACCGACGTTTCGGATCGTTTTTTTGCCGTTGCCGACTGCGTGACGGAACGCCTTTAGCACCGGCGGTCGCCTGCTCTCGTATGCACGTCGATATCGGCAACGCACTGGCATCGGTCGCCTCGCCGGGCGTCTCGAGAGCCGCCCTCGAGCGACTGGACACACAGGTTGCAGACGCCCACGAGCGCATCGAGCGCGGCATGGACGATCACGAACACGGCTACGAAGCGCTGAACCTCCCACAGCGAACGGACCCCGACGAGATCCGTACCGCTGTCGAGCCGGTCGCCGACGCTGACACCCTCATTACGGTCGGCATCGGCGGCAGCGCACTCGGTGCGGCGACGATCACGAACGCACTCGCTGACCAAAGCGACACCGAGGCCGTCTACCTCGACAACGTCGATCCCGAATGGGTCTCGAGCCAGCTCGATCGACTCGACCTCGAAAACACGGCGATCAACGTGGTCTCGCGGTCGGGGACGACGGCGGAGACGCTGGCGAACTTCCTCGTGGTTCGGGACGAATTCGAGTCGGCCGGTGTCGACTGGACCGAGCGAACGATCGTCACGACCGGCGACGCCGGCCCGCTGCGTGATCTCTCCGACCGCCACGACCTCCCCTCGCTAAAGGTCCCCGACGGGGTGCCGGGTCGGTTCTCGGCGCTGTCGGCGGTCGGCATGGTCGCCGCAGAAGTCTGTGGCCACGACCTCGAGGCGCTTCTCGAGGGGGCCGCTGCGGAAGCCGAGACGCTGTCGGGCTCGCTGTTCGAGTGTCCGGCCTACGCCTACGGCGCGACGACCTACGCCTTAGACCAGCGCGGTGCCGGGATCAACGCGATGGTGCCGTACGCGGAGTCGCTCGAGACCGCCGCCGAGTGGTTCGCACAGCTGTGGGCCGAGAGCCTCGGCAAGGACGACCTCGGCCAGACGCCGGTGCGCGCCCTCGGCGTCACCGACCAACACTCCCAACTGCAGCTGTATCGTGCCGGGCCGCGGGACAAGCTCGTCACGTTCGTCTCGCCGGGCGAGACCGCGGATCGAGCGATCCCCGAGACCGACGTCGAGGACCTCGCCTATCTCGGCGATTCGACACTCGGCGAGCTGCTCGAGGCCGAGTTCGACGCGACCGAAGCCAGCCTCGCGGCGGCCGGCCGCCCAAACGTCCGGCTCGAACTCGAGCGCGTCGACGAGTACGAACTGGGCGGACTGCTCTACGGGCTGGAGGCCGCCTGTGTGCTCGCAGGCGAACTCTACGCCGTCAACACGTTCGAACAGCCCGCCGTCGAGTGGGCCAAGAAGGCGACCCGCGGCCTGCTCGGTGGCGGCGAGTTCGAGGAAGCCGAGGCCGTCGCCGAAAAGACGTCGCTCCGCGTCGAACGGTAAGCGAGCCTCGAGTGGCGACGGGTGACGTGCCCGGCGGCGGCCGGTCGCTCGGTTGCGGTGGGCCTATGAACACGCACGCGAACACCAACGTATGAGCGACACCGCACAGGCCGTCGAGGGCGAGGACGATGGCGACCCACTACCGTCGGCCGTCGTTCCGACAGTCGGCACCGTCCTCGCCGCCCTCACTGCCGCCGCACTGTTGATTCCCGCCCGCGACGGGATCGACGAACCGGCGCTCTGGATCGCCGCGGCCGGGGCTCTGCTCACGACAGGGCTGTTCCTCACACGCCGGCACGAACTCCTCGAGCGTCGTCTCGCCGGGCCGGCCGCTGCCGGCTCGAGTCTCCTCGTCGTGCTTCTGTCGGGGTACGTGATCACGCAAGGAGTGCTCGCCTCGGTCGTCCTACCGGGGCTTGGCTGGTCGATTTCGTTGCTGTTTGCGGCCTTTTTCGTGGCGGCTGGAACCGTTGGTATCGCCGTCGCCGACGCTGCTGGCCTCTCGAGTCGGGGTGTGAAACGCCGGCTCGGACTGACCGGCGAGATGCTGGTGCTTGCGTTCGTCGGCCTCATCGGGATTTCGATCGCAGCCGTGTTCCTGTCGCTCCCAGTGCAACTGCTCGCCGGCGAGCCGACCGAGTTGCAGTGGACCGTCGTCGAGTACCTCTCCTTTGCCGTCGGGCTCGGTGGCGTCGCGGCTGGCTATCTCGCGTTTCGTGGCCGGGAGCGCTCGTTTATCGACCTCGAGGCCCCGACGCTGTGGACGGTTGGCTGGGTTGTTGGTGGACTGCTCTTGATACTCGCGGCGAATCTGGGGATTTCGTCGCTGATGACGGCCGTCGGCATCGAAGGCTCCGACCACACCACGACCCAGCGAGTCGCTGAAAACCCCGACCTGTTGCTCGTGATCATCCCCTCGATGATCCTGTTCGTCGGCCCGTTCGAAGAACTGCTCTACCGAAACCTGATCCAGAAGTCGCTGTACGAACGGTTCTCCCGGCCCGGTGCTATCGTCGTCGCGAGCGTCGTCTTCACGCTCGTCCACATCTCAGCGTATGCCACCGCGGGTGCGGGGCAACTGCTTGCAAGCCTGTCGTTGCTGTTCGTACTCTCGTTGATTCTCGGCGCGATCTACGAGCGAACGGAGAACCTGCTGGTGCCAGCGCTGGTCCACGGCTGCTACAACGCGGTGATCTTTCTGCCGATGTATCTCTAACGCCGGAAAACAGTCGACTCGGTGCGGTTATGACGGGTTCTTTCGTGACAGCCCCGAGCCACAGATCGGACACCGATCTTTTTGCTCGTCGAACTCGCGTCCACAGCCTTGACACTGATACTGCCAGTGGCGCTGTTCGTCGATTCCCTCTCGAGCGATCACGTCGACGGTGACGTTGAGCTTTTCGGCGACGTTTTGCATCGCGTAGTCGTCCGTGACGAGCGTCGCATCCAGTTCGAAACTCGCCGCAACGAGTCGGATGTCGGTCTTCGAGAGCACGTCGAGATCACCCGACTCTCTGGCTGCGCGTTCGACCTTTTCGGTGGTGTCGCCGTTCGGGATGTGAATGTGCATCCCCGAGCCTTCCATCGCATCGTAGCGATAGGCACTCTCGTCCTCGAGTTCTTCGCGGACGAGTGGAATCGTTGCAGTCTGTTCTGTCGTGTGAAAATCGTGAATAAACGCCGAGGAGTCGAGAACGTACATACCGTTAGCGCTGGACGACGATGTAGTCTTTCACTGCCTGCACACGGTTGACGGGCACGCGGAACCGGCCGCGTTCGTCAACGTCGAAGTCGACAGATCGGGTTGGGAGTTCCTCGTCGGGGTCGATGACGAGGTCGTGGAGCTTGCCCGATTTGATGTCCATCGTGATGTTGTAGAGGAGTCCGAGTTCGACGCCGTCGGAACCCATGACTGATTTGCCCGAGAGGTTTTCAGCGAGTATATCGCTCATGCATACCCGTATTTACTAATCGGTATTAAAAACCACGGGGTCCGTATGACGGACGTCATCGGTTGTCGCCAGTGAGTACAGTCGTGTTCCTCAGTTTCCCTGTCAGTCGACAAACGCGGATGACGATGGGTTTAACTACCGTCCTGCGGACGCTTTAGACAAGACCTTCTCGGGTGGTTCATCATGTCGAATACGGATACGCGCGACCCCACATCTCTCAGAACACCGATCGTCGCTGTGCTCGGACACGTCGATCACGGTAAGACCAGTCTCCTCGATAAAATACGCGGCTCTGCGGTTATCGAGGGTGAAGCAGGAGCGATTACCCAGCATATCGGCGCGACGGCCGTGCCGCTGGATATCATCTCCACCATCGCGGGCGATCTCGTCGACCCGGACGATTTCGACCTGCCCGGCCTGCTGTTTATCGATACGCCAGGACACCACTCCTTTACGACGCTTCGCTCCCGGGGTGGGGCCCTCGCCGACATCGCGATCCTCGTCGTCGACGTCAACGACGGCTTCCAGCCTCAGACGCTCGAGGCCTTAGAAATTCTCAAACGTTCACAGACGCCGTTTATCGTCGCGGCGAACAAGATCGACACTGTCCCGGGCTGGAACGTCAACGAGGACTCGCCGATCAACGACACCTACGAATCCCAGTCGGACCGCGTTCGCAAGCGACTCGACGAAAACCTCTATGAGATCATCGGCAACCTCTCGGATGAGGGATTTTCCGCCGACCTCTACTGGCGCGTCCAGAATTTCCAGCGCAACGTCGGCGTCGTCCCCGTCTCGGCGATGACCGGCGAGGGCGTCCCCGACCTGCTAACCGTGATGATGGGGCTCTCCCAGCGCTACATGAAAGAGGAGATGGAGATCGACGTCGCTGGCCCCGGCGTCGGTACCGTCCTCGAGGTCAAAGAGGAGAAAGGATTCGGGACGACGATCGACACCGTCCTCTACGACGGAACGATCAGAGCCGACGACACGATCGTCGTCGGCGGAATGAACAAGCCCATCGTCACCGAGGTTCGGGCGCTGCTCCAGCCCCGGCCGCTCGCCGAGATCCGAACCGAAAGTCGGTTCGAGAAAGTCGACGAGGTGTCGGCCGCCTCGGGGATCAAAGTCGCCGCGCCCGAACTCGCCGACGCGATGGCCGGCGCGCCGGTTCGAGTCGTCCGCGACCGCGACCTCGAGGAAGTCATCGCGGAAGTCGAAGCCGAACTCGCCGACATCGCCGTCGACACCGAAGAGCAAGGCGTCGTCGTCAAAGCCGACACGCTCGGCAGCCTCGAGGCGATGGCCGACGCCCTGGACGAGGCCGAAGTCCCCATCGTCCGCGCGGAGGTCGGCGACATCGCCCCACGTGATATCTCGGTCGCCTCGACGGCTGAAGACTCGAAACAGCAGGCGATCCTTGGTTTCAACGTCGACGTGCTCAGCGACGCCGAACAGCGCGCCGAGATCGAGGACGTGAAACTGTTCACCGATGAAGTCATCTATCAGCTCATCGAGGAGTACGAACAGCACATCGAGGAACTCGAGCGCGCCCAGCAGGATACGATCCTCGACAACATCGTTCGGCCCGCCCGGTTTCGCATTCTGCCCGACCATACCTTCCGCCAGAACGATCCGGCGGTCGTTGGCGTCGAGGTGAACTCGGGGACGATCCAGAACAACACGAACGTCGTCAAGTTCGACGGCAACGAACCCGAACGCGTCGGACAGGTCAAAGGGATTCAAGAACAGGGTGAGGACGTCGACGAAGCCCGTGCCGGCAACCGCGTCTCAGTCGCCATCGACGGCCCAACTGTCGGCCGCCAGATCGAAGAGGACGACGAACTCTGGGCCGAGATCCCCGAGAAACACGCGAAGATCTTAGAGCAGGAACTGGCGAGCGAGATTCCCGGTGACGAACTCGAGGCGCTGAACATGTATCTTGACAACCAGCGCAGTCGTGACCCGTTCTGGGGCAAATAACGCACCACCCGCAGCGGGTTCTTTTTACCCTACTTGCTCGAGTCGCACCTGTGCACCACCGTCGAGTGTCTCGAGCGCCGAGACGGCCTCGAGTCGGGCGACGACAGTAACGGGCACAGCAGCGCGCGGTTCGCCGTCGACGCTGGCTGGCGTCTCGCCCCAGAACAGACAGAGTTTGTTGCCGCTGGGCCAGTAGGCGATCGCTCCCTCCGGAACCACGTCGCTGGCGTTCTCGAGCGGGACGTCGAGTGTGAGATCGAAATAGAGTTCGTCGCCCCAGCGGATGCCATCGCCCCCGACGGGCAACGCGGCCTCGAGTGCGGCCCTCGTCGCTGGCGCGTCGTCGGTCCAGGTCGCTACCAGTTCCCGCTCACCAACGGTGACACGAAGATCCGTCATATCGCTGCCGTCACACGGACACTACTTCGTGTTATCTGTTCGTGCGACTCGAGCGTCGGTCGATGGCTCGCGTCCATCGCGTGCGCGTTTGATTCCATCGAGGACGGCTTCGGGATCGTCGATCGCCGCGCGGTCACAGCGGATGTCGAGCCAGCGGCGCTCGAGGACGAGTTCGTCGTCGGTAAGGGAGACGTCGGTGATCGCAGCCCAGGGGATGAGTTTCGTGGCAAACGACTGCTCGAGGACGAGGCCGGCCACGTGGGCGTGGATCGACGGCGCGCCCCAGCGACCGCTCGGGTCGATGTCGTACCAGGTATCGAACCAGCCGAAGCGACTCGAGAGGACGAACACGAGTCCATACCCCGCCCAGAGCAGGCCGATCCAGCTTCCGTTCCAGACCAGTGCGAGGCCGGCGACGACCAGCAGCGCCATCCCGCCGGTGACGACCCACTCACTCGTTCGGTAGCCGGCGTGGTGGTACGTCCACGTTGTGACCGACTCGTCGGGCGTCATCGCGGCGACGTACCGATTTCGGGCCATTCGTGAAACGCCGACGGCGACGGCCCCACTGAGCAGGCTGAGTGCGATCGCGAGTGTCCCGAGTCGAGCTGTGGACTCGAGTGACGTGACGGCAGGAACGACGAATACGCCCGCGAACGCGACCGCGGGGAGATAGCACACGAGCCGTCGACGGCGAGACTGGCCGATTCGTTCGGGGAGGCCACGCAGCCGATGACCGAAAATAAAGACGAGCAGGAGGACGGCCGTCAGCGTACTCGGTGCGGTGGCGAGGATCGTCGCCGTCGCTGCGTCTGTGAGGACCCCGACGATCGCGGTCAGGCCGGCGACGAGCACCCCGAGATAGAACCCAAAGCCGGCTTTGAACGCGAGGTCGGGGTCGGCGACGGTGGGCGCTGGCTCTGGCTGGCGGTCGTGCGTAGCCACAGACGACCCGTTGCTATCAGCGCACAAAACAGTTCGGGCGAACGAGACGGCCGGCGAACCTGTCACACTCAAGAATGACAGCGATTGCCGGTGACGGACCGGTCCCGAAATCGTTTTCAACCGTTCACACGGACACTCGGTATGCCGACGGAATCGGACACTCATTATGACCCCGATCTGGGGAGCAAGTTCATCTTCGTCACCGGCGGTGTGATGTCGGGACTGGGCAAAGGGATTACAGCCGCAAGCACTGGCAGACTCCTGAAAAACGCCGGGTTCGACGTCACCGCGGTCAAGATCGATCCGTACCTCAACGTGGACGCAGGGACGATGAATCCCTACCAGCACGGCGAGGTCTACGTCTTAGAAGACGGCGGGGAGGTCGACCTCGATCTGGGGAACTACGAACGGTTCCTCGATATCGACATGACCTCGGACCACAACATCACCACCGGGAAAACCTATCAGCACGTCATCGAAAAAGAACGTGCCGGCGACTATCTCGGGAAGACGGTCCAGATCATCCCGCATATCACCAACGACATCAAACGGCGCATTCGCGAGGCCGCCGAAGGCACCGACGTCTGTATCATCGAAGTCGGTGGCACGGTCGGCGACATCGAGGGGATGCCCTACCTCGAGGCCCTGCGCCAGTTCGCCCACGAGGAACCCGAGGAGAACGTCCTCTTTACGCACGTCACCCTCGTCCCGTACTCGAAAAACGGCGAACAGAAGACCAAACCGACCCAACACAGCGTCAAGGAGGTCCGTTCGATCGGTCTCCAGCCCGACATCATCGTCGGCCGGTGTGAAGACCGACTCGACCCCGAGACCAAAGAGAAGATCGCGCTGTTCTGTGACATCCCCACCGAGGCGGTGTTCTCGAACCCGGACGTCGAGGACGTCTATCACGTCCCACTGATGGTCGAGGAGGAAGGCTTAGATCAGTACGTGCTCGAGCACTTCGGCCTCGACGATGAGGCACTGCCACCGGGCGAGCGCGCCAACGAGTGGCGCGACATCGTCACGTCCGAGAAAGACGAGTCGGTCGACGTCGCGCTGGTCGGCAAGTACGACTTAGAGGACGCGTATATGTCGATCCACGAGTCGCTCAAACACGCTGGCTTCGAACTCGGCGCTGACGTGAACGTCCACTGGGTGTCAGCCGACGAGATGGCCGACGGTCACGACGGCCAACTCGAGGACGTCGATGGGGTCATCGTCCCCGGCGGCTTCGGGATGCGCGGCTCCGAGGGCAAGATCGAAGCCGTGCGCTACGCCCGCGAGAACGACGTGCCGTTTTTGGGTCTCTGTCTTGGCTTCCAGATGGCCGTCGTCGAGTACGCCCGCCACGTACTGGGACTCGAGGGGGCCCACTCGGCCGAGATGGTCGAAGACACCCCACACCCGGTCATCGACATCCTTCCAGAACAGTACGAAGTCGAGGACATGGGCGGCACGATGCGCCTCGGCGAGCACACGACCGTCATCGAACCGGAAACGCTGGCCTACGACCTCTACGATGACACCTCCTGTACCGAGCGCCACCGTCACCGCTACGAGGTCAACCCCGAGTACTTCGACCAGTTCGACGACGAGCCGCTGACGTTCTCCGGCACGGCGGGCAACCGGATGGAGATCCTCGAACTCGAGGACCATCCCTACTTCCTCGGGACGCAGTTCCACCCCGAGTACACGTCCCGCCCCGGCCAGCCGAGCCCACCCTTTGTCGGCCTCGTTGATGCCGTCCTCGAGCGGGCAACCAGCGCCGACGACACCGAACAGGAATCCGCAGCCGCAGACACCGAAACCGAGGTAACCCACTGATGGTAGACACTGAGACGTTCGTTCCAGAGGCAGTTGCAGAGATCGAAGACGAAATCGGCGACGCAAACGCCGTCATCGCCCTCTCGGGCGGTGTCGACTCCTCGGTCGCCGCCGCGCTGGCCTACGAGTCCATCGGCGACCAGCTCACCCCAGTCTACGTCGACACGGGTCTGATGCGCAAAGGCGAGACAGACCAGATCCGCGAGACGTTCGACTACATGGAGTCGCTGCGGATCGTCGACGCCAAAGACCGCTTCCTCGAGGCCCTCGCCGGCGTCACCGACCCTGAGGAGAAACGCGCGGTGATCGGCGAGCAGTTCATCCGCGAGTTCGAGCGCGAAGCCAAAGACGCCGACGCCGACTACCTCGTCCAGGGGACGATCTACCCCGACCGCATCGAGAGCGAAGGCGGCATCAAGTCCCACCACAACGTCGGTGGCCTGCCGGACGTTGTCGACTTCGATGGCATCGTCGAACCCGTCCGTGACCTCTACAAGGACGAAGTCCGCGAGGTCGCCCGCCATCTCGGACTCGACGAAATCGTCGCCGAGCGGATGCCGTTCCCCGGCCCCGGCCTCGCCGTGCGCGTCATCGGCGAAGTGACCGAGGAGAAACTCGAGGTCGCGCGCCTCGCCTGTCACGTCGTCGAGGAGGAACTCGAGGAGTACGAGCCGTGGCAAGCCCTCGCGGCCGTCATCGGCAAGGCGACGGGCGTCAAAGGCGACAACCGTGTCCACGGCTGGGTCGTCTCCGTTCGCTCCGTCGAATCGCGAGATGGGATGACCGCGCGCGCACAGGAGATCGACTGGGAGACCCTCCAGCGCATCCAGTCTCGAATCACCGGCGGCCACGAGAACGTCGCCCGCGTCGTCTACGACGTAACCCACAAACCGCCCGCAACGATCGAGTACGAATGAGCATGGACGCTATCGTCGCCGGCCCGGACGAAGACGACATCGGCGAGGCGCTCGAGGCCGCGGGTGCCGATGTCGCTCGTGTTACGGGCGTCCTCTCGCGACCCACGCTCGAGGAGGCCGGTGTCCTCGAGGCTGAGCTGTACGTCCTGACCGATGTCAGCGAGGCGACGACGATCCCGATCGTCTGCGATCTCAACGACGAGATTCGAACGGTCGTCTACGCACGAGAGACGATTCCGGATTTCATCAAAGGACAGCTCGACCTCGCCGTCGATCCACAGCTGATGGACGCCGCGGTCGTGGCCGACGAACTGACCAGCTGATCGGCTGTTCATACTGTCGGACAGCAGTCAATAAGACGTCGGTCGTGAATTCGCGGCCGTCTCCGAGGGTGACGAACGCAGTCGCGCGACCGATCTTCGAATAGTGCTGTCCGACAGTATCAGCCGCCGAAATCCGTTCTTATCGGTTATATGCCAGCGGTGAACGCTCTCGAGCCGATATTACGTCGAGTAAACACGGATTGAATTCGATGGAATCCGGGACAAGGGTCGTATACCGTCGCCCCCGTTAAAATAGTACCCGGCGGTAGCGATGGATGGAGGTCGACGGGCAGACCCCACCAAGGCATCCACTGCCTGTTCCCGTGACTTCCAGCAACCCCACCACAGCACCCTTCCCCCACCATTGCCACACCGTTTCCGTTTCCCGGTCCCGACGCGGGCTTCCTGCACCGGCCCGTGTCGGACCCCGCGGGTGGCACCCGAGGCGCGAACGTTTTTCGCGTCTCGGACCGATTCGTTCACCAGTCAGTAACCGTCTCGGAGCCGCTGTAACACCGGAATTTCCTCGAGTCGGTCGTCCGAAAGCAATTCCCAGTCGATCCCGGTCGGCTGCTCGTGGCCGTCGGGCCGAATCGTCCGCTCGGGAGTGACGACCAGATCCATCGAGACGTCGTGGTCGCCAATCGAAACCGGCTCGTCGATCAGCTGGCGCTCGTGGATCATCGTCGCAACCGGCGTCTCCGAATCGACGAGCTCGAGGCCGCGCAAAATCGCGTACTCGAGGTCGCTGTAGCCTTCGCCTTTCCCGATTCGTCCCCCGTCGTCGGTGACGCCGACACTGCCGGAGACGATCAGTTCGATCTCCTCGAGTGCGTCCGGACCGACCTGCTCGCCGTGTTTCGACGACCCCGAGACCGTGGTGGCGGCGTCGTAATCCTCGAGTTCGTCGGGATCGAGTTTTAGGAAACACTGCTCGTCTGCGAGCCGCGGGACGGCCATGTAGACCGTCTTTCCGTCCCGAAGCGCTTGCCGTCGAACCGGCAGCTGTGGGGCGTCGGGGTTGGCCTTGATCGTCGACGCTGCCTGCCATTCGGGGTGGGCGGCGAGTCGGTCGGCCGCCTCGGCCGCGCCGGCGAAGTTCGGAATCCGGCCGTGTGGCGGGAACGGAAACCGGGCCTCGCCGCTGTCCTCAAGGTCGTCCCAAAGACGCTCACGAACGGCCGCTTTGTCGGCGGGCTCATCTTGGCCATCGTCAGCAGCGCCCATCTCAGTTCCCCTCGCGTTCGGTCTCGGTCTCGAGATCGTCTCGGTCTCCCTCGTCGTCCACCGGCTCCGACTTCGATTCCGACTCGTCGGCGCTCACATCGGCTTCGTCTCCGTTGGCACCCTCCACTTCGAGATCGTCCCCCTCACCGTCCGATCCGGGGTCGGCGTCGTCATCCGTTGCTCGAGCGAGCGTGAGGAGATGGTGGATCTCGGGTAAGATGATGCCCTCGAGACCGAGCCGAACCGCAGGCTCGTTGCCGGGAAGACAGAAGACCGGGATGCCATCGGCGACGCCCGCGATCGTTCGTGCGCCGATAACGCGAGTACCGACCTCGTCGTACGACAGCGTGGTAAACAGCTCGCTAAACGCCGTCAGCTCCTTCTCGAGCAGTGGTTCGACGGCTTCGATGGTGATGTCGTCGGGTTCGACACTGGTTGCGCCGCCGGTGACGATCATGTCGACGTCGTCGCGGTCGAGCAGCCGCGAGACGACAGACTGGACCTGATCGTGCTCGGTTTCGACGTGCTCTCGAATAACGATCTCGTGGCCGTCCTTTTTCAACAGTGTCATGATCGTCTCGCCGGCGACATCGTTTCCGATGGCTCGGTCCGTCGCGACGGTGACGACGCCAACGCCGAGCGAGCGACTGTCGCCGTCGGCATCCGCATCCGTTTCGTCGGTCTCGTCGTGGTCCGTTTGCGCCGGTGGCTCGTCGTTCGACGGCGTCGTCTCGTCGTCTGCACGCTCGTCCCGTTCGTTCATACCATGGCGTTCACAGGCCGGCCTGTAAAACGCACCGAGGAAATCGTGCTGCCCGACAGCATAGCCCAAGTATTATGACGCGGGTTTGCGTTGCCCCTCGTGTATGCAAGCAGTCAAAGTCACGGAACACGGTGACACGGACGTTATCGAGTACGGCGAGTACCCCGACCCGGAAATCGACCGCGACGAAGTGTTGGTCGACGTAAAGGCGGCGGCACTCAACCACCTCGATATCTGGACCCGTCGAGGAATGCCGGGCATCGACCTCGAGATGCCTCACATTCCGGGCAGTGACGGGGCCGGCGTCGTCGCAGAGGTCGGCGAGGACGTCACCCGGTTCGAGGAAGGCGACCACGTCGCCCTCTCGGCCGGCGTTGGCGATCTCCGAATGGACGACCCGACGCTCGATCCACGCTATCACATCATCGGCGAGCACGTCACCGGCATCCACTCCGAGTACGCTGCAATCTCCGAGGACAACCTCATCCCGGTTCCCGACCACGTCGACTGGGCAGTCGCCGGCTCGAGCTGTCTCGTCTTCCAGACCGCTTGGCGGATGCTGATCGACCGCGCGGACCTCGAGGCCGGCGAGTCGGTACTCGTCCTCGGCGCCAGCGGTGGGGTCGGCCACGCTGCCTTGCAGATCGCGGATTACGCGGGCGCGGAAGTGTACGCCACCGGCAGCACCGAAGAGAAGTTGCAGTACGCCAAAGAACACGGCGCAGACCACGTCTGTAATTACGAAGAGGAGAACTTCGCGGACTGGGTCCGCTCGGAGACCGGCGGGCGCGGCGTCGACGTCGTCGTCGAACACGTCGGTGCACCCACGTGGCAGGACTCTCTGAAGAGTCTCACCAAAGGCGGGCGGCTCGTCACCTGTGGCGGCACCGGCGGCGGCAACCCCGAGACGGACATCCCACGGATCTTCTGGAATCAACTCGAGATCATCGGCTCGACGATGGCCACACCGGGTCAGGTCGACGACGTGATGGAACTCGTCTGGGACGGTACCTTCGAGCCGGCGATCCGCGAGGAGCTGCCGATGAGCGAGAGTAAACGCGCCCACGAGATCATCGAGAACCGCGAAGGGTTCGGCAAAGTCGTCGTCCGCCCCGACAGCGAACTCGAGTAAGTCGGTTCGTTCCGGAACCGTGAGGGCTTTGACCACGGGCTCGAAAAGACGTCTGTGAGCTCGAGCGACGACGGCTACGTCCACGATCCGTCCGCATTCGACGACGATGGAGCGCGAGCGGAATCACCGGACGACGACTGGAGCGATGGCCCAGCCCATCCCGAGACCGCTGACCGAGAGTTCGACTGGCGGGGCTGGGTCGTCGTCGGGATGATCGTCGTCGCCTTCTTTATCGCCCCGGTCGCGATTCACCTGTGGCCACCGGGCGTTGGCTACCGCTTTGCACTGTTGATCTTGCCGCTGATTCCAGCGCTGTTCCTTGCCCTGACGGCTGTCTGGGCGACAACCCGACCCTAAAAACGCAGACTGTTACTGGCTCGTCGGCTCGACCGACTCGAGACGCGTCTCGAGTCGGTCCGCGACGGTCGATCCGTGGACGGCGTCTCGCTCGGGGATCGCCCCATCATCGACATACGAAGTCATCGCATCGTAGAGGTTCCGGGCCTGCGCGCTGGTGAGTACCGTTGTTCGGTCACCAGCCTCGACGGCGTCGATCGACTCGAGGATCCATTCGGGGGCGGATTCGCCCTCGTCGATCGACTCGTCGAGATAGCTCGCGAGCATGTGGTGGGTGACCCATTGCTCGTCTCTAGAGAGCGTGACTTCGTGCGTCTCGGTTTTCTCCGGTTGTGGGGAACTCATTTCGTCACACGGACCGATTCTGTCGGCCCTCACCCAACGCTACGGAGGGCGATGTAATAAGGCTTGTCACTCGTTATCACAGAGCGTGCTTCGGGGCCGTCGACAGTACGACTCGAGGGAGAAGCGATTGGGTCCCGATGAGACGAGGACACCACCCAGTGAGCCTGCCTCGAGACACGCTGCCTTGCGTTCTGTAGACTGGCAGCACACCCCGGACTCGATTCACCACAGCCGGGGGCGGTCGGTCGGGTCGTTACTCGTCGTCGCGGAAGTCACGCCGCATCGCGATTTCGAACCACGGACAGAGTCGAAGCTGGCGATACCACTCCGGGTTGTCGTGGAGGCGCTCGTAGGGCACCCACAGCAGTCCGGCCACCTCGTCTTCGTTGGGGTCGAGACTGCGGTCCGACAGCGTGAGCTTCAAGACGGCACAGACCTCGTGTTCGACGCCTGCGTTCTCGAAATAGCGTTTGTACTCGAAGCGGTCGGTCAACCGCAGGTCGTCGTACTGGTCGGGTGTGATCCCCAGTTCTTCCTCGAGTCGCTGCCGGGTCGCTTCCGTCTGGCTCTGGCCTGCGACTGGGTGGGAGGCGACGGTCCCGTCCCAGTACGTCCCCCAGAGGCGTTTCTCGGGCGCTCGCTGGGCGAGCAAGACGTTCCCGTCGCCGTCGAAGACGAGCGACGTAAACGCCCGGTGGCGAATGCCCTCGCCGGTGTGTGCCTCGAGTCGGTTGACCAACTCGAGTTCGGTGTCGTCTTCGTCGACGGCGATCACGTCCTGTCTTGCATTGTCGTGTGCTATATCCTCTCGGGGCGTGCTCATACTCTTCCAATTACGTCGACTCCTGAAACCAGTATCGGCTCTCCACACGGAACTCGAAAACTGAGCGTCCGTCGTCAGTCGAACGCACCCCAAGACCGATGAACGGACTGTGACTGATTCTGTCAGACCGAGTGTGCTGGCCGTACTGGAACACGACAGCACCTACAGGACGCCGTCGTCCGGATCTGGTTCGTAGCCGTCGCCGACGGCGACCCTGAGTGTCCGCGGATTCGTCTCGAGGTAGAGCGTTTCGGTTTCGAGCATCTCACCGTCGAGACTGTACGTGATCGCGTCCCGAGTGCTCTCGATCACGAGCGACGGGGTTCGCCGACGAACGATATACGAGCTATCCCCGCCGAACAGTCGCTTGAGCGCCGCCTCGCCGAGCAAGTTCACGGCCGGGACGTCTTCGACGATCGTCACCTCGAGCAGGCCGTCCTCGACGTTGGCCTGAGCCGTTCGTGCGCCCGTAAACCGTCGGCAGTTTCCGATGAGGACGAACGTGGCGTTTCCCGTCCAGGCCTGTGTTCGTCTCCCGTTCGGCCCCGCCGCAGTCTCCACCCGAAGCGGAAGTGAATCGAACGATCCCACCGTCTCGAGCGTGTTTTTCACGTACGCGAGTACGCCCAGATCTGCCTTGCTCTCGGCGGTCGTCTTGCGGCTCGCTTCAGCGGTGATGCCGCCGACACAGGAGTTGACGAAGCGTCGATCATTCGCCGCTCCGACGTCGATCGACCGGCGTCGTCCCTCCTCGAGTACCGTAAACGCGTGCTCGATCCCCTGAATGCCGATGTTCGTCGCGAAGTTGTTTCCCGTTCCGGCGGGCACGACGGCGAGCGTCGTCGTCTCGAGTTCGTCGGCGGCAGCGATACCGTTGACCACGCCGTTGACCGTTCCATCGCCGCCGACTGCGGCGATGAGGTCGGCGGTGGGGGCGGCGTCGCGGGCCAGTCGCTTCGCGTCGCCGCTCTCCTCGGTCTTTCGAATGTCGAATCCGTGTTCGCCGCCGAGTTCGACCACGTCGTCGACGTGATTCTGGCTCCCACTTTCGGGATTCAGGATGAGCATGCGATCGGCCGCTCGAGCGCCGGTCGATCCCTCCGGTTGCATACTCCGGGAAACGCCGGCCGAGGATAAAAGGGTCTGTCCGGCGTCTGCGTTCCCGTGTACACCGTCGATCTGCACGCCCACACGCGTTTTTTCCACGGTCATCGGGCGCTCGGCGATCGGTTCGACCCGCTGGGCGTTCGTCTGCTCACCGCGATGGCCGACCAACGCGGTCTCGATGGGGTTGTGACGACCAATCACGATTACTACACGGCGTTCGATCCGTCCCCGAACGTCGAGACGCTGCCCGGAATCGAGATCACGACCGATCGCGGCCACGTCCTCGTCGTCGGGCCCGAGCCGCCAGCGGCGACGAAACCCGGCGCGCTCTCCCCAGCGGAGGCGGTCGCACTGGCACACGACCGCGACTGCGCCGCGATCGTCGCGCATCCGTTTCGAAACAGTACCGTGCGAGAACTCGCCGACGTTCCCTTCGACGCGATCGAGGTCAACGGCAAACATCCCCGTTCACGACCGCTCGTCGAGGAGTTGGCGGCCGAACGTGACCTCCCGCTGATCGGCGGCAGCGACGCCCACTACCCGTTCGAGGTGGGCCGGGCGTACACGGTCGTCGAAGCCGACCGACTCACACCCGAGGCAATCGTCGACGCGATCCGCGACGGGCGGGTGCGCGCACGTGTCTCCCGCTCGTGGCCCGACCGCGCACTGCGCCGGGGCTATCGGGCGATCCACAACCGAAAGCAGGTGATCGACGCACTCGAGCGGCCGACACCGGGAGTGGGGACGCCACCGGGCGAGGAGAAAACCGAAATCGAGACCGAATCGAACGCCGGCTCCGACTAACCCAACTCTTCGTCGAGAATGAGTCGCGTCTTCGTGCTCACGACCTCCTCCTGATCGCGAGCCTGCGTGATGAGATCGTTGACGCCGCGTGTGTCCGCCGCGTCGACGACGAGGACGATATCCTGTTCGCCAGAGACCATCCAGACGAAATCGACCTCTTCCCATTCGGCCATCCGTTCGGAAACGGCTTTGGTGTCGACGTCGACCGCAACACCGATCTCGAGCATCGCCTTGACGTTACCCGTCCGCGTCGAGATCGTAAACCGCTCGATGATGTCGTCGTCCATCATCCGCTCGACACGGTTGCGAACGGTCCCTTCGCTCGTCTCGACCTCGTCGGCGATCTCGGTGTACGGTGTCCGGGCATCTCGCCGGAGGATATCGAGAATCTGTCGGTCCAGCTCGTCCATTGAGATGCGTGACTATGCCGGACACGCACTTACCGATTACGAATTTCGTAACTCAGCTTCGAAGACAACACTTATGGCTGTTGCTCCAATACGTAGATCGTAATGACAGCAGCCTACGTTGCACTGGAGGGAGGCCACGTACTCGAGGGGCGTGGTCGTGCTTCCGGCACAGCTCGTGGCGAACTCGTTTTCACGACGGCATACACCGGCTACGAAGAAAGTCTGACCGACCCATCGTACGAGGAACAGATCCTGACCTTCTCGTACCCGTTGATCGGCAACTACGGCGTCCGTGAAGAACGATTCGAGTCCGACCGCGTTCACCCACGCGCCGTGCTCGCAAAGGAACTCACCGACGACGTCACCGAGTGGCTCGAGAGCGAGGACGTCCCCGCCGTCGACCATCTCGACACCCGTGAGATCGTCACCGACATCCGTGACGGCGGCGCGATGAAATGTGGCATCGCCGTCGGCGACGACGTCACCGAGGAAGACGCACTCGAGCAACTCGAACAGTGCAAGGCCATGAGCGACCACACGGAGATCGGCGCACAGGTCAGCGTCGACGAGACGGTCGTCCACGGCGAGGACAACGACGGCGACACGGTCGCGCTGGTCGACTGTGGCGCGAAAGGCTCGATCGTCGACTCGCTGGTCGAGCGCAACGCAACGGTCCACGTCCTGCCCCACGACGCGACCGAGGCAGACATCGAGGCCGTCGACCCCGACATCCTGTTCATCTCGAACGGCCCCGGCGATCCTGCGAACTACGAGGCGGCGATCGACCTCGTCGACGCGTTCGTCGAAGACACCCCCGTTGCCGGCATCTGTCTCGGCCAGCAGATCGTCGCCGAGGCGCTTGGCGGTACGACCGAGAAGATGACGTTCGGTCACCGCGGCGTCAACCAGCCTGTGATGGATCTCGAGTCCGGCCGCGTCGTCATGACGACGCAGAACCACGGCTACACGGTTGCCGACCCCGGCGACTATCTCGAGGTCACGCAGATCAACGTCAACGACGACACACCCGAAGGCCTCGACGGTGTCGAACACGACATCATCACCCGCCAGTACCACCCCGAAGCCAACCCCGGCCCACAGGACACCCTCGACTTCTTCGACGACGTGCTCGCGATGGCCGATCCGCAGAATCAGCGAGCCGTTCCTGCTGACGACTAACAGCGATCCGCTTCGCGCCGTTCTTTCGTTCCTCATCGACAAGCGGCTTCGCTGACTGTGAGATCACTCACGGTATCGACACCGAACTCGAGAGCGACGCCGTCGACTCAGCGCTGTTCGAGTTCGTCGAACGCGTAATCGGGACGGTTCGTGACGAACACGTCGGGGCCAACCTCGAGCGCATCGCGGACGGTTTCTTTCGTATCAACGAGTTTCCAGATGCCGGCCGTCTGCCCTTGGGCACGGACATCGTCGACGAACTCCGATGCGAGATGCGGCGCGTAATGACAGAACGCGCCGTCGGCTCCGTAGTCGGCGGCGTCGGTTGCCAGCTGCGCCGTCGGTGCCGAGCCGATCAGTCCCGTCGAGACGCCACGTCGCTGTGCTGGATCGAGCGCAGCCGTCTCGAAGGCGATAACCGTGAGTCGTTCGAGCAGTTCGTACTCCGCGACCGTCTCGAGGACGGCGTCGGTGTACCCCACGTCTTTGAGTTCGAGATATAGCGAGACATCGGCGTCGACGAGCATCTCGAGTGCGTCCGGGAGCGTCACGAGCGACTCGCCATCGATCTGTGCGCCCTGAATCTCACTCCACGGCGTGTTCTGAACCCAGCCCTGGGCGGTCGAGTTCCAGTCGAGGACGGGATCATGAAACAAAAGAAGCTCCCCATCACTTGTCTGTCGGACGTCGAGTTCCACCCCGTCGACGCCGACCTCGAGTGCCTGCTGGATCGCCGCAAGCGTGTTGGGTGGGGCAAGCCCCTCCGCACCCCGATGACCGATAATTTCCGGTCGCCTGTCCGGGAGCGCCCCGCTCGTGACCAGCGGGGCAAGCCCCCAGATGGCCACTGTCGACAGTCCGGTCCCCACGCCGGCGAGCAGTTGCCGTCGAGAGACTGCCGAGCGAATGCGCTGTGACATAGATGGTACTGGATGGGCCGGCTATATGAACTTTCTACCCACCCGTCACCTACGGTACCGTGTCTCGATCGTCTGCAGTCGCGTCACCCACGGTAGCAGGCCGCGACCGTCTGCAGTTGCGTCGCAAGTGGCACACACTGCAGCTCCAACACCGGCCGGAGCGGTGTCTGTATCGGTCCACAGACTGGTGACCTGCATAGAAACCGTTTTGCTGTCAACGAACTACAACCGGGTGTGAGTCGACTCGAGTCCACACGGCACTGGCTGTCCGCCCACCCCGTCGGTGCCGTCTTTTTGGCACTCGTCGCTGTTCCAGCGACGATCGCCGTGCTCTCGTTTAAGCAGGTGATCCCGCTTCCGGCGACCGTGTTCTCCGCGCTCGAGGTCGTGTTTCGGCTGTTCGTCTACGCGCCCGTGGCCGCGGTCAGAGCAGTGCTGTTCGAGCCGCTCGGATTAGGCGTCCTGTTCTCGATTCCGGGTCTCAACCAGACTGTCGTGTTTCTCACGCTGCTCGGGTTTTACTACGCGCTCAGCGTTGCGATCGTCCACGGCTCGCGATTCGCCCGCCACCGACTCGCGCTCGAGCGACGACGCCACACCTGATCGAGTCGGCTGTTTCGGAGTTCGAGCAGACAAGCACTCGATTCAGTCGTGTCTAAAGCACCGACGGACATCACTTCGTTCGTCCGTCGAGCTTACACATGCCCTCACTCGGTTCAGTCGTGTCTAAAGCTCCGCTGGCCGGTAAACGCCATCGCGATGTCGTGTTCGTTCGCAGCCTCGATCACGTCGTCGTCGTTGACCGAGCCACCGGGCTGGACGACCGCCTCGATACCCGCCTTCGCGGCCTCCTCGATACCGTCCGGGAAGGGGAAAAAGGCGTCCGAAGCCATGACCGCGCCCTCAGCGTCCTTGCCCTCTGCGTGCTCGTCGGCTTTCATCGCCGCGAGTCGCACCGCGTCGACGCGTGAGACCTGTCCCATCCCGACACCGACCGTCTCAGTGCCTTTCGTGAAGAGAATGCCGTTCGACTTGACGTGTTTGAGTGTCTGCCACGCGAACACCATCGACTCGAGTTCCTCGTCGGTTGGCTCGCGTTCGGTGACGACCTCTAAGTCGTCGACCGAAATCGACTGCAGGTCGCGTTCCTGCACGAGTCGACCGCCGACGAGTGGCTTCTCGGTGAAGCGTTCGGTTCGCTCGCCGAGTTCGCCGACGTCGAGGACGCGCAGGTTATCCTTTTCAAAAAGTACCTCGAGGGCGTCGTCGGTGTAGCCCGGTGCGACGACGACTTCCTTGAACGAGTCGATGATCAGTTCGGCGGTGTCGGCGTCACACTCGCGATTCACTGCGACGATGCCGCCGAAAGCGCTCATCGGGTCGGTCGAAAGGGCCTTCTCGTAGGCGTCGGCCAGCGAGTCGGCGGTCGCACAGCCGGCGGGGTTGGTGTGTTTGATCACCGCGGCGGCGGGCTCGTCGAACTCCTTGATCAGGTTGAGCGCGCCGTCGGCGTCGTTGTAGTTGTTGTATGACAGCGCCTTCGCGCCCTCGTTGAGCTGGTCGGCGTGGACGACGCTGGCCTCGTCGCAGGTGTAGTCGGCGTAGACCGCGGCGTCCTGATGTGGGTTCTCCCCGTAGCGAAGCGTGTCCGCGCGGTCGTCGGAGACGAGTCGACGTGCGGCCAGGCCGTCGTGGTCGTCGCTCTCTGTGCTCGCCACGTCGGCGTCGACCGTAACCGCACCGGCCTCGAGGTCCACGTCGACGGCATCCTCGGCGAACCACTTCACCGCACGCGGGTACGCGCGGAACTCACCCTCGTAGAGGACGCGCTCTTTCAGGCTGTCGGCGTCGTCGCCCTCGTAGACCGGAATCGGCTCCTGTGTAACGATCGGGCCGCCGTCGACCTCGCTGTCGACGACCGCGCCGTCGTCATCGGTCGCGTCAGTGACGACGTGGACCGTACAGCCCGTCACCGAGACGTCCGCCTCGAGTGCGTCGCCCCAAGCGTCCATGCCGGGGAACGACGGCAGCAGCGATGGGTGGACGTTCAGCGTCGTCGGCGTCTCGGAGAGGAACGTCTCCGAGAGGATGCGCATGTAGCCGTCGAGACAGACGAGGTCGAACTCGTAGTCGGCCAGTGCCTCGAGCACGGCTTCCTCGTGTTCGGCGCGGCTCATGTCATCCTCGAGCGGGACGACCTCGGTCGGAATCCCGCGCTCTGTGGCGGCCTCGAGTACCGGTGCGTCCTCGCTGTTGGTGAGGATCACAGCGAGTTCGGCTCCGCCCGGCTGTCTATCGGCGATGTTCAACAGGTTGCGCCCTCGGTTGCCGGCCATCCCGGCGATTCGCGTCATGGTCGGACTCCCGCCTGCAAGCGACAAAGTGGTTGCGGTCTGGATCACTAATCTATCCACGTTTATGTATTACAACGGCACCATTTCCCCACTGTTCACTCGAGATATGCATACTCGTGGTCCCTTCGGGCTCGGCGTTTCGATACGCTTTTGGACCGCGCTGGAAAGACTCGCACAATGACTGAGACTGACGCCCTGTACGCCGTCTCGCCGCTGGATGGTCGCTACGGCAGTCGGACTGCACCACTCTCGCCGTATGCGAGCGAGGCCGCGCTCATGCGAGCCCGCGTTCGCGTCGAAGTCGAGTACCTGATCGCGCTGGCCGACCTCGAGGCGACGCCGCTGGAACTCGGCCTCGAGGCGCGCGAACACCTCCGCGGGCTCTACAAACACTTCGCCGAGGAGGACGCCCAACTGATCAAGAAACTCGAGACTGAGGGCCACGCCGGCTTCGACGCGACGAACCACGACGTCAAAGCCGTCGAGTACTTCGTTCGCCACCGCCTGCCCGAGGACAGCGACGCCTCGGCGTGGATCCACTTCGGACTCACGAGTGAGGACGTCAACAACCTCGCCCACCGGCTGCTCGTCCGGGACGCCGTCGACGAGGTCCTCCTGCCGGCGCTGTACGACGTCCGTGAGACACTCGCCGAGATGGCCCGTGAGTATCGCGACCTCCCGATGCTCGCCCGCACTCACGGCCAGCCCGCGACGCCGACGACGTTCGGCAAGGAGATGGCCGTCTACGCGGCCCGCCTCGGTCGTGCAACGGGTCGGATTCGACGCGCGACCGACGAACTCAGCGGCAAACTCGGCGGGGCCTCCGGAACCTACGCGGCCCACGTCGCCGCCTACCCCGACGTCGACTGGTCGGCGTTCGCCGAGGCGTTCGTGACGGGACTTGGCCTCGAGTTCGAATCCCTCACGACGCAGGTCAACCCGTGTGACGACCTCGCCGCCGTCTTCGACGCCTTCCGTGGCGCAAACGACGTGCTCCTCGACCTCGATCTGGACGTGTGGCTCTACGTCTCCGATCGCTACCTCGGACAGGAGGCCGTCGAGGGCGAAACAGGGTCGTCGACGATGCCTCACAAGGTCAACCCGATCGACTTCGAGAACAGCGAGGGCAACCTCTCGAAGGCCAACTCCGATCTGACCTTCCTCGCGGACTACATCACCACGTCCCGACTCCAGCGTGACCTCTCCGATTCGACGGTCAAACGAAACATCGGTGCCGCGTTCGCCCACTGTCTGATCGGCTACGGCAAAACGTCGGCGGGACTCTCGAAAGTCGTCCCGACCGAGCAGGTCATGCGCGAAGACCTCGAGTCGACCCCCGAAATTATCGGCGAGGCCGTCCAGACGATCCTCCGACGCGAGGGCCAAGAGGACGCCTACGAGCGCGTCAAAGCCGTCACACGCGGCAAAGACGTCTCGATCGAGGACTTCCGTGACATGTTCGACGACCTCGAGGTCGACGAGACCGTCCGCGAGGAACTTCACGCCCTGACGCCGGCGGGCTACACCGGCGTCGCGAGCGACCTCGTCGACGACCTCGAGTAAGACGAACTCCTGTCTCGGTTCGCGTCGTTAGTCGCGATCCGGCGCGGCGTCTTCCGGCACCTGTCCGTCGACGAGCGACTGGTCGGCGTACTCGTCGCGGATATCTTTCTTCGAGAACTTGCCCGTCGCCGTCTTCGGCACGTTCTTGATGAACTCGATTTCGTCCGGCAGCCACCACTTGGGATACTCGTCGGCGAGCATCTCGGTGACTTCGTCGACGAGTGCCTCGCGGTCGGCGTCCTCCGTCGGGACGACAAACGCGACTGGTCGCTCCTGCCAGCGCTCGTGGGGGACACCGACGACGGCTGCCTCCGAGACGTCGTCGTGGGCCATGATCGCGTTCTCGAGGGCGACCGAGGAGATCCACTCGCCGCCGGATTTGATCACGTCCTTCTCGCGGTCGACGATCTCGATGTAGCCGTCTTCGTCGACGGTGACGACGTCACCGGTTTTGAGCCAGCCGTCCTCGAACTCCGCTTCGTTCGCCTCGGGCCGTTTGAAGTACTCCGTCGTCACCCACGGGCCGCGCATCCACAGTTCCCCGAACGCTTCGCCGTCCCAGTCGACTTCCTCGTCGTTTTCGTCGATGACCTTGAACTCGAGGCCGGGGACCATCAGTCCCTGCTTGCTGCGCTTGTTGACCTGCGTCTCGTAGTCTGCGTCCTGCAGGTCGGCTTTGAGATGCGAAACCGAGCCGATCGGTGCCATCTCGGTCATCCCCCAGGCATGGAGCACTTCGACGCCTTGATCGTCGAACCACTCGATCATCGACTTCGGGGCTGCCGACCCGCCGACAATCACGGTCTCGAGCGTCGAGAGGTCGACCTGATTCTCCGAGCAGTACTCCATCAGACCCAACCAGACGGTCGGGACGCCGGCGCTGATCGTCACGCCCTCGTTTTCGATCAGGCCCGCGAGGTCTTCCGGATCGGGAGAGGGACCGGGGAAGACCTGCTTGGCACCGCCTGCCGTCGCCGTAAACGGCATCCCCCAGGCGTTGACGTGGAACATCGGCACGACGGGCATGACAACGTCGTCGTCGGCCATCGGAATCCCCTGTGGCGTCTGGGAGGCCATCGTGTGGCTCCAGAGCATCTGCTGGGTGTACTCGACGCCTTTCGGGTTCCCCGTCGTCCCCGAGGTGTAACACATCCCTGCGGGCTGTTCCTCGGAGATGTCGGGCCAGTCGTAGTCACTCGAGTGGCCGTCGATGAACGACTCGTAGGCAGTCGACTCGAGGTCGTCGGACTCCTCGCTGCCCATGACGACGAACTCGACACCGTCGAACTCGTCGTCGGCGTCAGCGACCGCACCTGCGAGTTTCGGCGCGAGCGACTGGTCGACGAAGATCAGCTGATCGTCCGCGTTGTCGACGATGTACTGAATGTGTGCGTCGGGGAGCAGCGGATTGATCGTATGGAGTTGTGCCCCCATCGAGGGGACGGCGAAGTACGTCTCGAAGTGCCGCGAGTGGTTCCAGCAGAACGTTCCGACGCGGTCGCCGTCCTCGATCCCGTACTCCTCGAGTGCGTTCGCGAGTTGGGCCGTCCGATCGTCGTACTCGCTGTAGGTGTATCGCTGCATGCCGTCGTGGTTTCGGGAGACGATCTCCGTGTCGGAATACAGGTTGGCTGCGCGCCACAAAAACGGTCGAAGCGTTTGGTCTGTTGCAGAAGGCATCTACATCTCGTTTTGAGACACAAAGAGTCCATTACTCTTTTCATAGATAATTTGATATTTTAACCGACAGTAACTTTCTACACGGGCGATTTGAACGCTACAACGGATGTGGTCCTCGTTCGTTCGGTCACTCTCGAGACCGTTCGTGATCCACTTCGAGAAAACTCGAGTACAGTTTAGGTCTGTTCTCCGTATCGTTTCGTCGCCTCGACAGCCGACGAGGAGAGAGAAAGACCACGCAGACCACCCGTAACCTCGAACACCCGGTAGGCCCGCAAAACGGGTGCAATTCCGGTGGTACTGGCGGATGGGTATCCGTATCACACGGGCCGGATTCGCCTCGTTTCGTGAGACTCTTCGACGGTTGCACCAGACGCTACTTCACGGCCTCGCCCCTACGTTCGACCGATGCATCGCCGAGACGTTCTCGCTACTGGAGGGGCTCTCACCACCGCACTCGTCGCCGGCTGTCTGACCGAGCGAATCAGCGGTGACGACACAGCAGAACACGCCGTCCTCGAGCCGCCGGAAAACGAACTCGAGTACGGTGACGACTTCGCGTATCCGACGTACGGAAACGCGTTCCCGTCGTTCGAACTTCCGGACCCGCTCGCGGAGACGGTCGTCGACACCGCGACGATCGAGGACGAATGTTTCGTCTGCACGGCCTTTTATGCGACCTGTCCGGCCGAATGTATTCCGCTGATGAACGCCATGGCATCGGTACAAGCCCGGAGCCTCGAGCGCGGAATCAGCGATTCGGTCCGGTTTCTGGCGATCACGTTCGATCCGGAGCGAGACACGCCCGAGGAACTCAGCGAACACGCCGACATGGTCGGCGTCGACCTCGAGGCGGGCAACTGGCACTATCTCCGGCCGGAAGACGACGAGGAAGCTGATGCAGTCGTCAACGAGGAGTTGGGAATCCGCTTCCAAAAAGAGGGAGAGGGGCCAATGGCGGAGTTCGCCCATATCACGGTGACGTTTCTCGTCAATCCAGACGGCTACGTCGAACGGAGCTACCGGGGCGAGGACCCGGATATCAACCGAATCAGTTCGGATCTGGAGACCGTCGTCGACGCCACGAACTGAACGGGCAGCCAGTCGCGAGAAACCGTGTCGACGCCCGGTTCAGCGTGAACAGACGGCACATCACAGCGACGGTGCCGTTTGAGTTCTTCTTCAGATGGGACGTCCGTCATACGGGCTGGCGTTCGTCATGTCGGTGTGTCCCGACCGTCCTGCGGGCTACCCCTGACAGCCTGTCTCAGACACCGGCCGACTCGGCTGTCGTGGGACGCCGCTGGTGGATGACTCGCGTTCCATCGATCGTAATCTCGAGCGTGCCATCACACTCGAGGACGATCTCGTGGCCGTCGTACGTAAACTCGAGATGGCCGTGGCGCGGCCCGCTGGATCGTGTCGGCTCGAAAAGCGCATCCAGCGCGTCGGGGTTGATCCACTCGTATAACGGTGGCAACTCGGTTGGGGAAACGCCGCGCTCGGACGCGACCGCAGTCACGATCGCCATACTCACGGAGCTATCGAACTCGCCGTCAGTCGAACCGATGAGAGGGTCAGTCACGTCGTATTCCAACGGATGAACGCCTAAAAGGGTAGCGGCGAAATTTGCACGATCGTTCATCAGTGTTCTCTCTCGACTGTCAGACGGTTTACTGGAGTCACGTCCCGCTGATCGCCAGCACGGGTCGGTGGTCGGCGGGACGTCGGGACAGCAATCCGTCTCAGTGGCGACGAGAACTGCGACGATTCCGAGCAGCGATCGAGCCGCCCCACACCAGAACACCAAAGGCGTGGGCGGCGTCTGGTTCGAGTATGCTTGGGGTAACGTCGCTGTTGCTCGGGATGATCGTTATCGTCGTGTTCGGATCGTGGCTATTCAAGCGGTTCCGGGGTCGCAGCCAGTCGGCGGCACAACAGGCGTCATACGAACGCCACAAGGCGGCCCAAAAGCGACAGCCACCGGTCGAGATCGGCGACGTCAGGCAGGTCGCCGTACAGGAGTTCACCGAACACCACTCCGGCCAGCGACAGGCCGTCTGCAAGATCGAGGGCTTCGTGGTCTTCGTCGAAGACCTCCCTGACGGGCTCGACGTCGGTGACGTCCTCGAGATCAAAGTTCTCTCGTTCAACCGCGGTCACACCTCCGCAACGGCGACCGCCCTCGAGCGTGTCTGAGACGGTCTGCAGTCCGTCAGTTCCGGCGTGACCGGGAACTCAGTATCGTAGATTCGGTGTGGACTATTGCGCGCAGGTCCATGCCTGCTCGGCCCACGCCGTTCGCTCGAGCAGGTCGGGGTTGTTCGGTTCGCAGGCCGGTGTCGAATCGGTTACCGCACCGGTTCGCAGGCCGGGAACCATGCCCTCGAGGCCGGAGGCGGCTTGGAGTGCCGGCGCGCGAGCGATCATCGCGGTTCCATCGGTCAGATGGAGGCGTTCGTCGACGGTGTCTGTGGGCGAGTACGACGGTGGGTGTTCACCAATGGACGACAGCATCGTCGCCCCCTGCCAGTAGTTGCCGACGCCGTCGTGACTCCAGATACGAAGTGGGCCACCCGACGAGCGAACGTGGTCGTAGTTGCCGACGAAATCGTTGTGAACGATCCGGTTCGTCGGCAACACCGACCGTTCCTCGACACCGACGATGTTGCCGGCGATGACGTTGTGCTCGATCAGTGAGGCGGCCGTGTTCTGTCGGATACCGACGTCATTGCCCTCGACGATGTTCGAGGCGACGTAGGCGTCGTCGCTATCGGGAATAATCCCGACCTCGGTGTCTCGGATCGTGTTCTCGACGATCGCGATCCGTTCGGGGCCGGTCATGACGTAGATCCCCGTCGTGTCCTGCTCGCGGAACTCGTTGCCAGCGACCACTGCATCAGAAGTGTGCATCAGGTGGACACCGAGTCGGTTTCCGTCGAGCGTGTTGTTTCGGATCACGATCTCCTGTGATTCGTGGGTGTAGATCCCGTCACGACCGTCACGGATCGTCGAGTCTTCGATGACCGCCGCCGAGTAGATCGCGTTGATTCCGGCCCGTCCGTCACTCGAGACCTCGTTCCCCTCAACGGTGACGTTCCGGACGACCGTCTCCGGACTGTCGTGAAGCAACACGCCCGTCGACGGCGTCCGGATGGTGACGTCGGCGACCAGACTGTCGGCCCCCTCGGTGATGGCGATCCCGGCATCGCCGCCAGTGTAGTGGGTCGTCAGTTCGTCGTCCCAGCCGTCGCCTCGCTCCTCGGGTGCATGATCTGGCACGCCGTCTACCCCGGACGTTTCGTCTCCAACGCCGGTGATCTCGAGGCCGGTAACTGCGGTCCGATCGGCCGTCGCCGTCACGACGGTCCCCCAGCCCGGGCCGGCGATCGTCACGTCCCCCTCTCCGGCGAGCGTGAGCGGTTTGTCGAGTTCGATCTGTTCCTCGTAGCGTCCCTCCGGGACGACGACGGTCGTGTTCGCCGGCGCGTCGTCGACGGCGTCCTGAATCGTCTCCGCGTCCTCGCCGACGACGGTCGAAACGGGGCGGTCACGAAGCGACTCGGCCTGTGTGCCCGTGTCGTCGGCTTCGGCCAGTCGATCATCGAGTCGGTCGCGGACGACCTCGGCGTCGTCGATCTCGAAGTCGGACTCGAGCACGTCGTCCCACGTGTGCACCTCGCCGCCGGAGCGGTCTGCAAACGCCGTCGCGTCGTCGCGGTCTGCAAACGCCAGGACCGTCTCGCCGGCCGGTGAGCGCGCGTCACCGCCAGTGACGAACCAGGCTGTCTCCGCGTCGATCCACGGCGGGTTCTCGTCGGCGACCGGATAGCCGTCCTCGCGCAGTTCGACATCGACGGCGCTGTAGTCGGAGACGTACACCGCCAACGGATAGCCAAACCGTTCGGTGTGTGTCGTCTGCTGGTGGTCGTCGACGAACCGTTCGACCCCCTGATAGCCGACGACGTACGAGTATTTCGAATAGAATACCTGCGCGCGCGGAAGCCTGACGTCCTCCTCGAGTGCGTACTGGTCCTCGAGCGAGAGGCCGACCTGAACGGTGTCGTCAAACTCGACCGGATCGGGCGAGGAGGCTCCGGCATCGGCGGCAAAGAGCGCGCCAGACCCGAACAGGACGACGGTGATGGCGACGACCAGCCATCCCGTCCGTGAAATCGCGAGCATACGAACAGTCGGAGGTCGGCTATCGTATGCGGTCTGGTTTACCTCTCGAAGCCGTCGCCAGCGCCCGCTCGCGCTCGCTCGCTATCGACAGTCTCTTTCGCGCTCCCCGGTCATATCGGGTATGACCGACTACTTCGAAGTACACGCACGCGACGGGGCCGCGCGCGTGGGCGAACTCCGCCTCGAGTCGCCCCTGACGACCCCCGCACTCGTCGACGACGTCCTCGAGGATGCGGGCTCGCTCTGGAGCGCCGATCGGGACGTTCCCGAAGGCGACGAGTCGACGCTGACCGTCCTTCCCCACCGGGCGTTCCCCGGCGGCACGGCCCCGGAGGTCCAGGAGTCGTTCGCCGTCGACTACCCCGACGTCGACTACCCGAGCGTCGCCGTCATCTCGAGCGAGCACGCTGACGACCACGACACGGACGCCTACGCCGTCTCCGACGTCCAGTCGATCACGGGCCACGGTGCGGCGCTCGTCGAGGCCGTCGTCAACACCCGCAAGGCGATCCCCGCCGACACCGCACTGCTGTTTTCCGGCGTCGCCACGCCGCGCAACGTCGCCGTACTCGCCTACGCTGGCGTCGACTGCTTCGACGAGACCGCAGCCGTTGTGAAGGGAATGGAAGGCCGCTATCTGACCACCGACGAGGCCTACTTCCTCGAGGACCTCGAGGAACTGCCCTGCTCGTGTCCGGCCTGCCAGCAGCCCCGCGAGGAGTTCACTCGCGAGGACTGTGCCGAACACAACCGAAACGCCCTCGCTGCCGAACTCGCCATTGTCCGCCGGCGCATCCGAGACGGTCGCCTCCGCGATTACGTCGAGGGACAGGCCCGCCACGACCAGTGGCTCACCGCCGCCATGCGCGAACTCGACGCCCAGTGGGGGTATCTCGAGGAACGCACGCCGATCCTCCGGGACGCCCAGATTTCGGCGGCGACCGAGGACACGATCCGTCGCGTGGAGATCCAGCGCTTCGCCGACCGCGTGACGACCCGCTATCGCAACCGGTTTTCGAACCCGCTCGTGTTGGTCCCCTGCTCGGCAACGAAACCCTACAGCGAGTCCCAGAGCCATCGCCAGTTCCACGACGCCGTCCAGTGGCGCGGCCATCTGGTCTCGATGACGAGTCCAATCGGCGTCGTCCCACAGGAACTCGAGACGACCTACCCGGCCCAACAGTACGACACCGTCGTCACGGGCCGCTGGTCCGAAGACGAAAAGGAGTTCGTGAGTACCGTCCTCGAGCGCTATCTTGAACGTAACGAGTACCCGAAGATTATCGCCCACGTCCCCGACGAAGGCTACCGCGATATCGTTTCCCGCGTCGAAAAGGCACTCGACCTCGAGATTACCTACACCGTCCCCGAGGGCGGCCACCCGACCGACGACGAGTCGCTCGCGAATCTCTCGTCGGCGCTGTCGGGCGAGTTGAAGTACGCCAAGCGCGAACGCGAGCACAACACCGTCCGTGCCATCGCGGACTATCTGCTCGGCGACGGCGCGGGCGACGACCTCTTTACCGACATTCAGACGACGAGTCGCTACCCGAAGATTCAGGTTCGCGACCGCGAAGACACCCAGCTCGCGACGATGGTGCCCCAGTACGGGACGCTTTCGTTCACGCTCGAGGGAGCGAAACGGTGGGTTGACAGCGACGCGCCGACCAAACGCGTCGAGATCGACGGCTTCGTTCCCCACGGCAGCGTGCTTGCACCAGGTGTCGTCGATGCCGACGAGGAGATTCGTGTCGGCGACGAGGTCGTCGTCGAGGGGCCGAACGCGTTCGCCGTCGGCCGCGCGGAGATGTTCGGCCGTGAGATGGCCGAAAGCACGCGTGGCATCGCCTGTGAGATTCGCCACGTCGAAGAGAAGTAACAACGAGCGTCTCTCGAGGCCACTCGAACGGGCGACTGCTCGAGTGTGCGAGTGACGGATAACGTTCTGTTTTGTCGAAACGGCTGGTGTAAACGATCCGTAGGCTATCGGTTTTGTATACAGAGCGATGGCAAATGCAATCGATAACTAAACCGCCGATCCGCATCCGGGCACACATATGTCCGAGGCCGAGCCAGCGACGGTTGGTATTCTGACCGAACCGTTTCTCTACAAGTGGCAGGTGCGTGCCATCGAACGCCTGCAAAACGAAACCGATGTCACCGTTTCGCTGGTCGTTCACAACGACGTCGACACGGAGTCCGAAGCCGAATCGTGGAACACGAAACAACGGATCGGGCTCGAGGATGTCGTCCAGTTTGTCGATGTCTTCCGACGGGAGAAAGCGTGGACGTTCGTCCTCGCCGAACGCAGTCTCGGCCGGGTGCTCGGAGACGAACAACGACTCTGGCACCGACACTCGATTGAAACCGTCGACTGTCTCGCCGATGCCGAGTACGTCCCGTGTGTCCCGAAGACCGAAGACGGCTGGACCGAACTTCCCGACGATGTCGTCGACCGGCTCGCCGCCGACTGTGATGTCGTGGTCCGGTTCGGGTTCGGGCTCGTTCGTGGAGCAGTGTTGACCGCCCCCGAGTACGGCGTGTTGAGTTTCCATCCAGCAGACATTCGTCGATATCGCGGCATGGGCCCGCCGGCCATCTTCCACGACGGACAGAACCGCGCGGGCGCGACGTTACAGCGATTGAACGAGTCGATCGATGGCGGTGAGATCGTCGCCTACGACGAGGTCTCACTCGAGGGATGTGACACTCTCTGGGACGTCTTCGATCGGCTCGTCGCGCTTCAGATAACGCTGTTGGTCGAGGGAATCAACAGCCTGCGAGATCCGACGTTCGAGCCACAGACCGTGCCCGATGCGCAACTCGGCGAGTTCTACTATCGACGCCAGCGGCGGACCCCCTCGTTTGCGGGTCGAGTGCTGGCAAAGAACCTCACCGGACGGGCCCGGCGGTGGGTCGGCCGTCGAGACGCGCCGACCGAAACGACCGATCTGTCGTCCGGGCTCTCGGACTGACCACGCGCGTCTCGAGTCCCCCACGCTCGTCGAGACGGCCTCGAGGAGCCGAGTTCAGTCCGTTTCGTGACTGATCTTCCACCGTGAACTACTGTCAACCCGTAGAAATCCGTTATCTACTCTCACGACCATTGTATCAGCGGTGACAGGAGATGAGTTCAGCAACAGCAGATGACAGTGTAGCCGATGAGTACCAGCCCGAGCAAGGCTGGCAGATGCTTGCGATCGCCGGCGGGGTGATCGCGCTGATCGGCGTGTTCGCGATCGTGTTCCCGTTTGCCACCGGGATCTCGATTACCCTCGGGCTCGGGGCGTTGCTCGTTCTCGGGGGGATCGTCCACGGCGCTCACGCATTCACCGTCCGTGGCTGGACGGGGGCGCTCTGGCAGTTGGCGCTGGGGGTTGTGTCGGTCGTCGCCGGCCTCCTCTTGCTCGTCAATCCCGTCGTTGCGCTCGCGAGCCTGACACTCTTGCTCGTTGCATACCTGTTCGTCGACGGCATCGCAGAGCTGTGGCTGTCGTTTCGAATGGCAAACCGACCCGGACGCGCAGCAGTCGCCGCAAGCGGCGTGCTCTCGCTCGTGCTCGCGGGGCTGCTCTGGGCTGGCTTCCCGGCCAGCGCGGCGTGGGCGATCGGTCTGCTCGTCGGCATCAGTCTCCTGGCGACCGGGATCTCGATGGGCGTCGTCGCCGCCTCGAACCGGTCGCTCGAGAAGGAGAGTCCGTCGGCAGTCGAACCGCGCGGGGCCTGATCCCGTACAGCCACTTATTCCGCGGCCGACTCGCCACACTCGCGCTCGGGTGCGTCCCACTCGGTTCGCTCGAGCAACTCGGGATTCGACGGCGCACAGAGCGGGGCCGTGTCGATGATGCTCTGCGTTCGCATCCCGGAGACGGAGCCTTCCAGCGCGGCGAGGGCGTTGGATGCGGGTGCCTGAGCGAGCGTGGGTGTTCCGCCGACGCGGTGGAGCCGTTCGTCGACGGGATCGGTCGGCGAGTACGACCGATCGAGGACCGTCTCGTCTGGCTGTCCGACCGCGCCGTGCCAGTAGTTGCCCGCGCCGTCTTCCGTCCAGATACGAAGGACACCCACTCGAGCGGTCGCGTGGCGGTAGTTGCCGACGAAGTCGTTGCCGACGACCTGATTGGTCGGCAGCAGGTGATTCGCCTGCATCCCGTCGACGTTGCCGGCGATGACGTTGTCCTCGTAGATCGAGTTACCCGCGCCGGCCGCGACCCCAACGTCCGTATCCGTGATGAGGTTCTCCGCGACGGACGATCGCGAGCCCGCCATCAGGAGGCCTCGAGAGGTATGCTGGATCTCGTTGCCGACGATCGCGTTGTGCTCGGGGTTGGTCATGACGTCGATTCCGGTCGAGCCCGCGTTTCTGATCCGATTGTCGGCGATCAACACGTTCGAGGTGTACATCAGGTGGACGCCGATCCGGTTTCGCTCGAGCGTGTTGTTCCGGTAGACGAGGCCGTGTGATCGGTGGGTGTAGATGCCGTCACGGCCGTCGACGAACTGTGAGTTCTCGACGACGCCGTCCGGCGAACGCATCGTCATCACGCCCATGTAGCCGTCGCTCCAGTTGTCGCTGCCGTAGACCGAGACGTTTCGAACGACGGCCTCGGGGCTGTCTCGGAGCAACACCCCGTTGGCCGGCGTCTCGATCGTCACGTTCTCGACCAGCGTCTCGGTTGCGCCGTCGACCTCGATGCCGGCGTCGCCCTGTCCGTAAGCCATCTCGAGGACGTCTTCGCTGCTGTCTGTGGTCGTCTCTCGGTCCGCAGGACGGGTCGCATTTCCGACGCCGGTGATCTGGAGGTCCGTGACGGCGGCCTGATCGGCGCTGACGGAGACGACCGTCCCAGTTCCGTCACCCTGAATCGTCGCGTTCCCCTCACCGGCGAGCGTGAGCGGGCGATCGAGGTCGACGTGTTCCTCGTAGGTTCCCGCGGGGACGACGACCGTCGTGTTCGCCGGAGCCATCTCGACGGCGTCCTGAATCGTCTCCGCGTCCTCGCCGACGACGACGGCTTCGGGTCGGTCGAGCAGTTCCCTCGAGGCCGCGGCCTGTCCGTCGGCGCGGTCGTGACGGTCGTCGACCCGGTCGCGGACGGCTCCGGCGTCGTCGATCTCGAAGTCGGACTCGAGCAGTTGCTCCCAGCTTCGTACCTCGCCGCCGTGGGCTTCGGCGAACGTCTCGGCGTCGTCGCGCTCGGAAAACGGAACCACCGTTTCGCCGGCGGGCGTCGCGGCGTCGCTGCCGACGACGAACGCGGCCGATTCGGCGTCAGTCCAGCCGACCCGTCCGTCGGCAGTCGGATAGCCGTCGTCCGTGAGTTCGATATCCGTCTCGCTGAAATCGGAGACGTGGACGGCGATCGGATACCCAAAGCGCTCCTGATGGCCCGGTTGCTGGCGGTCGTCGACGAAGCGCTCGAGGCCCTGATAGCCGACGACGTACTCGTACTGCGAGTAGAACACCTGCGCTTTCGGGACCTCGATGTCGTCGCCACCGTCGGGGTCGTTCTCGAGGGTGACGCCCATTCTGACCGTATCTTCGAACAGCACCGGATCAGGGGATGTCGACCCGGTATCGACGACGAACAGTCCGGCACCGCCGACCAGCAACACGCCGAGTGCGAGTGAGAGCAAGAGATACCGCGTAGTCCCGGCCATACCCGGTTGTGGGTGCCACCGAACAATAGGAAATCTGGTTCGGTTATCGAAGGATTTGGCGGGGCTCGATACGGCAATCGTACCAGATTCACTAATGCGACGGCGTTCGAACTCGCGGGTATGAAACGGCTCGACCGGTGGACGAAAACGACGGTCGACACGCATCGGCGACAGTTCCTTCGGACGGCCGGCGTCGCGGGCACCGTTGTCGTCGCCGGCTGTATTGGTGACGACGACGCCGACGATGCACCCGATCCGATTGCGATCGAAAGCGACCACGACTGTGCGGTCTGTAGCATGGTGATCGAGAGCCATCCCGGCCCGTCCGGACACGCGTTCTACGACGATGACGACCTTCCCAGTGCGGAAGACGGCGTCGTCCACTACTGCAGCAGCGCCTGTGCCTACGAGTACTACTTCGATCAACTCGAGGCCGGCTACGAACCGATCGTGTTGTACCTGACCGACTACTCGGCGGTCGACTGGGAGCTCACCGACGAACAGGGCATCGAGTTCATCAGCGCCCACCTCGAGGCCGAGGCCAACGCCTCGGCAACGGACCTCGAGTTCGTCGTCGACAGCGACGTCTTCGGCGCGATGGGCGAGTCACTCATTGGCTTCACGTCGGCCGAGGATGCCGATGCGTTCGCCGAGGCCCACGGCGGAGAGCGATTCGACCACGACTCGGTGACGCGGGAACTGATCGACAGCCTCGGGACGTGACCTGACCGACCGATGAGACGATCCCACGGAGTCTCACGGAGTCGCCGACGCCTGCTCGCAGCGTGTGCCACCGGCGTTGGGGGCGTGCTCGCCGGCTGTTCCGACGACGATGGCGGCGACCCGAACGTCGCCGATCCGGACGCTGGCTTCGATTTCACCGTTGAGCACCCAGTCGACGAGCCAAAGGAGTTCAGCGACGATCAAATGTGTGGCGTCTGTTCGATGACCGTGACCGATTACCCCGAGCGAAACTGTCAAGTCGCCCACGAGGACGGCGTCGGCATGATGTGTTGTAGCCCCGGCTGTATGTTCGCCTACTACGCCGAGCCGACGCATTTCGGCGGCTCCGAAGCCGAGATCGTCGGCGTCTGGGTCACCGAGTTCGAGATGCAACGGCTTATCGACGGCTTCGACGCCGTCTACGTCCTCGAGCACAACGAACAACGGGCCGACGATCCGATGCGCATCGATCCGCGACCGTACGGCAATCGGTCAACTGCACTCGAGTACGTCGACGAGTACGACGACCTCTCCGAGGACGACATCGTCTCGCTCTCGGCGGTCGATACGGATGTCGCGAGAATCTATCGGAGCGCTCGGCTTCCGTAGTCGCTCGAGTCGGCGTCCCTACAGCGGCTGGTAGTGCGGAAGCGGGATCGCGGGCAGGAACACGCCGAGCGTCGCGAGGCCGTGTTGGAGCGGGATGTACCCGAGCGCGAGGAAGGCGACCCCGAGAACGCGATGGAGTTTAATTCTGGTCTCGACGCTGAGCGACTGAAACAGGGTGCCATAAATGAACAGCGACGGCACGGTCCCGAGTCCGAGTGCAGCCAGCGCCAGAAAGCCGCCGGTCGCAGAGCCTTGCACGAACGCGTACAGAAATGCCGGGTACAGCAACGGACAGGGCAACAGCCCGTGGGCTGCGCCGAGTCCGGCGATTCTGGTGTCGCCAACCCACGAGTCGACGTGTTCGATCAGCCACCCGTGAACGCGGTTGAGCACGGGCTCGAGGAACGGAATGCTGACCGAGCCGCCGAGTAAGCCGCGGCCGAACAGGTAGTGAACGCCCATCGCAATGATCACTGCCCCGACGAGGATGCCGGCGATCGCGTGGACATCGGTGGCGACTACCGTCACGGTCTGTGGCGTGATGAAGACGACCGAGCCGGCAAGCCCGAATACCGCACCGAGGACGGCGTAGCTCCCCGCTCGCCCGAGGTTAAACAGCGCGTGTTGGCGAACCATCCCGAGTGTCACCTCGTTTCGCCTCGTCGAGGTGTCGTTTTGTGCTCGCATCCGATCCGAGTACGTCGTCACGAGCGGCCCACACATCCCGAGACAGTGAGCACCGCCGAGGAGTCCGATGAGCCCGAAGACGGCCAGTCCCACCGGCTCGATCACCGCCGGGTCAAGCGACGGGTCGTAACACTGCTGGAAGACCACAGGCTCGAGGCTCGCGGTCGAGAACGGACCGTTCATCGGTTAACCGTGAGCTGGTCACCGACTGACGTCATCGTCGGCGAGTCGTCGCGGTCGATACCCGTTTCGCGGCGAGGACGCCACGTCTCAGTTCGGTTCGGCCCCGCCCAACTGTGCCGGACAGCCATCGCGGCGGCCAGTGTACCCGTGGCCTCGCCCCCAGAAACGCTGCGTCGGGTCATTGGTGGACGGTATGGAGCAGATCCCCAAGTAGCGTCTGGTGCAATCGTCGATAGGGATCACTGGTTTTCGTCGCCGGACGTTGTCTCCCTCGAGGAACGATCGGTCGGTCGGGACCAGATGATCAAGGAGAGCAACAGCGCCGCGATGAACACGTCGGAGCTGTGTTCGATAAGGTGATGGGCCGTCATCGGGACGAGTCCCAGTACGGTTCCCATACCGACGATCGACCGGACGACGAGTGCCCCGAGAACGACCAGCAACACGAGATACTGTGTCGTCCGTCGCTGCAGGTATCCGAACAGCCCGATGAAAAAGAGGACCAGCGTTCCCGAGACAGCAAGGACGATCACCCCAACGAGGACCGGCGCCAGCGAGGGGGCCAACCAGTCACCGAACGAAACGAGACAGACGGTCGTCTCCTGTGGCGTGTTCCACGTCTCGAGCGGGCCGGAACTGGATGGCTTGTGGGAAGACACGGGTATCGTCTCGGGGTCGTCGAACGGTTGTGTCTTTGGACTTCGTAGCCGGGCTAAACGGCGCGTAGACTCTGGTTATGGCCGTTACCATCGTCATCCTCGAAGAACTGACTTCGGTACAGTTCCGCCAGTTCCATGTCGAACTCCTCGAGGGTGATAATGTCGTCCTCGTCGTAGGCGTCGAACTCGTCGATAAACGCTTCGGCGTCCGCACGATCGGCAAACGGCGTCGGATTCCGCATCATGATGTCGTCGACGTCGTCGGGGTCGGTCACCCGCACGAAAGACGCCTCCGTCCCGTCGATCAACTCGCCCGTCTCGTACTCGGTGACCCAGACGCCCTCGATCTCGCTGTCGGGGCCGCCGAACTCCTCGGGTGCGGCGTAGTAGGCGGCCAGACAGCCCGACGAACAGAAGTACTCCCGATGGCCGTCGTCGTGGACCGCCTGTGCGTTCCAGTCCGGGTGGTCGGCAGCAGTCATACTACACACCGCACACTCCTGATCGGCCGGGAACTCCGCAGCCTCGAGGTCGAGGTCATCGGTTCCAGTGCCGTTCGTATCGTCCCCATCACCGTTGCCGTCAGCCGTGTTGTCGGTGTCATCACCGGACTCCGAATCGTCGCCGCCGAGACAGCCCGCAAGGCCGACTGCGGTGCCGACTCCGATCGAACTCAACACGGCTCGTCGCCTGTACACCGGCGTGGTTGGATTCACCATACGTCAGCTAACGAAGGGGTATTGTAAATCACATCTGGTACTGTTGTCGAATTAATTCGACGATCAAACCAGAAAAGAGCCGTTGAAAGGACTACTGCCGGCTGCATCACTCGACCCGCCACAACACAGTGTCGATCCTCGAAGCCGCGTCCGAACTACTCGCCCAGCACCGAATCGAAGAACTTCCGTTCGGCCGTCCGGAGATGCTGGTTGAACGTCGCCGGCGCGATACCGAGTCGGTCGGCGATCTCCTCGCCGGTGCTCTCGCGGGGCCAGTCGAAATAGCCCGCGAAGTAGGCCGTCTCGAGGGCTGCACGCTGTTTCTCGGTGAGGTCTTCCTCGAGGACCGAGGCCGACCCCGACTCGTCACGCTCGCTGCGCTCGCTGGTTCGTTGGGCGAGGTACGTCACGTCGTCGCGCTGTTCGTTGATGAGTTCGATCATCTGGCGGGTGTCCCGGCCTCGGGGGAGTTCGACGACGAAGCGGAACTCGCCGTCGTCGATCGTCGCAGATTGCACCCGGCCGCCGTGGGTCGCGATCGTCTCGAACAACGAGACCGCAGCCGGGGCGACGAGTTCGAACTCGAACTCGTCACGCCTGACGGTGAGGAATCGAACCTCGCTGAACCCCTCAGTGTCTCCAACCGCGTCGCGGAACGCCTCTTGATCGACGCCCTGTGCCGATCCGTAGGCGAGCAGCGTCTCGTCGCCACTGATCAGTTGTTCGAGTTTGATCCGACTCGAGTCGCCCTCCGACAACCCGATCAACGGCTCGGCCAGCGTATCGATGCGGAACTCGAGTTCGATCACGGCGTCGCTGACGAGGGCGTCTTTTCGTTCGATCGCCGTGATCGCGTGGGCGATCACATCACCGATTCGAGCAAGGATCGTGGTTTCCGCTCCCTCAAACGCACGCGGCGACGCCGAGTAGACGTTCAACACGCCGTAGACGAGGTCTTCGTAGGTGATCGGAATCGAAACCGACGATTGGTACCCTCGCTCGAGCGCCGCATCACGCCACGGCTCGAACTCGGGGTCCATCTGGACGTCGTTCATCACCTGTACTGTGCCGGTTCGGAGCGCCGTTCCAGTCGGCCCTTGCCCGGTTTCGTCGTCTTCGTCGATACTGATCGAGACGGAATCGAGATAGCCGTCTTCGACGCCGGCAGCGGCTTTCGGAACGATGCGATCGCTCCCCGGGTTGACGCCGCCGATCCACGCGAACCGGTAGGCGTCGGATTCGGCGAGTCGATCACAGACTCGCTGTTCTAAGTCCGCCCGTGTCTCCGTCGTGATCATCGCGTGCGTGATATCGTGGCCGATCCGGTTGAGACGATTCAGGGCCTCGAGTTGCTCGCGTTGGCGACGGCGTTCACGCTCCTGACGGGCCCGCTCGATCGCGTGGTGGATCGTCCGCACGAGCAACTCGCTTGTCACCTCGTCTTTGACGAGGAAATCCTGTGCCCCACGCTGGATGGCCTGCACGCCGACCTGTTGGTCACGAACACCAGTCAAGACGACGATGGGTATCTCCTCGCGCTCCGTATGGACCGTCTCGAGCGTTCTGAGTCCCTCGCTGTCTGGCAGGTTCAGATCGAGCAACACGACGTCGACGGTCGACTCCTCGAGCAACTCGAGGCCGTCCTCGAGGCGGGACGTACAGGTGAGTTCCGGTGTTCGCCCCGCAGTCTCGTCCGAACTGAGACGCTGTGCGAGTTCTTCAGTTCCCTGAAGCATCTCCTGAATCAGGCGTGCATCGCCGGGGTTATCCTCGATGAGAAGGATCTCCAGAGTGTCGGCGTCGACGGTCGACTCGGATCGGGTATTCGTCCCACTCATGAACGCTCATCCTCTGGCGGAAGTCGAACGACCGAGAACCAGAACTTTTCGAACGCACGGACGGTTTCGATAAACTCGTCCGGATCGACTGGCTTCGTGAGATACGCGTTGGCGTGCAGTTCGTAGGATCTGACGACATCCTCTTCGGCACGCGAACTCGTCAAGACGATCACCGGGATCGAGCGCAGTTCCGGATGGTCTTTGAGTTCCTCGAGCACGTCTTCACCGTCTTTTCGTGGCAAGTTGAGATCCAGCAGGATGAGATCCGGCCGCGGTGCGTCGGCGTACTCGCCGCGCCTGTGGAGAAACTCGAGTGCCTCGTTGCCGTCGGAGACGACATAGAGGTCGTTTTCGATACGACCCTGTTTGAAGGCTTCTTTAGTCAGGCGAACGTCTCCCGGGTTATCCTCGACTAACAGGAGCTGTGCAGGTTCTGGCCCGAACTGTCTCGAATTACTCATTGTTTTCGGGGGCTACCATGACCGATTGCTATTCACAAGTCGATTGGCGGGTATAAAGGTAGTGGCGACAATCGATTCTGAACCCTCTTTAGAGCGGATATGTCCCCCAAACTACCGAACTACGGGAGAGGACTCGCTGCCGATGACTGGGAATTTTGTATCGCACTATAGGATTTATTACCGAGTCTCGATCGACCGACCGGCTGGAGCGGTACTTACGGCACCCCTTACCCGGACTCGAGGCACGAAAACAGGTCTCGACGCGGTCGCTCATCGAGGGTCGAAGTGGTGCTATTCATATTATCGGACAGAAGCCAGTGACTGCTCGATCGCATGCGAACGGTCGTCGCCGAAGGCGACGAGCCGTGAGACGCGATCGATGTATGAATAGTTCTGTCCGACAGGATCAACACGTTCCACGGCAGCGACGCACGGTCGTAACCCAGTTCGAAGCGAAAAACGGCGAGTACCCCGCAGTGTACGTCTTCACCGGCTGGCGCGTGCGTACGATAATACGATGTCCTCACGCATCTGTCCGCGGGTCTCGCTCACGTCGTTCGCTCCGACCCGCGCTCCCGTCGTGTGACCGAGTATGCACTGTGGACAGTGGCGACGACACTGCCTACGCCGAACCGTTTGTGGATGTGCGACCACGCGATCGGGAGGTCGAACCCGATTCTGTGTCTCGACCGAACACCGATGTCCGGTCGGTCGCTAGCGTGAGAGACGCTGGTGGCACAGCGGATGGCTGGCAAGCGATCAGGACGGATGGCAGCTCCAGCAAGGCCTCGAGCCGCGGTTCAGGTCGAATCGCTCGACAATCCCCATCGATAAACGATATACTGAGATATAGAATCGACTGCTGCGCCAGCGATCCCGTCGTGGACACTCATCGGACAGTTGTCATCCGGGCAGAACAGCGTGGCTGCTAACGATCTCGGTTCCTCGAGTCACTCTCGAAAACGGCTTCGAGTGACGCGCCGCGGTCGTTCGGTGCCGTTACTCCCCGTCGACGTCGAGGACGTCCCGGAGGGCGTGTTCGGTGTTGACCGACAGCAGGTGGCGGCAGTAGGCTGGCGACGCCTGCACATCCGGTCGGAACTCGTCGTCATCGAGCGCCGTCGTCTGTTCTGCCGCAGCCGTGATCGATGCCGGCTCGAGCGCTTCGCCCTCGAGCGCCGCCTCGACGGCGGACAGCCGTCGGGGGTGAGAGAGGTTACCCGTGGCAGCGACGCGAACGCGTTCGATCGTTTCGCCGTCGATCCGTGCCCACGCACCAACCCCGATGAGCGGGTAGCCCGAGAGGGGGTTGCGATGTTTGTGATACGTACTCGAGGCACCGTCTTCGATCGGAATCCGAAGCGCGGTCACGAGCTCGTGCTCCCCGACGGCGGTCTCGAAGTGGCCGGTAAAGAGGTCGGCGGCGTCGATCGAGCGGTCGCCGTCGGAGCCTGTCACGTCGAGGGAACTGCCGAGTGCGAGGACGGCGGCGGGGTGGTCCGTTCGCGCGTCGCCGTGGGCGAGGTTACCGCCGATGGTTCCCCCGTTTCGGACCTGAATGTCGCCAACCTCGCCTGCCGCGTCGGCGAGTGCTGGTGCGTGTTCCCGAACGAGGTCAGAGTCGGCGAGTTCCGCGTGGGTCACGAGCGCGCCGACCGAAAGGTCGCCGTCGGTGACCTCGATACTCGAGAGTCCGTCGACTGCGTTGATGTCGACGAGTACCGGCGGGGCCTCCTCTCCGGTCCGCATCCGGGGGAGCAAGCCGTGTGAGCCGGCGAGCAGTTCGGCCCCCTCGTGCTCTTCGAGGAGGTCGACAGCCTCGGCGACGCTTTCGGCGTGGTAGTACTCGAAGTCGTTCGCGTACATCACTCCTCACCTCCCATGGCTTGCCAGACCGCTTCCGGTGTGATCGGCATATCAAGGTGATCGACGTCGAACGGCTCGAGGGCGTCGACGACGGCGGAGACGACGGTCGGCGCGGCAGCGATGGTCGCCGACTCGCCGACGCCTTTGACGCCGATGGGATTGTGCGGGCTCGGCGTGACCGTGTAGTCGGTCTCGAAGTCCGGCACGTACGTCGAGTGTGGGACGGCGTACTCGTCCATCCGGCGGGTCAGGAGGTGGCCGTCGTCGTCGTAGGCGGCTCCCTCGTACAGCGCCGCGCCGATCCCCTGTGCGATGCCGCCGTGGACCTGTCCCTCGACGATCATCGGGTTGATGATCTCGCCGCAGTCGTCGACCGCGACGTAACGCTCGAGGTCGATCCCACCCGTTTCGGGGTCGACCTCGACGACGGCGACGTGCGTGCCGAAGGGGAACGTGAAGTTCTCCGGGTCGTAGAAGTTCGTCGCCTCGAGGCCGGGGTCCATCTCCTCGGGCAGGTCGTGGCCCAGATACGCCTCCGCGGCGATCTCCTGGATGTGATACGAGCGGTCGGGTGCACCCGCGACGTGGAACTCGCCGTCGTCGAACTCGATGTCGTCGACGCTGGCCTCGAGTTGGTGGGCGGCGATCTCGCGGGCTTTCTCGCGCACCTCGCGTGCGCCGCGAGCGATGGCCCCGCCGCCGACGGAGGCGCTTCGGCNGATGTGTATAAGAGACAGGACGCCGAGTTCCTCGGCGGCGATCTGGGCGAACGTCGTGCGGTGGCCCTGTCCCTGATCGGCCGTCCCGACGAGGACCGTGACGGTTCCCGTCGAATCGAAGCGTACGATCGAACTCTCCCAGCCACCGGCCTGCGCGCCGAGGTCGCCGGCGAGTCCCGACGGCGAGAGCCCGGCCGACTCGACGAAGTTGGCGACGCCGATGCCGAGATAGCGGCCCTCCTCGCGGAGTTCGGCCTGTCGCTCTCGCAGGTCGTCGTAGCCGACGTGCTCGAGTGCCTTGTCCATCGCCCGCTCGTACTCGCCGCTGTCGTAGACGACGGCCGCGGCGGTCTCGTAGGGGAACTCGTCGGGCGGGACGAGATTCGTCCGCCGGAGTTCGGCGGGGTCCATCTCGAGTTCCCGCGCGGCGACGTCCATGAGCCGTTCGATCACGTAGATGCCTTCCGAGCGGCCGGCCCCGCGGTAGGCGTCGACCGGCGTCGTGTTGGTGAACGCGCCGATGACCCGGCAGTGGATCGCCGGAATGGCGTACTCGCCGGAGAGGATCGTCGCGTACAGATACGACGGCGTGGCGGTGGCGAACTGCGAGAGCTGTGCGCCCAGCCCGGCGTGGGTCTCGACGCGAATCCCGCGGACGGTTCCGTCGTCGTCGACGGCGATTTCGGCGCTCGTCGTGTGGTCGCGGCCGTGGCAGTCGGTGACGTAGCCCTCCATCCGGCTGGCTTTCCACTTCACCGGTCGGCCGAGTTGCATCGAACACCAGGCCGTGACGGCCTCGTCGGGATAGTGGTAGATCTTGCTGCCGAATCCCCCGCCGACCTCGGGGGCGATCACCTGGATCTTGTTCTCTGGAACCCCGAGCGTACCGGCCGACAGCAGCATTCGGTGCAGATGGGGGTTCTGGCTCGTCATCCAGAGGCGCAGTTTCTCGGTCGCGACGTCCCAGTCGGCCAGTGCCGACCGCGGTTCCATCGCGTTCGGAATGAGCCGCGGCTGTCGGAGGTCGACGCTCGCGATCCGGTCGGCGTCAGCGAAGGCCTCGTCGACGGCGTCCGCGTCGCCGAGTTCGAAGTCGAAGGCGACGTTGTCCTCGGCCTCCTCGTGGACCGGCGCCACGTCGCGCTCGACCGACTCGACAGGGTCCGTGACGTGCTCGAGCACCTCGTACTCGACGTCGATGGCTGCGAGCGCGTCGCGGGCCGCCTGTGGCGTTTCGGCGACGACGGCGGCGATCCCGTCGCCCTCGTGGCGGACTTTATCCACGGCGAGCATGCGATACTGTGGCGTCACGAGCCCGGGGAGCATCCACGCTGTCGGGATGGTGTTTGGCACGCCGCTGTCCTCGACGTCCGAACCGGTGTAAACCGCGACGACGTCGTCCATCGCTTCGGCCGCGCTCGTATCGACCTCGAGAATGCGGGCGTGTGCGTGATCGGAGCGGCGGATCGCCAGATGCGCCGTCCCCCGGAGCTGGATGTCGTCGGTGTACGTCGCCTCGCCCGTCAGCAGCGGGACGTCCTCGTCGCGTTCGATCGGGTCGCCGAAGCCGCGCTTTTCCGCAGGGTGGTCGCTCTCACTCATGGCTCGCCTCCCGTTGCTCGAGCGTCGCCTCGATCGCGTCGACGATGTTGTGATAGCCGGTACAGCGACAGAGGTTCCCCTCGATCGCCTCCCGGATCTCCTCTCGAGAGGGGTCGTCGGCGTCTTTCAGGTACGTATCCGCCGTCATGAGCATCCCGGGCGTACAGAACCCACACTGGAGCCCGTGGTTCTCCTGGAACTGCTCCTGTAACGGCGCGAGGTCGCCGTTCTCGGCGAGTCCTTCGACGGTTTCGACCTCCGCGCCGTCCGATTGGACGGCAAACCGCATACAGGATTTGATCGCCTCGCCGTCGACGCGGACGGTACACGCGCCACAGCGGGCGGTCTCACAGCCCACGTTCGCGCCGGTGTAGCCGAGGTCCTCCCGGAGCGCGGTGACGAGCAGCGTTCGCGGCTCGACGGTCAGGTCGTGTTCGGTGCCGTTGACCGACAGCGTGATGTCGTGTTCGGTCATCGATACAGCCCTCGAGTGGCGTGGTAATTGTCAACGAAAACGCCGATGGCTACTAACATGATGGTTGTCCACGAATCTCAATGCTGGCGCTGAGTAAAAAGATTCGTATCAGGGAACGCGGTTCTGATGGGCACAGATGCCGGTTCTAGCCCGTTTTTCCTCGGTGTCACGGGATTGCTCGGTTGCCGGATCGCTGTCGATTGTGGTCACAACAGGCGGATGGGGACGGAGAGCCGCCTCTCGAGGCCCGTCGTCGACCCCGTGCTTGCGGATACAGTGCCCATACTAAAGATGGTCGTCGGCGGTGGGGGTCGTATGAGCGTTCACCCGACGCTGTCGTTCGACACCGAGGTCCAGCGAGCAGTCTACGAGTACGTCGAGCGACACGGGGCCGTCACCGCCGACGAACTGGCGCGATCGATCCGACTCGAGTCGGAGCCGGCCCACTCGAAACCCGCCCGCTCGAGGTCGTACACCGAACCGATCTGTCCCCCGATGGACAGCCTCGAGTCCTGTCTCGAGGCACTGCAGACGCAGGGGTATCTGACCGAATCCGGCGGTAAGTACCGGGTTGCGCTTTCGACGACGCCGATTACTGTCGAACTCGAGGACGGAACGGTAACGATCAGGGCGGCACGGGAAGAAGACCGACGGGGCGTTATCGAGACGATGCGCGAGGTCGCAGCCGAGGGGACATACATCGTCGCCGAGAACGTCGCGACCCAACTCGAGGGCGATTCGGCGCTCGTACGGGCGAACGAGGATCGTTCGCGGGTCGTGTTCGTCGCGGTGTTCGAGCCGGAGACGGACACTGACGACGAAACCGACGACGAAACTCCGTTCGCAACCGACGACGCGAGCGTCGTCGGCTGGCTGCATCTCGATGCCAACGAACTGCCGTCGCTGTCGCACACCGCCGAACTCACTGTTGGCATCGCACCCGATCTGCGCCAGCACGGGATTGGGTCGAGACTGCTCGAGTACGGCCTCGAGTGGGCCGACAGCGCCGGCTACCGGAAGGTCTACCAGAACGTGCCCGCGACGAACGAGGGTGCGATCGAGTTCCTCGAAGCAAACGGCTGGCAACGCGAGGGCGAGCACAAAGCGCAGTACCGCATCGACGACGCGTTCGTCGACGAGATCATGCTCGCGACGTGGCCGTAGTTTCTTGACAGCCGGCGCCATACCTCGAGGTATGGACGACATCTCACTCGGCGTGCCAAAACCGGTGCTCGAACGCCTGCCAGCCGACGACGAGGTTGCTGGAACGGACATGCAAGAAGCGGTCGCCGGCTGGGAGCAGCGACTGAATCAGGCGATCGAAAACGCCGAGGACGACCGTGAAGCCGCGGCTCGCGTGCTCGAGGCGATCGACCGGTTCGAACAGCGCCACGAGACCTACGACGAGCTGGTGCCGGAGCTACGGGCGTGGGGCCAGTCGCCGATCTACGCCATCGCGTGGCGGACGCTCTACGCTGACGTGATCGCCCAACTGTACGCCCACGACGGCCTCGGCGAGCGCCTCGACCGAGAGCGAAACGCACGACTGGTCGAAGACGGAATCCGGATGCAGGACCTCTAACCCCGGACCACAATGGTTTTGGGCCCATACTCGATAGGAGTATCGTGGCTTCGACAGACGAACGCGACGGCACTTGCCGGTCCGATCACACCCACGCGATCGATCTGACCACGCGCGTGCGCCGTCGCGTGTTGCCGACACTGCACCGAATCAAAGAACCGCTCGGGGGCTTCGCCCAGTGTCTCCAACACCCCGACGAGTACGTCGGCACGATCGAGTACGGCCTCGGCGAGTTTCGATCCGACCTCGAGACGATGTCGTTTGCGCCGGAACCGGTCGCCTCGCTGAAAGTCCACCGGGATGGCCGACAGTCGGCCGGCAGTTGGGTACGGCGGGCATCACCGTTTGCGACGTGGCAACTTCACGTCGCGCTGTTCGTCGCCGACACTGATGCGGTGGACGTGTTCGCCCATCGCGAGTACTCGTGGCTGCGCCATCCGTACAAACACTACACCTCCGAAGGGTGGGATACCCACGGCGGCGTGCGGCGAATGCGATCGCTGCTCTCGGATCACGACGTCGCGTTTCGGATCGACAGCCCACTGTGAGAGGCGACATGCCCCGGGTGTGTGGCACTCGAGGCAGTCTCTATCGGTTCCACAACCGATTTGCACGACCCCGTGGAACGGCAGCCGATGGCTGGGACCCGAACCGTCGCCGCGTTTACCGATCTCTATCTGCCGACGGTCAACGGCGTCACCTACACGATCACGCTCTGGCGTGAGCGGTGGGGCCGTCGCCGGGGCTCGATGGCCGTCGTCTTCCCCGAAATGGAGGGGTACGACTCCGACACCGACGAGTACGCGGTCCCGAGCGTCGGCGCGCCGCTGTATCCACGGTACCGACTCGGACTCCCGGCGATCCACGACGGCCTCGAGACGCCGGATATCGTCCACGTCCACACGCCCTACACCGTCGGGGCGACGGGCGTTCGCTTCGCTCGACAGCGTGACATCCCCGTCGTCGCCTCCTATCACACCCTCCTCGACGACCGTATCGAACAGCACGTCCCGCCGGCTTTCGTCGACATCGGCAAGCGAGCACACCGCGCCTACGAGCGGACGTTCCTCGAGCGCGTCGATCACGTCGTCGCCCCGACGTCGTTCGCCCGACGCCGACTGCTCGAGTACATCGCGCCGGATGTCGATGTCACAGTCATTTCGAACGGTATCGACACCGAGTTGTTTCGCCCGGTCGATCCGACGGCGTTTCGCGACGCGTACGCCCTCCCTGAAGGGCCACTGCTCGGTTACACCGGCCGCCACGGACCCGAGAAGAACCTCACAGTGGCGATCGACGCCGTCGACGGAACCGACTACACGCTCGTGCTCGCCGGCGACGGCCCCGACAGAGCCGCCCTCGAGGCCCATGCCGTGACGGTCGACGCCGACGTTCGGTTCCTCGGCTTTCTCGAGCGCGAGGAGCTGCCGGCGTTCTACTCGGCGCTCGACGTCTTCGTCTTCCCGAGCCCGGTCGAAACGCAGGGGCTGGTCGCCCTCGAGGCGACCGCGTGTGCCACGCCGGTCGTCGCCGTCGATGCGGGCGCGCTCACTGACAGCGTCATCGAGGGCGAAACCGGCTACCGGTACGCCCCCGGTGATCTCGAGGCGTTCCGATGGGCGATCCATCGCACCCTCGCCGAACACGACCGGCTCTCGGATCTCTGTCGCCGGCGGCGGTCGATGCTGTCGGTCGACCACTCCCTCGAGCAGTTGGGGGAGCTCTACGACGACCTTCGAGAGTGATACCGAGATCGAAACACCGCCTCGCAAGTTCTGCTGCGCAGTGTGAGTTTATCCCAAGCGTTCAAATCCCTTCAGTTGATAGAGTTGGGTATGGAGTTTGCAGTTTCGCGGGAGGGCACGACGCTCATCACCTTACACGGCGGGAGCGATACGACCGCTCGCGACGACGCCACCGAGCAACTCGCCGCGACGCTCGAGCGCCTCGAGGACGACGGCACCGTCACCGCGTGGACGGTCGACGACGCGGCGGTGTACGAACATCCGACCGCGCCGTTCGATCCGTACACGATTACCCTCGAGTTCTCGATTACCGTCGTCGTCGAGGCCGACGATGCCGACGCAGCGGCGGCGTTCGGTGCCGACGTGATCGACGACACGCTCGAGCGCGCCGATGTCAAATCCGTCACGTACACCACCGCGCCGGCGGCGTCGACGGCGTGAGCACACGGTGGCACCCGAACTTATGCCAATTGCCCCCATCCATCCAGTATGGAACTCGAGTTGCGGTTTTTCGCGACCTTTCGCGAGGCTGTCGGGGAGAAGACACAGCGGCGTGCGTTCGACGACGCGAAGACCGTCGGTGACGTCCTCGCCACCCTCGAGACCGAGTACGCGGGCCTCGAGGGGCAGTTGCTCGAGGACGGTCCAGAGGGACTGGCGATCAAACCACAGTTGAGCGTGCTGAAAAACGGCCGCGACGTGGTGCATATGGCCGGCCCCGAGACAGGACTCGAAGACGGCGATACGCTGTCGGTGTTTCCGCCGGTTGCGGGTGGGTAAGGCAAGCCTCGAGTCGACGGTTGGTCGGGCGCGTTTCCGTGGCCGTTCGGCAGCACGCCGGCGGGAGCCGGCGACCGAACGGTGATACCGCTGGGCTCGAAATCCGCCCGCCTGAGGGCGATTCCGAGAACGATTTAGGCACCGACGCTCCGAGAGTGACCTAGAGCGTCGTAATGGAGCAAACGCAGCGTGGGGAGTCCCCTCGAGAGTCGGATGCGACGAGCGGCGAGCGTGGCGAGGAGCCGACGGAGCCGGAGTCCGAACCCGTGACGTTCGGGCTGTCGGGACTTCGTGCCGGCTTTCTCACCTGTGTTCCGATCGCGTTCGGCGTCGCCGGCTACGGGGTCGCCTTCGGCGTCCTCGCGAGTCAGGCCGGACTGAGCGTCGCGGAAGCGACGCTGATGAGCGCAACGGTGTTCGCCGGCGCGGCTCAGATCATCGCCGTCGAACTCTGGACGGAGCCGATCCCGATCGCTGCACTCGTCGTGACGACCTTCGCCGTCAACCTGCGGTATTCGCTGATGGGCGCGGCGTTACAGCCGTGGCTCGGCCGCCTCTCGCCGACGAAGATCTACAGCAGCCTCTGTCTGATGGCCGACGAGAACTGGGCGCTGACGATGCGCGAGTTCAGAGCCGGCAACGGACGCGGCGCGTTCTTGCTCGGCAGCGGCATCGCACTCTGGCTGTTCTGGGTCGTCTCGACGATCCTCGGCACCGTCGCCGGCGGCTCGGTCGGCGACCCGAACCGCTACGGCGTCGACTTCATCCTCGTCGCCGTCTTCGTCGCACTCGTGGTCGAACTCTGGGACGGCCGATCGACGCTGGCCCCGTGGATCGTCGCCCTCGCAACGAGCGTCGTCGCCGCCGAACTCCTCTCGGGGCAGTGGTACATCCTGCTCGGCGGACTCACCGCGGCGCTGCTCGAGGTGATCCGGCATGACGGGTAGTGAGACGGTGGGCCTGCTCGCACTCGAGACACCGTTCGACGGCGCGCTCTCGCTCGACCCGCTCGTCGTGGCCGTCATCTTCGCGATGGCCGTCGTCACCGTCGTCGCGAAGACGGGCGGCATCTGGCTCGTCCGCCGCGTCGACGTGAGCGACCGCGTACAGGCCGGACTCGACGTCCTCCCGGGGGCGATCGTCATCGCGATCCTCGGCCCGGAACTCGCAGCCGGCGGCCCCGCGGAGTGGGGTGGGGCAGCGGTCGTACTGGTCGTCATGTGGCGCACCAAGAGCATTCTGCTGGCGCTGTGTGCGGGCGTCGCCGCCGTCGTGGCGTTCCGAGCGGTCGTCTGAGACGGACTGCTGGTCACGGCCCGCCGAGTCCCGATCCCGCCACCCGAGATCGAGCGCAGACCGTCTGAGTGTTTTCGTCCCCGGGGGCTCGAGTGTTACAGCAGGCTCGAATTTATCGGTGTCGAGAGCCATATCGAAGGTATGACAGCACGTGTCGAGCGATCGTTTCGCGGTATCTCCGAACGGCTCACGGTTCGGTACCTGACGGGCCTTGGCGGCGAGCAGGTCGCAGACGACACCGTCTCCGGCGACGGCTGGACGGCGACGTTCGCCTCGGAGACGGTCGCCGTCGGGCCGTCGTTAACGCTGACCGAGATCACCATCGAGTTCACCGGCGAATCAGAGGTGCTCGAGGACCTCGTCGATGCGTTCGCACAGAAGGCGATGCGGGCGGGTGGCTAGATGGCAGGCACGGGCGACCCGATCGACGGGCAGGTGCTCGTCCTCACGGCGGCGAAAGCGAGCGTGCCTCCGTCCCGCCTACCGGCGCTCGTTGACCGAGCCCAAGAGCTGCTGAGCCCACGACTCGAGCAGTATCGTCGGGCGTACGAACGGCTCGAGGCGGACGACGACCGCGAGCTGTTTTTGGTCGAATGGGGCCACTGGGAGTCGCTGGCGGACGACCTCGAGGTCACCGACCGCGAGTTGTCGGCGATCCGTCGTGCCCACGAGGAACAGCTGTTGCGGATCGGCCGGCGAACCGACCGCGAGGCGACGTTCGAGACGGCCCTCGAGATCCGCGAAGCGGTCTGTATCGGAACCGACAGCGGCCAGCCGCACGATTCGTAGGCTGTCTCACGTCCCGAATGCCGGAGGGCAGGCGGATACCGAAGTCGATGGCAACTATAAAGAGCATGTTTACCCTTTCTCGATGCACTGAGACGATGGCTATCGACCAGGAGACCGATATGACCGATGCGGCGATAGACGAGTTCCTCGGCCACCACGAGACCGGCGTCCTCTCGCTTGCACGCACCGACGAGCCGTACGCGATCCCGATTTCGTACGGATACAACGACGAGGACCGGGAGTTCTACATCCGACTGGTGTCGACACCGGAAAGCGAAAAGCGGGCGTTTCTCGACGCCTCTCCGGCGGCCCGGATCGTCGTTTACGACGAGCAGGAGTCGTCCTACCGAAGCATCATCGCGACGGGGGCACTCGAGAACATCCCACCGGCGGAGTTGACGCCGGACCAGATCGCCCAGTACGGCGAAACGAAGCGGCCACTGTTCGAAATATGGGCCCAGCAGAAAGACGAACTCGATATCGAACTCTACCGACTCGTGCCGGAGTCGCTTAACGGACGACGGACGGCGATCGATCGCGAAGAGTAACGACGACAGCCATCGGGTCTCGAGTGCTCAGTTCGTCGGTTGTTCGGCGGCGAAGTCTCCGGCCGTGACATCGGCACCACAGACCGGACAGCCGTGTTCCAACGTGGCCTCTCGCATCGCCTCGTTGACCTCGATCGCTTGTGTGCAGTCGGGACAGGTAAATTCGTATCTGCTCATGAGGGGTCAAGATCGTGTGAAACGGTGAATGTCTACATACATAGCTGTGCGGTACCTATATATAGGGTTGCGGTTCGCCGTCGAAATCCAGTAGTAGCCGAAGGGTTCTTTACTTGGGAGTTGAACGCCCGGGCTGGGTGCGCCTCCGTTCGACGACGCGACCTCGGCGTCTGTCGATCATCGTGGCGATAGGGGCGTAGCCGACGAGCCCCGTCGATCAAGACTCGTCGTACTGGAGGATCGCATCGAGCAGTTTCGTCTGTGCGGCCGCGAGGTGCTCGGTGAACGTCGTCCCGGTGATCCCGAGTGCGTCGGCGACCTCCCCGGCGTTCGCCCGTTTCGGATGTTCGAAATAGCCCATCCGGTGGGCCGTCTCGAGCACCTCGAGTTGGCGGGCGGTCAGTTCGCTTCGATCGACGAAAACGAGGTGTTGTTCGCTGTGCTCTTGTTGTGACTGCAGGAGGCGCTGCACGTCGAGGTTCGAGTATCGGTCCTGTAGATCGCCGATAATCGCCTGTAAGCTCGCCATATCCGTCGCGTGAAACGTCAGAAACAGCGACGAGCCACGGGTCCGAACATCGATCACCGGCGAGTCGTGGCGTTCGATACAGTCACACGGACAGCCGCGGTCGAGGTCGCGACTGAACCGATACACGGTACTCGAGCCATACGAAAAGACCGGTGACAGTTCGACGTCGGTGTCGAAGGTGTCCGGGTACGTCTCGGCCTCGAGCATGAACTCCTCGGAAACACGCGCTGGTGCGTCCGGATTCGCACTCTTCGAGACCGACTGGACGCGTCCCTGTGCAGCCGAAGAGGCAGCTGTCACGGCACAACCAGCCGGGTCGTCGATCTTGATCTCCGCGCGGATCCCCGAAACCATCACCCAATGTTGGGAACGGAACCTCCTAAACCCCCGGGACGGATCATCGACGAGTGCCGGCACGTCGCCCGCGCCGCCTGCCCGCTCGAGACGCCCGCTCGGAGCGCATATTTTCGGAACCCCATATAAAGCACCCTGTATTTATTGGGCGTTATTTCGAGAGGGTCGCGTTACTCTCTTGGAGTGAACACAATGTCCGCGACGAACTCTCCATCCAAGCGAGGTCTGCTCGCAGATGACCGATCCATCGACGCCCATGCGGTACTCGCTGCACTGGACGACGACGCCTGCCGGGACATTCTCGAAGCGACGAGCGAGGAGTCGCTGACTGCGACAGAGCTCTCGGAGCAGTGTGAAATCCCGATGTCGACGGCCTACCGGAAAGTCGAGAAGCTGACCGAGGCTGACCTCGTCGAAGAGCGAGTCCGGATCAACACCTCCGGCAAACACGCGACCGAGTATCGCAAGTGTTTCGACGACGTGCTCGTCTCCGTCGACGGCGGCGACGTCGAAATCGAGATCACGAAACCCGATGCCGAGGCGGACAACGGCGGGTTCGCCGTTGCCGACGACTGATTCGTTCCACGGCACTGCTCGAGTTCCGTCACAGCGGACGGCCAACCGGCCACACGTCACATGTGACACTGTTTCTCTCACGTTCTAGATCGGCTACCCGTTTTTCCGTCCCGTTTCACACTCGTAACAGGTGCTGGCTGCGACGATTATCGGGACTCGCCAGCGAGCGTTTTCAGGGACTCGATCCGAGAGGGCGTCGACGGATGCGTTCGAAAGAGCCAGTTCGACAGCCGCTGTAGTCGCGTCCTGAGCCACCAGTAAGACGGTTCGACGTCGCCGTCGGGGCCGAGCATCAGTTTCTCGCCCGTCTCCTCCTCGAGCGACAGGATCGACAGCGAGGAGACACTCGAGACCGCTCGAAGATCCTGCGATGGAAGCTCGTCGATCCGATCGTCGAGGGTCTGAAGGGCACTCGCAAGTGCCGCGGGAGAACCTGTCGCCTCGGCCGCGGCCCGGTCGGCCGCTCGCTCTCTGGCTCGCGAGAGACCCGCGGTGACGACCCGACCGAGCAGCGCCGTTGCGCTGGCGACGGCAGCCAGTGGGACGGTCACGACCGCTCCTGAACTGTCGTCGTCGAGACGCGTCCGAATCCCCTCGGCGAGGACGACCGGCACCGAGGCGGCCGTCATCACCATCGCGTCTCGGTTGGCGACGTGAGCGAGTTCGTGGGCGATCACGGCCTCGAGTTCGTCGTCCGAGAGTGCCCGAAGTGTCCCGAGCGAGAGCACGAGGTGGACGGTTCCGGGGCGGAGCCCAACGGCCATCGCCTCGGGAGCCTCACGGTCGGACACCGCAATCGTTGGGACGGGAACGTCGTACAGCGTCGCAACCCGGGTCGCAATCTGATGGACCCGTGGCGCGTCGTCGGGCGCGATGGGGACGGCACCGGCGGCCTGTTCGATCGTCCCGACGTGTCTGTACTCGAGGGCGGCAATCGCGGCGAGCAAGCTGGCGCTTCCGATCGTCGCGAGTACCTGCGAGTTGGGGGCGACGAACACGACAGTCATGTAGATGAGGAACCACACGACGGGAAAGATCCACACCGCGTGGACGGCAGTACTGGGAAGGAGTACGCCACCGAGTTCCGTCAGGCGTCGACGGGGAAGACGATCGGACCCACGGCGACCTCGGACCGCTCCGAGCCCAGCAACGGCGGCCACGGTCAGCGAGGCGGCAGCCCCAATCGTCACCACCTCGAGTGCGCCGGTCTCGAGCAGTTCGAGGAGGCCGTAACTGACGAGCCAGATTCCACAGAGAAACGCGAGTGTGAGGCCGACGAGGAGGACGATCGAGACGACCAGCTGGAGGCGAAGGAGCCGGCTCGGAGACATCTAGCACAACCGACAGGCGTCGAGAAAAAGGACGTTTCGATCCGGTGGCGGCGATCAGTCGTCGGCTGGTGCTGGCGAGTCACCGGCGCTGACACCCGTTCCCGGCCCGATATCGATCTCGAGTTCCTCGAGTTTCTCGTCGGGAACGACGCCGTCGACCCAGCCACGATGGTCGTAGTACTCGGCTTTCATCTCCTCGAGTTCGCAGTACTCGCCTTCGCTTGCGCCCTGCCCGGGGATGCCGCCCTCGAGGAAGCGTGCCGGCAGCGAGTCGTCCGCACCGTCGAAGCCGACGAGGTTGTTGTAGTAGCGTTCGAGGTTGTAGACGCGCTCGCCGGCCTGCATGAGTTCGTCTTCGCCGACGTCGAGGCCAGTCATCCCGTTGTACTGGAGGACGTACTCTTCGATGCCTTCGGCGAAGGCGTTGAACTTACAGATGTCGAAGCTGTCCGAGATCGCGTGGAGGTCCTGGAAGGCGGCGGTGAGTTCGCCTTTCCCTTCCCACTCGTAGGGATCGACTTTCTCAGGAATACCGAGGATTTCGGCCGCCGGCGTGTAGCCACGCAGGTGGCAGGCCCCGCGGTTCGAGGTGGCGTAGCCGATTCCCATGCCTTTCATACAGCGCGGATCGTAGGCGGCGATCGTCTGTCCTTTGACGGCCAGCGAGTTGTCGTGAGCCTCCTTCCGGTCGGCGACCCGGCGTGGTCCCTCCGCGAGCAGGTCGGCAAGGTCGTCCTCGCGGCGGCCGATGCGTTCGATCATGTCGACCATGGTCTCGGCGTCGCCCCACTCGAGGTCGCCTTCCTCGAGTTTGCCCTCCTCGGACATCTCCATCGCCATCGCCATCATGTTGCCCGTCTCGATGGTGTCAATACCCATGTCGTTACAGCGGTCGATCATGAGCGCAACGGCGTCGCGGTCGGTGTGACCGGAGTTCGGGCCGAGGGCGTATGCCGATTCGTACTCGTAGGACTCCATCCGAACGTTCATCTCCTCGCCTTTGTGCATCGTCTGGACTTCGACTTCCTTCTTGCAGGCGACCGGACAGGAGTGACAGGTCGGCTCGTCGACGAGGATGTTCTCGCGGACGTTCTCCCCGGAGACGCGTTCGGCGTCGATATCGGCGCCCTCCGCGTCGCGCATGGCTTCGGTCGAGGTGTACCGGCCGTTTTTCGTCGGGAGACCGTCCATCTCCTCACCGATGTTCATCAGGACGTTCGTCCCGTACATCGAGAGCCCGCCCTCGTTGGGTGCGGTAACGTCGGATTCCGTGATCGCCTGCATCGCCTGCTGGTGGCCCTCTTTGAACGTCTCGGGATCGGCAGGCTGGGGCATCTTCGTCGTGGACTTGATGACGATCGCTTTGAGGTTCTTCGACCCCATCACACAGCCCGTGCCACCGCGGCCCGATGCCCGATCGTCTTCGTTGATGATACAGGCGTATTTGACCTCGTTCTCGCCACCGGGGCCGATCGCCATAATCGAGAGGTTCTTGCCGTAGGAGCCGTCGACCTCTTCTTCGATCGTATCACGCGTCTCGTGGACGCCGTTGCCCCAGAGATGGGAGGCGTCACGAAGCTCGAGTTCGCCATCCTCGACGACGGCGTAGACTGGCTCGTCGGCTTCGCCCTCGAACAACAGGCCGTCGAAGCCGGCCCATTTGAGGCGTGCGCCCGACCAGCCGCCGTGGTGGCTGTCGGTGACGGTGCCGGTCAGTGGCGACTTCGTACAGACGGCGATTCGACCGCTCATCGTCACCTGTGTGCCCGAGAGCGGCCCGTTCATAAACGCAAGCAGGTTCTCGGGACCGAGCGGGTCGACGTCCGGCCCCTGTTCGAAGACGTACTTTACACCCAGCCCGCGCGCGCCGATATACTTCCGTGCGTCCTCGTCGTCGATCGACTCGTAGGCGACCGACCCGTCCGAAAGATCGACGCGAGCAACCCTATCTTGGAAACCGCCGAGTTCAGTCATGGTAACTCCTCGTTCGTTAATTCGGCCTCCATCCTGTTAGTCGTTCCCACCCCTGCGTAACCACATACCGTTACATCGGTCGGCGGCGGCCTCGTGCGAGACCGGGACGGCTACCGGGGGTTCCGTCGAGCGAGCAGCGAGCGGGGGGTCGCCGAGTCGTAACTGCGTGCAGTCTCGAGCGGGCGACAGGGTGGTCGCCGCCGATGGGCGTCACAACAACAGGGCGACGATCGCGAGGATGATGAAAATCAACACGAAGATGCGAGCGATCTCCATCGAGATACCCGCGACACCGCGAGCGCCGACCGCCGCGGCGACGATCGCGAGTATGAAAAAAATCAACGCCCAGTACAGGAAACTCCCGCCACCGACTTGCAGTGGCATCGACGACGTGTTCTCGAGCATGCCGCGGGCTATCACCGGCCAGTAAATAAACGCCGGCGACCGTCCAGCGGCATAACTCCGCACTACAGCCGGTTAAGACGGGCATTCAGCCTGCATATTCAGCCCGAAGATTGGGTATCGTTGAAAAAGGCCTGACACAGCTTCGACTCGGCCGTTCGCAGGTGTTCGTGGAACGTCGGTCGCGAAACGTCCATCGACTGGGCGAGTTCCTCGCCCGTCGTCGGGCGGGGCCACTCGAAGTAGCCGCTCAGGTACGCCCGCTGTAACGCGGCGAACTGACGCTCGGTGAGGTCGCTCTCGAGACGGGCGGCGAACTCCTGGCGAGTCTCGTGGTCGCGGTCGCGCTGTTGGAACGAGACGATATCGGTGCCAGGATACCGGTCTTCGACAGCTTCGACGACCGAGCGAACGTTCGCCGAGCGAGGGATCTCGAGGGTGAGTTCGGTCCGCCCGTCTTCGCTTTCGATCGACTGCGTGCGAACGCCGCGTTCGGAGAGCCAGCCGACGAGGTCGTCGCCACCGGAGAGTTCAATCAGACATTCGGCGTCGCGTTCGACGATGATGCGACAGTTCAGATCGGGGATCTCCGCGACAGCGTCGGTGAGCGCGGTGGCGGTGGCGTCGGGGCCGGTGACGGTAAACAGCGACGCCGTCTCGTCGTCTGTGCGGTGGACCGAGCGGCGGTACTCGAGTCGACAGTCGGCCGCAGCCGAGAGGGCCGCCGACGCGACGGACGAATCAGTGAGGGTGAGTTCGACGGCGACGACGGCGTCCGTCTCGAGCACGCGACTGGTTTCACGGGCGTTGACGCCGCTTGCGACCGCGCGGGCGAGCGCGGAGAGGATGACCGTCTCTCGGTCGCCGATCTCCCGGTCGTCGCCGGTACAGACCGAGAGGACGCCGTACTCGATGTCGTTGTACGCCAGCGGGAACGACGCGTACGACGCGTCTTCGACCGTCTCGGTCGTGGCAACGCCCTCCTCGAGCGTGGCCGCGGCGGGATGGTCGGCGTCGACCGACACGCCCGTTTCGGGACAGCCGCCCGCGCTCGAGCGAACGTCGATGGTCCCCGTCGCGGGGTTGCGTTCGCCGATCCACGCGCCGTCGTAGGCCGGCTCCGCCGTGATCCGATCACAGACTTCGGCCTCGAGCTCGGAGCGGGTGGTCGACCCCGCGACGACGTCGGTGACGTCCTGAATCAGGCCCTCGACGCGATCTAAGATGTACTCGAGTTCCGCGGTCCGTCGTTCGAGTTCGAACTCGGCTCGTTTGCGGGCCGTCACGTCGTTCTGGAAGCCGACGTAGTGTGTCACCGTTCCGTCCGCGTCACGGACGGGCGCGATCGTGACCTCGTTCCAAAACGAGGTCCCGTCTTTCCGGTAGTTCTCGAGTTCGACGGTGACCGGACGCTCCTCGTCGATTGCGGCTGCCATCTCGGCGATCGCCGTCTCGCTCGAGTCGTCGCCCTGCAGGAATCGGCAGTTCCGGCCGACGACCTCGTCGAAGCTGTACCCAGTCATTTCCTGATAGGCGTCGTTGACGTAGACCAACGGGTTGTCCTCGAGATCCGGATCGGAGATGGTGATCCCGACGGGGGCCTCGTTGATCGCGCGATCTTTGACCGCGCGGTCGCTCTCGCCAACGGGTGTGAACTCGTCCATCGCATGACTCGACTCGCCAGCCTCGCGCTCGCTGTGCTCGAACGTGATCGTCGCCCCGTCGACGGAACGGTGGATACGCACGTCGTAACGCTCCAGCGAAACCGTCCGAACTGTGCCGACCGTCGTCTCGTCGACTTCCGGTTCGAGTCGGGACCACGACTCGAGAACAGCCGTCGGCTCCCACTCGCCCGTTCGCTCGTCGGTCGGCAGTTCGAACGCATCTCGCGCAGCCGCGTTCGCGTACGTGATCGTCCCATCAGCGACGGCGACGACGGGGTCGACGACTGCCTCGAGCGCGCTGGCCGCAGCCGTCGGACGACCGCCACCCCCATACTCCGTATCGGCGTGTTCCATGTCCTGCCTTTCGCGCGGCATCATCCTAAGAACCACGGGGATCGTTCGGGTTTGGGACCTGTCCGTTAGTTGTCCCAAACAATTATGATATTCCATGACATATGATGACACATGTCCAGCGCAAGATCACCGTTCGAGCAACTCCGAGACCGATTCAACGAAACCGACCTCGAATGTTCGGCGTGTGGCTACATCGATGCCGACGGGAGTTGGCGTGTCAGCACCACGGGCAGCCGCGTCACGTACCAGTTCATGTGTCCGACCTGCGACGCCGTCGAAACGCGCGAGATGCGCCTCTAGCCGCGCCCACTCGAGAGTGGGTCGGCCACGAAACAACGGCTGACGAGCGACGGGCGTGTGGAGAACACCCGAAACTGATCGCGTCTCAACGAGACCCAGTCGGAGCGGGGTCCGACCGAAACGACCGCTGTCGGCCCTAGACGAAGGCGCTTTAGGCGCTGGACCGCTTTCTCCCCACAATGAGTAAACCCACGCCCGACGTCTACGAGCAGGGCAAGGGCATGGACGCCCACAACAAGGTCATGCGGGAGATCCGCTCGCGCAAGGAGGCGAGCTACGATCCCCACGAGCCAACCCGCGTCTGGCTCGACGAAGACAACACCCCCGGCGGTGTCAAACGCAGCCTGACGATCATCCTCAACACCGGCGGCTGTCGCTGGGCTCGCGCCGGCGGCTGTACGATGTGTGGCTACGTCGCCGAAAGCGTTGACGGCGGCTCCGTCTCCCACGAGGCCCTGATGAACCAGATCGACGTCTGTCTCGAGCACGAAGCCGACAACGCAGACGAGCCAGCCGAACTCATCAAGATCTACACCTCGGGTTCCTTCCTCGACGAACGCGAGGTCGGTGCTGACACCCGCCGCGCCATCGGCGAGACGTTCGCCGACCGCGAGCGCATCGTCCTCGAGTCGTTGCCGGACTTCGTCGACCGCGAGAAGATCGGCGACTTCACCCGCCACGGCATCGATACGGACATCGCGATCGGCCTCGAGACGGCGACCGACCGTGTGCGCCACGACTGCGTGAACAAGTACTTCGATTTCGCGGACTTCGAAGATGCTTGCGCGGAAGCCGCCGAGGCTGACGCGGAGGCGGGCGACGACGCCGACGCGGGGATCAAAGCCTATCTCCTGATGAAGCCGCCGTTTCTTACCGAATCCGAGGCCGTCGAAGACATGATCAGCTCGGTCGAGCGCTGTGCCGACGTCGACGGCTGTCACACCGTCTCGATGAACCCGTGTAACGTCCAGCGCTACACGATGGTCGACGAACTCTACTTCCGCGACGGCTACCGGCCGCCGTGGCTCTGGTCGGTCGCCCACGTCTTAGAGCAGACAGCCGACGTCGACGCCATCGTCGTCTCGGACCCCGTCGGCCACGGCTCCGACCGTGGCCCACACAACTGCACGGAGTGTGACGACCGCGTCCAGAAGGCGATCAAGGATTTCGACCTCCGACAGGACCCCACCGTCTTCGAACAGGTCTCCTGTGAGTGCGAAGGCACCTGGGAGGTCGTGCTTGAACGCGAACGCAGCTTCAACCAGCCGCTGACGCGGTAGGGCGCTCGAGCCGTCGAGCCAATCCCATCTTTCTCCCCGTTGCTGCTCGGAGTCATCGGATTGGCCCCGTGTTTCTCCCTACTGTGGCTCGGAGTCGTCTCTCGAGTGTGTCCTCGACTCGAGACGCGATCGCTGTCGCTCGAGCGATCAGCGACAAAAAACCGTCCGCCGTCGATGAGAGTGTTCTACGCCGACTCGAAGCCCTGCAGGACGCCCTGTCCGTCGGTTGGGCCGACGTCGGGCAGCGTCACGCGCTCGGGGTGGGGCATCAACACCGCGACGGTCTCGCGGTCGCCGATGACGCCGGCGACGTTGTGTTTCGAGCCGTTCGGGTTCACATCGGGCCCCGTCTCGCCGTTCTCGTCGCAGTAGCGGAAGATGATGCGGTCCTCGTCCTCGAGTTCGGCCAGTCGGTCGTCGTCGATCTCGTAACGCCCTTCGCCGTGGGCGATTGGGATCTCGATGACGTCGCCTTCCTCGTAGGCAGCCGTCCACGGCGTGTCGTCGCGTTCGACGCGCAGGTAGACGTGCTCACACTGGAAGCGCGCGCTCTCGTTGGTCGTAAACGCACCCTCGGTCAGGCCGGACTCACAGCCGATCTGAGCCCCGTTACAGACGCCGAGGACGGGGACGCCGTCGGCGGCGGCCTCGCGGACCTCTTCCATGATCGGCGAACGTGCAGCCATCGCTCCCGCGCGCAGGTAGTCACCGTAGGAGAACCCGCCGGGCAGCATGATCCCCGAGGGGTCTTCGGGGAGGCCGTCCTCGTGCCAGACGATTTCGGCGTCGATGTCGAGGTGCTCGAGGGCGCGTTCGGCGTCCCGGTCGCAGTTCGAGCCGCCGAAACGGATGATCGAAACCGTCATCTACCGCTCGTCGACCTCCACGTCGTAGTCGTGGATGGTCGGGTTCGCGAGCAGTCGTTCTGCCATCTCGCTTGCGCGCTCGCTCGCGGCGTCGGCCGACTCGGCCTCGAGGTCGACCTCGAAGCGGTCCGCAGCGCGCAGATCCTCGAGTTCGAAGCCCAGCCGCTCTAAGGCCTGCTGTGTGGTCTCGGCTTCGGGATCTAACACGCCGTGTTTGAGTCGGACGGTCACCGTCGCGGTATAGCCAGTCATTACCTGATACCCCGTAACCGTGCTCAAAAACGCTTTCGCCTTGCGTCTGTCATGCACGTTCGTGGATACCCACGCGAGTCGAACCCAGTGCTCGTGCGCTCCGGGCCGGGCAGTCGACAGTGCTCGAGCCCTCGAGCCGATAACATGGCTGTTATAGTAACAACTGAACCGATGTACACACTGATCGCACAGCGTCGTGCGATCAGGTGTGCAGTGACGTACAGTGGCTACTATAGCTGGTAAACGCACTGTCCACAAAGGACCATATGGGCCACGCACCAACATCGTATCTGTCAATGACTACGTCCCCGCTTATTCCCGATACGGCACGGATCGGGCGCACCGCGCTAGTCGTCACTGATCTCGAGGCGATGATCGAGTTCTACCGAGACGTCGTCGGCCTCGCGGTGCAGACACGACAGGAAACGACAGCAATACTCGGTGCTGGCGAGACGCCGTTGCTCGTCTTGGAACAGGACGAGGACGCACCACCTCGTCGTCGGGAGCAGGCAGGGCTCTTTCACAACGCGTTCAAGGTTCCCTCGCGCACCGCGTTGGGTGCCGCACTCGATCGAATCCGGGAACACTGGCAATTAGACGGCGCGTCCGACCACTACGTGAGCGAAGCGCTGTATCTCACCGACCCCGAAGACAACGGCATCGAGATCTACACGGACCGACCAGCGGAGGAGTGGCCACGTGCAGACGACGGCACGGTCCAGATCGGGACCGTGGGCCTCGACCTCGCCGAAGTTGCTGCACAATCGGACGGACGCACAGACGCCCCTCCCGGGACGACGGTCGGCCACATCCATCTGGAAACGTCGTCGCTCGAGGCGGCACGGGAGTTTTACGTCGACACGTTGGGACTCACCGTCCAGACGGAAGCACGGTCAGCGGTGTTTCTCGCGGCCGGGACGTACCACCATCATCTCGGCGTGAACACGTGGAACGGTCGGTCACAGCCGGCAGGCGGTCGTGGACTGGCCTGGTTCGAGTTCGTCGTCCCGGACGAATCGACGCTCACGACGGTTCGAGAGGCGCTCGCAGACACGACCGTGGCGGTCGACGACGCTGCAGCGGGAATCGAACTGACGGACCCCGATGGCATCACGATTCGACTCCGGGTGGCATAACGGTCGTTACGGGAGCAGCCCCCTGAGCAGCGACGAGAGCCGATAGCCGATCGAGCCGTTCTGGTAGCCGTTCCAGCCGCGCATCCCGCCAGCAAGCGTCACGGCGTCGTAGCCTTCCGCCTCGAGTATCGACGTCGCCTTCTTTGCGACGACACCGGCCTTACAGACCGTGACAACCGGCTTTCCGTTCGGAACCTTCGACAGGGACTGTCGAAACTCAGTCTCGTCGCCACGTCGGAGGTCGTCGTACACGGGGATGTTCTGGCTGCCGTCGATGCGGTCGCGCTGGTGGGTCTTGCGCGGGCGAATGTCGAGGACGTACAGCGACTCACCGTTTTCCAGTCGCTCCTCGAGTTCGGGCGGCCTGATCTTGCTCATGGAGCACAATACTACACACGCGTACAAAACGGTACGGATACTACGTCGCACAGCGCGTGACGATCGAGTCGTCTCACAGTCGATGACTCGAGTGCGCATCGACCGATCCGCAGGGTCAGTCGGCAGCCAGCGGAAGCCTGTCCGTCGTCGCGACCGCGTCCGTCAGCCGGTCGGCCGCACGCCGCGCGCCGGCAATGTTTCCCGCGAAGGGGCCGACAGTGCCGGCCGCCAGCGCGCCGGTGACAAACAGCGACGACTCGCCACCGTCGGCTCGCGACCACACCAACGTCTCGTCGTCGAGCACTGGCATCCCGCGATAGCCGCGCTCGAGGCCCAGCTCGTCGGCGAGGCGGTCGACGAACGGATGGTCGAAGACGGGTGCAAACCCCGTCGCCAGCACGGCGCGGTCGGCCGAGAGACAGCCCCCGGTCTCGAGCAGCAGGCGAACCTGGCCGTCCACTTCGCGGGCGGAGCGGACGTCCCCGTAGCGAACCGACAGGGGTCCGTCGTCGGCCACCGTCTCGAGGCGCTCGAGCAGTGTCTGCGGAACGGTGGCGTCGTTGCGCGCCTCGCGGACGATGTCGGAACGGGCCTTCGAACCCGGCGGATGGCGATGAAGCTGGCTCTCGATGTGGTTCCAGTTGATCCAGCGCGGGTCCGCCTCGCTGGTCGCAGTCTCAAGTTCGTGGCGCGAACAGAGCGTCACCGCTTCGCGCTCGCGTTCGGCGAGACAGGTCGCAAGCTGGGCGGCCGTGATCCCGCCGCCGACGACGATCGTCTCCTCGGCAGGCGTCTCAGGGTCGAACCCGTCCCAGACGTGGGTGACCGAGTCGACACCATCTGCCCACGCTGGCTTCCGGTAGCGGCCGCCATGGCCGATCGCCAGCACGCAGTTTCGGGTCCGGATCGCCTCGCTCGAGCCAGCGCCGTCGGCTGCTGTCGTCTCGAGAACGAGCCCATCGCCGCGTTCGGTCCGACGGATTGCGTCGACGCTCGCCTGACGGTGGAGCCGCTCGAGGTCGGAGCCCTCGATCACGTAGTCGGCGTAGTCGAGAAACAGCGACAGCGTCGGCCGCTGTGGATAGCCCGGCGTCGGCAGGAGTTCGTCCGTCCGGCACCGGCTTTCGGCGAAGCTCTCGAGGCCGAACGGCTCCGTACCGATATGGTGGACGAACGTCGACCGGAGTTCGTCCATCTCGCAGGCGTCAGCTTTCCGGCGGAACGACTCGAGCAGGCGCTCGTGCGGGTCAACTATCAGTAAATCGTCGCGCTCGAGGGGCGTGTCCTCGAGCAGTCGCTGACAGACGTACGTGCCGTGGATGCCACCGCCGACGATAACGCACTCGAACATCGGACGGATGTTCCGTCGCCGTCTTAATAACTATACCGAATAGGATAATAACTACTATTAGCACCGAGTTCGTGTTGTTAACTGAATGTCCGACAACTCGATTCCCGTCACGGTGCTGTCCGGTATCCTCGGCGCCGGTAAGACGACCGTTCTCAACCACGTACTGCACGAGAGCGACGATCGGGACCTCGCCGTGCTCGTCAACGACATGGGTGAGGTCAACGTCGATGCCGACCTCGTCGCCGAATCCTCTGATATCGCCGACGAAGACGAGGAGCTAGTCGAACTCTCCAACGGCTGCATCTGCTGTGAACTCCGCGGCGATCTGCTCGATGCCATCGGCGAACTTACCCAGCGCCGCGCGTTCGACGGCATCATCGTCGAATCGACCGGCGTCGCCGAGCCGCTGCCCGTCGCCCAGACCCTGACGCTCGGCTTCGACCAGTCCGATCTCGATCCCACCGAGTTCTACGAGGAGACCGGCATCGAGCCGCTCGAGGGCTGTCACCTCGATACGACCGTCACAGTCGTCGACGCCCACCAGTTCCACACCGCGATGGAGTCCGACGAGATCCTCGACGACGATGGAACCAAAAAGCACCTCGGCGACCTGCTGGTCGAGCAGGTCGAGTTCTGCGACGTCTTAGTGCTGAACAAGTGTGATCTGGTCGACGAGGAAACCCTCGAGAAGGTCGAATCCACGCTCGAGGTGCTCCAGCCCCGTGCCGAGATCGTTCGCACCGAACACGGCCGGATCGACCCCGACAACATCCTCGAGACCGATCGCTTCGACTTCGAGGACGCGAGCCAGTCTGCAGGCTGGATCAAGGAACTACAAGAGCCCCACGAGTCGGCCGAAGACGAACACGGCGTCACCTCGTTCGTTTTCGAGGCGCGTCGACCGTTCCACCCCGAGCGCTTTGCCGACCTGCTCGATGCGTTCCCCGATGCAGTCGTTCGCGCGAAAGGCCACTTCTGGCTCGCAACCCGAGAAGACGAAGCGCTGACGTTCAACGTCGCCGGCCAATCAGTTCGTGTCGGCCCCGGTGGCCAGTGGATCGACACGCTGCCGGCCGACGAGCGACGCGACCACCTCGAGGCAACCCCCCAACTCGAGGAGTTGTGGCACGACCGATGGGGCGACCGCAACGTTCGGCTCGTCGTGATCGGTACCGAGATGGACCACGAGTCGCTGCGAGACGACCTCGCCGACTGTCTGCTGACCGACGACGAACTCGAGGCCGACTGGTCGGCGTTCGCGGATCGGTTCCCAACGTTCGAACCGCCGGAGTCCGAGGCCGAGGACGCGGCCGACGACGCCGACGTCGACGACCAGCAAGAGCAGACGGAGGAACTCGGCATTGCAGACTGACACCGTTCGCCAATGACTGAGCGGAACACCGACGGCGAACACCAAGCGGATGCAGCCGAGCCACCGGCCGCTGGTGACACCTCGCCTAGCGACATCTCGCCGTGCTATCAGGCGTATCTCGAGCGCAACGACCACCGCCCGGACGTCTGTACGATCTATTCGACCGTGACCGCCGGCTCCATCGAGGAGACGTGGATCAAAGCGACCGGCTCGGCGTTCGTCTCTCGAGACGCGATGCGCTAACCCGCCGCGGTCGACGCACAGACGCCCCGTCGTACGACCAGCCAGCAGTTTCCCCACACCATGTCCACCCCATTCCAGACCGCCGTCAAATCGACTGTCCACCACACCCACCGTCGCGACGCGATCGACCGACTGATCGAGAGCGACGAGCGACTGACCCTCTCGGTTATCGTCCAGCTAGACGGGCTCCGCGGTGAATTCCGTCGACAGGCACTCGAGGGGCTTGCCGACTGTCGGGCGACCGCCGAACTCGAGGCACTCGCCGATGAGCCGACCCTCGAGTCGGCGTTGCGCCGTCGCGCACGCGATCTCGCCTAAGTCGGCCCCGCACAGACTGCCGGGAACCGTCACCCAGTGGTTCGTTTTCGGCCAACCTGAACGATTATCGAGTGGAGAGACTGCCAGATGGTGCTATCTTGCTACTGGTCTGCTCGCAGAATCATCGGCAGAAAGCAGGACTTTTGACCACACGTAGACTGAAACTCGTACTGATGGACCAGATTTCGCTCGAGCGGAGGTGGTTGCGATGACGACGAACGTAACAGAGATTACCGTTATCGGAGACGACGATACCGGGCTGGTCGCCGGCGTGACCAGTCTCCTGTTCGAGCGCGGGATCAATATCGAAGACCTCGATCAGGCGGTTCGCGACGGCGTCTTCCGGATGTATCTCGCCGTCGACACTTCCGAGATGGTCTGTACGGAAGCAACACTGCGCGAGGACCTCCACGACCTCGGCAACGAACTCGGCCTCGACGTACAGGTTCGGTTCCCCGCCGACCGCGAGACCCAACAGATCGCCGTCCTCGTCACGAAAGAGAGCCACTGCCTCGAGGCGCTGTTCGAGGCGTGGGCGAACGACGAGCTTGGGGCGGATATCGGCGTCGTCATCGGTAACCACGACGACCTGCAGCCGCTTGCCGAACATTACGACGTGCCGTTTCACGACATCGGTGACGATGGCGGCCAGCAGAACGAAGACGCGCTGCTCGACCTCCTCGGTGAGTACGACGTCGATCTGATCGTACTGGCGCGATACATGCGCATTCTCAGCCCGAACGTCGTCTTCCGCTACGAGGACCGCATCATCAACGTCCACCCGAGCCTGCTGCCCGCCTTCCCCGGCGCGGAGGCGTACCGACAGGCCGTCGAAGAAGGCGTCCGCGTGGCCGGCGTGACCGCCCACTACGTGACGACCGACCTCGATCAGGGACCGATCATCACCCAGCGCGCGTTCGACGTCCCCGACGACGCCGATCTCGAGGAGATGAAACGCCGCGGCCAGCCACTCGAGGCAGACGCGCTGCTCGAGGCCGTCAAACTCCACTTAAACGGCGATGTCTCGGTCCACCGTGGCCGAACGTCGGTTCGAGAGAACGGCACTGGCTACCAGCTCGGCCTGCCCGACGAGATCGAACAGTTCACGCCGGATCGGCCGGTCGACGGGATCGGCAGCGTCGTCGCGAACGACCAGTAGCTGGGCCAGTCGGCGAGCGTTTTTTCGGACCCGTGTCGCGTTGGCTACGCCTCCCAGAGCTCGAGGCAGGCGTCGCTACAGAAATACTGGTGGATCGCCGTGCCGTCCTCGACGGTGCTGACGACGCGTTGTTCGGACGCCGATGCAACGGAATCGCCACACTGTCGACACTCGGGTGGGTCGTCGTCCGTGAGGTCAACCATTATCCGACTGGATGCACGCATCACACTTGAACGAATCTATCGTTACCATTGTCCACAGATCATTCCGCCTCGGTGACAGTAGGCTTATCGACGTCGGTGGCATATTTTGGTATGGTATGGCACAACGAGAAATCGAAGAGGAGCTATTCGTCGATCAGTACACGCTCGGCCTCGTCGGCCCCGATCAGGAGTGGGCGGGAACCGTCGCGGACGGCGGGACGATCGAGACGTATACGCCGCCGGGCTGTTGGGGGCCGATGATCACCCCTGAGTTCCGCGGCGGCCACGAGGTAACGCGACCGATCCGAGTCGAGGGGGCGACCGTCGGTGACGCCGTCGCGCTCCACATCCACGACGTCGAGGTCACGAGCATGGCGACGAGTACGGGCTCGATGGCCGAACGCGAGGGCGCGTTCGGTGACGATCCGTTCGTCGACCACCGCTGTCCTGAATGTGGAACCACGTGGCCCGAGACGATCGTCGAGGGCACTGGCGAGGAGGCGATCAAGTGCGCCGAGTGTGGCGCGAACGCCTCCTCCTTTGGCTTCGAGTACGGCTACACCGTCGCCTTCGACGACGACGGCACCGTCGGCATCACGCTCGACGAGGACGCGGCCCACGACCTCGCCGAGAACGCCGACGAGGTGATGGACATCCCCGAGAACTCACGTCAGCATCCCATCTTGCTGTACGAACCCGGCGAGATGCCCGGCACGCTTGGGCGCCTGCGGCCGTTTATCGGCAACGTCGGGACGACGCCGCCGGTCACGATGCCCGACTCGCACAACGCCGGCGACTTCGGCCAGTTCCTCATCGGGGCCGACCACGACTACGGGATCGAGAGCGAGGCCGACCTCGAGGACCGAACCGATGGCCACATGGACATCCCGCAGGTTCGGGCCGGCGCGACACTCATCTGTCCCGTCAAAGTCGACGGGGCCGGGATCTACGTCGGCGACCTCCACGCCAATCAGGGCGACGGCGAACTCTCCTTGCACACGACCGACGTCAGCGGCACCGTCCGCATGGACGTCGAGGTCATCGACGGCCTCGAACTCGATGGCCCGGTCTTGCTACCACCCGAGGAGGATCTGCCCTTCATCAGTAAACCCTATAGCGACGAGGAACGCGAGGCGGGCCACGACCTCGCCGACCAGCACGGCGTCGACCTCGAGGACGATATGGGCCCGATTCAGGTCATCGGCTCCGGCGCGACGGTCAACGACGCGACCCAAAACGCCTTCGACCGGGCGACGAAACTGCTCGAGATGAGCGAAGGCGAGGTTCGCTCGCGGTGTACGTTCACCGGCGGCGTCCAGATCGGTCGCCTCCCCGGCGTCGTCCAACTCGACCTGCTCGCCCCGATGGCCGTCCTCGAGGAGCGTGGGATCGACCACCTAGTTCGCGAGCAGTACGATCTCTAAGTCGGCTTAGCTGGCGGCAGAGCCCCCCTGCACGGCCGGCATCAGCGTCAGTTCGGCGTCGTTCGACACCGGGGCCTCGAGGGCCGCGCGCTCGCCGTTGACCGTCACCCGCACGCTCGAGCGCACCTCGTCGCCGTCGTAGAGGTACGGTGTTGCCCGCGGGTACACAGCGGTGAACTCGGCTAGTGCATCCGAAACGGTTACCCCCGTGAACTCGAGGCCCACCGTTTTCTCGCCGGTCGCGCTTCGAAGCGGCCCGTACACTGTGACTTGCATAGACGGTACTCGACTCGAGCACCCAAATATCGTCGCCCGGTTCGGAGCGACCGAAAAGTCGTCGGCTGGAGTGTCGTCTCATACGGGTTACTGTCGTCACTGACCGCCGGTCGCCGACCCGTGTGGCGGTCGGCAGGACAGGGACAGCACTCCGTATCAGAGCCGCTGGACGGCACCGATCGCACTCGAGAGCGGCGGCGCGTCGAACAGCTCCATGTCCATGTAGGCGTTGGCACCCGCACAGTAGAGGTCGCGAGCGGTCTCGATGACATCGTCCTCGAGCGGCTCGGGCTCGACGTCACAGAGCGATTTCCAGTCAGCGATATCCTCTCGTTTAGCCTCGGCTTTCGCCGCTTCGACGGCCTGCACCCAGTCGGGCTGTGTGCGCTTGTGGTACTGTCGGAGCACTTCCTTCGAGAGCTGCGTGCCTTCGTAGCTAAAGCGGTTCTCGTCGAACGTGCCGACGACGTCCGCGACGCGGATCTCGCCCTGATAGTACAGACACTCGATCTTGCCGTCTTCGTGAACCAGCCCGGCGGAGTCGGCCTGCTCGGTGATGATTCGGTTGACCTCGAGTGCGACCGACTCGAGGTCGTCGATCGATGCGATGCCGGAGATTTCGTCGGCCTCCGCGCGGTCGAGATAGCGGTCGCCTTCCTCGTATTTCGTCGAGAACTCGACGATCGGCTCCTCGAGGTCGACGGCTTCCTCGGGCCAGCTGTCGAACGCGAGGCCGTGGTCGTCGGGATCGGTTCGGCGTCGCAGACTCGAGCCAACGGGGACGCGATTGCGGAAGACGACCTCGAGCGGGATCAGGTAGTTCTCGCCAGCCGCCTCGTGGTAGTGGTCGTAATCGTACTCGCGACCCTCGTGGGGGAGATCAGGAACCTGCGTGAGGTCGATCGCCATCTCCCAGGGCGGACTCGAGGCGTCCTCGAGGGGGACGACGTCGCCGTTTTCGACAACATCGTCGGACCGCGTCCGACGGTCTGTCGAGCTATGCTCGACAACACCGCGGTAGTGGGTCGGGACGCCTTCGGACTCGAGGCGTTCGAAGTTGAACGCGCCCATCGTACAGAGGCTCGCGCCCTTCTCGGGGATCGAATCGGGCATCTGGCCCCAGTCGAACACCGAGTAGGCGTCGGTGAAAACGAACGAGCCGCGGCCGAGTTCGTCGTCAGTCGCTGCCTCGTCGATGCGAAACTCTTTGACACTCGTCATACGGGACACCTTCGGCTGTCGCCGCCGCCGCAGTTCATACCCGAGTTGCCGTGGCCGGACCCTAAGAAGGTTTCAGTATCGGTTCGCCCACCCGAACAACGGAGTTCGACGCCCGACCCGGCGATCCATCACGCTTTTCTCGCTGTACTGGTATTGATACGCCGATGGAGCGACCGGTGACCGAGGCAGACCTCACGTTCGACCACGTCCCCGAAACCGACCAGTCGTTCGAGAACGCACTCACGAAGGCTCGTGCTAGCGACCGACTCACGGTCGACGACGCGATCGAGTTACTCACGACCGGGACGGATGTCGACGGTATCGACCAGACGCGCAAAGAGCAGGTGCTCGAGGCTGCCGACCGCCGACGTGCCGACGTCGTCGGCGAGGAGGTCACCTTCGTCGCCAACTTGAACAACAACGTCACGACGGCCTGTAACGTGGGCTGTCTGTTCTGTAACTTCAAAGACGCCGCCCACACGTTCGAACGCGATACCGAACTGCAAAGCGCAGGGTTCACGAAAACGCCCGAGGAGTCTCGCGAAATCGTCGCCGACGCCGTCGATCGAGGGGTTTACGAGGTGACGTCGGTCTCCGGACTTCACCCCGCGTTCGCACTCGATGACGAACACTTGGAAGTCCTCGAGGCCCACCCCGAGCCGAAGGCAGTCAACTACAAGCCGCCCGAAGCGTACGAAATCGATCCCGGCACCTACACGGACCAGATTTCGGCGATGAGCGTCGACGGCGTCCACGTCCACTCGATGACGCCCGAAGAGGCCTATCACGCCCGGCGGGGGACCGACTGGTCCTACGAGGTGGTCTACGGCCGACTCAAAGCGGCCGGCCTCGATACGGTGCCCGGCACGGCTGCCGAAATCCTCGTCGAAGAGGTCCGTGAGGTGATCTGTCCCGGCAAGATCAGTACAGAAGGGTGGCTCGAGGCGATGGAAGCCGCCGCCAACGTCGGTCTGGGCTTGACGGCGACGATCATGTACGGTCACGTCGAGAACGAGGCTCACCGCGCGATGCACCTACAACGAGTCCGTGAGCTTCAAGAGCGCGTCGACGGCGCGATCACGGAGTTCGTTCCGCTCTCGTTTGTCCACCAGAACACACCGCTTTACGAACACGACGTCGTCTCCGGCGGCGCGAGCATCGACGAGGACGAACTCCTGATCGCCGTCTCGAGACTGTTCCTCGACAACATCGACCACATCCAGTCGTCATGGGTCAAATACGGCGACGAGCAGGGGCTAAAGATGCTCTCCTGTGGGGCCGACGACTTTATGGGGACGATCCTCTCCGAGGAGATTACCAAACGCGCCGGCGGCGAGTACGGCGAGTATCGCTCGTTTGCAGACTACGTCGACCTCATCTCCTCGATCGGTCGGGTGCCGGTCGAGCGCTCGACGGATTACGAGACGCGCCGTATTATCGACCCCGACGAGCCGCCGTTCGGCCCGCGACTGGGGCCGAAATCCGACGGAACACCCATTCTGACGCCCGAGGAGCGCGCGCCGCCGGCCGACGACTGATCGTCGCTGTCGGCGCTCGATCACGACGGCGGTAGGAGCATTTTTTGTGACTGCCACCCATTGCCACCGACATGAACCACCTCTTTCAGACCGACGACGCCAGCTGGCGACTCCCCAACCACGCCCACGTAGTCGTCTACGAACGCGAGGACAGCGATCGCGGCCTGCTCACGATCTATGACTGTGGCGCCGCCCAGAAACCGCCGAAAGCGCAGTTACTCGGTACCCTCGAGTCGGTCGACGCTCCCGCCGAGGTCGAACCCCAGCCGACGGGCAGGATCGTGAAACTCCGAGCAGATGCCACGCTCGAGGAAGCCGCGCCGGATCAGTTCCGGATCGTCCGGTCCTAGCTGGTCATGTTCCGTCCGTCACGCCGACAGCCCGCACCGGTGCGCCGTCGCTGTCGAGCGCGAGCGGGTACGCCCGAAGTTCGAACCGATCATCGACGGCCTCGAGGTTCGTTATGTTTTCGAGGATCAACTGTCCGTTGCCCAGCAGCGTGTGGTGTGCGACGAAGCCGTTGGGTTCGGCCACGCTGGCGGTGGCCGTCGGCGTTGGATCAGGGTTGAGTGTGTCCACAGCGACGTCGAAGCCGCGCTCGACACACGTCTCTGCCGCGGCCGGCGAGAGATACGGATGCTCGAGATACTGCTCGGTCCCCCAGTGGACATCCCACCCCGTCCAACACACCACGAGATCGGCGTCGACGTCGGGAATCCGACTCGCCGGAATCGGCTCGCGAGCCCCGAGATCGCGACAGTCGATTCTGATGGCGTCGAAGACGAACCGCTCGAGCGAGTAGGCCTCGAGCGTGTTCCCGTCGGGGTCGATGTGTGCCGGGGCGTCGACGTGCGTTCCGGTGTGGCTGCCACACTCGAGGGCAGCGACGCTGGCGCCGTGTTCCTCGTGGGTCGCGTGTGGCTGGACGACGACCGGCGGGTCGTTGGGGTAGGTCTGCATCCCGGTTTCGATCGGGTGGCTCAGATCGACGTGCATACGCGACTCTCCGCGCTCGAAAGGGGATAACGCTGTGTGATTGTCGGGCCGGACGCTGCTGGAGGCGGTGTCGCAAAACCGGAGCGTCGAAGCCCATTGGTGACGTTCGATGAGCTATGACCACGGACGAAGCCGGCGTTCGACGGGCGATCGACCTCGCACGGACCGCAGTCGACAACGGCAACACCCCCTTCGGCTCACTGCTCGTCGTCGACGACGACGTCGTTCGGACGGCCGAGAACACGACGCTCACAGACGACGACATCGCCGCCCATCCGGAGTTCAAACTGGCCCGATGGGCCGCACGCGAACTCGAGGCCGACGAGCGCGCGGCGTGTACGATGTACACCAGCACGGAGCCGTGCCCGATGTGTGCGAGCGCGATCGCCTATGCGGGACTCGACCGTGTCGTCTACAGTGTCTCCGTCGACTCGCTCGCAGACATTCGAGACGACGGCGTGATCGAGATTGCCTGCGAGGAAGTAGTCGCTCGGTCTGACGCGACGACGACCGTCGAGGGACCGGTGCTCGAGAGCGAGGGACTCGCGGTTCACGAAGACTATTTTTAACGTCTACTCGCCGCGCAGCACCGTTCGGTACCGCTCGCCGGCGGCGTCGTCGGCCTCGAGCGCCTCGCGAATCGTCGGTGAGATCCACTCGCGATCTGTATCCGGGTTCCGGCCACCACTCGCGCCGGCTGTGCCGTCGGCCGCCACGCCGTCGAACGCGTCGGTTCGCAGGTCGGCCGGCAGAAACCGCTCGTAGACCGGCAGTCGCTCGCTGAGTGGTAGCTCCGCGGAATCGGCGATCTCCTCGAGTTCGCGTAGTGCGGGCCATTTGTAGTCGGGATTGATGTGGTCGTCCGTAACCGGCGAGACACCGCCCAGGTCGTCGACGCCGCAGTCGATCAGGTCGCGGGCGGGCGCGAGATTCGGCGGCACCTGCACCGACACTTCCTCGGGCAGCGCCACGCGGGCCATCGCCGTCACCCGACGCATCGTCTCGAAGGCGGGCGAGCCCTCATCCCAGCGCTCGTTGTTCACGACCGGCTGGACGATCACCTCCTGAATGTGGTCGTAGCGCTCGTGGAGGTCGCGGATTGCGAGCAGACTCTCCGCGCGGTCGCGCCAGGACTCGCCGATGCCCACGAGGATCCCGGTGGTGAAGGCGACGTCGAGTTCGCCCGCATTCTGGATAGTTCGCACCCGTTGGCCCGGTTCTTTCTTTCGGGGACCAGCATGGGCACCGACCTCGGCGGTCGTCTCGAGCATCACGCCCATGCTGGCGTTGACGTCGGCCACAGTGGCCAGCTGTTCGCGGGTCTGGTCGCCCGGATTGGCGTGGGGAAGCAGTCCTTCCTCGAGGGCGACCTCACAGGCGTCGCGCAAATAGGTGTGAATCGAGTCGTGGCCCCACTTGGCGAGCTGATCGTAGATTTCGGTGTAGCGGTCGTCGGGGTCGTCGCCGAACGTAAACAGGGCTTCCGTACAGCCCGCGTCGGCTCCCCGTTTGCAGATGTCGCGGACCTCCTCGAGGCTAAGCAGCGAGGCCTGTCCGGGCGCGTCGAAGTAGGTGCAGTAGGTACAGGTGTAGCGACACGCCGTCGTCAGCGGGACGAAGACGTTCCGGGCGAACGTCAACGCCTCGGGCGCGTCGACGTCGTCGGGCGTGACCGAAAGCAGGTCAGCGACCGCTGCGTCGTCGATCGAAACGTCGACACCGTACTCGCTCGCCCCGGCAATCATTACGTCGGAGTGGTACCGCATAGCAGATAAGCGCTTCACTTCGGTCGGGCCACCCTACTCGCGTCTCGTCTCCTCGAGTCGAGCAACGCCGACGCGGCCGTCCCGCGTCTCGAGGGCGAATCCCAACTCCCGAAGACAAGCGGGCGCGCGGTCGGCCTCGGTACCGTGGATGAGCACCTCGACGAGGTCGTCCGGTTCGTCGATGTCCGTGCTCAGCCGGAAGGAGTCGACCGTCTCGAGGCTCGTCCCGACGTCGCGAGCGATTTCGCAGTGGTCCAAATACGACGCCCCGTGGTAGTCCACCCGAAAATCGGGGTGGGAAACGACGAGCGCGTTCGTGCCACCGCTTCGTCCCGGTGCGATGGTTACGTCAGTATCGTGCGAAAAGCAGCGCTCGAGCGTGTCGGGCGTCGCGAGCGCAAGATCGGCCATGATAACGGCGGTGGGCGCAGCATCGTGACTGGCCGGCAGTCGTGCGTTGACGGCTTCGGTCAGCGGTCGGTCGTCGACTGTCACCGAGACGGCGTCTCGGATGGTGGCCTCGAGTGACAGTGTGTCGAGGTCGAGCGGGGCCGTCGACACCACCGTCGGCTCCGCCCCTGCCTCCACGATTGCGGTGAGAACGTCCGCGAGCATGGCTCGAGCGACTGTCGACCGTTCAGCGGGTGACAGCACTGACGCGAGCCGCGTTTTCGGGTCGGTGGCAGCAAACGGGACGACGGCGTGCATCGATCAGGTGTAACAAGGGTGCAGGCAAAAACACGTCGGACCAACTGTCAGACGGACTGTTGTCACGATGTCTCGCCGGTCGCCAGCATGGGTCGGCGATCGGCGGGACGTGACTCCAGGACCCCGTCTCAATGGCTGCGCTCGCATCGGTCCCCCAACTGCGGTTGCTGGCGTTGTCAGTCGTGGACGACTCCTCGAGCCTAAAAGAGTGGCTCGAGTTCGTCCTCGTCGTCTTCGACGAGGCTCTCTAAGTTCTCCTCGCTTTCCTGTTGGATGTCGTCGATGTTGTCTTGGGCTTCGATGGCGACCTGCTGGAGGCGTTTGATCCGCGGGACGTTCGTGACGCCCGAGAGCAGGATGGCTGCGGCGACTTCTGGCTCCTGTCGGGGGAAGTCCCCACCACGGACTTCCATGCTGCCGGTTTCTTCCTCGAGCCACTTGCGGCCGCGTTCGATGCCTTTCCGGTTCAGGTACTCCGATGGACCGGAGAGCACGAGCAGGGCCCGTTCGGTGCCTTCGATCTCACACGGCAGCGTCAGTCGGCCGAGTGCGGCCTTGCGGACGAGGCTCGTGATGCGGTTGGTCGTGTTCGCGGCGTCTAAGTTGTCGTTGCCGCCGTCGTCGCCGGTAAACCGCGAGAGTAGTCCACCGCTCGTGTTCAGATCGACTTCCTCGCTCGCGAAGCCAACCGTCGAGACGCCGCCGCCCGAGAGCGTGTTGATGATCTCGGAGGAGTCGACGACGCTTTCGGCGACCTCCTGACCGTCGCCGACCTCGCCAGCACCGAAGAGAATACCAAATCGGCGGACGATCTCCTCGTTGATCTGGTCGTAGCCGCCCTCGACGGACTCGCCGGTTTGGCGCCACGAGTCGTTGTCGAAGACGAGCAGGTTGTCGACTTCACGGACGAACGTCTGGAACGACCGCGCCGCGTTGAGCGTGTAGATACCACCCTCGTCGGTTCCCGGCAACACGCCGAGTCCGTAAACGGGGATCGTGTAGATCCGTTTTAAGTGCTTTGCGAGCACGGGCGCACCGCCCGAGCCGGTCCCGCCACCCATGCCGGCGACGACCAGAAATGCGTCGACCTCGTGGGTCGGAATCGCATCGATGGCGTTCTGGACTTCATCGATGTCTTCCTCGGCGACTTCCGCGCCGAGTTCGTTGTCTGCACCCACGCCATGGCCCTTTACGCGGGCTTGGCCGATGAGTACGCGATTCTCCTGTGGAATATTCTCGAGACCCATGAGATCCGCTTTCGCGGAGTTAACAGCGATCGCCGCACGGACGATTCCGCTGTTCGTTCGATCGTCGTAGTCGAGAAATCGATCGACGATCTTCCCACCAGCCTGTCCGAATCCGATCATCGCCAGCTTCATTGTTTGTTAGGGGGCTCCGTTGGATTGAAACGAGTGTTATCAAGGACATAAGTCTTTTGTTGCCGTGAATGTCACCGTTCATGTTGTGTGTATCGAACTGACAGCAGGGGCCGAGATCCCGTGACTCGACTCGGCCGTTCCCGGGACTGTTGTCCGTAGCGAAACCGCGCTTTATGTTGTTCTACTGACCGAGAAACGCCTGTGTTGTGGGCACTCGAGGAGGAAAAAGACAGGCGAGACGGCTCGAATCGAGACGGGAGTCAGACGGACTGCTGGCGTGGCTCGTGTACGCTGTCGGCGTCGACGCCGAGATACGAGCCGAGTGTCAACAAGTCGTCTTCGGACAGACCAAATGCGGTCACGTCGTTGGTGACGACGGTGTTGTGTTGTTCGAGCGATCGGGCCTGATCAGCGCCGAAGGGGACGAACGGCAACGGGTCGGCCGCTGTCAGCCCGAATTTCGCCAGCGCCATCGGGACCGAGACGATGCTGACGGATTTGCCCTCGGCGGCGTACGCGAGTTCCGTCGCATCCGCGAGCGTAACGATCTGTGGACCGGCGATCTCGTAGATCTCGCCGACGTGCGTTGGGTCCTCGAGTGCGTCCGCGAGCATCGGAACCAGATCGCCGACCCAGATCGGCTGGAATCTGGTCTTTCCCCCACCTGGCAGCCCCGTCACGTACGGCGTCGTCAGCTGTTTGGTGAACTCGACGAACTCGGCTCCCTCGCCGAAGACCACGGAGGGCCGAAAGATCGTCCACTCGAGGTGGGAGTCTCTGACGACGGCTTCGGCGTCCCCCTTCGCGCGGATGTAGTCGGTGTCGCCGTTTGGGTCCGCGCCGAGTGCACTCATCTGGACGAAGCGGTCGACGTCGCCGTCTTCGGCGGCTCGGACGAGGTTGACCGTGCCGCCGAGATGGACCGTCTCGTGATCGACGCCGGCCGGTGGCTTGTACAGCGGCGACAGTGCGACGAGGTTGACGACGGCGTCGTGGTCGGCGACCGTCCCCGCGATGGAGTCGTACGCACTGACATCACCCGTCGCCGTCTCGACGCCCGCTGGGAGGTCACTGCCGCGCGGGTCGCGAGCGAGCGCCGTCACCTCGTAGCCGCGCTCGTGCAGTTCCGAACAGAGAGCTGTGCCGATAAACCCGGTACCGCCGGCGACGAGGATCTTCATACCAATAACATGCCGCTACAACGATAAATAGCTGATCGCCTTCGTGGTTTGGCCCCGCCGACTCTCGACAGATTGTAATAGCTCACGTCCGCAGGTGCGAGCATGCTGGTCACACTCGAGGGACTCGATGGGAGCGGCAAGACGACGGTTCGAGAGGGGTTGCAGGCGGCCTATCCCGACGCCACGTTCACGCGTGAACCGACGAACGACTCGTGGTACGGCGAGGCCGTCTACCGATCGATCGGAGACGACGACGCCGACTCGCTCGCCGAACTGTTTCTCTACACTGCCGACCACGCCGCCCACCTCTCGCGCGTGATCGAACCGGCACTCGAGGCCGGCGACCTCGTGATCTCGGATCGCTACTCGGACTCTCGGTTCGCCTATCAGGGGGCGACCCTCGAGGTGTCGCCACGACTCGACGTCGACGACCCCCTCGAGTACGTCGTCGATATCCACGAGCCGTTCTCGATCGACCCGGATCTGACGATCTATCTCGACATCGACCCCGAGACGGCCGCGAAACGAGCCGGCGCAACGAACAAGTTCGAGCGAGCCGACTACCTCGAGTCAGTGGCCGAGAACTACGAACGCCTGATCGCGCGTGAGCCCGCCCGGTTCGTCCGCATCGACGCAACCCAGCCGCCCGAGGCGGTGCTCGAGGCGGTCACAGGTGTGGTCGCCGACGCGGTTGCTGACGAGTGATACTGTCGGCCAGCACGATTCGAAGATCGGCCGCGAATTCGCGACCGGCTTCTCACTGACTGCTGTCCGACAGTCTGAGGACGACTTGGGTGCGTTTGTGTTTCTGATCGGGCGCGCGGCTGGCTGTTAGTCCATTGCGATGTACGTCTGTGTACTCTCGATGCCGTTGATTCCCTGAATCTGAGTCGCAGCGATGTCTTTGACTGCAGCCGGTGTTTCGACCTGTGCTTTCGCGATGATGTCGACGTCGCCGGCGACGATATGCGCCGACTGGACGCCGTCGATCGCTTCGATACTGTCTCGGAGTCGATCCGCCTCGCCCGTGTTCGCTTTGATCATAATGAATGCTGTAACCATCAGTTGACACCTCCGGGCTCCGACGTTGCGTCGGTCCCCGCGTTCGCCGCCGCCTCACGTGGCGCTGTCTCTTATACACATCT
>NZ_AOHX01000038.1 GCF_000337735.1 Natronorubrum sulfidifaciens JCM 14089 | reverse complement strand
AGATGTGTATAAGAGACAGGTTGACGGGTGCGCCGTTGCCGACGGTCAGTTCGACGACCTGCAAGCGCGGAGCGATGTCCGCGATCGCCCGGATCGTGCCTCCGAGTAAGGCGTTTTTCGCGCCGATCGCGCCCAGTCGCTCGGGGTAGATCACCTCGTCGACCTCGTCTGCGTACTTGCGGTAGATTCCCTCGCGGTAGGCCTCGTCGATCCGCATGATCGTCCGACAGCCGTAGTGGTTGGCGATCATACAGGCAGTGAAGTTGACGTTCAGGTCGCTCGTCAGCGCACCCAGTGCGTCGGCGTCTGTAATGCCGGCCTCCTCGAGGACGTTCTCGCGGGAGCCGTCGCCCTCGATGACGGGAAGCTCCTGGGATCGGGCGCGTCGGATCATCGCTTCGTCCTGTTCAATCAACGTCACGTCGTGGCCCTCATCGCGCAGGACGCGCGCCGTGCGCAGGCCAACCCGTCCGGCACCAATAATCACGAACCGCATGAACGGGGGTACGCTCGCCCCCGTCAATAAGCTTGTCCCCAGCTACCACACCACTTGCGTGAGAACGGCCGCCGACAGGCAAAGACTTTAGTCGTGTCATGGTGTACCACACCCTCGACAGATGGTTCACGCGTTTATTATGGTCAAGACGGCCGCCGGAAAATCCGAGGGGCTACTCGAGTCGATCAGGGACCTCGAGCCGGTTACCGACGCCCACATCGTCGCCGGCAACTACGACATCATCGCCGAGATTGACGCCGCTGAAGTCTACGAGATCCTCGAGGCCGTCTCGTCGAGCATGCAGGCACTCGAGGGCGTCAGCGAGACGAAAACGTACATCGCGATGGATTAGCACCCCGTTACATCGGCGTTCCGCTTCGGTCTTCTTCTGTGGCCTGCTGGCCGCGGTTTTGGGCGCTCTCGAGCAACGTGGCAGCCGCGCCGCGATACTCGTAGCCGGGGATGATCCCCTGAGCGAACGTCCCTTCGACGTACTCGATGAGCGCTTTGGCGTCTGCAACGCCTTCGGTCGCATCCCAGGCGACGTACTCGAGTGTGACCGTGATCGCGTCTGTGTTGCGGTCGATGGTCGGGTCCTCGTGGGTACTCGTCTGTGCGACGGTGAAGACATCCGCGAGGCGGCGCTCGAGGGTGTCGAACCAGCCGTCCTCGACGACGGACGCGACGGTCTCTCCGGCAACGGCGGCGTCGAGCGTCGGCAGCGAGACCGTGACGAGAAAGCGCCCGTCTCGCTTGCCTTCGGCGTCGGCGGCGGTAACGGTTGCATCGAAGACGGTAGTCGTCAGAGCGTAGCCATCGGCATCGTCCGCCGGGACGAACGCATCGTGTGCCTCGAGTTCGCGTTCGACGGCAGCAGGAACAGCAGTCATAGCCGAACGAAGGGGCGTCACAGAAAAGGGTGTTACGCTGTCTCCCGACGTTGGCAACAGATATGGAACCGTTACTGACTGAAACTGACCGACGGCGACCGGATCGTTTCACGGTCGTAGTTGTCCGTTTCCACGGGAAACGACCTGCATAACTACAACGGATACTGTCGTTTCCCAGTGGCATGACTCTCGATAGACACGCCGCCGAACGTCGTCGGTTCGCCCGCCTCCTCGGAATAGACGGCAACGCCGGCTGTGGACTGCCAATCGGTTCTCACTCGAGTCACACCGATCGGAAGGCTGAATCAGTAGCCCGCGACCGTCCGGAGTCGACTGAACGGTCGTCGACGCCCCATCGGGTACGCGATCGCTGAGGCTGCACGCCGCGACCGGCGACACCGGCCTTATGCTGCCGACTCGATCGCCTGCTCGAGGTCGGCGATCACGTCGTCGACGTCCTCGATACCGACGGAGAGTCGAACGAGGTCGTCGGTGGTGCCGCTTGCGAGTTTCTCTTCGTCGGTGAGTTGCTGGTGGGTCGTGCTCGCGGGGTGGATGATCAGCGTCTTTGCGTCGCCGACGTTTGCGAGCATGGTCGTCAGATTGACCTCGTTACAGACCGTTTCGGCGGCGTCGTAGCCGCCTTCGAGGCCGAACGTAATCATGCCGCCGTAGCCGCCCTCGAGATATTTGCTCGCGTTTTCGTGGGTTTCGTGGCTCTCGAGGCCGGGGTAGTTGACCCAGGCGACGGCGTCGTGGTCGTCGAGGAACTCGGCGACGGCCATCGCGTTTTCGCAGTGTTTCTCCATTCGCAGCGGCAGTGACTCGAGTTTCTGGAGGGTAACCCAGGCGTCAAACGGCGACTGCTGGTTGCCAAGATCGCGCAGCCCGCGGGTACGAGCCACGATCGAGAACGCCTGCTCGCCGAACGTCTCGTAGAAGTTGACCCCGTGGTAGGCGGGGTTCGGTTCGGCGATTTCAGGGTAGTCTCCTTCGTCCCACGGGAACGAGCCGCCGTCGACGAGAACCCCACCGACCGTCGAGCCAGCGCCGTGGATCCACTTCGTCGTCGAGTTCCAGACGAGGTCCGCGCCGTGCTCGAGCGGTCGGCACAGATACGGCGTCGCGAAGGTGTTGTCGACAAAGAGCGGGACGTCGTGGTCGTGAGCGATGTCGGCGATGCGCTCGATGTCGGGCGTGACGAGCGCGGGGTTGCCGATCGTCTCGAGATGGACAAAGGCGGTGTCGTCGTCGATCGCTTCCTCGTAGGCGTCGTAATCCAGGGTGTCGACGAATTTCGTCTCGATCCCCCGTTTCGCGACGGTGTGGGTGAGGTAGGTGTAGGTCCCGCCGTAAATCGAAGACGAGGAGACGATGTTATCCCCGACTTCTGCGAGGATGAACGTCGCAAGATCGAACGCGGCCATCCCGGACGCAGTTGCGAGTGCCCCGACACCACCCTCGAGGGTGGCGATACGCTCCTCGAGCATGGCGTTCGTCGGGTTCATGATCCGCGAGTAGATGTTGCCGAACTCCTCTAAGCCGAACAGTGCGGCCGCGTGTTCCGTATCCTCGAACTCGTAGGACGTCGTCTGATACAGCGGCGGGGCCCGTGCGCCAGTCGTGGGATCTGGCTCCTGTCCTGCGTGGACACTGTGCGTCGAAAAGCCGGTTTCGGGTTCGTCATCGGTCATACGCCGAACACGAACTCGAGTGCTTATAATCCCCACTCCTCCCAGCAAAAACGGTCGGGATCTCGGAGCTGCCCGTGCTGGGAGTGTGTGCAGTGACAGTCAGTAGCGACTACAACAGCCCTTCTCAGACGGTCTGTTGCCCGTCAAGGCCGGCGCGACCGTGAGCATCTTGGGTTGTGTCGGTTGATCGGGACAGCAATCCGTCTCAGTCGTCTGCAAGCGTCGGCTTCGTGCCTTCGGCTCGCAACACGTCCGTCTGGGTTTCGGTCAGTAACCGCACGAACTGGCCGGCGTTCGTCACGAGCTTGTTCTCGGCTTTCCGCAGATGTTCCTCGAACGTCGCTCGAGCGACAGTCGTCTCCGTTGCGAGCTCGGCGACCGACGCGCCCCGTGGCTGGTCGTAGTAGCCCGCGTCGAGGGCGATTCGCAGGGCCTCGAGCTGGCGTTCGGTGAGCCCATCGAACAGCCGATCGACCGAGACCAGCGAGCTGTGGGGAACGTGGCGCTGTTCGATCGAGGTCTTTGAGCGAACGTCGATCTCGCGGTCGTCGTCGAGTTCCGCGAGCAGTGCGTTGACGTCACCCTCGTCGAAACCGATCACGGAGTAGTGCTCCCAGCCGTTGCGATATACTGTCGGCGGGAGATGCACGCAGTTGTGGCGCTCGAACCGCCGAACGATCGACTCCTCGATGGGGCAGGCACAGGACTGGACGATCACGTGCAAGTCAGTGCCGTCGGCCGTGGTGTGGAGAACCGTTCCGAGTTCGTTGATCTTCTCGAGTAGATCGTCGTCGTTGGCGTTCGGGACGGTAATCTCGAGGACCTGACAGTCCTGGAGGTACCACTCCCGAATCGAGAGACCGGGAAACTGTTCGGATACCTCCCGATAGGGGCACTCGTGGCGAAGTTTGAACGAGACTTCGTACATGCTCATGTTCTCTCTGAGGGGTGGAATTTAAATAATGGTACCGGTCATAACTGGCACTGACGATATGCCTTTGCTCTCCCTATCAGCTATCGATGGCAGAAATTACGCCGGAAACCGTCGCCGAACGGCTCGAGAACGACGAGGAACTCACACTAATCGACGTCCGCGACGCTGCGGACTTCGAGGAGTGGCATATTCCAGGCAGCGAGAACGTCGATGTCTACGACGACCTGAAAAACGACCCCGACAGCGCAGCAGCCACCTTGGCCGAGTTGCCGGCTGACGAGGAGCTCATCACCGTCTGTGCAGCCGGTGTGCTCGCGTCGGATGCCGCCGACATGCTCGAGGCAGCCGGCCACGACGCGGCAACCCTCGAAAACGGCATGAACGGCTGGGCACGTGTCCATCGCGACGCACCACTCGAGGCCGATATCGACGGCGAACTGATCCAGGTTGCCCGGCCCGGCACGGGCTGTCTCTCTCACGTCCTCGTGTCTGCGGGTGAAGCCGCCGTCTTCGAGCCGTCCCAGTACGTCGAGGAGTACGAGACTCTCCTCGAGGAGTACGACGCCGACCTCGTCGGCGTCTTCGACACCCACGCCCACGCCGACCACGTCTCTGGCGGCGCGAAACTCGCCGAACGCAACGGCGTCCCCTACTACCTGCACCCGGCGGATGCCTCCGGAATCGAGGCGCGTTCAGTCGAAGACGGCGACGTCCTCGAGGTCGGCGCGGTCGAGATCGAAGTGATCCACACGCCCGGCCACAGCCCAGGGAGCGTCACCTTCGCTGTCGAAGACGAAGCGCTGCTCACCGGCGACACGCTCTTTCACAACAGCGTCGGCCGGGTCGAACTCGGTGTCGACGCCGGCCTCGAGGAGACGAACGTCGAAGAGAACGCCGAAACGCTGTACGAGAGCCTCGAACGACTCCGCACCGTCGATGGCGACCCACTCGTGTTGCCGGCACACGACCCCGGCACGCCACAGCCACCCGTCGCCGCACGCCTGAGCGAGGTCAAAGATCGAAACGAGGCCTTCTGTCAGGATCGAGAAACACTGGTTGCAGCACTTGCAGGTGACATTCCGGACCAGCCGGCGAACTTCCAGCGGATCAAACTCGCCAACGTCGGCACGGAGGAGATTTCGGACGAAGAGGCGGACGAACTCGAGCTTGGTCCCAACCGATGTGCTGCTGAGTAAGTAATGAGCGGTGAGTTCACACAGGGGATCAAGCGTAACTGGCGACAGTTCGCCCTCCAAGTGCTGACGGTTTTTGCAGTTGGGTTGACGATGGGCTCACAGCGAAACGTCGTGCCCATCATGGGCGAGGAGACCTTTGGCGTCGAGTCCCTGCTCGTGATCGGCTCGTTCGTCGTGAGCTTCGGGATCGTCAAGGCCGTCCTCAACCTGTATTCCGGGAAGTGGGCCGACACCTACGGTCGCAAGCCGATCCTGATTGCAGGCTGGGTCGCGGCGATCCCGATTCCATTTATCCTGATCTACGCGCCGAGCTGGAGTTGGATCGCCGTCGGGAACGTCTTGCTCGGCGTCAATCAGGGGGTCGCCTGGAGCATGAGCATGATCTCGAAGATCGAACTCGCCGGTCCCGGTGAGCGTGGGCTCGCAGCCGGGATCGACGAGGCCTTTGGCTACACCGGCGTCGCTGCCGGCGCGTGGCTGACGGGCGTCATCGCCGCCCAGTACAGTCTCCGGCCGGAGCCGTTTTACTTCCTCGCGGCGGTGATCATCGTCGCCATACTCATCGCAGTCGTCCTGATCGAGGAGACGCTGCCCTACGCAGAGGCAGAGGCGAAAGCCGCTGCTGACGCCGAGCCAGACGGCGGCACTCGAGCGGCCGATCTCTCGTTTACCGAGATCGTCAAACGGGCCACCTACAAGGATCGAACGCTGTTCACCGCGGCCCAGGCGGGCCACGTCGAGAACTTCGTCGATACGCTCGTCTGGATCGCCTTCCCGATCTTCCTCGTCTCCCAGGGGCTCAACGTCGCCCAGGTCGGCGTCGTCGTCGGTGTCCACAGCGCGGCGTACTTCTTGCAGGTCTACACCGGCCGGCTGGGCGATCGGGTCGGACGCAAGCCACCGATCGTCGCTGGCTTCTTCCTCGCCGGCGCTGGTGTCCTCGGGATGGTGCTGGTCGAGGGCTACGCCCTGTGGATCCTCTTTTCGGCGCTGTCTGGCGTCGGCATGGCGCTGCACTACCCCAACCTGATCGCGGTGGCAAGCGACGCGGCCCACCCGCTATGGCGCTCGACTGGCCTCGGCGTCTATCGCCTCTGGCGGGATCTGGGGTATGCCGTCGGCGCTGTCCTCATCGGTCTGTCGGTCGACCTCATCTCGATCGACGCCGCCTTCTACGCCACCGCGATTGCGATGTTTCTCTCCGGCGGGCTCGTCGTGGTCTGGATGGAGGAAACGCATCCCGAACTTGGCACCCACGAGCCGCCGTCAGTGGACCTCGAGGCAGAGAACACGCCAACAGAAAACTGAGACAGGGTGTTGTCGGTTACTCGAGCAGCGACTCGCCGGTCATCTCGGGGGGCTGGTCGAGGTCGAGACACTCGAGCATCGTTGGCGCGATGTCGGCTAAGGTGCCGCCCGTGCGAACGGTTCGACCACCAGCAGTGCCGCCCGGAGCGAGATAGATAAGCGGCACGTCGTTGTAGGTGTGTGCCGTGTGCGGGTCGTCTACGGTCCCCATGTCGTCGGCGTTGCCGTGGTCGGCAGTGATGAGAACGTGCGATCCCGCAGCCTCGAGCGCGTCGACGAGTCGCCCTAACTGCTCGTCGACGGCTTCGACGGCCTCGATCGCGGCCTCGTAGTCGCCCGTATGGCCGACCATATCGGGGTTGGCGTAGTTGAGCACGAGCACATCGGGATCGTCCGACTCGATTGTGTCTGTTGCGGTGTCGGTCACCTCGGGGGCACTCATCTCGGGTTGCAGGTCGTAGGTCGGTACGTCGGGACTCTCAACGATTTTGCGGATCTCGCCGTCGAACTCGACTTCGCGGCCGCCATTGAGGAAGTAGGTAACATGGGCGTACTTCTCGGATTCGGCGATCCGGAGCTGGGTCTTGCCCGCGTCAGCGAGCACCTCGCCCAGTACCTGTTCGGGTTGGTTCGGCGGATACGCGATCGGGAGGTCGAACGTCTTGTCGTACTGGGTCAGCATGACGACTTCCGTCTCGGGCGGGTTCGTGTCGAACTCGCCTGCCCAGTCGTCCGGCCGGATATCGGCGAGCATCCGTGTGAGCTGACGGGCGCGATCCGACCGGAAGTTGAACCAGACGACCGAGTCGCCGTCCTCGAGCGCCGGCTGCTCCGAAACGAGCGTCGGTTCGACGAACTCGTCGGTCACTCCACGGTCGTAGGAGGCTTCGACGGCCTCGAGCGCCGAGTCGGCGGTCCACTCGGCGTCGCGATCGACGATCGCTTTGTAGGCGCGGTTCGTCCGCTCCCAGTTCTGGTCACGATCCATCGCGTAGTACCGGCCCGTTACCGTCGCCACGTCGCCGGTGCCGTGGTCGGCGATGACGTCCTCGAGTTCGGAGAGATACTCCCGTCCGCCGGTCGGAGAGGTGTCTCGACCGTCAGTAATGGCGTGGGTGACGGCCTCGACGTCACGGTCAGCCGCCAGTTCGATCAGTGCGTGGAGGTGCTCGTGATCCGAGTGGACCCCACCGTCGCTGACGAGCCCGAGGAAGTGAACCTGGCCATCGTTCTCACGTGCATGGTCGAAGGCCGTGTTGATCGCGTCGTTCTCCCGGAAGGAGCCGTCGGCGATCGAATCCGAAATGCGCGTATACTCCTGATAGACTACGCGTCCGGCTCCGATGTTCAGGTGGCCGACCTCGCTGTTGCCCATCTGGCCTTCCGGCAGGCCAACACGTCGGCCAGCGACCTCGAGCGAGCCGTTCGCACCCGCCGCGGCAAGCGAATCGAACGTCGGCGTCTCGGCCGCCGCAACGGCGTCTCTACTCGTTCCATCGCCGAGTCCCCACCCGTCGAGGATAATCAGCGCAGCATCCATGTGCGACGGGTCGCCAGCCTGTCGTAACTAGCTGTCGTTGTCGTCGTGGGCTGGGAGCCAAACAGGTGACTGATCGGAACGCTGAACTGCGTCGTGTCCGAAGACACGGTATGCTCTCGGACGTGCCCGACGACGCCCCGATCGTCCTCTTCGACGGCGTCTGCAACCTCTGTCACGGGTTCGTGCAGTTCATCGTCCCGCGGGACACAGACGAGCAGTTCTACTTCGCATCCTTACAGTCCGACGTTGGACAGGAGCTGTTGGCCGCCCACGGCCTCGAGACAGATGCCCTCGAGTCGGTCGTTCTGATCGACGGCGAGGACGCCTACGTCAAATCGGCCGCCGTCCTCCGAATCGCGAGACTACTCGGTGGCGTCTACGCCCTGGCCGGGCCGTTTCGATTCCTGCCCCGCCGCCTTCGAGACTGGGCGTACGACGTCGTCGCCGACCATCGCTACCGGCTGTTCGGCCAGAAAGAGCAGTGTATGATGCCGACCGGGAACGTACAGGATCGCATTCTCGAGTGATCTGCGCCAAAAAGCGGCCACCTGCGCGGCCGCTGTTGTGGCGTCCGGACCGTTCTCGCGGTCGCTCGTCGCTGCCGTCACGACGCCGAAACGGCCGTGATCGATGACGATCACTCGAGTTTAAAACGGCGTGTTGAACTGTCAGTCATACCTCGAAGGGCACTTTTCACACTCACAGGTGTACGGCAGGTGGCATGAGAGATGACAGCAACGCAAGGCGAACGGCGATCGATCGACGGTCAATCCTCACCGTCGGCGCTGGGACACTGGCGGGACTCGGCACGCTATCAGTGGTGCAGACGGCGGCCGCACAGGACGGCGACGAGTGGCCAGTCGGTGAGCCAGACGACGGACGCGACGCCGACGGATGGGACGAGCCAGTGCCCGAAGATCCGGATTACGGGGACCAGCAGCAGGTCACCGACGAGACCGGGACGATCCAGACTTCGATTCCGTCCGACTGGAACGATGTCTCCGGAACGCCGAGAGAGCTGGGTCCAGCGCTGGTGGCTGCACCCGATCTGGAAGGGTACGCCACCACGTGGGACGTCCCGGGAATCGAGATCGTGGTGACGACGGAACTGGGGACAGACCCGGAAGTCGCGCTTGACAGCATCGCCGACTTCAGCGAGTTCTGTGAGGACGCTGGGCGACAGCAGGCACAAACCCCCGGATACGAGTTCGTCTCACAGGGCTGGACTCAGTGTGGGGGCGGGGAAACGACGTTCCTGTCGATGGCGGGCGTTCCGATGGGCGAATCAGGCGGCGAGGCGATGGATGGATCGTATCTGGTCCTTATCGGTGCACAGCTCGTTACGGAACAGGATATGGGAGCGATCAACAACGCAATCGGCTCGCTCCAGACCGGCTCACCTGACACAGGGGAGGGAATACAGGAGCAAGAAGTAACTGACCAACTGCCTGCAGGGTCGGGGACGAGCTTGGCGTCCGGCCAGACGGTCGACGGAGAGGTTCGTCCCGGTGATCTCGCAGCGATCTACACCTACGACGACGCCAGTGCCGGGGATCGATTGACCCTCGAGGTGACTCGAACTGGCGGAATGGGCCAACAGGGGTTCTCTCTGACCGAACCGGGGGGTGGTCCCGGATTGCCGTATACGATCGATACCGCGATGCTCGAACCCGATGGGACGAACGTGCTCACTGGACAGCCAGGGCCGGTCACCCTTTCGGGAGTGACCCAGGTGTCGGGTCCCGGCCACTCCGTGGTGATAATCCCGAGTCCATACCCGGAAGGAATCGGCCCGTATCAGTTCACGTTCGTAAACGAGGGACCGTCACAGTGAGCTGATCGACCATTGGAGTCGAATATCTCGGCCGACGTAAAATGAAACTGACACGTGAAGGGTGCGTGACTGCACTCGAGTGCGGCGTGTCACACAAGTAGGAAAGAGACGCCTGCCAAAACGGTGCAGTTCAGTCTGCTCGGTGCTCAAACATCGTGCCACAGTCGCCACAGACAGTGCTGTGGCCGGGAGTCGTTCGCTGTGCGAAGACCGCCCCACACTCGTCACAGATCATGTAGAGCCGGTGTTCAGGAGGGATGCCGGCTTCGAACGTCATTCGGACCCAAGCGTCGGCGTTCGCTTCGTCGTAGAGCGTGACACTCGAGCCGTTCTGTCGCCAGTTGATCGCATCGTCGTCGGGTTCGGCCGCTTCCAGACCTCGCTTGGACATCAGGACAGATGACCTCATGCGACCCGATCAAATGATTTTTCTGATAGTAATTTACCCGCACTCGAGTGAATAGCATCGGCTACTGCGGAGTGTCCGCACCGCTGACTTTTTGCGGGTGGGGTGGGAGCCACAGCATATGACGCTCGATCCGGTTCATTTCGACGGGATCGCACGGCTCGCGAGACGGATCGACCACGGGGCCGACGAACGCGACCGCCGTGCCTTCGCGGAGACGGTCTGGGACTCGTTTCTGGACCCGCTTCTCGACGACAGCGGCCGGACGATCCTCGAGCCGGTCGATGACCAGCGCCGACGGTTCGTCGACTGCGAGGACGTCGCCCTCCACGACCGCCCCTTCGAGACCGAACACGGCCTCGACGCGGGGACGATTAACCCGACGACGTTCAAAAACGGGCTCGTCATCGATATCGCACAGGCGGCGATGAGCGCGACGCCGAGCGATCTCGACCTCCACCGCTCGCGAACCACCGTGATGACCGTCCACTCGAACGACGAGACGATGACCGTCGACGAGACGTGGGGGACGTTCGATGAGGGCTACAGTCGGAGCCGAGCCGTGAAGATCCCACCGCTGCCACGCTTTGCAGAGGGTGTCGTCCACGCGCTGGCGCTCTATCTCGCCGAGAGCAAACACGCCTGTGACCACGCCGACGATGTCGCGGACCTGCTCGTGCTCGACGGTCCGCTGTACCCGCGCGGACTGCTCCGCTGGGCCGACCAGCATCCCGATCTGGCGGACTTCCTGCTCGAGGACCCGCGGCCGACGACAGTTCTCGAGAACTATGTCCGGCTGGTCGAACGGTTCGTCGACCGGGAGGTTCCCCTCGTCGGCTTCGTCAAGAATCCGGCGACTCGAGTCATCACACGGACGTTGAAGAATAAACGTGATGTCGACATCGCCAGTCCGTGGAGCGACGACTCGGCGCTGTTTACCCGGCTCCTCGAACGCGGCGAGTACGTGCCCGATATCGACGGCGACCGCTGGGAGCGGGAGACGTCGGCGCTGACATACACCAACTGGTTTCGCTCGCGTGGCGGCGTCGACCGCCCACTGTCGGTCGACGGCAACGCCCTCGGCGTCGAGCGCAAACACTCACTCGAGGAGTACGAAGTGACCTTCTTCATCGTCTACGACCCCCGTGACGATCTCATCTACCGGATCGAGGCGCCGTATGCGTTCACCCGCGATCCGGAGACACGCGAGCAGTTGACGATGCAGGTGTTACAGGACGTTGCGATCGCCCACGGCCCGCCGACGATCGTCGAAAAAGCGGACGAACTCGCCCGGATCAGTCGCTCGGAGAAACAATCGCTTCGTGAAACGCTCGAGGCGCAGTTCGATACGTCGCAGGATCGAACCTACGATGACCACCGCTGGAGCGAGGAGCCGTACTAAAGCGCTTCTTTCTTGTCGACGTCGAAGGTGACATCGTCGGGATCGACACCGATTCGGGCGAACTGCGTCCGGACGTGTTCTTTGGCTCCCTCGAGCGCTTGCTCTCGAGTGTCGAACCCGCGTGGCATCGGCGATTCGAACGCGAGATGGACCTCGCGGCCGTCGACGAGCTGGATCGAGCCGCCGCTGTCGACCTCGTAGAACTCATCACAGACCCACACGTACGCGGCGTCTTCGTCGGGTGCGCCACGGAACGAGGGCGCTCGCTCGCCCCGTTCGTACAGCGTGCCAGTCAGTTCGGTGCCGCCGGCACGACCGCGTACCAGTATCATACGCTCATCTAGGATTCCTGGCTGCAAAAAGACAGTGCTCGTTACCCACTCGCTGATCTGGCCCGCGGGACCGATTGACTGGTGTACCCACGGGATGGCCGCGTTCGACCACTGATTTCGAGGTCCGTACGCACACTCGACCGCGCTCGACGCCGAGCCGAGCCAAATCGTTTTGGAAACGGGCTTATGCCTGCTGCACCGCTCCATACGAGCAATGAGTTCGGACGTTCACTCCAGCGGTGACAACGAGCAGGGTTCGCTCGAGAATATCCCGGCGGAGTGGTACGACGCCTTCAGTCACCCACGGCGCGTTCGTCTCCTTGCGATTCTCGGCGCCAGTCGAACGCAGCTGTCGGTAACAGAGCTGACGACGGCGATCGTCGAGAACGAGCCGTTCGACGGCTCGACTGCGCACGCACGGCGTGACGTCCAGACCAGCCTCCGACACAATCATCTCCCGCGACTGGCCGACCACGGTATCATCACGTGGGATGGCGAAACCGGTGTGGAACTCGTAGCCGAGTTGCCAGTCGCTCGCACGACGCTCACCTCGCTCTTGGAGCTGTGCGAGCGTGAGAACTGTGGTCGGCTGCTCGAGGCGCTCGTCCATCCGACCCGGCTCCGTCTCTGCACGATGGTCACCGACCACGACCGCCCACTGTCGGTCGAGACGCTCGCATCGCGACTCGTTTCCCACGACGCTGCGTCGCCGTCCGACCCGGAACGGGCGACGCTCTCGTTGTATCACACGCATCTCCCCCTGCTCGCAGACGCCGGCCTGCTCGAGTTCGATCCCGAGGCTGGAGTGGTCACGGGTCACGCCCCGGTCCCATCGCTCGTCCAGTAGTCGAGCGTCGAGACGAGCGGAGGGAAACGCGTTTGTGGGCCCGCCCGGATGGAACTGATATGAGCGATCTGGGAGATTTCGGCGATTTTGATGCCGGTGCGGACGGCGATTCCGACTCGACAGACGCCGCCGCTGCCGATGTGGGCGACACGGCATCGGCTGCCTCGAGTGCCAGCGACTCGACAGGGACGAACGAGGACTCGAACACGGCGTTCGAATCGACGCCCGTCGATCCCCGCGGCGAAGACGTCGGGATCGGCACGCTCTGTGTCTCTCAGGGATTGCGTATCGCCGAGGACGAAGACGACACTTCCCTGCGCGCGTACGTCACGCAGGACAACCGCTCGTCGATCCGCATCGGGAGCTACCTGCTCGCACCATATCCGGACGGCGAAACGCTGTTCTGTCGGATCACCGGCCTCGAGTACGCCCAGCAGTACCACGCCGACGACGCGACGGAGATCCACGCCCGCCGGGCGATGCGAACCGACGAGGTCGACGAAGCTGACTACAAGTTCGTCGCGACCCTCGAGCCCGTGGCCGTCCTCTACGACGATGACGGAGAGTTGAAACGGCGGATGACCGACCGTGTCCCGAAACCGCAGACGGTGATCCGGACGGCCGACGACATCGAGGCGATCAAAACCGGGCTGAAGATGCCCGAAGACGGCGTCTTCCTCGGCCACCTCTCCGTCGGCGGGGAGAAAGTTCGGACGGCGGCGTCGCCGCCGACGATCGATTACCGGCTGAAAGACGACTACGCGTCCGGCGACCCGCTCGTCTTCCGCCATACGCTGATCGCGGGGGGCACCGGCTCCGGGAAAACCCACGGCGCAAAGAACATCCTTCGGCAGTATCTCGCCGCAGAGCGGACGTATCCGATGGCCGACGGCCGCGAGGTCGGCACCGCCGTCGTCCAGTTCGACCCACAGGACGAGTACGCCCAGATGCACGACGACAACCCCGACCTCGATAGCGAGTTCGCCCGGCGACTCGAGCGCGAGGGAATCGCCTACGGCGGCCACGAGGATACGACGGCGTTTATCCCGAAAGTCGGCTCGGCCACCTATTCGGCGGGCCACCATCGCGCGAAACAGGTCGAGTTCACGATTCCGTTCTCGATGGTCTATGAGAACCCGTGGCTGGTCGCCGGCAGCGGACTGAACGACAACCAGTACGGCGCGCTCGTCAGCGTTCTGTTGCCGCGATTCCGCAAGCAGTACGGCAACGGCGGGACGTACGAGGAGTTTACCACCTTCCTCGACGACCCCGCGTTGCGCGAGGAACTCGACGAGTCGGGCCGGGTTCACGAGGCGACGTTCGACGCCGTCCGCCGGCGGGTGCTTGGCTTTGGCCACGTCTTCGATCAGGACGCCCAGCCGATTACGGAACTGGTCCACGATTTCGTCCGCCCCGGTGGGCTGACGGTCGTCCCGACGTACCACATCAACGACACGCGAGCGACGGAAGCGATCGTCCTCGCGGTCTCCTCGCTGCTGATCGACCAGAAACTCTCGAACGACCCCATCTACGACCGAATCAAGGAGACGCCACTCGTGTTGGGGATGGACGAGGCCCACAACTTCCTGACCGACGCCGACAGCGTGCAGGCAGGCAAGGTCATCCGAAAGTTCACCGAAGCGGCCAAACAGGGCCGGAAAGAACGGCTGGGACTGTTCCTCATCACGCAGGACCCACAGGACATCCACGACGCCGTCTTCAAGCAGATCAACACCACCGTCGTTCTCAACTTAGGCGACGAGGACGCCATCAAGAGCGTCAACATCCCCAGCAACCTCGAGTCGAAAGTGCCCTACATGGAGAAAGGGCAGATGGTCGTCTACTCGCCGGACAACTCCGAACCCGTCGAGTTGATCGGCCTCCCGAAGTGTCTCACCCGTCACGGCCGAGACTGAGTGCGATCGGATGTGCACTGACGTTCAGTGGGACTATAGGAGAGGGCTACGCCGACTCGAGCAACACGGCCTCGAGAAAGTCGCCGACTGCGTCGGCGATCGTTCCGTGCTGGCCAACGAAGAAGTGATCGCCCGACAGCGCCGTGACCGTGTCGCCGCGCTCGCGGGCGCGCTCGAGGAGGGGCTCGCAGTCGACGGTCGAATCCCGCTCGCCGTAGAGGAGTTGGACCGGACACGCGAGGGCCTCGAGCGCTGCGAGTGCGTCGAGGTCGTCATCGAGACGCGTGGGAGGTGCGAGTACGGAGACGGCGGCGACCTCGCGGTCGACGTCGGCCGCAGCGAGCAGCGCCTGTGCGGCTCCGAAGCTGTAGCCGAAGACGCCCACCGGGAGCCCGTCGTACTGCTCGTCGGCCCAGCGGATCGCGTTGCGGACGTCTTCGCGCTCGCCGTAGCCGTCGTCCCACGGGCCGTAGTCGATTCGAAGACAGGCGATTCCAACGTCAGAAAGCGTCTCGCTGACCGCGGCGAGGCGCGGATCGGATCGACTTCCGCCGTGTTGGGGATGGGGCGGACAGGCGACGACGACCGCAGACGGGTCGTCGGCTGGCACCTCGAGCGTTCCACGAACGTCGCGACCGCCGGGGATAAGAACGTCGCTCATAGCGGAGACATCGAGGCGCTGGCTAATCAAATCGGCGAGAAACACCCGTCCACGAGTCCGTTTTGTCGAGGACTGTCGCTGATGTGATGTTTTTAAGGGTGACGAGCGATAGGTAGGCATATGGGCATCCTCTCTCGGACCTCCTACGTCATCCGGTCGAAGATCAACTCGGTGCTCAACCGAGCCGAGGATCCGACGCAGACGCTCGATTACTCCTACGAGCAGATGCGCGACCAGCTCCAGCAGGTCAAACGCGGTATCGCCGACCTCACCACACAGAAAAAACGCCTCGAGATGCAGAAACGCCGCCTCGAGGAGAACGTCGAGAAACACAACGAACAGGCCCGTACTGCCGTCCAGCAGGATCGCGAGGACCTGGCACGTCGCGCCCTGGAAAAAAAGAAGACGAAGATGAACCAGATCGAAGATCTGGAGCGGCAGGTCTCACAACTCCAGAGCCAGCAGGATCAGCTGATCGAGCAGAAAGACGAACTGCAGACCCGTATCGAGGAGTTCCGGACCAAAAAGGAGACGATGAAAGCCCGCCACGAGGCCGCCAAGGCGAGCTCGACCGTCTCGGAAGCGATGACGTCAACGGGCGAGGAGTTCGAGGACGTCGGGCGCGCCATAGAACGCGCCGAAGAACAGACCGAAGACATGGAGGCACGCGCCGCCGCACTCGACGAACTCCACGAAACCGGGGCGTTCGACGACGTGCTGTCGGACAAGGACAACATCGACCGCGAACTCGAGGCGCTCTCGACCGACAGCGGCGTCGAGGCGGAACTCGAGACGCTCAAATCCGAGATGGGTGAGGACGAACCCGAACCAACAGCAGACGTCGACGAGGCGGAACTCGAGGATCTCGACGCCGACGTCGAAGCCGAACTCACGGAACTGCAGGACGAAGAGAACAACTGATCGACCACCGGCGACGCGAGGTTCCGTCAGACGGCGATCGACGACGGGTTTTGTCCGATCAGAACGGAGATCACGCGCCGAACGCCGTTCCGGACGGCGGTCGCGACACTCGTTGAGTTTATTATTCTGAATTTCGTATCATGAAATGAAAAGCAACGACTACCATGGTTGACGTGTAAGTCCAGTTATGGCCACAGAATCCCGGTTTGATGAGATCTCCCTGACCGAGCAGGTCATCCTGCTTGCCGTCGCCGCACAACACCGCGAGGACGAGACGCCGGTTCAAACACACGACCTTCGACAGGTCTGTCAGACACAACTGGAGGGTGTCGATACGGAGGTCGTCGGAACCATTACCGAGGCGGACATCATGCGCTCGCTGTACCGTCTCGAGGACGAGGGCTTCGTCGAGGAAATCGAAACCGGTCGAACGTCACCGACCGGCAAGGGCCGTCCCTCCTACACGCTCGCGATCACCCTCGAGGAGGTGTACGAGGGGGTCACAGACGACCTCATCGAAGACGACCACTAAGGCAGGGGTCATCTCACGAGTAGTAGACGGTATCGTGTTTTCACTCGAGCGACGAACAGTCCTCACGTCGGCGTCCCGAGGACGGAAATGTCGTAGTCCGTAATCTCCGACGGTGGCTTGAGGATGACGACCTGAAACGACCAGCTTGCCTCCCCAGCCAGATCGCCGACGCTATCGAGAAACTGCCCGAGTTGCGCGCCGCTGTCGTCGTAGACGCGAACGCGGACTTCGAGGAGTTCAATGCGGTCGTCACTGGTGTTCTCGACTGTCCCTTGCACTGTCGAGCCCCGATAGTCGCTCTCGAGGACGAACTCGTGGTCGGTGATCGTCACTGCCTCGAGAGGCGTCACACCGTCGTTGGTTTCCTGTTGGGCGAGCGATTCAGCCGCCGTCATCTCTGTGGCCGAGCGGTTCTCGCCGTCGAGGCTACCAACCGATCCCGCTTCGTACTCGGGTTCGCTGCCAACACCGCCGTCGTTGCAGCCGGCCAGCGCGGCAGTGGCCCCAGCCCCGACGACAGTGAGAACGCGTCGGCGGGAGCATGTCGAACGCAACATCACCGACCCCATGACTGATACGGATTGCTGTCCCGATTTGCCGCCGATCGCCAGCACGGATCGGCGACCGGCGGGAAATCGTTACAGCAGCCCCTCTGACGCCTGTCCGGGCCTGTACGGATTCTGTGACGAGCCATAGTCGGCCTGTCACCACGAACCTATTTCAGTGTCGGCCCTGAACCGGCAGCGCTCGGTGCTCCTCGAGACGGCGACCATGACCTATGCAACGCAGGCCCTTATTGGGTGTTCGAACGACGTCGACATATGGGGTCCGCTGAGACCGACGAGCCGCTCGAGTCCCACGGGACTGATATCGGAAGCCAAGCCGATTCGCTGACACGGGTTCGCGAGTGGGTACTCGTCGAGGGCGATCGGACGGTCATCGCGGCCAGCATCTCGCTTCTCGTTTTCGGGTTCTTTCTCGGTTTGATCGAGATCGGTATCATCTCGGTTACCAACGACGATTCGGTCACCAGACTCGCCGGCGGGATGATCGCCGGCACCTTCTCGCTTGTCACACTCGTCGTTTCGATCAACCAGCTCATCCTCTCACAGGAGTTCGCCTCCGGGAACGACGCTCGCGACCAACTTGAGGGGATCATGGACATCCGAAGCGACATCGCCACGCAGGCCACGGTGCCGGCGACGCCGGCGTCACCGACGAAACTGCTCGAACTGCTCATCGAAACGATCGCGACCCAGGCCAGCGAGCTCGCCGACACCGCGACAGCACACGACGACGAACACAGCGAGCTGATTCAGCGGTTCGTACACAGCATCGAAGCGAGCACCGAGCGAACGCACGACACGCTCGAGCACACGACGTTCGGGACGTTCACGGCAGTGTCAACGGCGATCGGCTACGACGCCGCCTGGCAGCTCTACGTCGCCAGACAGCTTCGTGGACGGTACGACGACTCCTCGGAGACAGCGACGAGGCTCGAGGCGTTGATCGAGACACTGGAGCTGTTTCTCACCGCTCGAGAGCACTTCAAAACGACGTATCTACAGCGGGAGCTCACCCGTTTCTCGCAGTTGACGATCTACTGTGGCATCCCGGCTGTGCTGGCAGCGATGACGCTCGGCTTGCTCTACGGCGGGTTCAGTGGCACGATGATCAGTGGGAGCTACCTGCCGTACGTCGTTAGCGCGCTGATCGCAGTCGTCGTCTCACCGCTTTCGTTGCTCGCATCGTACATTCTCCGCACCGCTGCCGTCACCCACCGAACCGCGTCGATCGGACCGATGTTACCGCAAAAAGAGCCCGATGCAGGGCCGTTCGAGGTGTCAGCCGATGGCGAGCCCGACAGCTGACCGTGACGGTTCAGTGTGCCGTCAGGCTGCCGAGGTGATCTCGACGTTCGGCCTGTTTGGGTGCTCGAGCGTCACGAGGTTGTAGACGGGTGACCGCTTCGGGTACTCACGAACCGCCGACTGCTCGTCCGGGGTCAGATCACCAGCCACCGCGATGTCGATCTCGAGTTCGCCGTACATCTCGTGTGCCCTGTCGGCGTCGTGAACGCCGAACAGCATCCGCAGGTCGACGGGCGCTCGAACGGTTGTCGTCACGTCATCGATCTCGATCCCCTCACGGATCGCGTTGTAGACGATCGTGCCGTTGATACAGGCGGTCAGGCCCGCCAGTGCGCCTTCGATGGCCTCGTAGCGCTCGGTCGGCTCGAGATACGCCATGGCGTCTTCGAGCTCCGTCGGAAGCCCGAACTCGAGGACGTGTTCGCGCTCTTCGCCCATCTCCTCGCCGCCAAGTGCCCACTCGCCGATCGTTGCCGTCGTTCGGTTGGCGACGTCCTCGGTGACGCCGGACGCCCGGAACTCGAGCATCCCGTCGTCCGGATTCGCCTCGAGCCACTCGATGAACTCGAGATGTCCGCCAGCGTCGAGGCCGTGTTCGATCTCGCCTGTTCGCTGCGCTGCAGTGTGGTGCAGGTCGTCTGTAGTCATTGTCGCTCCCTCGGTCGTCCGTACGCCACAGGTGATATTAAGAACGCATTGCGAATATCGAGTACAGTCGTCGAATCAGGCCAGATAACGTGTTCTAGTGTCCAAACGTCCAGAAGCAGGGCCGTTCGGGATCGGGCACAGCTCGAGATGGTTCGAAAATCGGGCGCGGATCGACCACGTCTCAGAGCGTTTCGATATACGGCGCGATGTCGTCGTCTGTGACGTCTCGGCCGTGGACGTCTTTCAGATGAGATCGTGCCGCCTCGTAGATCGACGCCTCGAACTCGCTGTAGACGACCACGTCGCAGTCGGCGACATCGCGACACTCGAACCGATACCGTTCCGAGACCATGGCCGATGGAGTCGCGTCAGCGTCATGTACCTGCTGCTCACACCTGAAAGCCGCTCTCGAGGGGGAGTATGAAGCATTTGTACGCTGGGCCCGTCTAGAGACCACATGGTGGAGTCGGGAGCAGTCGTTTCGATCCTTGCCGGTGGCGTGACCGCGCTGTTTGCCGTCTTCCTCACGTTCTATCTGCGCAACCAGTGGCAGGAGATTCAGTCACTCCGGGCGATTCAGGCGGAACTCGAGCAGAACACAGAACGGGTTCGAGAGCTCGCCGATTTGCTTACGGGCGATGTACAGCGCCAGCAGGTCGATCTCCCGATCGAGGTCCCGCCGGGAACGAAGTTCGAGATCCGATACGTCGTCTCCTTTCCCAGCGCGCTCTCGACGACGGCGTTCGAACAGCTGAAACACTCCGGGATGGTGCTGCGACTCTCGCCCGAGGTCCGCCAGTCGCTGTTCGAGTTGTACGATACGATCGACCGCATCAACCGACTGCGCCAGCACAGAGAGCGCGTTCAGTTCGACGACATCGGAAACGTCCACATCGTTATCGACCCATCCAATCTCGACATCGATCCGAACACGTCCGTCACCGAAGCAGATCTGCCGGCGGAGACGAGACAGCAACTCGCGGACCTTCGACGGATGCGACGGGCGATGAAAGGCGTGAACACGTCGATTCTCAGACTTATCGCGTCGATCAGTTCGCCGGCGCTACTCGACGACCTCGAACTCGACGAGTTCGTCGACACCGGATACGGAAGCGATCCACACCGAGGCGGACGAGCGGACACAGAGCAGTTCGAGGGCCCCAACCTCGAGAGGATGGAGACTGTTTTGTGTGATCTCGAGCGGGCGTCGATCTGGTCCAGATTTATGTAACGTTCGTTGATCGAACGTGCTCACGACATCGGGTACGACGTGGGAACGACGGGAGCGGTCTCCGAGGAAGTGGTTGACGGATCTGTCGAGGAGACGAAACAGGAGGCCGGCTGTCGGACTTTACCCCGACTCCGGTGGGTCGAGGAGGTCGCCCTCGAACGTCGTTTAGACGCCGGGGTCAACCTCGATCAGATCGAGTTCCGCGTTCCGGAACGAGGGTTCATCCCCAAACGTTCCCGTATCGCCCGTCTCGACATCGGCATCGTCTTCATCGACGAAGAGATACCCGAGTACATTTGCTGAGCCGCCGACATCGATGAAGATCGCGTATGCATCCCAATCACTGACATTATCGAACTCGTCATCGTAGGACTCGAGAATGTCATCTCTCGTCGACGAGTTGAACTGGACGACCACTTCGAAGTCGGTATCCGGATAGTAGTTCTTTCCGGGCACGACGACGGTCTCATCGTCTTGTGCAGTCGCGGTACTCGCCGCCACTCCAGCACCGACCGCCAGCCCGGTGGCTGCGAGTGTCCCCTTGCTGATCGATTGTGACTCCGCTGTCGATTTGTGATTTGTGGGTCCCATGTTGCTCACACCCCGTGTTGAGGGTATCAACCGTGGGACGACACCGCGAATAACTACTCGCGTTCGTTCCACCACCTTCGAGCGAGTAATTCCGAACTGTGTGCGAGTAATCTCGTGTCATCACTACCCAGTCGGCCGTTCTTGTGGTCTCGCCCTCGAGTCGTGTGCGCCCGGTAAAAAATGTCAGCAACAACCAGTTTACACAACAACGATTCCGTTGGTCCTGTGACAATCGGTGCAGAGAGCCGATAGGGGTGACGACGGCCATTGGAATCTTCGGTCGCACTCACTGTGCTCGCTCACCGTGGCGACTGGCCGTTCATCGCCGGCAGCCAGTTACACTCACAGTCCCTCGAGGGGCAACAACAGCCGTTGTGACAGGACTCTCCCGGATCGACACGAACGATTGGACAGTCAAGTGCGCCGACCAGACCGCGCATGGCTTCTCCCTCACCATCACCGTCGGCGAGTGGAAATCGCAGCCGATCCCCGTAGTGGTGGTACTCGTCGTCGTCGGTTCCCTGAATTTCCTTTCCTGTCTGTGGGTTCCGCCCAGTGCGCGCGGAGCGTTTACTGATCGACGCGAGACGCTGTGGCCCGTCTCCCTCGTGGAAGGCCGGCGGCAGGTACGCGAGCGATTCGCGGTTGAACTCGCCGTCGTAGCAGACCGAACCGAACCGGCCTCGGTCGCGAGTGAATCCTGACTCCGCCGCCCGTCGCATTGCCGCGAAGTCGTCGCCGTGTTCGACATCGACGATATCGTTCGGGCCGTCGGCGACCAGCATCGTCACACTGTGTTCGTACAGTGGCGCGTCGTCGATGATCCAGCCGCCGACGTAAAGCAACTGGTCGTCGTGACGGAACCGCCGGGCGTGAAACAGTGCTGGCATCGGGCACGGACACCCCGGCGGCTGGACCGTAACTGCACCGACGAGACAGGAGCTCATCGTGGTCTCACCGACGCTCGTCTCCTCGCCCCAGCTCTCGAGGCGCGTCGGGACCCCGTCGCCGTCGTCGTCATCGAGATCGTCCGGGACGAACCGCCACGATGGTTCCCCCTCGTCACCGGGAACGGTGCAGACGGCGACCCCTTCACCCATACGTTCGACGGCGATCCCCCGGCTGCTGCCGTCGGTATCGATGGCGAGGTGTGTCGTCCGACAGCGGATCTCGTTGTCGCCACCCGAATCGGCGGCTCTGCTGTGATTGTCTCCCCAGCAGTACAGATTCCCGGTTTCGGTTCCCGCCTTGGCCCGTCCCCACGCGTACACGCTTCCCTCGCCATCGAGCCGGGATGGCTCAGCAGCGAGTTGCTCGAGCAGTATCTCCGGCGTGATGGCGTCCGCGAGTGACTGCTCGTGGCCGGTCACGCTCGCGTCCGGCACCACGACGACGAACCGCTGGGAGACCGTCGGCTCGTCGTCGAGGTACTCGTAGAGTCGGTCGAGCGTGTCCTCGTCGAGGTCGTCGCCGTCGTCGCCGAAATCGACCTCGCTCCGACGTTTGTTCGACCGGACGCTGTTGTAATCCTGGGCTTTCGCCGTCGAGTCCGTGTGGATACCCTCGAGTTCAACCGTTCTGGAGACTCCCTCGAGTTCGCCGCTGGCGACGATAGGGATGGACTCCTGTGTGTAGCTCGTCTCCGCGTGCTGGCGCTCACCGGTGCGGTGGCTCCCACCGGCGTAGAAAAACGACGGGCTTGCCGCTGTCATCGAGACGAGTCTTCCGGCTGCTTCGTCCTCGACCCGACCCTGGATATCGTCGACACACCCGCTTAGACTCACCAGTCCAAGGGCACCAGCCGCGGCGAGCAGCTCCCGCCTCGGGATCGGTCCATCGCTTCCTCGCCGACGACTGTTTGTGCTCATGTTATCAACCTCCTTATGATACACGGAAGCTTAACAGTATCTGTACTGGGATCTACATTTCAGTGGACAGATCGACACGACTGAAGTAAATAAGAAAAACACCGAAGGCAGTTTGCTATGTCCTGTGCAAATATCCTCAATTCGGACAGGCAGGCACGATCTCGCAGACACCACGCTCCCGGTGAACTGACTGGGACTGATAGGGATTGCTGTAGTCAGTTAGCTGCCGCTGGAGACACCGTCTCCGTCAGAAGTTGGGCCTCGGCACTCATAGGGTTCGTCACAGCCGGGTGCCGAGTCCGGCTCGGAGCGAGTGAATCGTCATCGGCCGGCCGATGCTATGGCAGCCGCTCCAAAGACCGTTTGGATACAGAACGCAAAACAGCCCGATTACGCCTCGGTCGTCGAGTCCGAACCCGCGTTGGCGAAGGCGGTATTCCACTCGTCCATCAGGTTCTCAAGGCGAGCCGTGTTTCGGTGGGAGAACGTGCGGGGAGCCATATCGGTCGCCGTTCGTGGGTCGTCGATGACGGCCGTCGTGTCGGCTGGCGTCGTGTGAGTCGGCGTTTGGTTCGGATACGATTCGGGTTCGGTTTGGGACTGCAAGTGTTGTGTGCTCATGTCGGTCGGGTATGATGTGTCGTCGGAAACGGTACGGAACTCGTCGGGAGGCAAACTCGAATTTAGGCTGCTACGTGTACGACCGACATCTGTACTCACCCCTACAGGCTCATCCACTATAAATGTTCATGATAGATCATCCTCGAGTCGATAGACGCATGAAAGCAAGTCTCTAGGGAGCGTTTAGCACGACCTTGCAGTGCTGATCTGCACCGCAGTCTCATGGCAACCGCTTTTGGCCGCTCCCGTCGAGACACCTACTGTGACGGTTCCACCGGACGCCGAACGCCGCCTCGAGAGCAAGCCGCTGATGGCCCACCTCGCGACCTGTCTCGAGGGACGGCCACACGTCGCGCCCGTCTGGTACCGATACGAAGCCGGCACCGTCGAAATCGTGACGACGGGCCGAAAGCTGGCCAACGTCCGGGAGAACCCGCGGGTCGCGCTCTCGATACAGGACGACGAGGCCGGGGCCACGAAGTGGATGGTAACGCTGTTGGGGACGGCGACGGTCGTCGACGACGAGGACAAAACGGAAACGGCACGTCGGCGAATCAACGAGAAGTACGACGCCGAGCCGGACGCCTACGCCGAGAACACGCTCGTCCGGATCGACGTCGGCTCGGCGAGCTACCGGACGTATTGAGGCCGCAAGCGTCGGTCGCCGGCCGGCAGAAACGGTAACGGCAGCTATTTCTCGAGCCACCAACTAGGTTCGGAGAACGCGCTGGCCACATGCCGGTTCGCACAGAGTGATGAGTGTGACACCGCTGTTCGTCGAGATCGGATCGCTCCTCGAGGAGGCAGGCGGCCTCCTCCAGTACGTGCTCGTCTTCGTGTTCGCGGCGATTCCCATCGTCGAGATCCTCGTCGTCGTCCCGGTCGCGATCGGGCTCGGATTAGATCCCGTCGTGACGGGAGTCGCCGCGTTCGCCGGCAACGTCGGCTCGGTCTACGTGCTCGTGGCTGCCCACCAGCGCCTCTCGAGGTGGTGGCGTGGCCGACGCGGTGGGGCCGACACTGTCGAGAGCACCGGCGAGCGATACGCTCGAGCGCGGGGCCTGTGGGATCGGTACGGGCTGGCGGGGCTGTCGATCGGCGGGCCGGTACTTACCGGCGTTCACATCGCCGCGCTCGTCGCCTTGCTCGCCGGCAGCCCCACCCGTGCCGTCGCGGGCTGGATGACCGTCGGGATCGGGCTCTGGACGGTCGTGTTGGTCGCCGGGTCGGTGTTTGGCTTCTCGCTGCTCGGAATCGTCTGAGGAGTCCGACAGCGCCGGCGGTTACGGAAAGTTCGAGCCGACAGCCTCGCACTTCAGCGCGGGGAGGATGTCAAAGCCCCGTCGGAACCTCGAAATAACTCGTCTCGAGGCCCCACGAGTCGACGAGGTCCTGCAGCGACCGGACGCCGAACGTCTCGGTCGCATAGTGACCCGCCAGCACGACGTGGATGCCGGCTTCCCTGGCCTCGTGGTAGGCTTTCTGCTTTCCCTCACCCGTCACGAGCGCGTCGACACCGGCGTCGACGGCTTCGTCCAGCCAGTCGGTTCCGCTGCCGGTGACGATGGCGATCTCGTCGATCTGCTCGGGGCCGAACGCCAGCGACTGGACCGGCTGGCCGCCGGTCTCGAGTCCCTCGAGGCGCGTACACAGTTCCTCGAGGGTGTACGAGTCGGCGGCGGTTCCCCGCTGGCCGATGTGCTCCGGGCCGAGTTCGCCGAAGGGAGCACGTTCCTCGAGGCCGAGGACGTCGGCGACGCCGGCCGCGTTGCCCAGTTCCTGATGTCCATCCAGCGGGAGATGTGAGACGTAGAGCGCGAGGTCGTGCTCGATCAGCGGCGCGATCCGATCGTAGGTGCGGCCCGTGACGCGGTCGAAGCCACCCCACGAGAGCCCGTGATGGGTGACAAGCACATCGGCGTCGACGTCGACCGCCCGATCGAACGTCTCGCGGACGCCGTCGACGGCGACGGCGACGTGGTCGACCGTCCCCTCGTCGGGTCCGACCTGCAGGCCGTTCGCGCTGGCGTCGAGATCGGCGTAGTCGTCGGTTCGCAACTCCGTGTCGAGTCGGTCGACGAATTCCGAGAGTTCCATGACTCGAGGTTGCGCGGCGACGCCCTTGTATCCGACTGGTCTCCAAAACGACCGATGAGTGCCCGCCTACATCAGATAGAACAGCGGGAACAGGAACACCCACACGATGTCGACGAAGTGCCAGTAGAGGCCGAAAAACTCCACCGGCCGTTCGTCCTCGAGATAGGCGTTGACGCTCGCAATCCGGTAGATCATAAAGACCGCGATCAGCAGTCCAAAGAGCACGTGAAGCGCGTGCAGGCCAGTCGTGACGTAGTAGATCGAGTACTCGAGGCCGTACCACCAGTACTCGCCGTCGGCGAACTTCACGCTGTACTCGTAGGCCTTGATACCCATGAACGTCAGGCCGAGCACCACCGTCGCGCTCATTGCACCGAGCAGTCCCCGCTTGTTCTGTCGCTCGGCGAAGACGAGTGCGAGGACGACCGTGAAACTCGAGGTCAGCAAGACGTAGGTGTTGAGCAGGCCGGGCCAGGAGGCGAAGGGAACGGTCTCCCAGTTCCCCCAGCCCATGTGGAGGCGCATGAAGACGTACGCCCCGATCACGGCCCCGAAAACGACGACGTCGGAGGCGAGGAACACCCACACGCCGACTTTCGTCGTCCCGACGCCTTCGAACGGCCAGCGCTCGGCGATCGCCAGCTCGGGGGCGATGAACTGCTCGCGCCCGTAGTTAAACAGCGTATAGCCGAGTATCCCGACACCGAGGACCATCAACACCGGATACAGGATGTTCTGCTCGGCACCAGTACCGACGAGCGTGTCGGGAGCCGTGCCGGTTCCCTCCGCGAACGCAACCATGTACGGCGTGATCCCCGTCAGCCCGAGGAAGAAGACGAACATCCCGAAGCCGATACCGAGCGGCCAGATACTGGCGTGGTCGGCGTGGTCTTCCTGGTGGCGGTCGTCGGCCACCACCCCGCCGTCGGTCGTTGCCGACGCCTCGTCGACGAACTCGAGGCGACCACTGGCGTAGCTTGGCCGTCCATCCCAGTTCTCGAGCGGCGGGGGCGAGCCGGTCGCCCACTCGGCGGTACGGGAGAACTCCCACGGGTTGTCGGGGGCGTCCGGTCCCGACACCCAACTCTTTGCGAACGTGTAGAACATGATCAGAAACGACACACCGAGGACGAACGCGCCGACGGTCGCCATCTGGTGGTAGAGTTGCGTTCCCTCGGTGTAGGTGAAGACGCGGCGTGGCGTCTCCCACGCGAGGAACATCGGGAAGTACAGCAGATTGAACCCGATGAAGTAGACGGCAAAATTGAGTTTGCCGAGCGTCTCGGAGTACATTTTTCCGGAGAGCTTCGGCCACCAGTAGTAGAGGCCGCCGATCAACGCCGTGACGCCCGAGACCATCACGTAGTGAAAGTGGGCGACGACCCAGTAGGTGCCACGGAACTCGTAGTCGAGCACGACAGCGCCGAGGAAGACGCCAGTAATGCCACCGAGAATAAACAGGACGAGCGCACCGAGGCTAAAGAGAAACGGCGTCGTGAACCGAATCCGTCCTTTGACCATCGTGTAAATCAGCGCGAAGACCATCAGGTCGAACGGTAACGAGATCCCGATCGTCGTCGCCATGAACAGCGTCTTGATCTCTAAGTTGATCGTCGTCAGGAACATGTGGTGCATCCAGACCAAAAAGGACTGAACGGCCACGAGGACCATCGCGATGATGACCCACTTGCGGCCGACAAGTCGTCGGCCGGTGAACGTCTGGAACGTCTCGAACATGATCCCCAACGCGGGGAAGAAGACGATGTACACCTCTGGATGGCCGAAGAACCAGAACAGGTGCCCCCACAGCAGACTCGAGCCCTGATCGGTGGCCAGATACTGCGTGAGGAAGACGCGATCGGTCGCCTGCAACAACAACGCGGCCAGCAGTGCGGCGAACGCGAACAGCATCATCCAGACCGTCAACAGCCACGACCAGGTGAAAAGCGGCATGTTCCAGAGGCCGAGCCCTTCCGCGCGCGAGCGGTGGATCGTCGTGATGAAGTTGACCGTGCCGATGGTGATCGAGAGGACGAACAGGATCAACGCGAGGACTGCCCCGTTGCCGCCGGTCGCCGCCTCCATCGCAGGCGTGTACATCGGCACGTTCAGCGGCGCGTACATCGTCCACCCACCGGCGAACGTCCGGCCCTGAAAGAACGAGATCACGAACAGGAGCCCCGAGAACAGATAGAACCAGTAGCTCATGGCGTTCAGTCGCGGGAACGCGAGGTCTTTCGCCCCGATCTGGAGCGGAACGAAATAGTTCGCAAACCCCGTCGCGATCGGCGACAGGAACCAGAACACCATCAACAGTCCGTGTGCCGAGACGGCCTGATTGAACTCGTTGCCCGAGAGCAGCCCCGTCCCGCCCGCCTCCCACAGATGGAGCCGAAACAACAACGCGAGGACGCCACCAAGCAGCAGGAAAAACAGCGACGTGGCGAGATAGAGGAGTCCAACGTCCTTGTGGTTCGTCGTGACGAGCCACCGCTTGACCGACGTCATCGGCGGCAGTTCACTCATACGGGAGCACCACCGAACGGCCACAGCCTGCTCACTGGAGGTGTCGGTGCCATCATCAGATCATCCGTCACTGATGGCCAGTATCAACGTGTGCGGTGCACGTGCAAGTCACCGGGACACACAGCGACTGCTGGCCGCTGCGGATCGATGCGTCCCTCGAGCGACCACTCGTTGAGGCGGCCCGAGAACTCGCGACTCGGAGCGCGTTCGACCTGCTGGTGGCGGCACACAAGTCGTGCGATGGTGCCGTGGCCTCGAGAGCAGCGCCTTTCTGACCGTAAACCGGCTGCTCAGAGCTCCCGAGCGACCAGCTCGCCCCAGTGGTCGAACCCGTGGCGCTCGTAGAACGCCTGTGCGCGGTCGTTTTCCCGGTCGACGTCGAGGACGAGTCGCTCGAGTGGGAGGTCCTGCTCGCGGACGGCGGAGACGGCGGCGTCGATCAACGCGTCCGCCACGCCGGTCCCTCTGAACGGCTCGTCGACGTAGATTTCGTTGAGAACGGCGGCGTCCCAGATGTAGGCGTGGCTGTCGGGAAGGACAAAGACGTAGCCGGTCAGGGCAGAGTCGGGACCGTCGTCAGCGACGGCAACCTGCACGCTCCGCTCGTCGTGGGCGACACAGCGGTCGACCCACTCGAGATAGCCCTCACGGTAGTCGTCGGTGAGCTTGTCGGCGTATCGACTTTCTTTCTCGTCGCTGCCGGTGTTGGCTCCGAGTCCGGTTTCGAAGGCCCGTTTCAACGCCCAGAGGGCGTCGGCATCCGACGCCGGATCGTACGGTCTGATCGACATACGCGTGTGGGTCGCTGGAGCGAGCATAACGCTGGTGATCGGCGCGAGTCGTCGATACCGACGAAAAATAACGGCGCAGTTACGCCGAGCGCGACGCGTCCGACGCCGCTTCCGCGTTCGAAAAGACGAACTCCCGGACGAGTTTGCCCGCGAGCGATGCGGTCTGGCCGTCGTCACGGTCGTTGACCTCGACCACATCGAAGCCGCTCGTGTGCGGTGCGACGTCGCGGACGACATCGCGGAGTTCGCGTGGCTCGAGGCCAAAGGGCTCCATCGTCCCCGTCCCCGGCGCGTACGCGGGGTCGGCCGCGTCGGTGTCGACGCTCAGATAGACGTCTCGGCCCTCGAGTCGGTCCCCGAACGACCAGTCGCCGACGGCTTCGGGAGCGACGACGGTCACGTCGTCGTCGGCCGCCCGTTCCCACTCGGCTTCGCTGCCGGTTCGAGCACCGAGGACGATCAGTTCCTCGACCGAGTCGGTGTCGTCGAGAATCCGGCGCATCACGGCGGCGTGTGAGAGCGGATTCCCGTCGTAGGCATCGCGGAGGTCGAGATGGGCGTCGAGTGAGACGACGACTTCGGGTTCGACCGCGCGTGCACCCGCGAGCGAGACGGTGTGTTCACCCCCAAGCGTCAGGGGGATCGCGTCGTCCCAGACGACGTCTCGCAGCGTTCCCTCGAGCCACTCGAGGTACGCCTCGACGTCATCCCATGCGCGGACGTCGCCGTGGTCGACGACACCGAGCTCCGAAAAGTACTGGTCGGTTCGACGGTCGTAATCGTCGAACGGTTCTGCAAACGTACGGATGCGTCGGGGACCGAATCGGGTCCCCGGCTGAAAGGTCGTCGTGGCGTCCAGAGGCGCACCGACGACCACGAAGTTCGCGCCACCGCGGCCGGCCTCTCGGCCTCGCGCGTCGGTGGTGCCGTCATCATCGGACTCGTGTCCGTGTGTGTCGGTCCCCTCGTGTTCGGCAGTCGCCCCGGGAAACATTAGACGATCTTTCGCTGGTCTTCCATCTCGAGGTACTCGATGTTCTCGTCAGGGGAGACGTCTGCGTCTTCGGGGATACGCATGGTGATCGTTTCGTACGTTTCTAAGTCCATGACCTGCATGTCATCGCCGTCGACCGAGACGACCTGTCCGTTTTTGCGCTCGATGATCGGGACCCAGATCTTCGCGTCGACGGGCTGGGAGAACGAGCGCTTCTTGCCGTCGAAGACGCCTTTGGCCTCGACACGGGCCTTTGCGCTGCCGTGTTTACCCGGCTTGGCCGTCGAGTAGGCGTTGATTTTACAGGCTGCGTCGTCAATTATGACGTAACTTCCTTCCTGGAGTTCGCGAACTTCGGTCTGCTGTTTCGCCATGTCCCGGGGTAATCAACCGACGGCCATAAACCGTTTGGAATGGCCGCTGGAGAGAGTTGGTCCGTTAACACGTCAACACCGGCCGCTCGAGGGTTGTGGGCCAACAGGGACACGCATCACTGCTCCAACAGGAATCCACTACTGGCTGGCCCGACAAGCGATCCACAATGATCGACACTCTCATCGCCGGCGTCGGCGTGAGCGTCGTCCTGCTGATCGGTGTGGGGCTGGCGCGTGTCGTCCGCCGGCGGTGGCAACCCCGCGGTCGGCATACACTCGCCAACGACCTCGACGAACGACTCGCCGAGCGCCTCGAGACGGGCACCGCCACCCATCTCGAGCAGTCGCCGACGGTTCGTCGGATCGCCGTCGTCGACAGCGAGACCGAGACACCGCTGGTCGTTCCCATCGTCCGCGTCGATCTCGAGACGACCGACGCGCCCGGGATGACGCTTCTCTTCGAGTACGTGGCAGCCGTCCTCGAGGCGATCCATCCCATCCTCGACGAACGCGAGGAACGCGTCGACCACTACGACGTCGAGTTCACGTTCGGTCCCGGTGGCCTGTTCGTCGAGGGAGAGTGTCGGCGCGTCTCGGTCGCCCCGGAGCTGGCAGCTCGGCTGCTCGAGCGAGAGCGCTACGGTGCGTTCGAGCTCTGTCGAGACGTCAAACGCGCCGACAAGGACGACGATTCGCCGACGGTGCTGTGGGGTAACTGTCGGCGCGGCCGCAGTCGATGACCAGCGGACGGAGCCACTCACGACGGCGGCTGATCGCATCAGTCGGAGCCCGAGTCAGACCACCGAAACCCATGCGGTTCGGCCGGTGGCTCGAGCGGACTCGAGGGCAACGATGCGCCGAGTTCGGGGTCGTTGTAGGCTCGCGGCGCAACGTCGTTCGGCCCGTCAGGGTAGCACAGCGACGCCAGCAACTGAATCTGCCCGCGGCCGACGCCGAGTTCGAACTGGCCGCCGCCGTAACAGCGGATGTCCCGGTCGACACAGTAGTCGATTGCCTCGAGCAGCGACTCGAGCGAGCCAAAGCGCGAGGGTTTGACGTTGAGCCAGTCGGGCTCCCACGGCAGCGCCTCGATGTCGTCGACGCCGTGAATCGGGGCGTCCCACGAGACGCGACGGCGCACCTCGGGGTCGTCGAACAGCGGCCGCGTCTCGTCGGTGAGTGCAGGGTCCTCGAGGACGGCGTCGGGGAACGCCTCGAGGACGAGCGCGTACAGTTCGGGGTCGGCAGGGACGTCGACGTCGGTCCCTTCGTACTGGCCTTTCAAGTCGAGGATGCGAACGCCGTCCGAGCCGACCGTATCGACGATGTCGGCCACGAGATCCTCGTCCCACTCGGGGATCGGATCGAGTTTGCACTCGAGATCGGGAACCCGCTCGCGAAGCGCCTCGAGCCGGTCGGTCGTCGGCGGCTCGCCGAGGCGGGTGCTGGCGACAAACTGAACGGGCTCGAGCGAGCGCCCGAGTTCGCTCTCGATGTTCGTGCCGGCCTGTCGAAGCGCGAGGTCGAGCGCAGCGCTCTCGAACCCCCAGCGACGATAGTTTCGAAACTCTTCGCGGTCGGGCGGGCCTGCGGGAAAGAGATCGACTGACTCGAGACGTGAGGAAACGGAGTCGATGGTGTAGTCGCCGGTCAGGTCGGGCAGTCCGGAGTGGGCCAGCGCGTCGTGTTCGTCGGCCTCGTAGGTGACGTCCTCGCCTCGGCCGACGACGGTTGTGCCGTCGTCGTCGGGGCCAGTAAGAGCGATTTCGGTCGTTACGCGCGCAAACTCACTTGAAGTCTCGCGCTCGAGTCGCTCGAGTGAGACGTCGTCGATCGATAGCGACAGCGCCGCGAGCCGGTCGTAGGCCATACCACGTTATAGAGCGCCAACGGAAAAACGTTTGACCGCGGTTGTGCGCGCTGGCTCGGCTACTCCTCGTCACGTCGCTGGCGCAGGTTCTGTCGGGTGAACTGCGGGCGCACACGGGTCGACCGCGGCTTGCGAAACGATCGGTAGAGTTGGATCACGACCACGGCCGAAAAGACCGCAGCGACGACCGACGCTTCGGGGGCCTCGAGTGCATAGAGGACCCCCATCGAAAACAGCGACATGGTGAGCAACAGGCCGTAGATGATCCGTTTGGCGAGCGTCGTGAACACGCCGTTTGAGTCCTCGACGCCGATGCGGATGAACTGGTCGTCGCGCTCGAGTCGGTCGAGGGTGCGCTCGGCTTTCGGCGCGATTCGGGTCAGCGACTCGCCAGTTCGACGGAGTTGCTGGCCCGACTCCTCGAGGTACTTCCGGATGGATTCTTCGCGGTAGCCCTGTTCGGTGAGATAGCTGGTCGCGGTGTCGATGAAGTCGAACTCCGAATCGAGGGTGACACAGACCCCTTCGACGACGGTCGCGACCCGCAGGACGAGCGCGAGGTTTTTCGGCAGCCGGAACGGGAACTCGTAGATCGAGTCCTCGATCTGGCCGATGATCTGGTTGACCCGGTACTGTTCGATGTCTTCGCCGCGGGCGTCCTGAATCGCCAACTCCATCACCTCGGCCATCACGGCCCGGTCAGCATCGGGCGAGAGCGTGCCGATCTCGGTCAGTGCGTCGAGAATGGCGTCGATGTCCTGGTTGGCGACGGCGATGTAGAACTCGACGATCTTCTGCTGGATGAACTCGTCGACCCGACCGGACATCCCGAAGTCGTAGAAGACGACCTGGCCCTCGTCGGTCACCGCGAGATTGCCCGGGTGCGGATCGGCGTGAAAGACGCCGTCGTCGATGATCATCTGGAGATACGACCGCTGGAGGTCCTCCGCGACCTGTGTGCGGTCGATCCCCTTTCGATCGAGTTCCTCGACGTCGTTGATCTTCGTCCCCTCGATGTACTCCATCGTGAGCACACGCGGTCCCGAGTGGCTCTCGATCACGTCGGGGATGACAAAGCGGTCGTCGCCGTCGAAGTTGTCACGGATCTCCTGTAACATCGCCGCCTCGCGCTCGTAGTCCATCTCCTCGCGGATGGTCTTTGCAAACTCGTCGGCGAGGTTCTCGAGGGAAAACGCTCGTGACTCACCAACGAAGTACAACAGGATCGGCAGCGACCACCGGATCACCCGCAGATCCGCCTTGACGAGCGGTTCGATCTCCGGCCGCCGGATCTTGACGGCAACATCACGGCCATAGTCGAGGTTGTCCCTCCCCGAATCGGTCTCGGCATCGAGCCGTGCCCGATACACCTGTCCCAGACTCGCCCCGCTGATCGCTTCGGTTTCGAACGCTGCGAAGTTGTCCTCGAGCGGGCCGAGTTCGTCCTCGAGCACCGCCTTCGCGCCCGCCCACTCGGCGGGCGGCACGTCGTCTTGCAGCGACGCAAGGACCTCGATGTACGACGGCGGCAAGATATCGGGTCGCGTCGAGAGCAGTTGGCCGAGTTTGATAAACGTCGGCCCGAGGGTCAACAGCGACTCGAGTAACACCTCGGCTCGGTGGCGGTGGGTTTCGGGGTCAACCTGTCGTGGGCGACCGAACAGGAAAAACCGACGTCGATCGCGAGCGTAGGCGATCAGTAAGGGGAGAAACTGCCAGACGACGACCACGAAGCGCTTGTACGCGCGGAGGGAGACCAGTCTTGCTCACCTCGGATTAGTCGGTGTCCTCGTCGACGACATCGATCGTCGTCTCGCCACCTGACGACGATTTGGGGAGTGTCAACTCGAGTACACCGCGTTCGACGATGGCCTCGGACGTCGTTCCGAGCGCGTCCGCTGGTAGCGGGAGATCGAACTCGAGAAAGAGCGGCCGGTTCTCCTCGAGGTAGCGAAAGTCACCGTCGGGTTCTTTCTCGCGGTGGGCGTCGATCGAGATCCGACCGTCCTCGACCGAGAGCTCGAGTGTCTCGGCGGACACACCCGGGATATCGAGCACGAGCAGGTAGGCGTCCTCGCTCTCGAGCAGATCGAAGAAGACGTCCTCGGAGAGGTCCCGCAGTGCATCACGGAGCGCTGACATAGTCACAGGTTCGAACGCCGATACGAAAAACCCCGCGGTAGCGGTGGATTCGACGCCTTCCGTGGCCGACGGACGGCGAGTGCTCGCTGGCCCCTACGCTTTTGACGCCCCCAACCCGACTTCGGGTATGGAAGGTGCCGACAGCGAGCGCAAGGAGGCCGGGTTCAAGGTACGGACGCCGGTCGACGAGGCGCGCCAAATACTCAGAGCCGCCGTCGAGGACGCACGCGACGGTGACGGGGCCGGATCGAGAACGGAGACTGTCGACCTCGAGCGCGCGGATGGACGGGTGCTTGCGGCACCCGTCACGGCCGCCCGAAACGTCCCTCACTACCGGCGGGCGGCGATGGACGGCTACGCCGTTCGCGCCACGGACACGTTCGGAGCCAGCGCCCGCTCCCCCGAAGTGCTTCGACTCGTCGACGGCGTCGGCGGCGACGCCCGCGTCAATCCCGGGACGGCCGCGCGCGTCCACACTGGCAGCGCGCTTCCCGAAGGAGCGGACGCCGTCGTCATGATCGAACACGTCGAGACGCTCGAGTCGGCCGGCGAACTCGAGGTCGAAGACGCGGTGGCGGAAGGTGAAAACGTCGCCCCGGTCGGCGAGGACGTCGAGGAGGGTCAACCGCTTTACGAGGCAGGCCATCGACTGCGGCCTTCCGATCTCGGTCTCCTGCGGTCGACCGGCTACGCCACCGTCTCGGTCGCGAAGCGGCCGACGGTCGGCGTTGTTCCGACTGGTGAAGAACTCGTCGAGGGCGATCCGAGTCCGGGCGAGGTCATCGAAACCAACGGGCTGACGGTCTCCCGACTGGTCGAACGCTGGGGTGGCCGGGCCACGTATCGAGACGTCGTCACCGACGACCGCGAGTCGCTTCGCGTCGCGATTCAGCGGGATCTGACGAACGACATCGTCGTCACCACCGGCGGCTCGAGCGTCGGCAAGCGAGACCTGCTGCCGGAGGTGATCGACGACCTCGGCGAGGTGCTCGTCCACGGCGTCGGCCTCAAACCCGGCCATCCCGTCTGTCTCGGTCTCGTCGAGGATACCCCCGTCCTCGCCCTGCCCGGCTACCCCGTCGCCTGTATCGTCAACGCCGTCCAGTTCCTCCGGCCGACGCTGCGCTGGCTCGAGGGCACTGAGCCCGACCCCCATCCGACGACACGGGCGACACTCGAGCGCAAGATTCCGAGCGAACCCGGGACGCGAACGTTCGCACGGGTCCAACTCGAGGCCCGCGAGGGGGACGATATCGGGAGCGACGAGCCCGCGTTCACGGCGACGCCGACCAGAGCGAGCGGCTCGGGCGTGCTCTCGAGTGTCGCGTTAGCCGACGGCTGGGTCGTCGTCGACGACGACCGCGAAGGGGTCCCAGCAGGTGAATCCGTCGCCGTCCAGAACTGGGAGCCAAACGCGTAGCGGACAGGACTGGGCCCACTGTACCGCCGCGACCGCGTCTGACGGCATCGAAAAACACCATCGTTTAAGAGGTTTGTGTGTGTATCCGACCGGTACGCATGGACGTGAACGAAATTCTGGAGGGCGAAACGCTGACCGGAAAACAAGCGATTATCATCTTCTTCGGGTTCTTACTCCTGGTTATTTCCGCTGGAGTGCTCTTAGTCCTGCTCAGTGACGTCTTCCGGGCACTGATCTGAGCCGCCGCTGACGCGGCGTCGATTCCGCCTGTTACTGTATCGCGAGTCGAACCGCATCCGCAAGTGCGTTCACTCGAGCGACGTGTTCGTAGGAACCGTCTCGGACGCCGTTTGTCACGTACGAAAAGCCGATGGTCTCCTCGGGATCGGCCCACCCGACGCTACTGCCGAGTCCGGCGTGTCCGAACGCGTGTTTCGGTGAGAGAGAGCCGTAGGGTGCCACCGTCGTCCCGCCCTTCCAGAAGCCAAGCGAGAACCGAGCCTCCCGTCCAAGCGTGCCGTCGGCCTCCGTTTCGGCCTCGAGTCGGGTCATCGTGTCGACGGTCTCGGGTGAAAGGATACGCGTACCCTCGAGTTCGCCGCCGTTGGCGAGACAGGCATAGAAGCGAGCCATATCGGCCGCCGTTCCGATGCCGGTGGCAGCAGGGATGACAGCCCGGTGAATCGCCTCGGTATTGAACGGTGCTGCGACCGCAGTATGATCGCCCAGCCCCTCGCCGGGGTCGCGACAGCGGTCGAACGGTTCGAACGCGACGAGCGTCGCGACGTCGTCGTCCTCGTCCGCCCGAAGCCCGATCCCGGTGTCGTCCATTCCGAGTGGCTCGAAGACACGTTCGGCGGCGACCGTCTCGATCGGCGTTCCCGTCACCCGGCGGACGAGTTCGCCGACCAGCCAGCCGAACGTGAGCGCGTGGTAGGCAGGCACCGCACCCGGCGAGTAGATCGGGTCCACCGACTCGAGCGCCTCGACGACGGCCTCCCAGTCGGTCCACAGATCGGGCTGGTCGTCGATCTCCCCTCGAGGCAAGCCGGCAGTGTGACTCAGCACCTGTCGAACGGTAATCTCGGCCTTTTCGGTGCCGTCAGCGGCGAACTCGGGCCAGTGATCGACGACGCGGTCATCGTATGCGAGGAGGCCGTCATCGACGAGCGAGTGGGCGGTGACGGCCGTGTACGGTTTCGTACACGAAAAGAGGACGTGCCGTTGGGTCGGCGTTTCCTCGATCCCGTCCGGCCCGGTCGTCCCACCCGCGAGATCGAGGACCTGCTCGCCGTCGACGAAGACACTCAGCTGTGCGCCGTGGTGGAGGCCAACCTCGAGGTGGCGATCGAACAGGGCAGCGATCCGTTCGCGATCGGAGTCGGCAAGTCGTACCATACCACTCGACTCAAGCGGGAGGGTTGTAACCGTTCCCCTCGAGCCGGCGGAGAACCGGTGGACGGCCGCCTGCGCCGTTACTCACACCGGTGCCAGTTGGATGCCGACTCGAGATGTGGCAGCGCCCGCTCGAGGTCGAGTTTCGCAGCGCCGTAAAACCGCTCGCGACCGACAGGGGTGCGAACGCACAGGATAACAGTGTGTTCTGTGACACGGAAAATCGACAGCGACCAGCGGCTGCCCGCCTGCTCCCACTTGCTGTGTAAGATGCCATCGTCGTCGACCACACGTGATCCGAGCTCCCAGCTCAATCGAGTAAGATGCGGAAAATCGAACGGGATGACCGTGGGAAGAGAAACGGTCGTGTCACCGCCGTTCTGAAAGCCATGGGTAGCCATACCAACCGATATGGAACTCAGTGTGAAAAAGACATCTATCTCATCACGATTATCATAGACAGTTCTGACGGGCCGAACGCTGCGGTAGTGGTGGGAGTGGACGACGGCATCCCGGTGTCCGCTTGGTCGAGTCCCGGAATCAGCGTCCTGTTCGACCGACGTTTTTACCCCCGGCCCACCAACTGCGGGTATGAACCGCAAGGAGTTTCGCGATCTCGCCTCCCCCGAGGCGGCCCGCGAGGCGATCGACTCGCTGTCGCTCGAGGGTGGAATCGACCGCGTCACGCTCGAAGAGGCCCGTGGCCGGGTGCTCGTCGCTCGACTCGAGGCCGAACTCGACGTGCCGGGGTTCGACCGGGCGAGTCTGGACGGCTACGCGCTTCGGGCACGGGAGACGTTCGGAGCCGACGAGGCCGATCCCGCCCGTCTCGAGGTCGTCGGGGCGGTCCATGCCGGCGAGGAGCCGACGATCGATCTCGAGGACGGCCAAGCTGTCGAAATCTCGACGGGTGCGGTGATGCCGTCGGGTGCGGATGCGATGGTCCCCGTCGAGCGTACGGATCGTGTCGAGGCCCGCTCGACGGACAACGCCGTGAGCGAGACGGCCGACGACGGCGATGAGGTGCTGATCCGCACGTCGGTCGCTCCCGGCGACAACGTCATGTTCGCCGGCGCGGACGTCGCCGCGGGCGAGCGGGCACTCGGCCCTGGGACGACGATCACGACGCGGGATATCGGACTGCTCTCCGCACTCGGCGTCGACGAGGTGCCCGTCCGCGCAAAGCCACGCGTCGGCATCGTCTCGACTGGTGACGAACTGGTACGTCCGGGCGAGGATCTCGATAGCGGACGCGGCGAGATCTACGACGTCAACAGCTACACGATCGCCGCAGGGGTCGAAGACGCCGGCGGTGAAGCCGTCCTCTACCCCCACGCCGGCGACGATCAAGCGGAGATGGAACGCGTGCTGCGGGAGGCCGCCAGCGAGTGCGATCTCGTGCTCTCGTCGGGGTCGACCAGCGCGAGTGCCGTCGACGTCATCTACCGGATCATCGAGGAGCAAGGCGAACTCCTGCTCCACGGCGTCAGCGTCAAACCCGGCAAGCCGATGCTTGTCGGCCGACTGGAGTCGTCGGCCTACGTCGGCCTTCCCGGCTACCCCGTCTCCGCGATGATGGTCTTCCGAACGTTCGTCGCGCCGGCGATCCGCAACGCTGCTGGCTTGGCTGAGCCGACGGCGGCGACCGTGTCGGGACGGATGGCCAGATCGGAACGCTACGGAGAGGGACGGCTTCGACTGATGCCCGTCGGACTCGCACAGAACGACGACGACGAGACGCTCGTCTACCCCGTCGACAAAGGCAGCGGCGCGACGACCAGCCTCGCCGAAGCCGACGGCGTCGTCACCGTCGCCCCCGAGACCGACTACCTCGAGGAAGGAGAATCGGTAACCGTCGATCTGTTCTCGTCGGACGTCCGGCCACCCACGCTGCTCGGCGTCGGCGAGGACGACCCCGCGATGAACCGGCTACTCGATGGCCTCGAGAACCCACGCTATCTGTCGGTCGGCTCACGGCCGGCCGTGCGCAGACTCCGCGAGGGCGTCCCGGACGTCGCCGTGATTGCGGGCCCGCTCGAGCGCGACCTCGAGGCCGACGAACTCGGCCGCTGGAGCCGAGAGTGGGGGCTTGTCGTTCGAGCCGGCAACCCACAGGAACTCGAGGGGCTGGCTGATCTGGTCGATCGCGACCTTCGATTTGTCAACCGAACGGCCGACTCGGGGCTGCGCTCGAGTCTCGAGGCCGAAATCGACGATCTCGCAGCCGACCGCGGCACGGACCGCCAAGCGCTCGTCGCGGCGATCGACGGCTTCGACCTCGGGCTCCGTGCCCACGAGAGTCCCGCCCGCAAAGTGATCGCCGGCGACGCCGACGCTGGGTTGGGGCTGCGTTCGACTGCCGACCGACTCGACCTCGGCTTCGTCTCCCTCGGCGACCAGCCAGTGCGGGTATTCGCAAACCCGGATCGGACGGCCAAACAAAGCGTACAGGAACTCGCGGCCGCCCTCGAGGAACCGCCCACGGAGCACTGACGGGAACCCACGCGGGCAACGGGGACGGCTCGATTCAACGAAACAGACAATCAGACACTCCAGAACAGTGATTTTTACGCCAGTACGGTGTACGACTGGTGATGTCCACGATCGCCGAATTCCGGCTACCCGCGGCGGAGACGACACTGGGGACGGCACTCGAGTACGCACCCGAAGCCACGTTCGAACTCGAGTCCTCCGTGTCGAAGACACGGCCCTCCCTCTGGGTGTCCGGCGTCGACCGTGAGACGGCAACCGAAGCCTTCGAGGCAGATCCGTCGGTCGAGGGCTACGAACTGCTCGTCGAAACCCAGTCACGGCTCCTCTTCGATGTCAGCTTCGTCGACGACGCGCCCCGACTCCGCGATGACCTGCTCGCGGATGGCGGGTCCCTACTCGAGATGTGGGGCACCGACGGCTGGTGGCAGGTACGGGTCCGGTTTCGAAATCGAACGGCGCTCTGTGACGCGTACGACCGACTCGAGGCGAACGGCCTCTCAGCCGATCTGCGGCGTGTCACCGACGTCAGCGGCGTGACCGAAAGCGAGACGCGACTCACACCCGAACAACAGGAAGCCCTCGAAGCCGCCCTCGAGCACGGCTATTTCGAGATCCCGCGTGGGATCTCGATGGAGGAGTTGGCCGACGAACTGGGAATCTCCCACCAGGCGCTCTCCGAGCGGTTCCGACGCGCCTACGAGACATTGGTCGACGACGAACTCCAGCCGGCCAGCGAACAGCCACCGCTCAAGTGAGCGAGTGACAGCGCGATAACCGGGTCAGCGGTGTCATACGGCCTGCTGTCCCGGTCACGGGCGGCGAAGCAGTGATCGGCGGTGAGTGACGACCGCAGTCCGTCTCAGTCGCTCGAGCGCTCGAGACCGAGCGCCGCCTCGGGAATCGTCGCGGTCGCCGACGGGACGGTCCCGTCGCTCGAATCGACCGTATGCCCCGTCTCGACGTGGTGGTCGATCGCCCGTCGGGATGGGGATCGGTCCGAATCGTCGGTCGCGCTCGCCCGCCAGTCGCAGTTGAGACAGTACTTCATCGGGGTTCTACCACACTCTCCGACCGAACTCGTGAATCCTTTTCGGTCTCGGTTGACTCGAGTGGACGCGACCGCGATTTGGTGGTGTGACTCGAGACCGCACACGGAGACGCTCAACAGCGCTCTCAGAACAGTTCGTCGAACGACCGGACACGATAATCGCCACGTACGCACTGGCCGCGGCGCTCGTGGCCGACGCGTTCGACGTGGATCGCGTCGAGTCCGGCGTTCCAGGCCGCGCCGATATCGTTCGAGCCGTCGCCTGCGAGCACCCCCTGATGGCCGTTGTGTCCGACGCCGAGGTCGTCCATCACACACTGGACGGGTTCGGGGTCAGGTTTCCAGCCGGTCTGTTCGGTACAACACAGGCGGGCATCGAACCAGTCCCGAATGTCGAGGTGCTCGAGCACCGGCTCACAGAGGAACTCCTGACAGTGGGTCACGAGGCCGACCGGCACGTCGAGGCCGGCGACGAACGCTGCATCCTCATGCAGATAGGTCTGTTCGGCCCGAATCAGTGGGTCTTCCTCCTCGTGGAAGGCATCCCAGAACGCCTGCGGGTCGATATCCCAGCTCTCGAGTTGCCGATCTCGGGAGCCGGTCAAGCCGTTCCAGAGGACGTCGGCTTCACGGTCGGTGAACTCCCGGTCGAGGCGGTCGCCAACCCGGTCAAACACCTCACGAGTATACGACCACTCGACGTCGACGAGCGTCCCGTCGAGATCGAGCAGCCAGAAATCGTACTCACCGTCCATCGGAAACGACGATACGTGCGTCTCGAGTAAAGATGTATCGCCCACCGGCACGTGGTCTGTGCTCAGTCGGCATCCGAATCGGTCACTCTGATACTCGAGCCCAGATACTTCGAGAGAACCTCCGAGACGGTCCTGTCTCTTATACACATCTCTGATGG
>NZ_AOHX01000037.1 GCF_000337735.1 Natronorubrum sulfidifaciens JCM 14089 | reverse complement strand
CCTTGCCAGCCCGCTCAAGATGTGTATAAGAGACAGAGTCGGACCTGTGCGCGAAAGACGTAGTGGGCGTCCATTCCGGCTCAGGCGTTGCGTTCGGCTTCGATCAGGTCGGCCATCTCGATGTCGGCGTCGGTGATGCCGCCTTCCTCGTGGGAGGTCAGTCGGATCTCGACTTCGGCGTAGCGGATGACGATCTCGGGATGGTGAAACTGCGCCTCGGCGATTTCGCCGACCATCTGGGCGAAGTTGACACCACGGAGGTAGTCGTCGAACTCGTAGGTGCGGACGATTTCATCCCCCTCGCGCGTCCAGTCGGCTGGAAGCTGCGCCTCGATTTCATCGTCGGAAAGCAGGTCGGCCATGGTCGGTCGAACGGAACGCAATCAAATAATGATTGTGCCACGCGTGGTCGAGACGGACCCAAACCCGACGTTCGACGGGTCTTCATTCGCCTCGGCATTTGACCTCACCGACAGGGACTTACCGGCGAGTCGAGTACGTGTTGACAGTGTAATGTGTGATCTGTCTGCGGATTGCTCGAACGACGAGACCTGCCAACTCGTGCTCCGAAACGAGCACACCGGCATCAAAACGACAGAGTACTACTGCAAAGCCCATCTCGTTTTGCGAATCTGGGAAGTCGAAGACGACGATACGTTCTGCATCGTCAACGCGACCAAGCTCTGGCGCTGACCACCCCTCGCTCGTTGCTGTCTAATCGTCGTCAGTCGCCTCAAGAAGGGACTCGGAGACGACCGAGCCGGCGTTCATCGGTGGGGCAATCGGTCCGTCGTCGCCGCTGAAATCCGGATCGAAGAGTTGGAGAGCGGTGTTGATCGTGCTCCAGTCGTCTTCGGCGGCAGCCTCTCGTAGGCTTCTGGTTGGCGGTGCAAGCAACTGGTTGACCAGTGCGTCGGCCATCGCCTCGACGACCTGACGCTGCTCGTCGGTGAACTCCTCGCCTTCGAGACGTGAAAGTGCGGTTTGGAGTTCGCGTTCTTTGATCCGGTCTGCGGATTCGTACATCGCGGCGATCACCTCATCGGCACGCGCTCGCTTGTACTGTTCACAGAGCAACGCGAACTCCTGATCGATCATCGACTCGACCTCGCGGGCCGCATCGGCGCGCTGTGCTCTGGTTTCCTCGGTGATCGTCTCGAGGTCGTCCAGATCGTAGACGGTGACGGTCCGTAGCGAGTCGGTCGCCGGAACGACGTCGCGCGGCTGGCCGAGGTCGACGACGACTGTGGCGTCGGCAGCGTCGGCATCGAACTGGTTGGGGCCGAGTATCGGCTCCTCACTGCCGGTCGCCGTGACGACGACATCCGCCTCGCTGGCGGCAGTGTCGAGCGCCTCCAGCGGGACCGCACGGGCTTCGACCTCGAGTTCGGTCGCGAGGTGGTCGGCGTGTGAGACCGTTCGATTGGCGACGACGAGCTCCGAGATGTCTTCGGCGGCAAGACTTCGGGCGGCGAGTCGTCCCATCTCGCCAGCCCCGACGACGAGGGCACTCGCGCCCTCGAGCGGGACGGTTCGGCCGGCGAGTCGCGTCGCGGCAGAGCCAAGCGAGACGACGCCTTCGTTGATTTCGGTCTCCGTTCGGGCGCGTTCGCCGACGTGAATCGCCTTCGTCACGGCGGCTTCGAGCATCTCGCCGATGCCGCCGGCACTGCGGGCGTCCTCGTAGGCGGTTCGGACCTGTCCGATGATCTGGTCTTCGCCAAGCACCACCGACTCGAGGCCGGCGGCGACCGAAAGCAGGTGACGCAGGCTCTCGTCGTGGTCGGCCAGGACGACGGCGTCGTCGTCGACCGGATCGAAAAACTCGGCGAGGGCGGCCTGCCCGACGGCGCTGTCGGTGGCGACGACGTAGGCTTCGACGCGATTGCACGTCGAGAGCACGTACGCCTCCTCGACGGATGGGACGGACAGCAACTCGGCGACGGCGAGTCGCTGGCTCTCAGGCGTCACAGCGGCGAGATCGTCGACACTGCCGCTCTCGTGGGTAACTCGTGCAGCAGTGACGACTCCTGCCGGAATCACTGCCGGTCACCCCCAGCGGACAGTTCGGCGTCCAACACGTCCTCAATCACTTGGCAGCTATTGGAAGTACCTGTACGTAAAGCTGTCCAAATATCCGGCGAATTGACGACATCGGTAACGATCTCGCGTCGCCGTCCGGGGTCGACATCGCGCGATTTGAGCTCCGTCCGAAGTCGGCCACAGACCGTCGCCATCGGGCCAGCCCCCGCAAGCGTCTCCTCGAGGTCCCGTCGAAGATGCTTGCTCAGTGCCGGGGCCGTCCCACCCGTTGCGACCGAGACGACGACGGGGTCGTCGCGGACCGTCGCGGGGACGACGACGCTGCCGGGGTCGCGCTCACCAGCCTGATCCGCACGATTGCGAAGGATGCCGCGGTCTCGAGCGGCCGTCGCGACGGCGTCGTTGACCGCTTCGTCGTCCGTGGCGGCGACGACCAAGGCGGGGTCGGTTCGCTCGAGCCAGCCGCCGATCTCATCGGGTGTCGGCGCAGCCCGAACCAGTTCAGCTGTGCCGAAATCGCGGTCAGCGAACGCGGGGCTGATGACGAGTACCTCGGCTTCGCGGGCGAATCGACGGGCCTTGCGGGCACCGACCGGACCGCCGCCGAAGACGAGCACCGTCGTCCCCGTGAAATCGTGCAGGAGTGGAATCATGGGTACAGTGGAGGGACAGGGTCGCGTTATGCGGATTCGGTGTTGGCCGCCGCACGCTCGTCCAGCCGAATGCCGGTCTTCTTCAGGATCTGGGTCGAGAACAGCGAGTCCCAGTCGTCGTCGGCGACGTCCCAGTAGCCGGCCATCGTCTCGCGGACCTGCTCGATCCGGCGCTGACTCTCGGCCTCGCTGCGGCCGTGGGTCATCGCGAAGAAGTTGTACGGCCAGACGCCGTCGTGGCGGGGCCGTTCGTAACAGTGGGTGACGAAGGGGAGAGCGGCGACCTCGGGACCGATCTCGTCGACGACGTCGTCCGGGACGTTCCAGACCGTCATCCCGTTTTCAGTGTAGCCGAGCGCGTAGTGGTTCGGCACGACGCCGATACGGCGGATCTTTCCTTCCAGTTCGAAGCGTTTGATCGTCTCGAGGACCCACTCGAGATCCTCGCCGAGCGCGTCGGCGACGTCGGCGTAGGGCGTCTCGGTGACGGGGAGGCCGCCCTGAACCTCGAGGACGAGGTCGCGTTCGGCCGGCGACAGCGTCGACGCCTCGGTCGGGGAGACGTCCGGGCCGAGGGCAGTACAGTCGACGCCGGCGGGGCCGTCGCTCCCGTCGAGTGGCCCGTCGACGTAGAACTTCGCCTCGACGCGGAACTCCTGTTGTTTCGGCAGGTTGTACGTCTCCTGTCCGGTTTCGGCCTCGATGTCGTCGAGGACGGTCTCGACGCGGTCCTCGTCGGCAACGCTGACGACGAACCAGACGTTGAGGTGTGGGTGTTCGCGCTCGTAGTTGTGGGCTACCTCGCGGTGGTCGTTGACCATCTCGACGACCTCGTCGAAACGGGCTTCGGGGGCGTGCATGGCGACGAGCGTCGCTGCGCCGCCGATCTCTTGGGCGTTGACGAGCGGGCCGAACCGAGAGAGGACACCACGCTCGTCCAACTCGCGGATCGTCTCGAGCAGTTCGGTCGCGTCGATGTCGACCCCGCGATCACACATAGCGTCGGCAGCGGCTTCGAAGGGGCGCTCCGTGACGGGAAATCCGCCCTGAAACGCGTTGACGACCGCCCGTTCGCGCTCCGTCAGGTCGACGTCCGTAGTCATAGCTGGAACTCGGAACTGACCACCTATAAGGAAATCGGACATGGTGTGCTATCGACACACGAAGCCGTGTCCGAACCCACGTTCGCCGTCGACGTACGTACGGCTGGTGTCAGGTACCGCCACGCACCGATGCCGCCCGTGATCGGCGGGATATCGGGACCACAGCCCGTCTCATACTACTGGACAACAATCAGTAAACACTCAATCGCGCTGTGACCGGCCGTCGGACCGCTGACGGCCGGTCGCGTGCGATCGGTGTGTGAACCGTTTTGTCCGGTAGTATCAGTCGCCGCGGACGCCCGTCACTTCGTGGCCGAGGTCGCGGATATCCTCGAGGATCGCCTCGTGGTCGGCGGTCGCTCGGTAGTAGATGACGATGTCGAACGAGCCCTGACGCAGCAGTTGCTGGCACTCCCAGACGAATTCCTCGTCCTCGAGGGTGAGTCCCTGATGCTGATTCGAGGAGAAATCGGTGTCGTCGTTGCCCGAGTAGACGTAGCAGTCTTTCGGGTCGTGACCCGAGTGTTCGGCGATGATGTTACCGACATCGATCGTCGCCTGCATCATCTGGACGTCTGCTTGCCCATCGTAGTCGGTGTGGACGATCGCGCCGTTGAGTTCGATCTCGCCGGGCTCGAGCAAGGCTTTGGTCCGCTGATAGAGGTCGTCGTCGATTGCGTCTGCCATTGGCCGGGGTGACGGCGGCTGGACTGATAGCCATCACGATTTCCGGGGCGCACTCGAGCGGAATACGGCCTCCCTCGAGATCGCTGTCGTGTCTCCGTGTGCCACACAAAACACATAGGGTACCATAACATACAGCCGTGCAATGAAGCGGTGGCTCCGTCGGCGTGTCGATGCAGCCTACGAGCGGGTGCTCTCGCGAGAGATCTCCGGTGCACCGACACACGTCGCGGTGATTCAGGACGGGAACCGTCGGTACGCTCGCGGCAAGGGAGCCGACGCTCCCGACGGCCACCGCGCAGGGGCCAAAACGACCGAACGCGTCCTCGAGTGGTGTCAGGACATCGGCGTCGAAGAGCTGACGCTGTATGCGTTCTCGACAGAGAACTTCGAGCGGCCGGACGAGGAAAACGAGGCGCTGTTCGACCTCCTCGAGACGAAGCTTCTGGAGTTCGCCGACGCCGACCGCGTCCACGACAACGAGGTCCGCATCCGCGCACTCGGCGAGGTCGAGCGACTCCCCGAACGGGTCCGGAGAGCCGTCGACTACGCCGAAGCGCAAACCCGCGGCTACGACAGATTCGTCCTCAACATCGCCCTCGCCTACGGCGGGCGCTCACAGCTGCTCGAGGCGGTCTCCGGCGTCGCTGACGACGTCAAGGCAGGTGCGCTCGAGCCCGACGAGATCGCTGTCGAAACGATCGAAAACCGACTCTACGACCAGCCGGTTCGCGACGTCGACCTCATTATTCGAACGGGTGGCGACGAGCGGACCTCGAATTTCCTGCCGTGGCACGCAAACGGCAACGAGGCCGCGGTCTTCTTCTGTACCCCCTACTGGCCGGAGTTCTCGAAGACGGACTTCCTGCGCGGGATTCGGACGTACGAACACCGCGAGGAGTCGTGGCGTCGAACTCGCGCCCGACGAGCGCTCGCGTTACTCGGGGCGATCAGCGACCCCGAACTCGTCGAGGCTCGGTCGGTCGTCGAGCGATTCCGTGATTCGTTGCCGACGGCCGAACAGCCCACGTCGGAGGAGTTAGCGGGTCTCGACGCCGACTCGAGCGACGGGATCGACTCGAGTAGTCAGACCGCAGACTGAGAACCGGATACACCTCGGGGGACAAGCCTCGAGGCACTCGTCCTGTTCTATCTGTAGACATTACAGCGACCGCTTCGCGCTACTGTCCGAACCGACGGGATCGGTTACAGTACTCCCGGACCGCGCGCAAGAAGTCTCGCTTGCGGAAATCCCGCCAGTTGACGTCGGTGAAGTACAGTTCCGAGTAGACCGATTGCCAGATCATGAAATCGGAGAGTCGTTCCGCCCCGGTCTTGATCACGAGATCCGGCTCCGACGGAAAGATCAGGTGCTCTTCGACCTGTTCGTCGTCGATCTCCTCGGGCTCGAGTGCGCCCGCCTCGACGCGTTCGGCGAGGGTCCGAACGGCGCTGGTAAATTCGTGTTTGCCGCCGAGTCCGATCCCGATACGGATCGGTGCGTCCGCGCGGGTTCGGTCGTCCGGGCCGCGGACGGCCACCTCGCGCGGCGCGTCGATCGTCTCGAGTTCGCGGCGCAACGCGGGGACGGCCGCGGCGTCGAGGACGCTGACGTAGACGGTAACCTGCGAGGCGTACTCGAAGGCCCAGTCGAAAAAGTCCGTCAACGTCTCGTACGCCCCGCGCTCGAGGAGGTCCCGTTCGGTGATCACGAGCGCGATGTGATCCGGTGGATGGCCGTCATGGCGGCGAATCCTGAGGGCGAGATACCGTTCGTACAGTCCCACGCGCTTGCGTTTCCGGGCTAGTCGTATAGGGCTACGGATTTTGACGCCCCATTGATTCCGAGCGACGAACGGGACAGGAATATACGCTCGCCGCGGCTCACTCGTGACGACACGGCACGGTTTGATCGGCGTCGTGTTCGGTCCGGTCGCCGTTGAAGACGTTCTGTCGTTGGAGACAGACCGTTTTTCTATCGGATCACATGTTTGCCGTCGAACAGGGTTGAGACCCGCAAAAACGGCCACAGCGTGGTTCACGAACCTTCAAGTGAACGCCACAGAAAGGACTCGATATCGTGACAGCACCCGTCCGGCGAGCGAGCGTCTTTGCGATCATCAGTACGTTCGCACTCGCCGTCCCCTTCGGTGGTCCCTGGGCCGGGGCTGCACTCGCAGCCGTGGTGATCCTTGGGGCGCTTGCAGTAACCGATGGCCCCATCTTCGATCTGCTCGCCTATCCGAGCGACTACGAGGACGGTCGGCTGTACGGACTCATTACGTTCGTCCTCGCGGCCGTTGCGCTCGGACTGATTGCGGTGACGACGTCGATGACGCTCGCCGTTTTCGCCGGGACAGTGTTGCTCGTCGGCTACGGCAACGCCGCAGCGCAACTCGTTCGCCAGCGGACGGACAGCGACGTGGCAATCGTCACCGCCTTCTGTCTGGTTGCGACCGTCGCCGCCATCGTCGGACAGGCCGTTACGGTCGCGCTTACCGACGGCACTGGAACGCTCGAGGCGATCAGTTCGACAGGTCCAGTCATGGTCTTTCTCGGCGGGAGTGGCGCGTTGCTCGCTGCCTTACTCCGCGATGTGCTGTATTCGAACGACGATCCCATCGTCATGCTCTCGGTTGGGTTGCTGTGTTGGCTCCTCGTTGAACTCGAACCGACGCAGACGATGCCCGGAATCGTCGCCGCCCTCGCCGTAACGATCGCGCTCGGATACGTCTCTTACGCGCTCGAGACGGCCTCGATCGCGGGGATGCTCACCGGCATCCTGCTCGGCCTGCTGACGATCGTCCTCGGCGGCTACGGCTGGTTCGTCGTCCTCATCTCGTTTTTCGCCATCGGTGGGCTCTCCTCGAAGTTCCGTTACGAACAGAAAGAGACGATGGGCGTCGCCGAGGACAACAACGGCGCTCGCGGCAGCGGTAACGTCCTCGGCAACGCTGCTGTCGCGATCGTCGCCGTCCTCGGCTATGCGGCGAGTTCGGCAGCACTGATGCCCGGCGATCCCGATCCCGGCCTGTTTCTCTTTGCCTTTGCCGGCTCCGTCGCGACCGCCATGAGCGATACGCTCTCGAGTGAGATCGGCAGCGTCTTCGAGTCGCCGCGTCTGATTACGACGTTAGAACCCGTCGAACCCGGCACCGACGGCGGCGTCACTTGGCAGGGCGAAGTCGCCGGTCTCGCCGGTGCCGCGGTCGTTGCCAGCATCTCCTACGTGCTCTTTCCGGAAGTCACGACCGTCGGCGCGGGAATCATCGTCGCCGCCGGGGTCGTCGGCATGACTGTTGATAGCCTCCTCGGTGCGACCCTCGAGGGAACCGTCCTCGGCAATCAGGGCGTGAACTTCCTCGCGACGCTCTCCGGTGCGCTGATCTGTGCGCTGTTGGGGCTGTCGTTTGCCGTGCTCGGCTAGGTCTGACAGGTTCTCGAGTAGCCTTCGATGTGTCTCGAGTCGAAACACCAGTGCCGATCGGTGCGATGAGTGGGGACACCCACCCCACGTTTCCGACGTATCGTGGCGAGAACGGTGGGTGGGGTGGGAACGAGTTGGTGGTATCCACCCACCCCCCGCGTTTCCGTCGTTTCTGGAAACCAAGCCGGCCGGTTACCCGATGGGGGCAATCACACCTAAAAGAGTCCGTGAACGTATATCTGGAGTGGTGCTACCGAGAGCCAAGCAGTAATACAGCCCAACGGCGGAACAGCGAATAGTGAGGCGAAGCAGCGAGCAGTAACGAACAGCAAGTAACGAGACAACGCAGCAAGTAGCGATTGGGAACAGATGAATTGGGAACAGATAGATTGAAATGTGGTTGTTGAGAACACCCCAGTGACTGTACTTCGTGTACTGATAGAACAAGGAACCTTCGTTCTATCGGACGAACAAACGCCTCTCGAGGTCTCGCTGACTTGTTCTTGAGACTGCAGTACAACGGCGCGTACCGCCACTTTTCGTTTTCGAACGAGCTCTTCAACTCGAGCCCCCACTCGCGGACGAATTACGACGGAAACGTGGGGTGTGTGGGAAACGCAACGCAGCCGACGATCCCACACCGATTGCCCACAGTCCCATCACACCAATCGAACCAAGAAACGCACGAAATCGAGGAGGACACCACGCACAGCCGTCGTTCGACGGGGTGTCCAGTGACGGTCAGTGACACCGCGATTCGTTGCAAAACGTCGGAAACACGGCCATCATGACAGTAAACTGATTTCCTATACAGAACACCTCTTAAGGCCCAATCCACCAGTTCTACGTCGGAAACGTGGGGTGAACGACTTCACCAGTTTTATACGCACTCAACACTCACGGCAGTATACTAGATGACGCCAGATTCCTCATCCAGTTCCGTCGACGACCCGCTTTTTGACTCCGGACACCGGATCTTCTCGAACAAGGACCTCCTGAAGATCGGTCACGTCCCGGAAGCCGATCGGATCGTCGGCCGTGATGAGGAGATTTCGAAGCTAGCGAAACGACTGAACGGCGCCGTTCACGGCTACTCGCCGGAGAACGTGATGATCTACGGGAAAACGGGTGCTGGAAAGTCACTGGTCTCGAGACACGTCTGCCAACGGGCTCGAAACGCGGCCGAGGCGGGTGTCGACATCGGGACGGCGTACATCGACTGTGCGGAGGACAACACGGAGACACAGGCGGTGTCGTCGCTGGCGGCGAAACTGAACGATGACGCGATCACCGAGATTTCGGTTCCCCATACCGGACTGAGTACGTCGAAATACTACAAACTCCTCTGGAAGGTGCTCGATGCGCAGTTCGACTCCGTGATCATCATCTTAGACGAGATCGATCTGATGAACGATGACAGCGTGTTGATGAAGCTCTCTCGAGCCGAGGAGGCGGGGAAAATCGACTGTAGCATCGGCGTCATCGCGATCAGTAACAAGATCCAGTACATCGACAAGCTGAACGAACGGGTACGAAGCAGCTTCCAGCACAAGGAACTGTTCTTCAAGCCGTATGATGCGAACCAGCTCCGTGAGATTATGGCCAACCGAAAAGACGCCTTCCGAGACGGCGTTCTGTCCGAGGAAGTGATTCCACTGTCCGCCGCCTTCGCCGCCCAAGAACACGGTGACGCCCGGAAGGCAATTGATATCCTCCGCCACGCTGGCGAGGTCGCCTACGAAGACGGGGCCGAGACAGTACAAGAGAAACACGTCCGACAGGCCCAACAACACGCCGAAAAAGACCGCTTTCGCGAACTCGTCAACGGCGCACCCACACAGGCGAAAGCCGCGTTACTCGCCCTGACCGAGCTCAGCATCAACGCCGACGATGACGCGTTCCTCACGAGTCGGGTGTACGACCAGTACGAACGGATCTGCGACCACCTCGAGATGGACGTGCTCTCGGTTCGTCGCTTCCGAGATATCCTGAAAGAGCAGGCGTTTCTCGGCGTCGTCGAAATCGAGAAAATCAACAAGGGAAGCGCCGGTGGCATTCATCTGCAAAACCGACTCATCGAAGACCCACACGTCGTCCGCGAAACGATTCTCGAGGATGCATGGATGCAAGACTGGGCCACGGAGTGACACTCCTGCCGAGTCGACCAACGACAGAAACCCGGGGTGGGCCGGGGTGGGCCGGGTTGAAACGACGGAAACATGGGGGGAGCAGGGGCAAACAGACGTCGGAAACGTGGGGTGCGACGGGGACGACGAGCCGGACAGAAACGTCGGAAATGAGGGGTGTGGGTCAGTTCGACTCCGTCTCGGGCGCGTGTTCTGCAACGTCGTCAATCGCGTGAATCCGGACCGCCGTCGGCCGTTTGGTAAACTGTCCGAGCGAGCGGGCGATGATCCGATCGACGCCGCGGTCGGCCGCCACGTCGAGGAGCTGCTGTCCGAGAATATCATCGAGGATGATCGTCGATGGGGTACCCTCGAGTGACTCGAGGGTCTCGAGGGTGTCGCCCGCATCGGCTTCCTCGAGGACGGTGCCGTCGGCATCGAGAAAGCGGACGTGGCCGGTTCGGTCCCGGATAATCACTGCAGCGTGGCCGTAGACGGTTTCAGGCTCGGTTGGCTCCACCAGCGGTTCGTCGGCCGACTGCCCGTCGAACTCGGTCGGCTGTGTCGCCGCCGCGCCTGTGCCGTCGGTTCCGAACGCACCATCAGCGCTGCCGGCGACGGTCACCTCGGAAGCGGGCGATGGTGAACTCGTGGACGTGTCGTTTGAATCGGGTACCGTGTCGGTCGCCGATTCGACATCGGCCCCATTGCGGTCGGTGTCCGTCGGTGCTGGAGCGGGCGTTGCGCTGCCATCAGTTGCAGCGACGGCTTCTCGAGGTTCGTTCAGTTCCGAGACCGTATCGTAGGGGACCTTGTTTCGAAGCGCTGCAAACAGCTGGTGGTGGTCCAGATCCTCGACTGAGGTGCCCGAGGGTGCGAAGGCGACGTAATCGATGTCACCGACCTGCGAGAGCTCCTCGAAGATGAGATCGCCGCCGCGGTCGCCGTCGAGGAAGGCAGTGACCGTGCGGTGGCGTGTGAGTTCGGCTACCGAATCGGGGACGTTGGTCCCTTCGACCGCAATCGCGTTTTTGACACCGTACTTAAGAAGCGTGAGGACGTCAGAGCGCCCCTCGACGACGATGATCGCGTCACTGTCGGTCACACGGGGTCCGGCTGGAAGCCCCTCGTATTCGGTAATATCCTCGACGCGGACGTGCTGGCGAACCTCCGCAAGGATCTCTTCGGAGGTCATCACGCTGTCGTCGAAGCCGGTCCGAAGCAGTTCCTTGGCGCGTTCGACGACCTCTTTTCGTTTGGCCGCTCGCACGTCCTCGATCTCGGTGACCTCGAGGTCGGCCCGGCAGGGACCGACCCGACTAATCGTCTCGAGGGAGGCCGCGAGCGTCGCAGTTTCGACCTTGTCGAGGCCGGTTGCGATGGTGAGGTGGCCGTACGACTGGCCGCCGGTGCTCGTTATTTCGACGTCGATACGACCGACTTTCTGTGACTGGCGGAGATCGCGCAGATCGAGTTCGTCGCCGAGTAAGCCTTCGGTCTGCCCGAAGATGGCACCGACGACGTCGCTGCGCTCGACGACCCCGTCAGCCGTGACGTCCGCGTGAATGAGGTATTTCGAGGTGTCTTCCATGGGAGATCTGTTACGTGAGACCGCGAACGCGGTCCCACAACGGGTTACGTGTATTTTGGATCGTGACGGGGAAATAGCTGTTGACCTGTCGACGACCGCGAGCGCTCAGTACGACGGGCGGAACCAGTACCAGAAGATCGTGACCGCGGACAGGACGACGAGGCCGCCGAGGAAAAAGAGCAGTCCCGGCGGAATGGTTGCAAACACCGCTTCGACCGTCTCGGCACCGCCGTCAGCGACCGCCTCGACGGAGTCGGTTCCGTCAGCCGACGTCGGATCGTCGGCAGCCACGTCATCGGAATCTTGGGTTTGGCTGTCCCCTTCGGTATCCGCTGTCTGGTCGTCCCGTTCGTCATCCGTGCGCTGTGCACCGAACTCGTCGGCTGTGTCGTCGCTCTCGCGTTCGCTCGAGTCGTCCTCGTCCGCACCGTCCGTCTCGCCCGTTGCACCCGTTTCGGACGCTGTCTCGTCCGTCCCAGCGGCTCCGGCCGGAGCCGTCCCAGCCGACGAATCCACGGCCGACTCGGCCCATCGAACGAGCCCGTACTGGACCAAGAGGCTCGCGCCCGCAAGCACGCTGAGGCCGCCGAGAAACCGGGAGAGCGCGTCGCGCAATCGGCTCGCTGTCGACTCGTCGCTCGTCACGATCAGCGGCCCGTCGGTCGCCGCGTAGACGCTCATCTCGTTGCCCCGCGAGGAGTACCACGTGTCGACGACCTCGATCAACCCAGCCTCCTCTAAGTTCTCGAGGTGGTAGCGGACGTTCTGGATCGACGAATCGACCGCGTCGGCGACATCGCTCGGCGTTCCGGGTTCGGCCTCGAGTCGCGCGTAGATCTGTCGGGCCGTCGTCGACGAGAGGGCGCTGAACACCGCGTCGGCGTCTTCACCCTCGAGGTCGACAACGCGTGGGTGGCCCTCGGACTGATCAGGGTCGGAACGGAACGGGAACAGCCGGGCCATGTCAACTCGACTTGCACTCGCCTGCCGACCACTATACGTTTTTTCCTCCCTGAAAGAACGATTTCACCCACGGAAACCGCGGGACGTGATGCCTGCGACAGACTGATGGTGAAATTTCTTCAAAGTGTGCTGTTGAAGGGAAACGGTTACCAATGTCGGGCCCAACAACCCGATATGCGACGTCTGGAACTGGGTGGCTGGGCCGTGATCGCGCTCGTCCTCTGTGGGCTGGCGATCCCGTGGTTCCTCTGGGGATCGGCGACGGTCGTTGCCGGCTTGCCGCTGTGGCTCTGGTGGCACATTGGCTGGATGGGGCTTGCGTCGATCGTCTTCTGGCTATTCACGAAGCGGGCCTGGGGCATTGGTATCGAAACCGACGCGACGGACTCGAGCGAGGATCATCGGTCGACGCCGCCGTCACGCTCGGCAAATGGGGGTGAGCAGCCGTGAGCCTCACCCTCCAGTTGGGGATCATCGTCGGCTATCTGCTGCTGGCGCTGGCCGTGGGACTGGTCGCCTATCGGTTGACCGACCGAACGGCAGAGGATTTCTACCTCGCGAGTCGAACGTTCGGGACCATCGTCCTGCTGTTTACGACGTTCGCGACGCTACTGTCGGCGTTCACCTTCTTCGCCGGCCCGAACATCGCCTACCAGCAGGGTCCCGAATGGATCCTCGTGATGGGGCTGATGGACGGACTCATCTTCGCCATCCTCTGGTACGTCATCGGCTACAAACAGTGGCTGCTCGGGCGGGCGTACGGCTACGTGACGCTCGGGGAGATGCTTGGCGATCGGTTCGCCTCGAGGCGACTCCGGGGGCTCGTCGCGGGCGTCAGCCTGCTCTGGCTCTTTCCGTACGTTATGCTCCAGCAGGTCGGGGCTGGCACTGCCTTACAGGCCCTGACTGACGGCGCTGTTCCCTACGCCGTAGGGGCTGGACTCATTACCGCGTTCATGATCCTCTACGTCGTCATCGCTGGGATGCGCGGGATCGCGTGGACCGACACCCTGCAGGGCGTGTTCATGCTCATCACCACCTGGGTCGCGCTGCTGTGGGTGCTCGCCGCCGTCGGCGGTCCGACAGCGGCGACGTCGACACTCGCCGACACCGATGCGACCGCGACGTTCCTCTCGCTTGGCAGCGCCTACTACACGCCCCAGTGGATGCTCTCGACGGCGATTACGATCGGCTTCGGCGTCGCGATGTTCCCGCAGGTCAACCAGCGCTTTTTCGCTGCCGGCTCGAAAACGGTGTTCAAACGCTCGTTTGCCCTCTGGCCGATCCTCTGTGTCCTCCTCTTTGTCCCCTCGTTCATGCTCGGCGTGTGGGCCCGCGGCCTCGAGGTGACGATTCCAGCTGGGGACAACGTCTTGCCCGCCGTTCTCGCCGAGTACACGCCGATCTGGTTCGCCGCGCTGGTTATCGCCGGTGCGATGGCCGCGATGATGTCGTCGTCGGACTCGATGTTGCTTTCGGGCTCCTCGTACTTTACGCGGGACCTCTACCGACCCTTTATCGACCAGCAACTCGCAGCACGCCGGGAGGACATGCTGGCTCGAGTCGGCGTCGTGATCTTTGCGACCGCCGCGTTCGCCGCCAGCCTCTGGAACCCGGCGACGCTGTTCGAACTCGGTGACGCGGCCTTCAGCGGTTTCGCCCAACTCGCCCTCCCCGTGCTCGTCGCCCTCTACTGGCGACGGACGACTCGAGCCGGGATCACGGCCGGGATCGCCGTCAGTCAGGCGTTCTACCTCTCGAGTCTCTTTCTCGCCGTCGTCCCCGCCGCCTACCTCGGCTGGACGTCGGGTATCGTCGGGATGGGACTCGGACTCGTCGTCACCGTCGTCGTCTCGCTGCTCACGTCGCCGGCAGCCGACGAACGGCGCGCGATCTACTTCGACGGGTTGAGCGCGGACTGAGACGGTGTACTGTAGTCAATTACCGCCGAGACCGAGTCGTTTGCCTGCGACACCGGGCCTTTGTCCCTCCCCATCGTGGCCTTGCGTATGGATCTCGATCTCGACGGCAACAGCGCACTGGTAACGGCCTCCTCGAGCGGCCTCGGCTTTGCGAGCGCACAGGCACTCGCCGAGGAGGGGGCGAACGTGATGCTCTGTGGTCGCGACGAGGGGCGACTGGAGGACGCACGTGAGGAACTCGCCGAGACGGCCACGGGAGAGGTTCGGGCGACGCCCACGGATCTCACAGACCCGGATGAAGTTTCCCACCTCGTCAGCGAGACGGTCGACGCCTTCGGCGGCCTCGACCACCTCGTCACCTCCTCGGGCGGCCCGCCGAGTACGACCTTCCTCGAGACGGACGAACAGGACTGGTACCAGGCGTACGACCTGCTGGTGATGAGCGTCGTCTGGACGGTCGAACAGGCTCACGAGCACCTCCTCGAGTCGGAATACGGCTCGATCACGTGTATCACGTCCCGAACGGTCAGAGAGGTCGCCGATGGCCTCCTGCTGTCGAACTCGGTTCGCCGGGGTGTGATCGGCCTCGTAAAGACGATCTCGCGGGAGTTCGCACCCGAGATCCGGGCCAACGCGGTCCTGCCGGGAACGATCGAGACGCCCCGAATCGAGGAACTGATCGAGGCCAACATCGAACGCGGCGTCTACGACGACTACGACCACGGACTGGCGGAACTTGCAAGTGAGATTCCGATGGACCGAATCGGCGAGCCCCGCGAACTGGGCGATATCGTGGCTGTGCTCTCGAGTCCACGCGCAAGCTTCGTCAACGGCGTCGAAGTGCCGATCGACGGCGGGCTGTTGCGGAGCTAACGACGACCCGACGGCGGCGAATCGAAACGCTCTCATCGGTCCTTTTTGTGATTCGAGTCGTGTACCGTCCGGCCCAGTTCGGTGGCTACGTCGCGTTACTGCTGACAGCTGGCGCGTTGCTCGCCGGCTCGCTGGTCGCGTCCGTCGAACTGCCGACCGGAACGGTCGGCGTGCAGGTCGGGCTCGTGCTCACCGCGGCCGTCGCCGGCGTGCTCGAGCACAAACGACTGCTCGGCCCGTTCGAAACGACCGGCTTCGACCGGGCGGATGTGACCAACGCGCTCGCGGTCGTCGCCGGTGCCGTCGTCACCTACGTGCTGAGCGTCCACGCCGGGTTCGGCCCGGTGCTCGCCTCCGCGCTGGTCGGCCTGCTCGCCGGCCTCGCGCTCCCGCGCATCGACGTGCCGGCGTACTGTGGCTCGTTCGTCGGCATGGCCTCACCCGTGGCGTTCCCGTCGCTCGAGTCCGTTGTTCTCGCGGGGCTCATCGCTGGCCTCGGCTTCGTCGCGACGACCGAGACGTTCGGAGGCGTGGGCGGTAAACTCGGCACGCTCGCGTTCTTTGGCTGTCTCACGGCGGCCGCGTTCGTCGGCCTCGAGTTCGACGCCGCAGGTGCGCCGCAGTGGGACCTCGTTTCGTTGATCGTCCCCGTTGGGGCTGCCGGAGCTGCCGCGACGGTCGTCTCGAGCGTCCGCCTTGAGTGGGGGCCGGTCGTCGGATCGGCTGTCGTCGGCGTCGTCGCCGGCGTGGTGTTTCCGCTCGCGGTGCCGGAACTCGGGGCGACGCTGGCTGCCGTCGCGTTCTGTGCGTCGTTCGTGGGGATGTCGAATCCGGCGCGGCTGTCGCTCGGCGCTGTCGTCCTCGCTGGTGGGCTCTGTGGGGTCGTCTTTCTTGTAGTCACACCCGCGTTCCCCGGCGCTGGTGGGAAACTCGGTACCACGGCGTTCGTCTCCTGTCTCGCCGTCCTCGGTGGACGAGAGCTGTACGACGGCGTGGTCAGCGTTCTTTCGTGGGTTCGTAAAACCGCCGAGACAGGCGTCTAATCGGCCGAAATCTCGCACGTGCCCTCGTACGCGACGTCCTCGATCGACTCGATCGACGGCTCGTCACCACAGACCGGACACTCCGGGTTCGACAACACCTCGACCGTCTCGAACGTCATCCCCATCGCGTCGTACATGAGCAACCGACCCTCGAGTAACTCGCCCGTGCCGAGCAGGTATTTGACGACCTCGGTCGCCTGAATGCAGCCGACGGTGCCGGGGAGGACGCCGAGCACGCCGGTGGTCGCACAGTCGGGAACCGTCCCGGGCTCGGGTGCCTCGGGGAAGACACAGCGATAACACGGCGGCTCGTCGCCGCCACTCGTCGCACCGTCGCGCGTTTCTCCGCCGCGGTCGTTCGTAAACGTCGTCACCTGTCCTTCGAACCGGTAGATCGCACCGTGAGACAGCGGCGTTCCGGTGAGTACACAGTGGTCGTTGAGCAGATATCGGGTCGCAAAGTTGTCGCTGGCGTCGAGGACGATGTCGTACTCGGCGACGAGGTCGGCAACGTTCTCGGGTGTGAGCCGCGTCTCGTAGGTGTCGACGTCGATGTCGGGGTTCAACGTCGCGACGTAGTCGGCCGCGCTCTCGACTTTCGGCCGGCCAACGTCGTCGTCGCCGTGGACGATCTGCCGCTGGAGGTTCGATCGCTCGACGACGTCGTCGTCGACGATTCCCAGCCGGCCAACGCCTGCGGCTGCGAGGTACTGGATCGCCGGCGAGCCGAGCCCGCCCGCACCGACGATCAACACCGACCCCTCGAGCAGCCGCTGTTGGCCCTCGGGGCCGATCTCGTCCATGATTACGTGTCTCGAGTAGCGATCGAGCTGGGTCGCATCGAGGCGCAGGTCACTCATACGCATGGGTTGGTGAGAGACGGAGAAAAAGCCGCGGGTCGAACCGGCCTGATACGAACTGCTGTAACGAGTTACAGCAGCCCGTATGAACCGACGTGAGGACCGACAGAACCGCACTCGAGTGGGATAGTCGGACGACTAGGGGATAGTTGCGAAACGTCGATATCGAGGTCGATAACCGTTCGTTCGAGGGTTCTGCCGTCGACACCGGGTACCGGATGGTGTTCGTTTCACTCGAGGCAGATCTGTGGGTGAACCCGATGATTTAATACTGTGGCAGATATTAACATGGTTATGGCAACCTCACCCAATGATGCCGGTGACGACGTCATCGACCAATTCCTTTCGGATCGCGGTCACACGGTAGAACGAGTCGGGTGGGAACGAGACTATAACAAAAAGCAGTGTCCAGAGTGTGGCGGCCTCCACGACACTGCTGCCAGCACCTGTACCGTCTGTGGGTGGGAACCGACGCCGTAGTCCAGCCGTCCGATCGGTTGTTTTGTAGCGTCACGTGCCCTCAGCGGTGCCCGGATGGGCACCTGTCGATTTCCGAGCGACGACTGCGCTGATCCGGTGTCTGCCCACACCGGCATCCACGCTCGAGTAGTACCAACCCAGTTATGCGATAGAACTATACTGTATTACTTTCCAATAGGAACACAAGAAGGACAATGCCGGAATGCCAGAACTGCGGTGCGTTCGTGACGGATGCGTACGCTCGCGTGTTTACCCCGCCCGGTGTCGACGACCCTCGAGTCTGCCCCAACTGTCAGGACAAGATCCGCGACGGTGCGGAGATTCGGGCCGCACGCTCCTCGAGAAATCAGTAGCGAGCCCGTCGTGTGCCGGCCCGTTCTCATCTCGTCTACCCCCGATGCTGTCCGGCGAATTCGTCGGCCACAGCCGCCCATGAGATCCCTTTCTATCGCCGAAAACCCACGTGACTTATGGGTATTGCGCTCTTGAACAGCTACAATGAGTACTACGGAGACGAAGGTGACCCGGTTGTTCGGTGGGCCGGGCAGCGGGAAGACAACCGCTCTACTTGACCACGTCGAAGAGATCCTCGAGCAGGATGGCGTGACGTTCCGGGATATCCTCGTCGTCTCGTACACGCGAGCGGCTGCACAGGAGGTTCGCGAACGACTGGCAGAGCGACTCGACGAAAGCCCGCGTGCACTGCAGGGTAACGTCTGTACGATGCACGCGAAAGCCTACGAACTGCTTGATCTCTCTCGAAGCGACGTCATCGGCGAATCCGACAAAGAGGAGTTCTGCGAGGAGTTCGGCATCGAGTACGAAGACGAGTACAGCGGCGCTGGACGCCGCACCGCCCGGTCGACGACGATCGGGAACAAGGTCATCGCGACCAGCCAGTGGCTCCAGCGAACTGGCCGTGAGGTCTCGGAGTGGTACGACGTTCCCTTCCAGTGGGACGAAGAGGAGGTCCGACTTCCACCAGATATCGACCCGAACGCCCAGGAAGGCAACAAGTACACGCCGACTTGGCCCTCCGACGACGACCGAATCGACGTCCCCGAGGCGATCCGTGGCTGGCGCAACTACAAAGGCGAGCAGGGAAAAATCGGCTTTGCGGATATGCTCGAGCGTGTGGGCCAGCGCTCACTGCTGCCGAACGTCGATTATCTGGTGATCGACGAGTTTCAGGACATCACGACGCTCCAGTACGACGTCTATCAGGAGTGGAAACCGCACATGGAAGAGGTGCTGATCGCCGGCGACGACGATCAGGTCGTCTACTCGTGGCAGGGTGCAGACCCCGCGCTCTTGCTCGAGGAGGAAGTCGACGAGGACGTTATTCTGCCAAACTCCTATCGGCTCCCCTCGAACGTCCTCAACGCGGTCAATCAGGAGATCCGCCACATCGAGACCCGTCAGGACAAAGACCTCAAACCGCGCAAGGAAGGCGGCGCTGTCGAGGCGCGTCGGAACGCCTCCATGCTCGACGTCGTCCGGAACGTTCGCCGGACGCTCATCGAGGGCGACGGAACCATCATGATCCTGTTCCGGGCGCGCTACCAGATGTTCCAGTTCATCGACGAGTTCATCACCGAGGGCGTGCCGTTTACGTCGCTGACCGACCAGCGGATGTGGACCGACCGGCTCACTCAGTACGTCCGTGCCGTCGAAGCCATCGACCGCGGCGAGGACGTCACCGGCCTCCAAGCCCGCCGACTCGCCGACATGCTTCAGGAGTCGGCCTTTGGCACCAACGAGCGCGACGACCTCTTTGACGAGATCGACGACCGACAGGAAGAAGCCGGCATCGACGACCTCGCAGAGCTGATGATCCCCGCTGAGGTCATTCAGGACCACGCGCCGTTCATGCCCGGCCCGGCGTCGGCCGGCGACATGGTTCGGAAGGTTACCAACTTCCAGAAGAAAAGCATCCGCTCGTACTTCGCGATCGGCGAGTATCTCGGCATGGAGACCGACCGCGTCCGCGTCGGCACCATCCACTCCGCGAAGGGTCGTGAAGCCGACCACGTCATCGTCGGCACCGACCTCACCGAGAAGGTCGTCGAGCAGATGGTCGCCACTGTCGACGATCCAACGGACGTTCCCGGCGTCGAGGAGTTCACCAAAAGCACCTCCCCGGTCCCCGTCTTGACCGATAACGAACGCCGCGTCTTCTACGTCGGCATGTCACGGGCTCGAGAGCGACTCGTCTTGCTCGAGAATCTGGTCGACGGCGCGCCAACGCTGCCGATCGACGTCCTGCTCAATAACCGGCTGACCGAGACGCCACTCGAGGAACTCATCGAGGAGGCCCAGCAGCCACAGGACGCCGCTGCCGGCGACGAGGTCGAAGCCGAAGCACCGTGACCAACGCCGAGTCGACTGCCGGTATCGACGCCGACACGGCTGCCGTCGCGACACACCTCGAGTCGCTGCTCAGCGAGACGCTCGAGGCCCGCGAGGCCGTGGCAGTCGTCCACGCCGGTTCGGATTGCGATCCCGCGGTGTGCTACTGTCGGCCCCAACTCGCAGCCGAGAACGGACTCGCCGCCGTCGCCTTCGATGGCGAGACGTGGCTCGTCGAAACGGCCACAGACGCTGCCGGCCATCCAGCCGAGGCGCTCGCTGCAACCCTGTGTGAACGCGTCGGCTCGGGAACGATCTTGACGCCGGCCCGACTCCCACACGATGCCGCACTCTACCTCGAGCAGGCCGGCTTCGACCTCGCCTCGACCGACGTCATCGAGCGCGCTCGAGCGACGAAAACCGAACGCGAGCGCGAGCGAATCGCCAGTGCACAGAGGGCTGCAGCCGCCGGCGTCCGCCGCGGGGCATCGCTGCTCGCGGACGCGACGATCGAAGATGGTCACCTCGTCGTCGACGGCGAGATGCTGACGCCGGATCGGCTTCGAATCGCGGTCGATGCGGGCATCGTCTCGGCAGGGGCGTTTCCGGCGGGCAACACCGTCGTCAATCCCGACCCCGACCACCGGCCCTCGTCGCTCAACGCTGGCGGCGAGGCATTGTGTCCCGGCGAGCCGATCGTCCTCGAGACGGCGCCCCGAGGCCCGGCAGGCTACCACGGCGGGCTCGTTCGAACGTTCGTCGTCGACGGCGACGGCGGCCGGGAGCGCCGAGCCCACGTCGGCGTGACACAGTCGTTTCACTCCGCGGCGGCAATGCTGACCGCGGATACCGAATCGGTGACGGCCGTCGAAGCCGACCTCGAGGCCGAAGTCCGCGCGTTCGGTTTCGAAGACGCCGACACCGTCCAGACGCGGGTTACTGGTGTGGGCCTCGAGCCCCGTGAACGGCCCCGGTCGGGCGGCGACGGGATCGACCCCGGCAGCGTCGTACGACTCGAGTCGGCCGTCAACGTCGCCGACGGCCAGTGGCTGCAGATCGCCGACCTCCTCGTGAAAGGCGACGAGGGCGAACGAGCCGCCTATCTGCCGGCGTGCTCGCGGTCGCTCGATCCGGCGGCAGTGCTCGAGGAGTAATCGTCCGCAGCGACTCGAAGCCAATCAGCGGTCGTCGGTGGCGCGTGTTGTCGTCTCGGTCTCCTCGTCCGACTCCGGGTCGGAATCGCTCGTAACAGTGCCGACGATCCGTTTTGCAGCGACTCCGGGGAGGTCGGACGGTGTGGTCAGTCGCTGCTGGATAACCACGAGCCCAACGGCGAGAACGAGAAGAATCGCCCCAGTCGTCGTCTCACCGCGAACGAGCAGGAACTCGAGTCCGGCGAGCGCGGCGGGCAGCGCGAGCACGAGCACGCCCGCGAGTTTGATCGTATCGATGATCCCGGCCATTGCCACGGTGTAGCGGGGCTATGGCCAAAAGAGCGACGACTGTGTGTACGCACAACTGCGTTGGGGCGTTGGTCACGGAACTGGAACGCGTCTCGGTGTCGGAACGGCTTTATTCGCCGACTCGCATCTCCGAGTATGTTCACGGGAATCGTCGAGGAAACCGGCGAGATCGTCGCTCGAGAGCGAACCGAAGACGGCCTGCGACTCCGAATCGGGGCCGACGAGGTCGCGACGGGCCTCGAGCACGGCCAGAGCATCAGCGTCAGCGGGGTCTGTCTCACGGTCGAGCGCTTCGAGGAGGAGTCGTGGTTCGAGGTCTTTCTCGCGACTGAGACCGTCGAGCGGACGTATCTCGGCGACCTCGAGGAGGGCGACGTGGTCAATCTGGAACGAGCGATGCCCGCCGACGGCCGCTTCGACGGCCACGTCGTGCAGGGCCACGTCGACGCGGTCGCGACGGTTTCGACCATCGAATCCGTCGATGAGGACTGGTTCTTCGAGTTCGACCTGCCCGAGGGGTACGGCCGCTACGTCGTCGAGAAGGGGTCAATCACGCTCGATGGAATTAGTCTCACCGTCGCTGATCTGGATGCAGCGGACGGGCGAGTGACCGTCGCGATCATCCCGACGACCTACGAACTCACAACGCTTTCCGAAAAAGACGTCGGCGATCCGGTCCACCTCGAGGTCGACGTGCTCGCGAAATACGTCGAACGGCTGCTCGAGGCCCGATTCGAGTAAGGAACCGTGTTCAGACGCCCGGAACGCCGAACGCACCGACACCGAGACCGAAGACGGCGTTGAGTACGAAGAGGATCACCAGCGCGGCGATCCACGCCATGACGCCGATGAGCGCAGCGGTGAGCCAGCCGCCGGGATAGCGTCGGTTGATGACCCAGATCCACGCCAGCAGTGCGAGCAACGGGCCGAACAGCGGGATCCACGCCGTCAACGCCCACGCGATCGCGCCGACGAGCGCCGTGACAAGCGCGTGAGAGTAGTCCTCGACGTCGACGACGACCGACGCGCCGACGTAGATCGCTAACCCACCGACGAGCAGTGCAACGAGAAAAGCAACGAGTGAACCGACGATTGCAACCATCACGAAGCCGTATTTCCTCGAGCGGGATATACACTGTGACCGCGACCGAACGGTCGCTGGTGGTTCTCAGTTATCGTTGTGGGGGGTCGAACTCCGTCCGCCCCGGCGTGGACGGGACGCCGGTATCGTCTCTGACCGTGCGGTACGTCCGGCGGTAGCGAACGATTTTGCGGTAGAGATAGTAGCCGACGGCCAGATCGAAGAGGATCACGTAGGAGACGAAGGCCAGCCCGAAGCTGATGGGGTAGAGCGAGGAGACGACGGTGGGGACGATCCCGACCGTGACGTTGTACGTCCCGTGGACGAACGCCGCGATCAGGAGCCCCTTGACGACCAACGGCCCGGCGTATTCGGAGTTGAACTTCGCCAGTCCGAGATAGTAGCCCGCGATCGCGGAGTAGATGACGTGACCGGGGCCGACAAGCGCCCGGACAGTCGCGATGCCGGTCGCAGCCGTGACCGTCCCGACGCCGGCTTGGGCGACCGTGCCGGCGATGTAGATCGCGTTCTCGATCGCGGCGAAGCCGAGTCCCGCAACCGCGCCGTAGACCGCCCCGTCGATGACCGCATCGAACGTCTGGCTTCGATAGGCGAAGACACGAACGGCCAGCAGCTTGACGGCTTCCTCGACTGGGCCGACGATGAGGTAAAAAAAGAGGAGCGTCCCAACGACGGGAATCGCCTGTAACGATGATCCGACCGTCGAGTTCACGACGGCTGCAAACGTCGCAAAGAGCACGGCGAGGACGAACGTCGCAACCAACAGCCCGAGCGGTTCGTTCGTCGTGATATCCGAGTACCAGATAAACGCGGCAAGCAGGGCCGCAGGAACGATCGAGAGTCCGAAGAACACAGCAAGCGACGGCTCCTCGAAGACGAGCACCGCTGGCTGGGCGAGCAACACGAGGGTGATCCCGAACGCCACCGCGAGCACGATCGTCTGGAGCCCGTAACTGATCCCGTTGTACACCGCACACGCAAGCCGGTCGACCATCGATCGTGGTTCCCACGTCGAGACGTCATAGAGGTCCCGCGACTGCTCGTTGGCCCGCTCGACCGGGTCGCGCTTTCCCTGCATGGGCGTGTCTACGGAAGCCGTGCCGGTAAGCGTTCGGCGCGAACGCGGCGAGACAGTCGCCGTCCAATCGACGCGGACTCGGAATCCACAAAGGCCCACCGTCCTAACTGCCAGGTATGCACTTCGATCAGCGAACCCAGCAGGCGCTTCGCGACGTCGGCCTCGAGACCGACGACTTGCAGGCCGCCTCGACCGCCATCGCCGAGGCCGTCGAGGACGATGCATCGACACTCGAGGCGTTTTTCGAGACCCACGACACCGTCTACTCGGATATGGACATGGCGCATTCGGCCGCCGAGTTCCCCGAGCACACGGTCGACCATCTCGATCTGACGACCCACGCCGCCGAGATGCGGGGCTGGCTCCGGTTTGACTCGTGGGGGGTGTACGTCGAAGACGGGCGCGTACTGCCGGACGACACCGTCGAACTGACACTCGGGCCAACGATCAACGACCGCGTACGGTTTGCACCCGACCGCGAGAGTCTGCAGTGATCGCCATGAGCGACCGCCAGACAGCCGACAGCGCCGTGACGGAGGAAGTCCGATGACGACGGCTCGAGTGCGCGGGATCTACACCACGGCGATCACACACCGACTCGGCGAGAACGGCCTCGAGATCGTCCAAGCGTCCGAGCCGATTCGGGAGCGCTTCGACGACTCGTTCGACACGGCCCCAGCCGATGTCGCCATCGAGACGACACGCGACAGACAGGGTGTCGAGATTTCGGGCGTGCCGGAGACGGTCGAACGGATCGCTGACGACCTCGAGTCGCTCGCGGTCGATACGTTCCGCTGGGCGTCGCCTGTCCCACGGGGGGCAGTGTTCGACGCCGAGGTGCTCGACGCTAGCGGTGGGAGTGGTGCCGTCGTCGACCTCGGCGAGGGCCGCCGGGGCTATCTCAACTACGACGACGTCGACGGCTACGTCGACGAGGGCAATCGCTACCGAGTGCAGGTCGCCGAGCCCACGCCGCCGTGGTCAGACGACGAGCCACGGGTCGTCCCCACACTGACGATTCAGAGCGGTCTCTGTACGCTGTCACAGGATCGGACCGGCGTCTCGGCAGCGCTGCGTGGCGACCGAGCCGACGAGCTCGTCGGCATGACCGACCTCCTCTCGGTCGACATCCTGGAGGGGTGGGGGCTTCGCTGGCAGCAGGCCGCCGCCGATGCCGACCTCGAGGCGATGGGGACGGCCGTCGAGCAGGTCGTAAACCGAGCGCGAGCGCTCGAGTCGACACTCGCAGACGCCCCCGAAGCGGGCGGTAAGCCAGCGCTGCGTGCGACACCGCGGGAAACGACATGGTGTTGGTTCGGTCGTGAGACCCGATTTGCACTGGACGAACTTCGCCGCGCAGTTGAGACGACGATGCCGGGCCACCATCGAACCAAGGCCGCCGACCGAGGCGCAAGCGCGGCGGTCGACTTCGCAGAGGCCGTCTGCGAGTCGACCGGGATGGGTGGCGGTGACGAGTTCCCCTTCGGGGCCGTCAGTCGACAGTTCGGGCCGATGATGGGTGATCGGCTCGCGATCGACCACGGCAAGCCCGACGGGCGACTGTTCACGCTGGGCCGCGGCGATGTGACCGACTGGGACAGCGACGGCTCGCTCACCCTCGAGCGCCGGATGCGCGGCGGGGGTAGCTACGACGCTCTCGGCGTTCCAAAGGAAGACGGCGACGTCGCCGTGACGAAGTTCCGCGAGGGTCGATGGTGGTATCCGACGACGTACAAAGACGCACAGGGGAACGCGAAAGGGACCTACGTCAACGTCTGTACGCCAGTCGAACTGTTCCCGAACGCTGCACGCTACGTCGACCTCCACGTCGACGTGATCAAGCAGACGGACGGCACGGTCGAAATCGTCGACGCGGACGAACTCGAGGCCGCAGTCGATGCGGGCCACATCTCGGAGCCGTTAGCGGAGAAAGCGATGAGTGTCGCCGACGCCGTCGAGCGCGCGCTCTCGAACTGATCAGTCGGAGACCGTGGCGGTGTCTTCGGGGAGAGAGACGTTCGGGAGCAGGTGGACGTAATCGTCGAGTTCGAGTGCGAACTCCTGTGCCGTCGTTGGCTGCACCCAGTGGCAATCGAACTCGGAGCCGTGCTCGTCGCCGCCATCCAAGACGGTGTGGCTCCACTGATCGCGAGGCTCGTGGACCGTTGCATGAAAGAAGTGGCGAACGTATCGCTTCGGCGGCGACTCCCGGCGCGTCCAGACGTCCGTCGTGAGATGTGTCACCGAGTTCAGCGTTCCGAGACCGGTCTCCTCGATGACTTCCCTGAACAGCGCTTCGCGCGGTGATTCCCCTGACTCGAGGGTGCCTTTGGGGATCTGGAGGCCGTCGTGACCCGGCCCATCGAAGACGAGTAGTTCGCCCGTTTGGCGTGTAATGTACGCACACGCCTTCTGGACGTACGTGACAGTATCCATGATACGACAACACACTGCCCCGACACATAAAAGGATGCCACCCAATCCTTTAGATCGGATCGCCGCGCCGATCAGTCGGCACCGACGGCTGTCGTCTCGTCCGCGGCGGGCGTCTCGCCGGGTGCACCGGTCACGCACTCGACGAATCCACAACGAAGTGGGTGCTGGCCACTGGACCGCCACAGACGGGACAACCGCTTGACAGCGTGGCCTCACGCATCGGATCGGTCACCGTGAAATCTTGACAGCAGTCCGGGCAGGTGAACTGATAGGTTTGCATGATCGTGTCCCCTCTACCTAGAACGACGCCTGCTTCGTGGAAAGGAGTACCACCCCGATATAGAGGGAACCTGTCGAGTGGAACGCGGTGGCGTCGCCGTCGCGCCGTCTGCATCCGAGACGGCCACCAATGCCGTCTCGAGCGCCGGTCTCGAGGCCGCCGATCAGTCGGCGGCGAGTTTGTCGAGGCCGGCAGATTCGATGTCTTCGCCGCCGACCGACGAGCGAAGGGCGTCCATCCCATCGTCGCGGTCGATGTCGAAGTTGTTTGCGTACAGTTCCTCGACGCGCGCCAGCTCCTCGTCGGAGAGTTTCGGCACGTCGCTTGCGGCCGCCCACTCGTCGATGTCGGCTTTCGTGCGGAACGTCGGCGTCACACAGGCGACGGGGTCGTGGCTGAGCAGCCACGCGATCGAGGCCTGGCCCATCGTGCGCGCCCCATCGCGCTCTTCCGCGCGCTCCAAGAAGCGCAGTTGCTCGAGTTTCTCCCAGCCCGTCTCGTACCACTCGTCGGGACGGAAGCCGCGGTGGTCACCCTCACCAAGTTCGGTCTCGGGGGTGACCTGCTCGTTCAGAATGCCCGAGGAGTGAGGGACGCGAGGGATCAGGCTCGTCGACGAGCCTGTCTTCTCGATCGTCTCGAGGAAGTGGTTGCCGACCTCCTGTTCCAGAACGTTCCAGACGAGTTGGACGGAGTCAAACTCTTTTTCGATCGCGAGGTCGCCTTCGGCGAGCCAGCCAATCGAGGGGCCAAGTGCCAGTCCCGTGGCGTCGATTACGCCCTCCTCCTCGAGTTCGTCGAGCAGTTCGAGCACGTCGGGGGTGATCTCCTCGACGTTGGCGTTGTGCAGTTGGAGCACGTCGACCGACTCGAGGTCGAGTCGCTCTAAGCTCTTCTCGACGGCCTCGCGGAGATACTCGGGGTCCATCTCCTTTGGCAACTCGCCGTGGCCGGCCTGTGGATTGTTGTAGAAGTCGTAGCCGACCTTGGTGGCGATCGTCACCTCGTCGCGGACATCAGCCAGCGCCTGCCCGAGCAGTTCCTCGCTGCGGCCGTGGCCGTAGACGTCGCCCGTGTCGAAGTAGGTGATGCCTTGCTCGACGGCGTACTGGACCATCTCGATGGCGTCGTCTTCCGAGCGGTCGCCCCACCAGTCGGTGCCGACGACCCACGCGCCGAAGCCGACTTCACTGACCTCGACGTCGGAGTCGCCGAGTTGCTGATATTGCATGGCTAGTGCTTGGGAGCGAGGGGACTTATTGCGTGCGGAAGCAGTCGCAGCCGCCGGCGGTACCACCCGAATACGTTCGATCAGTGTCGGGCGAACCGGTTGGTCCGGCCGCCTCGAGCGCGCTCGTTCGACCCCCCAGCTACGCGTGTCGGTCTCGAGTGCCAATTCGAACGGTTCATGGCCGCGGGCCGACAACTGTCGGTATGTCCGACGAGCGCTCTCGAGGCCGCGGGCGTGCGCTTCTCACACAGACACTCGTGTTCGTCGCCGTGTTGCTCTTCGTGCTCGTACTCGTCGCGCTGTTCGTCGTGGGCCAGTCAGCGTCAGCGATCCCACTCGAGGCGATTCCCCAGCGTGTCAGCGTCAGGACGGTCGTCCTCGGCGCAGTGCTCGTCGTCGGTGCGATCGCGCTCCCGGCGTACCTGCTCGCTGGCTGGCAGTCGGCCCAGCGAGATGCGACTCGAGACCACCAGCAGTAGCCGACAGACCGAGACGAGCCACGTTCAGCCGGAATAAGTTCGGGACGTGGCTCGACTACTGTCCGTCGTCATCGGATTCGTCTCGAGACTCCGCTGCCGTTTCGCTGTCCTCGTCCGGTTCGACTTTCATGTCCGAGGCGTCTTCGTCGGGCGACTCCTCGGGTTCGATCGCATCGGTCTGTGTCGGCTGGGCCTGTTCGGGATCGGGTCCCGTCGCCTCGCTTACCTCCTCGGCCATCGCCGAGTCGGAGACGTCGATCTCGACCGACTCGTCGTCAGTGTCGCGGCGAGGGTCGTCAGCCCCGTTCACGTCCGGTTTCGATCGCGGTTCCGCCTGTTCCGTATCGTCAGTGAATTCGATCCGTGACCGTTCGTCGCTGTCGCGCTCGTCGCCGAGCTGTGCCGAGTCGTCGATCTCGCCGCCGGCGTCGATCTGAGATTCCCGACCGGAATCGAGACGCTTGGCAGCGGCGTGTGCCTGATCGGAAACCTCCTTACCATCAGTCCCGCCGTCGATCTCGTCCAGTGTCGGCTCGAACGTCGACGAGTCGCTCGAGGCGCGATTTCTGAGGGCGTAGCCGAGCAGCCCAGCGCCGACGATCCCTTTCGGAATCGCCCGGAGCTGGCCCCGTCCGAGCGATCGAAGGGCCGAAAGCAACACGACGCCGCCGCCGAGCAACGGCACCACCTCGCGTTTGAGGTCGCCGGTGGAGATCGACAGTGCTGTGTCTATCGGGCTCGGTGTCTCGAGGTCGTCCATCGGGACGTCCGCTTCCAGATCGTGGTCGTGTTCATCAGCCATTGAATGAGCCTCCGCGCACGCTGCGCTTTCGGAGTGTACTGGCGCCACACGGTTGAAGGTTGGACCGGCACCTGAACGCCGAGGTAGCCTCGTCGACTATCGTCGCCACTGACCGTCACTGCACACCGTATCGCACGACGGGAGCGCGGGTCGGAGCGTGCACGGGTCGGAGCGTGCGCAGGTCGAAGCGAACGACGTGAGCGAGACCCGCGGAAACGCGAACGGGGAGGAACGACCCGTGAGCGAACGACGTGAGCGAGAACCGCGAACTGGCGAGCGGGNCGACGTGAGCGAGACCCGCGGAAACGCGAACGGGGAGGAACGACCCGTGAGCGAACGACGTGAGCGAGAACCGCGAACTGGCGAGCGGGGGACGACGTGACCCGTGCGCTGTGCGATGCGTGTGTCAATCGGTTCAGTTGGTACGATCCCACTCGAACCGGTCCGGATCGCGAGCTGCCAGTGCCGTCCGGACGGCGGCGACGTTCTCGGGAACGTCGTGGACGCGAACGATGTCGGCCCCGCGGTCGGCCGCGATCGCACTCGCCGCAACGGTCGACTCGAGTCGGTCGCCAGCCTCGCGGCCGACGTGCTCGAACATCGACTTGTGGGAGTGACCGATGAGCACTGGACAGCCAAGGGCGTGGAACTCGTCGGCGCGGCCGAGCAGTTCGAAGCTCTCGCGGGCGGATTTGCCGAAGCCGATGCCGGGGTCGACGACGATCTTCTCGCGGTCGACGCCGGCTTTCTCGGCGAGCAGGATTCGTTCGGCGAGGTGGTCGATCGCGTCCTCGACGACGTCGTCGTAGTCGACCTCGCGGTCCGGGACAACGATCGAGTCGATGCTGTGCATCACGACCAGTCCCGCGTCGTGCTCGGCGACGACAAAGCGCATCTCGGGGTCCTCGAGGCCCGAAACGTCGTTGACGATGTCGGCACCGGCCGCAAGGGCGGCGTCGGCGACGGCGGCTTTGCGGGTGTCGATCGAGATGTGGACGTCGAGGTCTGCGATCCGTTCGATGACGGGCGTGACGCGGTCGATCTCGTCTTCGACCGGGACGGGATCGGCACCGGGACGGGTCGACTCGCCGCCGACGTCGATCACGTCGACGCCAGCCTCGACCATCGCCTCGGCGCGGGAAACGGCGTCCTCGAGCGCGTCGTACTCGCCGCCGTCGTGGAAGCTGTCGGGCGTGACGTTGAGAATGCCCATCACGGCCGTGCGATCATCCCACGGATACTGTGGACCGGCTGTGTCGGCTGCCGGCTCTGACGCGCTCGAGTCGAGCCCGAGGGTCTCACGAAGGTCGCGGGCGACATCGGCCAGCCCGCCTGCATTGGCGTCGACCGCAGACGGCTCCGACTCGAGCGTGTCGACGAGCCGTTCGAACTGCGAGAGGGTGGCCATCAACACGGCGTCGACGGCCTCGTCGTCTTGCTCGAGGCCGGAAAGCGCACACTCGCCGCCAAGGCGCAACAGCTCCTGTTTGACGGTCGTCGCCTGCGTCGGGCCGAGCGTCGTCTTGACTACGCGGTGGACGGCGTCACCCCGAAGCCGGCGGCTGCCAGCACCGGGGACGTTCGCCGTCGTGAACGCCTCGCTGGCGTCCTCGCGGTTTCGAATCCGCTTGGGGACGCCGGTGCTCGTCCAGCGCGAGCGCGCTTCGGCGACGGCGAACAGCGAGCCGGTGACGAGGATGCAGTCGTCGCTGTCGGCCTCCTCGAGAGCGGTCTCGAGGGCGTCCGGGACGGCCGCGCTCGTACGAACGTCGTCGACGCCGGCCTCGGTAAACACCGTCTCGAGGACGGCAGGGTCTTCAGCGCGCTGGAGCGTTGGCTCCGTCGCGATCACCGAATCGGGCGTCGGCAGCGCGGCGGCCATCTCGCGGTGGGCTTTGTCGTGCATGGCCCCGAAGACGAGCGAGAGGTCGTCGTAGTCGTAGGTTCCGAGCGTTTCCGCGAGACCCGCACACGCACCGGGGTTGTGTGCGCCATCGAGGACGACGAGTGGCTCCGTGTCCATCACCTCGAACCGGCCCGGCCAGTGGGCGTTTCGCAGCCCGCGGGCCAGCTCCGCATCCGAAATGTCGGTGAGCTGGCGGGCGAGTGTGGCCGCGATGCCGGCGTTCTCGGCCTGGTGCGTACCCAGGAGGGGAATCCGCGTCTCGAGCACGCAGTCGTCGGTCTCAACCGTGACGGCCGCCTCAGTGTGGTTGACTCGGCCGTCGTAGCTGACTCTGACGTCCGTAGGCGGCGCGTCCGACCCGGCTGTCCGTGAGCCGACGGTGACGACATCCCCGGCCACGTCTCGAATCGCCTCGAGCGCGTCGCCTTTGACGCCGGTGACGAGCGACCTGTCGGCAGGGGCGACGTGGGCTTTGTCGTGGGCGATTTCGGCCTCCGTGTCGCCGAGAATCCCTGTGTGTTCTAACGTGACGCTCGTCACGGCGCTTGCGACCGGGTTGACGACGCTCGTCGCGTCGTACTTCCCGCCGATACCGACCTCGAGGACGGCGACGTCGACGTCCTCGCGGCCGAAGTGCCAGATCGCCAGCGCCGTCATCGTCTCGAAGAAGGTGGGCGAATCGCCGTCGGCACCGCGGCCCGTGATGTACTCGCGGGCGGCCTCGACGTACTCACAGACCGCTGACCGTGGGATCTTGCGGCCGTCGACGCGGACCCGTTCGCGCAGATCCTCGAGATGTGGCGAGGTGTACAGTCCGACCGAAAGCCCGGCTTCGCGGAGGCTCTGCTCGAGCATCCGCGCCGTGCTCCCCTTCCCGTTCGACCCAGCGATCTGGACGAACTCGACGTCTTCGTGGGGGTTCTCGAGGTGGGCGAGCAGCCGCGATGTCGACTCCGTCCCCGGTTTCGGGCGGAACCGCCGCAGATCGAATAAAAAGTCCGCGGCCTCGTGATACTCCATATCTGACCCAGAGAGTCCGCGCGCTTAGGGGTGTCGGACTCGCCGCTGGTCGGCGTCTCGACGGCGGTGTGGGCAACACACAGCGATTACGACGGAGCGTGGAGACCGAATGTCAGCCGCCGAGATGGCGGGTTCTGTTGACGAGGTAGCCCACCGACAGGAACCAGAGCGTACCGAGAAAGCTGTAGCTGGCGTATCCGGGCGGGTACGATACCCCGCGAACGACCCCCAGCAAATAGACGGCCACAGCGACGCCGATCGGGCTGCCAACGTATAGCCACACGCTCGGGAGCCAGTCAGTCGCGCGGCTCCGGGGTGTGGTTGCGTCGATGAACAACCCCACGAGAGCCACGATCGAAAGCGGGACCAGAACGAACAGGCCCGCGACCATGAGACCGACTTCGAGACCGCTGTCGGGGCGCACCCCGAGGGCGTAGTACAACACGACCGGGGCAGCGAGTGCGTAGACGGCGACGACCAGCCACCACCTCGAGTCGGCGACGGCTGTCTCACCGGCATCCGCAGATTCCACCACTCGGTGTTCGCTGTCGACGCGCGTCCGCACCCAGTCAGCGAACGCCGCACTGACCATCGTGACCAGTACGCTGATCCCACCGCCGAGTATGATGGCACCCGGCATGACGGCGACGGCAACGACGGTCTGCCTCGAGGACAGCGTTCCGATCGACGCGAGCGTGTTGGCGGTGAAGATGAAAGCCGTCGCACTCGAGCCGATGAGACCGGTCCAGAACCCGGCGCGACGACTCTCAGTCGCTCGATCGTGATACAGGGAGCCGACGAACAACCCGGCCAGTAGCAGGGGAATCCCCGAGATGGAGCCGCCGATGACGACGCCGTCGCCACTCGACACCGATCCCCACGAGAGGGCGATCGTGAACGGAATCGAAGCGAGACCGACGAGGATCGCAATCCGCAGCGAGTCGTCGGTCAGGCCGTCGCGGAGCGAAGACAGCCACGACATGCTACTCCATCGACGGCTCCCCTGAATGGCCCACTTCGCCGTCGGGCGTCTCCTGAGTCACCTCGAGGAACGCGTCCTCGAGACTCCGAGCCTCGCCGGTTTCGGCGCGAGATTTCAGCGTTTCGGGGTCACCTTGCGCGACCAGTTCGCCCGCTCGGAGGACGCCGATCTCGTCGGCCAGTTCGTCGACGACGGGGAGGATGTGCGTCGAGAGGAAGATGGTCATCTCCTGATCGGCGAGGTCGGCGATCGTCTCCCGCATCGTCCGGGCCGCACGGGGATCGAGTCCGCTCGTCGGTTCGTCGAGGAAGGCGACGGCGGGTTCGTGCAAGACCGCCTGAATGACGCCGACTTTCTGGCGCATCCCCTTCGAGTAGCCCTCGATCCGTCTGTTGGCGTCCTCGAACAGATCGAAGCGCTCGAGCAGCGAGTCGATGCGCTCGCTCGCCTCGGCTTCGGGGAGGTCCCGCAGGCCGGCGGCGTACTCGAGTTGTTCGCGGCCGGTGAGTTCGTCGTAGATCGGCGGTTCCTCGGGGAGATAGCCGATGTGGGGTGTGACGGACTCGCGGTCGGCGATCGAGTGGCCGGCGACGCGGGCCGTCCCCGAGGTGGGTCTGGTGAGCGTCGTCAGCATCCGCATCGTCGTCGTCTTGCCCGCGCCGTTGGGGCCGAGAAAGCCGTAGACGGTGCCGCGCTCGACGGTCATCGTCAGGTCGGAGACGGCCGTCGTCTCCCCGTAGCGTTTCGTGAGGGCGTCGGTTTCGATGGCGGGGGTCCCAGCAGGGCTCATACCCGTTTTGTTTCGTCGCGATCTGTATAAACGTACACATGTTTCGGCCGGCTGGCGGTCGGACACGGACTCGAGCACGTGTGAACTGTGCCGGTCCGTCCGCGACGGCCGAGATTGGTTGCTGGAAACGAATGACAAAAAGCGAACTATTTACTGAATGCGGAACGCGCTCCCGACTATGGTCCTCCACACGACCCACGAGCGACGAGTTGGCGGTGGTCGCTGATGTTCCGTGTTCCCCGCACCGTTGCCAGCACGGAGGTTCGGCGAACGATACGAGCGGTCTCGACAGAGCGGACGAAACTGCTGTTGATGGCGCTGCTCGCACTGTTCATGATCGGGCCGGTCACGGTCGTCGGTGGCTATCTCCTCCCCAGTCTGGGCGCAGAGTTCGCCGGGGAGACGCCCCCTGCAGACACGGCGATGGTGACTGGCATTCTTACGGGCGGTGTCGCCGTCGGCTGGCTGTTTCTGGTGTTTATGGCTGCCATCCGTGCGTTCACGGCCACCGCAAAGGTCGATAAGCCGGCGTTTCTGCTCACCTCGACGACGGTTCGAAATACGGTTATCGGCGTCGTCGGTGCCGAAATCGTGCTATTTTCACTCTGGGTTATGCCACCAACGCTGGTGCTTTCGAGTGCGTTTGCCTCCGGGGCGGGAACGGTGCTTCCGGTTCCGCTCGCGGTGCTCGTCGTCGCGCTCGCGCTCGCGAGCGCCGTGCCCGTTGGCTTCGTGGTCGGCATCTGTGCCAAGCATCTGGTTACCGTCTACGAGCCGATCGCTCGCTACCGGACGGTTCTGTTCGTCGGCTTCTGGGCGCTTTACTTCGGTGCGCTCGCGACCGGCCGGTTCGATCTGGTCATGAGCCAACTGTTTACCACGCTACAGGACAGCCCACTCGGCTGGCCCGGCCACCTTCTGGTGGCTGGACTCCCACACATCCCCGCCTCGAGGCCACTCGCACTCGGTGCAGTCGTCGGTACGGTCGTCGTCGGCACCGCTGCCGTCGCCGTCGGCATCGCCGTCGCGCGGGTCCACTGGTTCGCCGATCCGGCGCGGTTCGAGGACGCCACCGAATCAGCGGCGACCGACTCCTCGAGTCGGCTCGCGGGCGTGCTCTCCCGTGGCCTGCCACGGCCAGTTCAGACGGTAACCGTCACGGCGATCCGCCGAACCAGACGCGCCCCGATCCGGCTGGCGTACGTGGGCTACCCGCTGTTCGGCGCGATCGGATTCGTCCAGAGCATCATCCAGAGCGGCACGGTTCCTGAACACGTCGCCGTCATCCTCTCGCTGTACGTCGTCTGGGCCGCCGGCGCGCTGTTCACGTTGAACCCTCTCGGCGACCTCGGGCGGGCGCTTCCCGCGGTTGTCACCTCGACGCTCACCGGCCGCCAAGCCATCACCGGGCTGGTGGTCGCTGGAATGGTCGTTGCCGCCCCCATCGCACTGGTCGTCTCGCTCGTGTTGGGTGTCGTCAGTCCGCTCTCGCTCGAGCAGACCGCCGTCTTGGTCGGCGGCACGATCGTCGCCAGTGCCGTCACACCGGCGCTGGCGACTGGGATCGGCACGGCAGCGCCCCGATTTGGCAGCGTCAACGTCACGAACAACCGCGAAGCGGTGATGCCGAGCAAGACCGCCTTCATCCTCTACTCGGTCGCGATCATCCTGCCGACGGCCGCCGCAGTCGTCCTGTATACCGATTCTGCCACACTGCTCGCCAGCCTGATCACGTCGATCTCCGCGATGGCACCCGTCCCCGACGTCTCGGTTTCAGCCCGCGGGCTCACGCTCACCGCTTGGACCGTCTTGGGAATCGGCGTGCTCGCACCACTGGTATCGTACTTCTACGCCATCGAGCGATTCGACTGGTACACACTCGAGTGAGGCGAGGAACGTCGATCTCGAAGTAGCGCTCTCGAATCAGTGTTCGAAAAAGAGTCGATTCAATCCGCCGGGATTGAGCAAACCACAAGGGGTTGCGATGTTCGGCGAGTCGTTACTCCGACTTGCCCCACTTCGCGGCCTGCTTCGGACGATCTGTCACGGAGGCGACCTCGAGGTCGCCGTCGAACTCGTCGAGCGCTTCGACGTAGGCCTCGGCGCTCGCTACCGTCGACAGGTACGGAATCTCCTCTTCGACAGCCATCTCGAGCGACTCGCGGTCGCGGCTGACGACGAAGTCGACCTTGCTCTCGCGGATCGCCTGTGGCACGTCGTCGAACTCCGCGACGTCGAAGTGGTTCTCGAAGCCGTCGACGTCCAGATCGACCACCGCGGTGCCCTCGCTGACGGCGTTTCCGGCCGCCTGCTGGGATTTCCAGTAGGCCGTGCCGAACTCGCTTGCGGTGCCCATCACTTCGCCCGTCGATTTCATCTCTGGGCCGAGACGTGGGTCCGATCCTGGCAGACGGTCGAACGGGAGGACGACCTCTTTGATCGAGGTGTGGTCAGGGATCTGCTCGTCGATCTCGAGACTCGAGAGGGTCTCGCCGGCCATCACCTGGGCGGCGAGTTTGGCGATCGGGACGCCAGTTGCCTTCGAGACGAACGGGACGGTACGCGAGGACCGTGGGTTGGCCTCGAGGACGTACACTTCGCCGTCTTTGACGGCCAGCTGGACGTTCATCAGGCCTTTCGTCTTCAGCGCCTCGGCGATGTCTTCGGTGACTTCGCGAACGCGATCTAAGGTCTCTTCGTCGAGCGAGCGCGGCGGGATCATACACGCCGAGTCGCCGGAGTGGACGCCGGCGGTCTCGATGTGTTCCATGATGCCGCCGATGAGGATCGTGCGGCCGTCGGAGACGGCGTCGACGTCGAGTTCGATCGCGTCCTCGAGGAAGTCGTCGACGAGGATCGGCTTGTCCGGGCTGACGCGGACGGCTTCCTCGATGTAGGTCTCGAGTTCGTCGTCGCTGTAGACGACGTCCATCGCACGGCCACCGAGCACGTAGGACGGGCGGACGAGGACAGGGTAGCCGATGTCGTGGGCGAGGTCGAGCGCTTCCTCCTTGGAGACTGCCGTGCCACCCTCGGGCTGGGCGATTCCCAGTTCGTCCATCAGCGCGTTGAAGCGGTCACGGTCCTCCGCTAAGTCCATCGCTTCGACGGAGGTGCCCATGACCTCACAGTTGAGGCCGCGGCGTTCGATCTCGTCCTGGAGCGGTTCGCCGATGTTGACGGAGGTCTGGCCGCCGAACTGGACCATCACGCCGTCGGCGTCGATGGCTTCGGCGACGTCGGCGACCTCTTCGGCCGTGATCGGCTCGAAGAAGAGGCCGTCGGAGGTGTCGTAGTCCGTCGAGACGGTTTCGGGGTTGTTGTTGACGACGTGGGCGTCGATGCCGAGTTCACGCAGGGCACGGACGGCGTGAACCGAACAGTAGTCGAACTCGACTCCCTGTCCGATACGGATCGGGCCGCCGCCGACGACGATCACGCTCTCGATGTCACGGTCGACCTCGAGTTCGCCCGAGGCGGCGTCGCCGACGAGCGGGCCGGCCTCGAACTCGTTTTTGCGTGCGGAGTAGTAGTACGGCGTCTCGGCCTTGAACTCGCCGGCACAGGTGTCGACCTGTTTGTAGGTGCGGCCGGGGACGTCCTGTTCGACGGTGTCGACGTCGGTGCCCGCGGCGGCGGCGATGGTGGCGTTGGTCTGGCCAACGATTGCGGCCTCGGTGAAGTCACCAGCCTGCGCGGCACGCGTCGAGTCGGCGATGTTCTTGTAGCGTTCGGTGTACCACTCGAAGATACCCGTCAGGTCGACGACCTCGTCGACCGTGTAGCCGCGTTCGAAGGCCTCGAACATGGCGTACGGGCGGTCGGGCGAGGGGCGCTCGAGGTAGTGGGCCTCGAGTTCGTCGTCGGAGACTTCGTCCCAGTCGACGTCGGGCTCGTACTCCGAGGAACGGAGGGCTTTGAGCAGGGATTCCTCGAAGGTGCGGCCGATTGCCATCGCCTCGCCGGTCGACTTCATGGCCGTGGTCAGCTCGAAGTCGACGTCGTCGAACTTGTCCTTGGGCCATCGTGGGACCTTGGTCACGACGTAGTCGATTGCGGGCTCGAAGGCGGCGGTGGTCTCGCCGGTGATCTCGTTTTCGATCTCGTGAAGGCGCTTGCCGAGGGCGACCTTTGCGGTCACACGGGCGATCGGGTAGCCGGTCGCCTTCGAGGCGAGCGCGGAGGAACGAGAGACACGAGGGTTGACCTCGACGACGCGGTACTCGCCGCCGGGCGTGCCGTCGTCGCGCCAGGCGAACTGGATGTTACAGCCGCCCTGAATCCCGAGTTCACGGATGACGTCGAGGGCTGCGGTACGCATCTCCTGGTGGCCCTCGTCGGGGACCAGCTGGGAGGGGGTGACGACCGTCGACTCCCCAGTGTGGATGCCCATCGGGTCGATGTTCTCCATGTTACAGATGATGATACAGGAGTCGTCGGCGTCGCGCATGACCTCGTACTCGTACTCGACCCAGCCGGCGATCGACTCGGTGATGAGCACTTCGCTGTTACGCGAGAGGCGCAGTCCCTTGCGGACACGCTCTAGGAGTTCGTCCATCTCCTCGACGACGCCCGAACCCGAGCCGCCGAGCGTGTACGTCGTTCGGGAGATTACCGGGAGGCCGCCGACTTCGTCGACGGCGTCCTCGACGCGCCCGCGAACGTCCTCGTCGCTGAGTTCGGTGACAGACTCGCCTTCCTCGAGCGAGATCGTCGTCGACCGGGGCACTGGCTGTCCGATCTTCTCCATACGCTGGCGGAACAGATCGCGGTCTTCGGTCGCGTAGATCGTGTCCAGCGGCGTTCCCATGATCTCGACGTCGTGTTCCTCCAGGACGCCCTCTTCGGCGAGTCCAGCCGTGACGTTCAGTCCAGTCTGGCCACCGAGGCCGGCGATGACGCCGTCTGGCTGCTCTTTGCGGATGATCTCGGCGATGGCATCGGTCGTGATCGGCTCGATGTAGACCTCGTCGGCCATCTCCGGATCGGTCATGATCGTCGCAGGGTTCGAGTTGACGAGCACGACACGAGCGCCCTCCTCCTGAAGCGCCCGACAGGCCTGCGCGCCGGAGTAGTCGAACTCGGCTGCCTGTCCGATCTGGATCGGTCCACTGCCGATCAACAGGATCGTGCGTCCGTCACCTGTGTCGCCCTCGCTGTGCTGGTCCGTGCTCATTTGCTTGTTCATCCGAAGTTCGCACATCGTAATAAGCCCCACGATACAGTACGAATCTCGAAATGGCTTTTCGAAATTCGAACTGCAGTCGCGGCCGACCCGTCAGCGCGGACGACTGGCACTCTCAGCCGATCCACAGGGAGTATACGCGGTCGCTCTCGCAGGACACGAGACGACCCCGGCCGAGTAGCCAGTCGAGGTATGGGTATTTCGACCCTCGGTATCAGTGATCAAGAACCCAATCTATATTTCCATACTGGTGAGTGTGATATACGCATGACAATACCGGGCGGATCGTCGCGCGAGAACGCCCAGCAGAACACCATCCACGTGTTGTGGGTGGGCCCCACGCCGGACGGTACAGCCCGAGCAACGGGCCTCGAGCGCGCGAACGACCGATTCGAAACGAGCACGGTCGCCTCCGCGGACGCGGGTCTCGAGTCGCTCACGAAGCGACCAGTCGACTGTATCGTCTCTGTGTACGAGCTTCCCGAGACTGATGGCCTCGAGTTGTTACGCCGGGTCCGCGCGCGCGACGAGACGATTCCATTCGTGCTGTTTCCCGAAAACGGGTCCGAAGCACTCGCCAGCGATGCCATGGCTGCCGGGGTCACGGACTACGTCCTGCGAGACGAGCGGACCGGTCAGTGTTCCGTGTTGGCCGATCGAATCATCAGCGCCGTCGAAACGACACGCATCCGTCGCCAGCGAAAGCGCCAGTTTCAGGCGGTCGAGACCGCACAGGAAGGGATCAGTATCCTCGACTCGTCGGGGCGGTTTACCTACGTCAATCGGTCGTACGCCGACTGTTTCGGCTACGACCCCGACGCGCTGATCGGCGAACACTGGGAGATCCTGTACGAGGACGACGAGGCCACGTTCGTTACCGAAGAACTGCTCCCGATGGTGATGGAGTCGGGGAGCTGGCGCGGCGAGTCGGTCTGTGTCCGTGCGGATGAACGACCGATCGTCGTCGATCACACGCTTTCGCGGACCGAACACGACGATCTCATCTGTACCGTTCGCGACATCACCGACCGCAAGGCACGCGAACGCGAACTCGAGCGCTACGAGACGATCCTCGAGGCGATCCCCGACGAGGTGTACGTCCTCGATGCCGACGGCGTCTTCACGAACGTGATCCCGCCGACCGACGCGGACCTGACGACGACGGGCTATCAGCCCGACGAACTGATCGGCGAACACGTCTCGCTCGTCCTCGACGACGAGGACATCGCCGCGGGTGAGCGGGAGATCCGACGCCTGTTGAAACGCGATGACCACAAGAAGGCCTCGTTCGAACTGGATCTCCACACCAAAGACGGGAACCAGTTCCCGAACGAAAACCACATCGCGTTGCTCCCACAGGACGAAGACGGCACGTTTCGGGGAACCGTCGGCGTCCTCCGTGATATCACCGAGCGCAAGACGCGTGAACGGACACTGAAACGACAGAACGCCCGCCTCGAGTCGTTCGCGAGTATCGTCTCACACGACCTTCGAAACCCGCTGAACGTCGCACAGGGCAAACTCGAGTTGGCTCGCGAGCAGGCCGACAGCGACCACCTCGGGGCGGTCGAGGCGGCCCACGAGCGCATGCAGCGCCTGATCGAGGACATCCTGCTGGTCGCACGCGAAGACCGGCCGGTCACCGAGCCCGAACCGATCGCCCTCGCGCCGGTCGTACGGTCGTGTTGGAACCACGTCGAGACCGACACCGCGAACCTCGAGGTTACCACCGACAGCGTCGTCTACGGCGATCGATCGAGGCTCAAACGTCTCCTCGAGAACCTGATCCGAAACAGTGTCGAGCATGGCTCGACACGCCCTGACTCACACGCTCGTCAGAACAGTGTCGAGCACGGATCGACAGCACCCGCAGGACGGTCCCGACGGGACGACAGGCCAACCGACGACACGACAGCTGTCACCGTCACGGTCGGCACACTCCCGTCCGGGTTTTACGTCGCAGACGACGGCCCGGGAATCCCGCCCGACGAGCGCGATTCAGTGTTCGAAACCGGCTACTCGAGAGCCGGTGGAACCGGTTTCGGACTCGCGATTGTCGAACGGATCGCCGACGCCCACGGGTGGTCGGTGACCGTCACAGAGAGCGAGGCCGGCGGTGCGCGATTCGAGTTCCGCGGCGTCGAAACAGACGGGTGACAGCGACTCGAGGCCGGGTTCAGAGCGCGCGGTCGTGTTCGCTCTCGAAATCGCGCTGGCTGCGGTACTGCTCGACGAACTCGCTAACGTCGAACTCGAGCATCTGTGACTCGAAGTCGGTGACGGCAGTGTCGTCGTCGGCGTGGCTGATCGCGTGTTCCATGAGTTCGACGACGAGTTCGACGATGATCTCGTGGAGTCGCCGGGCGTCGAAATCGGTGACCCACACCATCGTGTAGCCGACGCCGCCCTCGTTGCTGCCGTCATAGGAGACGACCTTGTCGGGGAACTCCTCTAAGACGACGCCCATCAGGTGGGGTGTGCCGAACTCGTCGAACTCGTCGTCGGTCTCGATCGTCTCCTGCAGGACGACCACGAGCGATTCGGGGAAAAACCGGGATGGCGGATGCACGTCAGTGACGACGGCGTGTGTGTCGCCACACCCGCAGGTGTACTCGCGCATCCCGAGGTCGATCTCGTGTGGATCGATCGTCGTCCCACAGGGTAACTCGAGCGTCCGATCGCCGCCGGAACCCGGTACGCGGGGCTGTGCCATTGGCCACCGTTGGGCTGGACCGGCAATAAGGGCGGCGACTTGGGAGGTCGGCCGCCGCGTCGAGTGGTTATACTGCCAGACGACCGTCAGTAACTGCCCGATCGCGTCTCACGGCTCGCGTATTAGAAGTCCGCCTTGTTGAACAGTGAGTAGCCGACGACGACCGAGACGAGCAGCCAACCGGTGAGGATAACGAGCCCGACCTCGGGGGACGTGTAGAACGGCTCGGCCTCGGCGGCCGTTACCTCGACGCCGGCACCGGCCTGAGCCGGATCAGCGCCGACCGTTTCGGCGAGATCGGGCAACAGTGCGACGACCGCCGAGAAGTACGCCGCCGAGGGCGAGACCTGCATCACGGGATAGATCCAGTCGGGAATCGCCGTCGGAAGCGAAAACCCTTCGACGACGTAGAGGACCCCCATCGGGATCACGTCCCAGAGCAGTTCGAAGACGACGAAGAAGCCAAGCGCAAGCGTTGTGGCGCGTGACGTCGACCCCGTCGTCGCCGATATACCGACGACGATCGACGCGTAGACCGCCGTAAACGCGAGCGTAGCGAGGACGAACACCAGTACTGCGAGGACATCGAGGTCGCCGAGTAACACGGCACCGAATCCGAGGCCGACGATGAGCCCAACGCCGAGGCCGAACGCGAGGACGGCGGCTCGACCGACGACTTTCCCGACGAAAACCTGTCCACGCGTCGTCGGCAGAGAGAGCAACAGCTTGATGCTCCCGAGTTCGCGCTCGCCAGCGAGCGATTTGTAGCAGACGACGATCGATGCCAGCGGGACGAACAGGCCAACCAGCCCGATCGTGAAGAAGATCAGCCCGCCGAACGTTGCGCCACCCGGCGTGCCGAACATCTCGGGCAGTTCGACGTATGCGTACGTAGAAATGACCGAAAGGAGCACGAAGACGGCCACGAGCGCCCACAGCGCCCGCGATTGGACGGCATCCCGGAAATCCTTCTTCGCGACGGTGAACCACGTCATGCTTCGACCTCCTTCCCTTCGTTCGTGTAGCGGACGAACAGATCCTCGAGCGACGATTCGACGACCGAGAAGTCCTGCACCGCGGCCACCTCGTCGATGGCGTGTAAGACGGCGAACTTCGAGACGCCGTCGACGGCCACCCGCAGGCGGCCGTCGTCGATCGCCGCGGCCCCGACGCCCTCGAGTCCCCGGACTCGCTCAAGGACACGCTCGTCGAGCGTCGAGACGTAGACGTACAGCGTTTCGCCGATCTCCGTCGCGTCCCGAAGGCCGTCGATCGTATCGACGGCGACGAGGTGGCCGCCATCGATGATCGCGACGCGGTCACAGACCGCTTCGACTTGCTCCATGATGTGACTCGAGAAGAAGACGGTCGTTCCGCGTTCGTTCTCCTGTCGGATGATCTCGCGCATCTCGCGGGCCCCGTTCGGATCGAGTCCAGTCGAGGGCTCGTCCAAGACGAGCAGGTCGGGGTCGCCGACCAGCGCCATGGCGAGCACCAGTCGCTGGCGCATCCCCTTCGAGTAGCCACCTGCTTTCCGGTCGGCGGCGTCGGCGACCCGGACGCGCTCGAGCAACGCCTCGGGGTCGTCGTCGACGCCTTTCATCTCGATGGCGAACTCGACGTGCTGGCGGCCGGTCAGGCGGTCGTAGACGTGGTAAGCGTCGGGGAGCACGCCGGTTCGGCTCCGGACCGTTTCGCCCTCGGTCTGGGCATCGTGGCCGAGGACGGTCACAGTGCCCTCGGTCGGGCGGATGAAATCAAGGAGCATGTCGATCGTCGTCGACTTCCCAGCCCCGTTCGGGCCCAGAAAGCCGAAGATTTCGCCCTCCGTGACCGTCAGATCGAGGCCGTCGACGGCGACGACGTCGCCGAACCGTTTCGTCACCCCCTCGAGTTCAATCGCAGGCATACTTGCCCCCCTGAAGTGCAGTCACAGTAGACGATGAAATGGAATGCATGGAGTACGCATAAGCGGCAGAGACAATAAGTATTGTCGTATATATTATATATTGGCAGCGAGACTACTCAAAGATATTTGAGCCGGGACTGATACGGATTGCTGTCCCTGTGTCCTGCCGATCGCCAGCACAGGTCGGCAAATCGGGAGTCAGTGACGACAGTAACCCGTATGAAACACGACTTGGCGGCGTCGATCGACGCTCATACTGTCGGACGGAAGTCAGTAAGAAGTCGATCGCGAATTCGCGGCCGTCACTCTCGGGACGGCCGCAGTAGAGCGATCGATCTTCGAATAGTTCTGTCCGACAGTATCAGTAATCGACAGTCGGAATGGGGGTGACTCGAAACGAGTCGTCGATCGCGAGCCGGAGCGTTTCGTCATCAACCGTGATCTCGACCACCGCCTCGAGCGGAGCAGTGCTCGCGACGTCGGTCGTGATCGTCTCCGTGACGATGAACTCGAAGAACTCCCAGAGCGGCGTCTCGAGCATCGAGATGCCGTGGCCCCACAAAAACCCCACCGCGGCGGGGTGAAACGCTGCCGTCACCTCGAGGGGCATATGAACCATAAACCGACACTCACGACACGTGTGTGCGAGCGTGTACGCCGTGACGTCGTCGTGGTCGTGCGCGTCGACGGCGGTATCGACCACGCCGTAACACTCGGGACAGACATCCCCGCGAACCAGCGTGTACGTGCTCCAGATGCGGTACCCGACGCTGTCGACGACGGCCTGCGGGGACCGATTTCGCGTCTGGCTCCGCGGTAAGTGATCGACCAGCAGCGGCGTCTCGCAGTCGCGACACCGAACGACGAACCGCTCCTCGTCGACCGTTGCAACAAGCGAGTCGCCACCGCAAAACACACAGCATCCACCGACGGCGACGTCGTCGAACGCGGGGGTACTCTCGTAGAGTCCGGAGCAGATCGTCCGCACGATTTTGTCGCCACCGTAGGTCAACCGATACCCCTCGGGCGTCTCAGCGATAAACCAGCCGAGTAGCTGCTCGAGGTGGTAAGAAAACTGTGACGTACTCGCGATGTCGACGGCATCGTAGAGTTCCGTAAACGACATCGTCAGCCACTGCTCCTGACGTTCCCACTGTGCATCGGCGAGTGCGAGAAGAATCTCGAGTCGACTGCGGTTGCCGAGCGAGCTGAGTGCATCGACGATCTCGTCGTCGATCTGCGGGTCGGGTGCTGGACTCATTGTCGGACGATGCGATGGGGGCTGTCTGCGTGCATCGCTCGAGAGAGATTCGTCACTCGAGCGGACAAGCGGTCGATTCGCGGTGCGCGCCGGCTGCGAAGTCGGTTTTCGTGCCGTTAGGGCCAGTCGTCCCGAACCGGCTCGGGATCGTCGTCCTCGCTTTCGACGTTCGTCGCGAGAATCCAGTCTGCAGCCTCGGCGGCGTCTTCGACGGCGAGATACTCCCAGTCGACGTCGTCGGCCAACTGTTCGTCGTCGTCACTCGAGCCAACGAAGACGTATCGGTCGGTGTCGAACTGGCCTTTGACGCCCTCGAGACTTTCGGCTTTCCCGCGCGGGCCGGAGAAGAAATCCTGCCGGATGCGGTTCTTTCGGGTGAAGTTCGTCACGACGTAGGTCGGCTTTTCGGAGACGACGCCGATGTACTCGGTCCAGCCTCTGGCGTCTTCGAAGACGGTCTCGGGGGAGGCGAGTGCTTTCAGCGCCTCGAGTTCAAACGCGAGGGTCATGTCGCTGCCGCCGTTCATACGCTATCGAAGACGTGCGTGGGGGAAAACGGCTTCGATACTTCCGACAGCCGACCGGAGTCGGACTCGAGTGACGTGTCGTTACATCAGATCGACTCTGTAGTACTCGGGACCAACGATGATATCGCCGGCGTTGAGTCCGATTTCGGCGGTCGTGATCGGTCGGTTCCCCTCGAGTGCCGTATAAAACGTGTCCAGTGTCTCCGACTCGAGTTGGTCGACGTGGCGGACGGTCGCGTCCGCGCTAACGGACTCGATTCGCGTGAGTTTGAGCGACGAACCTCGGAGTTCACTGGTTGCCATGTGCATTGGTACCAAATGTCTGTATCATACTTAACAGTTGTGCCTCCGGAAAAACGAGAGTTACCGGCCGAAATTACTCTCGAGCGATCCTCGAACGTAATATTTCGGTACTCTCGGCGGGTGAGGGTGTCGGCTGTTCGTCCATCACGGCCGTTCGGCCGCTGGTCGCACTCGAGTGACAGCGAAAGCCACTGCAAACGTCTCACGGGATCAATTGTCGCCGAGTAGCGCGTGGGCCACTGACGATTCGACTCGAGGCGGTCGTCTGGCGCAAAAAAACCTGCGTCGGTCGTTGTCGTTACTGCTCCTGTGTCGGGGCGAGCTCGTCGAGGTCGACGGACGGCTCGAGCAGGACCTCTTTCTGGTCGGCGACGACGCGCTGTTCGCGCATCAGCTGTTTGAACGCGGTCTGTGGCGAGAGGTCGCCGATGAGGACGCCGCCGACGATCTTGCCGTCTTTGAACGCGATACGACGCCACTCGGTGTCGCTGTACTTGCGTTCGGCGTAGTCGTCGCCAAGCGTCGGGTGACCGAACGACAGGAACGGGAAGTCGAAGTGGGTGATCGAGTACGAGGACACCCACTCGAACTGCTCGGCTTCGTCGTCTGCGGCCATGTTGACAGCAGCGATGCGACCCTGTTCTTTCGCCGAGCCCCACGAGCCGTTCTGAGCCTGCTCGCCCAGCAACACGTCGTAAAAGCGCGTGAGGTCACCGGCAGCGTAGACGTCGTCGACGTTCGTCTGCATGAACTCGTCGACGATGAGTCCGTTCTCCTCCTCGAGGCCGGCTCCACGGAGGAACTCGGTGTTAAAGGAGAGACCGATCGCGACGCCGGCGAAGTCACACTCGTAGCGCTCGTCGTTGGGGTCGACGGCAGCCGTGACGTGACCGTCGTCGTCGGTCTCGAAGTGGTCGACGCCGCTGTCGAAGACAGGTTCGACGCCGACATCGCGCATTCCCTCGTGCATGATCTCGGCACCGTCGGCCGAGAGCGCGTAGCGCCACCAGCGGTCGCCGCGCATCAGGTAGTTGGCCTCGATCCCCTGTGCCCCACAGACGGCCGCGAAGTCGATGCCGAGTAGGCCAGCACCGACGATGACGCCCGTATCCGACTGTTCGGCGTGCTCGCGGATGCCACGGGCGTCTTCGAACGTCCAGAAGTGGTGGATGCCGTCGGCGTCGCTGTTGTCGACCGGCAGTTGGGTCGGCGTTCCGCCCGTCGCGACGAGCAGCTTGTCGTACTCGAGGTCGCCGCTGTCGTGAGTGTGGACGACCTTCGCGTCGGTGTCGACGCTCGTGACGTGGGTGTTGAGCGAGAGGTCGATGTCGCGTTCCTCGTACCACCCTTCGTCGTGGATCGAGATCGGCGCTTCGGGGAGTTTCCCTTTGGCGTGTTCTTTGATCAGAATGCGGTTATACAGTGGCTCCCCCTCATCGGTAATAACGGTAATCTGCGCGTCCGGGTCTTTCTCCCGGAGGGTCTCGGCAGCCGAGCTGCCAGAGATTCCGTCACCGATGATCACGTACTGGGTCATACTATCATCGTTCGTAATACGGGTTAAAGTGGATTGCTATCTCGTCTATTTTCCCAGCCAAATCGAACCCACCCCCACAGTCGCACACCGATTTCGGCAATCGATGGTCGTGGACCGACTAAAGAGGACTATTTTCGAGATATTTTTCGAGATTGTACGATTCGAGCGGCACCACCGACCACACTGGTTCCGACATCGGGTGGCCGCCCACACCTGCGTTGTTTGCCGAACCGTTCTTTAGGCCGCTGTCCATAGACGAGGCCATGAAACTGCGCCAGAACGCTCGCCACTTCGCGTCGCGGAAAGCTCTCGAGACGCCAGTCGTCCGCTCGGTCGCAACGGCCGGACTCGTTCGCCTACACACGAAGGTCTTTCTCGGAAAAGCCGACCCGGACCGGAGAGACGAGCGCAAGGACCACCTCGACGGGCTCTTCGATGCGACCATCGATACCTACCTGCGAGCGTTGCAGGACGGCTACTCCGAGGCCGAAGCCCGCGAAATTACCCACATTCAGGCGAACTTCGACTTCTACAACCACGGCTGGACCGAGATGATGGAGTTTCCAGCCGACGAACTCGAGGCCCACTACGAGCGGTATGCGGAGTTCTTCGAGACGTGGGAGATCACGATCGACGACCCGCTCGGGCAGTTCGCGCCGCCGGCGGGGCTTCCCGAAGCCCCATCGACGCCGGAACGCCTTGAGAATCCCGAGCACCCCCACGCAGAGGGCGGGTTCGCCGACGACGTCTACGTCGAAACCGAAGACGGTGAGCTCATCGTTGGTGGGCAAGACGCTCCTGACGACCCCGACGTCTCGAAAGCCGTCGGTGTGAGCGACGAGGAAGTCGACGACCAGTAACGGCGTGTGCGTTGTGTCAACTGTGGACGAGCGTGTGACTCGAGGTCGAGTCAAGTACAGCGGGTCCGTTCAGAGCCAGTCTGGGTCGGTGTACTCAGCCGTCGCCTCGCTTTCGGGCCAGATAATCTCCTGTGTCCCCTCGCCGGTTTCGTCTGCCTGCCACTGGAAGTAGATCGGCTGCTGGGTGTCCTCGCCGTAGACGATGTCGTGGGTGTGGCCGTACGCTCTGCCCTCAGCCTGGTGGTCCTGCCCGTAAAACTCGAGCGTCCCGGTCGTTCCGGTAAAGGACGCGGCCTCGAGTTCCGGAACGAGATCGTCGGAATCGACGGTTCCGGCCTCGGCCGCTTTCTCGGCGAAGAGTTTGATTCCGTCGTAGGTGTGGTAGCCGGTGTAGACCGGATTCGCACCGTCGAACATCTCCTGGTAGTGGTTGATGAAGTCCTGTGTCTTCGAGGTGGTCGTACTCTGGGCTGTTGCACTGTTGTAACTGACACCGTACTCGGCCAGCGCCGCGTCGGTCTGTGGATGGCGGGCCTGCTCGTAGTAGGCTGGCAACTGCATCGGGACGTGAATCCCGCCGAACGCGAACGGTCGCTGGGGTGCCGCCCAGTCGGCCAGCGCCTCGTTTCCGGTGTGTGCTGCCGTAATGAACGCCACGTCAGCGTCGGCGTCTTCCACGCGGTCGTAGATGTCGGAGAAGTCGTCCGTTGCCGGCGGATACCGCTCTTCCATGACGATGTCGACGCCAGTTTCTGCGAGGTGTTCCTGATAGATGTCCCACGGCTCTTCCGTCCAACTGTAATCCTCGGCGAGGAGCGCAACGGATTCCCACCCAATCTCCGCGGCCATGTCGTCCATGAAGTCGATCTGAGATCGACCGAGATCGTAGTCGTTGATTGGACCGACGCGGAAGTGATACTTGTACTGGTCGTACGACTCGTTGACCAGCCGGCTGGCTTCCGTCGTCGCCGCCCCGGAGGTGAGATGGATCGTCTCCTGCTCGGCGATATCGTCGATAACACCCATGAGCGCCTCGCTCGCGAAAATGCCGACCGTTACGTCTGCCCCCTCCTCGAGAACGAGTCGCTGGTACTGGCGACGGGCCTCGAGTGGGCTGCCGTTCGTGTCACCGACGGCCAACTCGACGTCTCGGCCGTTGATGCCGCCGTCGTCGTTGAGTTCTGCAACGGCGACAGTCGCCGCGCGAACGATCGACCGGCCGACGTAGTCGCTGTCCGGGTTCGGCGCTAAGACGCCAATCGTGACTGGTTCAGCAGCATCGTCATCGCTGCTTCCGGCGATCGTGTCGTAGGAGTCGAGACAGCCAGCGACCGAGAGGCCGGCCGCAACGCCGGTCGTCGCCTTGAGCAGTCGGCGGCGATTCAGTGTTCGTTGCTGCCTTCCACGGTTTCCTGCTTTCCCCACCGTCGTTTCCCAACGCTCGAGATCGGTCATATTGACAGTCATTTAGACGTAGATAGCTTAGTGTTTGTGGGTACATATCAAAAATTATATTTTTGATTCGTATACGCATACGCGCGACCGGCGGTTGCGCCACCATCATCTCGCACCGCCGCCTCGAGAGGGGCAACCGAAACGGGAACTAACGGTCGCGTCGACAGATCAGTTCGGAGCGATATACTCGCTGGTTGCGTGCTCGTCGGGCCAGATAATTTCCTGGACGCCATCACCGTCGTCGGTCGGTTGCCACTGGAAGCAGTGCATCTGGTCTTTGTAGTACCTGAAGTCGTGTGGATACGACTCCTCGAGGCCTTCGAACTCGACCGTCCCGACCGTTCCGGAAAACGAGACGTCCTCGAGTGCGGCCACCAGTTCGTCGGCATCCAGCGTCCCGGTCTGTTCGACAACGTGTGCAAACAGCGTGATCGCATCGTAGGTGTGATAGCCCGTATAGACGGGGTTCGGGCCCTCGTAGGTGTCCTGATACGCCGTGATAAACGCCTCGGTGGAGCCACCGAACGAACTCTGTGCGGTCGCAGTGGTCAGCCCGAAGCCGTAGGCACACGCCCCGTTCGTCTGTTCGTAGTACACTGGCAGCTGCATCGGGACGTGGATGCCACCGAACGCGAACGGGCGTTGGTTGAGCGCCCAGTCCCGGACCGTCTCGTTTCCGGTGTGTGCAGTCGTCATAATGGCGGCATCAGCGCCGTGGTCCTGTACCTCATCGTAGACACCAGAGAAGTCGTCCATCGCCGGCGGATACCGCTGTTCCATGACGACATCGAGGCCCAGCTCCGGCAGTCGGGTCTGGTAGACGTCCCACGGCTCTTTCGTCCACTCGTAGTCCTCTGCCAGTAGCGCAACGGACTCCCAGCCGACCTCGGCGGCCATATCGTCAAGAAAATCGACCTGTCCCTGTCCGAGGTGGTGGTCGTTCGGTGGGCCGACCCGGAAATGGTACTTGTACCGGTCGTAATCCGCGGCGATACGCTCGCTTGGGGTCGTCGTAGCCGCCCCGGAGGTGAGATGGATCGTCTCCTGCTCGGCGATATCGTCGAGGATGTTGACGAGCGATGGACTGTCGAACACGCCAACCGTCACGTCGGCAGCCTCCTCGAGGACGAGTCGCTGGTACTGGCGGCGCGTCTCGAGTGGATTCCCGTTCGTGTTTCCGACGGCCAACTCGACGTGTCGGCCGTTGATACCGCCGCCGTCGTTGAGTTCGTCAACCGCGAGCGCGGCACTTCGCTGCATGGACCGGCCCACATAGTTGCTGTCGGGCTTCGGGGCGAGCAGTCCGATCGTGATCGATTCGTCGTCGTCAGTGTCGGCTCCAACAACGGACTCGGCAGAGTCGAGACAGCCCCCGAGGGCGAGTCCGGCTACCCCACCGGTGGTCGCTGTGAGAAGGCGACGACGGGACATCGAACTCCGTGACGATGTGTTCTCACTCATCAAGTAAACTCACCTACCGTATACTGTTTAATATTTGTGACTGTTCTAATAGTCGATACATTCGGTCGTAGAATCAGCCGAATCCGACGTACGAACTATCCACTCGAGCGAGCGAACGGTGTCGTCCTGATACCGAACGTCACGACCACAGCAGGGCGTTCCCGTCGTCCGGTTATCACTTCCGATAACTGTGGAACACCATTTATGTAGGGACACTCAGATCCGTACTATATCTATGGACGTCCTTCGACGACTGGTACCATCAGCTATCCGCCGCAGATATGCGGTCAAGTTCGGAATCGTACTATTGATACTTGGGTTGGGTGTTGGGATGGTCGGCTTCGTCGCAACCGCTGGCATCACTGGACAGGTCGAAGAGCGTGTCCAGAACGACCACACGTCGATCGCCAGCCAGGAAGCACAGAATCTCCAGATGTGGAACGAACAGAATGAACACACGATTGGGGTGATCGCCTGGTCAGAAGTCGTTGCCAGTGACGACTCGGCAGCGATCGAAGATCGGTTCCTCAACTGGCAGGAACACCTCGATGCGGACACCTTCGCGATTAGCTACGTCGACACCACCGATGAAACGGTGCTTGCAAGCACCGACAGCGACGTGCGTGGCGCTTCAGCAGAGCAGATCGAAGGCGTCCCACTCGAGGCCTACGATGATGCGACGAGCGACGTGCCGTGGGTCTCGAGTCCGTACACGGTCGATCGTGAGTTGGGCGACGACAACGTCGCCGTCATGAGCTACGTCCTCTCCGTTCCCGGCGAAGACGACAGAGCGATCGTCTACACGGCTGAACTCGAGGCGTACGCGAACCGCCTCGACGACGATGCAGGTGTGACGACGATGGTCCTCGACGGAAACAACGAGGTCTTGCTCGACAATGCCGGATACGGTGACGACCACGAGACACTCGGGCTTGCGTACAGTGAGTCCATCGTTGGAGACATCGTCGAGCCGGCACGAACTGAGGGGGCCGGCACCCATCAGATCGCCGGCTCCGCGTTGAGCTTCGACACGACGGCCTACGACTTCGGCAGCGACGATTACGTCGTCAGCTCCGCACGTGTGCTCGGAACCGATTGGGTCGTCGTTACACACGAACCCGAAAGTCAGGCCTACGGGTTCGTCAACACCGTCAACGACTGGGGATACATCGCGACGCTGATCGGCGTCCTCCTGATCGGGCTGATCGGTGCCGTGCTCGGCCGAAACACGGCCGTCTCGATCGACCGTCTCACCGATAAAGCGAGCCAGATGGAGGAAGGCAATCTCGACGTCGACTTAGAGACCAAACGCGTCGACAACATCGGCCGACTCTACGATGGCTTCGACTCGATGCGCGCCGCCTTGCGCGAACAGATCGAAGCGGCCGAAACGGCCCGCAAAGAGGCCGAACACGAGCGCGAACGGGTCGAAGAGATCAATGAGCATCTCGAGGCGAAAGCCGGAGAGTACTGCAGCGTCATGGGTGACGCTGCTGACGGCGATCTCACGGCTCGTGCAGACACCGACAGCGAGAACGAAGTGATGGCACAGATCGGTGAGGACTTCAACCAGATGCTCGAGGAGATCGAGCAAACCGTCGCCGAACTCAATCGGTTCGCAACCGACGTTGCGACCGCCTCCGAGCAGGTTACGGCCTCGAGCGAAGAGGTTCGCTCGGCGTCCGAACAGGTCACCGAGTCGGTCCAGGAGATCTCCGACGGCGCCGAACGACAGAACCAGTCGCTACAGTCGGCCAACCAAGAGATGAGCGGCCTCTCGACGACGACCGAAGAGATCGCCGCCTCGTCGAACGAAGTCGCCGATATCGCCGAGCGGACGGTCAACACCGGCGAAGACGGACAGGAGGCTGCCCACGCAGCGATCGCTGCGATGGACGAGATCGAAACCGAAGCAGGCGGTGCCGTCGACGAGATCCGCCGTCTCGAGGCGGAAGTTCAGCAGATCGACGAACTGCTCGCGACGATTTCCGAGATTGCGCGCCAGACCAACATGCTGGCACTGAACGCCAACATCGAGGCCTCTCGGTCCGCCGGTGGCAGCGACGACGAAGGCTTCTCCGTCGTTGCAAAAGAGGTCAAGGCCCTTTCCGAAGACGTCGCAAAAGCGGCCGACGAAGCCGAAGATCGCCTCGAGGCGATCCGTAACCGGACCGAACAGTCCGCCGCCGAGGTCGAAGGGACCAGCGACCAGATCGAGAACGCAGGCGAACAGGTCGAGGCAGTTGTCGACGCCTTAGAAGAGATCGTCGACCTCGCCGAAGAGACGAACATCGGCGTGCAGGAAATCTCGGCGGCAACCGAAGAACAGGCCGCATCGACTCAGGAAGTCGTCGCGATGGTTGATGACGCAGCGACTATCTCCGAGGAGACGACCGCCGAGTCCGAAAACGTTGCCGCCGCCGCGGAGGAACAGACGACTGCACTGACGGAAGTGACGAAGTCCGCATCGAACCTCTCCGGACAGGCCACACAGCTGTCCGCGGGACTCGACCGCTTCGAGACCGATGTCGACCGATCGGACCTCGAGATGGACTTCGAGATGCCGGACGATGACGACGGCCCCGGATCGGCCGCATTGGCGTTCGACACCGGCTCGGAACTCGATGAGTCGGACGAGAGCCACACCGACGGCATCACACTCGACTCCGGGACACTGGAGACGGACACGGAGTCGGCTGACGGGATGGGATCACTCGAGTCCGCATCGATGACGACCGACACCGAATCGGTGTCCGACGCTGCAGTCGACACACGAAACGAGCCCGAGACTGACGTCGGTGAAACGGACGAGCCAGCCACCGAACTCGGTGCCGAGGAGATTCTCGGAATCGACAACGAAGCCGACACGGCTGCCGAATCCGAGGCGTCAGAACCGACCTCGGACGAGTCAGCCAGCGCCGGCACGGACACCGCCACCGAGCTATTCGGAGACGCTGACCCGCTCGGTGGAACCGATCCGTTCGCAGCCGACTCGACCGACTCACTCGAGGAGGCTGCACAGTCGCTCGAGGAGGGTGAAGAGACGGACGAAAACACCGCCAGTACGTCGTCTGAAGAGGCTGCACAGCCACTCGGTCCAGTCGGAGATGTGGACGACTCGAGCGAAGACGACGTGACAGAATCGTCCACGGACACCGCACAGCCACTCGGCCCAGTCGGGGATGCGGATGACTCGAGCGAAGACGACGTGACAGAACCGTCCACGGACACCGCACAGCCACTTGGTCCAGTCGGGGATGTGGACGACTCGAGCGAAGACGACGTGACAGAATCGTCCACGGACACCGCACAGCCACTCGGTCCAGTCGGGGATGTGGATGAGACGGATGAAGACGACGATCAGCCGTCACTCGAGTCCGATGCAGACGGCGACTCAGAACGAGCCGACGAGGACGCTGACGAAGCCGACGACGACGCTGACGACGTGTTCACGTTCGGTAACACCGACGAGTGAGGCGGCTTCGCCGCCGAAGGTCGTTGCATCATCCGGTTTGATTGCTATCGGCGCCGTGGGAGACGATCCCATTTCAGAGCCGACGATGTCGTTCGTTCGGTCGTCGCGGTCCGCTACCTTTTTGACCGCAGTCTCGGAAGGAATCGGCATGCTCACCGTGCGGGCACCAGCGACGAGTGCGAACCTCGGGAGTGGTTTCGATGTCTTCGGTGTTGCCCTTGGAACGCCCGCCGACGTGATCCGGGTCGAACGCGCACCGGAAACGCGGATCACCGTTACTGGGGCAGGTAGCCAGTACATTCCAGAGGACCCGAAACAGAACACCGTCGGCGCGGTCGCCGACGCTCTCGATGCACCGGCACATATCAAGATCGACAAAGGCGTTCGCCCCTCGTCCGGGCTTGGCTCGTCGGCCGCGAGCGCGGCCGGTGCTGCAGTCGCCCTGAACGCCCTCTACGATCGCGGGCTCTCACGCGAGGAACTCGTCCCGATCGCTGCAGAAGGCGAAGCGCTCGTCTCCGGGGAGGCCCACGCCGATAACGTCGCCCCGTCGCTGCTCGGCGGATTCACGATCGTAACCGACGACAGCGTCACGCAGGTCGACACCTCGATTCCGGTCGTCGCCTGTCTCCCTGAAACGACAGTTTCCACGCGCGACGCACGCGGCGTCGTGCCGGAGTCGGCACCGCTCGAGGACGTCGTCACCACCGTCGGCAACGCGGCGACGCTCACCGTCGGTATGACTCGAGACGATCCCGACCTCGTCGGTCGTGGGATGAACGATCAGATCGTCACCCCGCATCGACGGGCCCTGATCGACGGCTACGATCGGGTTCACGAGGCCGCACTCGAGGCCGGTGCGACGGGCGTCACGGTCAGCGGTGCCGGGCCGGGCGTCCTCGCGGTCTGTCACGAGCGCGACCAGAACGCGATCGCCGGGGCGATGATCGATGCCTTCGATGCGGCCGGTATCGAGAGTCGGGCCTACCAGACACACGTCGGCGAAGGAGCACAGCTGTACAGAGACTGATACGGATTGCTGTCCCTATTTGCCGGCGATCGGCGGGACGTGACGACAGGAAACCGTATGATGCTGTCGGACAGTATGACCACGGCTCGAGAAACTGATGGGTGCACGAATCGATGTGGTGCTAACACTGATCGTGCTGTTCGCTGCGAGTGTCGCGGTCGTGACCGTCGACGCGACGCTGTCGCCGCTCGCTGTCGGCGGCGGCGCGCTCGGCACACTCGGTTTCGAACTCGTCGCAACTCGAGATCCAGCCGCTGTTCGTCGCCACTGGGAACGGCCAGCCGTCTACGTGCTTGCCGTTGCGACCGCACTGATCGGCATCGCTATCGGGGCGGTCGTTGCACCCTCGAGCGTGCTGTCGTTCGTCCTCGGCGCGTTGGTAACGTATCTCCTCTTTGTTGGTGTTGTCCATGGATACCAGTCCATCACAGCCGACGCACGTCGCCACTGACCGGGAGTGTGTACCCACGCAACCGACGTTCGACAGCGAGAGACAGCCGTTTCAGTTGTCACGAGAGGGTGTGATGCCGAACGCCCGGCCGGTGAGGTCCTGTGGGACCAGTCGGTAGAACTCGAACGAAAGGGCCTCTGTTGGCGAGTCGGGGCTGACGTTGAGCGTCGGGATCGTCGCGTTTGCCGCGATCGCACTCGAGGCACGCGCTCGATCCGCGTCGGGGACGGACTCGAGCGGGCCGCGAACCAGTACGCTTCGTGCGGGCGTGTCGGTGAAGACGGTGAGGGTTGCGACGTCGGTCGTTTCGATGAACGCCAGCTTCTCGCTGTCCGGTTCGGAGACCAGTTGGAAGTAGAGGTCGCCGCCGTCGTAGCCGAACGACTCGGGGACGGCATACGTTTCTGCTCCATCGGTTAGCGACAACACACCGGAGCCCTGTTCGCGGAGAAAGGCATCGATTTCATCCCGGGTGAGTGCAGTGGCTGTCATCAACGGGTGTTCTTCCGGGACCGAATTTATAATTTAATGTACCTGTTTATGGGAGTATCCCAAACAGCTAAGTTATCGTGCCAGCCGTGAGAGAGGCGGCTTCGAGACGGTCGCTGCGGCGACAAAAAATCGATCTCCTGATAATACTGACGTCTAGACGCCGCGACCCTGCATCTTCTCCTCTTCGGGGAGGTCGACGTTCGCGTCGCCTTTCATGCCCTTGCCAAGGTTCTTCGAGATGTCCGCGAGTCGGTCGGGGTCGTCCCAGTTGTTCGTCGCTTCGACGATCGCTTCGCCCATCGCTTCGGGATGCTCCGCGCCGAAGATCCCACTGCCGACGAAGATGCCATCGCATTCGTGGTGCATCATAAGCGCGGCATCAGCAGGCGTCGCAATCCCGCCAGCAGCGAAGTTCACGACTGGAAGGCGACCCATCTCGGCCGTTTCGTGGACCAGTTCGGCCGGCGCTTCGATCTCGCGAGCGTAGGCTTCTCGTTCCTCGTGGCTCATGCCCTCGAGTTTGCGGATCGCGCCTTTGATCGTCCGCTGGTGGTGGACGGCCTGATTGACGTCGCCCGTTCCCGCTTCGCCTTTCGTGCGGATCATCGCCGCCCCCTCGTTGATGCGCCGGAGCGCTTCGCCGAGGTTGCGCGCGCCACAGACGAACGGAGCCGTGAAGTCGCGCTTGTCGATGTGGTAGGCGTCGTCAGCCGGAGTGAGGACTTCCGACTCGTCGATCATGTCGACACCGACGCTTTCGAGGATTTGCGCCTCTTTGGTGTGGCCGATTCGGGCCTTCCCCATCACGGGGATCGAGACCTCGTTGACGATTTCCTCGACGTCTGCCGGGTCTGCCATCCGGGCAACGCCGCCGCGTTTGCGGATATCCGCCGGGACCGCTTCCAGCGCCATGACGGCGACTGCACCGGCATCTTCAGCGATACGAGCCTGTTCTTTGTTGACGACGTCCATAATAACGCCACCTTTCTGCATCCGGGCGAACCCGCGTTTGACGAGTTCGGTTCCGCGTCGCAGTTCCTCGAGATCGGTGTCTTCGCTCACAGTGCGCCGTTAGGAACCACTGTACTTACGCGTGTCCGTTCGATACTGCATTTGCCGATAGTCGTGGCGGCTGCCGTACATGGTCCCAGTTAGGGCACAGCGCATGGCTCGCCGTCGAACAGGCGGGCACGGACTCGAGAGCCGGACAGTTGCACAAGCGGCCGATTCCAGCAGCCGAGTTCGGCCTGCAGTTCGGGATCGAGTTCGAGTGTCGTGTCTCGTGGCAGGCCAACGCTGAGCTCGCCCCGGAGTCGTGCCCGCGTGCGGATCAGTTGGCCGTGCAGCGTCGTGTAGCTCCACAGCGACCAGTCGCGACGCATAGTGGTTATTCGAGTGCGCGGGCGTGAAACCTCGAGTCGGACCCATCTCCCATCGCTGCCATCGACGGCAGTGTGAGTCCCGTGTGGCCCGGGTGTGACCGAGATCGCGGCTCGTTCCTTCGGATAGCCCCAGATCTCGCGGCCGAGGGCGACCGACGGCTCGGTCGTGACCGGGAGCCAGTGGACGTAGCCGCCGAGTTCGGTACCGACGAGCTGGGTGACCGGCAGCGTCGTCCGACCGCCGCGGACGGCAGGAATGATGACCGCAAACTCGTCGTACGGCTCGAGACCGGTGTCGGCGTCGACCGCTCTCGAATCAGTGTCGTCGCTCGAGCCGCCGACACGGTGGTAGTGGATGCCGGCGAGCACGACACAGCCGACGCCGGGCGCGATCGCCACCGCAGAGAGGTCGGCTGGGAGGAGGGTCTCGAGCCGCCGCCGGCGGGCCGGAACGACTGCGCCACCGATCGCAAACGAGAGATCCAGCGGGAGAGAAATCTCGTGGCCGGTCGAAAGCGTCACTCGGGATCGACCGCCGGTCGGAGAGTCCATACGGCGACGAACGGCATAGTGGCAGATATATCCGGGGACAGGACGGGACAACCGCTACTGTTTTGCGGGTGTCGACCGTCACGCCGGATGAAACGATGTCCGCGACGACTGGGTTGCCCGACCGGGACTCACTGCCGACGTATCTCACACCGCTGCCGAAGGCGATCGAAGACTTCGGATTGCGGTTTGCATGGCTCATCGTCGCGATCAATCTCATCGGGACAGCGTTTGGCTTCTGGTACTACTCCGGGCAGTTCGCCGCCACGGCGACCGTCATGTGGCCGTGGGTTCCCGACAGCCCGATGGCGACCCTGTTTATCGCGCTGGCGATCGCGGCATGGAAACTCGGCTACGAACAGCCGTGGCTGACGTCGCTTGCGTTTTTCGGCAACATCGTCCTCGGGCTGTGGACGCCGTACACGCTGCTTGCGTTTTATGACTCGTACTCGTATCTCCATCCGCTGATGTTCCAGTTTCTGTTCTGGAGTCATCTCGCGATGGTCGTGCAGGCGTTCGTGCTCCATCGAATTTCCGACTTTCCCGTCTGGGGCGTTGCCGTCGCCGCCGTCTGGTATACGAGTAACCTGATCGTCGACTATTTCATCCCGATCGTCGGCGAGCCACACCATACCGTCATCCCCGTCGCGCGCGATGAACCGATGTTCCTCGGCGCGGACGCACTCGGCGTCATCGCTGCGGGCGAAGTGACGTTCGTCCTGCTGGCGCTTTTTCTTGCCCTGGCGACGCGAGTCAAAAAGTGTGAGGCGACGTCTACTCAGCGCACCTAACGCAGGTCATCGGCAAACGCGAGTTCGAGATACGAATCGAGCGCACGAGCCGGCGGCTCGCGCTCGATCGTTTCGGCGGCCGGATCGTACGCCACCACACCCGATTCGGTCAGTTTCGGGAGATGGTTGTGGTGGAACTCGAGGCGGATCGCTTCGCGTCGGTCTCGTGTCGACGCGCCCTCTCGATGGGCGAGTCGGTCGACGACGTCCTCGAGCGCCACTGCGCCGATCTTGCGGGAAAGGTAGTACAACATGTACCGACGTCGGTCCTCGAGCAACAGTTCGAAGACCGTATCCGTGGGGAGACCAGCGTCAGTATCGGCGTGTTCGACAGTAGTGGTATCGGTGTTCATGGTGCTCTGTACTCGGCTTACGCGGCGGCAAACGACGGCTCGGCTCGGAGCGACTTCAGCAGAGCACAGCAGAGGTTTCGCCAGCGCAATTATAACTTTTCTCCAATGGTTCGTGAATCAAACTCGTTCAAACGAGACAGTCTCCGCCACTGGACGATCCAAAACGGCTGACTATCAGTGACGCAGGCCACACGACGAGATAGAAAAACGAGTGAGAAGAAGGAGACTGTTCGGTTAGTCGTGTTGGAGGATAACGACCGCCGACTCGGTCTCGATCATCTCACCGTCGCCCGAGTACGTGCGCTCGAGCGAGACCTCGAATACGTCGTCCTCGAGTTCCTCGCCGGCGACTCGCAACACGCCAGCGTCGTCGTCGATTTCGTACTCGCCGCTGTCGATTCCGGCGTCGATCTCACCGACTTTCGAGCCGAACTTCGGCCCGAGCGTCGAGTACTCGAGGTCGATCGAGGCGACCTCGGTCGTCACCTCGGGTTCGGCCTCGAGGACCGACAGCTCTTGGACGTGCATCACGTGCTGGATGGCATCCTCGAAGCCCTCAATCGGGCCGTACACCGACACCGACTCGAGGTCGGCGTTCAGCGGCAGCTGGTTCTCGCTCTTGTAGCGCCGCAGCGCCGAGATGACCTCCATTGCGGTCTCGCCGGCCTCGAGGTCGGCCTCGTACCCCTGTGGGGTGGGCCACTCGCGGGTATGGATGCTCTCGAGGGCATCCGTGTCCGCGGCATACACTGCCTGCCAGATTTCTTCGGTCACGTGGGGCAAGAACGGGGCCCACAGCTCGAGGAAGGTCCGATGTGCCGTCCGCAGCGCGTACTGGGTCGACGGCTCGTCCTCGCGAGTCTTGGCAATTTCGAGGTAGTCGTCACAGAAGGTGTTCCAGAAGAACGTCCGCAGACGGTCGCGGGCCTTGGCGAACTCGTAGGCCTCGAGGTGGGCCGTGAGATCGGTGACGGCGTCGTCGAGTTCCGCGAGCAGCCAGCGGTCGATCGCCTCGAGCGTCTCGGGCTCGTCGGGGTCGCGGGGAGCGAGCGTGTCGACGAGTTTCGAGGCGTTCCAGAGCTTGCGCAGGAGCTTTTCGCCCGCGGTCAGGTCCTTCTCCTGATACGGGAAGTCGTCGCCGACGGCGGCGCTGGCTGCCCAAAAGCGCACGGCGTCGACGGGGTACTCCGCGAGCACTGCGTCGGGTTCGACGACGTTGCCTCGCGATTTCGACATCTTCTCGCGGTTCTCGTCGAGCACGTGACCGTTGATCATCGTCGCGTCGAAGGGGACCTCGCCGGTGTGCTCGTAGCATTTGATGACGGTGTGGAACAGCCAGAAGGAGATGATGTCGTGGCCCTGTGGGCGCAGATCGAACGGGTAGAGTTCGGGGTTGTCCATCGTGAACGCTTCTTCATCAGCGTCCCAGTCCCAGCCCGCGTTGATCAGCGGCGTGAGCGAGGACGTCGCCCACGTGTCGAAGACGTCCTCTTCAGGGACGAACTCGTCGTTGCCACATTCGGGACAGGTGTCCACTGGCGGCTCATCAGAGAGGGGATCGACCGGCAGCTCCTCCTTTTCGGCGAGGATCTCGTGGTCGCACTCGCGACAGTACCAGACCGGGAAGGGGATGCCCGAGTCACGCTGACGAGAGATCAGCCAGTCCCACTCGAGTCCCTCGATCCAGTGTTCGTAGCGGGTGAACATCTTCTCGGGGTACCAGTCCATCTCCTGGCCGGCCTCGAGGTACTCGTCTTTGTGATCTAAGACCTCGACGTACCACTGTTTGGAGACGCGGTACTCGACGGGGGTGTCACAGCGTTCGTGGACGCCGACGTCGTGGACGATCTCGCGGCGGTCACGGAGGTAGCCGTCGTCGTCTAAGTCCTCGACGATGGCCTCACGGGCGTTCTCGGTCGAGAGGCCTTCGTAGTCGCCGGCGAGGTCGGTCATCGTCGCGGTCTCGTCGATGGCGACGCGCAGGGGCAGGTCGTGGGCTTGGTACCACTCGATGTCGTTCTGGTCACCGAAGGTACAGCACATGACGATCCCGCTGCCTTTCTCCATGTCGACGCGCTCGTCGGCGATAACCGGCACTTCGTGGCCGAAGATCGGAACGCGGGCGGTCTCGCCGACGAGGTCTGCGTTGGCCTCGTCGTCGGGGTGGACGAAGACGGAGACACACGCCGGAATGAGTTCCGGACGAGTCGTCGAGATGACGAACTCCTCGCGCGGGGCGTCGTCGCCGGCGAGTTCGAACGCAATATCGTTGAAGTGGGCGTGGCGCTCGTCGTCTTCGGTCTCGACTTGCGAGATCGCGGTCTCACATTCGGGACACCAGATCGCGGGTGCTTTCTTGCGGTACTCGCGGTCTTTCTCGTAGAGATCGATAAAAGACAGCTGGGAGATGCGCTGGACGCGTGGTTCGATCGTCTTGTAGGTGTGTGACCAGTCGATCGAGGTGCCGAGTGATTGCATCTTGTCGGTGAACTCGGCTTCGTACTCCGTACAGACCTCCCGGCAAAGCTCCTGGAACTCGCGTCGTTCGTAGTCCTGGTGGCGAATGTCGAGTTCCTTCTCGGTCAGGCGCTCGCTGGCGATCCCGTTGTCGTCGTAGCCAAAGGGAAAGAGGACGTCACCGTCGGCCATTCGCTGGAAGCGAGCGGCGAAGTCCTGCAGCGTCGAGCCATAAAGGTGGCCCATATGCAGGCTGCCCGAGACCGTCGGCGGCGGCGTATCGATCGCGTAGGTCGTGTTCGGATCTTGGCCCGGCTCGCCCTCGTAGGCGTAAGTCTCCTCGTCGACCCAGCGCTGTTGCCAACGCGTTTCGACGGCGTCAGGGTCGTAGCCGCCCTCGAGCGTCGGTTCGGTCGCTTCGGGGTCGTCCATGCTCATGCTCTCACCGCCCGCAGTGGGCGTCGTCGATACGTCGTCGTGACGTGGGAATGGTGTTCGTCCATTAGTGATACCGGTCGTTGTTCGGTGAATGCTGGTCGCCGACAATACATCCGTCGAAACGGGGTGGGGAGTGTGGGGCTAGGCCGCCCCTACGAAAACGGCGGTCCACGAGCCATCGAACGCGTCGACCGCGACGGCGTCGGACATGGCTGAACGTAGCGCCGGGCACGGTGTTAGGTGTTTCGTCGTCCGGCGTCCGGCATCGGTTCGCGAACTCGTCCATTCGCGTGGTCGTTTCAGTACTGGTCGTCCGCATCCCCAGCCGTCCCCTCGAGGCGAATCACTGCCCGCGAGTCGTTGATGCGCTTGAGTTCACCGTCGAGATACGACGCCAGTCGCTCGAGGAAGCCATCGGGCGTCTGCTCGTCGCCGGTCCTGACCAGCGTGATCCGGTCGTGGCTGCGTGCATCGTACGTGCCTTGCATGACGAGCGAAAACAGCTCTCTGGGTGTGACGGGCTCGCCCGCGTCCAGTTTCGCGGCAACACCCTCGAGTGAGGATTCGACTGTCGTCTCGACGCCGAAGGTGACCGAAACCGAGACGTTCGCCTCGCGGTCGGTCGCCGCGAGATACTCCTCGGAGCTTCGGATCGCGGGCTCGAGAAGTTCCTCGAAGTCGACGCCATACTTCTCGGTGCCGAGATAGAGAAAGGCAACCAGTGCTCGCAGGCCGTCCAGAAACGCCTCGTCGGTCGTCGTCCGCTCGAAGAGCTGTTTGCGGTCTTTCTCGGGGAGCGTATGCAAGAGCAAGTCGAAATCGAGCACCGCCGCGTGAATCCGCCGTCGGATGCGCGCCTCGGCGTTGCGTTTTGACTGCTCGTGGCTCATCTCCCGCTCGCCGAGGAGGTAGGCTCGGTCCGCGGGACTCAACACGCCGCGTTCGCGGTCGAGGTCAGTGTTCATAATCGGATATGGATTATACAACACCCGATACCATCCGAACTGCTATGACTCTCCCGGTCCGAATGGCAGCCAATGCATTCGTTTCCTGATACTGTTGCGCGGACGCCACCGGGAGCAGTCAGACGGGTTCCTGTCCAGTCGGGTGGCCGACGCGCCAACGGGAGTGACCGATGAGTGGGTCCGTTGCAGCCAGATACGCGGACACGATCGTCTCTCACAGCCGGCTCGTCATCGTCCTCGTCTTACTGCTGACCGCCGTCGTCGCCGCTGGCGTCGCCTTCGGCGAGAGCGAAGACGGCGAGATCGGCCAGTTCGAGACCGATTCCGAAGAGACCGACGCCTTAACCGAGATCGATGCGACCTACGGCACAGACGACGGCGTCGTCGCCCAACTCGTCGTCCGCGATGAAGGCGGGGACGTCCTCACGCGCGAATCGTTACTCGAGGGGTTGCGCCTCCAACAGGAGATCCGCGAGAACGACGAGTTGAACGCCACACTCGAGGACGAGGGCTTCGTCGGCCTCGAGAACATCGTCGCGACGGGTGCGGTGTTCGAGGATCGAGCCGCTGCCGGCGGTCCGCCGGACACGAGCGAGCCGACCCTCGAGGAACAGATCGAAGCACTCGAGGACCGCTCTGACGAGGACGTCGAGGCGCTGCTTGCTGACGTGCTCGATCCCGACGCCGAGCAGGGTGGGGAGGACGCCTACGAGTTCCTGCCGACTGACTACGAACCGGGCTCGACCGAGGCTGAATCGCGGATCACGTTCATCTTCCAGGTCGACGACAGCGGCCCCGACGAGGACCCACAGGCAGCCTACGACGCACAAGTCGAGATCGCCGACCTCGTCGACCAGCGCTTCGACGACGCCTTCGTCTTCGGGCAGGGGATCACCGACGCGGCATCGGCGAGTGCGGTCGGTGACAGCTTCGCGATCATCACGCCCGTCGCGCTCGTGCTCGTCCTCGGTGTGCTCGCGATCACGTACCGAGACGTCGTCGACGTTCTCATCGGACTGTTCGGCATCGCCGTCGTGATGGCGTGGCTCGCGGGCATCCAGGGCTGGCTCGAGATTCCCTCGAGTCAGCTATTGATCGCCGTCCCCTTCCTCCTGATCGGGCTGAGTATCGACTACGCGCTCCACGTTGTGATGCGCTACCGGGAGGCCAGAGCCGGCGAACTCGAGGCCTCGAGCGAGGCGCAGGCGAGGGCTGCGAGCGACGGTGGATCGATCATCGGCGCACGCGCTGGGATGACACTCGGGCTGACGGGCGTCGTGCTCGCACTCGCCGCAGCGACCGTCTCGACGGGCGTCGGCTTCCTCTCGAACGTCGTCAGCCCGCTGCCGGCGATTCAGGACTTCGCAATCTTGAGCGCCGGTGGGATTCTCGCGACGTTCGTCGCCTTCGCCGTCCTCGTGCCCGCGCTCAAGGTGACCGTCGATGATTTCCTCGAGACCCGGTTCGACCGCAACCGAGCGAAACCACCGTTCGGGACGGGCACCAGCGTCGTCAACCGCGTGCTCTCGAAGTTCGTCACGGTGGCTCGTCGGGCACCGCTTGGGATCGTGTTCGTCGCGCTCATTCTGGCCGTCGGCGGGGCCTACGGCGCGACGGGGATCGACACGGAGTTCAATCAGGCTGATTTCCTCCCCGAAGACGCCCCCGAGTGGGCCAAATCCCTCCCCGGACCGCTCGCACCGGATACCTACACGATCAGCGACGACGCCGCCTATCTCGGCGCGAACTTCGCCGACCGTGGCGAAGGGAGTCAGACACAGATACTGATACGCGGGGACGTCACCGATCCGGACGCGCTCGTCGCGATGGACGACGCGATCCGTGACGTCGACGGCCACGGAACGATCGTCGTTCGGCCGGGCGGGCAGGCCGCCATCGACGGCCCGCCAGCAGTGATCCGCGACCTCGCAGCCGAGAACGAAACCGTCGCCGCCGCGCTCGAGGAACGCGATACGAACGACGATGGCCTGCCGAACGAGGACGTCGCCGGCTTCTACGACGTGCTGTTCGAGGTCGATCCGGATCGTGCCTCCGAGGTCCTCTACCGGGGCGACGACGGCGGGTACGAGTCGGCGCGGCTCCTCGTGAACGTGCAAGGTGACGCCGCCGCACAGACCGTCGCCGACGACACCCGCGACGTGGCAGCCGCGATCAGTGACAGCGGCGTCGTCACGGCGATTGCGACGGGTGGACCCGTGACGACGGCCGTCGTCCAGGATGCGCTGCTCGAGACGCTTGTGCAGGCCTTTGCCGTCACGCTGGTGGTAATTCTGGTCTTCCTGACGGCCCTCTACTGGGTGCGCCACCGCGCGCTCTCGCTCGGGGTAATCACGCTTGCGCCCGTCGTCGCCGCGCTCGCGTGGCTGCTCGGAACGATGGCGCTACTAGATCTCCCGTTCAACAGCGAGACCGCAGTGATCACGAGCCTCGCGATCGGCCTCGGCGTCGACTACAGCATCCACGTCGGCGAACGGTTTATCGCCGAACGAGACGAACGGGAGTCACTCGAGGCGGCGCTGGCAGCGACGATAACCGGCACTGGCGGAGCGTTGCTGGGGAGTGCGGCGACGACGGCCGCCGGCTTCGGCGTCCTCGCGCTGGCCCTCGCACCACCACTGCAGCGCTTCGGACTGGTGACTGGCCTGAGCATCATCTTCGCGTTTATCGCCTGTCTCACCGTGTTGCCGTGTCTGCTCGTGCTTCGTGAACGGGTGCTCGAGCGCGTTAGTGCGTGAGTCGGTCGCTGAAACCTTTTTGCTGGTCGGCGATGTCGCGAGATAGCGCACAATGAGCATGAACGCATTTGTCATGGATGGGATCGGCGAGACGGGAATTACGGAGAAGGAGCCGCCGGAGCCGGGACCGGCGGACGCGATCCTCAAGCCCACGAAGGGGCTGATCTGCACCTCGGACTGCCACACCGTCCACGGGGCGATCGGCGATCGCGAGAACCTCACGCTGGGCCACGAGGTTGTCGGCGTCGTCGAGGAGGTCGGCGACTCCGTGAGCGACTTCGAGCCCGGCGACCGCGTCGCTGTCGGCGCGATTACGCCCGACTGGAACTCGAAAGCTGCACAGGACGGCCACTCCTCGCAGTCGAACGGGGCGCTTGGCGGCTGGAAGTTCGCGAACGTCAAAGACGGGACGTTCGCTGAGTACGCCCACGTCAACGACGCCGACGGGAACCTGGCACACATTCCAGACGATGTCAGCGATCACGAGGCACTGTACACGACGGACATGATGTCGACCGGGTTCGCCGCGGCCGAAAACGCCGACATTCCGATCGGTGGAACTGTCGCCGTCTTCGCCCAGGGACCGGTTGGGCTGATGGCGACGACGGGGGCCGAGTTACAGGGCGCTGGCGAGATCATCGCCGTCGAAACGGTCGACAAGCGCCAAGAGCTTGCCCGAACCTACGGTGCTGACCACGTCGTCGACTTCCAGGAGGTCGATCCGACCGAGGCGATCATGGACTACACCGACGGCGAGGGCGTCGACGCCGCCATCGAAGCGCTCGGCACCGATCAGACCTTTCAGGACTGTATCAAGGCCGTCAAGCCTGGCGGGACCGTCTCGAACGTCGGCTACCACGGGGAGGGCGAGTTCCGGCACATCCCCCGCGAGGAGTGGGGCGTCGGGATGGCCGAGATCGACATCGTCACCGACCTCTGTCCGGGCGGCCGGCTCCGTATCGAACGACTACTGCGACTGCTCGAGAACGACCGGGTCGACCCGACCGAGATGACGACCCACGAGTTCGAGTTCGACGAGATCGAGGACGCCTTCGAGATGATGGACAAGAAAGAAGACGGGATCATCAAGCCGCTGATCCACTTCGAGTGAGACGGCCCCCTGTGCCGGTGTGCCGGCGCACTCGCGGGACGGTTCGCGGTTGCCGGCACCGACGAACAGTCGTCCAGATGATCCTACGGCCGCGTCGTCAGTTCTGGTGTGTCACTTCTCTCGAATCAACAGCCCTTCAGCGATTTTCCTCGAGAATCGGCCAGCGAAGGTCACGGGCACAGGGCGTCGTAGCCGAGTGTGAGGCCGCCGCCGGCCGCGACGAGCGTCCGCCCGGTGTGACCTGGTAGATGCCGACGACAGCGTGGTCGCCATAACAGTAGTTTGTAATCGGTTTCTTTATTCAAAGTGGCTTGTGAAACTCGAGTTCAGTGGAGGCTGAGACGGTATCACTAGCAACCGCGAGCGAACGGAGTGAGCGAGCGGGCCAAGGAATCCCTCGAAGCCGCGCCAACGGCGCGGCTGAGGGGGTGACGCCGTGCTTTTCATCAACGTTTTGCCGAGTGCGGTCGCTTCGCGACCGCACGCAGAGCAAAAGGTTGGCACGTGTAGTGATCCAACTGTCTGATTCAGTTTCAGGTATAATTCTGAATGAAGAAACCGCGCTACAATCTACTGACGATAACGAGATTCGACGACGAGGCTCGTGGCCACCGGAGGCCGACGACGATACGTGCAACTCGAGGTGAGAAACCGTGTTCTTCCGACCTGTTACTGCTCGAGGCCGCTATCAGAGTGGGCCCGGACCCATAACTCACCGATGCGGGAGAGACGCGTTCGGTAGGATTTCCCGTGTTCTTCGCGTTCGATGTAGCCTTTGCCGCCGGGACCGAGTCGGTCGACGTTGTAGATCACTTTCGAGCGGAAGCTGTCCGTATACTCTTCGTTCAGTTCGCGGGCAAGCGCTTCGGCGAGCTCTGACACCGAGTCGAACTCGCCGTCCTCGCCGAGTTTGTACAGGATGAGTTCCTCGAAGGGTTTGACGTTCGAGAACGACGCGACGGGCAACTCGACGATGTGTTTGCCGCCGATCTCTTTCGCACCGATGGTCGTCCCGCGTTCGTCGAACTCCGAGAGGAGGTCCCGTGCGCTCTCGAGGCGATCGTCGACCCGATCGTCCTCGAGGTCGTTGGCGCCGTTGAGTTCCTCGAGCAGCGTGATCTGTGCGCGCAGTTCCTCGGCGAGTTCCGTCTCGAGGTACTTCTCGGGGGCGGTGTAGTAGGTGTGGATGTGCTCGCGGTCGTCCTGTCGTTCGACCATCAGCGAGTGGGCGGCGTTCGCGAAGGCGAAACTGACGGTTCGCGGCATCGCAGCGACGTTGACCCAGACCTCGTTGCCGTCGTCGAGTTCCGCGGTGATGAGTTCGTAGGCCTGCTCGAAGGCGGCGTCGTAATCGTAGACGTCAGCCAGCACGAACCGTTCCGTACTCGCCCCTAACAGGTTTCGAAAATCCGTCTCGAGTTTCTTCGAGAGCCGACGCGAGTACTCGACGTTGGCCTCGCTGCCGACGGCACCCTCGAGCAAAATGACGCTATCGACGTCGATCTGATCGCGAACCAGCGGCGCGATCAGCCGGTCGTAGTCGAAGCCGACCGGGACGATGTGGGTTTGCATACGCGGTACGTGGGACGACAGCATAATCAATCCCGCCACGTTGGACGCGGCGTGGGTCACGGTCTCGGCGGTCAGGGATCGTCTGCCGGTTCCCGGTCGAGCAGCGCCGGCTCCTCTAAGATCGCGGTGATGAGTTTTCGCTGGGCCGTCCGAAGGTGTTCGTGAAACGTCGCGGGCGTTACACCCATCGCGTCGGCGACTTCCTCGCCGGAGCTGTGACGCGGCCACTCGAAGTAGCCGCCGAAGTAGGCCGTCTCGAGGGCCACTTGTTGGCGGTCGGTCAGCGTCTCCGCCAACCGGGTCCGGAGCTGTTCGATCGACTCCCTCGAGGGGGTGACGCGACGGCGGGCGACGGTCCGCATCCCGGGATACACAGCGGCGATCTCGTCGACGACGTCCCGAACGTCCGTGCCGGTCGAAAAGCGGACCGTCGTGGTGTAGTCGCCGTCCTCGATGGCTGCCGACTCGACGTAGCCGCCGTGGGCGTCGATGACGCCGATCATCGGCGGTGCGCTGATAGTTAACTCGAAGGTCACTTCGCCGGCCGACTCGTCGATCACGGTGACGCCCTCCCAGTGTGGGACGGACTCGATGAGGGTTTCGACCACTGGCAGCGTCTCGGCGGCTGTGGTCCCGTATTCGAGATACCGTTCGTCGTCGATCCGGACGACGCGGTCGAACCAGACCGAGTGGCCGCACATCGAGGGGCCGTCGAAAATCTCGACGGCGTCGTCGATCACGAGTTCGAGCTCGATCAGTTCCTCGCCCAACAGCACGCGCCGTCGCTCGAGGGCGGCGATCGCATGGCCCAGAATGTCCCCGAGCTGACCGATGACGTCCCGTTCCTCGTCGGTGAACGCGTTCCGGCGGGCGCTCGTCACGCCGAGGACACCGTAGAGGACGTCGTCGTGTGTGATCGGGATCGCTGCCGCCGAGGCGTAGCCGTGCTCACGGGCGTCCTCGTACCAGGGTTCGAACGACGGGTCGGAAAAGACATCGTTCGACACCTGCATCGTTCCGGTCCGAATCGCGGTCCCGGCCGGTCCACGGCCGGCGGGATCGTCGGCGTCCGTCGACAGCGGAATCGTCTCGACGTAGTCGTCGATGCCTGCCTCGACCCGGTGTGTGATCTGTTTCGATCTGGCGTCGATGTCCGCGATAAACGCGAACTCGTACGACGGCGAGTCCGCCAGCGACTCGCAGGCGACCTGTTCGAGTTGGGCTCTGTTCGAGCCGTCGACGATCGCGTCGTTGATCTCGCGGACGACGCGATTGACGTGATCGAGCGCCGACAGCCGTTCGCGCTGGCGCTCGAGTTGGCGTTTACGGCGGCGGCTATCGGTGACGTCCCGAAGGATGACGAGATGGGCCCCGGGCAGCACGTCGGCAACAGCGGTGTACTCGACGACCCGTTCGGAACCGTCGGGCCGAATCAGCGAGACCGAGTCCCGAAGCCGTCCCTGCTCGAGAAGCGCCGTCCGGGCCGACTCGATGTCGTAGTCGTCGTGGACGAACTCCTCGAGTGACCGGCCGGACAGCGCCGAGCGCTCGAGGCCGAGCAACTCGCTTGCGGCCGGGTTGGCCGCGACGATTTCGTCGGTGTCGCCGACGACGATCGCGTCGTGTGCGTCCTCGAAAACCGATCGCAGCCGTCTGTTGCCGTCAACGAGCGCTTGCTCCTGTGTTTTCCGCTCGGTGATGTCACGAACCAGAACCGTCACGCCGGTCTCGCCCGGATAACAGCGGGCTTCGAACCAGCGGTCGCTGGAATCGTGGTAGGCGTCGACCGTCAGGGGACGCTGTGACTCGAGTGCGCGTGTATGCGCGTCCGAAAAGAGCGAGTGAACGGCGTCGGCCGTGGCGGTTGCACTCTCGGTTGCTCGAGTGAAAAGCGCCTCGGCCCGTTCGTTGATGAACGTACACTGGAACTCGGAATCGAGCGCGTAGACGGCGTCGGAGACCCTCGCGAACACGTCCGCAGAAGGAATAAACGAGTCGCTCGACGGCTCGGCGGTGGTCTCGGTCGAGCGCCGGTCGTCCTCCATACGAATACCGTGCTAGCTACTGCCAAAAGCGTAGTGGGTGTCACGGCTGACTGACAGGAACGACCGAAATGGGGTACACCCCATCGTAGGACCGCCGTACGAGAGGTGTGAACCGACGAGCAGTGGCTCCTCTCGTTCAGTGTTCGGCGTTATACGGATTACTGTCCCTGTGTCCCGCCGATCGCCGACCCGTGCTGGCAATCGGCGGTCAGTGACGACAGTAACCCGTATCAGTCGGTCTCGGTATCGGTCTCGAGGTCGATCGTCCGAATCAGCTCTGCGATCGTCTCGCGGTCACGCGCCGGGTCGACGTCGAGGTGGACCGGCAGTTCCTCGAGCGTCAGTTCCGCTCCGGCGGCGACATCGGCAACGCTCTCGAGGGGGACCGTTCCGCCGGCCATCCCGTAGCTCGTCTCGGTCGGCCAGACGGCGACGTGGACCTCGGCGTCGATCGGCTCGAGGGCAGCGCCAACGAGGTCAGGATCGACGGGGTAGCTCGCGTCGATGACGTACCAGACGCCCGCTTCGCCGTTTGCCGCTTCGAACTCGAGGGTAGAACGGGTGCTATCGACGTGTACCCCCTCGTCTTTGATCGTCTTGATGAACTGTCGTTTCGCTTTGGGTGCGGCCTGAGCGAACACCGTCGACGGCGGGATACCGACGTTCGAAAGCGGTGGCGAAAACGTCAGATAGACGGTAAACAGCGAGCGGACCGGTATCTCGCTCGTGCCGACCGATTGCATCCGGTCGGCGCTGTCGATCGGTTCGTACAGCGTCGTCTCCGCGGTGATCGAGAGCAACAGGACGTTCGACGTCCCCGTTCGGGTGCCATGCTGGCGCCACGAGTCGGCCAACGACGCCGGCAGATCAGACGGCATGACGAGCGGCTACGAGTCCGGTGCCTTTCGGTCTGGCGATCAACGCGCCCCGATTACTCCTGATAGCGGACACGCACCATCCCCTCCGAGGTGACCCCAACGATCAGCGGCGTCGAAATCTCGCGGCCGGACACCGCAGCGCCGGCGGCATCGCTGACGGCCTTCATGAGATCCGGCGCGGTGTGATCGACTTTGACGCCCTGTTCGTCGCAGGCTTCGTAGACGAGTTGTGGCACGTCATAGAGGTCGGTGCCGGACGGAACACGAATCCGAACCGGTGCCCGAAGCGCTTCCGCGAAGGCAACCGTCTCGCGCGCCTTCGAGACGTTCTCTCTGGCGCTCGATTCGATCGAAGAGACGTTCGCACGTGACGTCCCGAGTGCGTCGGCGATATCCGCCTGCGAAATACCGCGTTCACGCAGCGCAAGCACCTGTGCCTGTCGATGCGTCAAGACGCTCGTCTCCGGTTCGAAGCCGATCTCCTCGAGGAGTTCCTCGACCTCGTCGATCACGACAACCGCCTCCACTCTCGATCCGAGTCCCGCGTGCGCATATACAAAGAGTAAGACGGCGACGGGATCAAAGCTTCCCCGGTCTGGTCGCAGAACGGCCGAACCGTATATGGCGATCGCGTGATTGTCATCGAACATGAACGTTGCTGCGGCCGCCGACGCGTGCGACGACGTCCTCGAGGAGATCGGGACTGCCGTCATCGGCACAGATGAACTGTTCGAAACGATCTTGACGGCCGTCGTCGGTCAGGGACACGTCCTCCTCGAGGACGTCCCCGGAACCGGAAAGACGCTGACCGCACGCTCGTTGGCGACGGCACTCGACCTCGAGTTCGCGCGGATTCAGTTCACGCCCGACCTGTTGCCGGCCGACATCACCGGGACGCACGTCTACGACGAACACGCTGGAGAGTTCTCGTTCGAAGCCGGCCCGATCTTCGCAAACGTCGTGCTGGCAGACGAGATCAACCGTGCACCGCCGAAAACGCAGGCCGCCTTGCTCGAGGCGATGGGGGAGCAGCAGGTCTCAATCGGCGGTGAGACCCGCGAGCTTCCGGAGCCGTTTCTCGTCATCGCGACGCAAAACCCGGTCGAACAGGAGGGGACGTTCCCGCTCCCCGAAGCGCAGGTCGACCGCTTTATGATCAAAACCGAGATGGGATACCCCGACCGCGACGGCGAACTCGAGTTGCTCGATCGGCGGGCAGACCGCCACTCGCGGACGCCGACAGTCGGCCGTGTCGCCGACCGAGAGTCGGTGCTCGAGTTGCAATCGGTTCCGGAGACGGTCAGCGTCGAGCCGTCGATTCGGACGTATCTGGTCGACGTCTGTCGGGCGACCCGCGAGGACGACCGCGTCGACGTCGGCATCTCACCCCGCGGACTCCAGCGGCTGTTCGAGGCGAGTCGTGCCCGCGCCGTCCTTTCGGGTCGGGAGTACGTCGCGCCCGAAGACGTCCACGCGGTCGTCCACTCCGTTCTCGACCATCGGCTCGTCCTGACGACGGAGGCGGCTGTCCGCGGCGTCGATCCACGAACGGTCGTCGAGGGCGCGGTCAACGACGTTCCCGTGCCGTCGATGGAGCGCTAATACTCGAGTGGCCACCGCTTCTCGTCGCTCGCGGCAAGTTCGTCAGCGACGCCGTCGGCAAGCCGGTACTCGGTGCCCGCCCGGACGACGGTTCCCGCCCGCTCGAGGTGTGTTAAGTGGGCGTCGGACTCGCCGGGGCCATGGAGAATGTGGATGCTTTCGAGGTCACCGAACAGGTCGTCGCTGACTGTCCAGGTGTCACAGGGCCCCTTCCGATCGAGGGCATCGAGTACCCGCCACGAGCGCTCCTCGTGGTGGTCGATGATGTACTGTGCCCGCGCGGCCGGGTCGTCGATCGGGTCGCGATGGCCCGGCCACGCCCGGTCGTAGTCGGCGTCGACGATCCCCTGCAGTGCGCGCAGGTACTTCTCGAGCGGGCGCTCGACGCGAACGTCCGCGCCGCCGACGTTCGGCGTGTACACGGGAAGCAACGCATCCCCGGAGAAGACCTCACGGCGGCCCTCACGGGTAAACTCGAACATACAGAGTCCAGCAGCGTGCCCGGAGGTGTGGACGACCTCGAGGTCGATGCCGTTGACAGAAAACGTCTCGCCGTCTTCGACGGTGGTCACCGTCGGTGACTCGCCCGTCGGCTTCCCACCAGCCAGCACTTCCCGGAGGGCGTCCCGTTTGGCGTCGGGCATTCCCCACTGCTCGAAGGACTGTTCTTGCAGGTCGGACAGCTCGGCCCACGCGTCCTCGTCGCCCTCGATGAGCGGTGCATCGGCAGTGTGTGCATAGACCTCGGCCCCGCTTGCGGCCTGTAACTCGCCTGCCAGCCCGGTGTGGTCGCCGTGCCAGTGTGTGAGGAACATACGGTCGATGTCCGAAAACTCGAGCTCACGCTCGTCGAACGCGGCCTCGAGTTGCTCGCGTGTCGTCGCCATCCAGTCGCCGGTATCGATCAGGACTGTCTCCGGACCGTCGGCGAAGAGATACGTGTTGTTGTTGCCCTCGAACGCGGAGTTCGATAGTGAGAGTCGTTCCATGTGGGTATAGCACACGGATAACGTGAAAACTGTTGTGAGAGTTGAAGATGGACGAGGGTCACCCTCGAAGCACCCACACGACGAAGGCAACGGCGAGCAGCCCCGTTCCGACGGCGACCGCTGCGTGGGCCGGCACACTGATCGAGAGTTCCGGTAGCAGCCACCGATAACAGGCGACGGTTGCGACGGCGACGACTGCCCCCGTCGCCGCTGTCCCGCCGATATGGACGAGTTCCGCCCGTAGCGTCGCCGCCGCACTGCCCAGTTCCGTTCGGACGCCGTCAGCGTACTCGCCGATATCCCACAGCACGAACGCCGCCGCCGCCGTAATGATCGCGGCCTCGACCTGCCCGACGATAGCGATCCCGGCCGCGAGCACACCCATCGCTCCAGCCGCAAGCGCAGCCCCGATCGCTCGTGGCGGCAGGAGTCGGAACGCCCGCATCATTGTCACAGCCCAGAGCATCGACGCGAGGAGAGCCAGCGTCACCACGAGCACGACCGCCGCCACCGCAAACGCCGGCAACGCCTCGAGCAACTCGAGCACCGATGGCGGTGCCGTGCCCTCGAGTGCTCCCGTAAGGTCCGCCTCGAGTGCCGAACCGGGCAGTGCGCGTGCAGCGACGAGTGCAACGACAGCCCCGCCGACAACCGGGGCGAGCAGTCGGGCGCAGACGCGAGCGATGTTCCGACCGAGGAGGCGACGTCCCCACTCGAGAACCGAGAGCGAGAGCATGACGACGAGGACGATGCCGAACACGAATCGCAGCCCCGACGACGTCACAACCGTTGCGAGGCCGGAGCCGACGGGGTCGGGGAGTCCCGTCTGCAGTTCCGCGGGCGTCACTGGTCTCGTCTCGAACCGCGCGCTCACCGACGACGCGCCAACGGCCACGATCGACAGGACGAGCGCACCACGACCCACGCGCGAGCACACCCACCGAAGTCGTGTACTGCCAGTCGCGAACGAGCCGCGACGGTCGGGCGGGACGAGTCGATCGAACGGGACGTATCGAAGCGCCCGACTCGAGACGACGGCTGTGACCACCACCAGACCGGCAAAGGAGACGACCGCCCAAGCGTCGTTTGCGGCGACGAAATCGCCAGCAGCGCCCAGCACGTCGACCACGGCAGCGCCGGCACGGTCGCGAACGGCCGACTCGGGGACGACTCGGAGAACGACGACACCGACCACGCCGATCGCAGCGAGCGTCGTCCCCGTTGCACCACGGCGGACGCCACCGGTTCCGAGTCGATCCCACGGGGCGACGCCTGCCGCGAACGCAGCGATGACGAGCGACCAGACGGTGAGCGCGGAGACGACGCCAACGGTCGGCGACGTCACTGCGAGGATAGCAGCCACCAACACGGGAGACGACAACAGGACCGACGCGGGGACGGCGAGCGCCCCACCAAACCCGCGAACGAGCGGGCGTGAACTCCCGAGCAGGATCGTCGTCAGCGCCACACCGAGTCCGGCACCCATCGCGAGGGCAGCCAGTTCGAACCCGACGAGTCGCGACCCGATTCCGATCCCGACCGCGAACGTACACGCGATCATCGCCACGTCGCTGACAGTCGGCCGAGCGAGCGCTCGCCAGAGCCCTCGCCTGCCCGCCGTCAGCGCGTTTTTGCCCGCCTCGAGGGCGGCCGAGCGAGGCGAGCGGTCGGTCGATCGCTCGTGGCCACGCTCAGTGCCGGAGATCGAGTCAGGCGTCACGCCGACCCACCCCCAGCACCGGCCCGAAACGCCCGCGCAAGCGCGATCGAGATGGGCTCCTCGAGGGACCAATCGGCAACGGTGACGCCGATCCCACGGAGTGCATCGATTCGGTTCGCCCGCTCGAGGCCGGCGATCCGCGCCCCCATCGAGGGCGTCGTCGTCGCCAGCCCGTCGGTCACGTCAGGTGTGATAACGGTGACCGCGCGGCCTCGGGTTCGAAGCGTCTCGACGAGGGCGACCACGTCGTCATCGAGCAGCGGCGTACAGAGCGCGACCTGTGCCTGACGTGGCAGCCGTCGCTCGAGGTTGACCGCAAGCGAATCGTCGTCGCCGGCACGTTCCGACGACGGGTAGTCACCGCCGTCAGCAACAGCGTGGCCGTCGTCGACAACATCGTCGATCCGTCGGCGAACGCCGCGTCCGGCACCCGGCTCGACCCACGCCGACCCCGAGAGCATCGCCAGTCCGGTTCGGTTCCCCTCCTCGAGCGAGGCCACGACGCCACGCGAGGCGGCATACAGGGTGAGATCGAACGAGTCGGGACCGCCGCCCGGAGTCTCGCGGTGGTGTGTGAGTCGGTCGTCGATGACGAACACGATCGTCACGGCTCGTTCTTCACGGTATTCGACGGTCGCGAGGTCGCCAGTCCGGGCGAACCGGTGCCAGTCGATCCGGTTGATCGGGTCGCCACGGCGGTAGTCGCGCGTCGAGAAGAACTCGATGCCGCTGCCGCCATCGTCGGTCGGTGTCTGCCCGACGAACTGGATCGTTCGGTCCTGAAACGGGATCGAATCGAGCAGCGTCTCACACGTGAGCGACGTGTCGCCGCCCGGTTCGCGCTCGTCGGTCGTGATCGCCGTCGCCGGCAGTGAGCGCAGCCGCAGCGTCGTCGTCCCGAACTCGTGTTCGCCTCGCGGTGGCGTGAGTTCGTACTCGTGTGTGACCGTCTCCCCCGGCGAGACGGCCGTTGCGAACACGGGCGAGCCACGTGTCACGGCCACGTCTGCCGGGGGTTCGTCCGCGATTCGAACGTCCGGCAACACTCGTGTTCCCTCGTTCGTCACTGAGAGCGTTACCGTCACCGACTCGCCGGGCCGGACGCGGGTTTCCTCGAGCGACCGCTCGAGGCGAACGACAGCGGCCGTCTCGGCATCGGTCTCGGGGGCCGCAGTGTCGGCACCAGCCCCCAGCGTGGGTATCGAACTCGCCTGCCCGACGAGGACGAACCCCAACCCGACGACCGCGAGGAACAACAGGGCTGGAACGCCGAGCACGACCGCGAGCAAACTCGACAACAGCGCACCGACGAGCGCGGCCTGCCAGCGTGCCTGTCGACTCGTGTCAGTCACGACGACACCCCCTCGAGCCCGCCATCTGCCGGTGTCGGCTCCGTCGGTGTGTTTGCCCCCGTCGTCGACTGTATCCGCTCGATCTCCTCGAGTGTCCGCTCGAGGCTCCGTTCGAACGGCTCGCCAGTACTGACGAGGTCGAACAGCCAGAGCCACAGCGGCATCCGCGGCCCGTCCGCGGTCGCGAGGAAGGCACTCGCACGTGGATCGTCGGTCCACGTCCCGGCTTCGATCGCCGCCATCGCGTCGTCACCACGGTCCGTGTGGGTTTCGTAGGCCGTCGCCGCGATCCGACGAAGCGACTCGAGAAGGGCCAGCCGCGCCTCTTCGCGAGTGGCTCGCGGTTCGTCGTCGTACGCCGTCGCCACGGTAACCAGTTCCTCGGCAGTCTCGCCGACGACGGGCTGTCGGTCGGACTGGGACGGTCCCTCGTCGAACCGCGATTCGGCCTCGAGTGACGGCTCGGAAGCGACGAGCGAAGTCGTCGATGACGACCGACGGCGTCCCGTGATCCCGAGCGTCGGTGCGAACAGCACGAACACCACGGCGAGTCCGAGGACGACGAGTTCGGGATCGACGCCCTCGAGCACCACCCCGAGTTCGGGCACGGACTCGAGGAGCAGTCCCGGCCGAACGGCGACGACGGCGCCAGTCGCGACGAGAAGCATGCCAAGGAGCGTTCCCAACACGAGTCCCACCGTCGACGGCGTTCTACTCATCGGTCTCACCCTCCTGCCCGCCGGCTTCGTCCGCGGCAGGGGTCGTCTCCGTCGATTCGGTCGCCTCGAGCGCCGACTGGAGCCGGTCGTGTGCAGTCGTCGTCCGCTCGAGGTGCGTCTCTGGATCACGACCGCCGTACTCCACGTCCCGGAACGAGTGGGTGATCGTCTCGACCGGTTCGTCGGGCGCACCGGCATCGCGGGCACTGCGGGCCACGTCGGTCGGCGTCGCCGTGGCGACACGCTCACGGGACATCGGTGCGGCGTCGATTACGCTCTCGAACGCCGCTCCGATCCGTTTGCGTGCGCTGGCATGTCCGCCGGCAGCGTCAGCCGTCGACGCATCGACTCGGCCACCGAACAGCGACGAGCCGACAGTTCGGATTCTGACGCCTGTCCTATGGAACGCGCCGACGAGCGTCGCAGCCACGAGCCCCGGTAACTCGGCGATCGACCGCAGCCCGTAGAGTGCGCCGATCGCCCGCTCGAGCGCCTGCGAGCAGGCAACGACGCCCGAAAGCGCGGCCGAAACGAGCCGGCCGGGAATCGAGAGCACCGCCGCGGTCGGGTTCGATCGTGTGGCGAAGACGTACGCGAGAGCCACGAGTCCACCCACGACGAGACCGCCCATCACCACGCCGTCAGAAAGGCCGGGGACGGCGTCCTCGAGACTCGAGTCGTCGCCATCAGCGTCCGCATCGGCTGTGGGCTCATCGGTGGTCTCATCGACATGGCTTTCACTGTCACTGCGTTCGGACTCGCCGCTTTCGGTGTCGCGATGTCCGTCAGCACCGCTTTCGGTGTCACTCCGTCCGTCAGCACCGTTTCCGTCGTCCGAACTCCCCTCGCCGGGAGTATCCGCTTCAGCGCCGCTGGAAGCAAACTCGTCGCCACTGTCGCCAGCGATATCACCGCTCGAGTCACCATCGAGCGCGGAGAACAACGCAGTCAGTCCGTACAGCGCCGTTTCGGCGATCGAGTGCTCGCTCTCGGCGGGACGATCACCGACCGCTCCACCAGGAAGATTTGGCAGTTCTGTGTCGATATCGAGGGGTCCCCCAGCGCCATCGACGTCCATCGCGTGCTCGTCCTGTTCGAACGCGGTCTCCGTCTCTGTCTCCCGTTCATCGGAATCGCGATCGACGAACTCGCTTGCCGGCGATTCCGACGCGATCATCGGCATCGCACTCGCGGCGAGAACGAGTCCACAGACAGCACAGAGAACGGCACTCATCACGAGCAGTCGTCTCAGCTCCGATCCAGCAGCCATCAATCAGGCTACAGTTGACACAACTGATACTTACGTCTTGTTGCCAAAAACCGAGATCGCGATCGAGCGTCTTCCCGTGACTGTCCACTCGGCGGAACGCACTCGACGCCTATGAGCCCCAGAAGTTATCGCGGCTGCCGAGCCGTTCACGCCGGGTTTCTTTCGCGTCTTCGTCGTCGGAGTCGTCCGTCTCGGCGTCCCCAGCAGCCGCCGTGTCGTCGCTGTCCGTTTCATCGGCATCGGCATCCTCATCGGGGTCCATCGGCAGCAACTCGAGTTCCTTCGCACGTGCGTGATTGCTGTGAACACGGGTGATTTCGACTCGAGCGCGGGCTTCCGGAAGCACGCCGTCGACCATCACGATGAAGCCATCGTCGGTCCGACCGACACCAGCTCCGCTTTCGTGCATGTCGACAACGTCGACGATGACCTCCTGACCCGGCTTGACAGGTTGGGTTTTGAGGTCCTCGATCGGCTGGCTGTAATGATTGCACCACTCCTTGCCACCCCGATCTCCGTAGTGGCTACACCCCATTCCAGAGATCCGTTCGGAGAAGCTCGGACAGTCGTCGGAAAGTGGACAGTCTGCCATACGGCGTACTACCAGTGGCGCCGTTAAACCGTTTCCGTCTCGAGGATCGAACCCGTACCGACTAGAAACGCTGGTAGCGTCTCCCCCGACACACGCAAGGAGTCGTAATCGTCCAGCGGGAGATCGGCAACGCTGGTAAATGAACGGCGCTCATCCGACGGGCCGTTTCGAAAAGGTTTACGGTACGGACGTAGCAGTGATAGATGATGAAAATCCTCGTTACGGTCAAAGAAGTCGCGACCGTCGAAGACGAGTTCGAGATCGAGGGTACTGAAATCGCATCCCAGTACCTCGGTGCCGACCTCAACGAGTGGGACGACTACGCCGTCGAAGAAGCCGTGCAACTGCAAGAAAACGGCATCGCAGACGAAGTCGTGACGGTCACGATCGGACCGGAAGACTGTGAACAAACCATCCGTCAGGCACTCGCAAAGGGTGCCGACCGCGCGATCCGCGTCTGGGACGACGCCCTCGAGGGCGTCGACTTACTCGACGTCAACGCGAAGACGGAGATCCTGAGCGCCGTCGTCGAGGCCGAAGAGCCCGACCTCGTGCTGACGGGCGTGCAGGCTGGCGACGACAGCTTCGGCGCGACCGGCGTTTCGCTGGCCGAAGAGATCGGCGCGCAGTGGGGCGCCGTCGTCAACCACCTCGAGCACGACCTCGAGGACGGCGTCGCCTCGGTCCGGCGTGAACTCGAGGGTGGCGTCGAGGAGCTGACCGAGATCGACCTGCCCGCAGTCCTGACGATCCAGACGGGGATCAACGAGCCACGGTATGCGAGCCTGCGAGGCATTCGACAGGCCCAGCGCAAGGAACTCGACGTCCAGGCGCTCGCCGACATCGGCGTCGACGAAGGGACGATCGAATCCGAACTCGAGCTGACGGAGATGTACGAACCAGAGAGCGAAAGCGACGTGACGGTCTGGGAAGGCAGCGCCGACGAGACCGCCGCGGAACTGGGTGAACTGCTTCGCGAGAAGGGGGTGGCACAATGACGGACGTCCTCGCAGTCACCGACCACCGCCGCGGCGACCTCCGCGACGTCAGCTACGAGATCATCACCGCGGGCCGAGAGCTCGCCGACGAGACCGGCGGCAACCTCCACCTGGCCGTCATCAGCGGCACCGTCGACGAGTTCGCAGACGACCTCAACCGCGAGGGCGTCGACGCCATCCACACCGTCGACCACGGCGAGGAGTTCAACCACGACGTCTACACGCAGGCGATCTCACAGCTCTACGACGAGCTCGCCCCGCAGTACGTCGTCGCACCCAACAGCGTCAACGGGCTCGACTACGCGCCTGCCGTCGCCAACGAACTCGATCTCCCGATCGTCACCGACACGATCGGTCTCGAGACCGACGGCGAGACGCTGCTCGCCACCCGCGAAATGTACGGTGGCAAAGTCGAGACGACCAACGAACTCGAGGGAGCGGCCGTCGTCACGATTCGAAGTGCCGAGTGGCCCAAAGCCGAAGGCACCGGTGACGCCTCGATCGAGGCCTTCGATGCTGAGATCGACGAGGACGCGATCGGCTCGACCGTCACCGGCTTCGAGGAAGTCGGCGGCGGCGACGTCGACATCAGCGAAGCTGACGTGCTCGTTTCCGTCGGCCGTGGGATCGAAGAGGAGGACAACATCCCGCTGATCGAAGACCTCGCTGAGGCGCTCGACGCGACGGTCTCCTCGTCGCGCCCGATCGTCGACAACGGCTGGCTGCCCAAGAACCGGCAGGTCGGCCAGTCCGGGAAGGTCGTCACGCCCGACGTCTACATCGCGATCGGTATTTCGGGTGCCGTCCAGCACGTCGCTGGCATGAAAGGCTCCGATACGATCGTCGCGATCAACACCGACCCCAACGCCCCGATCATGGACATCGCCGACTACGCGATCCACGACGACCTCTTCGACGTCGTCCCGGCGCTCACCGAGGAGTTCCAGTAACTGGGCCGCACGCGGCTTTTTTGAGCGATCTTCGAACCGCGTGAGCGGCTGCAGTGGACGCAATGTCCTCGCCAAGAGACGTTCAGACGGAGTGATAGATACGAACGCGTGGAGAAAATCTGCACTGTGATCCGTCACCTACTTTTTACCCCCGTCCTAAGCGCTGGCAATGGAACGTCTGGAGCGTCGTCGGGCGCTGATCGAAACGCGTCTCGTCGAGGTGGTCGACGGCCTCGAGCCGGACACGCTCAGGGAGGAAGTCCGCCACACGGCGCTGTCGGGCGGCAAGCGCGTCCGGCCAATGGTGACGCTGTTAGCCTGTGAAACCGTCGGTGGAACGGCCGAGGAGGCGGTCGATTTCGGTGTTGGGATCGAACTCGTTCATAGCGCCTCGCTCGTGATCGACGACATCATCGACCGCTCGGAGCTCCGTCGGGGCACGACCAGCGCATGGGCTGAGTTCGGCTACGGTCCGGCGATCGTCTCGAGCGATGGGTTGCTCGGAGAAGCGTTCGCCCTCTTTTCGGCCGACCCTGACGCGATGCAGGTCGTCGCCGAGGCGATGGTCGAACTCGGAGTCGGCGAAGCGACCGAACTCTCGGCACAGCCGACGAACGAAGCGGAGTATATGACACTGGCTCGCCGAAAGACCGGCGCACTCTTTCGAGCCGCTGCCGAACTCGGGGCCATCGCTGCCGGCTCCGATCCGGTCACCGTCGAGGCGCTCGGGGAGTACGCCGAGCGGGTCGGCGTCGCCTTCCAGATCAGAGACGACGTCCTAGACGCAATCGCGGATGCCGATGATCTGGGGAAACCGACCGGCCACGACGCCGCTTTGGAGCGACCGTCGGTCGTCCAGGTGACCGATCTCACCCCCGAGGAAGCCAACGCCCGCGCTCGAGCCGAGTCCGACCGAGCGATCGACGCCCTCGATCGGGTCGAAGTCGCTGATCCCAGTGCCCGCGCGTATCTGGTCGAGCTCGCGGAGTTCGTCGTCGAACGCGAACGCTAATCAGACGCGACCGAGTTGTCGCGTTTCACTCTCCGTGTCCTGCTCGTCGTCGTCCGGCCCGGATAATCGTGATTCGGCAACAGCGAAGGTGAGCGTGCTCACGATTCCCAACAGCGTGCCGGCCGTCAGCGCGGCTGCCAGATAGCTGATCCCGACCTCATCGAGGAAGAAGGCACTCACCGCGTGCAAGACGACGGCGATCGAGAGAACGTAAAAGGGCGCGTTGAGATAGCGCCACTCGAGCGTGCCGGCGATATACTCGTCGGTGATCTGGCCGAGACTGGTCGTCACACCCGCCGCAGCGAGCCACTGGATCGAGCCGTAGACGACTGCCGCGAGCATGACCGGGACGCCAACGTCGCCGGTCGTCGCGTTCTGTTCCGCCTCGAGGGTGTTTATCCCGCTGACACCGCCGAGGACGAACAGGGTCGCGGCGACGACGTAGGCGAGCAACGTCGTCCGACCGGCGTACAGCGACCGGCGGGCGCGCTCGACGGCGTCGTCGAGTTGCTCGCCGAGTCCGAGTCCACGGGAGATGAGATAGAGGCCGAGCAGTGCCGACGTCGTTCCGAGCACGAACCCCGGCATCTCGAGGACGGTCCCAATCAACGCGAGCGGATAGATAAGTAGGAGGATACCGAGCGGGATCAACACCGTCCCGCGCGTTTCGGGGTCGTTCAGCACCTGTTTGATCGTATAATACATCGACTCTAAGTTCTGTGCCTGCCGGACGACGACGCGGCGAACACCGTCGATCGGCACGCGTGATCGAATAATCGGGATGACGGATTCGTCCTGTGCGCCGTCGGTGACGACGAGCGCGGTCACGTCCTCGGCAGTCGAGAGACTCGCGAGGACGGTATCGACCTCGTCACCGACTTCGCGGTTGGCGCTGACATCGCCCTCGTCGTTGCCAGTGACGACGGCTACCTCGACGCTCTCGTCGCGGGCATCGAGATCGTCGTAGATGTGCAGCCCCTGAAAAATCACGTTGACGTCGGAGTCCTCCGGGTCCGCAGTCGCGAGCGCGACGGCTGCCGCTTCCGCCGACTCGCGGCCGATAACGGGCGTCGAGAAGCCGGTTTTACGGCCGAGGTCGTCGTCGAGATCGACACAGAGGACCAACAGCATTGGGTCACACGTTCGAGCGCAGGGTATTTCCATCTTCTGGGGACGACAGAATGCGAGACGGACACTCGAGGCCACCACGGTCGTTTCGCACGGCTTTTGTGAGTCGGCCCAGTATGTAGCGTTGAATGATCTCGAAGGGCTGTGAGCAGTGCGCGGAAGGTGGCAAGATGGTGCTGTTCGTCTACGGATACTGCGACCAGCGTGACTGCTTTTACTGCCCACTCGGTGAGAACCGCAAGAACGTCACCGACGTCTACGCCAACGAGCGCCGCGTCGAACGCGACGAGGACGTCCTCGAGGAAGCCCATCGGATGGATGCACTGGGAACGTCGATCACCGGCGGTGAACCACAGGAAGCCCTCGAGCGCACCTGTCACTACCTCGAACTGCTCAAAGACGAGTTCGGCGAGGACCACCACACCCACCTCTACACCGGCATCACGGGCGGCCGCGAGAACATGCGCCGCCTCTCAGAGGCCGGTCTCGACGAGATTCGGTTCCACCCGCCACTCGAGCAGTGGGGCGAGCTTCACGGCACCGAGTGGGAGGACATCCTGTATATTGCCCGCGAGGAAGGACTCACACCCGCGTTCGAGATTCCCGGCATCCGCGCCGAAACGGAGTTCCTCGAGTTCCTCGATGAGGGGGCAGCCGAGTTCTGTAACGTCAACGAGTTCGAGATGAGCGACGGGAACTATCGCCGCATGCAAAAGGAAGGGTACGAACTCAAAGAAAACCACATGAGCGCCGTCGACAACGACCGCGACGGCATCCTCGACGTGATGGGCGACCACGAGCGAGTCTACTTCTGTACCTCCGTCTTCAAAGACGCCGCCCAACACCGCCGTCGGCTGAAACGCATGGCCCGCAACGTCCGCCGGGAGTTCGACGACGTCACCGACGACGGCACGCTCGTCTACGGCAAGACGTACGCCGACCCCGAACGCTTCGAGGCGCTTGGCGTCCCCGAGGAGTTCTACACCGTCAAAACGAACCACGTCGAGGTCGCTTGGTGGCTCCTAGAGGAGATGATCGAAGAAGGCGACCTCGAGGACGGCGAAATCGTCGAGCAGTATCCGAGCTACGACGGACAAGTTGTCGAGCGGACGCCGCTGGCGTAGGTTTCAGACCACGAGCGAGCAAAGCGAGCGAGTGGCTTTTTCGCGTAGATTTTTGGAGGAGGGTGAGCGAAGCGAATCCGACGAGAAAAAGGTACACGTGGCAGGTCGTCGAGCGGACGCCGCTGGCGTAGGTTTCAGACCACGAGCGAGCAAAGCGAGCGAGTGGCTTTTTATCTGATCTCGGTTGGATCAACGTTGGGGAGCGTAATGAGGTTCTCGCGGCCGATCCGAAGCTTCTCGATTTCGTCGTCGTCGTCCATCTGTGAGAGCAGTTGTGAGACCTTGGCGTTCGACCAGCCGGTCTCCGACACGATCGAGCCCTGCTTCATTCGGCCACCGTTTCGTTTGAGCAGCCGAAGGACACGCTCCTCGTCGCTCAAGAGTTCGGGATCGATCCCGTCGTCGACCGGCTCGTCGTACTCGAGTTGCGTGCCGGATTCGGCGGGCGAGCCGACACCGGCAGCGTCGGCCCCGCGTTCGGTGGCTGACTGCAGTTGGTCGCGGTCGCTGTCGGGCGTGACCGACGCGTCGGGTGGCTGCTCGTCGGACCCGCGTGCACGGAGTTGGCGGATACCCGGAAGGGTCACGACGTGTGCTCGCAGCCGAGCGATCGGTGCCGGCAACTCACCGGCTGGCCGTCGACGCGCGAGGAGATAGCTGCCCACACCGACGGCGATGACGAGTCCGACAACACCAGCGAGCAGCCAGTCGGGAACGGCGGCTGTCGGGACGGCACCAGCGCCGGTCCCACTGGCGCTGCGAACGAAGATGATCTGGAGATCGTCGTCGCTAAACTGGGCGGGACCGGTCCACTGGAGCGAGGTCGATGCCTCCGCGCTGAGCGCGTAGCCGGATGGCGATTCGATGACGAGACGCTGGTCGTCGGTCAGCGAGAACCAGACGCCGGTGTCCGCCTGAAAGGCATCACCGAAGTAGATCCGGTCGCCGTCGACGGCCGCAAAGTTCGTCCAGGTGAACGAGTAAGCGATCACGCCGACACGGATTTCGGAGTCGTCGTCGGTCTCAGGTAGCGATTGCGCATCGAGACCTGCCTCTTCGGGTGAGACGATCCGTGGATCGTCCCAGTCCGCGTTCTCGAGTGACATCTCACGGTCGGTCGCCTGCTGGGCGGTCTGGCGGAACGGCTCGAACTGCTGGACGTCGTACGTCACATCCCGTTGTCCGCGTGTCACCTCGTCGGCGTACTCGTCAAACACCGCGTGTTCGTCGTCGTCAGTGAGGAGGAAGTAGCTCTCGATCGTCCATCTCGCATCCCCGGAGTCGGTGACGTTGATCCGAACGACCTGTTCTGACTGGGGCTCGTCGATTGTCGCCTGTGTCGGTGCCAACTGTGGCGCAGTTGTCGGCTCTGAGGGCGTCGTCGAAGACCACGCTAGCAGTGGCCGATCGGCGGCTGTGTCCGTCTGGAGCGGCTCGGACGTGGAGGCGGCAACAGCCGGTGTGGCGACCACCGCCCCGAGGAGGGATGTCGTGAGGAGGACTACGAGGGCGACTCTAATGGCGGTGGATACCCGCATACGTACCAACAGGGTGGTCCCCCCGGGGAAAAAACCCTTTCCATCGAAAAATAAAGCGTTACCAGCGGCTGTAAAGCGTCTCTGTGGGCCGAACGGAACTTCGAATACGGACGAAACGAGATGAAACGGCGGTAAACAACGCTTAATTCACGACTCTGACGGTGTGATCGCTGTAGATGTGAGTGCGACCAGTTTTTGTATCAAGAGTTCATACAGTGGATCGATGAACAGCGCGACCCCCGCCCTCCTCGCGTTGCTTCTCGTCTTCTCGCTCGTCGCACTCCCGGTCGCAGCGAGTCCTGGAGATGGGATGCAAGCCCAGTTGCAGGCGGAGCTACAAGACCAGACGACGAACGACGACGCGGCCGACGAGACGACCACCCGCCTCTCGCTCGAGGGTGAGGTGAGAAGCGATACCGTGACGTACGGACCCGACCTCGGAACGGTGCTTGCGGGCACGGAAGACGAGTTACGAACGGACTACGCCCAGTATACGATCGTCGACCACGAGTTCGAAGACGCAAGCATGACCAAACGTGAAGTGTTGGTTGAGGACGCCTACGATCAGGTCATGGACCGGGCGGACGAACTCGAGCAACGGGAGCAAGACGCCGTGAGAGCGCACGCTGCAGGCGAGCTGTCGACGACGGAACTCCTCCAGCTCGTGCTTCGAAACCACAACGAGGCAGCAGTCCTGACGGACACCCTCGACGCGCTCGAGGAGCGAACGAACCGGATTTCCGACTACTCGCTGTCGGTTCAAGACGAACAAAACGCCCTCGAGATGCATCAGACACCAGTTCGGTCACACCTCGAAACGGCAGCCCGTGGCGTCGGAGCCGAGACGATGGTGACGGTCCAGACATCCGAAACTGGGTACACGCTCTCGATGCTCGACGGAGAGTACATCCGTGAAACGACCAGATTCGACAACCGCGAGGCGGCGTGGGGAAGCGAGTTCGATGATATCTCTGATGCCTACGAGTACGCTGGCGAGCTGTACCCGTGGGTGTTCGAGAACAGACAGTCCGCAGGCGCACGGGAGCACACGGCGGTGAACCTCTACCAGATTCAGGCCACCCACGATCAGGGTCGACTCGAGGCGTATCTCGACGGGGGGACCGGGAACGTCCACCGTGAAGTACAGGAGCTGAGTTACACCTCGCTGCCGACGGAGACCGAAACGGTCTGGGTCGACGGTGAGCACCGACTGTCGCTCAACGAAACGCCAGCAAACGGCCCGACCATGCTCATCGTGACCGACGCCGACGGCACCGTCTCCGAGACAGCAACGGTCGCGGTTGATGGGCTCGAGATCGGTGAAACCGACAGTGACGGGATCATCTGGTTCGTCCCGCCGGCCGAATCATACCAGTTGTCAGTAACCACCGAACAGGGCAGTAGCGACGTTACTGTCGGCAACTGATACGGACTGCGGTCCCGTTTTATCGTCGATTACTGGGTTGGTAACCAACGATCACGACGACAACAGTCCGTATGAGCACGCTCTTGTAGGTACTCGAGGAGTACGGGAGCAGTGCCGGTGATAACGATCGAGCGAACGTTTATATTCGAACGAGCAACCAAAGCGGTGCGTGACCGATCGTCCAGATGCGAACCACCCGACTGCCACGCTCGGCGCGAGCCGAGGGCTCAGTCCACTCGTCGGTCTCGTCGCCCTGCTCGCACTCACCGTCGCATTGGCGGCCGTCGTCGCCGTCGGCGTCGGCGCGCTCTCGCTCGAAGCAGGCGCACCGACCACAGCGTTCGACCTCGCTGTCGACGGCGAGACGTCGACGATCACGATCGAACACGTCGGTGGCGAACCGATCGATGTGACGGCGCTGTCGATGACGGTTGCCGTCGACGACGAGGACCTGACGAACCAGCCACCCGTCCCGTTCGTCGGTGCAACCGGGTTCGATGGAACGCCGACTGGTCCGTTCAACGCGGCGACGGACTCCGAATGGCGGGCCGGAGAGCGTGCAACCGTCGTCGTCGCCGACACGAACGACCCCCACATCGAAACCGGCGACGTGGTCACCGTTACGCTCACCGTCGACGACGCTCGTATCGCAGTGCTCGAGGCGACGGCGAGATAACCGCGGCAGTCGTCCGTTACTCGGGTGCGCGACCGATCGTCGTGATCGCGACTTCGGGGTCGTACGCAGGACCCTGGAACATGTGTTTGACGTCTTCGAAGCCGGCTTCCTTGAACATTCGATCGGCCTCGTACTCGTCATAGAAGAGCATGATCGAGTCGGCGAGTTTCTGTGCGATCACGTTGTCAGGGTAGTTCGGACCGACGACGAGCACCTGCCCACCGGGTTTCAACACGCGACGGAACTCCCGGAGCGCGAGGATCGGATTCGGCCAGTACTCGATCGAACCGGACGACCAGACGACGTCGAACGTATCCGTCGCAAACGGCAGCCGTTCGGCGTCACCACGGTGGAAGTGGACGGGTGGTGCGCGCTTGCCGAACTTCGCGTAGGCTTTCTCGAGTTGGTGTTCACTCTGGTCGAGTGCATACACCTCGTCGACGTGCTCGAGTAAGCCCTCAGTCGCAAAGCCGGTGCCACAGCCGACGTCGAGGACGGTCATCTCGTCTTCGAACTCGAGCAGTTCGAGAGCCTCCGTTCGCATCTCCTCGTTCCAGATGAAGGGGTTGATCTGGTCGTAGACCTTCGAGAGGTACTTATAGAACAGTCGAGCCCGAGCCTTGTTCTCGAGGATTCCCATTATGCAGTCGTTTCGACCGGACCGGGATAGGTCTGCTGTTCCGTGCGATGGAACCCGTGGCCAATCGAGGAGCAACGACCCGATTTCCCCTTGCAAATACTGAACGACTTTCGCAACTACCATATACGCGCTCTGGTAAACATCCGTTTGCTTAGAGTATGCCGAGGCCAGAGGTTCTCGAACGAATAAAGTCGGCGGAAGAGGAAGCCGACGAGATCGTCGCATTGGCACAAAACGACCGCGACGAGCGAATAGCCGAGGCCCGGAAACGTGCCGAGGAGATTCGCACGGAAGCGGAACAAGAAGCGCGGGATCTCAAAGAGCGCCGTCTCGAGGAGGCGCGCGAGGAGATCGATGCGGAAAGCGAACGCGTCCTCGAGAGCGGAGAACAGGAGCGCGAGGCACTCGCCGAGCGCGCCCAAAGCCGGGTCGACGAAGTGACTGACCACGTCGTCGAACTGTTCCAGGAGGACGTGCATGCTCAGACCTGAACGGATGAGCAAGGTCTCGGTGACCGGTTCCAAGGGCGTCATGCCCACGGTCATCGAGACGGTACACGGACTGAACCTGGTCCATCTCTCGGACTACGACGGTTCCTGGGAAGGCTTCGACAACGGTAACCCGATCGAGGGTGCCGACGACGCCTCACAGAAGCTGGTCACCGTCCGAGCGCTCGAGAGTACCCTGGAGCTGTCGGCCGACGAGGCCGAACCAGGGACGCTCGGAGACAACTGGGAAGACCGAATCGAGGAGATTCGAACCCGAGTCAACGAACTCGACGACCAGCGTGCGGAGGTCCGCGAGGAGCTTCGACAGGTCGACGAGAAGATCACCCGTGTCGCTCCCTTTGCGGAACTGGGGATCGACCTCGACCTCCTGTCGGGGTATGACTCGGTCGAGATCGTCGTCGGCGAAGGGCCACAGGACCAGATCGAAGCGGCTGTCGACGCTGCAGACGACATCGACGCCTTCGAACTGTTCACCGGTGGCGACGTCGTGGCGATCGTGGCCGCGCCGACAGACGGCGCCGGCTCGGACCCGCTCGGCGATGCACTCGTCGGGATCGAGTTTACCCGGCATCCGGTGCCGGAGACCGAACAGACCCCGAGTGCGTACGTCGACGAACTCGAGGAGCGCAAACGCGAACTCGAGTACGAAATCGAAGACATCGACGCGGAACTCGAGGAGATCAAGCTGGCGGAAGCCAGCTTCCTCCTTCGCGTCGAAGAGAAGCTGACCATCGACGTCCAGCGTGCGGAAGCACCGCTGCAGTTCGCGACGACGGATCGCGCGTTCATCGCTGAGGGCTGGATCCCGAGCGATGAGTACGAGCGCCTCGTTGCAACGCTCGACGACGCCGTCGGTGACAGCGTCGAGATCGAAGAACTCGAGCGCGCGAGCTACGACCGACACGGTGGCTCACACCACGAAACGGTCGCCGACGACGAGCAGCCAACAGCGGACACCGAAGACGACGGCAAACAGCAGAAAGCCGTCACCGACGGTGGCTCGACCGTCACGATGGACGATCAGCCACCGACGATTCAGAAGAACCCGTCGGCTGCCAAGCCGTTCGAAACGCTCGTTCAGGCAGTCAACCGACCGAAATACAACGAACTCGATCCGACGATCTTCATGTTCCTGACGTTCCCGCTGTTCTTCGGGTTCATGATCAGCGACGTCGGCTACGGACTGCTGTACGTCCTGGTCGGGTTCTACATGTACCAGAGCTTCGACAGCCCCGGGATCACGAGTCTCGGCGGTGTTGCGATGTGGTGTGGTGGGTTCACGATCTTCTTCGGCATACTGTTCGGAGAGATCTTCGGGATCCACGAACTCGGCTACATCCTGTTCGGAGATGCCGGTGCACCGATGGGTGACAAAGGACTCTCACCCGCCACGCTTGACTTCGCGTTAGCGTGGCTCATCGTGAGTCTCCTGTTCGGTATCATCCACCTGAACATCGGTTACATTCTGGACTTCGTCGAGAACATCCAGCACGGCCACGGTCTCTGGGGAGCACTTACCCACAGCGGCTCGTGGATGCTGATGCTCAACGGGATCTGGATCTGGGTGTTCACGCCACAGGCAGCGGACGTCAAACCTGAGTTCCTGTTCACCACGTTCGACGGCGCAGCCTTCGATCTCGGTTTCGATGGCTTCCCGATGATGACGCTCGTCGAACTGCCGATTGCAGGCGGCTTCGAGCTGACCCTCCCGTTCCTGTTGGTCATTATCGGACTCGTCTTGCTCGCACTCGGTGACCCCGTCGAACTCGCCGAGTTCGCGATTCCGTTCGCTCACGGTGTCTCCTACGCCCGAATCGCTGCAGTCCTGCTCGCAAAGGGTGGGATGGCGTTCGTCGTCAATCTGCTGGTGTTCGGCGGGATCCAGACGCCCGAAGGGAACCGTCCCTTCCTGGCGCCGTGGACCGGATACACTGCTGAGGACGGACAGGTAATGTTCGAAGGACTCTTCCACATGGGCGATGGCGCCGTCGCGATCGGGGCGTTCATCGTCGGTGTGCTCGTGCTGGTCGTCGGACACATTGTGGTCTTGTTACTTGGTATCACAAGTGCCGGATTGCAGGGTATCAGGCTCGAGTACGTGGAGTTCTTTGGGAAGTTTTATGAAGGCGGTGGAAAGAACTACGAACCGTTCGGAACCGATCGAAACCACAGCGAGGACTAACTAACAATGGCAATTGAAAACGTACCAGAACTGGCGGAACTTGCACTGCAAGCAGAAGAAATGAGCGGCCCAACCCTCGAGAACGAGGGTGCAGCGGCACTCGCAGTCGGTCTTGCCGCACTCGCAGCAGGATATGCAGAACGTGGTATCGGCGCAGCCGCAGTCGGCGCAATCGCCGAGGACGACGACATGTTCGTCCCAGGCCTGATCATGACCGTCCTTCCTGAGACGCTCGTGATCCTGGCGCTGGTCGTCGTCTTCGTCGTCTAAAACCGCACCCCTTCTCTTACCAATGAGTTTGGACACAGTCGTAGAAGACATTCGAGAAGAGGCCCACGCGCGTGCGGAGGACATCCGTGCCGAGGGCGAAGCGCGCGCCGAAGAGATCGAATCGGCCGCCGAGGAGGACGCCGAGGAGATCGTCGCCGACGCAGCAGACGCAGTCGATCGTGAGATCGAACAGCTGCGTGAACAGCGACTCTCCAGCGCCAAGCTGGAGGCGAAACAGAAGCGTCTGGAGGCCCGCCGCGACGTCCTCGGCGACGTCCACGACCAGGTCGAAGACGAACTCGCATCCCTCGAGGGAGACAGCCGCAAAGAGCTGACGCAGACGCTGCTTGAGGCTGCAAGCGACGAGTTCGACGCCGACGACGACGTCAGCGTCTACGGTCGTGCCAGCGACGAGGACCTGCTCGAGGAGATCCTCGAGTCGTACGACGGCTACTCGTTCGCCGGCGAGTACGACTGTCTCGGCGGCGTCGTCGTCGAGAGCGAACAGTCCCGAGTCCGAGTGAACAACACGTTCGACTCGGTTCTCGAGGACGTCTGGGAAGACAACCTTCGGACGATCAGCAACCAACTCTTCGAGCAATGAGTGTAGGTGCCTCGAATCCGGAATACGTGAACGCTCGCGTTCGGTCACGCCGAGCCTCGTTGTTCGCGGACGAAGATTATCGGAAGCTGATCCGGATGGGGCCGAGCGGGATCGCACGGTTCATGGAAGAATCGGAGTACGAACGCGAGATCAACGAACTCGGCGCACGCTTCTCGGGTGTCGACCTGATCGAGTACGCGCTCAACCGGAATCTCGCAAAACACTTCCATGATCTGCTTGATTGGTCGAACGGGCAACTGTACGACCTCATCTCGCGTTACCTGCGAAAGTTCGACGTCTGGAACTTGAAGACCATTATCCGCGGGATCTACACCGAAACCGACCCCGAGGAGATCAGGACGGACCTGATCATGGCCGGCGAACTCGAGGAGGCAACGATCGATCGTGTGCTCGAAGTCGACACGATCGAGGACGCGATCGAAGTGCTCAACCGGACGATCTACTACGAGCCCCTCTCCGACGCCTACGAGGAGTTCGAAGAGACCGGTGCGCTCGTCCCGCTCGAGAACGCGCTGGACCGGGAGTTCTACGAGCACTTGCTCGACGATCTCTCCCGCGGTCCGGCAGCCGAGCCACAGGAGGGACCGGAGGCGAAGTACGTCGAGTTCCTGCAAGCGGAGATCGACTTCCGGAACGCCCGGAACGCCCTGCGACTCGCTCGCAGCGGTGCCGATCTCGACCCCGCGTCCTACTACATCGAAGGCGGCGTGCTGTTCGATGAGTCGGAGCTGAACCGACTCGTCAACGACTACGATGCGCTCGTCGATCACATCGGCGAGAACAAACGCTACGGCAAGCGCCTCTCGGGGGCGATGGATCGGCTGCGCAATGCTGACAGCCTTATCCAGTTCGAGCACGCACTAGACGCTGCGTTGCTCGAGTACGCAGATACGCTCTCGAGCATTTATCCGGCCTCCGTCTCGGCCGTGCTGTCGTATATCCTCGCGAAAGAACGCGAGGTCGAAAACATCCGTGCGATCGCGCGCGGTCGAGAGGTCGGCCTCGAGGAAAGCGAGATTGAAGAAGAGCTGGTGATCCTATGAGCCAGGAAATCGCAGTCGTTGGCAGTCCGGAGTTTACGACCGGCTTCCGTCTTGCGGGCGTCCGCCGGTTCGAGAACGTCCCGGACGACGACAAAGGAGCGGAGCTCGACGATGCCGTCACTGACGTCCTCGATGACGAGGGAGTCGGAATCGTCGTCATGCACGACGACGACCTCGAGTATCTGTCGCGAAACGTGCGCCAGACCGTCGAAACAAGCGTCGAACCGGTCGTCGTCACCATCGGCAGCGGAACCGGTGGCGGCGGACTGCGCGAGCAGATCAAGCGTGCGATCGGTATCGACCTAATGGAAGAAGACAGCGAGTAACACAATGAGCCAGGCAGAAGACATCGAAACCGTCGACGAAGACGGTGTAATCGAAAGCGTGAGCGGTCCAGTCGTGACCGCTGCGGACCTCGACGCCCGGATGAACGACGTCGTCTACGTCGGCGACGAAGGGCTGATGGGAGAGGTCATCGAGATCGAAGGGAACCTGACCACAATTCAGGTCTACGAAGAAACCTCCGGCGTTGGACCGGGCGAACCCGTCGAGAACACGGGCGAGCCCCTGAGCGTCGACCTCGGACCGGGTGTGCTGGACGCCATCTACGACGGTGTCCAGCGTCCACTCGACGTCCTCGAGGAGAAGATGGGAACGGCCTTTTTGGACCGTGGGGTCGACGCCCCCGGTATCGACTTCGAGACGGAGTGGGAGTTTACGCCAACCGTCGACGAAGGCGATACCGTCGGCTCCGGTGACATCGTCGGTGAAGTCCCCGAGACCGAAAGCATCACCCACAAGGTGATGGTGCCGCCGGATTACGAGGGTGGCGAAGTCACGTCGGTTGAAAGTGGCGAGTTCACGGTCGACGAAGTCGTCGTCGAACTCGACTCCGGCGAGGAGATCACGATGCACCAGGAGTGGCCCGTTCGACAGGCCCGTCCTGCTGATACGAAGGAAACGCCGACGGTACCGCTGGTCAGTGGCCAGCGCATCCTCGACGGTCTGTTCCCGATCGCCAAAGGCGGGACGGCCGCGATTCCCGGTCCGTTCGGTTCCGGGAAGACGGTCACCCAGCACCAACTCGCCAAGTGGGCCGACGCGGACATCGTCGTCTACGTCGGCTGTGGTGAGCGTGGCAACGAGATGACTGAGGTCATTGAGGACTTCCCTGAACTGGAAGACCCGAAGACCGGCAAGCCGCTCATGTCCCGGACGTGTCTCATTGCGAACACGTCCAACATGCCCGTCGCAGCCCGTGAGTCCTGTATCTACACGGGAATCACCATCGCGGAGTACTTCCGTGACATGGGCTACGACGTCGCACTGATGGCCGACTCCACCTCCCGGTGGGCAGAGGCCATGCGTGAGATTTCGAGCCGACTCGAGGAGATGCCCGGCGAAGAGGGGTATCCCGCCTATCTGGCCGCCTCGCTCTCGGAGTTCTACGAGCGTGCCGGCAAGTTCCAGAACATCAACGGGACCGAAGGCTCGGTGACGGCGATCGGCGCTGTCTCGCCACCTGGTGGCGACTTCTCCGAGCCAGTGACTCAGAACACCCTGCGTATTGTCAAGACGTTCTGGGCACTGGACGCCGACCTCGCAGAGCGTCGGCACTTCCCATCGATCAACTGGAACGAGTCGTACTCGCTGTATCGACAGCAACTCGACCCGTGGTTCCGAGAGAACGTCGAAGAAGACTGGCCGGAGGTCCGTCAGTGGGCCGTCGACGTGCTCGACGAGGAGGACGAACTCCAAGAGATCGTCCAACTCGTCGGGAAAGACGCGCTGCCGGAAGACCAGCAGCTCACGCTGGAAGTCGCACGCTACCTGCGTGAGGCATGGCTCCAGCAGAACGCGTTCCACGACGTCGACACCTACTGTGAACCGAAAAAGACCTACCGGATGCTTCTCGCGATCAAGACGTTCAACGACGAAGCCTTCGATGCACTCGAGGCAGGCGTCCCAGTCGAGGAGATTCAGGATGTCGATGCCACGCCACGCCTGAACCGGATGAACACGTCCGATGAGTGGAACGAGTTCATTGACGAACTCGAATCGGATCTCGAAGAACAGATTCGGAGTCTGTACTAACCATGAAAGAATACCAGACAATCACTGAGATCAGCGGCCCGCTGGTGTTCGCCGAAGTCGACGAACCGGTCGGCTACGACGAGATCGTCGAAATCGAAACCGACGACGGACGAACACTCCGCGGACAGGTGCTGGAATCGAGCGAGGGACTCGTCTCGATCCAGGTGTTCGAAGGGACGGGCGGTATCGACCGCAACGCGTCCGTTCGATTCCTCGGCGAGACGATGAAGATGCCCGTCACCGAGGACCTGCTCGGTCGGGTGCTTGACGGGTCCGGACAGCCGATCGACGGCGGTCCGGAGATCGTCCCCGAATCCCGTGAAGACATCGTCGGCGAAGCAATCAACCCCTTCTCCCGGGAGTACCCCGAAGAGTTCATCCAGACCGGTGTCTCCGGTATCGACGGGATGAACACCCTGGTCCGTGGCCAGAAGCTGCCGATCTTCTCTGGCTCTGGACTCCCCCACAACGACCTCGCACTCCAGATCGCCCGGCAGGCAACCGTGCCGGAAGAAGAGGAAGGCGACGACGAAGATGGCTCGGAGTTCGCAGTCATCTTCGGTGCGATGGGAATCACGCAAGAAGAGGCAAACGAGTTCATGGACGACTTCGAGCGCACGGGCGCACTCGAGCGATCGGTCGTCTTCATGAACCTCGCGGACGACCCCGCAGTCGAGCGGACGGTCACGCCGCGACTCGCGCTCACCACGGCCGAGTACCTCGCCTTCGAGAAGGACTACCACGTGCTCGTCATCCTCACTGACATCACGAACTACTGTGAGGCGCTTCGTGAGATCGGTGCCGCACGTGAGGAGGTTCCGGGCCGACGTGGCTACCCCGGATACATGTACACTGACCTGGCACAGCTCTACGAGCGTGCCGGTCGAATCGAGGGGAAGGAAGGATCGGTCACCCAGATTCCGATTCTGACGATGCCCGGCGACGACGACACCCACCCGATCCCTGACCTGACCGGCTACATTACCGAGGGCCAGATCGTGATGGATCGGGACCTCAACAGTCAGGGTATCGAGCCGCCGATCAACGTCCTGCCAAGCCTCTCGCGGCTGATGGACGACGGGATCGGTGAGGGTCTCACCCGCGGTGACCACGCCGACGTCTCGGACCAGATGTACGCCGCCTACGCAGAGGGTGAAGACCTTCGCGACCTCGTGAACATTGTCGGTCGCGAGGCGCTGTCCGAACTGGACAACAAGTATCTCGACTTCGCAGACCGCTTCGAGACGGAGTTCGTCGAGCAGGGGTACGACACCAACCGCTCGATCGACGATACGATCGAACTCGGCTGGGATCTGCTGTCGGACCTCCCGAAAGAGGCGCTCAACCGCATCGACGAGGACCTCATCGAAGAGCACTACCGCGAAGACACCGAGGAAGCAGAAGCGGTTCAGGCCAACTGAGCACCACTGCAGTTTCCCGCGGAACCCGTTTTTTACGATGGATACGCGCTGGCGAGACACGCGTACGTCTCTGACGGGTGCGTGTCGATCTGACAATATGACTGTGAGGTAGTATATCGAAACAATCGTATACCCGGTGGCTGAATTATGGCATGTATGCACAAGCCACTGCTCGTGCCGGAGTTTTTAGACCGGGCACGAACGCATTACGGGGACAGCGAGGCGGTTATCGCCACGACGGGGGAACGGTTTACGTACGACGAACTCGGCGAGCGGGCCGATCGGTTCTCGGCAGCGCTGCAGGAGCGTGGGATCGAGAAAGGCGACCGTGTCGCGGTGTTGGACCCGAACACTCACTACCACCTCGAGGCGGCGTACGGAATCATGCAGACAGGGGCGATCCACACCCCGCTGAACTACCGACTCACACCGGATGACTTCGCGTACATCCTGTCGGATGCCGACGTCGACGCCATCTACGCCGATTACGAGTACGCCGAAAACATCGAGGCGGTTCGCGACGACGTGCCAACGGAGACGTTTATTACGAACGACGTCGACGCCGTCGAGGGAGAGTGGGAGAGTTTCGATGCCGTCCTCGAGGATGCCGGGACAGAGTACGACCGGCCCGAGATGGACGAAGACGAGATCATTACGATCAACTACACCTCGGGGACGACGGGCGATCCGAAAGGCGTCTGTCGAACACATCGCGGGGAGACGATCCACGCCTATCTGACGGTCGCCCACCAGGAGATCAGCGACGACGACGTCTACCTGTGGACGCTGCCGATGTTCCACGCCAACGGCTGGGGCCACATCTTCGCCGTCACTGGAATCGGTGCGACCCACGTCTGTACGCGCGGCATCGACGCCGCAGAGATCTTCGAGACGGTCCGCGAGGAGCACGTCTCGTACATGTGCGGCGCGCCGACGGTGTTGAACATGCTGGTCGACTACTACATCGAACACGAACCCGAGACGACTGGCGACGCCCCGGTCCGACTCGCGACCGCCGGCAGCGCGCCGCCGGAGGCGACGATCCGAACCGTCGAAGACGAGTTCGGCTGGTATCTGAAACACGTCTACGGGGCGACCGAGACGGGACCGCTGATCACGACCTCCGACGCCGGACGACTCTTCGAGGCAGACAGCGACGATCGGTTCCGAATCAAGAAACGGCAGGGGTTGGCCTTCTTGGGAACCGAGATCAGAGTCGTCGACGAGGACGGCAACGATATCCCGAGAGACGACGAAACGCTCGGCGAGGTCGTCGTCCGTGGCAACCAGATCATGGAAAAATACTGGGGCAAACCCGACGCCACCGAGGAGGCGTTCACCGACCGTATCGAGGGCTACTACCACACTGGCGATCTCGCGACGATCGACGAACACGGCATGATCGCGATCCAGGACCGCAAAAAGGACATCATCATCTCCGGCGGCGAGAACATCTCGAGTATCGAACTCGAGGACACGCTGTTCGACCACCCCGAGGTCTCGGACGTGGCGGTGATCCCAGCACCGAGCGAGAAATGGGGCGAGACGCCGAAGGCGTTCGTCGTCCCGACGAGTGGCGATCCCGACGAGCCGGGAGTCTCCGAAGAGGACCTCGTCGCCTTTACCCGTGACAACCTCGCGGGCTACAAGACGGTCCACCGGATCGAGTTCGTCGCGGAGTTGCCGACGACGGCGACAGGGAAAGTCCAGAAGTACGAACTCCGAGAGGAGGAGTGGGAAGACGAAGACCAGATGGTCGGGCAGGGATAACGACGCTTCCAGCGAGCGGCTGATACGGTTTCGGTCCCGATGTACCGGTTGGATCACAGGACGGATCGCGATCCCGCCGGAGCTGGCATACAGCAGACAGTATGAATCCGTCGACGACAGAGCTCCGGTTCGGAGGGGGCCGTCGAGGCGTGGCAACGGCTCACGACGCAAAAAACTGTAAACAGTTATCCGACTGGGGGCTCAATCCCCCCACAAGATGGCCAAGGACGTCAAGCCCACCCGCAAGAACCTGATGGAGATCGAGGATCGGATCGAACTCTCCGAGCGCGGGCATGGCACCTTAGAGAAGAAACGGGACGGGCTGATTATGGAGTTTATGGACATCCTGGACAAAGCCCAGGACGTTCGCGGTGACTTAGCCGACGACTACAACGCAGCCCAGAAGAAAATTAACATGGCGCGAGCCATGGAAGGCGACGTCGCCGTTCGCGGGGCCGCCGCTGCACTGCAAGAACACCCCGAGATCACCACCGAGTCGAAAAACATCATGGGCGTCGTCGTCCCGCAGATCGAGTCCTCGAGAGTCTCGAAGAGCTTAGATCAGCGTGGCTACGGGATCATGGGCACCTCTGCCCGCATCGACGAAGCCGCCGAAGCCTACGAAGACCTCTTGGAAAGCATCATCCTCGCCGCCGAAGTCGAGACGGCGATGAAGAAGATGCTCAAAGAGATCGAGACCACCAAGCGCCGTGTCAACGCACTCGAGTTCAAACTCCTGCCCGACCTCTACGAGAACCAGGAGTACATCGAGCAGAAACTTGAGGAACAGGAACGCGAGGAGACGTTCCGTCTGAAGAAGATCAAAGAGAAGAAAGAACAACAGGAGAAAGCAGAGCGGGAGGCTGAAGCAGAAGCCGCCGAGGCCGAGGAGGCCGACGAGTCGGAACTCGAACAGGCACCCGCTGGCGACGACTGAGCACGTCTGCGACCGACGATGGCCTGTTCAGAGTGTGGAACGTCGACGATCGTCTTTTCGGTCCCCGAATCGTACCGACAGTATACGCCGGCGAACGCGACAGTCACAACGTTCTGTCCGCGCTGTCTCACCGTCGAGGCAGCCGAGTCGGCCGAGCCCGCCGCCGAGCCGGATTTCACGCGCGTCAGTGATGCGTTTCCGACGACGGCGAGCGCCGCGGTCCCACTGGCGCTTGCACTGGGGCTGTGTTCCTCGCTTGCGACCAACCGATCGGCGATCGAGACGCTGCTCGAGGACGTCGAGCGGGCGGGAACGGACCCGCTGTTGGTCCTCGATCGACTCAGTGCTACTCCCACGGTGGAGCCAGCGATCGACCTCGAGCGACGACGACACCAACTCGAGCAGCTACTGTATTGAGTTCGCGACGACGACTCGAGCCATGGCTGTTCGGTTGGTGAAAACGTGTGTGGGCACGATGCCCGAGAATCGAACGCGGGGTTACTTCGCGGTCGGGGTGACGCTGTCGCTGACGGCCTGTTTGACCTGCAGTGCGGCGCTTGCAGCGAGGCCACGGGCGACCTCGTCGCGTTCGGCAGCAGTGATGACTTCTTCGGCCGCTGGGACTTCGTCGACGTCCGGGGTAAAGCCAGCGCTGACGGCGTGGCCGATCGGCGGTCGGACAGCGACGGTGACCTGTGGACCGGTCAGCCCACTGGAGATATCGGAGTCGACGACGTATTCGTCGGGGAGGAACTCTCGCGTACGGGCAGCGATTCGCGAGACATCACGGTGAAGCAGACGTTTCTGTGCCCGCGAGAGGTCCGGAACGTCCGCCGCGGCACGCTGACCAGCACCCGTTTCTCCCGGCAGCCCTGCGTACGGCGTATTTCCGTTCATGAGAAGTGTGTACCCGGACCAATGGGCTGGCGGGTAAAAAGGATTCGCCTTCGGACAATTCGGACAGACCGACTTGTCACTGATTAACAAATCGGGTCGCTGTCGCCGTACACCGCCAGCACGAGCGCTGTTGTGTACGTTCCCGACTCGGCCTGCTCGCTCTCGACGACGACGTTCGGGTCGGTGAACGTCCAGTCGCGCAGTTCCTGACCCGCGCGCAGTCCCTCGTGAACGCGCCGGTCGACGTCCGTGGCGTCAGTCTCACCCGCGACCTCGTAGAACAGCCCCGGCCCGTCGTCGACGGACTGTGACCACGCGAGCGCCGCGGATACCTGTCCCGGGCCGGCCGTGGTGGCTCGAGCCTCGACGACGGTCAGCCGTTCGCCGGCAGGGCCGAGGTTGGGTGCGGTACCGACGGCTTCGACGGCAGTTGCCGCTGGAATCACGGAGGAGACGGAGACGAGGTTGTAGTTTTCGACACCAGCCGCTGCGAGTGCAGCGTCGTACGAGGCCATTTCGGTCGGCGCAGATGCCGATCCCCAGACGACTCGAATCTGACTCATGTCCGTGTTCGGGGACGGACAGCGTAAGGCGTTGCGATCCGGCTGAAAAACCCGTCAGTAGCCCTACTGGTAGAAGTAGCCGGCCGAGGAGACCACGTCGCTCGAGTCGTCGTTTTCGATTTTCTCTAGGGCCTCGAGGAAGTCCTCGTGGTGGACCTCGTCACGGTCGTCGCGGATAGCAAACATGCCGGCTTCGGTGGCGAGGCTTTCGATTTCGGCCCCGGAGTAGCCTTCGGTCTCTTCAGATAGTGCCTCGAAGTCGACGTCGTCGTCGACGTTCATGCCGCGGGTGTGAATCTGGAGGATCTGCTCGCGACCGTCGCGGTCGGGTTCGGGCACCTCGATGAGGCGGTCGAACCGGCCGGGGCGGAGGATCGCGCGATCGAGCATGTCGAAACGGTTCGTGGCGGCGATGATACGGATCTCGCCACGGGCCTCGAAGCCGTCCATCTCACTGAGGAGTTGCATCATCGTCCGCTGGACCTCGGCGTCGCCGGAGGTTTTCGACTCCGTCCGCGTGGTCGCGATCGCGTCGATCTCGTCGATGAAGATGATCGCCGGCTGGCGTTCGCGGGCCATCTCGAAGAGGTCGCGGACGAGCCGGGAGCCTTCGCCGATGAACTTGCGGACGAGTTCCGAGCCAGCCATCTTGATGAACGTGGCGTCGGTCTCGTGGGCGACAGCTTTGGCGAGCATCGTCTTCCCGGTCCCCGGTGGCCCGTACAGCAACACGCCGCTTGGGGGCTCGATACCGACTTCGTCGAACAGTTCGGGTTCGGCAAGCGGCTGTTCGACGGCCTCGCGAACTTCACGAACCTGCTCGTCGATCCCGCCGATATCGGCGTAGGTGACCGCCGGCTTCTCGGTGATCTCCATCGACTGTGCACGCGCGTCAGTCTCGGCGTCGAGAATCGTCTGGATCGCAAACGAGTCGTTGACGGCGACGCGATCACCGGCGCTGACTTCCTCGAGAATGCGCGGCGAGACGTCGGTGAGCACCTCCTGGTTGTTGCCGTGTTGTTTGACGATTACCTCGTCGTTCTCGAGGACGTCCTCGACGGTGGCGATGTACAGCGAGGAGCTTTTGAGCGCCTCGTTTTCGCGCTCGATGCGGTCGGCACGCTCGCGGAGTTGTTGGCGGCGTTCGTCGGCCGCCTCGAGTTGGTCGGAGAGCTGTTCGTTGACGTCCACGAGATCGGCAAAGTGCCCGCGGAGCGCCTCGAGCCGCTCATCGTCGGGAAGATCGGGGTCGATATCGCGGTGAGGTCGGTCTGGAATAGACGGGCTTCGAGACATCCTGACGTACGCTCGTAAGTCCCCCACGATAAATGTGCCTTTGGGTCGCGGACGGTTTTCGCGTGCTACTCGAGCAGCGCGTCCATCTCCTCGAGTCGCTGGCCGTAGGTCTCGAGCGCCCGGTCGATCGGTTCGGACGTGCTCATGTCGACGCCGGCGATCTGGAGGAGTTCGAGGGGATACTCGCGGGAGCCACGGCGGAGGAACTCGAGGTAGTCCTCGGCCGCATCCCGGTCCGGCTCGCCGCCGGCGCCGTTGGGCAGAATTTCGTCGACGATGGCCAGCGCGGCGGAGATCCCGGTCGCATACTGGTAGACGTAAAACGCCCGATAGAAGTGGGGAATACGCATCCACTCAGTGGCGATGCGGTCGTCGATGGCTGCTGGCTCGTAATACTCCGTTTTGAGCCCCTGATACAGCTCGTCGAGTCGGTCGGCCGTCAGCGGCTCGCCCGCTTCCTCGAGTTCGTGGGCTTTGTGTTCGAACTCCGCAAAGAGCGTCTGCCGATACAGCGTCGAGCGGACGCGTTCTGCGAACTCGTTTAAGACGTGTTTGCGGAACTCGGGGTCGTCGACGGTCTCGAGTAAGTGATTCGTCAACAGGGCTTCGTTGACCGTGCTGGCGACTTCGGCGACGAAAATCTCGTAGCCGGAGTAGATAAACGGCTGTTCGTCTTTCGTGAGCTCCGAGTGCATCGAGTGGCCGAGTTCGTGGGCCAACGTGTACATCGAGGAGATGTCGTCCTGATAGTTCATCAGGATGAACGGCTGGGTGTCGTAGGTGCCACCGGAGTAGGCCCCGGACTGTTTGCCCTCGTTCTCGTAGACGTCGACCCACTGGGAGTCGAGTCCCTCGGCGACGCGTGATTGATACGTCTCGCCCAGCGGCTCGAGCGCGTCGACGACGTACTCGGTCGCCTGCTCGTAGTCGACCTCGGGGCCTTCGTCACCGGTCAGGGGCATGTAGATGTCCCACATCTGAAGCTCGTCGACCTCGAGCGCCTGTTGTTTGAGTTCGGCGTGGCGGTGGAGCTTATCGAGGTTGTCGTGGACGGTGTCGACGAGCGTGTCGTAGACGTCGACGGGGACGTTGGGACCGTCGAGAGCGGCTTCGCGGGCGGTGTCGTAGTTTCGCGCCTGTGCCGTCTTGACGTCGGCTTTGACGCTGTTTTTGTAGGTGGACGCGACCGTGTTCCGGACCGACGCCCACTCGTCGAAGTACTCCTCGTAGACCTGTTGGCGAAACTCCCGGTCGGGGCGTTTGAGCAGGTTGACGAAGTTACTCTGTGTGATTTCGACGGCCTCACCGTCTCGCGGCTCCTCGACGGTGGGGAACTCCATATCGGCGTTCGAGAGCATCGTGTAGACTTCTCCCGTTGCACCCGTGACCTCGCTCAGATCGGCGAGCAGTTCCTCGACTTCCGCCGAGCGGGTGTGGGGTTTCATCCGGAGGACGTCGTCGATGTAGTGGTCGTAGGTCTCGAGGGCGGGTTCGGCCTCGACCATCGTCTCGAACGCCTCGCGGGTCAGTTCCTGAATCTCGGGTTCGATGAAGGAGGCTGCAGACTGGGTGTCAGCCGCAAGCGACTGCGAGCGAGCAGTCAGCGCCTGATACTCCTGATTCGTCGTGTCTTCGTCGCGGCGCATTCGGGCGTAGGCGGCGACCGTCGACACCTCGCGCATGATCTCGTCGCGTAACTCGAGCACGGCGAGAAGCGTTTCGGCGTCGTCGATGACCTGTCCCTCGTAGGCAGCAAGTTCGTCGACGCGCTCGGCGACCGACTCATAGGCGGCCTGCCAGTCGTCGTCGGTCGCGTAGATGCTCTCGAGGGCCCAGGTATACTCCTCGTCGATCTCGGAGCGTTCGGGAACGGAACTCATACCACCGATTTCGGAACGAAGGTGGTAAAACGTGTCGAACACCGAAGATACCGGACAGCGGTACTGTCGCCGACCAGTGGCGGAGCCGAACCCACCCGTTCAGACGGTCTGCTGTATTGTCAGTACCGGTGGGACCGCGACCCGTTTGCAGTTACAGCAGTCCGTCTCAGAACGGGACGTCGTCTGAGATGTTTCGTGAGGTTCCCTCGGTTAGTCCGTCGAATCCGGTCGTCACCGAGACGTGGTCGATCTCGTCGATCTCACTCGGCAGTCGCCGTTGAATCGCCTGCGTCGTCATCGGGCTGACGCCACAGCCGCTGCAGGCTCCCGTGAGGTTGATCGAGACGTGTCGCTTCTCGAGGTCGACCTCGGTGATCGAGGAGTCGCCGCCGTGGGCCTGAATCTGGGGGAAGTTCCGCTGGAGGAACAGGGAGACGGCTTCTCTGACGGCGTCTTCCGAAGACTGCGTGTTGGCAGAGTCGTTCATGGGAACACGAACGGACTGGGACGATAAATCTCTGTTCACCGGTCAGTTGCGCAACTCGGCGTCGACGGCGGTTCGGACGGCGCGGGCGAACCCGAGCATCGCGATGAACGTACTCGCGAAAACGACCGTAACGAACAGAAAGACGCCGAGTCCGACCGCCCCGGCATTGGGATGGGAGAGCAACGGCGACGTCAGACGATACCCGAGGAACCCGAGTACGATCCCCGCGGCCACGTAGACCGATGCCCGCCAGTAGGCACCGTACTCTTCGGGTGACAGTTCCATGCGCTGAACAATTAGCTCTGACCGTAAAAACCGCTCGTCCACTTACTGGATGCCGTCGGCGACCTGCCCCGCGACCCGCGCACCGGTTCGATGGTCGATCCGCCGGGTCTCGAAAACCTCCCGTGCGCTCGAGGCAGCGTCCTCGTCGACCGTGAACTCGAGGCCCGGATAGTCGACATCGGCCAGCACGAGCGGCTCCGCCGGCGCGGGGGCGATCCCCTCGTGGCCGGGCAGTGGGTCGGGCGCGAACGCTCGCTCGATTTTCTCGAGCGAGGCCGCGCCGGTACTGACAGCTCGGGCGAGCGAGACGAGTCGCCGGACGAGTTCGCGGGCGAAGCCGCCGGCAGTGACGGTGACGACGAGATACTCGCCGTCGCGGGTCGCCGACAGCGTCGGCGAGCGCTCGGTGTTGTGATCGTCCGGCGTGAGGTTGTGAAAGTCGTGCGATCCCGACAGGGCCTCACAGGCGGCGTGGAATCGGTCGTCGTCGATCGCCCGGTCGACGCCACCCGGCGTTGTACTCGAGTCAGCCGCGCCCGGGGGGGCGTACAGGTGATACGTGTAGGTTCGCCGCGTAGCGTCGTGGGTGGCGTGAAACGAGTCGTCGACGTCGGCGAACGCCCAGGCGCGAACGGCGGCGGGCAGTTCGGCGTTGAGTGCCCGTGGCGTCAGCCACTCCGGTCCCTCGAGGGTGATCGTCTGGGCGAGCGCGGAGACGCCGGCGTCGGTTCGGCCGGCGGCAGCGTAGCCCGCCGGCTTGTCGGCGTCGGGGGCAAGGACCTCGAGCGAGCGAAGGGCATCGAAGATCGTGTCCTCGACGGTGGCGACGTCGGGCTGGCGCTGGAAGCCGTAGTAGCCGGTGCCGTCGTAGGCGATCCGAAAGGCGCGCATCGGTTCAGTTCCGTCGACGAGCGCGGCCGTGTTAGGGCCGTCGACTCGGCGGCACGAGGGGTCAGCGACTGTCGTCGACCGACGACAGGCTGAGTTCGTCCCAGTCACCCGGCAGGACTGGTCCCTCGAGCAGCGGATCGTTCGTCTCGGTCAACCACTCGCGTAGCTCCTCGCGGAGGCGGTCTCGAGTTGTCCCAAGGTCGGGGTCGGTGGGGCCATTCTCGGCGAGGAGATTGTCCTGTTCGAGCGGGTCGGCCTCGAGATCGTACAGCTCCTCGTAGGCTCGCTGGGTGCCATAACAGTCCTCGTGGACCTCGCGGCCGGCATCGCTGCAGTAGATGTCGGTCGTCAAATAGACCTCGGGGAGGTGCCAAAGATTGCGCACGTACTTCCAGCGCTCCGTTCTGATCGCCCGAGTCGGGTTGTATCGGTCGTGCCAGGTCATGCCAGCGAAGACACGATCACGCGGGTCGTAAGCGTCCGCACCCGCCCCGTCGACCAACAGTGGCGCGAGACTCCGGCCAACGATTCCGCCATCGTCGGCGTCGAGATCGGGTTCGGCCACGTCCGCAAACTCGAGCAGCGTCGAAAAGACGTCGACGTTGCTCACGAGGTCGTCGACGACGCGACCCGACTCGAGGACGCCCGGATACCGCGCCAGAAGCGCTGCCTCGATGCCGGGATCGAAACAGCTCCCTTTCGCCCGTGGCATGGCCAGCCCGTGTTCGGTCGTGAAGACGACGAGGGTGTCCTCGGCGAGCCCAGCGCGCTCGAGGGCGTCGAGGATCGTCCCGACGCCGTCGTCGATCGCCGACAACATCCCCTGCATCTCGGCGATATCCGACCGAATGCCGGGCCGGTCGGGGAGGAACTCGAGTGGATCGACCGTCTCGGGGGCGGGCGTTTCGTAGCGGTCGCCGTCGAAGCCGAACTCGCCGTCGTCCCCGACACGGTGGAGTTCGAAGAAGCCGACGGAGGCGAAAACGGGGTCGTCGTGGTCGCCCTCGGCGAGCATCCTCGCGAACGCGTCGGCAACGGTTCGCGCGCGCGCCGTTTCGTGGATCGACGGCGGCGTGTCCGCCGTCAGCGGCTGGTCGGTGTGGATACGGTCGTAGCCGAGTCTGTCGGGATACTCCGTGACGTGCTGGAGGCCGAACAGGTGGGTGTCGTAGCCGGCCTCGGCGAGCAGTTCGGGGAGGAGGCGCTCGTCGTCGTGTAGCTCCCAGTCGGCGTGTGCGAGCCCGAGCATCCCGTTCTGGTGTGGATGGCGACCCGTGAACAGACTCGAGCGACTAGGCGAACACTGCGGGGCGGTCACGAAGTGGCGGTCGAAGCGAACGCCGTCGGCCGCAAGGGCGTCGATCCGCGGCGTGTCGACGGCCGCGCCGTAACAGCCAACGTATTTCCCCAGATCGTGACAGTGGATGAGGACGATGTGTGGCGAGGGCATGACAACAGGCTACGGTGACGACGAGAGTAAGCGTTCGGACGAAAGCAAGCGGGAGAGTGTCTCTCGGCGACGACTGTCGGGCGATCGTTAGTCACCAGTTGAGTGATCCACCTGCATACTCCGGGCTGATGATCTTCCCGACGAGGGGCGGAGTTGTGCTATCCATGGCGGAATCCAACGGACACGAATCAGTGTCGGCTAACGGACGTGACCCGGAGTCACATTCGACTGTGCGGAACGTCGTGTGTGTCGTGCTCGATACCGCTCGAGCGAAAAGCACCGGCCCGGAGACAACCCCAACGATGACCCAGCTCGCGGCGGAGGGCACGACCTTCGAGAACGCCTTTGCAACGGCCCCGTGGACGCTGCCGTCTCACGCCTCGATCTTTACGGGAACGTATCCCTCCGAGCACGGCACCCACGGCGGACACACGTATCTCGACGACGACCTGCGGACGCTCCCCGAGGCGTTTGCCGACGCGGGGTATGAGACCGTCGGCGTCTCGAACAACACGTGGATCACCGAGGAGTTCGGCTTCGACCGCGGCTTCGACGAGTTGCGCAAGGGCTGGCAGTACGTCCAGTCCGACGCGGATATGGGGGCGGTCGTCCGTGGCGAGGACCTCCGAGAGAAACTGCAGGCCACGCGACGACGGCTTTTCGACGGCAACCCGATCGTCAACGCGGCGAACATCCTCTACAGCGAGCTGTTCCAGCCAGCCGGCGACGACGGGGCTGACCGATCGACGACCTGGATTCGCAACTGGCTCGAGGGACGAGACGACGACCGTCCCTTTTTCCTGTTCTGTAACTTCATCGAGCCACACGTCGAGTACGATCCCCCGAAAGCGTACGCCGAGCAGTTCCTCCCCGAGGACGCGAGCTACGAGGAGGCTGTCGCGATCAGACAGGACCCGCGGGCCTACGACTGCGAGGACTATACCCTCTCAGATCGTGAGTTCGCGCTACTTCGGGGCCTCTACCGGGCCGAACTGGCCTACGTCGACGACCAGCTCGCCGAGCTTCGGACGGCACTCGAGGACGCCGGTGAGTGGACGGACACCCTGTTCGTCGTCTGTGGCGACCACGGCGAACACGTCGGCGAGCACGGCTTTTTCGGCCACCAGTACAACCTCTATGACACGCTGCTCAACGTCCCGCTGGTCGTCCACGGCGGGCCGTTTACCGATGGCGGCCGCAGACGCGACCTCGTCCAGTTGCTCGATCTCCCCGCAACGCTGCTCGAGAGCGTCGGCATCGACGATTTGGCGCTGCTCGAGCAGGGATCGGGACGTTCGATTCATCCGCAGTCGGCGGCGGAGCCACGAGACGCCGTCTTCGCCGAGTACGTCGCTCCGCAGCCCTCGATCGAACGACTCGAGGCACGGTTCGGCGAGATTCCCGACCGCGTGCGGGCGTTCGACCGGCGACTGCGAGCCGTCCGCACGGCGAAGCACAAGTATGTCCGGGGTGACGACGGCTTCGAGCGTCTGCACGACATCGAGTCGGACCCGCTCGAGCACGTCGATATTGCGGCCGACGGCCCCGAACAGGTTCGAGCGCTCCGTGAGCGCCTCGAGGAGCGGTTCGAACCGCTCGCGGATGCCGAACCGGCGGCTGCCGTCGAGATGCGCGAGGGGACCAAAGAGCGACTCGCGGATCTCGGTTATCTGTAGCGGCGACCGGCGCGGGCGTGGTCACAGTTATTGTTCTCGAGGGTGGATGTCGCCGTGTGAGCGAGCAGCGAGCGGGAAGCGACCGCTGTCGCCTCTGTGGGACGACAGTCACCGAGACGGCTACGGAGACGCGAGACGACGGCCCGTTCTGTTCGAGGGGCTGTCGTGACATCGCCACGACGCTCGGCTACGGTGACGACGAACACGCCGATGTGGCCGTCACGGAACGGAGTGGCGACGCCGACGTGGAGAGCACGCGCACGTTTTTCCGGGTCGATGGGATGCACTCGGCGCTGTGTGAGGCGTATCTCGAGGCGGTCGCCGACGACATCGACGGCGTGTCGGACGCCGATGCGAGCTACGTCACGGAGGCCGTACGGGTCGACCACGATCCCGATCGCGTCTCGGCGGCGGCGCTCGAGGACGCCCTGACAACGACCGGCTACACGGCATACCGTCGCGAGGAGGCGACGGACGAGGCCACCGGCGATGACACGGCGGCCGACTCGAGTCGGACGCGGCGGTCCCGCGAGATGCAGGGGATGCGAAAGCGCCGTTCGGAAGACGTCCTCGAGGTTCGATACATCGTCGGGATCGTCTTCGGATCGTTTCTGCTGGTGCCGTACGTCACGGTGTTGTATCCGGCGTATCTCTCCGCGTACACCGACTACTGGCTGTTCGAGCGCTACGGCGAGACGTTCGCGAGTTTCGACGGGATGTTGTTCCTGCCGATTTTCCTCGTGGTGACCGGGGCCGTCCTCTATCTGACTGGGATGCCGCTGTTGCGCGGGGCGTACGTGAGCCTGACGCTCCGGCGGCCGAGTACACACCTGTTTGCGGCGCTCTCGATCATCGCTGCCTTCTGCTATGGGACGCTCTCGTTTGTCGTCGGCGACCCACGGATCTACTACGATCTGACGATCCTCATCGCAGCCACCGTCATGGCCGCGATCTTCTACGAGGAGACGGTCAAACGGACGGCGGTGAACCGACTCACCGACCTCACGGTCTCGCAGGTCGGAACGGCTCGCGTTCTCGAGGCCGACGGCTCGACCCGTGAGACGCCAGTCGAAGACGTCGCGGCCGATGATCGGCTGCTGGTTCGGGCGGGCGAGCGAATTCCGGTCGACGGGACGCTCGTCGACGGCGAGTGTACGGTCGACGAGGCGATCATCACGGGGGAGTCGCTCCCGATCTCGAAATCGACCGGCGATCCGGTCGTCGGCGGCTCGGTCGTGACAGGCAACGCCGCCGTCGTCGCCGTCGGCGAGCGAACGACGAGCAGCATCGAGCAGTTGACACGCATCGTCTGGAACATTCAGAGCGCCGACCACGGCGTCCAACACCGGGCAGACGCACTCGTCGGGCGACTGGTCTTGCCTGTCGTGGGGATCATCGTCGCCGTCGGACTGGGCTCAGTCTTGCTGGGCAACGGACTCCTGTTTACCACAACGGCCGTTCTGCTGGCCGTCATCGCCGTGAGTCCGTGGGCGCTCGCGCTTGCGACACCGTACTCGGTCGCCACCAACATCCGGGACGCACTCGAGGCCGGGATCGTCGTCTTCGACGAGAGCGTCTTCGAACGGCTCCGCGCGATCGACGTCGTCGTCTTCGACAAGACGGGGACGCTGACGACCGGCGAGATGACCGTCCTCGAGGCGGATGCGCCACGTGATCTCCTCGCGGCGGCCGGCGCGATCGAACGCCGTGGCGCACACCCCGCCGCCGCGGCGATCGAGACCGCCTTCGCCGACGGACTCGAGCGCGACCCGACACGGGCCGACGGCGGTGTCATGGACGAGGGCGCAGACGACGAGCGCGAGGGACAGATTCAGGCGTTCGAACGCCACGCGACCGGCGTCGAGGGGACCGTCGACGGCGAGCGAGTGCTCGTCGGCCATCCGGACCTCTTTCGCGACCACGGGTGGGTCGTCGAGGACGGCCTCGAGCAGCGTGTTTCGGCCGTTCGAGACGACGGTCACCTCCCCGTCGTCGTCGGGCGCGACGGCCACGCCGAAGGCGTCATCGTCGTCGGCGACGAACCACGCGAGGCGTGGGCACGGACGGTGACGGCGCTTTCCGACGCCGGTCTCGACGTCGTCGTCCTCACTGGTGACGACGACTCGGCGACAGCCCGGTTTCGGGCCCACTCGAGTGTCGACCACGTTTTCGCGAACGTCTCACCCACGGGGAAGACGGCGGCGATCGGACGGCTGCGGGCCGACAACCGCGTGGCGATGGTCGGCGACGGGACGAACGACGCGCCCGCGCTGTCCGCCGCGGATCTGGGCATCTCACTCGGTGGCGGGACGGCGCTCGCCGCCGATGCGGCCGATCTCGCGATCGTCGAAGACGACCTCGAGGCCGTCGAGCGCGCGTTCGAGCTCGCGCGTGGTGCCCGCGAACGGATCGTCCAGAACCTCTGGCTTGCGCTCGCCTACAACGCGGTCGTGATCCCACTCGCGCTGGCAGGGCTGTTGACCCCCGTTGTGACGACTGTGGCGCTGGCCGCAAGCGCCCTCTTGATCGTCGGCAACGCCTCGCGGTCGCTGCTCGAGGAGTAGTCCAGTTTCGAGACGGTCAGGGCAATGACGGCAGCATTTGATAGCACTCCATCACGAACCTAGCGTATGACCGTCCTCGAGAGTGTCGTCCGTCCGCCCGAGGGGGTCGTCCCGGTCGATCACACGGCTCGACTCCGCCGAGGTGGTCGCTGATGGCGCGTGTGCTCGTCGTCTACGGCTCGAGCGAGGGCCAGACGGCCTCGATCGCCGAACGGATCGGTGACGTCCTCGAGGCAGCGGGCCACGACGTCGTCGTCGTAAACACGAAACACCCGCCAGCGGAGCTCGATCCGGGGCGCTACGACGGCGTCATCGTCGGCGCATCGGTCCATATGGGGTCTCACCAGTCGTCCGTCGAATCGTTCGTCGACAAGCACAGCGAGGCCCTGAACCGCGTCCCGTCGGCGTTTTTCTCGGTCAGCCTGACGGCCGCACACCCGGACCCTGACGACCGCGAGCCGGCCCAAGAGATCCTCGAGGAGTTCCTCACGGAGGCGGATTGGGAACCGAACACCACGCTGCTGGTCGGCGGCGCGCTCAAATACAGCGAGTACGGCCTGTTGAAACGCGTCGTCATGCGCCGAATCGCGGGGAAAGCCGGCGGCGACACCGACACCGCACGCGATTACGAGTACACCGACTGGAACGAACTCGAGGCGTTCGTCGACGAGTTCACGACGTTGCTTCCCGACGCGCCCGAACAGCCCTGATCAGAGGCCACCGACCGAACTCGCGATGAGGAGTGTCACGACCAGCAAGGCGAGAACCGCCCCGACGGCCAGCGGGACGTTTTCCTGTGCCTTCTCGAGGACGGACATCTCGTCGTACTGTTCGCGAAACGCCTCGAGGTTGGCCTCGTCGGAGAAGTACTTCGTTTTGAACGCGAAGCGTTCGGTGACGGCACAGCCGTGACAGACCGGCTCGCCCTCGAGTCGCTCCGTTTCGATGTGGTCGTCACAGTTGATGCTCCCGCAGTTGGCACAGTAGGTGTAGGACTCGTTCGGGCCGGCGGTCTCGCAGTGAACACACCCATGAAGCTCGTTCGTCGTCGTCGCTCTCGAGGGGCCGGCGGCGTAGTAGCTGTACTCGTACTCGTAGGAACCGAGCGAGAGCAACGAGCGGACGTGCGGGACGTACACTGGGTCGATCTCCTGAACCGAGATATCCGAGTGGGCCGGCGTGCAGGTCTTCTCGTAGTCGACGTTGTTCCCGCCCGTGTAGTGGACCGTCGTTGTCTGTGCCTGCCGGAGGCGGTCGATCGCCCACTCCTTGTACGCGGTCTCGGTCTGCCCGAACCGCTTGCGCTCGACGCCGTCGAACGTCGCCTCGAGCGCCGCGTCCTCGAGGTCGATCCGGGGTGCCGTCGGTGTGGCGACGAGGTCTCGCAGATCACCGGTCGCCACCGCTGGCGCGTCACGGGCAGCGTGGACGACGAGGTCGTTCGTCTCGTCGATCCGGTGGATGACGCCGACTGAGGTTTCGAACGTCGCATCCGTCGTCGCACGGACAGTCACCATCGGCTCGAGTGAGACCGTCGTCTCCGGCGTGGGGATGGTCACGGCCTCGAGATTGTCGATCTCCCGGACGGCCTCGAAGACGGGGGCGTCCCGGCCAGCGGTGGGGTGGACCGGCTGGAGGGTTTCGGTACAGAGGATCTCGATCCGGCCGTTGTAGAGGTCCATGCCGATCTCCTCGCCGATCGCCCGGAGGTCCTGCCCGTCGAGGAGTTCGACGCCGCCGTCGCCGGCTCCCAGTTGGCGGGCGTACTCGCGGGCGGGGTCGGTGAATCGGCCGGTCGTCGCCACCATCCCGCGAACCGGGCCGTCGTAGTCGTAGGTCGCTGCCGCCGAGTGGAGTTTCTGGATCACCGGGCGGCTCACGGTGGCCGTGTGTTTGCACTCGACGACGACCGCCCGCCGGGTGCCGTCGACGACCTCCTCCATCAGGATGTCTCGGCCCTCGTCGGCCGTGCGCCGTGATTGACGGACGTTCTCGTAGCCGAGGTGTCGAAACACGTCCTCCATCAGGTCCTCGAACTCATAGCCCGAGAGGTCGTCGAGTATCGCCATCGCGTTCACGACCGACTACCGAGTCGACCGCCGATAGCGTTTCGACTCGAGACAGTCACGAGTTCCGACCGTCGGAACCCGTCGTCGCACCTGAACCGTCTTCAGCGTGTTCGTGGTCCGACGGATCTGCCGACCGATCCCGACGACCTCGAGTGAAGCGACGCCGAAGACCGACTTCGCGAGGCCGGCCCGAGGAGTAAGCGATCGACCGCTGGGAGGGCCTGTCGAAGCCCGCCAACCGCACGAATACGTGAACAGTGTCACTGCCCGTGTCAGTCAGTCTGAATACCAACTGTTTTCGCGCTCGTCGTTGCATCGTCCGCTATGGCTGACCGGTACGACGTGATCGTCCTCGGCGTCGGCGGCATGGGCAGCGCGACTGTCGCACACCTCGCTGAACGCGGTGTCGACGTACTTGGCCTCGAGCGCTACGACATCCCACACAGCTACGGCTCCTCACACGGGAACACCCGGATCATCCGGCTGGCCTACGCCGAACATCCCGCCTATGTCCCGCTGTTGGAACGGGCGTACGAACTGTGGGACAACCTCGAGGCCGACCACGATCGGCAGCTCCGCTACCGAACCGGCTCGATCGATGCCGGGCCGGCCGGCGACCCGCTCGTCGAGGGATCGAGACGTTCCTGTGAGGAACACGGCCTTACGTACGAACAGCTCTCGGGTGCGGAACTCGGCGAGCGATATCCGGGCTACGGGTTGCCCGAGGACTACGAAGCGATCTACCAGCCCGACGGCGGCTATCTCGTCCCTGAGCAATGTATCATCGCCCACGTCAACCGTGCCCACCGGGCAGGCGCGACGATCCGCGCTCGAGAACGCGTCGTCGACTGGCAGCCAACGGCCGACGGCGGCGTTCGCGTCGAAACCGATTACGACCGATACGAGGCGGACAAACTGGTGCTCACGGCGGGTTCCTGGGCGGCCCAGTTCGTCGACGCACTCGAAGGAGTCGCGGTCCCCGAACGGCAGGTCCTCGCGTGGCTCCAGCCCCACGAGCCCGACCTGTTCACGCCAGCGCGGTTCCCGGTCTGGAATCTGCAGGTTCCAGAGGGCCGTTACTACGGCTTCCCCGTCCACGACGTGCCGGGGTTCAAGTTCGGCCGCTACAACCATCGCGAAGAAACGGTCGATCCCGATGCCTTCGAGCGCGAACCCACACAGGCGGACGAACGACTGCTTCGGACGTTCGCCGAACAGTACTTTCCCGAGGGAGCCGGGCCGACGATGCGACTCCAGACGTGCCTGTTTACCAACACGCCTGACGATCACTTCGTCCTCGATACGCTGCCCGACCACCCACAAGTCGCCGTCGGCGCTGGCTTCTCGGGCCACGGGTTCAAATTCGCCAGCGTGATCGGCGAAATACTAGCTGATCTCGCACTCGAGGGGGAGACTGACCATCCGACCGACCTGTTCTCGCTGGATCGGTTCTGACGCGTCGACGCGCCGCTACAGCCACTCGATAATCTCGTCGGCGAACATCGACAGCGCTGCTTCTGTGTCGTCGTTTTGAATGCCGACGATTGCGTGATCGAGGCCGTACTCCTCGAGTCGCCGGAAGTAGTCTTGGAACCACTCGACGCCGGCGTGAAAGCCAAGGTGGAGTGGCTCCGGCTCCGCCGTTGGGTCGTCGGCCAACTCGACGCGGATCGCGATCGCGAACGGTTTCTCGCCCGCCGACTCGCGCCAGTCGACGAGGTAGTTCTGGAGGGTGCGCTCGGGCAGGTGATAGAACAGCCAGCCGTCGCCGTGGTCGGCGATCCACTCACGCGATTGGCGAGCGTGCCCCGTCGGCAACAGCGGAATCGTCTCCGTCGTCGGCTTTGGGACCACGTCGAGGTCGCCCTCGAGTCGGCCCCACTGGCCCTCGAGGTCCGGGAACTCCTCGCGCCAGACGGTTCGCATCGCTTCGACGGACTCACGGAACAGTTGCCCGCGGTCTTCGCGGTCGACGTCGAACGCCGGAAACTCGGGGTCCCGGTCCCCGGAGGCGACGCCGAGAACGAGTCGGCCATCCGAGAGTTGGTCGACCGTCGCCGCGGATTTCGCGACGTGGAGCGGGTGACGAAGCGTAAGCACGACACTCGAGGTGCCAAGTGCGATGTCGTCGGTGTGGGCAGCGACGTGGGAGAGCCACGGCCAGGTGTCGAACGTCTGGCCCGCGTCGCCGAACTTCGGCCAGTAGGTCGGGACGTCGCGGGTCCAGAGGCCGTCGAAGCCGACCGATTCGGCGTGCGTTGCGAGTCGCAGTTCCTCGGTGACGTCCGGCGTCGATCGGTTCGTCCCCGTCAGCGGAAAGCCAGCGCCGAACGTCAACCCCTCGTGGTCGAACAGCTGTCGGTAGCCGGCGTTTTCGTATCCAGTCGACATTCGAGTGCGCTATCGGACGCGGCCCTATGACACTGCCGTTGTCGGTTCGGTTTGCTGTCCCGGAACTGGTGGACTGCAGTTTGTCGGATTATCGTCGGTGTCGCCACCTGCGACCGATGAACGTGGCTGTCGCTCGAGCGGACACCGAAAAAGTGGAAAACCGATCGTCGCAGTGTGCCGATCAGTCGTCGGCGGGGGCAGCGCCGCTTGCGCCTTCGGCCTGTTCTTTCGTCCAGGCGAGTTTGCCACCGGCGGCGAGGATGTCGCGCTCGCGCTCGGAGGCGTCCAGCGTGGCGGTGTACTCTTCGCCACCGACGCGGACCGTGAACTCTTCTTGGCCGCTCGTGACGGCCTCGTAGACGTCGTCGACGATCTCGATCTCGTCGCCCTGATCGATCGACTCGTAGGTGTCCTCGTCGATCGTCAGCGGGACGATCCCGAAGTTAAAGAGGTTCGCGCGGTGGATGCGTGCGAAACTCTGTGCGAGGACACCCTCGATGCCGAGATACATCGGACAAAGCGCGGCGTGTTCGCGCGAGGAGCCCTGGCCGTAGTTCTCGCCGGCGACGAGGAAGCCGCCGTCGGCCTCGAGGGCGCGTTCGGCGAACGTCTCGTCGACACGCGAGAGCGTGAACTCGCTCAGTTTGGGGACGTTCGACCGGTACATCAGGATGTCCTGCGTTGCAGGAATGATGTGGTCGGTCGTGATGTTGTCCTCCATCTTGAGCAGCGCTTCGCCGGAGATATCGGTGCCGAGCTGGTCTTTCAGCGGGACATCGCCGATGTTCGGACCCTTGATGAGCTCGTCGTCGACGGCCTCGTCAGGGGCGATGAGGTCCGTCTTGGAGCCGTCGTACTCGTCGGGAAGCTCGACGCCGGGTGCCTCGAGGTCGCCGAGTTCGTCGGCGAGGTTGCGCGGATCGATGATTTCGCCCTTGAGCGCCGCGGCGGCCGCGACCTCTGGCGAACAGAGGTAGACGTTGTCGTCTTCGATACCCGAGCGACCCTCGAAGTTACGGTTGAAGGTTCGCAGCGAGACCGAATCGGAGGCAGGCACGTGGCCGATACCGATACAGGCACCACACGTGGCTTCCGAGAAGTTGACGCCAGCAGCCATCATCTCCGCGACCCAGCCCTCACGGGCGAGCATCTCGGAGGCCTGCTTGGAGCCGGGAGCGACGATCGTCTCGGTCTCCATCGAGGTCTCGCGACCCTCGAGCATCTTGGCGACGGGGAGGATGTCCTCGTAGCCACCGTTCGTACAGGAGCCGACCATGACCTGTTCGACGGACTCGCCTTCGACTTCGCTGACGGGAACGACCTTGTCCGGCATCGAGGGCTGTGCGATCAGCGGCTCGAGATCCGAAAGGTCGACGACGATCTCGTCGTCGTACTCGGCGTCGTCGTCGGGCTGGAGTTCGACGTACTCCTCGCCGCGGCCGACGCGCTCTAAGTAGTCCTGGGTCTGTTCATCGGTTGGGAAGATCGACGTCGTTGCGCCGAGTTCCGTTCCCATGTTGGTGATCGTCATCCGCTCGGGTGCGGTGAGCGTCTCGACGCCGGGGCCGGTGTACTCGAGGATCTTGCCGACGCCGCCTTTGACGGAGAGGCGACGGAGCAGCTCCAAGATGACATCTTTCGCGGTGGCCCACTCGGGGAGTTCGCCCTCGAGACGGACGCTGACGATTTCGGGCATCTCGATGTAGTAGGGTGCGCCACCCATCGCGACGGTGACGTCGATCCCGCCGGAACCGATGGCGAGTTCACCGATTCCACCGGGCGTTGGGGTGTGGCTGTCAGAGCCAAGCAGCGTCTTCCCGGGGGCTGCGAAGTTCTCGCGGTGGACGTTGTGACAGATACCGTTGCCGGGGCGAGAGAAATGAGCGCCATATGTGCCGGCAGCGGAGCGGAGGAAACGGTGGTCGTCCGTGTTCTTGAAGTCGAACTGGTAGGTCTGGTGGTCACAGTACTGGGCCGCGATTTCGGTCTGGACCTCGTCCAGTCCCATCGCTTCGAACTGGAGCCAGACCATCGTCCCGGTCGTGTCCTGGGTAAGTACCTGGTCGATCTCGATTCCGATCTCCTCGCCGGTCTCGAGTTCGCCCTCGACTAAGTGGTCGTCGAGAATCTTCTCGGTGAGAGTCTGTCCCATAGCACTACGAAATGCGCCGTCCGTCCTGATAAATCCAGCGTGTTCCTACGAGGAAGCGGCCGTTTCGAGTGTACCCGGGGAAAAGTCTCCGCGTTTCGAGTAATTATTGCCATCGGCGTGGACACCCGTACGGGAAACAGTGCATCCGCTCGACGAGTCGAAAAACTGGACTGTTCATCGAGTTGATTGTGACGCGTACACGTCCCGAACGGGCCGTGATGAACGGATACCCTTTTCTCTCCGCCGCGGTGTTCTCCGTACATGTTCCGTTCCGGTGCGTTCGTTGCCGACCACGTTTCGCCGACGGCTGTCGAACAGGTACAGCCCAACGGCGTCGACCTCACGTTAGACGTCGTTTTCGAGCAACTCGAGCCGGGGCGTATCGGTCGCGACGGCAAAGAGATCGGCGACCGTATCGCGCGCCCACTCGAGGAACTCGAGCAGAAAGACCCCGATACCTTCTATCTGCCCGAAGGGGCCTACGTCGCCCGCTACGATGAGCGGATTCGGATTCCTGAGGGTCACATTGGCTTCGTCTACCCGCGCTCGTCGCTGATGCGTAACTCGTGTATGTTGAATACGGCCGTCTGGGACGCGGGTTACGAGGGCCGCGGCGAGGGGCTGTTGCAGGTCCACCACGACATCGAGATTGAACGCGGAGCCCGGATCGCCCAACTGGTCCTCGCCGAGGCCGACCACGAGGACGTCTACGACGGCAGTTATCAGGGCGAAAACCTCGAGTAGTCCCACAAACCACCGGGTCGCGTACTGTTTTGGTCGTTCCCGTCGGACGTTCGAACGATGATGGCGACCACACACGTCTTCGCCGGGCTCGCTGTCGTTGCCCCGATCGCTTACGCCGTCCCCGAGTTTACAATGGCGCTTGCGGTCGGGGCGATCCTCGGCGGGCTTGCTCCGGATTTCGATCTCGTCGCTGTCCATCGACGGACGCTCCATTTCCCGCTCAGTGGGCTCGCGGTGGTCGTCCCAGCGGTCGGCATCGCGGTCAGTGTTCCCTCGAGTCTCACCGTTGGGCTTGCGGCGTTCGCCGTCGCCGCCTGGCTCCACGCCGCGAGCGACGCCATCGGCGGCGGCCCCGAGATGGACCCGTGGAACGACCGAAGCGAGCGAGCCGTCTACGACCACGTTCGCGGGCGGTGGATTCGGCCGCGGCGATGGGTTCGCTACGACGGCGCGCCCGAAGACGCCGCACTCGCGGTCGTCCTTGCCGTCCCCGCGGTGCTCGTCTTCGATGGGTGGGTCAGCGCCGTGGTCCTCGGCGGCGTCGCCGTGTCGCTCGTGTACGCACTCTTTCGCCGGGAGCTGGTCGCATGGGTCCCCGACTGGCTCGAGTGAGCGACCGCGGCGGCTGGTCGGCGGTGAGTCGGAACGCTGATACGCCATCTCTCCAAGGGACTCGGTATGGTTGATACGTTCGTGGCCCAGACGATCCATCTGATATTCGCTGCCCTCTGGGCTGGCAGCGTCTGTTACGTCGCAGCGGTCGTCTTACCACTCGCCCGCGATGGCGCGTTCAATACGACGAAGCCCCTCGAGGTCATCTCGGGGAAGCTCACGATGCTTTCGCGCGTGAGCGCACTGGTCTTGCTGGTGACCGGCGGGCATCTCGCAGGTACGGGATACACCGCAGAGCGTCTGTTTAATACGACCAACGGACAGCTCGTGCTCGTGATGGTCGCGCTGTGGGCGATCCTCGCTGGGCTCATCGAAGTCGGTGCGAAGCGCTTCGAGGCGGGACTCAACGGGAAGAAACTGCGCGAACCGGCGGGCGACGCCTTGCCGCTGTACCGCGCAGCAGCGGTCGTCTCCATCGCGTTGCTCGTCGTTGCTGGCCTGATCACGACGAACGTCGCGCGGCTCATGTAGGCCGGCCACTACCCCGTGTTCAGTTCCCCAACTGACATTTCGGAAGCGCACATTCTTACGAAAGATACTTAGTCAGTTACTGTAACGTACTCCCATGATGATCAGGGGAAAAGAACTGGCGCTGTCGGCACTCGCAGTCGGGGCGGCTGCAGCTGTCGGCTATGCACTTCGCTCGAGCCAGCAGGCCGACCGCGCCGCACGGTCGAAAGCCGACCTCGGCGCACGGATCGTCGACCACGACGAGATCCCAGCGGAGGCCACCATCGTCGACGGTACCTCTCGCCGACTGCGCGAGATCCCCGGTGCACGGCGTGCGATCGACCGCGCCGTTCGTAACAACGCCCACGACGAGTGGGAACACGTCACCATCGAGCACGATGGTGCCTGGTCCGTCGTCGACTCCATCCGTGGCTCGCTGCCGTATCACGACGGCGACCGAACCGAGTACAACGGTGTCTACGTCCACTCCGGCGACCGAATCGTCGTCCTCGATGCGATCGGCTGGGCGCGACTCGAGGAGCCGATTCAGTAGTCCCGACACACTGTCTTCGAATCACCTGCGTCGGCGACCACTGCGATCCGCTCGTCCGTTCTCGACGGTCGCCGCTCCCGCAGTCAGCGTGAGCCACAAATCACAACCACTACTTCTCACCCCCGCCGAGTGACGCCCATGGAACTAGGCGTAATCGGACTCGGACGTATGGGACAGATCGTCGTCGACCGCACTCTCGAGGCAGGCCACGACGTCGTCGCCTTCGACCTCGAGCCGGAGGCCGTCGCGACGGCCGCCGACGCGGGTGCAGAGCCGGCTGACTCGGTTGCCGACCTCGTTGACCGACTCGGCGACGACAAACACATTTGGCTGATGGTCCCGGCAGGCGGGGCCGTCGACGCGACGCTCGAGGAACTCGAGGACCACCTCGACGAGGACGACGTGGTCGTCGACGGCGGCAACTCCTACTTCGAGGACTCCGTCCGGCGGGCCGAGAGCACGCCGGCAGCGTATCTCGACTGCGGGACCTCGGGTGGCCCCGCGGGCGCACATCTGGGCTTCTCGCTGATGGTCGGCGGTCCCGAATGGGCCTACGACGAACTCACTCCCGTCTTCGACGCCGTCGCGACCGGTCCCGACGGCCACGAGCGCATGGGCCCTGCAGGCTCGGGCCACTACGTGAAGATGGTTCACAACGGCGTCGAGTACGCGCTGATGCAGACCTACGGCGAAGGGTTCGAACTGCTCCACGAGGGCCGCTACGATCTCGACCTCGAGTCGGTCGCCTCGGTCTGGAACAACGGCGCGGTGATCCGCTCGTGGCTGCTCGAACTCTGTGAGGAGGCGTTCCGCGAGGAAGGAACCGATCTTGGCGACGTCGCAGATCGCATCGAAGGCGGCTCGACGGGGACCTGGACCGTCCAAGAAGGCCTCGAGCAAGAAGTGCCCCTGCCGCTGATCTACACCGCGCTCGGCGAACGGTTTGGCTCTCGAGCCGACGACGGTCGCTTCTCGCGGCGGCTGGCGAACCGACTCCGGTACGGCTTCGGTCGCCACGAGGTCCCACGCCGGGAGTAAGACGTCGGTCGCACATTCGCGACCGATCTTCGACTGTCCGACACACGGCGGCGACGAGACGCTCACCGCTCACGAGACGGTAAGTGTTGACTCGGACAGACAATACCGCCCCGTGTCTCGAGGAGACGATACTGTCGGTGTTGTTCGGAACGTCCACTGACGCGGCCGATATCACGGGTACGAACTGTGTTTTTGCCTGTCCAACCCGTGGTGGAATATTGGGGTATTTTCTTTACTCCCGATATCGAGGTCCCCAATGATGCACTCTGATCACTCGACGACAGTGACGGCTGTAGACGAGCAACGGCCAAGTATGGCCGTCGTCTCTCTTGTCGCAGCGGTAACCGACACGGATCCACTCGAACTCGAGCCACTCTACAATGCGGTCGATCCTGAAGCACTCGACTCCCTCTGTGCCGCCGGGAATAGCGTCTCCACGCTCTCGTTCGAGTATGCGGGTTATACGGTCGTCGTCGAACAGTCCGCTGCTGGCGTCGAACTCTCGCTCGAGCCAATCACGATCGACGGCGAGACCACTCGCGGCGTTGCTGATTCCGGGCGATCGGCGTAAGGCTGGTTTTGAAACACTGTCGGACACTCGTCAGCGCCAGACGTGACAGTCGGGCGTCCGCTCGACGGACCACACAGCCCTACTCACAGACTTCTTCGTCGTACTCGCGCTCGAGCGTAAGCACGATATCCCACTGCCCCGACATCATCAGCGCCTCGTTCTCGACTCGAATGTAGTATCCGTTTCACAGTTCGACTCCGCACCCGTCTCGGAGGAGCCATCACTCTCATCGCCAAGACAGCCAGCGGTCGCGACGATGCCAGCAGTTCCGATACTCCGAAGCACGGTTCGGCGTGTTTCCATACACGGTTTTTCAGAACATCGAGAAAAACCATCCGAGTTGAATTTCAATATCCAATATATTGAAAATCTTTTTCTAAATACAGTCTTTTTATCGTGTTTTTACACACTTCATGCACTAGTACAGATCCCCGGAGTGGACACAGTCGGGCTGCGACCACCGTCATCAAACTGATGTATGACACGGAAACCACAACCGTGTTGGCCCTGCTCTCGCGAGTAGGGCTCGATGACGAACGCGTCGGAAAGACGAGCGACGCTGTGGGTGATTCTGGCATCGGCAACGTTGACGGTGATGGCTGGGGCGATCCTCGGTCCGATCGTGCCGGCGATCCAGTCGAGCCTCGGGGTGTCGGAGTCGAACGCCGGCCTCATCATCACGACTCATGGCGCGCTTATCGTTCTCGTCAGCCCGATCGCGGGAGCGCTCATCGATCGGATCGGGCCCCGTCGCCCCTTTATCGTCGGTCTCCTGCTGTACGCGGTCGGCGGCGGGGCCGGGCTGGTCGTCGATTCGTTCGGGCCGCTGCTCGCCTCGAGGGCGGTGCTGGGCGTCGGCGTCGCTTTCGTCTACACCGGGATCACGGTGCTTATCTACCAACTCTACGAGGGCCAGCGAATGGAGCGAGCGCTAGGGCTGCGAAGCAGCGCCAACAGCGTCGGCGCGGTAATCTGGCCGCTGGTTGGCGGTGCGCTCGGCACCCTCTCGTGGCAGGCCCCCTTCGGCGTCTATCTGGTCGCGCTCCCGCTCGGATTACTCGCGATCGCGACCGTTCCCGAGACGGGGGTTCGAGAGACCAGCGCGAAGACGGACACGAAAAGCGGCCTCGCTGGAGTTCTCGCCGTCTTTCGACGCCGTCCCGGGCTTCTGTCGGTCTACCTGCTGTACTTCGGGGCGAACGTCCTGCTCTACAGCATCGTCGTGTTCTATCCGCAGCTACTGGCCGGACTGGGGATCACCTCTTCGCTGTCGATCAGCCTCTATCTCGCCGCCAACGGACTCGCCGGCGGTGTCTCGGCGGCGGTCTACGATCGCCTTATCGAACGGACGAGTCGCCACGCGCTCGTCGCGACGGCGCTTGGCCTCTGGCTCGTCGCGTTTACGGGTGCGACCGTCGCGGAATCAGCGCTAACAGCAGTCCCGTCGGTGGTCGCGTTCGGGCTTGGGCTCGGGCTGGTCTTCCCGTCGGCCTTTGCCTGGATCGAGGCGCTCGCCCCGGCCGGGCGACAGGGACAGTTCAGCTCGTATCTCGCGTCGGCAGGCTATACAGGACAGTTCCTCTCCCCGGTACTGTTCGGCCCGCTGGTCCCGCTGTTCGGCGTTCGCGGGGTGTTCGCCGCGGCGGCGACGGCAGCCATGCTCGGCCTCGTCGCGCTCGTGTCCGTTCGCGGACGGTGAAATCAGACGATCTCCCGAAGCGCCCAGACGTCCTCGGCCGGCTCGAGTCGATGTGGTTCTGCCCCTCGAGCAGTCAGAATCCCGGTGTGATACAGCATCGCCTTTAGCTGGAAGACCGTCGGCGAGTGATAGACGGTGCCGTCCTCGAGCGCCGCGCGCCGAAGCGCGCCGTCTTCGGTCAACACCCGCCGTCGAACGGCCTCGTCGCCCCGAATGAATAGCTCGACGGTGAACGTCGGATGGAGTTCGTGCATGTGGACGACCAGCTCGACCAGCGACGGCTCCGGGTTCATGTCGTCGTGCATCGTCTGAAGCTCCGTCACGAGCAACTCTGTCGCGGGATACTCGAACAGGACGCGGCGAGCCAGTCGCCCCCACGCCGGCGCGACGTCGATGAAGCGTTTCGACGACCGATACCAGTTCTCGAACTCTGTGAGTGCCGTCTCGACGGAGCCGTACTGTGCTATCGCGAACCGGACGACCTCCTGCCCAAGTGACGTTAACTCCGGGACGGGGCCGGGGTCGATCAATCCGAGAAAGGCAGCGCCGCGTCTGGCATCGTCGGCCGCACCGACGACCTTGTACGCCGAGAGCAACGTTTCAGTGTCCCCGGCTGCGTACTGTGCGAGCGGATAGCCGAGATAGTTCTTCGGATGGTTCAGCCCGAACGAGGCGTCGGTGACACCCTGTGCCCCGGCCTGAAACCGCAGCGCCGTCGCCTCACTCGAGGTCCGATTACCGACGACACGGGGGACCTCGAGGGCGTCGACCTCGCCCGACGCAGCGACGCCGAGGACGCCGACGTTCAGCTCACGCGCGAGGGTGCGATCGGTTTCCGAAATCGCGGCCGTCGGCGCGGCGAGATACGCCGCGTTCGCCTCGTGAAGCCGGTCGTAGGCCTGGACGATTCCGCGTTGGGTGTCGACGCCGCCGCTCGTCTCTCCTTTCGCTTCGATAGCGATCAGCGGCGGCTCGTCACCGAGTCGGTCGACCGCCAAGAGGTCTGACTCGAGGGCGCGCACGCCGACGAGATCCGGGTAGCCGCCACCGATCTGGACGTGGTTAAAGGGGGCGAGGCGATCCCGAACGGCCGGATCGACGGGCTGGCCGGGGAGCCACTCAGCTTTCGAGAACTGTGTGTCGGCGACCACGTAGGACGGCGAGTCGTTGTCGGCCCGGCTCGAAAAGAGCCGTCGCTTGGTGTGGGCCAACACCTGTGGTTCCGACAGCGGCCGTGCCGCGGTGCTCATGTCTCTCGATTCGAGACCGCAGTCAAGAATGTTCTGGCAGCATGACGAGTCAGACGAAGGATACGTTCGACCGGGACCGGTCTGGTGCTCACTCCGTCGCGTCAGTCGGTGAGTGCTCGAGTGCGTCCGACTCGCCGAGCAGAGCGACTGCCATCCGGCCGGCGACGTAGGCGAACGCGCTCGAGAGGTGAAAGAAAGCGAGTCCGAGAACGCCACCGAGCAGGACTGCCAGCGCCGCCTCCGGAAGCGTGTCGATCGTCCAGACGATCGGCTGGTCGTTGACCGTGAAGAACTCCTCTGTGTGCGGATACCGAAACGGGACGGCGAGCAACGAAAACGCGGTGACGAACACAAAAAGCAGGACGATCGTGACGAACCCGAGCCAGAACTTCACCATGAGAAAGCCCAGCCCTCGCCAGGTCGACGGGGCATCGAAGTACGCTCTGAGCGTCGCCCACGGGCCGTTCGTCGCCGACGTGTCGACGTCGTCAGCCGGTCTAAGGTCGACAGCCAGCAAGGCGTTTGCGAGCCATCGTTCGAACCCCGCAAGCAGTCGAGCGCCGATGACGGTAGTAACTAACAGGACGATGCCGACGCCGACCATGGAGAGGATCGTCCCAAACCCGAACCCGAGCAGAAACAGCATCGAGTACACCATCGCAAGCGGGAACGCGATTCCCAGGTAACAGAGATTTTTGTACGTCTGTCGGTCGACAACGACGCCGACGATACCGCCGATCGAAGAGCCGCTGTCGTCTCCCGTGCGTTCTGATGGAGCCATCCTGAAGCGGCGTTCTCACAGCAGTCCTAAATGGACTGGGGACCAGTTACAGGACCAGAAGTTGCCCCGGCCGAAGCGACTCCCACTCGAGTGTGAGGACAACACCGACGATCCAGGGCACCGAGCCTCAGCCGGACGGCAGCGGGAGCCGCTGAGAGCCCGTACACGACCCAGCCGCCACATCGCGTGCCTGCGCTGGCCTGTTAGCCACCACCGTACTCGTCGAGCCACGACTGTACCGTCCCCTGCAGGGCACCGGTAGTACTCCCGATATTCAGGATTTGGTAGCCCGATTCGGCCTTCTCGTTGACGTCGTCCATTCCGAAGCCGAGCCCGCCGAGCGGGACGTCGGCCTCGAGTGCGGCCTCCCGAATCCGGTCGACGTGCTCTTCGACCGCCTCGTGGGTCGGCTCCCCGGGATGACCCGTCGAGACGGCGAGGTCGAGCGGACCGGCGAAGACGAACCCCAGTTCGGGCACCGCGAGGATGTCGTCGATGTTGTCGACCGCCGTCGGATTCTCGATTGTCACGCCGAGGACGATTTCGTCGTCTTCGGTGCCGGCGTAGTCGTCGGCCGTCCCCCAGCGACTCGCACGGGGACTCGCAAAGCCGCGTCTTCCGGGCTCGCCGTCGTACTCGAACCGGGAGGCCTCGAGTGCCTGCCGGACCTCGTCGGCCGTCTCGATCCGTGAGACGAACAGCGAGCGGACGCCGGCGTCGAGCGCCTTGCGGATCATCCCCGGGTCGGGTTCGGGCAGTCGAACGAGGAGTTCGGTCTCGGTTACGTCTGCGGCCCGAAGCAGGGCCTCGAGTCGGTCGCCGTCCCACGGACTCGGGCCGGCGTGCTCGAGGTCGATCCAGACGAAATCCAGCCCGAGCTCGCCGTAGAACTCGACGAGCGTCGGATTGTACGTGTTCTCGAGGATGCCGAGTGCGACGGCGTCGTCTTCGAGTGATGGTCGAAGCCGGTTACTGCGGGGAGTGGTCGGCATAGTCGACGGACCAGCAGAGCCGTAATAAAGCTTCGCGGTGAGCCAGCACCGTCGGCTCGAGCGGTCGGCACCGATAGTCGGCCTCTATCGAGACACGATCGGCGACCGAAGGACGCTACCGGGTCTCGTATCGCAGCATGGTTCCGGCGAGGACGACGACGAGTGCACCGGCCGACAGCATCACCAGCCCGGGGACGAACGACCCTGTCACGTCGTGGAAGACACCGATCAGCATCGGGCCGAAGAAGCCACCGATCTCGCCGACGGCGAAGATGAAGCCGACCGCCGTCCCGGTCAACCGCGCTCCGATCCCCTCGAGTGCCGGCGGAATCGCCCGGACGAGCGGTGAGACGCCGCCGATCCCGAACCCGGCGAAGACGATTCCGACGACGGCACCGCCCACGCCACCCACGATCAGTCCGACAACGCCGAGAAACGCGACAGTGCCACAGCTCATTAGCGCGAGTCGCCGAGCAGTGAACCGATCGGCAAGTGTGGGCACGACCAACACGCCGACGACGTAGGCACCGATCAGCAGGCTCGTGGCCTGCCCGGCCACGGCAGCCGAGAACCCGCGTGACTCGAGCACTGTCGGCAACCACCCTTGCAGGCCGTGGTGTAACAGCAGGTACATCGTCCCGATGACGACGACCAGTCGGAGCTCACGGTGGGAAAGCACCAGCCGCAGGTCGTCGACGACCGACTCGAGGGAAAACGCGTCGGTGGCAGCCATTTGGCCGTCGATGTCGACACGCCACGTAACGAACAGCCAACAGAGGCCGTAGCCGACGGCGACGACGCCACTCCAGAAAAACAGCGGCCGCCAGCCGCCGAGCCACGGCCCCAACACCGGGCGGCCGACCGCGAAGACGAGCGCAGAGCCCGCCGAGGCCCCGATGAGATAGATCGCCGACGGGCGACCGGTCGCCTCGGGCGGGAACAACACGCCGACCAACTTCGGGAGGCCGAACGTAATGGCGGTCGCGCCGACACCAAGCAGGAGCGTCGCGGCAAGCAGCGACGGAAAGTCGCCGGCCGTGCTTCGAACGATCTGGGCGACGCCGTAGATCAGCACACCGACAGCGAGGCTTCGGCCAGGCCCGACTCGGTCGACGGCGAGCCCGGAAAGCAGCGCAAGCGGGATGTACGTCAGCGGCACGGCTCCGGCAAGCACACCAGCCTGTGTACTCGAGAGGTCGAGATCCGCAATAATCGTCGAGAGAAACGCCGGCAGCGAGAACCAGACGAACATGAGGCAGGTGTAGCTCCCCGCGGCGAGGACGACGAGAGCGTACGCCTGCCGGTGACCACCGGTACCATGACCCATGCATCGGAGTGTGTGCTGGCACACCGAGTAGGTTGCTATATGGGTCGATACGACCGGATAGCACACCGATCGCGTGTCGGCGTGTGAGCGGACATGCAGTGACCGCCAGTGGCGATCATCACTGCACCCACGTGGGAATTATACGCTGAACAGGCGCAATACCACGCCCTTCAGGGCGTGGATACGCGCCGTCAATTGATGCAACAATCCACCGCCTGTTGCATGGCCGGATATTCTATACTGAATCGGTTCTATTATGCTTTCGGAGTTCATAACTGGTTATGAGGCCAGAATCCGATGCGAATCCACCGAACATTCGAGGCGTCGATCACGAACCCACGGCAGGTGAGTGACGACCTCGATCAACTCGGACGGGCTGCATCGAAGCTCTGGAACGTCGGTCGCTACTATGCACAAGAGCAGTGGGACGAAACGGGCGAGATCCCCGATGACGGGGAACTCAAATCCGAACTCAAAGGTCACGAACGCTACACGGACCTTCATTCTCAATCCAGTCAGCGCGTTCTCGAAGAACTCGCTGAAGCGTTCAACGGCTGGTTCACAAAGCGTCGGAACGGCGATAGCCGTGCCCGACCGCCCGGCTACCGCAAGCGCGGTGATTCCCACCCGCGTTCTACTGTGTCGTTCAAGGCGGCTGGCTTCAAGCAGGATGCACAGTTCACCCGCGTTCGCCTCTCGAAAGGACGCAACCTGAAGGAGCACCGCTCGGACTTCGTGCTGTGCGAGTACGAGCTACGTCCCGATGTAGACCTCTCCGAATGGGACATCCAACAGGTTCGGACCGTCCACAAGTACGACGAGTGGCGACTCCACTTCGTCTGCCGAAAGTCGATTGATCCCGACCCACCGGGAGACGAGACTGCCGGGATCGACCTCGGTATCTCGAACGTTGCCGCGCTTTCGTTCGGCGGTGAATCGATCCTCTTCCCCGGTAACGCGCTGAAAGAGGACGAATACTACTTCGGACGAAAGAAAGCGAAGTGCGACGACAGCCGTTCGAACGAGCGGCTTCGGTTGGACCGGAAGCGCACGGAACGCCGAACCCACTTTTTGCACACCCTCTCAAAACACATCGTTTCGGAGTGCGTCGAGAGGGACGTCGGGACGATCGTCATCGGTGACCTCGGCGGTATCCGAGACGACGATACCGGCGAGTCCCGAAACTGGGGCAAACACGGCAATCTCGACCTTCACGGATGGGCGTTTGACCGCTTCACGTCGATGCTCGAGTACAAGGCGGAAGCTGAAGGTATCGACCTAACGGTTGAGTCCGAACGCGATACGTCAAAGACGTGTTCGGCCTGCGAAACGAAGGACGGAACCCAGCGTGTTGAACGCGGGTTGTACGTTTGCGAGGAGTGCGATACGGTGGCGAACGCAGACGTGAACGGTGCGGAGAACATCCGGCGAAAAGTAACTCCGAGTCCTTCTGAGGATAGGAGTAACGGCTGGTTGGCACAGCCTACAGTCCATCTGTTCGATCGTAACGAGGGCCGTTTCGCCCCGCGAGAACAGGTCGTGGACTGTAAACCGTAATATCCCAACGGCAGTCGGGATTCCACGTCGTTTACGGCGTGGTGGATGTCAAGTCGGTCGTAGCCGTAGGTGGTGTATCCGGCGGAAGTGACAACCAGTGACATGCACCAACTGCGGAGCGACAGAGTACCCAATCGAACGCTATCACGTCCATCTGTCCACAGGCCAAGTCGTCGAGTTTACGCTCTGTGAAGGGTGTCGCCACAAGTTCGTCACTGCAGAGTGGGTCGAGGCTGTGGTTTAACGTAGCTGAGCCACGGCAGTATACAGTGGTATGGGGGGTACACCAACCGAGCGTGCGAGCGCGGAGGGACACCCTGTCAACGGGAGTCCACTCCCGGAGTTCGTCGACTGGCTGTTCGGGGCCATCATCGCGCTGAGCGGATTGCTCCTGGTCGTCGGCGGAAGCGTGCTCGTGTTCCTCGTCGACAGAGCGCTTCTCGCGGAGGGAATTGAAGACGAAAGCGTCACGGTCACTGTCGGCACAACCGAACTCACCGACGCCGAGTCGCTGACGGTCGCCGACGCTGTCGTCTCGTGGCTAGGGCCGGGGCTGCTCCTGACCGGCGGCGGGCTGGTTCTGTTCGCGATCGGATACGTCGTCGTGAGACACCGCGCTCACCGTCGAGTCCGGGCAGGTGAGTCCGTCGACTCGTTCGGGACGGTTGCCGTTCTCGGTGCCGTGACCACTGTCGTTCTCTCGTTCGTTCCCGTCTCGCCCGCGTTTGGCGGCGCGCTTGCGGGTTACTTAGAGCGGGGCGAGTCTGATCGGACGGTCAGCGTCGGAGCGCTCGCAGGGCTCTTGCCCATGCTCCCACTCCTGCTGATTCTCCTGTTCGTGTTTGGCGGTCTACTGTCCGGACTACTCGCCATCGGGCAGGCCGGAAACGCGGTCGTCATCGGAGCCACACTACTCTTTTCGGGACTGCTCATCGCAACCGTCGGTGCCGGCCTCGGCGCTCTCGGCGGGTACGTCGGTGGCCGGCTCGCAGAACGTCGAGGAGAGACCAGCTGACTCCCCCGCAGTTCGCCTCCCGTCACACATTCACGATGCGTTCCGCCGACGCTCACACGGAGACGACGTCGCCGAGTTCGGGCGCACTCGCGTCGATTCCATCGGCTCGCAACTCCTCGGCGAACGCCTCACAGCGGTCGCCGTGGTTGATCAAGACCGGACTGTCGCGGTAGGACTCGAGGAACTCGAAAAGGCCGTCTCGGTCCGCGTGGGCAGAAAAATCGTACTGCTCGACCTGCGCGCTGACGGGCATCACTCGGCCGTCGATCTCGGCGCTGCCGGTCTCGAGCAGATCACGGCCGGGCGTCCCCTCAACCTGATACCCTGTCATCGCGATCTTGTTCGCCGGATTTCGCCGGATTTCGGGAATGTAGGTCATCGCCGGCCCACCCGAAAGCATCCCGCTGGTGGTGATGATCGCGGCTTTCTGATCGACGATCCGTTTTCGCTGACCGTCGCGGCCGGTGACGAAGCGAGCGTGTGAGATCGCCCGCCGAAACGCCTCGCCGTCGCGGACGTAGCTGGGATACTGACGCAACATCTCGGTGACCTGTGTCCCCATCCCATCGACGTAACACGGGATGTCGTGGGCCGCACAGACGAGCATTAGTTCCTGTGTTCGGCCGATCGCAAACGCCGGAACGACGACCGTGCCACCGTCCCACAGCGTCGTCTCGACGCTTTCGACAAAGCGCTGCTCGACGGTGGCTCGAGGCTCGTGGTCGACGTCGGAGTACGTACTCTCACAGAGGACGATATCGGCGTCAGGCCGTGCGGTGGTCCCCGCGACCAGTCGCTGTCCGACCACAGGGTCGGCGTGTCCGTTCGCCTCGCTCGAGGCAGCGTCGATGTGGAAATCGCCCGTATAGAGCAGCCGCGTCTCCCCGTCGTCGACGAGCACGTGAGCGCTGCCCGGAATGTGGCCAGCGTTGTAGAACGTGATCTCGTGGCCGGCGGCCTCGAACGGCTCTCGATAATCGTGGGTCTCCGAGACCTGCGTGACGCGTTTGAGATCGGGCTCGGTAAACGGGCAGTTGTACGAGCCGCCGTGCAGTTTCAGCGTGTCTCGAGCGAGCGTGCGCGCGAGTTCGGCCGTCGGCGGAGTCCAGTGGATCGGCGGTCGCCCATCACCGGAGAGGAGGGTCGGAATCGTCCCGACGTGGTCGAGATGGCCGTGTGAGACGACGACCGCCTCAGGGTCAGGCGTCTCGAGGGGAAACTGGGGCGGGTTGGCGGTCAGCATCCCGAAATCGAGCAACAGCGCGTCGTTAACGAGGATCGCGCTACGCCCGACCTCGCGGGCACCGCCGAGAAATCGAATGTCCATTACCGACGCTGCGTCCTCGAGCCGCTTTCCTCCATCGTTTCCGATCGTTCGGCCGGCGAAATATGACACGGACGGCGGCGGACGGCCGATCACCGAAAAGGAATAGGGTGGGCTACGTCAAACAGACGCATAGATGAGCACCTCACTGGACGAGCGGGATGTCAAGATCATCTTCACGATCGCCGAACAGGAAACCGATAACACGGAAGTCATCCACGAGAAAACAGGGATTCCGAAATCGACGGTCCACTATCGCTTGCAGAGTCTCAAAGAAGAGGGCGTCATCACGAACGAACTGTACGAACTCGACCTCGAGAAAGTCGGTCTCGGCATCACCATCATCTCCGAAATCTGGGCGGAGTTCGGCGAGGGCTATCACGAGCGCGTCGGCGAACAGCTCGCCGATATCGAGGGCGTCAATCAGGTCTATTTTACGATGGGGGAGACGGATTTCGTCGTCATCGGGCGGCTCACCTCGCGGGATATGGTCGAAGACCTCGTCGACGACTACGAGTCAATCGACGAAATTCGTCGCACGAGTTCGAAGTTCGTCATCTCGACGATCAAGACAAACACGGGGATCGGAACGCTTCGCGATTACAGCCAGCAGTCGCTGCTCAATTTTCACCAGTTGCCCGCTGACGACAAGTAGACGCATCGAACGCCGGTGTACAGTCAGTGCGACCACACCCCGGCGAAGTCACAGGCGGCCTCGAGTGTGAGACCGTCTCGAGGCGTTTGAGTGGGTTATTCGTAGGCGGCGATACCGGTCAGATCCTCGCCGAGGATGAGGGTGTGGATGTCGTGGGTTCCCTCGTAGGTGTAGACCGTCTCGAGGTTGGCCATGTGGCGCATCGGCGAGTAGTCGGTCGTGATCCCGTTTCCACCGAGCATTTCGCGGGCGACGCGGGACTGGTCGCGGGCCATGCGGACGTTGTTGCGTTTGGCCATCGAGACGTGCTGTGGCCGCAACTCGCCGCGTTCTTTGAGCTCCGTCAGCCGGTGGATGAGCAGCTGGGCGAGGGTGATCTGGGTGGCCATCTCCGCGAGTTTCTGCTGTTGGAGCTGGAAGCGACCGATCGGGCCGCCGAACTGCTCGCGGTCCGTCGCGTACTGGCGGGCCGTCTCGAAACAGTTTCGAGCGGCACCGACTGCGCCCCACGCGATGCCGAAGCGTGCCTGCGTGAGACACGACAGCGGGCCTTTCATGCCCGAAACGCCGGGAAGGACGTTCTCCTCGGGGACGTGGACGTCGTTCAGGCCGATCTCGCCCGTGATCGAGGCGCGAAGCGACAGCTTCTCGGTGATCTTGTTCGTGCTGACGCCGTCGCGATCGGTCTCGACGAGGAATCCGCGAACCGGCGTATCGTCGCTCGAGCGATCACGCGCCCAGACGATCGCAACGTCGGCGATGGGGGAGTTCGTGATCCACGTCTTCGAGCCGTTGAGCACGTAGCCGTCGGCGTCGCGTTCGGCGTACGTCTCCATCGCCGTGGGGTTCGAGCCGTGTTCGGGTTCGGTGAGGCCGAAACAGCCGACGGCCTCGCCAGCGCCGAGTTTCGGCAGCCACTCCTCTTTTTGCTCCTCGCTGCCGTAGGCGTGGATCGGGTACATCACGAGTGCGCCCTGCACCGATGCCATCGACCGCAGGCCGGAATCGCAGGCCTCGAGTTCCTGCATCAACAGGCCGTAGGCCGTCTCGGAAACGTTCGGCGAGCCGTAGCCCTCGAGGTTGGGCGCGTAAAAGCCCATCTCGCCCATCTTGGGGATTAGCTCTTTTGGGAACGTGCCGTTTTCGAAGTGGTCGCCGATGTCCGGGCGAACCTGTTCGTCGACGAACTCGCGTGCCGTATCGCGGATCAGTCGTTCTTCGTCGGTAAGCTCTGCCTCGAGGTCGAGATAGTCGAGCATTAGTGTGAATCCTCCGTCGTCGCACGAACGCCCTCACAGAGGACGTCCATGCCGAATTCCGCCTGTTCGTGGGTGAGAACGAGCGGCGGGATGAGCCGCAACACGTTCCCGTGTCGGCCGGCGCTCCAGACGAGGACGCCGTTTTCGTAACAGTACTCCTGAATCGCCTTGACGATGTCGGCATCGGGGTTGCCGTCGGCGTCCTCGAACTCGACGCCGACGAACAGGCCCTTCCCGCGCACGTCGACGATCTCCGGGGTCGTCTCCGCGACTTCGGCGATCCGGTCTCGAAGGTAGCCGCCGAGTTCCGTCGCGTGTGCGAGCAGGTCGTGCGATTCGATGTACTCGATCGCACGTAGCCCGCCGACCATCGCGGGTGCGTTGCCGCGGAACGTGCCGACGTGGCCGCCCGGCCCCCACGTGTCGAACTTCTCGTGGTAGAGCATCGCACCGATCGGGAGGCCAGTGCCGCCGAGTGCTTTCGCCATCGTGATCGCGTCCGGCGTCACGTCGAAGTGGTCCGTAGCGAACCACTCGCCGGTGCGGCCCAGTCCGGTCTGGATCTCGTCGACGATCAACATCGCGTCGTTGTCGTCCGCGATGTCACGAAGTCCCTGCAGGAAACCGTTCGGCGGTACGATGACGCCACCCTCGCCCTGAATCGGTTCGACCCAGATACCGGCCGGCGTCTCGTGGCCGCCGTAAGGGGCCTCGAACTTCCGTTTGACGGCGTCGAGACAGCGCTCGCAGGCGTCCTGACTCCCGACGCCCGCGTTGCGGGTCGGGTACGGGACGTGGACGGTATCCGCGAGCAGCGGCCCGTAGCCCTTCTTGTACTTCTTGCCCGCCGTGAGGCTGAGCGCGCCTGCGGTCGTCCCGTGATAGGACCCCTCGAAGCCGAGCAGCCCGTGGCGGCCCGTGTTGTGTTTGGCGAGTTTGATCGAGCCCTCGATCGCGTCGCTCCCGCTCGGACCGCCGAAGACGACGTTACTCGAGCCAGCCAGCCCGCCGGGGGCGATCTCTCGAAGCTTGTCGATGAGGTCGAGTCGCGCCTCGGTCGGGAAATCAACCGTGTGGGCGACCGACTCGAGTTGGTCTTGCGTTCCCTCGAGAACGTACGGATTCGAGTGCCCGACGTTCAAGACGCCGATCCCGGCGAAGAAGTCGAGGAACGTGTTGCCGTCGACGTCACGAACCGTCGCGCCGCGAGCTTCCTCGAGGGCGATCGGGATCCGTTTGGGATACGCAACGGCGCTGCTGTCGATCTCTGCTTGTCGGTCGAGGAGCCTCCGTGAGTTCGGTCCAGGAACCTCGTCGACCGATGGTTCCATCGCGAAGTGAAGGTCGTCGATTGGCGGGCCTACAGCCATACCATACTATTTCCATCACCACATATATATTTGATGCGAAATCTCACGTGGTTTGCGTTAGACAGCAATAATCTAAGATAGTGCACAGATGTTGGATCTAATCCAACAGTATGGGGTGATGGGGTACGAGCAGACATGGGAGGGGACCGGAAAGAGACCAGCCGCAGTTCCCAATCGGCGGCGGGTCGCAGATCGATCACGGTAGTGGGACGGAGACTCGAGTCAACCAGATACTATGTTCGATGTCAATTACAGTCATGGTTTGGATTAACATTTGTGTTTACTGCCCGAATAGTAGAGACGGCGTCCAAATAGCTGCCATTCCTACAAGATTCTACATTACAATAGGATCTAATCCATCATATTGTTCAATTCTTGCTGAATATACAACACTTGCGAAAGATACATTAAGGGTCGTATTTATGGCCCATACGGTAACGAAAGTCAAGGGCCAACAATGTCAGAGACAACACAGAGCGGATTGGAAAAAGCGTTGAGTAGCAAAGAGATGCTGATCCTGTCGTTCGGTGCGATGATCGGCTGGGGATGGATCATCCTCGCCGGCGACTGGATCAATGAAGGTGGCCCAATGGGTGCGATCACCGCGTTCGTCGCGGGTGGGATCGTTGTCGGGGTCGTCGCAATTATTTACAGCGAACTGGCGTCGTCGATGCCGCTGGTCGGTGGTGAGCACGTCTACAGCCTTCGTGCGCTGGGCCCGATCGGGTCGTTCGTCTGCACGTGGGCGATCATCTTCGGGTACGTTACGGTGGCCGCCTTCGAAGCCGTTGCCTTGCCGTCCGCGATGGCGTTTATCGTCCCCGGCTTCGATGCGATTCCACTCTGGAACGTCGCCGGAGAACCGGTGTACGCCACCTGGATCATCGTCGGCGTGCTGGGAACGATCGGAATCACGTACCTGAACTACATCGGCATTCGAATCGCCGCCCAGTTCCAGATCATCATGACCGTCGTCATCGCGTTCGCCGGTCTCGTGTTGATCGCCGGCGCGGTGACCAGCGGCCAGCCATCGCCCGATCCGTCCTTCGGTGCGGGTACAGCCGGCATCTTCGCCGTCGTGTTGATGACGCCGTTCATGTTCGTCGGGTTCGACGTTATTCCACAGTCGGCGGAGGAGGCCGACATCCCAGCCCGTACGCTGGGACTGTTGATCATGCTGTCGGTTGGTATGGCGGCTCTCTTCTATATGGCCGTCATCTGGGGCTCGAGTCGCGCCCTTCCAGGGGCGGAACTCGTCGATAGCTCGCTGCCCGCCGCTCAGGCGATGGAAGTCCTGTTCGACAGCACAGTCGCGGGGCAGTTGATGGCACTCGCGGGCATTGCGGGTATCATGACGAGTTGGAACGCGTTCATCATCGGCGGTAGTCGCGCGCTCTTCGCACTCGCCGAGTCGGGAATGATTCCGGAATGGCTCGGGAAGGTCCATCCGGAGTACAACACCCCAAGCAACGCGATTCTGTTCATCGGCGGTCTGTCGGTAATTGCGCCGTTTTTCGGCGAACAGATGCTCACGTGGATCGTCAACGCCGGTGGACTGGGCATCGTCATCGCCTGGTTCCTCGTCGTCGTCTCGTTTCTGGTGTTGCGCTACCGTGAGCCCGAGATGGAGCGGCCGTACAAGGTTCCGGCCGGCCCTGTCATCGGTATCGTCGCGTTCGTGGCGACAGCGATCTTCATCACGCTCTACCTGCCCGGCGGCCAGTCTGCGCTCGTCTGGCCCTACGAGTGGCTCATCGTCCTCGGCTGGTGTATCCTCGGCGTCGTCTTCTATGCCCTCTCGGGCGAGAAATCGGTCGAGACATCCGAGGAAGTCGTCCAGCGAATCGAAGCGCTAGACGACGACTGACGGCGACCGGCGTCTTCATCGGTTTCGAAATCACAGTTTTCCAGCACAGTTTCGCTCGAGTGCGCCCACGCCTCAGACGGGCTGGTGTAACGAGCGAGACCTGTTCCGAGAGCCGAGCCGTGTGTCGATTTCCGACACACGAGTCGCTCGAGACGGCTCGAGAAGCCGTCCCGTGAGGGGGAGACGCATGCGCTGCCGGCAGTTGGCAACCCTTAAGATTGGCTCGCGGTTACACCGCTGTAGCATGAAAGTGGTCGTTTCTATCGGCGGCAGCGTGCTCGTCCCCGAACCCGGAGCGGATCGGGTTGCCGAACACGCCGCCGTCATCGAAGACCTCGTTGAGGACGGCTGCCGCGTCGGTGCCGTCGTCGGGGGTGGCGGTGTTGCACGTGAGTATATCGGTGCCGCTCGTAATCTCGGGGCGAACGAAATCGAACTCGATCAACTGGGGATCGATGTCACGAGACTCAATGCACGGCTGCTGATCACCGCATTGAACGAAGATTCGGTGACTGCGCCGGCAACGGACTACGACGAAGCCGGCGAGGCGCTTCGCCGAGGCGACGTCTGTGTCATGGGCGGCGTCGCGCCGGCCCAGACCACCGACGCCGTCGGCGCTGCGCTTGCCGAGTACGTCGACGCCGACCTGCTCGTCTACGCGACGAGCGTGCCGGGGGTCTACAGCGATGATCCGAACGAAAACGACGATGCGACGAAGTTCACGGAACTCTCCGCTACGGAACTCGTCGACGTCATCGCCGACCTCGAGATGAACGCTGGAGCCTCGTCCCCGGTCGACCTGCTGGCGGCGAAAGTCATCCAGCGCTCGGGAATGCGAACGATCGTCCTCGACGGCACCGACCCCGAGCGGATCTCGCGTGCGGTTCGATACGGCGACCACGAAGGAACCGACATTATCCCGGAGGGTGCGGGCGAGGAGCCGACCTACTGGGCACAGAACGAAGATGAGTAACGACGACGCTTCGGAGTCGCCAGCCGACCGGGACGTCGCCAGTCCCTACACCCTCCAGCAGGAAGACGACGACGCACGCCACGCCTTCTGGGCGGATACCGTCGCGGATCGAGTCGAGGAGCGCGTGGCCGACCGTCGGAAGGCCACGGACGGGACGAGCGGGAAGGAACGATCCGCGAGCGAGGACCCCGACGACCCGATCGTCATCAAAGGCGGGATCTCGCCGTCGGGCGTCCCTCATCTCGGGAACGTCAACGAGATCATGCGCGGCTACTACGTCGCCGAAGTCCTGCGCGAGCGCGGCCACGACGTCCGGCAGGTCTTCACCGCCGACGACCGCGACCCGCTGCGTGGACTCCCGCGAACGCTCTGTGACCTCGAGGGGAATCTCGTCGACCTCGGCGAGGTCGATGCCGGCGCGCTCGGCCGCAATCTCGGTGCGCCCTACACCGACATTCCGGACCCCTTCGGCTGCTGTGACTCCTACGGCGACCACTTCTCGACGATCATCCAGCACAGCGCGGACGCACTCGACGTCCCGATCGAACTGCTCTCGAACACGGAGCTGTACGAAGACGGCGCGTTCGACGACGTGACCCGATTCGTCCTCGAGAATCAGGATCGCGCCCGCGAGGTCCTCGCCGCGTATCAGGACAAAGTCGACGCGGACTACGTCCCGTTCAACCCCATCTGTGCGGAGTGTGGCAAGGTCACCGAGACCGTGACTGGCGTCGATCTGGACGCTGAACCGCCGACCGTCGAGTACGAGTGTACCGATATGGACGCCGGCGACCAGACGATTAACGGCTGTGGCCACGAGGGTACGGCGACCCTGCGCGAGGGCAAGATGCCCTGGCGCTTCGAGTGGCCCGCCCAGTGGCAGGTCCTCGGCGTTGATTTCGAGCCCTTCGGCAAGGACCACGCCGAAGGCTCATGGCCGAGTGGCCAAGACGTTGCACGCAACGTCCTCGAGATCGAGCCACCCGTCCCGATGGTCTACGAGTGGTTCACCCTCGACGGCGAGCCGTTTTCGTCCTCGGCAGGAAACGTTATTCTCGTCTCGGACGTGCTCGAACTCCTCGAGCCGGAGGTCCTGCGCTACTTCTTCGCGAAGGACCCGTCGAAGGCTCGAGACTTCAGCATCGAGCGCCTCGACCAGCTGGTCGACGAGTTCGACCGCCTCGAGGCGATCTACTTCGACGAGATCGACGCCAGCGACGACGAGACGGCGTTCGCAAAACGGGTGTACCCGCTCGTGGTCGAGGAGCCACGTGAGGAGCGCATCCGACTGCCGTACACCTTCGCTGCCGTGTTGGGGATGACCGACGACCCCGACCTGCGCGAGGAGATTGCCCGCCGAGAGGGGCACATCCCCGAGGACGCCCCCGAGTGGGCGGTCGAAGGGGCGCTCAAACGCGTCGAACAGGCCAGAAACTGGGCCCGACGGACCGAAAACGAGTTCGATTACGAACTCAAACGGAGCGCGATTCCGGATCACGACTTCGACGACGCGACCGAAGCGGCGCTCGCTGACCTCGCGGACTTCATCGAGGCGGGCCACGACGCCGAGGAAATCCAGGGGGAAATCTACGAGACGGCGCGACGACACGACGTCGACGTCGGCGACTTCTTCAGTGCGGGCTACCGGCTCTTTTTCGACGAAGAGCAGGGGCCGAAGCTCGGCCCGTTCCTCGCGAAAGTCGACCGAGGGTTCGTCGTCGCCCGACTGCGTCGGGAGCAGTAACACGAGCCGCTCGCCCCGGCAGTTGGTCGACTCGATAGACAAAAGCCCTTTGAGAACGCCTCCCCGAGATAGGAGCGATGGATCACGGTTTCCCCGCTGTCGTCTCGGTTCCCGAACTCTTCGGCTCTGAGTTGGCGACGTGGGCTTTCATTGGCCTGCTCGTCTACTGGTTCGGGGTTATCGCACTTCGGAGAGCTGATCTCTTACCGGAGTACGTCGGAACCCAGGGCCCGATTCTCACCTTCCATACGAAACGCGGCCGTGAGTTCCTCGACTGGCTCTCGGGTCCGAAACGGTTCTGGCGTGCGTGGGCGAACCTCGGCGTCGGCATCGCAATCATCGTGATGGTGGCCATGTTCGTCCTCCTCCTCCTTGCAGCGATCTCTGCGGTCACTTCCCCACAGCCGACCGGCTCGTCCGTCCAGCAACCCCGTAACGTCGTCCCGTTCCCCGGTGTCAACGACTTCCTGCCGTTGTCCGCGACACCTGGGATCGCCGTTGGGCTCCTCGTCGGACTCGTCGTCCACGAGGGCGGTCACGGCCTGCTCTGTCGTGTCGAGGACATCGGCATCAAGTCGATGGGTGTCGCGATGCTCGCGATCATCCCCTTCGGCGCGTTCGTCGAACCCGAGCAAGAAAGCAGTCAGAACGCCTCGAGAGGCGGACAGACTCGAATGTTCGCCGCCGGGGTCATGAACAATTTCGCGGTCACGCTGCTCGTGTTCGCGATCCTCTTTGGACCGATCGCCGGCGCGATCGCCGTCGCACCCGGCGCTGCGGTCGGCGGCGTTGCCCCGAACTCCTCGGCCGATGCCGCGGGGATCGAACCCAACGATCGGATCACCGCCGTCGATGGCGAGGCCGTCGAGACGAACGACGATCTCGCCGACCGACTCGAGGCCGCAGACGGTGAGCAGGTCGAACTCGAGCGCAACGGCGAGCAGAGCGTGATGGTCGATCGCTCGCTGCTGGTTACGGCTGCGATGGACAACGGCCCGGCTGGCGTCGAAGCCGGTGACACGGTCGTCGCCGTCAACGGCCAGCAGGTCGCGACCGAACGCAGTTTCTTCGAGGCCGTCGGCGACGACGAGCGCGTGACACTGACGATCGAGAACGCGGCCGGTGAGCAGGACGACCGCGAGGTGCCGATCGGTGCTGCCGTCGACGTCAGCGACGACGGGCCGCTCGAGGCCGCAACCGGGCCGACGAACGAGACGTTCGTCATCACCGCGTTCGACGGCGAGCGCACGCACACCTACGCGGACCTCAGTGCGTTGCTCGAGGAGAGCGAGGCCGGCGATGAGGTGACGGTGGCGGGCTACTTCGGCGACGACCGCCAGGAGTACGAGGTAACGCTTACCGAGCATCCACGTGAAGACAGCGGCTTCCTCGGAATCCTTGCCGAACCCGGCATCTCCGGCTTCGAAATCAGCGATATCGGCGTGCAGCTCTATCCGGCCGCGGAGTATCTGTCGATCCTCGGCGGCGACGGCGGGAACGGCGGCGGCGCGACCGACTCGTTCTTCGGCAAAATCGGACTGGCAATTTTCCTCCCGGTCATCGGCGTCATCGGGCTTTTACCGTTCAACTTCGCCGGGTTCACCGGCGGTGTCGAAAACTTCTACGAGGTGCAGGGCTCGCTCGCCGCACTCGGGGACAGTACGGTGTTCATCATCGCGAACCTGCTGTTCTGGACCGGCTGGATCAACGTTCAGCTCGGGTTTTTCAACTGCATTCCGGCGTTCCCACTCGACGGCGGCCACATCCTACGGACGAGTACCGAGGCCGTCGTCTCGAGACTGCCCATCGAGGCGACCCGCGGCCACGTCCGAACGGTGACGACAACCATCGGGGTGACGATGCTCGTCAGCTTCCTGACGATGCTGTTCGTCCCGTTCTTGCTCTAAGCTGCGGTGGATGCCGACGAACGCTCACGTCGTGCTGTCGGCCTTCCCGTCATATGACCCGCTACAGGCTGCTACGGTGGGATACCTCGAGTTCGATATCGGCTCGAAACCCGATGCTTCTTAGCATCTGCGTTCGAACCGGCACGTATGGAACGACGACAGCCGCCACAGACCGAAGAGGGCTGGTACGTCCTGCACGACTTCCGGTCGATCGACTGGGATGCATGGCGTAACGCACCCGACCGTCGCCGCGAACGGGCGATCGAGGAGGGACGCGAGTACCTCTCGGCCGCCGAAGCCGTCGCGGACGCCGACGAGGGCGACTCGGCGACGTTCACCGTCCTCGGACATAAGGCCGACTTGCTCGTCCTCCACCTGCGGCCGACGCTCGGCGACATCGATGCGCTCGAGCGACAGTTCGAACACACGGCACTCGCCGAGTTCACCGAGCGCGCCGACTCGTATCTGTCGGTGACGGAGGTCTCGGGCTACATGTCTCAGGAGTACTTCGAGGACGACGAGACCGCAGACGCCGGAATCGCCAACTACATCGAGTCCCGACTCAAACCCGAGATTCCGGACACTGACTTCCTCAGTTTCTACCCGATGAGCAAGCGTCGAGGTCCCGATCACAACTGGTACGAACTGCCGTTCGACGAGCGCGCCGACTATCTCTCGAACCACGGCGAGATCGGCAAAGACTACGCCGGCCGCGTCACGCAGATCATCTCCGGCAGCGTCGGCCTCGACGACTACGAGTGGGGGATCACGCTCTTTGGCGACGATCCGACCGACGTCAAGGAACTGCTCTACGAGATGCGCTTTGACCCCTCGAGTTCGCGCTTTGCCGAGTTCGGCCGCTTCCTCTCGGCCCGCCGGATCGACTCGAGCGACCTCGGGGCGTTTCTCGCCGGCAAGCGAGTGCCACAGGACGACGCTGACAGCGCCCACGGCCATCCACACGGCCACGGCGAGTCCGGCGATCACGGGCACGCTCACGGTGACTCCGGCGGCCACCACGGTGACTCCGGCGGCCACCACAGCGGCTCCGAGGACGACGACGTCCGGAGTGAACTCGAGGAGATGGGTGTCTACGCGGGCAAACCACACGGCGAGGACGTCCACGCGGTCGTGCTCTACTCGGCGGCCGACGCCGAGGAACTGTTCGAGGAGGTCGATGGAATGCGGACGAACTTCGACCACTACGATACACACGTCAAGACCGCCGTCTACGAGTCCGAAACGGGAGCTGACGACGCGGAGGCGGCGATCGTCAGTCTCTGGGAGACCGAACGGGCCGCGAACACGGCCGCCGGCTTCCTCGCCGAACTCCCCGACATCGTCCGACAGGCAGGCGACGACGAGGACGACTCGTGGGGCACGATGGGGATGTTCTACACCGTAAAACCCGACCACCGGGGCGACTTCACCGGCGCGTTCGACGACGCCGCGGCCTTGCTCGCCGACATGGACGGCCACCGCAAGACCGACCTGCTGGCAAACTGTGAGGACGAAAACGATATGTTCATCGCCAGCCGCTGGGACTCCCGTGAAGACGCCATGCAGTTCTTCCGCAGCGACGCGTTCTCGGAGGCCGTCGAGTTCGGTCGCGACATTCTGACCGACCGACCACGACACGTCTTCCTCGCTTAAGCGAGGCTCGCTGTCCGGTTCCGATCGACTCGTTTCATACTGTCGGACAGCACGATTCGAAGATCGGTCGCGAAGTCGCGGCCGACATCTCACTGACGGCTGTCCGACAGTAACAGTGTCCGGCGACAGATCGTCGCTCGAGTGAGCGTGGGGCGATTACAGTTCGTCGTAGAAGAAGTAGCCAGCGACGCCTGCAAGCCCCAGTGCGAGCGTAATATACGGCCAGTTGCCGGCATCGGTGTCGGTCAACGCAGCGTGTGCAGTGATGAAGACCGCAAAACCGATATGGGCGACGAGCGTCGCGGCGAGAAATCCAGCGAGATCCATCACCCGGGAGATTCGACGTTGTCGTAATAGCCGTTTCGAACTCGCCCGGGAAAACTACTCGACGCTGCGCCACGAAGCGTCTCATCGTGAAGCGCCGTGCGTTCCTTAGCGGTGGCGTGGCGATGACAGTCGCCGGGTGTGCGACTCGTCTCGGACTCGCCGATCGCGTCGAGGTCGTCCAGAAGTACGTCCGCGCCCACCCCCGCGAGACGGCCGACCCGATCGACGTGGCTGTGAGACGGTACGATCCGGACACGGGCCCGTACTATCACGACGACCTCCACGAGTCACTGGCTGGTGAGCTCGGCCCCGACGACCCCCTCGAGATCACCGACGCGCTCGCCGCACGCCTCCAAGCCGAGTTCGAGATCGTCGAGTACCGGATTCGCGGCTGTGACGTCGACGACGGCGACTGTCGGCATACGACGCTCGTCCGGGAGGATTTCAACGCCCTCGAGGCCGGGGATATCGCCGACCTCGTCTACCGAAGCTCGGGTGCCGGACTCGTCTCAGTGTCTGACTCGCCGTAGACCGACGAGTGATACTGGCGAACAGCACGAGTTGACGATCGGGCGCGCGACTGCGGCCGATCCCCGAGGACGGCCGCGACTTCGCGACCGACGTCTCACTGACTGCTGTCCGATAGTATTAGAAGTCGTGATCAGGGTCGTCTTCGACCTGTCGTTTCATCGACTCGCGGCGGGATTTGGCGTCACGACCGGTCGCCTCGAGCAGGAAGCTGTTTTTCGCGTCGACGGCTTCACCGGCGGCCTCGAGTTCGTCCGGACCGAGTTCGGTGGGGTCACGCTCGTAGAACTCGACGCCGAGTTTGTCCTTTTTGCCGGAGTACTCGACGGTTCCAGCGACGACCTTTTCGAAGACGGGGTTGTCGGGTTCGCCGATGACGTAGAGTTCGCTCCCCTTGTACTCCTCGGTCTCAGTGATCGGGCCGAAGTAGTCCTCGATCGTCGATTCCATATCGGGAATTCGCTCCTCGAGATACTCGCCGCGGCGCATTTTGTACTCCTTCATGGATTGGTGATACACGGCGGACTGTTTACCTCTTTTCATACCGACGCAGCCGACAAACGGGGTTTGAGTAGGGTGGTGACGCCGCACACGTGTCTCACATTTCGAGAGACGATGTGGCTGTGCCTCGAGGCAAGCGACCCGTCGGAACCGAATAGGAATGACTCTTGTCGCGACTGGCCGTCAGTGCACACCCGCAGACATGGCAACTGTGCGACTGGTAGATAACTCGGCTCAGCGATCACCATACTGGCGCTCTCGGTTGCCGAGATAGCCCTTTCGACAGTCGGGACAGATATCGCCGGTGCGCAGCGAGGTTCGGTTGTCGGCCGCGACGTACTCACACCGCGGACAGTACAGTTCCGTTGGCCCGGCGTCCTGTGTGGTATTGCTTTCGCCGGGGACCGGCGCGGACCCCGCCCGCTCGATTCCACTTCCAGCGTCGGTCTCCGTCCCCGCCTCGGCGTCTGCGTCGGACTGTGTGTCAGCCGTTGGCGGCTCGGTCGTGACCGTTCTGGCGTCCGCTGCTGCAGCCGACTCGCCCAGTGGCCCGGAGTCGCTCCCGGAATCGTTCTCGAGGACGATTCCGTCATCCGTCACGTCGGCGTCGAGACGCTCGGCGTCGGTCTCGGTGGCCGCATCGGCTGCAGTGTGTTCGGGCTCGTCGTCCGGCCATCCCGCCGGCTCGTTTTCGGCTCCGAGCGGTGGGCCGACGTCTTCTGAGTCCGGCCACTCGCCGTGTTCGCGGTCACGAGTGGGTTGGGACTCCGTGTCGTCCGATAAGATTTCACCGTCGTCGGTCACCGGCTCACCGTGTTCGTCGGTCGGGATCTCGAGCGCATCCTCGTCGTCGGCGGCCGTGTTCGCGGGCGGCGCTTCGGGGTCGGTCTCGTCGTCGACGTCACTGTCAGCGTCGATAAACTCGGCATCAGCGTCAGCATCGGCGTCGATGAACTCGGCATCGTCCTCGTCGTCGTGGAGTTCCGTCGACGCATCGGCTTCGGGGGCCACATCGGGTGGTGTTTCGACAGCGTCGGCAGTCGTGTCTGGCTCGGGTTCTTCCTCGGTGGCGCGTGAGTCGGCGGCCGCCTCCATGGAGAGACTCGTTATCTCGGTGTTCTCGCTGATGACGTTGCGCTCGCCACAGCGGACACACTCTTCGTACTCCTGGACGGTGACGACGACTTCACTGCCCCGTTCTTCGCGCTCGCGTTCGACATCGGCCTCACCGTAGTCGTGTCCGAGCAGCGAACATCGCAGGACCATTGTCTCACCGTTCCCAGTCATCGCATAAAAAACGTACTGCCTGTCGGAACGTCTTCGTGACAGCACACTACGTTGTTGTCCCCGAACGGCCGGTTCCGTTGTCGGCCACCGGAAAAACGGCAAACGTCAAATCCCCGGTCGTTGAATACGTAGACGGATGAGAGCAAAGCGGGAGTTTCGGGATCGGGAATCGACTGAGGTGGCGGTCCTCGACGAACTCGTCGACCGGACCGAAGACGGGATGACCGTCTTCGAACTCCGTGCCGCTGTCGAAGTCGATATCGACGACTTAGAGCGTGCCCTCTCGACGCTCAAACAGGACGATCTGATCGTCGTCGAGTCGGATCACACCGAGACCGTCATCAAACCCGACGAACGGGTCGTCCCCGAAATTCCGACCGACGAGGACGACGAGCAGTCGATCAGCGAGTGGCTTCGCGAGCGGTTGCCGTTTTGAATCGAAACGCCTGAGGGGGTCAGGCCCGAGGGAGAAGGCATGAGCGTCATCGAGTCCATTCACGCCGACCACGGCGCGACGTTCGGCGAGCGCGACGGGCGAACGATCGTCGAACACTTCGGCCGACCCGAGCGAACACATCTCGCGGTCCGCAACGGCGTCGGCTTACTCGAGTGCGCCTACGGCGTCGTCGTCATCGAGGGCGAGGATCGCCTCGAGTACGTCGACAACGTCGTCTCGAATCGCGTCCCCGCCGAGGACGGACAGGGCTGTTATGCGCTCGTTCTCGATCCACAGGGCGGGATCGAGGTGGAACTCTACGTCTACAACGCCGGCGAGCGACTGTTGCTGTTTACGCCGCCAGCCGAAGCCGAACCGCTGGCAGAAGAGTGGGGAGAGAAAGTCTTCATCCAAGACGTCGACATCCGAGTCGCAACCGACGACTACGCGATCTTCGGGATTCACGGCCCCAACGCGACAGAAAAGATCGCCAGCGTCCTCAACGGTGCCGCCTCGCCCGACGAGCGCTACTCGTTCGTCCGCGGGACGATGGGCGACGAAGGCGTCTCCGTCATCCGCACCGACGCCCTCACCGGCGAGGAGAGCTACGAGGTGATCTGTGCGGCCAACGACGCCGAAGCCGTCTACGACACCCTTCTGAATCAGGGGTTGAACGCCGCCCCCTTCGGCTACCGAACCTTCGAGAGTCTCGCGCTCGAGGCCGGCTCACCGCTCTTTGAAACCGAACTCGAGGGAACGCTCCCGAACGTCCTCGGCCTGCGAGCCGCACTGGACTTCGAGAAGGGCTGTTACGTCGGACAGGAGGTCGTCTCCCGCGTCGAGAACCGCGGCCAGCCCAGTCGGAAACTCGTCGGTCTGACGCTCGAGGCGGACGACGCCGCGGTCCCTGAATCCGGCGCAGCCGTTTTCGATGGCGATGCGTCCGTCGGCGAGGTTACGCGCGCCGGCGAGAGTCCGTCGCTCGAGTCGGTTATCGCGCTCGCACTCGTCGACTACGGCCTCGAAAGCGAGGCGCTGACGGTTCGTGTTGGCGGCGAGGAGGTGCCCGCCACCGTCACCGCGTTGCCGTTCGTCGAGGGCTCGGATCGGTCGGGGCGACTGCCAGCATACCAGTAGCTCGACAGCGAGACGCCGTTCCCCACCACGACCGGCCTCCCGCAGTATTATTGGCAGCACCATGGTCGGTCCTGTATGCGCTATCTGGAGGTAACGGTCCCCGAAGGGAAACGACAGGCCGTCATCGACATTCTCGAGGACGAAGGTATCGAATACGTCGTCAGCGACGAAACCAGTGGTCGGGGGTACACCGCTGTCGTCCGATTTCCGATCCCGACCCGAGCCGTCGAACCGGTGCTCGATCGACTCAGGCAAGCCGGGATCAGCGAGGATGCAAGCGTCGTCGTGATCGACGCCGAGACGGTGATCTCCGAGGAGTTTTCGACGCTCCGAGAACAGTACAGCCACGGCGGGCAAGCAGGGGCACGCACCTCGAGGCAAGTCCTGCGAACGAAAGCCGACGAACTCACGCCGCCGTTTCCGATCTACGCCGTCATGTTGCTCATCAGCGCCGTCGTCGCCACTGCCGGCCTCCTAGCTGATTCCCCAGCGGTCGTGATCGGGGCAATGGTGATTGCGCCGCTGCTCGGACCCGCACTCGCGGCCAACGTCGGCATCGTCACGGGCGACAAGCGGCTCAAATCGACCGGCTTTAGCTACCAGATCGTCGGGGTCACGATGGTGATCGTCGCTTCGATCGCCCTCGCGGCGCTCGCTCGGCTCGCGGGACTCGAGCCGGCGGGCGTCGACATCGTCGTCGCCACCGAACTCCAAGAGCGAGTCGCGCCGAACCTGTTCTCGCTCGCGGTCGCACTCGGGGCCGGGATCGCCGGCATTCTGAGTCTCACGCGGGGGTTTTCGGAGGCGATCGTCGGTGTGATGATCGCTGCCGCGTTGATCCCGCCGTCGGCTGCAGTTGGCATCACCGTCGCCTGGGGGATGTACGGCGCGGCGACCGGGGCCGCCGTGCTCGTGATCGTCAACGTCCTCTCGATCAACCTCGCCGCGCTGGCGACCCTGTGGATCGCCGGCTACCGCCCGCAGGGGTTGTTCGAGGTGTCACCGACCCGGACGCCGACGTACACCTACGCGGCGATCTTCGGGATCGCGCTGCTGGTGTTGGCGGCCCCGTTAGCTGGCATCACCCTGTTTGACTTTCACACGACTGAACTCGAGTCGGTTGCCGAGGAGGAAGCTGAGACGGTGCTCGCCGACCCACAGTACGAGACCCGCGAGGTCGACGATGTCGTGGTCGAACTCGACGGCAACTACCCGATCCAGTCGGTCGATCGGATCGTCATCACGGTCACTGGACAGACACCCGGACCGGAACCGGGACTCGCCGAACGGCTCCACGCGGCGATCAGCCAGCATAGCGAGGAATCACTGGTCGTCGAGGTTCAGTACGTCGTCGCCGAGCAACACGGCGACACTGGTGACTGATCCCGATCCGTCGCGCGCTCGTCACGTCGATGCGGTGGACCGTCGCGTCTGCAGTAAAACTGGTTTATCATCACTGGCGGCATAGCTCATATCATGGCACAAGTTGGCAAACATCCGGGTGAGAAAGCGCTCGCCGAGCTCCCGGGCGGTGCGGTCCGGTCGTTCGAGACGGGGGTTGGCGGCGACGTGATCCTTCCAGCAGATCCGGAGTACGAACGGGAGCGACAGGTCTGGAACGGGATGATCGACAAGTATCCGGCGATCATCGCCCGCTGTGCCGGCACTGCCGATGTCGTTTCGGCGGTGACGTTCGCCCGCGAGCAGGACCTGCCGCTTGCGGTTCGGTGCGGCGGCCACAACGTCGCCGGGACAGCCGTCTGTGACGGCGGGCTCGTCGTCGACCTCTCGCCGATGCACGGCGTGCGCGTCGACCGTGAGCGACGGACCGTTCGCGTCGAGGGTGGCGCGACGCTCGGCGATGTCGATCGCGAAACACAGCTGTTCGGGCTGGCGACGGCGCTTGGAGCCGTCTCGGAGACGGGTGTCGCGGGGCTCACACTCAACGGCGGCTACGGCCACCTGAGTCGCCAGTACGGGCTCGCGATGGACAACCTGCGAAGCGTCGACGTCGTGACCGCCGACGGGCAGGTTCACACCGCCAGCGCCGACCGAAACGAAGAGCTGTTCTGGGGGCTTCGCGGCGGTGGCGGCACGCTCGGTGTTGTCACGTCCTTCGAGTTCGACCTCCACGAGGTCGGCCCCGAGGTGGACGCCTTTTTCGTCTGGTTCCACGCCGAGGAGATAGCCGACGTGATGGCTCGATTCCTCGAGTGGACCGACGACGCGCCACGGGAGGCGGGTGTGCTCGTGTTCACCGCGCACGTCCCCGACCTCGAGGAGTTCCCCGAGGAGATGTGGGGTGAGCCAGCCGTCGCAATGCTCGGGACGGCTCGTGGCGACCTCGAGGCCGACGGCGTCTTCGAGCCGCTACGCTCGAGTGCGACGCCGATCGCTGATCTCAGCGGGCCGATGGAATACGCCGACCTGCAGTCGATGCTCGACGAGGACTACCCCGACGGGCTGCGTTACTACTGGAAGTCGATCTTCCTGACCGACGTTACCGACGAGGTCGTCGACATCATGGATCGGTACACTGAGTCAGCACCGTCGGCGCTCTCGACGATCGACCTCTGGCATCTCGGTGGCGCAGTTGCCGAGGTGCCACAGGACGCGACCGCGTTCTGGCACCGGGACAAGCCGTACATGCTCAACTTCGAGGCCAACTGGGAGGACGAAGCCGACGACGACGCGAACGTCGCCTGGGGACGCGACGGGATCGCCGACGCGGCGGCGCTGGATGTTGCGTCGGGAAGCTACGGCAACTTTCCGGGGATGAACGAAGACCCTGCCAAACTACGCTTTGGCGACAACTACGAGCGACTGCTCGAGATCAAATCGAAGTACGATCCCGAAAACCTGTTCGGAACGATCACCCCGTCAGCCGGCAACGGCGACGACACCTGACTCCGTCAGTCCCCGTGGCAGCCTCAGTCGGCCTCCGCCGCTGGCCGATAGCGCCGACTCACGACTTTCCAACGGCCCCGCCGGAACAGCCAGTAGGTGATCCCGCCGGGGACGGCCGTCTCGAGCAGCAAGGCGAGATAGAGGCCGCCAATTCCCAGCGGCGTGACGAGTCCCAGCGCGGCCGCCGGGAGCGCAAAGGCGTACCGGCCGACGAGCGAGGCGACGAACGGCAGGCGCGTATCGCCGGCACCGAGCAACGCGCCCGCGGCAGCGCCGTCGATCCCGAAGCCGATCGAACTGACCGCGCCAACGGCGACGAACGTGGCCGCCAGCGCGAGTTCCTCGCTCCCGGAGACGAACAGGCTCGCGATCGGTTCGGCGAAGACGACGACCAGCACGGCCAACACGGTGTAACAGACGATGGCGAGTCGGATGATCGCCGCGCCGTACGCGCCGGCTTCGTCCTCGTCGCCTGCGCCGAGGTGTTGGCCCACGAGCGAACTCGCGGCCAGCGAGAGCCCCCAGTTGACGCCGTTGATCAGGCTCCGAACCCGACGGCCGACCTCGAGGGCGGTGACGACAACCGGGCCGAAGGTGGCGGCGATCCACAACAGCGGGAAGACGACGATCCCCTGTGCCAGTCGACGGCCGATCTCCGGCGCCGAGATTTCGACCACTTGGCGCAACAGCGTCGGCTCGAGCCACGAGCCCGAAAGCGTCACTGGAACCGGGCTGGGTTCCATCCCGAGGACGCCGTAAGACCGTCCGAGCATCCCCCACGCGAGGACGAGCGTGACAAAGCCCGTCGAGACGGAGGTCCCGATCGCTGCGCCGGCGACGCCGAGCCCGAAGCCGAAGATGAGCGTCGCACTGAGAACGATGTTGAGCACGGCCCCGCCGGCGCGGGCGACCATCTCGGTGAACGTGTCGCCGACGCCCGTATAGGTTCGACTGGCGACCAGATTGAGCAGTTCGAACAGGACAGCCGGTGCGACGTAAACGAGGTAGGTGCTCCCGTGGGCGAGCGACGCCGGTCCGGCACCGAACAGCCCGATCAACGACTCGGCAAAGAGGGCGAAAACGGCCGCAATGGGAATCGCGAGTGCAACGGTGAGCAGGATGCTCTGTTTCACGACGAGCGTGGCCCGCTCGGTCTGCTCGCCGCCGTAGTTCTGTGAGACGAGACTGACGGTCCCGCCGGCCAGTCCGAGCCCGAGCATCGTCACGATCTCCCAGAACGCGAGCGCAAAGGCAAGCCCTGCCGTGCCAGCCGTTCCGACGGCGATGCCGACCATCGCGAGGTCGGCCGTCTGCTTGGACATGATCGCAAAGCCGGTGACGATCCGTGGCCACGCGAGGTCGACCGTCGGCCGAAACCGCTCGCTGTCGATGATGCCGAGTCGCTCGAGTGTCTCGGCGAGGAACGCGACGGCTGCCGCCTGCCGGCCTGTCATCGACCAGGCGTTTCGAGTGCGGCGGCTTCGGTCTGTCGACTGTGCTCGGCGATCACGATGGTCGCAGCCTCGAGAGCATCGCCTTGAGATGGGCCGGCGAGAGGAGTGAGGTTGGCCGGTCCATGTGGACGCCGATTTCGCCTGACAGCGCGTTGAGGCCGACTCGCTGGACGGGTTCGGGCAACGAGTAGGCTCGCCGGAGGGAGTGGCCGAGCGTCATCTCGCGCTCTAAGTCGTCGCGCCACGCGCGTTCGTAGGCGGCGAGTGTGGCGGGCCGGTCGGGGTTGATCTCGCGGGCGGCGTGGTCGGCACAGGTCATCCCATACAGGATGCCGCCGCCGGTGAAGGGTTTCGTCTGAGCAGCCGCATCGCCGATGAGAAACGCACGACGGCTCGTGACGCGGCTGGGTGGCCCGATTGGGATCGCGCCCGAGCAGCGGTGGGCAACGTCGATCTCGTAGCCGTCGATCAGTTCCTCGAAATGTTTGGTGACCTGGACGCCCGGCGGGGCTGCGAGCCCGTACTCGACACCAGCCTCGCCGCGGGGGATGCGCCACGCGAAGAACGTCGGCGCGGTCAGGTGAACGTCGACGAAGTTCTCGTGGTCGACCTCATCGGAGAAGGCAAGCACGCCGTGGAGGAGTTCGTCGGGTTCGGGCAGCGACAGCGACTCACGAACGCGCGATCGAGGGCCGTCACAGCCGGCCAGCATCTTCCCCTCGAACTCGAGGACGCCGTCGGGGCCGTTGACGACGACAGCGACGTGGTCGTCGTGTTCAGTTACGTCCGTAACGGTATGTTCTTCGCGGACGTCTGCGCCCGCCTCCCGAGCGAGGTCAGCGAGGTGGCGATCTAAGCCGACGCGGTCGATGACGTTCGAAGCGACCTCGTCTTTATAAAAGGGGTAAGCGGCGCTGTGTGGCCCGCCGACGTGAAATCGCGCGCCGTAAATCTCGTTCTGGAACAGTTCCTCGCGTGCCCCCTCGCCAGTGAACTGCCAGATGTCCGTACTCACGTGGCCCGAACAGGCCAGTGGCGTCCCCACCGTTCCCTTCTCGAGTGCGAGCACGTCGTACCCCTGTTCGGCGGCCCGTCGCGAGAAGCGCGCCCCGGCCGGGCCGACGCCCACGACGACGAAATCGTACATGTTCGTCACGTACTCGGCGGGCAGTAAATAGCTTCTCGAGATTCGCTCGCTGGGAGCCAACGACCGGCGACGGTAAAACGGGCCGCTCTGTGAACAGGTATTGTTTTGTGAATTGTCCGTCCTCAATGGAGTGTGAACGCGAGACCAGTAGCGTCCATAGTGGATGGTGTGAGATGATCGCTGGCGTGTCAACCGGCGCGCTGGTCGTTTTCGGACTCATCGCCGTCGCGCTCGTCCTGTTCGTCAGCGAAGCGATCCCGACTGACGTGACAGCGATCGGGATCATCGTCGCGCTGGCCGTCCTCGAGCCGGTGACCGGCGTCGGCTACCGATCGGCGATTTCGGGGTTTGCGAGCACCGCAACCATCACGATCGTCGCGATGTACATGCTCAGCGCAGGAATCCAGCGGACTGGGCTGGTCCAGCGACTCGGCCTCTGGCTCGCTCGGTTTACGCGCGGCAGTGAGACGCGAGCGTTAGCGGCGACGATCGCCACGACGGGGCCGCTTGCAGGCGTGATCAACAACACGCCCGTGGTCGCAGTCTTCATCCCGATGATCTCCGAACTCGCCGAGAAGACGGGTATCTCGCCGTCGAAACTGCTCTTGCCGCTGTCGTATGCGGCGATCCTCGGTGGCACCCTGACGCTCATCGGGACGTCGACGAACCTGCTCGCCAGCGAGTTCGCTGTCGACCTGCTCGGGCGCGACCCGATCGGCATGTTCGAGTTCACGCTGCTCGGGCTCGTCATCCTATCCGTCGGCTTGGCGTATCTCATGACCGTCGGCCGGTGGCTGACGCCCGCACGAATCCCTGTCGACGCGGATCTCGTCGAGGAGTTCGACCTCGAGGACCACCTTACCCACGTTCGCGTCGGCTCGAACTCGGCGGCGGTCGGCAACACTGTCGGCGACCTCGAGGCACGAACTGAGGCGAACGTTCGGATTCTGCAGCTTCGCCGCGAATCCGACCTCGAGCCGGCTGCGACAGCACAGGTCCTCGAGTACGACGACGGCGACGGACCCGACACGACGGCTGATACCGACGAGCACGACCAGCAGCTACAGCGGGCCGGCGATCTCGACGCCGAGCCCGCTGCGCTCGATACAGCAGAGACACTCGAGCGCGACCAGCGCCAGGACGCAGCTGAATCCTACGTTGCAGTTAGAACCGACCAGCGCATCCGGGAAGACGACGTACTCACGATCCATGGCACCTTGCAGGCGGTCAACCAGTTCGTCGCGAATCAGGGACTCCACCAGCTCGTCCGCAGGCCAGTGACCGACGAGACGTTCGACGAGTCGACCAGCGAGGACCTGCTCGCGAAGGCGATCGTGCCGGACAAATCCTCGTTCGTGGGCGAAACCCTCGCCGAAACCCGACTCCGTGAACTCTACGGGACGACCGTGCTCGCGATCCGTCACGACGGCGAGTTGCTCCGAACCGAGCTCGGCGACCACCGGCTCGAGGCCGGTGACGTCCTTCTGGTTCAGACGATCCCCAGTTCGATCCGCTATTTCACCGACTCGAGCGACCTCGTCGTCATCGAAGAGGACGCCTTCGACTGGCTACTCGAGGACGATGTCGACGACCTCGCGCCGCTGTCGCCGAAGACCCCAATCATGATCGCGATCATGGCGGGGGTGGTCGGGACGGCCGCACTCGGGGGTGCCCCCATCGTGATCAGCGCACTCGCCGGCGTCTTCCTCATGGTCGTCACCGGCTGTCTCTCGATCGGCGACGCCTACGACGCCGTCTCCTGGAACGTCATCTTCCTGCTCGCCGGCGTGATCCCGCTCGGTGTCGCCCTCGAGGCCACCGGCGGCTCACAGCTCATCGCCGCCGGGCTGGTGTCGACGGCGAGCTATCTCCCGCTCGTTCTCGTCCTGTTGTTGTTTTCGGTCGTGACAGGACTGCTCGCGAACGTCATCACCCCAGTCGCGACAGTGGTGTTGATGAGCCCCATCGCAATCAACGCCGCGACGAGTCTGGACGCCTCGGCGTTTTCGTTCCTGCTCGCGGTGATGTTCGCCTCCGCGACCTCGTTTATGACGCCCGTGGGCTACCAGACGAATCTGATGGTGTACGGCCCCGGCGGCTACGAGTTTACGGACTTCCTGCGCGTCGGTGGCCCACTTCAGTTCCTGCTGGCGGGCGTCACGACGGCCGGCATCGTCCTCATCTGGGGGCTGTAGCGACGGCCGCCGGATTTCGGCCACCAGTGCCGGTACTCGAGAGGTTTACACGCCACAGCCGCTAGGCTCGCCATGATCCTGTTCTGGCATCGCCGCGACCGACGGACCACGGACAACCGTGGCCTGACCGCGGCGGTCGACGCCGATGAGGGGCTGGTCGTCCCCGTCTACGTCTTCGATCCCGCCGTCACCGAGCAGATGGGTGAGCGCAAACGCGCGTTCGTCGAGCGCACCGTCGGCGCACTTAGACAGCTATACCGAGAGCTGGGGGGCGAACTGGTCGTCAGAACCGGGCCCGCAGCCGACGTGCTTCCTCCCCTCTGTAAAGAGTACGGCGTCGATCGAGTCGTCACCACTGACTGCTTCGATTCGACACACAGAGCGCAGGCTGATGCTGTCGAGGCCGCCCTCGAGATCCCACTCGAGTCCCACGTCGATTCGGTGCTCGTCGATCCCGCCAGCCTCGAGCCATCGTATCCGACGTATTCGCAGTTCGCCGCCGACTGGGAGACACACACGAACGCACCGCCGGCACCCGAACCCACCCCCGACGCGCTCGCCGACATCATGGACACCGAATCGATCCCGACGACCGCGACGGACATCGAGCTTCCGACGGCGGGATACGACGCCGCAAGCGCCCGTCTCGAGTCGTTCTGTGCGTCGGGAATAGTCCACTATCGTGAGACACGGGACGACCTCGCGCGGGCCGTCGCCGAGCCAACACAGGCCGTCTCTCGGCTCTCGCCGTATCTGGCCGTCGGCGCGATCGGAATTCGGGAAGTCTGGCAGCGAGTCACGGACGTCCTCGAGACAGTCGACGGCCGCGACCGACGAAACGTCGAGAAGTACGCCGACGAACTCACCTGGCGCGAACACAACTATCATCTGCTCTCCGACACGCCCACCCTCGAGACCGAGAACTACGACGATCCACCGAACGAGATCGCCTGGCGAACCGATGCCGACGAGTTTGCGGCCTGGAAACGCGGCGAGACGGGGTATCCACTCGTCGACGCCGGAATGCGCCAACTCGAGCGCGAGGGGTACATTCATAACCGGCCGCGACAGGTCGTCGCGAGTTTCCTGACCAAACACCTCCTGATCGACTGGCGACGCGGCGCGGCTCACTTCAGGGACCGACTGCTCGATCACGACCCGGCAATCAACGCCGGCAACTGGCAGTGGATCGCCTCGACGGGCACCGACTCCGTCGACGTGCGAATCTTCGACCCGGTCGCGCAGCTCGCGAAATACGACGCCGAGGCCACGTTCGTCCGCGAGTACGTCCCCGAACTCGAGTCGGTGCCCGCCGACTACATCGTCGAGTGGCCGACGCTCTCGAGCGACCGGCGACAGGCGCTTGCACCCGACTACCCGGCCCCGATCGTCGATCGAAACGGTGCCTACGAACGAGCCCAGCGGGTCTTCGAGCGAGCGCTCGGAAAACGAGACTAAATCGTCTGGCGGGCTACTCGAGTAGCGACCAGAACCGCTCGACGTCGCCCTCGAATCGCTCGAGCAAGGCACGCATCTCCGCGCGGTGGTCGTCGGTGACTTTTACGTGGACCATCCCCTCGTTGGGTTGGCCGTAGACGACGCTTGCCCCCTCGGGAGCGGCGACAATCGCCGGCAGCGCGACCAGATCCTCCTCGCCGTCGACCAGAATCGTCGTCGGCTCCTCGCGGTCGACGGCGTCGACGAGCGCCTCGATCATCGCCGCTGACAGTTCGGCGGGCGGGTTCGTGGCCTCGAGTGTCGTCTCTTCGGTGACGGTCTCGCGGATCTCCTCGTCGACGGCCTCCCGTTTGGTCCGCTCGTCGACGACGGCGACGTCCGGCGGCCGTCCAGCCTCGAGGAAGTGATAGGTAACGACGTCGCCGACGGCGATCAGTGGGCCGTCGACGGCCTCGAGCAGCCGGTTAGCGTCGGTTTCGATCGGACCCATCGGCTCCTTGAGTTCGTGTCGGAGCGCGTCGGGAAGAACCAGCAGTTGCTCGCCGCTGTCGGCAGACACCGAACGGTCGTCCTCGCCAGTCACGGTTACCGGACCTTCAGTGCGTACGAGCCGGGTTCGGTCACCTGCATTTCGGTCGCGATTTCGCTCTCCTCGGGGTGGGCGATGACGACGTAGCCGGCCCAGTCTTCGGTCAGCGACGAGGAGTTACAGGCGTCGCAGGTTTCGTTGTCCGGATCGTTGACCCGGTGACACTCACGACAGACGAGACGGTCAGCGGCCATGGTTATTCACCCGCCGGCGCTTCGTTTCTCTCGTGTTTTTCCTCGAGCCAGCCGTGTTTGCCGAGACCGGGCTGTTTCGCCGTCAGGCCGATCTTCGAGTCACGCGGGTTGCGCTCGTCGATGCTTTTGGTGACGATGCGAGCACGGACGGCGTCGTCGACGCCGAGTGTTTGGTTTGACTCGCTCGAGGCGAGTTGCTGGTTCTCGCCGTCGAAGGCGAGGTACTCGTCGCTGATCTGTGAGACGTGGAGCAGGCCGTCGACGGGACCGATGCCGACGAAGGCACCGAACTCGACGACTTCGACGACGGTGCCGTCGACGACTTCCTGCATCTGAGGATCGAAGGTGACGGCGTCGAAGTCGGCTTCGTAGTAGACGCCCGGTCGGTTGGGCAGCACCGTCCCCTCACCGATGTCGTGGACGTCGGTGACCGAGACGACGCTTCCGACGTCTTCGTCCATGCGGCCTTCGAGTTTGTCCTGCAGCAGTCGCTTCACGAGGTCCGGCGAGACGTCGCCGAGTTCCTCCGGTGGTACTTCTACCGTGTCCTTTAGTCTGACCCGTTTGTACATCTATGGTTGAGTGATCGCTAACTTGTTTCTCCCGCGTAATGCAATTACCGGTACACGCGCTTCGAGTACGCGGTCGCCCAGCGGGCGGTCGTTCGTGACGACATAGTCGACGACGCCCTCACGGGCGAGTTCGACCAGCGCGTCGTCGGCGTACGATGCCTCCGTATCGACGACGAGACAGCGCTCGGTCGCGAGATCGTGACCGACGTTTGCCGCCGTCCCCTCGCGGCCACCCTTCTCGGAGAGTCGACGGAGCTCTTCGATGACGGCCTGTGGGGCCGTCAGTTCGTACCCGTCGAGCACTCGATCGAGTTCGTCGAACAGTCGAACGTCGAGTTCGACCGGCATCATGAGCGCGCTCGTATCGAGGGCGACTTGCGTCGGGGAAGTCATGCTCGTCGCTGTCGTTATTCTTTGAGCGTTCCGAGACCGATCAGCCGCCAGCGGGCACCGATACGGCGGTTGATCGCGATCTTTGCACCCGGTTCGGCCGCAACGGGCCGTTTGAGGTTGACCTCACACTCGCCTTCGCGGGCGCTGGTGACGGCACCGACGGTCGTCGCAGTTCCGACGGTCATCATCAGCGGCTCGCCAGTGCTAATCTCGTCGACGGTCTCGCCCTGTTCGGCACCGACGATACGGTCGAGCAAGTCGACGTCCATGGTGAACTGCTGCCAGGTCGGCGGGAGCGTCCCCAATGGGCCAGCCAGCCGGCCGGCAAGCGCGTCACCTTTCGTCAGTGCGGGGTCGAGTCCGGTGCCGACACCGAGGAGGCCACCCGGCGTGACCGTGTCGGCGGGTTCGCCGCCAGCCTGCAGCGAGCGAACCGTCGTCTCGATTGGCACGTACTCGGTCTGGCCGCCTTCTTCGACTTCACGGCCGGGACGGATCTCAATCTCGTCGTCGACCTCGAGTTCACCCTGAACGAGGCTGCCGCCGAGCACGCCGCCGGCGAGGTTCTCGTGGGTTGTTCCCGGTTTGTTGATGTCGAAACTGCGGGCGACGTGCATCCGGGCGTCGGCCTCGGGGTCTCGATCGGGAGTCGGAATCTCCTCCTCGATCGCCTGCATCAGCAGGTCCATGTTGACCTCCTGACCGGCGGAGACTGGGACGACGGGTGCGTCTTCGGCGACGGTCCCCTCGACGAACTCCTGGATCTCCTCGTAGTTCTGTCGGGCCTGATCGGCGCTGACGAGGTCGACCTTGTTCTGGGCGATGACGATGTTATCGATGCCGATGATGTCAAGCGCCATCAGGTGCTCTTCGGTCTGGGGCTGTGGGACGGGTTCGCTGGCACTGATGACCAACACGGCGCCGTCCATCAGCGATGCGCCAGAGAGCATCGTCGCCATCAGCGTCTCGTGACCTGGGGCGTCGACGAACGAAACGGTCCGCAGCGGCTCACTCGGCGAGCCGTCCGGACACTCCTCTTCGACGGTGTAACATTCGGGTTCGTCAAGCTCCGCACAGTGGCGGAACGTGGCGTCGGCGTAGCCAAGCCTGATGGAGATACCGCGTTTCATCTCCTCTGAGTGCTGGTCAGTCCACGAACCGCTGAGGGCCTGTACCAGCGTGGTCTTGCCGTGGTCGACGTGACCGACGAGCCCGATGTTCACCTCCGGTTGTTGATTTCCTGCCATAAGACGGTGAGTAATCTTAGATAAGGGTTCCGTCGTGCGCTTGATAAACCTACTGTTCTGTGGGCGGTTCTGCCCCGATGGTTGCCATCATTTCACCGACTGTCACGCACAGTGAACCGCCTCGAGGGCAAGCCTCGAGACACTCGCCTTGCTGCCCTGTAGAACCGGTTACGGACGAACAACATGGCCCCAGTTGTACGGACTGCTGTCAGCACGGCCCGCCCCCGTACGCGGGACAGCACCGCCTCAGACGGTTTCCTGTCAGTCATTTCCGGCGCAATCGCGACCCGGACGGCGGTTGCGCCGGGAAATCTTACAGCAATCCGTCTCAGTCGTCGGGGTCAACGACGAACATGGTGCCAGTGACTTCCTCGACAGTCGGTGACGAGTAGCCGATCACGTACTTCCCCTCGAACGGAAACGTCCACGAGTGGCTCGTCCCGCCGTCGCTGCCGGTCCACTGACACGGGCTGTGCATCTCGACCGGTTCGATCTCTCCGGCGCTATCGCTCCACCGCCAGGTCACTTCGGTGTTCGAGTCGACCATTACGGCATCCGGATCGAACGCGGGCTCACTGTCCGGCGATATCTGTATCGTGATCTCCGACTCTCCGGTTCGGTCGACCGGTTCGTAGTCGTCGATCTCGTCGAGGTGTGGATCGTAGCCGTTGTTGTCCTCGGTGGCGTCATCGTCTTCATCGCCGTTGTCATCCCCGAGACAGCCCGCAAGCAGCGCCGCGGTACTGGCTGCCGTTCCGACGAACGTCCGTCGCGTCCACATAATATGTTGCCCTATGGAGCCGTCGGGGATAACAGTTCGTCCGTATTCGACTGGCATACCACGGTTTCCCCGCCTGTCGGTTCGGCTCGTCACCGTCGACGAATCGCTACCTTTGTTCGGCCGCCGGCACCGAACGTGGTCGGCACCGATTCGGTCCGGTTATCGGACGTTATCGAGGTCAACGACTGTGTCGATGTCGGCGGAAAGCCACTGCGTCAACTGTTCCGCCTCCGTACACTCGCGTGGCGCAAACGTACACCGATCCGACCGCTCCCGATATCGGACGACGACACACTCGAGTGCGGGTGCGTGGTCCGTATTCGCCGCCGTAGCCAATCGATCGCCGATGCCGTGGTCGTCGTGGCCGGTTGCAGAACCGCTCATGAGTTGGTACCCTCGGACACGGTAGCTACTACGTGATCGGGACCCACCAAAACCGCTGCTAAGTGCCGTACTGAGGACTCCATACTCCCTCGAGGGGGTCAGTATCGACTGGGAGCCGAGCGCACACGATACTTGAGGCGGCACATCGTCGTCACAACCCTCGGGTGTCGATTCCATAGCGGTACGTTCCCCTCGGTATCGCTCCCGTCGGCGCAGAGCGCCATCGTACCGGCCAAGAGAGCTATTAGCGGGAGTTACGGTGCATCGATCCCCTGTTCCGGCTGTGTCCGCAATGCGATCGGCCGTTCTCGAGTCGGCAACAGCGACACTCGAGCGAGAGCACACTCAGTTGAGCGACGAACGACGGGCGTTCAAACGGTTTCGGGCGCGTGTCGTGGGACTCGAGACGGCCCCCCAGCCGACCGCAGTCGAATCGCACGCAGCCGGACCGCAGGTGTCGGTCCGAACCTGCTCGACGACGCCGCAGCCGAGCGGCCTCGAGTCGATTTCCAACGCCTATCGTGAGACGGTGGTTGCTGTCCCCCACTACGACGAGGTGTACGCCGAACCCTGCCACGAACACATGGCTGGCGAGCTCGGCGCGGCGCTGGCAGCAGCGATCGAACAGGAGTCGCAGTTCCATGCGTCGGTCAAACAATCGGTGCTCATGGCAACCGAGCACGCCGTCGACGCCCGAACACAGCTCATCGACGCCATCGAGGACGAACGGACTGAACTCGAGGCGGCCGGCCGAACCCTCGACACACTCCATGCGGATCTCGAGTCGCTGCGCGCACAGCCGCTGGCACAACTCGAGTTCAACGCGCTTCGGCTGACAAGAGCGCGACTCGAGGCGCTTCGAGTCCGGTGTGACGAGTTCGTTGCTGCCCGACAGGAGACGATCTGGCGGCGGCGACAGCTCACGATCGCCGAGAGCGGGCTGTTCGAACGTTACTGTTATGGCGGGTGTGAGTGGTCGTACCCGGTACTCGCCGCCTTCGCCGCATACGGCGAGCGCCTCGAGCGGACGCTGTCGCGTGTCGACGGCTACGTGCTGACCGCGAAGTAGTGGCGACAACGAGTTCTGGACGGCAAGTCGTTTCAGCAGAAAGACTCGGCAGAGACACGGTTGAAAGATCGTCTCCCGCGGCGTACGCCGCCCGAACCTGTCGTTCCACGCCGTCGCTGGTGTCCGTCCGCGCGTCGATCGTCACCGCCCGACCCTGCGTCGAGACGCGCTCCGGTGTAGCGGCGACTCGGTCGTCGGCCGGATACAGATACATCGACATCCCGGACTCGAGGTTCTGTGCCGTCGCCCACGCTTTCGGGAGCGAGACGACGAACGTGGAGTTGCCGGTCAGCTGGAGCTTGCGTTCGACGGGAACGGTCATGTCGTCGGCCGAGCGTCGTTGACGCATTCAGTAGATCAGTTCGTCGTCGTTTTCGACCATGTACAGCGTTCGAGCAGCGATATTCACGGCGTGATCGCCCACCCGCTCGAGATCACGGATCGTCAACAGCATCCGCGAGACGTCCTCGAGCAGCGCGTCATCGGTCAGTTCGTCGATCGACGTCGTCTCGGCCTCGAGGAGGTCTCGGACGACGACTTCGCTTGCACCTTCACAGAGCGTGTCGACCTCGTCGTCCGTCGCCGCAATCTCGTGGGTCGCCGCCACGTCGTCGGTCGCGTACGCCTCCATCGCCGTCTCGACCATCTCGACGGTCTGTGTCCCGATGTAGTCGATGTCGATCTCTGAGTAGCGCTCCCGTTCGGCCTGCTTGGTGTACTCCGCCAGATTGACCGCGAGATCGCCGATTCGCTCGAGGTCGGTGATGATCTTGAACGAGGCCGCGACGAATCGCAGATCGCCCGCGACGGGCTGTTGCAAGGCGAGCAGTTCGATACATTGCTGCTCGAGATCGAGATAGAGCTGGTTGATCTCGTGGTCGCCCGTGATGATTCCCTCGGCGAGGGCGGTGTCTTTGGTCTCGAGGGCCTCGAGTGCCCGGCGGAGCCGCTGGCAGACGAGAGCACTCATCTCGAGGACGTCCTCGCGCAGTTGCTCGAGTTGGTGTTGGTAGTCAGTTCGTGCCATGGTTATCCAAACTTGCCGGTGATGTAGTCCTCGACGCGGTCGTCGTCGGGGTCTTCGAAGATGGTTGCCGTCTCGTCGAACTCGACGAGTTCGCCGCCGGTGAGGAAGACGGCCGTCTGATCGGAGATGCGGGCGGCCTGTTGCATGTTGTGGGTGACGATGATGACCGTGTACTCCTCGACGAGTTCGTCGATCAAGTCCTCGATCTTCGAGGCGGCGACGGGGTCGAGCGCCGAGGTCGGTTCGTCCATCAGGATGACCTCGGGGTCGGGTGCGATCGCACGGGCGATACACAGGCGCTGCTGTTGGCCACCAGAGAGATCGAGTCCCGAGGAGTCGAGTTTGTCCTTCACTTCGTCCCACAGGGCCGCCCCGCGAAGGGCGCGCTCGACGGCGTCGTCGAGATCGACCTCGTCGGCTTTCCCCTGGATACGCAGCCCGTAAGCAACGTTGTCGTAGATCGACTTGGGGAAGGGGTTGGGTTTCTGGAAGACCTGCCCGACCTTCCGACGCAAGGCGACAGGGTCGACGTCCTCGTCGTAGACGTTCTTCCCGTGGAAAGAGAGGTCGCCCTCGACGCGACAGACGTCGATCTGGTCGTTCATCCGGTTGATCGAGCGTAGGAACGTCGACTTCCCACAGCCCGAGGGGCCGATGATCGCGGTGACCTCGTGTTCGGGGATATCCATCGAGACGCCCGAGATCGCCTGCTCGTCGCCGTAGTAGACGTCGAGGTTGCGGGCTTTCACGACGGTCTCGTGTGTGCGGTCGGTTCGGTCTCTGGACCCGGTCTGTACGTCGGTCGTGATCAGCGATTGATCTGCGTCTTTCGTGGACATGTCATACCTCCGTCTCGTACTTGTGTCGGATGTACATCGCGACCCCGTTCATGACGAACAGGAACGCGAGCAATACGACGATGCCGACCGCAGCGAGGTGGATGAAGTGCTGGCTCGGCTCGTTCGCCCAGTTGTAGATCGTCGTCGGCATCGCGCTAAAGCGGTCGAACGGCCCGTAGGGCATCCGGTTGATGAAGATCGCCCCGACCATGATCAGCGGGGCCGTCTCACCGATCGCGCGGGCGAGCGCCAGAATCGTCCCGGTCATGATACCGGGGATCGCCGCCGGCAGGACGACCCGACGGACTGTCTGCCACTTCGTCGCGCCGGTCGCATACGAGCCGTTACGGACGCCGTCGGGAACCGACCGAATCGCCTCCTGTGCAGAGACGATGATGATCGGCATCACGAGCAAGGCGAGGGCGATCGCCCCGGCGAGTAAGATCGGGCCCATCCCGATCCCGTTGACGAACGCCGCCAGCCCGAGCAGGCCGTAGACGATCGACGGGACGCCCGCAAGGTTCGCCAGGTTCGCCTCGATGAGGCGAGTGATTCTGTTGTCGGGTGCGTACTCCTCCAAGTAGATCGCCGTGCCGACGCCGACGAAAAACGACAGAATCGTGACGAGGACCATCAGCATGATCGAGGCGACGATCGCACCTCTGAAGCCGGATAACTCTTCACGCCGGGAGCCGTCCCGGGTGAAGAAATCGACCAGACTGATGTTGTACTCGGTCAGTCCGACGTAGAAGTCGGTGGCGACGTCGAACAGCAAGAGTGCGAGCATGACGACGCCGAACATCGACGCAGCGAAGATGACCCCGAGGAAGAGTCGGTTCTTCAGGTGCTCCCAGCTGAGGTCGACGTCGCTGAACAGATCGGTGTCGGTATCGGTGCTCATCGGTACTCCTCCTGGAAGCGGCGTTTGAACCAGTCGTTAAGCAGATTCATCGTGAGTGTCATGACGAACAGCAGTAAGCCGACGGCGAACAGCGACTGATACTCGACGGTGCCCACCGCGGTCGTCCCGCGTGCCATCTTCACCATGTACGCCGTCATCGTCATGATCTCGCCGAAGGGGTTGGCGGTGAGATTCGCGGTGAACCCGGCCGCGAGCGTAACCGCCATCGTCTCACCGATCGCTCGAGAGACGGCGAGGATGTACGACGCGAAGACGCCCGAGATCGACGCCGGAAGCACGATCCGCGTCGAGACGTTGAACTTCGTCGCGCCGAGGGCGTACGCGCCGTTTCTGAGCTCGTCCGGGACGGCCGACATGGCGTCCTCACTGATCGAGGAGACCATCGGGATCGTCATGATGCCGACGACCAGCATTCCCGAGAGCAGACTGTATCGACCCATGTTGATGCCGAACAGCGCAGACGCGATCGGGGCGACGAGAACCGGGTTGATGAAAGCGATCGCGAAGTAACCGTAGACGATCGTTGGGATTCCGGCGAGAATTTCGAGGGTCGGTTTGAGTTTCGAGCGGACGCTGTCGGGGGCGTACTCCGAGAGGTAGATCGCGGTCGCCGTCCCGATCGGGATCGAGACAAACGCCGCGCCGACCGTGATCGCGAGGGTCCCGAAGATGATCGGAATCGCGCCGTGAGCCGGCGTCGCGTGGTCGGGTGCCCACCGCGTTCCGGTGAAGAACTCGGTGAACGTAACCGTCTGCTCGGGGCTTGCTCCCATGAGCATCTCGGTCAGCTTCGCGCCGAAGAAGTAACTCGCCGCGTTGTCGATCAGGACGAAAAAGATCGCAAGCGTCGTCAGGACCGTGATCGTCGCACAGCCAAAGAGGATGCGACGAGCACGACGATTGGCCTCGTTATCGGCCTGCACGGGTCCATCGCCGCTGATCCCGGCTCCTGACTCGTGGTGTGATTCAGTGCTCATTGGATGCCTCGAGGCTTATGCGCGCTGTACGGTGAGGTCATCTGGCGACGCGTCGACCTCCTCGAGCCACTCGTCGATCTTCTCGTGGTTCTCGTCGGTCACGTCGTCGGGAGCCGCATAGAAGCCCTCGTCGCGGGCGAACTGCTGTGCGTCGTTGGTGTAAAAGCGTGCGAACGAGCCGATGAGGTCGGTTCGTTCCTCGAGGCTCGCCATGCTGACGAAGGCGAACAGCGGACGAGCCAGCGGCGAGTACAGTCCGTCCTCGATGTTTTCCTCTGTCGGGAGGTAGAAGCCGTCTTCGCTGTCGCTCTCGACTGGGACGGCCTCGATCGGCTGGTCGTCTTCGATCTCACGCAGGTAACCCAGTCCACCCCAGCCGAAGCCGTGTTCGTTGTCCGCGACCGCAGCCATGATCTCGTTGGTCTGGCTGGTCGCGGAGTAGTCGTCACGGATGTTGCCGCGCTCGCCACAGATATTCTCGGTAAAGTAATCGAACGTCCCCGACGCGCTGTCGCGGGCGTGCAGCTGCATCTCCTCGTCGGGCCACTCGTCGCGAACGTCACTCCAGTGGGTAATCTCGCCGGTCGCCTCGAACTCCCAGATCAGCTTGAGTTCCTCGAGAGTGATCTCCTCGAGCCAGGTGTTCTCGGAGTTTTTCACGACTGCGAGCCCGTCGAGGCCGACCTCGAGGAAACCGTAGTTGACATCGTTTTCCTCACAGAGGCCGATTTCTTCCTCGGTGATCTGACGGCTCGCACTCTGATAGTCGGAGTTGGCCCGGCAGAACTCCTGAAAGCCGGCTCCGGTTCCCTCCGGTGCAACGTCGACCAAGACGCTCGGGTACTCGTTTTCGAAGTTCTCGCCGGCCCACGAGGTGATCGGTGCGACCGTGTTCGACCCGGATGCGTCGATCGTTCCGGACAGGTCGCTATCGTCACCACCCATACAGCCCGCGAGTGCGGTCAGCCCCGCCATGCTCGCGCCGGCGAGGAACGTTCGTCGCGATGCAAACCCGGTCTGGTCGCCTTCGGACGTGTTGTCCGTCATCACCCGATCGATTGGGACAGCCATATAAAGAGGGTGCTAATATCTATATATCTTATCTCGTACATCAATAGACGCCTATGTAGACGACCATAGATCGAGCGGTGCCGCTGAAAACAGCCAGTAAAACGGATATTCGGCCAGTTCAAGTTATTCGCGTCCGGTTCCGCAGCTGATTCGAATCATCTTCGAAGGCAATTCTCTCGCGGTTTCGGTGACTTTGATGGCTCATCATTCACGGCACAGATAAGTATATAGTTCTATAGAACACTACGAATTGTACTATACACCTATGTTTGTCTGTTCGCAAGATACCGGACTTTACGCCTTTCTGAAGCGCTAATAGCGCCCTCTGGAAATCCCTCTATAGATTCGAGTAGATTTATATTCCCGTCATCGAAATCGTGCCCTATGGAGACACGCAAGGTCCAGGTGACCGGTGGCTCGACGTACACCGTCTCACTTCCGAAGACGTGGGCCATCGACAACGACATCAGCAGTGGTGCAACCGTCGAAATCTATGCTGAAGACGATATGTTGCTCGTCACGCCACAGCGTGAGACCGATCATCAGGAGGGACAACTCGACGTCTCCGTCCTCGAGGACGAGCAACTCACCCGTGCTGTCCTGACGATGTACGTCAGTGGGTTCGATATCATCCGCCTCGAGGCCGGCCGGATCACAACGGCACAACGGCGGGCGATCCGCAGTGCGATTCAGGGGCTGATCGGCGTCGAAGTCGTCGAGGAGTCGGCCGACTGCGTCGTCGTCCAGGACCTGCTGGACTCCTCGGAGCTGTCGATCGTCAACGCCGTTACGCGAATGCGCCTGATCGCGACCTCGATGCTCGAGGACGCCATCCACGCGCTCGTCGAGAATGACGACGAACGCGCCATCGACGTGGTCGAACGCGACGACGACGTCGACCGACTCTGGCTCGTCGTCTCGCGGATCTTCCGGGCGACGCTGCGCTCGCCACGGGCCGCGGAGTCGCTTGGCGTCTCCCGCGAGGACTGTTTCGATTATCACTCGAGTGCCCGCCAGCTCGAGCGGGTCGCCGACCACGCCGTCAAGATCAGCCAACTCGCGCGCAAACTCGGCGACGTTCCCGAAGACGTCGCCGACGCGTTGCTCGAACTCCACGCCGATACGGCGACGATCCTCGAGAAATCCCTCGATGCGCTGTTCGCCGACGACAGCGCCGAGGCGACCGACCTGAGCCACGACGCCCTCGAGTCGGTGCTGGATATCGACGAGCACACCCGAACCATCGACGATATGCTCCGTGAACTCGATCCCGTACAGGCCCAGTCGCTGGGGCTGATCCTCGACTCGCTCTCCCGGAGCGCCGACTACGGCGGCAATATCGCCGAGACGGCGCTGCAGAAGGCAGCACCACGGCCGTAGACGTTCGATTAATTCGGTTCAGATGGACGTCCGCGATAGCAACTGAACCTACGGTTGTCCCGCTTTTCGATCACGTCTCGCTTTTAGCTAAGAGAGAAACCGCGTGATAGCAGCGGTTATTGAGGCGGCTTTCTGAAACGAATGAGGAATCCGAGTTTGTAGACGATAACCTAGCCACCACGAGTGAGTAGGCGGGGGTAGTTCACAAGCGAATCAATCTTGGAGTTCAACGGAATCCTGTCCACGAAACCGCTCGGACACCGCGGACAGTCAGTACTCTAACAAGCGTATGAGCCGTACATTTTTCTCCGGATTTCTCCCGAGAGAGACGTCGAAACACGTGGCTGTCTATCCATCTCATAGCAACCTTCACTTTTGGAACGGCAGCAGGGATGATTGTACAATGGACAAAAACGTCAATTCAGATACTGTACCGCTCTCGCGGCGGCGATTTGTTATGGCTGGTGGCGCGTTTGGGATCGCATCTCTTGCGGGCTGTGTCTCCGATAGCGACGACGGAAACGGAGGGGCAGGCAGCAGCAACGCTATCGAATTTCAGGACTTCGATACAGACAATCCTCACGAGACGCTTCCACAACCGACCGATGTCCTGTTTGATCACGGCTTCAACGAAGGGGACGAACAGGCACTCGCGAACTTCGAGCCCCGTGACCAACCCCACTACGGCAACCCGGTAATGGAGCCTGGATCAAGCGATTCGTATCTCGACCCGGATACGATCAACTTCGCGTTCGGATCGGGGGAGTCGGCCGCGACGATTTACGCCGACGCGATGGATCCACTCGTCGAGAACATCGAAGCCGAAACCGGCCGTAATGTCGATTTCACCGTCCTCGATAGCAGTGCAGCGCAAGTAGAGGCAATGCGGTCCGACAGACTGCATCTCTCGACGTTCAGTGCGGGGACGGTTCCCTACGCCGTCAATATTGCCGGAGCCGTCCCGTTCGGGATGTTGGTCAAAGAGGGGACGTTCGGCTATCGGCTGTGGGTCTGTGCCCAGCGAGACAACGAAGAGATTACCGAACTGGATGATTTGCGTGGCAAGGTCGTCGCGCACGCCCATGACACCTCGAACTCGGGCCATCTTGCACCGATGGCACTGATGCCCGAGGAAGGAATTATCCCCGGCGAAGACTACGAGATTCAGTTTTCCGGTGATCACAACAACAGCGTCCGTGGCGTTGACATCGGCGACTACGACGCGGGGATGATCGCGAGTAGTTCGTACGGTGACTTCGTTACGTCGGGGAACTTCGATCCGACACGACTTCGGTGTATTTGGATGAGTCCACCGTTTGCCTCCCAACCGTCCTGTTATCACTATCGGCTTCACCCCGACCTTGTCGAGGGAATCAAAGCCGCCCACCTCGAGTACGATTACTCCGGGACATCGATCGAAACCCAGACCGAGCAAAACGAGTTTATCGAGTTCGACTACGCTACGCACCACCATCCAGTCCTGCAGATTCACGAAGCGAACGATATCGAGTACAACATCGGTGACCTATAGCACAGTCTTCGCCACTGTTTCTCGGCAGGCATTCGCGTAAACGTCTCTCGACGTTCCATCCGACCTGAACAGCGACCGACTCAACACACAGCAGCAAATTCAGCCCCCCTCAAGACACAAATGAAAACGGATACAGAGGCGTCGTCTCCGACCGATTGGGATCGTCCCACGATATTCTACAACGAATATGTGAAGTGGACTGTCTATCTACTGATCGTGCTGTTTGCGGCGTGGAGTTACTGGGAGATCCGCATCACTCCCGGCCGTCTTCTCGTCGGACTCGAGCAGTCCAGTCAGCTGATGGCTAACGCGTGGCCGCCTGACTTCACGCCTGAAAGGCGAGAAATGATCTGGCGTGATATTCTGGAAACCCTCGCAATGGCCGTCATCGCGACTATCGGTGGTATTATCCTCTCCGTTCCAGTCGCCATCCTCGGGTCGAGAAACCTCGTCTCCGAGCGAGTGTTCTGGATTGGCCGGACTATTATCGCGACTTCACGCGCGTTTCACGCGCTGATAATCGCGATTATCGTCGTCAAAGCCGTTGGGTTCGGCCCGCTGGCCGGGATCATCACGCTGATGATCAAGACAGTCGGTTTCTTTGGGAAACTGCTTGCCGAGGAGATTGAAGATATTGATCCGACACAGCTCGAGGCGATCGAGGCGACGGGTGCGGGCCGATTCCAGACGTACTTTTACGCCGTCGTTCCGCAGATCACACAGCGATTCGTCGCGCTCTCGATCTACCGCTGGGATATCAACCTTCGAAGCAGTGCCATCGTTGGCATCGTCGGTGCGGGTGGGATCGGTCAGACACTGGTCGCATCATTCGACCGCTTCGAGTACGACTTCTCGGCTGCGATCATCCTGGTCATCATCGCGCTGGTTTTGTTAGGCGAAGCTGTGAGTGCTGTAGCCCGAAAGCGAATCTCGACTGGAGCTGCGGGTGTAGAGACAACTCCCACGAGAGATGCCGGCAGGCGCACCTGGAATCGGTTTACGAGAGGCCAACAGCTACTGCGGTACGGTTCCGTTGCCCTTGTCGCTGGTGTCATCGTCATCTCCTGGCGTCATCTCGAGATGGGCATCGGCGTTGTTCGAACCGCTCCCGCAGAGCTATACGACCTCTGGACCCGAATGTGGCCGCCGTCGACTGGGATCGTCGCGGAGATGGTTGATCCGCTGTTGACATCATTGCATATCGCCATCCTCGGAACCGTGCTCGCAATCGCCCTGTCGATCCCGACGGCGCTTATCGCGGCCGATACAACAACGCCAAACAGAGTTACGTACACACTCGGGAAATTGATCGTCACCACGACGCGCTCTGTGAACGTCATTATCTGGGTCCTCGTGCTCGTTTTGCTGCTCGGACCCGGCGCGCTTGCGGGCGTCGTCGCTATCGGTATCCGGTCGGTTGGGTTCATCGGGAAACTCCTCGCAGAGGCCATCGAAGAGATCGATATGACCCAAGTCGAGGCGATGACCGCGACTGGGGCGAGTCGCCTCGAAACAGCTGTGTATGCCATTGTTCCGCAAGTGAAGCCGGCGTTTATCGGCATCGCGACGTACCGATGGGACTCGAACGTTCGTGCATCGACCGTGATCGGATTCGTTGGTGGTGGTGGGATCGGTAGTCTGCTCATGTCACAAATAAACCAGTTCCAGTGGGCAAACGCGATGACGATCCTGATCGCAATCCTCGGTATCGTTCTTTTCAGCGAAGTCGTCTCTGCGTACGCACGAAAAAAGGTGATGTGACGATCAGTCGGTAGCCCACGCAACGAGGACACTGTATCGCCTTTCGAACACAACGCTTGCAAATAAACAATGTTAGAAACAAAAAACTTGGAGAAGGTGTATCAGACTGGTGACCGCGCGCTGGACGACGTGTCTGTCACACTCGATGGAACCGAGGTCGTCGCGATGATTGGGCCGAGCGGTGCCGGCAAGAGTACGTTCATCAGGTGTATCAACCGACTGGTTGAACCGACCAGCGGTGACGTCTGGCTTGACGACGTCGAACTCACCGCACTCTCGAAGCCGGAACTTCAGCGAGAGCGTCGGAACATCGGAATGGTGTTTCAGGAGTACGGACTCGTCGAGCGTCTGACCGTCATGGAGAACGTCCTCTCAGGGCGGCTCGGCTACGTTGGCTTTTGGCAGTCGCTCCGGCGGAAATTCCCCCCTGATGCTATTGAACACGCCTACGAGACCCTCGAGCGCGTCGGTCTTCGTGGCTACGAGAACAAGCGTGTCGACGCGCTCTCGGGTGGCCAACGCCAACGTGTCGGGATCGCACGAGCAGTGCTCCAGCGACCGAAACTGTTGCTTGTCGACGAACCGACGAGCAGCCTCGATCCGGAAACCTCACACGCGGTGATGGAACTCCTGGCCGAAATCGCGGTCGATACCGATGTTCCAGTCGTGATCAACATCCACGAAGTCCATCTGGCAGAGGAGTTCGCGGATCGGATTCTCGGTCTTTCAGACGGCAGTCTCGTCTTCGATGGACCACCTGCCGAGCTCGATGAGGCGGCGAAAACGCGGGTGTATCAGGGCGCGACCGACAGCGTCGAAGCGTCTCGGTCAACAGGCGAGTCAGCTGACGATCAGCTCAGTCAAGATGAACTGCTGACGAAAAACGGCTAACGGCCGACGGGACGTTCATCCCGGCACTACGTCCAAAAGCGGTACCCTCATCGGACTCGCCCGAATCATCTCTCCGTCACTCGATTTGAGAGGGACTATCGGAGCGCCTCGAGATGTGCGGTGTCGTTTACGCGTTCGAGTGTCCAACTGCCGTTGTACTCGAGGACGTTGAGTGCGGTGTTGTTCTGTGCGATTCGATGACCCCACATACAATCCCCGCTCGTGAGGGCGGCGAGCAGTGTCTTGTTGACGCCGCTGTGAGCAACGATCATGACTACCTCACCACGGTGCTCGTCGACGAGCCATTCGACAAACGGCACAACTCGATCTGCGACGTCTTGTCTGGTCTCACCACCGGGTGGACACCATTCGCTTCGATTCACGTTCGTCTCGGCCCTACTGCGCTCGACAGCGGGTTTGTGACGCTCTTCGAGTCGACCGAAGCTGCGTTCACAGAGCGTGTCGACCGTCGTGATGTCGATCCCGTGTGGTTCGCTCGCGATCGTCGCTGTCTCCAGCGCACGACTGAGCGAACTCGAGTACACGGTATCGAGCTCCGTGTCTCGGAACCGTTCGGCGAGCGCTTTGGCCTGCCGTTTGCCGCGAGCATTGAGTTCGACATCAGTGCGTCCAGCAAGTCGGTTCTGCTCGTTGTAGATCGATTCGCCATGCCTGACGAGTAACAGTCGAAGGTCGTCGTCTGTATTCGGATGGTCTGCCTGAGTCACGTCTCTCGGTACTGAGCCTGCGCTTGATCGGGTTAACCGATTATATGTGCTCTCGATACGGCACGGTCGTGCTCCGGTCTGCTATAGAGGCATCCGTCCCACAGTCGGGCATCGTTTCCACTCGAGTCCGTTCCGGTTCCAACCTGCTTATGCCGGTCGCTCTCGTTCCTGTAACCGTGTCCGAGTTCGCGTTCGAACTCGAGTTGTGTGCCCACCTCGAGAGCCACCAGCCGGGCATCGTCGCCCGCCAGCTTGGAGCCAGCGTCGCCGAGCCCGGTGGCCGAATCCTCGACGTCGTCTGTGTCGAACCTGGCCCAGCTTTCGAGGAGCGACTCGAACTGACGAGCGCGTCCATTCCGGCGGCGGCGATCGAGTCGGACGTCGGCACCGGCCGGGCGCGGTACTGGAAAGACGCCTTCGACTGCCATCCGGATCGTGCCCGTCGAGCCACCGAGCGGGCCTGTGAGATCGGCTTTTTCGAACGCGACCGACGGAAGGGACGCGAGTACGTCCGGCAGGTCGCGCGTTATCCGGAGTGGGACGACCGCATCGTCGGCATCGAGAACAAACCCGACCTCGAGCGGCCGGGCGACCTCGAGGCCCAGCTCCGAACGGACGTCAGCCTCGCGCTGGTCGACGAGGCCGTCCTCGCGACCGAGAGCTACGTCACGCGAGCGCATCTCCACCGCATTCCCGACGCGGTCGGCGTCTGGCGCGTTCATCGCAACGACGACGCATCGACACTCGAGATTGAGATCGTTCGCGAGCCGACGCCGTTGGCCGTCGACGAGTCGGGGATCGAGCCGCTCGAGTACCAGCCGGGGCGGACCGAGATCGCCGTCGTCTCGCCCGAGGCGAAAGCCCGGCGGCGACGACGCATCGCCGAACGTGCCTACGGTAAGGGGTGGCGAACGTACGGGTTTCCCGACTGTGGAGCCTGTCGAGCCGACGACTCGAGCGGCGCGACACTGCCTTACTGTGAGCGGTACGACCGCGTCGTCGACGCCAGCGTGGAGTGTGGGCCGTCGTGTCCGGGCTACGACTCCACAGCAGCCCTCGAGGTGGATCTCGAGGCAGAACGTGACCGTCGAACGCCGTGGGTGGCCGAGCCAGCGGGCAAACGCCGCCGGCAGTCGGGACTCGACCAGTTCGGATAAGCGAGCGACGGTGTCCGTTCCGTTACAGGTCGTACTGCTCGCCGTCGATCGCCAGCGGCTCCTCGAACGCCTCGTCGGCCGGGTAGTAATGGGCGAGATGGACCAGCCGCGTCCGCTCGGCGTTCAGTTCGTCGGCTAACTCGAGTGCTCCCTCTCGAGTCATGTGTTTCGTCCCGAACGTCCGGGGGACGCCGTCGTCGTTCTCGTGGCGACCGCCCAGTGGATGGTACGCACAGAGATGGGCGGGGACGATCGCGTCCGCGAGCAACAGATCAGGGTCGGCGAGCACCGTCCGGGAGGAATCGGGAATGTCGTAGCTCGTATCGCCGGAGAGCGACAGCTTCGCGCCCGTTTCGGGGTCCTCGATCGCGACGCCATAACAGACCAGCGGCGGATGGTCGACCGGCACCAGCGTCACGTCGAACCCACAGATCCGAACCGGCTCAAGCGGCGTCGTCGGATGGACCTCGAGCAACTCGAGGTAGTGATAGTCGTCGCTGACGGTTTCGGCGACACTCTTGCCAGTTTTGGGGTCGGTTTCGTCGGCGGCGTAGACGGGCAGCGAGTCGAGGACGCGAAAGACGTTGCCAAGCCCATCGAGGTGATCGAAGTGGATGTGGGTGATGACGGCAGCGTCCGGCAGGGCCACGTCCTCGCGCAGAAACTGCATACGAAAGTCCGGGCTGAAATCGACCAGCAGCGATTCGCCGGTGCGGTCGTTCTCGACGTGGACCGAAAACCGGGTCCGTTCGACACCGCGTTCGCGGGCCAGCTCGCACGTGTCACAGTCACAGCCGACAGTGGGCGTCCCGGTCGTATCGCCCGTCCCGAGCAGCGTTACGCGCACAGTCCGTGGTCACCTCTCCACTCGAGACACAGTGCGATCGAATCGACGGCGTTCTCGTGTCGCGATTCATCGCTCATTGCGAGTCGATTGGCAGGCAGGGCATATGGGTGTTGCCCGAATCGAGGTGGCCGATCACTCCGACTGCGAATCACCGTCGTACTCGTGTGCCCGCAACAGGTCCGGCTCGACGTCGCGCAGGACCGCCTCGTGGGTCGCCTCGAGCACGACGGGTGGGGCACAGTCGGCCTCCACCGCCTCGAGCCACCGGCCGAGACAGCAACACCACCGATCGCCGGGCTCGAGACCCGGAAAGTCGAACTCGGGCTTCGGGGTAATGAGGTCGTTGCCGTTTTCCCTGCTGAACTCGAGAAACGGCTCGGTCATCACGGCACAGAGCTCGTGGCGACCCCGATCGCCCTCGACGCGACGGCAGCACCCATCTCGGAGAAACCCAGTCATCGGTTCGGTGCTGCAGGGCTCGAGGTCGCCGCCGTAGACGTTCCGGTCCGTAGGCATTGCCGAAGCGTCGGCTGCTGTGGCCAAAAGCAGTGGGGTACCGGACACGACTCGCCTCGAGTGTCCGTCTGCGAGTCACTCGAGACTCGGCGGGTAAACCGGCTCGAGATCACGGGTCTCGAGATACGTCTCGAGAAAATCGGTCCGCTCGCCGATCTCGGCCGGGCGGTGGGAGTCGGTGCCGACGGTGACGGCGACGTCGTACTCCCGGAGCACCTCGAGAAACGACTCGTCGGGGTGGACGATCGTCGTCGCTGCCGTTGCGCGTCCGGCGTTGATTTCGGGGACCGTCCGCGAGTCGGCCAGCGCTCGAGCGACGCGCTCGTAGTGGTCTCTCGTCGCACGCCCGCGCAGCGGCGGCGTTCGTTCGAGCAGATCGAGGTGGGCGGCGACGTCGAACAGCTCCGCGTCGATCATCGTAACGAGCGCGTCGAAGTAGTCGTCGGCGATCGCATCCAGTGCTGCCCCGCTCATCCCCGTGAAGTTCCCCGGTACCTGTACGTTCAGTCCATCGACGGTGTGGACGCTGCCGAGCGTGTATTCGAACTCCGCCTCCGCGAGGAACTCCCGAATCGCGCGCTCGTCGCGGGGGTCGTAGTCCATCTCGACACCGTCGTAGATCTCGAGTGTGATGTCCGCTCGCTCACGGAGGGCCTCGATCGCCCGGCGGCGGCGCTCGTAGGTCAGATCCAGATTGAAACCGTAGACGCTGCGAGCGGTGGCCGGGCGCTCACGGGCGGAGATCGTACAGTGGTCCGTGAGTCCGATTCCCTCGAGGCCGGCCGTGTCGGCGGCGGTGACCATTCGCTCGAGAACGCTGCCGTCGGAGTAGTTCGTGTGGGTGTGGAAATCGTGCATACGGCGACGACACCGGGCTGGCAGTTGGGTGTTTCGCCAGCCGCAGACGTCTCCACACAGCACGTCGCTGGTGGCTCAGTGGCTGTGATCGTGGTCGTGGTCGTGCCCGTGATCGTGTGAGTGGCCGCCGTCGCTGCCGAGGTCGCCGCCCGCGACGAGTGCGTCGTGGTCGCCGCCCATCATATCCATGTTCTTCAGCGTATCTCGTTCTTCGAACTCCTCGACGGCGTCGAGCAGATCCTCTTGAGTCAGCGTCGTCCGGTCTTCGGTCAGCGCCTCGAGGACGGCCTCTCGGAGCACCATCCGGAGGTCGCTGCCGGTCAGCCCCTGTGTCACCTCAGCGATGAGCTGTGGGTCGAACTCCTCGATGTCCATCGTGCGGGTGATGACGCCGAGAATGTCCGCCCGCATACCGCGGTCGGGTTTGGGGAAGTTGATAATCTCGTCGAAGCGTCGCCAGGCGGCGTCGTCCAACTGATCGGGGTGGTTCGTCGCGCCGATCAGGAGGACGTCGTCTTCGATCAGCGAGATGTTGTCGATGCTCTTGAGCAGGGTGTTGACGGCGCGTTTGAGCGCGGCGTGTTCGTCGCTGCGCCGTGTTTTGGCGACGAAGTCGAACTCGTCGATAAAGAGGATACACGGCGACAGCCGTTTGGCGACTTCGAACGTCTTATCGACGTTTTTGGCCGTCTCGCCGAGATACTGGCTCGTGATCATCGAGAGTTTGACCTCGACGAACGGCAGGTCCATATCCTGTGCGAGCGCCTGTGCCGTCGATGTCTTGCCTGTTCCCGGCGGACCGACGAACAGCAGTTTCCCGATCTCGCGCAGGCCGATGTTCGCGAGGTAGTCGCGGTGTTCGATCGCCTTCGAAATCTTGTCGAGTTCGTTCTCCTGATCGTCGGTGAGCACCAGATCGTCGAGCGACATATCGACTTCCTCCGGCGCGCGGACCTCGACGAGGTCGAGCATCTCCTCGTCGTCGTCCTCGTCGAAGTACTCCTCGAGTAAGCCGTCGATCCAGACGCGGTCGGCCTGAATCGGGCGGTTTTGCTCTCGCGCCTCCTCGTGGGTGACGTCGAAGCTGTCGCCGAACTCCTCGTGTGTCGTGAAGTGTTTGGCCAGCGTCGGGTTCTCGAGCAAGCGGTCGTCGTCGACACGCTCGGCGAACCACTGTTCGGCCAACTCCTGTTGGACGAGTGAGATCGTTCCCGAGAACTCGTCGCGGTCGGTAAACATCAACTCCGAGACGGCGTCCCAGGGCTGGCCGACGCCGGTCGCCTCACGTGCGGTGCTGTTCGTGGCTGAGAGCGGCCGGCTGATGCCGGCGTGTGTCTGTCCACCGTCCCCGTCACCGTCGTCGACGCCGCCGGACCAGAATACCCGGCGGAACGACGGTGGGAGATCGTTCTCATCCAGCGTCCGATCGTCCGAATACACGCTCGTCGTGAGCAGGAACTCCACGACATCGAGCGCCGCATCACTCATTCGGTCAACGTATTCACCACATGGTCTTAACGTCGTCGTCATGCGCAACGCATGCGGGAGATACGCTTACTCGCACTCGAGTATCTGTTACGTGGCATAACGGTTTTCGTCCGTGGGTACACACGCATGTGTATGAACGTCCTAGTGGGCCTCGTTGGAAGCGACGAATCGATCAAAACGCTCCGGCGGACGATCGATCGCACACGCGAGGTTGGCGACGAACTCACCGTCGCCGTCGTCGAAAAACCCGAGGCGAAACGCTCACAGACGGAAATGACCGAGCAGGCGGAGACGCTGCTCTCGGAGACGAACATCGACGCAGAGATCATCACGCTCGAGGGCGATCCGGGCAGTTCACTGGTCGACTACGCCGAACAGGGCGAGTACGACCAGCTGGTGATCGGCGGCGGTACGTTGAGTCCGATGGGCAAGATCCAGCTCGGTCCGATCACCGAGTTCGTCCTGTTGAACGCGCCGACGACGGTCAAACTGGTGCGATAACGATGGTTGGAACGCGACCGTACCCCGACGAACCGGCCGGACCGTTTCCCTCGCCGACGACGACGTTCGACGACCGAGAGGGACGACCGATCGAGATCGCCGCCGAAGCCGACTTCGCGGACGCGCTCGACGACGTCGTCGACATGTACGCCCAGTTCGATCCCACTGACCGCGCACAGGGGATTCCACCGACTGGTGAAGCACGCATCCGCAACTGGCTCGAGACGATCGCCGACGAGAGCGTCAACGTCGTCGCCCGCCACGGCGAGGACGTCGTCGCCCACGCAACGCTCGTGCCCGACACCGACGATCCGCAGGCGATCGAAGACCGCGGCGACGTCGAGTGGGAGCTTGCGATTTTCGTCCTGCAGGACTACCAGCGCGCCGGGATCGGGACACGGCTTCTCGAGCATCTGCTCGGACATGCCAGTGACATCGGCATCGAACAGGTGTGGCTGACCGTCGAACGCTGGAACAACCCGGCGATCGCCCTCTATGAACGCGTTGGCTTCGAGTCGACCGGCACCGAGAGCTTCGAACAGGAGATGGCGATCCGACTCGAGTGAGGAGTCATCGACAATGAGTCCGTAGGCGGGTCGAGCGCCCGCTCAGACGGACAGCACCGGCTGGCTCGCGTACGCGAGGACGTACTCCGCGGCTTTCTCCAGGACTTCCGACGATGCTGTGTCAGTCACCGGCTCTCTGGGGAGGACGATGAAGTCGGCGTCGATCGTATCGGCCGTGTCGAGGACGACGTTGCCGGGATGGCGTGTTTTGCGTGTCTGTGAGAAGCCGTCGTCGACGGCGGTCACGAGCGGGACGTCTGTCTCGTCCGCGACGGCCTGTATGCGGTCGAAAAAACCCTGCGTATCCGTCGCGATGGTCTCTTCGTCGACGGTGCCGGCGTTCATCCCCTGAACGACGCCACGGCCGAGCACGAACAGGGCATGAACCGACGCGTCGTAGCGGTCGGCGATCGCAATGGCGTACTCGACGGCGGTCGCGGATTCCTCGCTCCCGTCGACCGGCGCGAGAACAGTATCGACGGTAAACGGCTCGCTGTCGTCCATACGCGGTGATGTGTTCCCCGTCGTCAAAAAGCCACCCGACACCCGCCGGGGATCGACGCGGCAACGTGGTTCGTGCCCGGCGAAGAGCCGCCGGTGTTTAAGCCACCTCGGTCGTAACCATCACGCATGTTCGATACGGTTGTGGTCGCCACCGACGGCTCCGAGAGCGTCAAACGGGCCATCGACGTCGCGCTCGATCTCGCAGCGCGGTTCGACGCCGAGATCCACGCGCTCTCGGTCGTCGATGCCAGCGAGGTCGACGCCTCGCCCCAACAGCTCCGCGACGAACTCCGAACCGCCCTCGAGACGACTGCCGACGCCGCGCTCGCGACCGTCGAGGAGCGTGCGACCGACGACGCCGAGATCACGACCGCCGTCCGTGAGGGTCGACCCGCGGCCGAGATCTGTGAGTACGCCCGCGAGATCGACGCCGATCTGGTCGCCACCGGCACTCGCGGCCGTCACGGCGAGAACCGCCTCCTGCTGGGCAGCGTCGCCGAACGAATCGTGCGTACCTCCCCCGTCCCCGTCCTCTCCGTTCGACAGCTCGATCCGATGGCAGGAGACGACGCGGACACAGCAGCCCAGTAGCCTCGAGCCACGGGTCACCGACTCCTGTCTCGCCGTTCGAGAGGGGAAGTCACTTCCCCACCCGTCCCGCAGGACGTGACATGTACGACGAACTCATCGACAGCGGCGATCTCCCGCTCGCCCGGAAATCCGTCCTTCCGGGCACCGGCTTTTTCCTGCCCGACACCCTCGAGGAGGACCTCGAAGACGAACAGACGGCGGCCGCCCTCGAGGGAGCCGACGTCGCCGTCATCGCCGACCCCGACGCCGACGGTCTCGCCTGCGTCGCCCTCATTCGAGAGGCCTACGACGACGTTCAGGTCGTCCCCGAACCCGACGACGAGAACGACGCGGAGGGAGACGACGAGCCACTCGAGGAGCCCGAACCGACACCCCACAACGTCGCCCTGATCCCCGCAAGCCCCCACGACGTCGAGGACGCACTCGCCCGTGTCGCCGAGTTCGGCGACGAGGGCATCGATATCTTCGTCTGTGACCTCGCGCCGGATCGCTACGAGTACGTCGAGGACGAACTCGAGGCCGCCCTCGAGACCGGAGCCAGCGTCGAGTGGTACGACCACCACCAGTGGGACGACGACGTCGCCGCGGCGGTTCGCGACGCCGGCGCGACGCTGGTCGTTGGCGACTCCGACGAGGAGTGCAGCGCGGACGTCGTCTACCGTTCGCTCGAGTACGAGTTCGGACCGATGTACGAGGAGCTGGCGACTGTCACGCGCGATCACGATCTCTGGCTGCGCGAGGACCCACGCAGCGACGACCTCGCGGATTACGCCTACTGGACCGACCCCGCCGAGTACGTCGAGGTCATCCGCGAGTACGGCGTCGACCTGCCCGACTGGGTTCGTGAGTTCCTCGAAGAACGCCGCGTCGAGAAGGAAGCGCTCATCGAACAGGCCGTCGGTCGCTCGGAGGTCCGCGAAATCGGCGGCTACACGGTCGGGATCACGTACGGTCGCTGTTCACAGAACGAGGTCGCCGAAGCGATGCGCGAGCAGGGGGCCGACGCCTCGGTCGTCGTCAAACCCGCCGGCTCGGCATCGATTCGGGGCACCGACGAGTTCCAGCTGTGTCACAAGGTCGCGGGCAAGGTCAACGGCGGCGGCCACCCGAAGGCCGCGGGCTGTAAACCCGACATCTACGACGATATGCTCGACTACGCGACCCACTGGACGACCCGCGGCGCGGTGACGAAACAGGTCATCCTCGATGCGTTCCGCGACGTCGTCGCCGAGGCCGACGCGGCAGACGACGAACAGGCCGACGAGTAGCTGACTCGAGGGGAGACGCCGACACCGCCTTACTCCTGCGAGAGCACGTACCGCATCACGAGCTGGAGGACGTGGACGAAGACACCAGCGACGGCGATGTAGACGCCGATGGTCTGGAGACCGACAGAAGCGTTGCGACGATCACGAACCTGCCAGATCTCATAGCCCAGTCGGAGCAGAAAACCGAGGAAGATGAGGACGAAGCCGACCAGCAACAGCACCTGCAGGACGAACGTCCCGACGAGGATTACACCGATACCGCCGAGGAAGGCGTAGTTTGCGAACTGACCCCAGTGTTCGAACGTCTTCGAGCGCGCGTAGATGTAGCCCGAAATCAGCGCCGTCAGCAGTGCGGTGACCACCGCTGTAATGCCAAGCACCAGCAGCTGTGTCTCCTGTGGAACAAACGAGATGATTCCGGCACCGAAGATTCCAAAGGCCAGTTGCAAGACGACCATGCCGATAAACGCCACCCCCATGTCGCCGTTCGTGACCCCGCGCTCGGCGATCAGCTCCCCGCCCATGATCGCCGCGCCGTAGACGAGCACGCCGACGATCGGGAACGCAAAGAGGTAGTCGTTGACGACCGCAAGCGGCGTCGCCGCGAAGACGTACATCAGCGCGACGGTGATCGCCATCAGCCCGGTCGCGCCGCCGATCACCTGCACCTCGCGACTCGAGAGGCCGAAGCCACGGCCTGTCTCGTGTGGGGTTTCGAAAGAACTCATGACTCGAGTGTACGCCGTCCGGTCGCAAAAGGATGGTCCTTCCGGTCGACTCGGTCGTCGTTCGACTCGCGCTTACGCGTCGGCGGGGTTCCAGCGGTCCGAGTACGCCGTCCCGCAGGTACACTGTGCGTAGGCGTGGATCACGTCTCCCTCGGCGTAGATGCCGCCGACGTCTTCGTTCTGTTCTTCGGCAAAGGCAAAGACGAACTGAATCTCGTGGTCGCCATCTCCCGGCGTCTCCGGGCAGGTGCCGCCAGTGAGGTCCGCGTCGATGATTCCCTCGAGATCCATCGCGGACTTGGCGAACTGCATCGCTTCCATCCCGGTCGCGGCCTGAAACGCGTTCCGGCCGCGCTCGCCGTCGACGACGATCAGTACGCCGTCGTCGACTTCCTCGCCGAACTCAGCCAATCGGTCGTCGGAGACGTACGAGTCAGCCAGAAACAACGCGACGTCGTCCGGTCGCTCGCCGGCCAGAAACGCTTCGCGTGAGTCAGTCATACCCCTGTATTCCCGCTCGAGGTGGAAAAAAGGCGCTATACTGGTTTCCCGACGGTCGGCAGCTGTCAGCGGTCGAACACCCGTTGCTACCGGTGGCGTCGCTTCTCGAACCCGCGGGCGGATCACTGCTCTTCGAGATCCGACGCGATATCCTGCAGACTGCTACTTGGGGGTTCTCGAGCGTCGTAATAGACGGTCTCGCCCGGCGATCGAAGCCCGTAGAGGAACTCGGGTTCGATGACGTCGACGAGAGCCGAGCCGCCCATTGACACGCCGTGGTCGTCGATCCAGTCGGCGAGGCGATCGGTCGCCCCGGTTGGATCGCGGGCCTGATCGGGTGTCTCGTAGACGCCGGGGATCGAGAGGTCGTCACCAGTTAGCGCCCGTTCGACCCGTGCGAAACACTCGTCGCCATCGACGACGATCCGGACGACCTCGTCGGTCGGGAACGCGTCGCGATCGTCGGCCGGTACCTCGAGACGGACACCGGTTGCCGTCTCCGTACACGTCGACCGGACCGTCTGCACTGACGGGTGGTCGCTCGAAATTCGGTCTGCCATTGACGAAACGAAAATTCGGCTGTGGGGTTATTCGTCGGCGTCTTCGCCGTCGCCGAGCAGCGTGTCGATGTCGGTGCTTCCGGCTTCGACGACCGTGGCGTTGATCTGTGCGACGGCGTCGGAGACTTCGCGACCCCGAACCGTGATGCGGCGGCGCTCGCCGTCACGCGATGGCTTGTAGCCCGTCTGGCGCTCTTTCATCAGCACTTCCTGCAGGTTCGCGCCGGCGACATCCGGGTTGAGCGGTCGCCCGGCTTCGTCGGAGCCACCGGTGATCTCGAGCGTGTAGCCGTCGAGGCCGACTGCCCCGCCGTCGACTTCCTCGCCGATCGACTTGCCGATGAACCGGTTTGCATCCTGTTCTTCCGCCTCGAGCTGGTAGGACGACCCGGAGTCGGGGTCGCCGACGACGACAGTGAAACTTGCCATGTCCGACGGAAGACGGCCGTTGCTCAAAAGAACATCGATACGACCTACAACTGCGCTCCACAAACGGGGCCGCTTTCGGGCGGCGATAGGTCGGGCTCGAACACTCAAGTATCTTCCCCGCCTACGTGTACCCGTGTTCATCGACCCCGAACGACTCGAGCGCCACCTCCGTGAGGAGTTCGGTGGCACGGACGGCCAAGCCCGTGTCGTGGTTCGACAGGCTGTCGACCTCGCGGATGCCGGCCGGTACAAAGCGGACGTCGGCTCCCCACTGACCACCGAGATCGTCATCGACGAACTCGCCGACGCACCCGACGGGACGCCACCGGACCGATGGAACTGGTGGATTGGGTCGCTGGAGCTTGCATACGGCGGCTACAGCCAGTTCGGGATTCGACGGTATCGGACGTATGACTGAGATCGAAACAGCTTTTTGGGCCTTGACTGACTAGTCAGCTAGTGACCGATCCCGACGTCCGCGATGCGATCATGACCGCCACCTACGAAGCGCTCTGCGAGGAAGGCTACAGCGATCTCACTGCGCAGGCGATTGCCGATCGAACCGATCGGAGCAAGGCCGCGCTGTTCTATCACTACGGCTCGAGAGAGGCGCTCGTCGCGGAGTTCATCGAGTATCTGATCGAAGGGTTCGAATCCCGAGTTACCACGATCGAAGACCAACCGGCACTCGAGCGGCTCGCAGCCTTCGTCGACTGGTTTCTCACCGATCCGGACGACGAGGAGTTGGCGTTTCACACCGCATTGCTCGAACTTCGGGCACAGGCCCCCTACAACGACGTGTTCCGTGCGAAACTCCGCGAGAGCGACGACCGCCTCCAGCGTGCACTCGAAGAGATCCTTCGGGACGGGATCGACGAGGGCGTCTTCCAGGACCACGACCCGGCCGCCGTCGCAGCGCTGTTGCTTGCAGCGTTCGACGGGGCACGAATCCGGCAGGTGACGCTGGGACGAAACGAGTACCTCGAGACGATCCGCGCGGGGACGGTGGCACACGTCCTTGCGGACGTCCTCGAACCGGGCATCGAGTTTCCAGCGGAAGTCACGTTCACGTTCCCGCGTGACGAGCGACTCGTCGAGACGAACAGCGCCGACGACCGGGACGAACAATAACGATCGCAATGCAAGAGCGAACGCACGTCGGCTCACGGCAGCGGGATCATCACAACGAACGCGTAACCACACGCAATCGATGTCGTGACAGCCGGGTCGACGATTCGCGGTTGGTTCTGGTCGGTGAGTGAGATGACTGGCAACACCCCACAGCAGATCCGAGAGCGGACTCGCTCGAGTACTGACGGCTCGGTGGCCGACCTCCCGCCACCGTTCCGGGCCGTCGTCGACGAGTCGCTGTCGTCGCCCGACGAGTCGCTTCCCCGCGCGTTGTGTCACGTGGCCGGCGAGTGCAGCGACGACGTGGCCGACCAGACGGAGGCGACCACGACCCGGCTCGAGGACCTGCTCGAGCCGGTCTGTGATGCCGTTGGATTCCTCGAGGGATACGCCCGGCTTCGCCTCGCAGAGGGTGTGACCGGAGACGAGACGGCGGTGGCAGCCGAGACGGTACCCGACTGGATCGCAATGTCGCCGGTCGACCGAGAGACGGCCATTCTCGCCAGCGATTTCCTCCACGCCAGCGCCTACGAGCGAATCGCGAAAACGCCGGTTCCAGACGATCGAAAACTGGAGCTGTACCGGCTGCTGACACACGGCTCGGCGGCGCTTGCCAGCCGATCGCACTCGGCGTTCGAACCGGACAAGCCAGCCGAGACAGGGGTCGATGTGGCAGCGACGCTTGCGGGTGTCGCCGGCGAACTCGGCGTGACGGCCGTCGGCGGCAGCGCTGAAACACGCGACTGCTTGCGGCGCTACAGCCGAGCGATCACGTGCGCACTCGCGTCCCAATCGACGGTCACGGTCGACGACACCGACACTCGAGCGACCGCCGTTGCGGTTCTCTCCGGCCACCAGCCGGTGCGAGTCGAAACGGACCGCGAGCACGACGACCAGTACAGTCCGCCCGTGACCACCGCTGTCGAACGAGCACAAACCGCCCTCGAGCGACTCGCGACGGATGACCGCCCATCGACAGACGATCAGCCAGCCACACGCACACCGCCACCACTCGCTCGCCTCGAGCAAGCGACCCGGCTGCCGTTTCAGGGCGGCTAGTGCGATGCGTGCATATTCGCGTCCGATTTGGCCGGCCTACCCGCTGTCCGTGTTCGTCGCTGGCCTCGGCCACTGGTATCTCGGCGAGTGGAAACGTGGCGTGAGCTGGTTTCTCCTCTATGCGCTCGCGCTTGCGTTTTTGAGTGCTCGGACGCTGTCGGGTGCACTCGAGATCGGCGAGCCGTTTTTCGTGACGGCGTTGCAGTTCGACTCGGTCAGCTACACCGACGTCGCCGTGCCGCTTGCCGTCTTGCTCGTCTGTCTGCTCGATGTCTATCTCCTCGGGCTGACGAAACGGGCGGCCACACAGTCGCCATCGGACGAGCCGTGAAACCGATTCGCTGTGTCGCCGACCCATCACCGCGAACGTGCAACGTTCTCCTACCCACGGCTGCCCCGGCGAGAGGACCTGCCCGCCAACGGTCCCGACCGTCGACAGCTACAAAGTCCAACGTCACCATACTGCAGTCATGCACGTACTCGGTATTCTCGACCACGGCGCACGCGGCGACACACTCGAGCAAGTCGTCGATCGAACCATCGACAGACTCACCGCGGCGGGCCGTGTCGGCGTCGTCAGATACGACGCGACGATCGCAGACGGGATGCACGCCCACGAACCGACGGCTGTCGGTGGCGATGTCATCTACGACCTCGGTGCCGACGGCGACTGGACCGCCACCGGAACTGGAATGGACGTGGCGGACGCGCTCGATCAACTGACGCCGACCTGTGACTACGCCGTCGTCGTCGGCGTCGACGACCTTCGCTACCCGAAACTCGTCGTGGGCTCGAGCGATGTCGATGACGACGACGTCCTCGAAGCCGTCGACACACCCGGCGAACTCGACGTCGAGGCCGTCGTCGCCGCCCTCGAGGAGACCGACCCTCACGAAACTCTCGAGTCGCTGGTCGACCGGGTCAAACGGTCGCCGGCGGCGGAGCGCTCGGGCGCGATCGCGACCTTCACCGGTCGAGTGCGCGCAAAAGACGACCCGGACGACGCACGCACCCAATATCTCGAGTTCGAGAAGTACGAGGGCGTCGCCGACGAGCGAATGGCGGCCCTCGAGACGGATCTCGAGGCGCGTGCGGGCGTGCTCGAGGTCGAACTCTACCACCGGACTGGCATCGTCGAGGACGGCGAAGACATCGTCTTTGTCGTGGTCCTCGCCGGCCACCGCGAGGAGGCGTTTCGAACCGTCGAAGACGGCATCAATCGGCTGAAAGACGAGGTTCCGCTGTTCAAAAAAGAGGTCACAGTCGACGACGAGTTCTGGGTGCACGACCGATCCTGAGGCTGTCGGACGGCACGATTCGAAGATCGGCCGCGAATGTGCGACTGACGTCTCACTGACTGTTGTCCGACAGTATGAGACGGGTCGTACAACGTGACCGCCCCGAGCATCGCTCGCTGTCGACCCACGTCGATTCGGCCAGTCAGACGATATATTCAGGCACTCATATTTCAAAATATTGTATACCGCCGGTAGAAAAGACTGAGTATTAACCACATATGACCCATTGGAAATAATAAATCTGGAACGGTTATAAAACGTCTCGCTGTTTTTGAAACAGTCATAACCGATAGGATAAATGCGGCTGAAACAACGGGTACCCCCCAAATCGTTGAACACAAACGAAACGCGGCTAACCATCCGCCCTTTATAACAGATCTCCCCCACAACGAACGACTGTCGATGAGCACCACAGCCCACCCCTCCACGGAAAGCAAGGAACACCGCCTGAAGCGCTACCTGCGCAACCGCGCAGCAGACGGTGAACTGTACTTCAAAGGCAAGTTCATCGCGGACGAGGTCGGGATGTCCCCCAAAGAGATCGGCGCGCTGATGGTCAAACTCTCGGAGTCAGCAACCGACCTCGAGATCGAGAAGTGGTCGTACACGAGCGCGACCACGTGGCGTGTCGAGCCGGCGTAATCGGCCTCTCCCGTGCCGGCGCGTCCGACCACGCCATCCGGCACACCGTTTTCTCCCCCATCGTCTCCCGCCGTCCTGCCGGTCAGCCGTCGAGAGCCGATTGCCCACGTTGGACGGCCCGTCGACGGCAGCGATAACCGTTCGACGCAAGTCCCGGTGGCTCGCGGTTTCTGACAGGCGCAGTCCAGCGCCGACGCAGTCGATTTATACGCCGTGAGCTCTGAGTAACGAACAATGGATGACGTCGATTCGTCCGGGTTCGGTTCGTCGCGGGCGGACCGGCCGTCACTCGAGGACGGCCCGCCGCTCGAGCACGTCGAGTCGGTGTTTACGGTCTATGAGGTTCGAACCGAGGGCGATCAGCTGGTGTACTACGGCGATCCGCGGACCCATCCCGAACGGGTGATGCGTGAGCTGTGGCCGGCGTTTCGACAGGCGGGGTACGAACCACAGTTGACGACACGGTACGGCGAGTACGTCCTCGTCGCCGAGCCGGTGAGCATTGGCATCGACACGATTCCGTGGACGAACATTCTCCTGTTCGTCGCGACCGTGTTCTCGACGCTGTTCGTCGGCGCCCTGTGGTGGTATCCGTCGATCGATCCGTTCGCCAACCCACTCGAGGTGCTCCACGCCTGGCCGTTTTCGCTCGCGATCCTCTCGGTGCTCGGGATTCACGAACTCGGCCACTACGTGATGAGTCGGTACCACGAGGTCGACGCCTCGTTGCCGTATTTCCTCCCTATCCCGACGATCATCGGGACGATGGGCGCAGTGATCAAGCTGAAGGGACGAATGCCAAACCGGAAGGCCCTGTTCGATATCGGCGTCGCCGGCCCGTTAGCCGGGCTGGTCGCGACGGTGGCCGTCGCCATTATCGGCCTCCATCTGCCCCCGGTGACCGTCCCGGAATCAATTGCCCAGCAAGCGGAGGGTGGCGGGGTTCGACTCGGCATCCCACCGCTGCTCGAGTTGCTCGCGATGGCGGTCGATCAGCCGCTGTACGGTGACGATCCGACGCGAAACGTCAACCCAGTCGTTATCGGTGCCTGGGTCGGGATGTTCGTCACGTTCCTCAACCTGATCCCCGTCGGCCAACTCGATGGTGGCCACATCCTGCGAGCGATGACCGGCGAGTTCTACGAGACAATCGGCGCACTCGTGCCGGCCGTGTTGTTTGGGCTCGCCGCATACCTCTACTACATCGGCGGCTACGGCCTCCAGACGGTGTTCATCTGGGTGTTCTGGGGCCTGCTGGCGATGGTGCTCGCCTCGGCAGGCGCAGCACATCCGGTCACCGAAGAGGAACTTGGCACCTCACGAGTCGTCATCGGCCTCATCACGTTCGGCCTCGGACTGCTCTGTTTCATGCCGGTGCCACTCGAGGTCATCTAGTAGTTCGTCACGCCTGCATTTGCGAGTCGAACCGATCGCGGTTGTCCGGTTCGGCTCGGACGGCGACGCGTGACGGAGTGCTAGTAACGATCACACACCCACTGGAGCTACTCACCGTGAGTGAAGCCCCGATCCGCGAGTGGCTCGCCGTCGAGTGTAATGCCGTGGTCGGCGGCCGTGACTTGCCCGAGTACCGTGAGATCGACATCGAGCGCTGCCTGCACGGCCTCGAGTGCCGATTCGGGTAGCGTGACGACGAGTTCGAAGTCCTCGCCGAACGTTGTCGCTCGCTCGAGTACGTCCCCGTCAGTTGCGACCTCATGGAGGGCGGCAGCGATCGGCACCGAGTCGGACTCGATCGCAAAGCCACAGTCGCTGGCGTCGGCAAGTTGGTGCAGCGACCGGGCGAGGCCGTCACTCGAGTCCATCATCGCCGTCGCGTGGGGGGCAAGTGTCCGCCCGGCCGCGACGCGTGGCTCGAAGCGGAACAGTTCGTTTGCCCGCTCGAGGGCGGCAGCATCGCCACGTTCGAAGAACTCGAGTGCAGCGGCGCTGCGCCCGAGTGTCCCGGTGACACAGACGAGATCACCGGCTCGAGCGCCGCTGCGCGGAACGGGGGCGTCGGTGTGGCCGATGGCCGTCGTCGTCACGGTAAACTCGTCGTGTCCGTCGAGATCACCGCCGACGTAGTTCGCGTCGACACGTTCACAGACATCGCGTGCGCCACGGACGAAGCCGAGCAGTTCCTCGGGATCGAACTCGGGGGCGGCGTAGGCGGCGACGGTCGCGGTCGCCTCCGCCCCCATCGCAGCCACGTCCGACAGCGACGCGCCGACGGCTCGCCAGCCCGCCGTGTAGCGGGTCGTGCCGTCGGGGAAGTCCGTCCGATCGTGGAGCATATCCGTCGTGATTACGAGCCCGTCGATGATGGCGGCGTCGTCGCCGGCAAACTCGAGTTCGCGCGCTAAGAGCGCCAGGGCGGCGCGTTCGTCCATGCACCCCGTTTCGACTCGAGCGCGAAAAACGATGCGGGCCGAGTGGTGGATGTGGGTGTGCGACACGGATTCCGACGGCGATACGATGCTCTTAAATGCCGCGGACGGGAACCACACGCCAATGGCTACGATGTACGACGTTCCGGCGGACGACCTCATCGAGGCGCTCGCCGACGAGCTCGAGGACCGACTCGACGAACCCGACTGGGGCAAGTTCGTAAAGACCGGTGTCGACCGCGAACTCCCACCGGAACAGGAAGACTTCTGGGCAACTCGCGCCGCAAGTCTCCTGCGCAAGGTCGCAGACCGCGGCCCCGTTGGCGTCGAGCGACTCTCGACGGAGTACGGCGGCGGCAAGAACGGTTCGAACCGGTATCAGGTCGCCCCCGACAAGCGCGCAGACGGCTCGAAGAACCTGATCCGAACGCTCCTCCAGCAGCTCGAAGCGGAAGACCTCGTCGAGACTGCAGAGGGTGAGGGTCGCCGTATCACGCCCGAAGGACGCAGCCTGCTCGACGACACCGCCGGTGCCGTTCTCGAAGAGCTCGACCGTCCGGAACTCGAGCGCTACGCGTAAGCGACGAATCCAGTTTTCTCGCCGACACAACCGCAGAGAGCCGTCAGTAGCTCACTGTCGTCCGTAATCATTTTCCGCCGTGCGACGGTAGATGTGTGTAGCTATGAGTGGTTCACCCGACGAGGAGAAACTCGAGGAACTCCGTCAGAAGAAGATGGAACAGCTCCAAGAACAGGCAGAGGGCCAGCAAGGCGGTGCCTCCCAGGAGGCGGCCCAGCAACAGGCCGAAGCTCAAAAGCAAGCCGTCCTACGCCAGCACCTGACCGACGAGGCTCGCAAGCGGCTCAACACGGTCAAGATGAGTAAGCCGCAGTTCGGCGAACAGGTCGAACGACAGGTCGTCACACTCGCCCGCAGCGGTCGCATTCAGGGGAAGATCGACGACGACAAGATGAAACAGCTCCTCCAAGAGCTCAAACCCGACTCGAAGAGCTTCGACATCAAGCGCCGCTAATGGAGCTCGGCGTTCTCTACAGCGGCGGCAAGGATTCGACGCTCGCGGCCCTTCTCTTGGAGGAGTTCTACGACGTAACGCTCGTCACGGCCCACTTCGGCATCAGCGACGACTGGAAACACGCCCGCGAGACCGCCGACGCCATCGACTTCGCGTTCGACCGACTCGAGTTGGACCCCGACGTCGCTCACGACGCCGTCGACCGCATTCGAGCGGACGGCTTCCCGCGAAACGGCATCCAGCAGATCCACCTCCACGCCCTCGAGCGACTGGCTCAGCGAGAGTTCGACGCCATCGCCGACGGCACCCGACGCGACGACCGCGTCCCGACGGTCTCGAGAGCGCAGGCCCAAAGCCTCGAGGACCGCCACGACATCGACTACATCGCACCGCTGTCGGGATTCGGTCGCACCGCCGTCGACCGGTTGGTCGAGGATCGACTCGAGGTGATTGCCGGCCCGAGCGAGGAGATCGATCGGGCCGACTACGAGGCGGAACTGCGGGCGCTTATCGCCGATGAAGACGGGCCAGCAGCGATCGGTGATCTGTTCCCGGACCACGACCAGACGTACGTGACCGGCGTCCACCGCGGCTGAGCGAGACGCGGCCACGCACTGGGCGACGGGCGCCCACCACGCAGTAAATAACAGGATAGAAGTTCGCCGTCCACCAATACTGGGTCATGTACGACGGCATCAAGGGTTTTCGTGACTTCTATCCCGGAGAGATGGCCGCCAGACGGGCGACCATCGACACCTTAGAGGACACTGCCCGCAGCTACGGCTTCCGCGAGATCGGCACCCCCGCACTCGAGCGGGCAGAGATGTGGACTGACAAAAGCGGTGACGACATCGTCGACGAACTCTACTCGTTCGAGGATCAGGGTGGCCGACATGTCACGCTGACCCCGGAGCTGACGCCGACGGTCGCACGGATGGTCGTCGCCAAACAGCAGGCACTTTCGAAGCCGATCAAGTGGTTCTCGACGCGGCCGTTCTGGCGCTACGAGCAGGTCCAGCAGGGCCGCCAGCGGGAGTTCTACCAGACCAACGTCGACATCTTCGGCTCCGAGGAGCCTGAAGCCGACGCCGAAATCCTCGCTTGGGCCGCCGACGCACTGACTGGGTTGGGGCTGACCGGCGAGCACTTCGAGTTCCGCATCTCCCACCGAGACATTCTGGAGGGCGTCCTCGAGAGCTACGAGGCCGACGTCGATACCGAGGCGGCCATCCGCGCAGTCGATAAGAGTGACAAGATCTCTCAGGTCGAGTACCACGACCTGCTGATCGGGGCCGGCCTCTCGGCGGATCAGGCCGTCGAATTCGACGACCTCATCGCCGGCGGCGACCTCGAGGAAGTCAAGGCCTTTGCCGACACCGAGCGCGTCACGGCAGCCGTCGAGAACCTCCAGAACGTCCTCGAGGCCGCTGAGGACTTCGGCGCGCGTGAGTACTGTACGATCTCCCTCGAGACCGCGCGCGGACTCGATTACTACACCGGCGTCGTCTTCGAGTGTTTCGACTCCGCGGGCGAGGTCTCGCGGTCGATCTTCGGCGGCGGCCGTTACGACGACCTCATCGAAGGCTTCGGCGGCCAGCCGACGCCCGCGGTCGGCGTCGCACCGGGCCACGCGACCCTGCCCCTCCTGATGCAGCGCGCGGGCGTCTGGCCCGAAGAGGAAGTGACGACCGACTACTACGTCCTCCAGATCGGCGACACGCGGCCCGAGGCGGCCCGGATTGTCCGCGACCTCCGCGACCGTGGCCACGTCGTCGAAACCGATGTCGCCGGTCGCTCCTTTGGCGCACAACTCAACTACGCCGACTCGATCAACGCCGAGACGGTCGTTATCGTCGGCGAGCAGGACTTAGAGAACGACGAGGTCACGATCAAAGACATGGAATCCGGCGACCAAGCGCAGGTTCCAGTTGACTCGTTCCCCGGCGACCTCGAGCGGCCGACGTTCGACGACCTCGAGTGAGCGCGATGATGTAACGCGGCCCGAAGCAGGCCCCAGCATTAACTACGGCGTCGGTGTACGACCCCCGATGGCCGACGCCGATCGCCCGAACGTCCTCTTTGTGCTCACCGATCAGGAACGATACGACTGTAGCGCGCCCGAGGGGCCGCCCGTCGAGACGCCGACGATGGATCGGCTCTCGAGCGAGGGGATGCGCTTTACACACGCGTTTACGCCGATCAGCATCTGTACGAGCGCCCGCGCATCGTTGCTGACCGGCCGGTATCCGCACAGTCACGGAATGTTGAACAACAGCCACGAGGCCGACTCGATTCAGCCGAACCTTCCGTCCGACCACCCCACGTTCTCCGAACAGTTGGCCGAACACGGCTACGATCTGAGCTACGTCGGCAAGTGGCACGTCGGCCGCGACCAGACCCCCGAGGAGTTCGGTTTCTCGTATCTCGGCGGCAGTGACGTCCACCACGACGACATCGACGACGCGTTCCGCGAGTATCGCCGTGAGCGCGGCGAGCCGATCAAAGCGGTCGAACTCGAGGAGGAGATCTACACGGGAACGAACCCGCGAGACAGCACCGAGGGAACGTTCGTCGCGGCGAAAACGCCGATCGACGTCAAAGAGACCCGCGCCTGGTTTCTCGCCGAGAAAACGATCGAGGCGATCGACGCCCACGCCGAGCGCGACCGAGACGAGCCGTTTTTCCACCGAGCCGATTTCTACGGGCCCCACCATCCCTACGTCGTCCCCGAGCCGTACGCCTCGATGTACGATCCCGACGAGATCGAGCGCCCCGAAAGCTACGCCGAGACCTACGACGGGAAACCACGGGTGCATGAAAACTACCTCTCCTATCGCGGCGTCACCGGATTCGACTGGGAGCTCTGGGCTGAAGCCATCGCGAAGTACTGGGGCTTCGTGACGATGCTCGACGACCAACTCGAGCGCGTGCTCGAGGCGCTCGAGCGAAACGGCCTCGCCGAGGAGACGGTCGTCGTCCACGCCTCGGATCACGGCGACTTCGCCGGCGGCCACCGACAGTTCAACAAGGGACCGCTGATGTACGACGACACCTATCGAATCCCGCTGCAGGTTCGCTGGCCCGGCGTCACCGACCCGGGATCGGTCTGTGACGCTCCCGTTCATCTCCACGACCTCGCGGCGACGTTCCTCGAGATCGGTGACGTGGCGGTCCCGGACGCCTTCGACGCTCGGTGCATCGTGCCCTTGCTCGAGTCCGGCGGCGACTCCGAGCAGGTGCCGGCGACGTGGCCCACCGCCGTCTTCGCCCAGTACCACGGCGACGAGTTCGGCCTCTACACCCAGCGAATGGTCCGCACAGCGCGATACAAGTACGTCTACAACGGGCCGGATATCGACGAACTGTACGATCTCGAGGCCGATCCCGCCGAACTCCAAAATCTAATCGACCACCCGGGCTATACGGACGTTCGACGGGATCTTCGAGAGCGACTCATCGGGTGGATGAAAAAAACGGACGATCCGAATCAGGGCTGGGTCCCGGACGTGCTCCGAGCCGCAAACGAGGACTGAGCCGCATCGTCCGTCACTCGAGGACGACAGCCTCACGTTCGAATCGGTCGTCGGCGGCCCGCCAGCGCCACGAGCCGACCTCGCGTGGCTCGAGCGAGACGATCAGATACGAGCGATCCGGCCAGGTCGCCTGCGCGACGTCGGTCTCGCTTGGCCGTGGCGGCCCGCGGGGGTGAGAGTGATAGAAGCCGACGATCTCCTCGCCGCGCTCTTCGAGGCGCTCGAAAATCTCGAGTTGGGCCTCCGGGTCGATCCGGTAGCGCGTTCGTGGCGTCTCGGCGACGTTTGCGGCTGGGTACTGCGAGCGAGCGCGACTTCGCCCGTCGGGGTCGTATTCGCCGCCAAAGACCCCACAGATCTCCTCGGGGTGGCCGTCGCGGGTGCGCTCGAGGATTGCGTCACGAACGGCGGTCGGAACGACGAGTTCGGGATCGAGTGTCATCAGCTAGTTAGGCGTCTGCCTCGAGTCGATCCAAAAGCGTCTCGAACGGAACCGCGATCTCCGAAAGCGATTCCGGCGGCGTCTCCTCGTCGAAGATGTCGGGCTGGACGATCGGGGCCAGCGCCTCGAGGGTGTCGACCAGCCGCGGGCCGGGCCGGTTGAGGTAGTGATCGCCGTCCATCGCCCAGACGCGACCGTTTTCGACTGCGGTAAGCTCGTCCCAGCCCTCGCGGTCGGTAAGATCCGCCGCGTTGGCGGCGACCTGCTCGAGGCCGAAGCCACAGGGGGCGACGATCACGAGTTCCGGGTCGTATTCGCGGATCTCCTCCCACTCGCGGGGCCGCGAGCGCTCGCCGGCGTCGGCCAGCCCGTACGTGCCGCCGGCCCACTCGACGAGGTCGGCCGTCCAGTGGCCCGCGATCATGGCGGGGTCGGTCCAGTCGAAGATGGCGACCCGTGGCCGGTCGTCGGCCTTGAGGTCGGCCGTTCGTGCTTGGATCGCGTCGATTCGGGACTCGAGGTCGGCCCGCACCTCGCTGGCGCGTTTCTCGCGGCCCGTCGCGTGGCCGACTCGCTCGAGGTCGTCGAGAACGTCGGAAACGCGGTGGGGGTCAGTCGTCAGGATTTCCGGGTTCGTATCGAGCGCGTCGACGGCCTCGGTGATGACCGTCTCGTCGACCGCACAGACGTCACACATCCCCTGCGTGACGATCAGCTCGGGGTCGAGCTCCGCGAGCAGTTCGGTGTCGACGTCGTAGACGCCTCCGTCATCGGCAGTCTCGAGCACCTGACTGTCGATCTCGGCACTCGAGCCGTCGGTGTCGATTCTCGAGGCCGTGACCGACGGGAGCGATTCGATGCCGGGTGGGTGGTCACATTCGTGGGAGACGGCCGCCGGCTCGAGGTCGAGGGCGGCGACGGTTTCGGTCGCCGAAGGAAGCGTCGTAACGATTCGCATGGCTAATCGTTGGTGGTGCATGATCAAAAACAGCGGCTTCTCTCGGATAGAACCGTATCGCAGACCTACGAAGAAAAACACTTACCGCTGTGGTAAAAACAGCAGGGAGAAATGGTCCCCACCAGTCGCAGCCTCAAACAACTCCTCCTATCGCCGGCGACGTTCTTCGACGAGCGACCACCAGCCGAAACGCTCCCCATTGCGGCGGGAATCGTCACGCTGCTCGCGCTCTGTTTCGTCGGTTCGATCCTGCTCGTCGGAGCGATGCTCGCTGGTTCAGTCGACGGGACGGTGACGATGGATAATCCGGATCGCCCGCCCGAACCGATCTGTGACATGCAAGGGGAGATGATGGACGAAGCGATGGACTGTGACGAACCCGAAACGATCGAGCGTGATATGGGTTCGATGGTTCAGGAAGCAGCGTATGACTACCTCTGGATGGCACTGATCGGCCCGTTCGTACTCTGGCTCGTTGGGGGCGTGGTGCTGTTCGGAGCCGGACGGCTTGCGAACGGGGGGCCGTCGTTTGCGGGCTCGCTTTCGCTCGCCGGCTGGGCGGCAGTTCCAGAGTTTTTCCGACTCGCAGTCGGACTCCTCGGGTTACGAATCGCTCTCGAGGACATGACGATCACTGATCCCGACCGGGCAGTAACCGTACTAGAAGCAGCGCTCGCGTCGATACAACCCGTGTTCGTGCTGGCGTCGCTCGCCACACTCGGCTGGCAGTGGTACCTGCTCACCGGCGGACTGAGGCGGGAAGCAGAGCTCTCTCGAGCGGCGGCTGCGGTGAGCGTCGGCGTTCCACTGGGACTGTTCGGCCTGTTCGGTCTCCTGTAGTGGCCCAGCTCTGACACAACCGTTCAGGAACCAGGGTCGCCGGGTTCGGGGCGTCTCAGCCCCACTCTTGTATCAGACGACGACAAAAATATTTCAGATGCTAGTGGAACTTCACGCCGACGTCGTGGAGGTCCTCGTTGTACTTCGCGATGTTGATCACGAGGGGGGTGACGCTTTCGACCTCGGCAGCGTTGGCCAGCGGGCCGACATCGAGTGCGCGCAGTCCCTCGATCTCGTTCGTGAGATTGCGGACGGTCTCTTTGGCGTCAGCGTCGTTTGCAACTAACAGGGTGTCGAGATCGAGGTCGGTGTCGAGGTCCGCGAGCGCGTCGGCTGCGAGATTGTGGAACGCACCGACGACGGGTACCTCGTCGGGGGCGCGCTCGGCGACGAGTTCGGTGACGCTGCCCGTCCCCGGTGGGTGATAATGCAGGCCATCTTCGTCGCCTTTCATCCCGACCGCGGGGGTAACCAGAATCGTCTCCTCGTCGAGACGGTCTTCGACGGCCTCGATCGTGTCGCCGACGTGGTACGGTGGGACGCTGAGGACGACGATATCGGATCGGTCGGCCGCCATTCCGTTTTTGAAGCCTTTGATGTTCGCATCAACACCGCGCGCTTCGAGTTCGGCCTCGTAGTCTTCGGCTGCCTCGCGGGCCTTTTCGGGGTCTCGAGAGCCGATGAGGACCTCGTGGTCCGTCTCGAGCGCAAAGCGCAGGGCCAGTCCCTGTCCGATGTCGCCGGTTCCGCCGAGTAGTGCGATTCGCATGTCCGACACTCGGGACGGCAGCCGAATAAAAGGGTGGGAGGGCGGCCGATCTCGCCGGGTTCTCGCCGGGGCCACCGGCAGACAGCCTACGGTGCGTCCTCGTCGTCCGGATTCATCGCCGCACCGAACGCGCTGTCGTAGGCCTCACGGTTTTTCACCTCGCGAAGCCGCTGCTCGAGCGTCGTCGCGAGTTCCTGTCGGCGGGTTTCGTCGACGGTTGGCTCTCCCTCGAGGGCTGTGAGATCCTGACGGGCCGTCTGTAACGCGGCGACGGCGGCCTCGGTCTCGAGATCCGTCGCCCGGTCGAGGCTGTGTTCGACGTCTTCGAGCGTGGGTTCGGGCATCGAACGGGCTTCGAGTGCGAGCGTCGTGAGGACTGGGCCGGCAGTCGTCGGGTTCGACATCAGTGGCCGTCAGTCGAGTTCTCGCCACGTCCCAGTGGCCGTCACGCGGTCGTCTGCGATATCGAGCGAGCGCTCGTCCGCCGAAGCACCGAGGACGGCCTCGAGTGTCGCCGTATCGGGGTCGTCGATGACTGCCGCGAAATCGCCGGTCGAGGTTTCCTCGTCTTCGACAGCAAGCGACGAGACGATGCTCTCGGCGTCCTCGAGTCCGTCGGATGCGAAGTCGACGAGCGCGCCGCCGTCGCCGTACTGCCCGACGACGACGTCGCCATCGCCAGCGCGCTCGAGGGTCCACGCGAACGCCTCGGAGGAATCCGTCGCCCGGTCGACGGTCCCCGTCGACGCCTCGATCGCTCGGTCGAGTCCGGCCCTCGGGTCGTCGGCTGTATCGACGTCCTCGCCGGTGGCGATCACGAGCGCTTCGTCGCCGACGGCGATCGCCGCGTCAGTGTCGTCGGCAACCGGCGTGTAGACGTCGTAGCCGTCGATCTCAGCCGTCCGCTCGAGTTGCCTGATGAACTCGGCTTCCGGTTCGGCCGTGACCTGTTCGTCGATCGCTGCGGGGTCGATCTGTCCGGTCACGACGAACACGTCGGTCGTCCGAAGTAGTCCCTCGACGGACGATTCCAACGCTCCGTCGTCGAGGAGCCCGCCGAGCCTGAACTGGCCGAGCGTGAGTCCGACGAACAGGTACGTCGAGAGCGCCCCCTCTGAGACGGGCGCGATCATCGGGTCCGCTTCGTACGCCGCCGGAACCGTTTCGTCGGGGTCGGCCGTCTCGAGGTCGTCCCGAACGTACGCCTCGAGGGTCGCCCAATCGACGAAGGCGAACTCGAGGCTACCGTCGTCGATCGTGAGCCACTGGCTGTACGCCGGGAGCGCATCGTCAGCCGACTCCTGTGTGGCGGCCGTGGCAGCGCCTGCGCTGGCGACAGTCGCCATCGTCACCGTCATGCCCACACGTTCCAACACCGCTCGTCGACTCGGTGTCATGCGAAGAGCCCACGTTGCCGATTTCGATATAGCCCGGCCCTTCGTTCATCGGAGACTGACTGTCAGATATCTCGGCGAGTGAAGACGGCGACGGCGACGGCCACGAGGACGACGAAGACCGTAAGCAGGATGGCGGCGTCGAGAACCGCGTACTCCTCGCGGACGAGGATCGCCGTCGGATCGTAGTACCGACTCGGCGTGGCGTCACCGAGCCACTCGTACTCCGGGTCCACCCTCGAGACGCCGTCGACCAGCCAGAGGGAGAGTACCAGACTCAGCGCCGCCGCTCTCGCGGTTCGGACGTGATCGACGAGCACCGAGAGCACGAGACCGATCCCGGCACAGACCAGCAGATAGGGGATAGAAAGCACGTGAGCCATCGCGAGAGCGACCGGATCGAACGACTCGCCGATGACGAGCGCACCGACGTAGACGATGAGCGGGACCCCGACGTTCAAGGCGACCAGCGGAACCCACAGTGCGGCGACCTTCTGGAGGATGACCGATTCACGGGAGACCGGATTCGAGAGCGTGAGATCCATCGTCCGGTTCTGGACGTCGCCAGCGATCAGGCCGGCCCCGACGTACGCGAAGTAGATGGCGACGAGCAACACCCAAAAAAAGGAGTAGATCTCGGCGGCGATGAATCCCTCGATGGTGTGGAGCGCTTCGATGCCGAACAGGTCGAACATGAACTCCGGGAACGCCTCCTCGAAGACGTCCATCTCGTCTTGAACGCCGGGGAACATCGAGAAGTACAGCGCCGACAGCAGGGCGAAGACGGCGACTAACACGACCGAACCCCGAATCCGCTTTCTCGACTCGAGTCGGAAGATCGCCGTCATGTTAGAGATCCCTCCGGACGAAAATGAGGATGGCGACACCCAGCAAGACGAGAAACGCCGCAAGGAGAACGCCGGCGTCGAGGAACGCGTACTCCTCGTGGACGAGGATCGCCGACGGGTCGTAGTACCGACTCGGCGTGAGGTTGCCGATCCACTCGTACTCGGGGTTCAGTTGGGAGAGCCCATCGATCAGCCAGAGGACGAACACGACCACCAGCGCCGTCGCCTGCGCGGTTTCGACGCGGTCGAAAACGACGGAGCAGACGATTCCAACGCCGGCACAGACCAGCAAGTAGGGAATCCCGAGCAGGTGAACCATCACGAGAGCGCCGAACTCGAGTGACTCGTCCAGAAGCGGCGTCCCGACGAGTAACACGGCCACCAACCCGAGATTCAACGCGACCAGTGGGAGCCACAGCGCGCCCACTTTCTGGAGGACGACCGACTCGCGCGAGACCGGCCCTGCGAGCGTAAGATCCAACTGTCGCGTCCGAACGTCTCTCGAGATCATGCCCGCGCTGACGTACGCAAAGTAGAGTCCGGCTAGCAGGATCCAGATAAACGGGAAGATGTAGCCGCCGACGAACCCCTCGATCGTGTGCAACTCTTCGACCCCGAGCATCAAGAGGAGATACTCCGGATACACCGCCTCGAACAGCGCCGCCTCTTCCTGAATGCTCGGGAACACGACGAGGAGAAACGCCGAGAGCAAGACGAGCAGCCCGGTCAGGGTGATCGTCCCACGGAGGAGCGTTCTCGACTCGTTGCGAAGGATGGCCGTCATCAGTCCTCCGTGGCACCGTCGTCCCCGTAGTAGTGTTTGAAGATATCGTCGAGCTGTGGGTCCCCGATACCGACATCGTCGATCTCGAACCGAACGAGATGCGCCAACAGCGCTGCGGCCTCACCAGTGTAGGTGAACCGGACCGTGTTGTCGACGGCCTCGACATCGATCATCTCCGGCGTGATAAACGCCGCCTCGTCGACTGGCTCGGCCAACTGGACCCGAACCTCCTTGCCGCCCCGCTCGAGCAAGTCGTCGATCTCCTCGAGTGCGACCAACTCACCCTCCCGAATGATGCCGACGCGGTCACAGACGCGTTGGACCTCGCTCAAGACGTGTGAGGAGAAGAAGATGGTCTTCCCAGCGTCGCGTTCGGCCTCGAGAAAGGCGTGCATTCGGTCCTGTTTGAGCGGGTCCAGTCCGGCCGTTGGTTCGTCCAGAATCGCGACTGCCGGGTCGTGCATGAACGCCTGAACGATCCCGAGCATTCGTCGGTTCCCCGCCGAGTACGTCTCGATCCGCTTCTCGAGCGGCGGTTCAAAGAGGTCAAGCAGTTCGTCGCGCCGGTCGTCGCCGCGCATCCGGGCGAAGTAATCGAGTGCCTCCCGCCCGGTGAGTCGCTCCTCGAAGCCGAGCGTATCCGGCAGATAGCCGAGATCGGCTTTCGCCGCAGTGAGTGCCCGTCGGTCACGGATATCTGCACCGAGCAGCTCCGCCGTTCCCGACGTCGGCTTGATGAGCCCAAGCAGGAGCCGGATCGTCGTCGTCTTGCCGGCCCCGTTCGGGCCGAGATAGCCGAAGATTTCGCCCCGCCCGACCTCGAAGGAGATGCCGTCGTTCGCGGCGATCTCGCCGTATCGCTTGGTGAGGTCGGCGATCCGAATGGCTGACATGGGGATCATACACTGTGCTGACACTTAAACGTGGGTCACGGACGCTGCCGTGTACGCGGCCGAACGGTCGGGGGAACAGTTACAGCCGGCTGTTTGTAACTATCTCACTCGACAATGGTTTCACCCATCGTGATCGCCCACCGCGGCTACGCCGGCGTCGCCCCCGAAAACACCGTCGCCGCGGCCGTCAACGCCGCCGCGGTCGACGAGACGGCGATGCTCGAGATCGACGTTCAGCCGGCTGCCTGTGGTACACCCGTCGTGATCCACGACGAGCGCCTCGAGGGCCGTCGCAACGGCCGCCCCCTGACCGACGCGTCGGGTCTTGTCCGGGAGACGAGCCTCGAGGACCTTCGGACGGCTCGAGTGCTCGACACCGCGGAACCGATCCCGACACTCACCGAGTTCCTCGAGGCGATTCCCGAGACGGTCGGTGTCAACATCGAGTTGAAAACCCCCGGAACGAGCGAGTTGCGGGTCGGCGAATCGCTTCCCGAGGCTGACCGCGACGACCGGCGTGCGGTCTGGCTGCCGTTCGTCGAGCGCGTCGTCGACGCGTGTGCGAGCTTCGACGGCGAACTCCTCTTCTCGTCGTTCTGTGAGGGCGCACTCGCAGCCCTCCGTGCTGTCGCACCCGCATACGCGGCCGCAACGCTCGTCTGGAACGACCTCGAGGCGGGCCTCGAGATCGCTCGCCGCTACGACTGTGAGGCGATCCACCCACCGCGAAACGCGATCGCTGGGACGGGACTGGCAACGACGTCGTACGCCGGGTTCTCCGACGCGGAGCCCGACATCGACGTCCTCGAGGTCGCCCACGACGAGGGGCGGGCGGTCAACGTCTGGACGGTCACCAACTGGCACCAGTTCGAGCAGCTGGCGGCCGCAGGTGTCGACGGGATCATCGCCGACTATCCGGGATTGGGTGCGGTCTCGAGTGGGGACTGAACTCACTCGGAGTCCGGGTGCGACTCGAACTACGGCCGTCGCGTCGGCAAGTCCTCCGTCGCTGGTCCCTCGAGCACCGTGCCGTCGAGGTCAAAGCGTGAGCCATGGCAGGGACAGTCCCAGCTCTGTTCGGCGTCGTTCCACGTGACGAGACAGGAGAGATGGGGACAGACCGCCGACGCGGTGTGGAGGACACCATCGGCGTCGCGGGCACAGGCGATTGGCTTCCCGCCGCGGCGGACGACCCGTCCCTCACCGGGCTCGAGCGGCCCGGAAGCGGGCGTCAAGAGGGTTCGCGCCCAGTCGGTCGCGAACTGACTCGCGGCGTCGGCGTTCTCAGTCAGGGTCGTGTCGAGTGAGGGTTTCGGCGTAACTCGCAACGGAGAGAACAGGTCGCGTTCGGGCGGGTCCATGTCCGTGATGAGGTCAGCGAGGAGGCGGCCAGCGGCGACACCGTTTGTCATCCCCCAGCCGCGAAAGCCGGTGGCGACGAAGACGTTCTCGGTGCCCGGGCCGGCACGGCCGACGAACGGCACCTTGTCGGCCGGTTCGTAATCCTGATTCGACCATCGGTAGGCGATCGTGTCGACGGGAAACCGGTCGCGTGCCCAGCGCTCGAGGCGACGATACCGTTCTGCGGTCGAGCCACCTTGTCCCGTCTTGTGGCTCTCGCCGCCGACGAGCACGAGCGTGCCGTCGGAGCCGCGATGGGTTCGAACCGACCGAGAGGTGTCCCCCGGCCGGTAGTACATCCCCTCGGGCGGCACGCCGTCGAGGCGAAGCGCGAGCACGTAAGAGCGTGTCGGATGCATCCGGGCGAAGTAGCCCGCCCGATCGAGGAACGGAAACCCCGTCGCGAGGACGACCCGTCGGGCCACCACCGTCGCTGCACGCGTGTGGACGCGACACGGCCGCCCCGGCTCGATATCCGTCACTCGAGTGTGTTCGTAGACGGCCGCGTCCTCGTTGCGTCGGAGTTCGTCGGCGATTCCGAGCAGATAGCGTCGGGGATGAAACCACGCCTGTTCGTCGAATCTGACGGCCGCCTGCGCCCGTTCGAACGGCGGCACCGAGGTCACGTATGTCGCCTCGAGTCCGGCAGCCTGTGCAGCATCGGTTTCGCGCTGAATCCCGTCGGGTTCGTTCCCGTAGAGATACGACGGCTGGCGTTCGAACCCGCACTCGATCCCCAACTCGTCGATTCGGCGTTCGACCTCGTCGATCGCGTCCTCTTGTGCCTGCGCGTACTGACGTGCCTGCCGGCGGCCGAACTCCCGGCGCAGGTGGTCGTAGATCATCCCGTGTTGGCTGGTCAGCTTCGCCGTCGACTTGCCCGTCATCCCCGTTGCCACGCGATCACGTTCGAGGACGGCGACCGACTCCCCCCGATCGGAGAGTTCAAGCGCCGTCGAGAGCCCGGCGATGCCAGCCCCGACGACGCAGACGTCAACCGACCGATTCGTCGTGAGCCGCGTGTCGGGTGGAGCCGTCCGTGATCGACGGTCCGTGTCGCCGCGACCGTCCTCGAGCGTGCTCGCGAGCCAGATCGACGTCGGTTCGCCGGGAAGGTCGCTGCTTGCAGAGCGGTCGGCCATGGGAACTGCAGCGAGCTACACCAGCAGCCGGCAAAAAGGGCTGGGCAGCCGTCGACGGCCGAGACGGATCGCCGTCCGTCAGTTCCGGCGACCCCATATCCCGGCATCGGGACAGCAATCCGTCTCACAGACCGGCTGTGTCGACCGTGACTCGAGTGGTCCGGGGCGTTGACGGTGTTACTCGAGCAGTGCCGGCAACTCGGTGATCGACTCGAGGACGGCCGCGGCGTTCGCATCGTCGTACTTCCGTCGTCCCGCCTCGCCCGTGAGCCCGCCGGTGAGCACACCGACCCCGTAATAAGAGCGGTCGGGGTCGGTCTCGTCGGCGTTGGTAGCCGTTCGGATGTCGTCTAAGGTGTCGCCGACGAACACGACGGTCTCAGCGTCGAATCGCTCGGCGAGTGTCACCAGCGCCTTTGGGTGTGGCTTGCCCTCCTCCCAGTCGTCCATCGTGAACCGACGGTCGACCGGGATCGCGGCCTCGAGGCCGACGCGCTCGAGGGCGATCTCGGCTTCGGCCTCCGGCCGGCCGGTCACGACGCCGACGTCGTAGCCCTCGAGCAACGCCGTGCGCGTCTCGTCGTCGAGCAACAGGGGTTCGTCGTGGATGAAGCCTCGACTCTCGATGTCGGGTTCGTCGCCCTCGAGGCCGCGATAGAGTTCGGCACCGAGATACAGCTGCTGGAAGACGTCACGGAGCCGCTCACAATCAAGGCGATCGGTCACACGCTGGGTCGCCCGTGCGCCGAGTTCGTCGCGAACCGCGGCTTCGGCTGCCTCGAGGCCGCCGCCGTTCTCGGCGATGGCGTCGGTAAAGGTCTCGATCGACTCGTCGTACCCCTCGGCCGTCGCGAGGATGTACAACGCAGCCGCATACGTCAGCTCCCAGTCGTTGTTGAAGCCACCGGCGTCTTTGAACAGCTGGATGTCGGCTTTGCGGATCGTTCGGTCGTAGACGCGGTCGATGGACTCGACGATTGCGCGGCGATAGGAGTCGGCGACGTCGACGAGCACGCCGTCGATATCGAGGACGACGGCATCGGCACGGATGGTCATACGCGAGCTAACGAACCGCTGGGAATAAAGGGCGACGAATCGCGAAGCGAGCAGCGGCCGCACTCGAGACCGCCCGTCCGCTTGCGACGAGTTGGGTTCGAACGTAGACGATCTACGGACAGGAGTCAGATCTCAGAGGGCCACCACACCGACCGCATAGAACGCGAGCAAACCGAGTGCCAGCGCGTACACCACATCGGCCCACAGCCACGACAGCAGATTGACGACGTAGATCACGAAGACGACGGGAACACCGAGCAACACGACCGGCGAGCGCCGCCACTCTGCCCGCGACCGAACCCAGAGCGTGTTCGCATCGCCAGTGCTCGGAAACGCCTGCATCCCGACGGCAACGCCCAGCCAGCCCAGCACGGCTGTGAGGACGACCCACTCGCTCGAGGCCGTCCGAAAGTCGGCGAGCGACTCGAGTGAGAGCGGACTCTCGACGACGGTGGTCACGAGGATGGCGACACCGAGAAACGCCGCCAGTGAAACGACCGTGTTGACCAGAAACGGCGCAACACTGATCACGAACGACTTGCGGTACCGATCCGGCTGGGCATGACGCACGTAGCCCGACGGATCGCCGAATCTGAAGTACGCGACCTCGAGGACGGGGACACCGACGAGGTCGCAGGCCTGCTTGTGGGCGAACTCGTGGACGACAACGCCCGGGAGCACGAGGAGTTGAAGGGCGAGCCAGCACAGCGACCCGATCCCGATCACCGCGAGCGCGAGCACGGCAAGCGCGAGCGCGAGCGCGACGATGACGAGGGCGGTGTCAGCGGGCATCGATGATACAGCTATGGTGACTGTTCCTAATACCGTTACCTCTTGGAAACGAACAGCGCCCCGTCGTGTGCCTGCTGGGACGAGCTATGAGTCCATCGCTCGAGCCACGTACAGCGTCCCCGTCTCGATGGTCCGGCGTTCGACAGGAATCGTGGGCTGGTCGCCACCCAACGTCGTAAACAGGAACTCGGCATCGACCGCGCGGGCGACCTCGAGTGTCGGGCGGTGGAGTTCGGGCGGCAGATTGCGCGCGTAGATCGCGTCCGCGTCGGCGTAGACCGACGGCTCGGGAGCAACGATATCGTCGCGAGCGAATCGAACGCCGTCAGGCACATCGCGGTCGTGAACGTCGGTTGCGGTAACGGAGACGCCGCGTTCGGCGAGCGCCGCCGCCACGTCGGTTCGACGACCGATTCCGACCTCCACGACGCGGTCGTAAGCTGTCAGGGCATCGAGCAACGTCGTCACGTTCCGGCGAGAGTGGGCCACGGCGGGACGTTTATGCCACCCGCGGCCATAGCAGTTGCCATGCTCGTCGATATCGTGCCGGTCGGCAACGTCTCCGCGAACGTCAAGCGGTCGGCCTCCGCCGCGTTGCGATCGGTCTACGACTGCGACGTCACGATCCATGACGCCCAGTCGGTTCCGAACGGTGCCTACGACGCCGACCGGAACCAGTACACCGCCGAGACGTTCATTCAACTCGCCGAACGTGTCGGTCGTGGTGATAAAAACATCGCGATCACGCCACACGACCTCTTCTACCGTCGCCGAAACTACGTCTTCGGACTGGCCTATCTCGATGGCAGCGGCAGCGTCGTCTCGACCTACCGACTCCAGACCTCGAGCGACGGCGGCTTCTCGAACCAGAGCGCGGCCGACATCTTCGAGGACCGCGTCCGCAAGGAGATCGTCCACGAGATCGGCCACACCTACGGCCTCGAACACTGCGACAACAACCGCTGTGTCATGAACTTCTCGCCGACCGTCCGCGAAGTCGACATCAAAGAGGAGAACCTCTGTGGAAGCTGTCAACGACTGATTAGCTAACACTCGGGGGCGTTCTCGAACCGTCTCGGTGTCCCCTGCAGTGTGGGCAACGGCTAGCCGCCTGCCTGTTCGACACGGGACCTGACGACGATGACCGACTCGCGACCAGTCCCGTTTCGTGGTGAGTGGACCCCGCTGTGCGCTCGAGCGCGGTCGACGTGTCACGACGCGGTCGCCGGTTCGACCGATCGCGGAACAACGATTTATTTCTCGACCGTCTAACACGGTTATCCGAATCACCGTGTCACCGCACACCCAGTCCTTGTCGACCGACGCGCGACCCTCGACCAGTCACGATGCTTGTCGCCGTCGGCGATGTCGATGCTGGAGGTGGAGCCAGTGACCGACTCGACCGACGACGACGAAATCGAGATCGAAATCGAACGCGAGACACGGTCGCCGACGGCGGACCGATCGGCCCGTACTGATGAGCGACCACCTCCGTCGGACGCGGTCGACGCCACTGCTCCCGAGCGAGCCCTCGAGGACGAACTCGGTCGAATCGACCTGCTGACGACGCCGGACGGCTACGTCGAGGGACGCGTGACGGGCCTCGAATCGGTGGACGACCGAACGGTCCGACTCGAGGTCACCCTGCCCCACGACGAGGTCGCCGTCTTCACGCTCGAGAAGCCGATCCCTTGGTCCGAGCAGTATCTCCTCGCACGAATCGTCGAGGACGTCGGCTACGACGCCGCATCGATCGGCCATCTCGTCGGGGAGTCGATCTATCTGGCCCGGATAGACCGTGATACACGGGCCGGCGAGGATGCGTGGTGGACACCGCTGACTCGACGCGCCGGCGACGCCGTCGTCGCCTCGCTGATGGGCGATCGGTACCGACTCGAGGAACCCCACTCCCCCGAGTGGCGGCTGGTCGACCCGCTCGAGCGTCCCTCGACTGGGGACGACGACACCACAGCGGCTGCGACGCGCGTCGTCGCCGCCGGACTGATCGTCCTCGGCAGCCTCGTCGCCGCGGCGGGTGCCGTCTTCGGGGCGACGGGTGGGCTCGTCGTCTCGAGTGCCGTGCTCGGGTATGCGCTGCCGGGGCTCGTGCTCGCGTGGTTCGGACTCGCGATCCTCCTCGATGAGTCGTAGTTTGAGATTGCAGAAACCGATCAGCTAACGCGCATTCGCCGTTGAATTCCGAATCGACCGTTCGATCAGGGTGCGTAGTAGTACTCGCCTTCGCTTTTTTGCTGGCGGTCCAGCTGCGAGTCGGGTTTGTTGATCCGCGGGCGCGAGGTTCGTTCGTCCCGGCGGAACGTCACGTCGAGGTTTGCCAGGAACTCGTTCATTCCGTCACGCATCGCCTGTGGCTGGCCAGCACGACCGGACACGGCCGGTTCGCCGTCGAAGACCATCAGCCGGTCGGCGAGCAGGTCGATCGTGTAGATGTCGTGGTCGATGACCATCACGGTCGCGTCCTGCTGTTCGGCGTACCGCCGAATCGCGCTCGTCGCCTGTACACGCTGTTCGACGTCGAGGTGGGCGGACGGCTCGTCGAGCAAGTAGAGGTCGGCGGAGTCGGAGAGACAGGCCGCAATGGCGACCCGCTGGCGTTCACCACCGGAGAGATCAGAGAGGTTCTGCTCCATGATCCGCTCGAGTTGGAGCGGCTGGGCGATTTCTGTGTTCCAGTACGATGAGCCGAACTGGTCGGTGATCGACGAGAGGAAGGCGTCGACCCGCATCGGCTGGTCGATGGTGACGTACTGGGGCTTGTAGGAGATGTCCAGATTCAGGTCCGTGTCGCCGGCATCCGACTCGAGGTTGCCAGTCAACAGCTTCGCGAACGTCGATTTCCCGATTCCGTTCGGGCCGACGATGCCGAGCACTTCGTTCTGGCGGATCTCGCCGCTTTCGACCTCGAGGGTGAACTCGCCGTCGCCGTAGCTCTTGGTGAGATCGGGGTACTCGACGAGCGTATCGCCGCGGGATTCGCTTCGGGGTGCGTGTTCTTCGAACTCGATCGGGTTCGGTCGAATCCGCATATTCTCGTTGTCGAGATAGCCCGAGAGATACTCGTTGATCCCGTTTCGGACCGATTTCGGCGACGTGATGACACCGTAGGCTCCCGGCTCACCGTAGGCGACGTGGAGCGTGTCCGCGAGCAGATCGAGGATCGCGAGGTCGTGTTCGACGACGAGCATCGACTTCTGTTCTTCCTCCGCGAGTTCGCGGATCAGTCGTGCGGCCGTGACCCGCTGGCTCATGTCGAGATACGGCGTGATCTCGTCTAAGAAGTAGAAGTCCGTGTCTCGAGCCAGCGTCGCCGCGAGGGCGACCCGCTGGAGTTCACCGCCCGAGAGGTCGTCGATCGCCTGGTCCATGACGGGGCCGATCTCGAGGCGCTCGACGAGGTACTCCAAAGCGTCACGCTCGTTCGTGCGCTCGAGCAACTCGCGGGTGTTGCCGTCGAAGCTGTTCGGAATCTGATCGACGTACTGTGGCTTTCGGGCGACGGTCACTTCGCCGTCCCGAACGTCCGCGATGTAGTCTTGCAGTTCCGTCCCCCGATAGGCTTCGAGCACTTCGTCCCAGCCGGGTGACTCGTCGTGGCGGCCCAGATTGGGCTCGAGTTCGCCCGCGAGAATGCGAACGGCGGTCGTCTTCCCGATCCCGTTTGGCCCGAGAATCCCCGTGACCTGCCCGTCCTGTGGCGCGGGGAGTCCGTACAGTGAGAACGCGTTCTCGCCGTAGCGGTGGGCTGGATCGTCCTGCAACTCCTTCGGGAGGTTGATGATCTCGATCGCATCGAACGGACACTTCTCGACGCAGATCCCGCAGGTCTCGCCGAGACAGATCTCCTCGGAGATGTGGATCTGCTCGGGTTGGCCCTCAGTGGTCTCCTCGCCGCGGAGCGTAATACACTCCTTGCCGGTCCGGTTCGGCGGGCAGTAGTTCTTACACTCGTAGCTACAGCGGTCGGGCTGACAGCGATCCAAGTCGACCACGGCGATACTGTCGTCTGCCATTCTATACTGTTACCCCCGTGGTGAGCAAGATTCCCCACGTCACGAACCACAGCGAGAACGTCATGAACGTGATGAACAGGTAGTGTTTGATGCCGAACTCGTCTTCACCGTAGATGCCGGTGAAGTCATAGAGGATAAACTGCGCGAGGATCGCCCCGGCCACGAGCATGAGCGCTCGTGTATCCCCTGCAGCGTCCGCCGGGCTGAGATCGCCCGTAATGGACATCGAGGCGAAGGCCGCGGCGACGCCGAGCAGCGCGGACAGCGCCGTCACGCTGATCGAGCGGATATGCTCGCGTCGGTCGCTGATCGATTCGGTCGACATGGCTCGATGTCCGCGTTCGGGCCTAAAAAGGCGTTCGCATTGATCGACAGCATTTGAGTCCAAAACAGGTTCTGTTGACAAACCACATTCGTGGTGTCATCCCTGTAGGGATGATCGCTATGTGTTTTTGAAATTTTAGCAGTTATCCGGCTTCCCACCTTGTCCCCATGGTGGGCCATCACATTCCTCCCCACTTTCGTCTTGGTTTTCGTCATCAGCACTTTGGTGACAGTCGTAACCAGAGTCGAACTTAAGAGAAGCATCTGTAATTGTTACTCCGTTAGCGTCTGCCTGTTCAACAGTGATGTGGATATTTGCCACCCCACTGGCACCATCTGGTGGCCCACCCACTGTTTCTTCACATACAACATCAACTGTCTTGTTATTTCCCGCTCCAATCTCGGTGGGGGTATTGGACTCGTCAAGTAGATTATTGTCTCCGGTGATATCAATACTGATGTCAGTGAAAGTCATATCCGACTCAAGATTATTGTGTAGAATCGCGACTGCAGTTCCATCTACGCCGTTGACACTATTATCCGTAGATTCCATTCCAAGGTACGCACTTGTTCCCTCGGCAGTACTCACTTGCACTCCTCGTTCAGATGCTATCGACGTGAATCCGTATACTGGCCCGGCGAGAAGCACGGCTCCCAAAATAATAAACACTACCGCGATTTTGCCAAGTGTATCCATGTTTACGGTGGTTTCTCCATTTCCCCCAATCGCATCCGTCGGCTCTGTGCGACGTGGACGACTGCCGAGACCGCAAACAGCGCGAACACCAGCGTTGCCCAGCCGAGTTCGGGGACCGTCCCCGTCGGCACCCACTCGAGCCACAACCCAGCCATCACGACCGAACCTAGCACAGCCAGCCCGAGATAGTACAGTCCCCACGGAATCGAGTTCGCCGGCACGACGTCGAGATAGACGTCTAACTCCGCGGCGTGGTCGGTCAGCGCAATCGTTCGATTGTCGAACTCGATCATGTCGGCGCGCTCGAGCGTCGGCAGGTGCGTCTGTTGTAACGACGTGTAGACGCGCTTGCGTTCGGCCGAGGTCAACTCGTCGATCTCTTTGTCGAGTTCCCACGCAGCGACGTGTTCGGCGAGGTCGCCGAGTTCGACGGGCTCGCCCTCACGTTTGCAGTAGTGGATCGCATAGCGACGACGGTGATTGCTCAGCAGATCGAAGATTTCCCCTTGATCAGGATCTGACCGAGTTGCTACCTGTGTCGCCATTTCAGTGTCTGTCTAGAACTAAGGGACTCACAACCAATAAGTATACTGTACTATCACGAACTCGTGGGAATCGTACTTAAGCACGGCACGGGATCGGTTCGACAGCCACCCAACATACGGATAACAGCGTCAACACTGGATGCCGGGCAGGTCAGTCTGATTCTCGAGGATCGTCCCGGTGACGACCGCGTTGTTTCCGACAGTGACGGTCCCGCAAGCCATGACGTCACCGTCGATTTCGGCGTTGTTCCGAATGTCGACGTTCCCGCCAGCGATGAGATCGCCGCTGACAGCGTTGTTCCGGATCGTGATGTCGCCTTGTGCGACGATGTTGCCGCCGATCTTCGCGTTGTTGTCGACCGTCACCGATCCGCCGCTGTTGATGCTGCCGCCGACATCGACGTTATTGTCGACCGTCACGTCGCCCCCGGCAGTGACATCGCCGTCTTCATCGACCGTGATCACGACCGGCTCCGCAGTACAGTCCACGGGTACGAGGGCGGCCGTCTCTCGAGTCGCGTCCACGCTCGAGCCGTCGCCCGACGCGACGAACTGTAACAGGACGCGGTAAGATCCCTCGAGCGACGTCGCGTCGGTACACGCGAGGTGAACATCGAACGTATTGGCTTCGCTGCCGGGCTGGACCGTCGCCGACAGCGTCGTCGACGTGACCGGGTCGCTGTTGTCGTCGGTAATTCGAACCACCGAGGCATCGACGGCAGTCGGATCAGCCCCGCCAAAGTTGTCCGTCACGGTGTAGACGACCGTCGACTCCGCGGGCGAGTCGATCGCCGCCGACGCCGAGCGATCCTCGAGGCCGAGATAGGCACTCGAGTCGTCGGCCGTCGCGACGCTCACACCACGGTCGGCGGCGATCGTGGCGAAGCCGAACGTCGGCCCGGCCATGACCACCACGCCGAGGAGGATGAACACGATCGCGAGACCCGTGAATGGACGTGTCATATTGGAATACTGTGTACTGTGACAACCCCGACACAGATGTTACGAATTGGCACAATTTCGCCGTCTCGAGCACCTGTATCCGTATGATAGCTACGGGTCGAGAATACATAAGTACACTGTACTGTCATGGAATATCATCTGTCAATTGCCCTCGAATCGCTGTGCGGTGAGATCGGCGTCGATTCGCTGTCTCGAGTGTCGGCGACTACCCCAGACACGACAGGTGTCGACAGTTTTCGGGTGTCTCGAGGTGTCGTGTCACTCGAGGTTGTGTGAACTGGCAGCAATCCAAATGCTCGAGACGGCCGATTTCGGGCGTTCAGGCCGGGCTTGAAGCGGATTGCGGTGTCGCTGCAGCAGGTATTATCAAGCCTGAACAGAGTCTCGATACTCAATACAAAGTGGGTGGGGTTCCAAGGGATGAGTAAGAGCCGCGTTCCGCCCCTCGCCGTTGGAGGCGACGTGGCTACATGGAGACTACAATCATGAGCATGAACCGACGAAATGTGTTAGTTGGACTGGGAACGATCGTCGCGGGCGGCGGAGCTGCGCTGGGGACGGGTGCGTTCAGTAGTGTGAGTGCGGATCGGACGGTGAGTATTCAAGTGTCTGACGACACTGACGCACTGCTCGCGATCGAAGTTAATGAAAACTATGCCGGCGACAACGACGTGGCAGAGATCGATCTGACGGAATTTACTGAGGCAGAGGGGCTGAACATCAACGCAACAACCACCTTCGATGGGATGGTGGCAATCACAAACCAGGGCACGAATAATGTCGGTATCACTGGTCTCTCTGATAGTGAAATTACGATCAGTGATGACGGAAACGACGTGACTCTCGATTTCACGGTGAACGACAACCACGCGGAAATTGATGAGAGCAATTTCGAAGATGGGGGGCCTGCCCATACAAACATTAGCGGCGAAGACCTCAGTGGAGATGATAACAACCTAGCTTCGGGAGCGGAAGAGTCAGTCGTGTACGATGTTACTATTACGACTGACGGCGATATCAGTGATGGAGAGAGTGTCAGTGAGGACATTACTATCGAGGCTAACGAAGTCGAAGCATAGATCGTCGGATTCTCCCGACGATAGGTCGGTATAGACGAGAATATCACGTATCAAAATATGGAATGCCATCCACCAAGATCCTGCTCACTGCCGCCGCAGCCTGCTTTCTCCTCGCGTTGGCAGTCCCAACAGTCGCGATCACGGTGGGTGAAGACACGGCAGCCGACGACGTCGTCCTCGAGCCAACCTCTTCCTACACCACAATCGAAGACGGCGAGCTCCGACTCGATCTCGAGAAACTCAACGACCGTGCGATCACACACGCAGATGAGGTCTTCACGATCGCTGTCAACGACAACGCCGTCGAAGACATCTGGATCGAAAACGAGGTCGACGGCCTCGAGTTCTACGCGGATGGCGACCGTTCAGCGACTGTCTCGGCGTCGAACCCACTCGAGCCAACGGCCGGCCAAACGACGAGCATCGGTGTGGCGGTCGATACGCATCTCGCCGAAAGCGGCACCGAGACGTTCACGGTTCACGTCCGGTACGAGGCCGACGAGGAGGATGACGACGAAGACGACGAGCCGACCGATGTCGAACTCGAGTCCGTCGAACTCGATGCGACGACCGTCGAGACGGGCGACTCGGTGACGGTGAACGCGACCTATCGGAACGATGCCGTGTTGCCGAGACAGCGGACGGCCACGCTGACCGTCGACGGCGTCGTCGTCGACACCACGCAGTTCGAAATCGGTCCCGGCGAGACGACCTCGGTGATCTTCGAACGGGAGCTCCAGTGGCCCGGCACGTACGAGATCGGCGTCGACGGACAGACCACCGCGGTCAGCGTCGAGGGGCCGCCGATCGACGTGCTCGATGTCTCGGTTGCCGACAGCGAACTCACCGCGGGCGAGACGACGACGGTCGAGGCGACGGTGTCGAACCCGACGGAGAGTCAAGTCGAGCGCACCCTCGAGCTTGCCGTCGACGGAATCGTCGTCGACACGCGAACGGTGACGATCGAGCCGAACTCAGAGCGGACGGTGACGTTCGACCACCGGTTCGATGAGCCGGGAACGTATTCGATCGCCGTCAGTGGCGTCGATTCGGGAACGGTCACCGTCTCGGAGGCGACGGCGACCTCGATTCAGGACCGCGAACTTTCGGCGGCGACGACGGCAGCGCTCGCCCCGCCGATGGCGGCCGGGTTCCTGTTCTTGGCGGCCGCGGCGAACCGCCGCTGGGCGTTCGTCTCGAGCTAAGACGGCGCAGCGACTCGAGGGCTCCACGGGGCGTTTAAGGTGTTCGATCCCGAATATCTGTCTGATTGAATAGTCTGGTGTTCATGAACGTCCGCAAGACGAGCCAATGACGTCGACGACGCTCCTCAAGCGAGCGCTCGGTGTCGTCGTCGCACTCGCGATCGTGTTGTTGTTGGTCGGCCAGCTACTGGGACAGCCGATTTTGCTGGGCTACGTCGCGACGGGCAGTATGGAGCCGACGATGGACGCCGGCGACGGCTTCGTCGCGATTCCGAGCGCCGTCACGGGGTCGGTCACAGACGGCGACGTGGTCGTCTTCGAGGCGCGAGAGCTTCATGGCGGCGGGCTGACGACCCATCGGGTTGTCGGGGAAACCAGTGAGGGGTACGTCACGAAAGGCGACGCCAACCCGTTTACCGATCAGGACGGCGGCGAGCCCCACGTCACGGACGGCCAGATCGTCGCCAAAGCGTGGCAGGTAAACGGCGAGGTCGTCACGATTCCCCACCTCGGGACGGCGATCATGGGCGTCCAAAACACTGCGGCGGCAGCCGCTGGGACGATCGGCTCGGTTCTCGGGCTGACAACGTCGCCCGACTCGGAGGGGATCGGCTCGCTGCTGGTCGCCGTCGGCGTTGCCCTGCTCGGCTTCGGCGTGCTCCTCGAGCGAATCGGCCCTGCACGACGCGAAAAGAAACGCTCGCGCTCTCGAGAGAACGTCCTCGCGTTCTGGACGACGCTCGGGCTCGTCTTGCTCGTGTTCGTGACGTTTGCGACCGCGGCGATGGTCGTCCCGTCGGGGACCACCGAGTACGAAGTCGTGAGTACCGAGACGCCCGAGGACAACCCGCAGATACTCGCCCCCGGCGAGACGGGCGAACTCACCCGGACGATCGACAACGCGGGCTATCTCCCCATCGTGGTCGTCCACGAAGCCAGAAGTAACAACGTTGAGACGGACCCGCCCTGGCAGACAGTCGGGCTTCGCTCGAGCGGGGAGACGACGGTCTCACTGACGGCTCCCGAGACGACCGGCGAGTACACCCGCCACGTCAGTGAGCACCGCTATCTCGCGGTGTTACCGCCGTCGCTTCTGGTCTGGCTGCACGGACTCCACCCGCTTGTCGCGATCGCCGCCGTCAACGGCGTTATCGTCGGGGTTGCTGTCACGATCGTCCTCGTCGTGTTCGGTCGCGGTGACTTGCGACTGCGGTCCGCTGGCAGGCACGTCCCGCTGTCGACTCGCCTCAAGCGAAAGCTCCGGAAGTGGCTGTGACTGTCGGGTCGAGTCGCGGTGGCCGACATCGTTATAGTGGTTGCAAAAAGTGAATGTACGCATGCGCGTCCGCCAGCCGATCCGTTGGGGCGGGTCGGGGAGAAAACGGTGGGGAGAGAACTGTGATATCCGGTCCTGAAGGGTGTTCAAACTGTGATCGATAATCCGCGTCTCGAGTTAGTGCTCGCCCAGTACGGTCGTCTGGTGGCGATCGCGCTGGTCGTCATCGGTGCCCTCGCACTCGTCGCGACGGGGTGGGCCGTCGCGAATCCGACCACGGAGACGACCACCCAGTACGGCGACGACCGCGTCGAGAGCGATGTCCAGACGAGTGCCGTCGTCGTTCGAGACGGTGAACTCTGGAGCGAGGGAGAGCGCCTCGAGAACAGCCGTGTCTACGCGCTCAACGCCACCCCGGAGTTGACGCTCGAGCCCGAGACGAGGCTGGTAAACGAAGAGACCAACACACCGATCGACGACGCGGCCGTGAGCCACGAACTGGTGTTCCGGTTCGAAGCGGTCAGAGACGGCGACCCGTTCTGGAACGAGACCCACACCGTGATCGACGAGTCGCCGGCCGTCGAGAACGGTATCGCGGCGTCGACGGCGACCATCGATGTCGAATCCTACCGCGACCGCCAGCGCCAGTTAGAGCGTGAACTGTCCGGCATCGGCTCCGTCGACCTCGAGGTAGAGTTCCGAGCCGAGTACGACACCAGCAGAACACAGGGCACACAGCAGGCGTCGACGGCGTTTCACGTAACCGACGACGCATACTGGCTTGCAGAGTCACTGGCAACGGCGGACGAACACACCTATCAGGTGGGGACGGCACAGACGACCGAATCGCGGAGTCTCGGGACCATCGCTGGGCTCTCCCTGCTGGGAACGCTCTCTATTGTGGGTGCCGCGTTCGTCGCTCGACGAGCGCCGGTCGATGAGGACGCTGCCCGGCGTGCCGTCCACGAAAAACGGTACGCCGAGTGGATTTCGCGTGGCTCCATTCCGATGTGGGTCGGCGACTACCACATCTCGCTCGACACCTTAGAGGACGTCGTCGACGTCGCGATCGACACGAACGAACGGGTCGTCAACGACCGCCAGCGCGGCCTGTTTGCCGTCGTCACCGACGACGTGGTCTACTACTACAGCGACCGTGGGCTCTGGGAAGAGACCGCCTGGCCGGAACTGAACCTCACAAAGCAGTCACAGCCGCCGGACGATACGCCGGCCTTTTCGCCAGACGAACTCGAGTTCGACGGTGAAGACGAGTTCGCGGACCCCGCCGAAGACGGGTTCGAAGACGACGAAGACGTCTGGAAACAGCTCTAGACGCCGGGCGCTGCGAGTCCGTCACCGCCGTTTCAAACCGCTTTGAGTCAGCGGTTCGATCGCCGCCGCCGAACACGGGCGGTGGCGTCGGTGAACCGCGGGCAGTGACTGCAACAGACCGTATACTCCATCTCGATCGATGCAGAATCTTCCAGTACCTGACTACCAAGTCAGGTTCCGATATGCCCACAGATACACGATCTCTCACCAATTTTCTATCCATATTCTCTTGGAATGTATCATGTCGACGTTCCCTCGTAAGGCTCAACTTTTATGCCGCTGGGACTGTTCGATCAGTAGTATGGCAGAGACCGACGGGGAGGACATCGAAGACTTGCCACCGAGCGCCAAACTCGTCTTCAAGGTTCTCGAGTACGATGGGCCGTTGACCCAGAAGCAGATCGTCGAAGAATCGATGCTGTCGGCTCGGACCGTCCGATACGCACTCGAGCGCCTCGAAGGGATCGGAATGGTCGACGAGGACATCTACTTTGCGGACGCTCGACAGAGTCTCTATCGACTCGAGGAACCGGTCGCGGCCGACGGTAACGGCGTCGACGAGTCCCCGAAAAAAGACGCCTGCTGCGCGGAGTAATCGAGCGCGAACGGCAGACTATTCTGGTGGGGGGAACAGTCTCTCGGCATGGACAAACAGACGTTACCGCGATGGGGATGGCTCCTAGTTGGCCTGTTCGCGATGGTTCTCGTTGCGAACGCCTTCAACATGGCCGTTCTCAGACCCGCAGGCGTTCCTGAAGAGTATCACGTGATTACCGTAATCACGTCGATGGCACCGGTGTTGATCTACATCGGCGTCTGGTACGACGAAGATCGACAGCCGTACTGGGAGCAAAGCCGGGAACATATCGTCGGCGATCTGGTGTTCGTCATCATCGGCGCAGCAGTCGGCTCGGCGATCGCACTCGTCGCGATCATCGACGTCGGGCTTCCGCAGTTCCTCCAGGACATCGCTGCGATGGCCGTCGGCTTCATGCTCTCGTGGGGACTGTTCTGGTGGCGGAATCCAACCCTGTACGGCCGTGAGGCCAGTCGCTGATCCGACACGGAGCCGCCACAACCCCGTTTTCGTCGCTCGAGGACGTGAGCGAGATGCTGTCTGCGAGGGCTATAGTAACAACTGAAACGGTTTACACACCGATCGCACAGCCATCGTGCGATCGGGTGTGCACTGACGTTCAGTGGCTACTATACCGGCCGGCGCTGTCGTCCCGGTCGCCGATTCCCGGCGTGGGCGGCATGGCCCGTTTGTGTTGGGTTTCGGCACACAACCACGCAAGCGAGTGTGCCGTCTCGCGGTCGATACCGACCGCGGCCGCAGCGTCACGGATCGAGTCACCGTCGTCGACGAGGCGCTGTAACAGCGGGTCGATCACGGCGTAGGGTGCACCGAGTTCACCGGCATCGGTCTGGTCCGCCCAGAACCCCGCCGTCGGCTCCTTGCTGACGATCCGACGTGGCACGCCGATCCGTGTTGCAAGCGCCCGTACCTCCGTCTTATAGAGGTCGCCGAGCGGATACGTGTCGGCCGCCCCATCGCCGTACTTCGTGAAGTAGCCCAGCAACCACTCCGAGCGGTTGGCCGTTCCGAGCACGAGTCGCTGCTCTCGGTTCGCCGTATAGTACGCACAGCACATACGCAGTCGGGCGATCACGTTCCCGACGGCGTAGTTGCGCTCGTGTGGTCGCTCACCGTTCTCCGCTTCGGTGTCGGCCTCGAGGGCGCTCACGACTGTCTCGTCGAACGCCTCGAGCAGCGGCCGAAGCTGGATCTCTGTGAACTCGATGCCCAACCCTTCCGCGATGGTCCGCGCCTCGCTGACGCCGGTGTGTTCGGCCTTGTGACAGGGCAGTCCCAGTCCGAGCACGCGGTCGCTACCGAGCGCTTCGACAGCCAACGCCGCCGTCACGGTGGAGTCGATCCCGCCACTCATCGCGACGACGGCCCCCTGTGCGCCTGCATTGTCGACGACCGTTCGGATATCGTCGACGATCAGCGAACGGATTCGCTCGAGGCCGTCGGGGTCCGTAATGAACGATCCCATCGTCGTTCCGGCATTCGAGTACCCGACCGTCTGTCTATCAGCGCCCATAGCGATCAAACACCATTGTATCCATACTCGATTCAAACATTCGTCTTGTATAAATGCCTGATCCTTAAACAGCTAGTAGATCCGTGTGATATTGATAAACAAACAGGCAGCAGATAGAGAGTTCGAGAAAGTAATCCAATAGTTTCCGTAAAAAGGTGCCACGAATGTTCTCTTCATTGTGTGAAAGAGCGCTATTCGTTCGGAGCGGCTGTCAGACCCCCTTACACACAGTTCAGTCGAGCAACGTCTCCCACCCAGTCCAGGTGTTTACGCCGCCGTCGACCGGAGATACCGACTGCAGAGGTAGACGACGGCGGAACTGATCGCCGCTGCCGTACCAACTGCGATCACAGGGACCGAGACGCCAGTCTGTTCGTACGGGTTTTGCGGCGCAGCGGTGATAACCGACTGAAACGTCTCTCCTCCCGCGTGGCCGAGCAAGAAGAATCCGACCGTGAGCAGAATAGCGAACCCACCGGTCGCCAATCCGAACATCGACGCGACGTCTTCAACGTTCAATAATGTGTGTGCCGCTGCCTCCGATAACTCCGGTTCACGGCTGCGACGCACAATCGATACCGCGATGAGACACGACGCAGTTCCAAGCTGGATCGCGCCGGCGCAGACGCCGACCCAGAGAACGAGCGGCGACGCCCACAGGGGCTCGCCTCCCGGGAAGGCTGCCCGGACCGAGGACGGATAGGTGGCTGCAATCGGCACGACAAGTGCGAGCACGAGCAACAGCCCGCTCTGATAGACGAGTTTCTGCGGAATTCGTCGTTTGATCAGCGCGTATCGCTCCACTCGAAGCCGCTCGTACGTCGACTCACCGAGGAGTGCGTCCGCAATCGGATCGTTTGGATCAGTTGAAGTCATCAGTTCGAGAGTGTGACTGGCCGCCGGTTCAGGTGGCCGAACACGGAGCGTCGAAATATACACTCCGATTTCAAACCCAGAGTCAAAACACCGGACATACACTCGCGGCTAGCTGTTATCTCCGTTAGGGCTTACTGGTATATTTTACGAAGTTCTATTCGCAAATATGACCACACTAGTTGGTCCAGAATCCCTGTGGCTGTGGATCGGAACGATTGGAATGACGCTCGGAACGCTCTACTTCATCGGTCGTGGACGCGGCGTTCGAGACCCGAAGATGCAGGAGTTTTACATCATCACGATCTTCATAACGGCGATCGCGGCGGTGATGTACTTCGCGATGGCGACAGGCTTTGGCGTCACCGAAGTGATGGTCGGCGACCAGGCGCTTACGATCTACTGGGCGCGGTACGCAGACTGGATCTTCACGACACCGCTGCTGTTGCTCGACCTCGCGCTGCTCGCCGGCGCGAACCGCAACACGATCGCGACGCTGATCGGTCTCGACGTCTTCATGATTGGAACCGGCACGATCGCGGCGTTCGCGGCGACCCCCGGCACTCGGATTGCGTGGTGGGGTATCAGCACCGGTGCCCTGCTCGTGTTGTTGTACGTCCTCGTCGGGACGCTTTCGAAGAGTGCCCGGAACCAGTCGCCAGAGGTGGCGTCGCTGTTCAGCACGCTACGTAACCTGCTCATCGTGCTGTGGCTGCTCTACCCCGTCGTCTGGATCCTCGGAACTGAAGGAACGTTCGGCATTCTCCCGCTCTACTGGGAGACGGCCGCATTCATGATCCTCGACCTCTCGGCGAAGGTCGGCTTCGGAGTGATCCTGCTCCGAAGCCGCTCCGTCCTCGAACGGGCCGTCACACCATCTGTCGCAGCTGCGTGACGACTCGGAGTTACCGCTCGAGTCCGACTGAGTGCGAGACCACGTCCCGCTCATCGCTCGTCTTTGCCTCGGCCCTCACCGCGCTGTGACCGTTCAACACCCGTAAATATCCGTCTCGGGGCGGACATCCGTTTATATGTCGTGGCGTTGAAGTAATCGACACGCATGCAGTCACTAACCGCGTTCGCGTTCGACGTGCGACATCACATCCTCCAGAATGGCCTGACCGACGCGGAACTGTTTGAGTACATTTTCGGTGGCGGCAACACGCTGCTCGCGCTGTCGTTCGTCGTCAACATCGTCCTCGCCGGACTCACCATTCTCGGCATCGTCTACCTGGGACGGTCCCTCACCGATCCGCGTTCGAAGGCGATCGCGATCGCGCTCATGTTGATTTCGGTCGTCTCGATCTCGAGTTACACCGGACTCACGTCGGGGCTGACGCTGAGTATCATCGAGATGCCGGCGGACCACCCCGCCGCGGGTTCGACGACGGCCGGCGAGGACGGCGTGTTGGTAATGTGGGGTCGATACCTCACGTGGACGTTCTCCACACCGTTCATTCTGATTGCGCTCGGGATGATCGCCGGGTCGAACTGGACGAAGATCCTGACGACCTGCGCGTTTACGATCGCGATGTGTGTCACCGGCCTGGCAGCGGCCCTGACGACGTCCTCACTGGCGCTGCGCTGGTGGTGGTTCGTGCTGAGCTCTACTTTCTTCCTCGTGATCGTGTACGTCATCCTCGTCGACTGGACCCGCGAGGCCGAACGAACCGGCACCGCGGACCTGTTCACGACACTGAAGATTCTTACCGTCGTCGGCTGGTTCGGCTATCCGATCCTCTGGGCGCTCGGCGTCGAAGGGTTCGCACTCTTAGATGTCGCGATTACCTCATGGGGATACAGCATCCTTGACATCATCACGAAGTACATCGTGACATTCGTTGCCATTTTCTACGTTGCTAACGAACCGGCGTCGATCACTGGCGGTGCGGACTACGGCTCCACCCTCTCCGAGTCCAGCCCAGCAGACGACTGACCGAACCGAGCTCGTCGACCCAGCGTCCACATCGGTACCGACACGCCGACTCGCGCCCTGATCGGGCCTAACCAGTTTGGATTCAGGGCCTTGCCGACGCCGGCCCTAGTCTGGCCACAGAACCGCCACCCTGTACAGGGGAGCCTGCGACAGACGCCAACATACTCATGACCGTCCCACTCACGTACTTCGGTGTTCATCTAGCGTTTATTCTCCCGCCGCTTTTGATTTTAGGCTGGCTCGCGTTCCGGCGCGATCAGGCCTGGTGGGGCGTTCGACCGCTCTCCGGACTCGGAATCATGATCTGCCTCGCCGTCGTCTACACGACGCCGTTTACGAATCATCTCATCCCCGGTGAGGTCTGGTGGTATGGCGAAGGTGCGGTCGTCGCGACCGTCTGGCACACGCCGATCGAAGAGTACCTCTTCTTCGTCCTCCAGCCGATACTGACCGCGTTCTGGTTGTTCCAGATCCCGGCGACCGCCGACCGATCGCTCGCAATCCCACACACACACCGGTTGATCGGCGTCGGAGGTGGTCTGTCGGTCGCCAGCATCGGCTGGCTCCTGACTGGCGGCACCTCAACGTACTATCTCGGCTGGTTGTTGCTTTGGACCGGCCCGATCCTCGCTATTCAATGGGGGTTCGGCCTTACGTACCTCTGGGCTGTCCGTCGACCGCTACTGGTTGCTATCGCCGTCCCGACGGTCTACCTCTGGATCGTCGATCGGGTCGCGATCGAACTCGGTATCTGGGTCATCTCGGACACGTACACGACTGGGTACACGCTGCTGGGACTCCCCATCGAGGAAGCGCTGTTTTTTCTCGTAACTAATATCTTCATCGTTCAGGGAATCGTCATGTATCTGTGGCTGCTCGATCGAATCCACGAAGTCCCGACGCTCTCTCGAGCGTTGACTCGGTTCAGTACGAGTTCCAATGAGCCGTGAGACGCCCCTTCGTTGCGTCGTCTCGGATGGCGAGAAGAGTCGACAGCGGGCGGCTCGCCTAAGTCTCGGCGTCGGCCTGCTCTCCCTCGCTGTCGCCGTCTCGGTAACGGCTCTCGTCGGCTCGCCACCGCTTTCGTATCAATACGTTCCGTTGGCGCTCAGCGTCGTTGTCCTCGGACTCCCTCACGGGGCCGTCGACCACCTCGTGTTGCCGCGGGCTCGAGGTGATCCCGTCACCCGTCGCTCGCTGTTGCTCGTCGGTCTTCTGTATCTGTTTGTCGGCACTGCCTACGCTGTTCTGTGGCTTCTCGCCCCCGTCCATGCGTTCGCCCTGTTTATTCTCGTCACGCTCGTCCACTGGGGCCAGGGCGACGTCTACGCTCTGCTCGCGCTCGTCCGCGCCGACCACCTCAAGACGCGGACCAGCCGATTGCTCGCCCTCGTCGTCCGAGGCGGGCTTCCGATGCTCGTCCCGCTGATCGCGTTCCCAGCGCAGTACGCCTTCGTCGCCGAGACGATCGTCGGGTTGTTCGACCCCGATGCGGTGGCAGCGCTCGAGCCGATGTTCTCGCCGGCTATCCGGACGGCCATCGCAATCGGTTTCGGTGGGCTGGTCGCGTTCGCGTTGCTCCGTGGCTTTTTCCGGACAGGGCCGGACGGCCGTGGTCCGTGGCTGGTCGATGCGACCGAAACACTCGGACTCGTCGTCTACTTCGCAGTCGTCCCACCGATCCTCGCGATCGGTCTCTACTTCTGTTTCTGGCACTCGCTCCGGCACATCATTCGGACGATGCTCGTCGACTCCGTCGCCAGCACAGCGCTCGATCGAGGGGCGATCGGGACCGCGTGGCGGCGGTTCGCCCGTGATGCGGCCCCACTGACCGTTGGCGGGCTGATCGTCCTCGTGGGCATCTGGCTCTCCGTCCCACAGACACCCGCGTCCGTCGCCGACGTCCTCGCGGTCTATCTAGTGACGATCGCGGTGTTGACGCTCCCGCACGTCGTCGTCGTCACGTTGCTTGATCGAGAACAGCGAATCTGGTCGCCATAGGGGTCAGCGCTCGCTCCCTTGAGATCTGACTCTTGTATACGTACGTTTTCGTCGGGTTCGCTCACAGTGCTCACTCATCGCTCCTCGAAAAATCTACGTCAAAGATACTGGAAGTGAGGGGTCTTCTGGGCCCTCGTTCATTTCGGCCACGAGGAAGACCATTCGCTCGCTGTGTGGGCTCTACGACGGGACAACCGTGATCGGCTCTTTGCGATCGATCGCCTGCTCTAGCTCGTCGGCAATCGCACTCCCTCGAGAGACCTGAATCTCGCCGCCGCGGCTGACCGTCGCGGTGAACAGATACTCGCCGCCGGCTTGCACTTCGACGGTTTCGCCGTGGTTGCCGTCGACGGGGACGACGACGTGTCTCGAGGTGATCTCGGGGGTGACCATCTGGCCCGCTGCCTGTCCGCCACCACCGCTTTGATTGGCTCCGCCACTGCCGCCAGCCCCGGCACCCGCGCCGTAGTTGGGGTTCTCGTCGTGGGTCCGGACGTCGATATCGATCCCCAGTCGGTTCTCGACGTCGGTGATCCGGCCGCCACCCTTGCCGATCACGCTCGAGATATCGTTCTCTTCGACGTAGACGACGGCTTTGTTCTGACTTTTGAGTTCGACATCGACGTAGCCGCGGGCGATCGAGCGGATCTCTCGTTCGATCTCGCTTTTGGCGATTCGGTCGACGCCGGACTCGGTCCCGGGGCCGCCCTCCTCGTCTTTGAGCGGGACGGTAACGACCTGTCGGTTGAAGGTGTAGATCTCGTACTCGGGCTCGTCCGTCTCGAAGTTCGTCACCTGGATCACGGGTCGAGCGAGGTCCTCCTCGGTCAGCCCGGCCGGGACTTTGACCTCCGTTTTGACGTCGTAGACCGTGTTGACTTCACCAGCTTCGATGTAGACGACGGTGTCGACGACCTGTGGAATCATCCCGAGTTCGACCCGGCCGACGAGGCGCTGGAGGGCGTCGATCGGTCGCGTCGCGTGGACGACACCGATCATCCCGACGCCGGCCAGTCGCATGTCCGCGAAGACCTCGAAGTCGTCGGTCTTGCGGACCTCGTCGTAGATGGTGTAGTCGGGTCGGACCATCAAGAGCGCATCCGCGGTTTTGGCCATCTCGCCGCCCAGTTCGGTGTACTGGGTAATCTCGGGGCCGACCTGCAGGTCCCGCGGTTTCTCCATCGTCTTGACGGCGTAATCGTGCTCGGAGATGTAGCGAGCGACTGCCTGTGCGAACGTCGACTTCCCGGCCCCTGGTGCCCCCGAGATGAGGACGCCACGCTGGCGCTCGAGCAGTCGGTCTTTCAGTTCGTCGGCCTTCTCGTAGTCTTCGATGTCGGTCTGGGCGATCGGGCGGACGGCCGTAATTTCGATCCCGTCGGCGAACGGCGGGCGGCCGATGGCGATTCGATAATCCCGAAACTGGACGATCTTCATGCCCGGTTCGGAGAGTTCGATGAACCCCTCTGGCGACTCCTTTGCGCCGTCGACGACCTCGCGGGCGTACTCGTCCATCGTCGCCTCATCGAGCCGGTCGTCGGCGATCTGTTCGTAGCGCATCTCACCGAGTTCGCCCCGCTTGGCCATCGGAACCGTATCCGTCTTGAGGTGCACGCTCATCGTCTGGTCGTCGAAGTAGTTCTCGACGGTCAGCGTCCCTACTGTGCGGACCTCCGGTGAGACGTGCTCGACGTCAAGGCCTTTCGCTTTCGCGACTTCGGCCTGGACGACGTCGCTCGTCAAGAACGTCGCCTCAAGGTCCTCAGCGAGGTCGCGGATCAGCGCGTCGATCTCGCCTTCGGCGGCGTGGCCCCGTTCGATGGCGTCGGGCCGCTCGCCGATATACTCGAGGTCGATCACGCCCTCGTCGGCGAGGTCGGCGAGTCGCTGGAGTTCCTCTAAGCCGTCCCAGCCACTGTCGATCCCGTCGTTTGCCTGCGCCTCGAGTTCCGCGACGACGGCCTCCGGCACCGAAATCGTCGCTCCCTCGAACTGCCCATCATCGATCGTCGCCGAAACGCGGCCATCGATGACCACGCTCGTATCCGGCACGACGTGCATACTGTAACTGGTCGACGGACCCCTATAAGGGTGTTCCACCGGCAACGACACGCGTGTCACGACACGACTGGGCACGGCACACGATGTCCTATACAGCGGGAACATTCGTTGGTTATTACACCATACATAGCAGAGGGATGGGTAATGGACCCTGAGCAAACGTTTGGAGAGGGGGGACTCAACCAGTTTCTGGCCGTTGACAACCTCGTAGACCGAATCGGACTCGATGACGACGAGATCGCGTGGCGAAAGCAGTTCGTCGGCTTCGACGAGGAAGACGAGGCCCGACTCGAGGATCTCGAGACGCTGTTGCGCGAGAACCAAGACGAGATTGCAGACGACTTCTACGACAAGATTCTACAGTACAAACAGACCAGAGCGGTCATCAACCGCTCGCCGAAGGACGTTCCGGCGCTGAAACAGACCCAGCGAGCGTATCTCGTCTCGCTGTCGACGGGCGACTACGACCAGTCGTTCTTTGCGAACCGGGCTCGAGTCGGCAAGCTCCACGAGATTCTCGACATGCCGTTGAAACACTACGTGGGTCAGTACGGCGTCTACTACACGCTGTTGCTCGATCGGCTCAACGAGCGCGCCCAGCAGCAGGTCGTCGACGCGATCGAGGAGTGGGTCGAAGAACAGGAATCCGAAGGCAGCGGTATCGGCGGCTTCGTCAGCGCGCTCGGTTTCGGTGGCGACGACGACGATGACGGCCTCGAGGAATCCTTCGAGGAAACCGTCAGAGACGCGGTCGACGACGGGATGATGGACGTGCTCTCGCTGTTGCGCATCATCAACCTCGACATGCAGATCGCGACCGACACGTACGTCGACTCCTACGCGAAGCGCCTCGAGGACTCGATCGAGCGCCGCCAGCGGTTGGCACAGGAAGTCGAAGAGGACGTGCAGGGGCCGATCGAAGAGTTGCACAACGCAAGCGAGGTGATCGCCGGTCGCGCTCAGACGATCAGCAGCCACACGAACGCACAGGCGAGAAACACGAATCAGGCCGCGACCGAACTCGGCGAGCTCAGCGCCGCGATCGAAGAGGTCGCCAGCGTCGCCGACGAGGTCCACTCGGAGAGCGAACGAGCCGAACAGCTCACCGCTGACGGCGTCGAGGCGGCCGACGACGCCTTGGACGAACTCGAGGCCATCGAGGACGCGACCGAAGACGTGACCAAATCCGCCGCCGACCTCGAGAGCAGAACGGAAGAGATCGACGCGGTCCTCGAGCGACTCGACGACGTCGCCGAGCGGACGACCGTACTGGCGAAAAACGCCAAGATCGAGGCGTCGCGCTCGGAGGGCGCGAACGCGGGGACGATGGGCGTGATCGCAAACGAAGTCGAGTCGTTCGCCGAGCAGACCAAACGCGACCTCGCGGCGATCGAAGACGCCGTCGAAGGCGTTCGCAAGGACGCGATGAAGACGGTCGAAACGACCGAGGAGACGGCCGAGCGAATCGACGACGGCACCGACCGGGTCCGTGAAACGATGGACTCGCTCGAGGAGATCCACGGCGCGGTCGACCAGACGGCGTCGAAGATGGAAGACATCGCGGCGGCGACCGACCAGCAGGCGCGCAACGTCGAGACGGCGGCGACGACCGTCGAGGACATCTCGCAGACGGCGACTCAGGTCGCCGACGCAACCGAATCGGTCGCTGCAGCCAGCGAAGAACAGACCGCCAGCCTCCAGAGCGTCGGCGAGACGGTCTCGAGGCTGACCGACGAGGACGACGAGGACGACCGGCCGGTGTACGAGCAGGTGCAGTAACTCCCTCGGCCGGACGTGCTCGCTCGATGGACACAACACCCACCGCGTTGTAGGAGTCGACATGACCGTCCGTGAGTTGACGCGCGAACTGGTGTCGATTCCGAGCCACGACGACGAGACGGCCGCTGGAGACGTCATCGAGGCGTGGCTTCGACGCGAGACCGACGCCGCCGTCACCCGCGATATGGCCGGGAACGTGATCGCACGGAAGGGAACTGGCGACCGGACGCTCGCGCTCGTCGGCCACCACGACGTCGTCGAGCCCGCGGCGTCGCAGGTTGAGACGGCGTCCGAGACGCCAACGGGGGACTTCGAGTACGTCGTCGAGCAGCGAGACGGTCGCCTCTACGGCCGTGGCGCGGCGGATATGAAAGGGGCAGTCGCCGCCGCAATGCTCGCGTTTCGCGACAGCGACCCGTCGCCAGCCGGGGAACTCGTTTTCGCGAGTTTCGTCGGCGAGGAAGTCGGTGGGGTCGGCGCACAACACGCCATCGAGCACGGCTTTTCTCCCGACTACGCCATCGTCGGCGAGGGATCGACGGGCTACTCGAGTCCCGGCGTGACGGACGTCGCCGTCGCCCACAAGGGCCGGCGCGGGAGTACGATCACCGCTCGCGGCACGGCCGCCCACGCGAGCGAAGTCGACGCCGGCGAGAACGCCATCTACCGCGCGGCCGACGCCGTCGACCTCGTTCGCACCCTCGAGACCCCGGCGATCGACGTGGCGGGCGAGACGCTGTCGGGCAGTCTCGCCGTCACCGAGATCGAAGGTGGGTCGGCGATGAACGTCATCCCCGACCGCTGTACGCTGACCGTCGACGAGCGAACGGTGCCGGGCGAACGCGCCGCCCTCGAGCGCGTCGAAACCCTCGAGGGCGTCACGTGGACCGTCGAGCAGGACCTGCCGCCGATGCGCTGCACGGACGAGGCGTTCGCCGAGGCGGTCCGCAAGGCGGCCGACGCCGCCCAATCGGGGACGCCGGCGCTCGTGACGAAACCACACGCAACCGACGCCGGATGGCTCGCACAGGCCGGCTGCGAGTGCGTGATCTACGGGCCGTCCGAGCCCGGCGAGGCCCACACTGACACCGAAAGCGTCTCGCTCGCGGTGCTCGAGCGGTGTCGGGAGACCTACCGACGGGTCGCGGCGTCGTGGCTATAGTTGCGAGAGTTGGAGCGAATAGCGACTCTCAGACGCCGGGGACGCCGACGGCACCGAAGCTGGTAACACCGAGCGCGGCGAGCGCGTACAGGACGATCAGGACGGTCACCCACGCGAGGATACCGATCATCGCCGCGGCAGTCCACTCGCCGGGATATCGGAAGTTGATCACCGCGATATACGCGAGTAGGGCCAGCAGCGGTCCAAGCAGCGGTATCCAGCCGACGAAGAAACCGACGAGGGCCCAGACCACCGCCCCGATTATCGCGGTGACGATTGCGTGGTCGAAGTTGCCAGCGCCGACGATAACGCGTGCGCCGACGTAGATACCTAGTGCACCGATCAACAGGCTCGCGATGAATACGATTATCGAAGCGACTACCATTGTACTAACAGACTGGTCAAGGAGCCCGAACAGTCACTTGCTTGCGTGTTCCACACCGATATTACAGAACCGCTATCCGCCTGGATTCACCACTCACGGCGTACATTATTCATCAGCTGACACAGTCATCGTTCCAATGAGTTCCTCGGTGAGACGGCACTCGAGGGTGCCGGAACCACGACGTTGATACCGCGTCTCCGCTAGGATACGCCCATGACGACCGATCAGCCCCAGAGCGACGGGGCTCCATCCGAGACCTACAGCGAGTTCGAAACGCGCGTCAAACGAATCGCGAACGTGTCGAACGCGGCCGGCATCCTCCAGTGGGATCAAGAAGTCGTAATGCCCGACGAAGGAACGCCCGCCCGCGCCCAGCAGCTCTCGACGCTGTCGTCGATCAGCCACGAACTGCTGACGGCCGACGAGACCGGGGCATTGCTCGAGGAGCTCGAATCAGCGACGCTCTCTGACGAGCAGGCCGCGGTCGTCCGCGAGGTCCGTCGACGCTACGACCGCGAGACCAGCGTTCCACAGGAACTCGTCGAGGAAATCTCCGAGACGACCGCCAACGCCCACCCCAAATGGAAACAGGCCAAGGAGAACGACGACTTCGAGGCGTTTGCGCCCACCCTCGAGAAACTGGTCGAACTCAAACGGGAGTACGCCACCCACATCGACCCCGACGCCGACCCCTACGAGGTGCTGTTTTCGGACTACGAGCCGTACATCGACCTCGAGACGGCCGAAGGGGTGCTCGAGCGCCTGCGCGACGAACTCGTCCCGCTGATCGACGCAATCGGAGACAGTGACGCCGCCCTCGAGACCGACGCCTTCGCGGGCACGTTCGAAGACGACGATCAGGAAGCGCTCGCGCGTGACGTCCTCGACTCGCTGGGGTACAACTGGAATCGCGGCCGACTGGACACCGCCCCGCATCCGTTCTCCTCCGGCACGCAGTTCGACGCGCGTGTGACGACCCGCTTCGAGGAAGACGATCTGCTCGGCTCGATTACCTCGACGATCCACGAGTTCGGGCACGCGAACTACACGCTCGGCCTACCCGACGAGGGCTATGGCACGCCGCTGGGTGAGGCTCGAGACCTCTCGGTTCACGAATCCCAATCGCGGCTCTGGGAGAACCACATCGGCCGCTCTCGGCCGTTTTGGGAGCAGTTCCTCCCGGTCGCCCGCGAACGGTTCCCGAGTCTCGAGGGCGTCACGCCCGAAGCCGCCTACGAAGCCGCAAATCAGGTCCACGACGACAACCTCATTCGCGTCGAGGCGGACGAACTCACCTACCACCTGCACATCGTGATCCGCTTCGAGATCGAGCGCGACCTGATTTCGGGCGACCTCGCGGTCGAGGACGTCCCCGAGGTCTGGAACGACAAGTACGAGGAGTATCTCGGCGTCCGGCCAGAAACCGACGCGGAGGGCTGTCTGCAGGACATCCACTGGTCCCACGGCTCCTTTGGCTACTTCCCGACGTACTCGCTTGGCTCCGTGCTCGCGGCCCAACTGTACGCGGCCGCCGAAGCCGACCTCGGCGACCTCGACAGCGACATCCGCGAGGGCAACCTCGACGACCTGAACGGCTGGCTTCGCGAACAGATCCACCAGCACGGCAAGCAGTACACGACACAAGCGCTGATCGAGCGCGCAACTGGCGAGGAACTGACCGCGGACCACTTCCTCGAGTACGTCGAGACGAAGTACGGCGAGTTGTACGACCTCGAGGCGTAAGCAGGGGTCACTTCGACGCTGACTACTGCCAGAACGCGGCGTTGCCCAAACAGTACAGGAAGGCCACCCAGCCGATGAACAGGCCGGCGATGATCACCAGAAAGTCGGCCAGTTTCGTTCCGACGAGGAAGTCGTAGCCGATCCCGATTGTCAACAAAACTAACGAGCTGCCGATCAGCAGGTGACACCGGCGTTCGGCCTCCGGATTCATGGGTCGACGTAGCACGATGTAACATAAATACCTATATCAAGGATCGATGATTTCCACGGGCGATGGAGTGTTCGTGGAGACGGTTACGGCCCGTCACAGGTTCCGGAAAGCGCGATTTTTAGGGCACAATGGCCGTGGATATGGCTATGACAGGCCGTCCACTCGAGGGACAGACAGCGATCGTCACGGGCGCAAGCACGGGTATCGGCGCGGCGACCTGACGGGCGCTCGCGGCCGAGGGTTCGAACGTCGTCCTCGCAGCCAGAAGCGAGGATCGACTGACTGCGTTATAGTAACAACTGAAACGGTTTACACACCGATCGCACAGCCATCGTGCGATCGGGTGTGCACTGACTTTCAGTGGCTACTATAGCAGCCGATCTCGAGTCGACTCACGGCGCCGAGACGCTGGTCGTGCCGACGGACGTTCGCGAGGAGGCCGCCGTCGACGCCCTGATCGACACCACCGTCGAGACGTTCGGCAGCCTCGACGTACTGGTGAACAACGCGGGGCTCTCGCGGGGCAGCGACGTCGAAGCGCTGTCGACCGACGAGTATGAGACGATGCAGGAAACGAACGTCGACGGCGTTTTCTACGCGACACGGGCGGCGATCCCCCACGTCCGCGAGCGTAACGGCCACCTGCTTTTCGTCGGGAGTTTTGCGGGCCAGTACCCCCGGTCGTTCAACCCCGTCTATGCCGTCGCCAGAACCGCCGGTTCTGGCGGGCTCACGAGATTTGCTCTCGTGAACGGCCTCGAAGTGGTGGGTCCGTGGGTTCGCGAAAAGCGTCGCCGCACAGGTGGGCGACGACGGCGTCGGCGTCTCGATTATCAACCCGGCCGAAGTCCGTTCCGAGTTCGAGACGACCGACGGGACGACCTTCGAAGAACACTTCGAGGAAGGCGAAGCCAGCGAACCCGAGGAGGTCGCCGAGGCAATCGTCTTCGCCGCTACGCGTGAGGGCTCGAGCGTGAGCGAGATCGACGTCAATCGGCGCAACAAGTTCGCAGACAGCTTCTGACGATCGCTGTTCTCCAGATAAAACGACCGTGAAGGTGCCGGGTGTGCACTCACCCGTAATGGGCGTTATCGCTCGTGTATGCGACTCTCCATTCCAGGCGTTCCTGGCGTCTACTACGACACCGATTCCGGGACGACGGCGATCGGCGTGGCACTGACGGCTGCGGGCCGCACGGCACCGAAACCGAACGGGTACGCACTGCAGGCACTGCCGTATCTCTGGTCGTTCGACGTCGACTTACGGGAAGTGCCGACCGACCACCCGATCCAGTATCTGCATCCCGAAGGTGCTCAGAGTCTCGGCGACGGTTCGCCCGAACGCGGGCTCCGGGGAGCCGGCACGGAACTCGAGGCCGTCCTCCGGTTCGTCTGGTCGGTCAATCGGGAAGTCGAGTCGGCGACGAACCAGCTGATCGGTCGCGAACAGACCACCGACGGGGTCGTTATCGAAATTCAAGACGGCAACATTGGGGTCGACGGGCAGGAACTCGAGACCGACGCGTTCGACATCGACGACGAATCCGCAACCGACACCTTCGGTGCCAGCGAGGAACCAGCAGCCGACGAGTTCGATCCAGACGAGCCGTGACGACAGTCGGTCGCGGTGCTCGCTGGAGTACGGGTGCTAGCGCTCACCGGCGAACGCGTCGATAAAAACGATACCGGCCCGAGTCTCCGTTCGTCGCTTACGCGCCGGCCGACTCGAGGGCGTCCTCGATGTCCTCACGCTGGGTGACACCGACGAACCGCTCGACGATGCCGTCGTCGTTCTCGATGACCAGCGTCGGCAGCGAGCGTACCTGATACTCGTTGGCGATATCCTGTTGTTCGTCGACGTTTACTTTCTCGACCTCGAATCGGCCCTCCCAGTCGTCCTCGAGCTCCTCGAGGATCGGGTCCTGGGTCTTGCAGGGGCCACACCAGTCAGCGTAGAAGTCCTTAAGTGTGACAGTCATACGGTCCAGTGCTAGTTGCCACGCAGCGCGCATAAGGGTTTCCCACTGCGGATCGACTGGCAGCGAGAGCGAGAGCGGGAGAGAGAGGCTGTACGGACGATATAACGGAGGTGGCGGTCGAAAACGCGCTTCGGGATTCGGTCGTCTGTCCGGTGTTCGTGTCTCAGCGTCGTCCGACAGCCATCACGACGTCACGTTGCGGACAGGGACGAAAGCTTTAGTTTCGCTTGGACGTAGTGGCCGGTATGGACAAAGGACAAAATTCCGGCGGCTTGATGTCAAGTGCCGGACTCGTTCGGTACTTCGATTCGGAGGACTCGAGAGCGATCCAGATCGACCCGAAAACGGTTATTGCGACCGGCGTCATGATCGGCGTTCTCGTACAGCTCCTGACGTTCGTCTCGTAGACGGCGGTTTCACCGCCACGGCGATCAGCAGCCGACCAGCAGCGCGGTTCTCGGTCGAACCAGTCCCACCGAACACGCTGTGAGTGGCCGTCGTGCGTTCGAATCCGACAGCGTCCGTCCCGGACGCGACCTTTTTGAACCCCTCTTCCCTAGCCCAGCGCATGTCTCTGACCGCTGGCGTCGTCGCCGTTCAGGGCGACGTCGAAGAGCACGCCGCCGCTATCGAACGGGCCGCACGGGCCCACGACCGCGAGGTCACCGTCCACGAGATCGGTGACTCGGGGCTCGCCCCCGACTGTGACCTGCTCGCGATGCCCGGCGGCGAGTCGACGACCATCTCCCGACTGCTCCACAACGAAGGGATCGCCGCCGAAATTCAGGCCCACGTCGCCGCCGGCAAACCGCTGCTTGCGACCTGTGCCGGGTTGATCGTCGCCTCGAGCGACGCGGCCGACGACCGGGTCGAGGAACTCGGCGTGCTCGACGTCACGGTCGAGCGAAACGCCTTCGGGCGGCAGAAAGACAGCTTCGAGGCTCCACTCGACGTCGCGGGCCTCGACGAGCCGTATCCGGCGGTGTTCATCCGCGCGCCAGCGATCGACGACGTGGGTGAGGCGACGGTGCTCGCCTCGTGGGACGACCGCCCGGTCGCGGTGAAACAGGGGCCGGTCGTCGGCACCGCGTTCCATCCCGAACTGACCCCCGACAGCCGCATCCACGGACTGGCCTTCTTCGAAAACGACGACGCGACGATACCGGCGCTCGAGGAGCCGTAACGACGGAACGGCTGCTGTTGGCCAGTTTGTGTGCTGGCGAATGCCCTCGATGCCTGGTGCATGCATTCGCGACCGGACGTGTTTTCTCCGTGGCACGCGAGGGAATGGATATGCAGGCTGCTATCGACGCGGTCCGTGTCGCGGGGACGCCACAGGGCCCAGTGCCAGTGGTCGTCCTCAGCGTCGACGACGAAGACGACGTGGTCCCGATCTTCATCGGGTTCGAGGAGGCGACGAGCATCGCTCGCGGCTTAGAGGCCGAAGACATCGGTCGGCCGCTGACACACGATCTGTTGCTCGACGTGATGGAAGAGCTAGGAGGCCGGGTCGATCGCGTCGTCGTCAGCGAAATCGAGGACCGTGACGATGGACAGGGCGGCACCTACATCGCGGATTTGCACGTCCAGACGCCGCGCGGAGAGACGGTCATCGATGCCCGACCGAGCGATTCGCTGGCGCTTGCGGCGCGGACAAACGTGCCGATCGAGATCACGGAGGCCGTCTTCGAGGACGGCCGAGACGACACCGAAAAGTTCGAGCAACTCGAAGACATTCGCACTATGGCGGGTGACCTGTGAATGGAGGAGACGCTCGAAGAACTGTTCGCTGTGATCGAAGACCGAAAGGAAACACTGCCTGAGGGTTCCTATACTGCCTCGCTGTTCACCCACGAGAAAGGCGAGAACGCAGTGTTAGAGAAACTCGGCGAAGAATCGACCGAACTCGTACTCGCGGCCAAAGACGACGACCACGACGAAATCGCCTACGAAGCCGCCGACATCGTCTACCATCTGCTCGTCTTGCTCTCGATGAAAGAGATGCGCCTCGAGGACCTCGAGGCGGAACTCGAGGCCCGGCGCTGACACGCATCGGCTGATTTTCAGACGGTCCGACAGTATCAGTACGGACCGCGCCGGCTGTAGTCCGGCCGGTCGGGGTTGAGGACACCGCCGACAGCGCCAGCGATCGCGCTCTCGAGTGCCATCACGAACGCGACGAGCACTGCCACGGCGAAGATGCCAATCCCCGCGACCCCGGTAAGCATGCCGCCTGCAGGGCCGGCCACCCAGCCGGCGAGTCCCACGAAGACGGCGATGAAGAGCCCGCCGATGATCCCGCCGAGTGCGCCCGCGAGCAGTCCGTGCCAAAAGCCACGGCCGAGGCCGCCGCCGGCGAGGTAGCCGGCGACGAAGCCGCCGATCAGACCTGCTGCGAGCTGGCCGACGCCCGGCAGGACGAGGCCGAACAGTCCGAGCACGGTCGCCACGAGAAAGCCGATGAGTACGGCACGCCAGTTCGTCATAGGATGTATAGGTGCCGGGCAGAAATAAGCCCTCGCCGCATAACGAACGACCTTTTAAGACCGCATCTCTTAGCAGTGGATATGATTTTCGAAGACCTTCCGACGACGCCCACGTCGGAAGAGCTGATCGACAAGGCGTTTTCGCGGGCAGCGCGAGCCGGCAAGGCCAAAGGCGGCCTCGAGGCCCAGCAGTCGATGCTCCAGACCGCGGCGAACATCATCTCGGACAACTTAGAGAACGTGGTCACGGCGTGGCCGGATTTCGCGTACGAAGACGACGTCCATCCGTTCTACTACGAACTCGCGGATGCGATCGTCGACGTCGATGAGCTCCGACAGAGCCTTTCAGAAGTGATGTGGGCCAGCCGGAAAGCCCGCGAGATCCACGAGGAGTACCAGCCAAAACTCCGCAAAACCGACGTCGATACGGCCCGAAAGCACCGAAAACAGGCCTTCGCACGGCTTGCGGACATCGTCGAGCAGATCGACGACGAACTGCTCTACATCAACAAATCCCGCAACGACCTGCGGGACCTGCCCGAGATCAACCCCGACGAGCCGACAATCGTCGTCGCCGGCTACCCCAACGTCGGCAAATCCTCGTTCGTCAACGACATTACCAACGCTCGCGGAGAGACGGCATCGTACCCCTTTACGACCAAAGGGATCGGTCTCGGCCACTTCGAACACGACCACATTCGGTATCAGATTGTCGACACGCCCGGACTGCTCGACCGACCGCCGGCAGAGCGCAACGAGATCGAGTCACAGGCCGTCAGCGCCATCGAGCACCTCGCCGACTGCATGCTCGTCATGGTCGACCCGAGCGCCGAATGCGGCTATCCGCTCGCGTCCCAACTCGAGCTTCGTGACTCGATCGCCGCCCAGTTCGAGGAGGTGCCGGTCCTCACGGTCGCGAACAAAGTTGACCGGAAAGACGTCTGGGACGAGTCGCTTGCAGACGAACTGAACGCCGACTACACGATGAGCGTCGAAACCGGCGAGGACGTCGAGACGGTGCTCGAGGCAGCCGTCGACGCGGTGGGCTACGAGCCGGAACTCCCGTTCGAGGGGTGACAGTGACGGCGACCGACCGAGATCGCACGCGACAGCCACGTTCGGAACGACGATGAAAGGCCCCGGAATCCTCTGGATGCTCCAGACCGCCGCCGGCATGTCGATGGCCGGGCCGATGTTCGTCGTGGGAATCGAGTTCCTTCGGACTGGTCGGCCCATCGCTGGCGTTGGCTTCCTCGCACTCGGCGCTGTCGCACTGTACTTCCCCACGTATCTGATCAACCGGATCGGCGGGCCACGAGCGTGGCTTCGCCGGCGGCTCGGCCGCGATGAGTCGACAGCCAACGGCGACACGGAGGCCACAGGCGAGGTCGACGATACCAGTGGACAGGCGACGCTTCTCGATCGGTTTCGGCGATAGACGGTCTCCTGGAGTTACTGCCCGCCGATCACCGACGCCGCTCCGTGGTCGGACCAGCAGACCGTCTCACGGACTCGAGAGACGGTGCAAGCAGTGTTGGACACGAGACGAGCGGGTCGACGCTGTCGACCGCTCAGCGCTCGACGAGTCCGACGGTTCTGATCTCGACGGTGACCGTCTCATCCGTGTGTTGATTGATTCGCTCGTGTAACTGATCGGCTAGCTCCGGTGGGATCTCTCCTTGTGGCCCGCCAATGGTGGCGGTCACCTGCTCCGGGCTGACGAACGGATAGTTATCGTCCATGACGACCTCGAACTCGAGGAGCTGGTACTCCGAAAACTCGTCCTCCGAGAGCGTCATCTCGACCTCACCGCGGGCGTTCTCCTCGAAGTTCGAGACGACGAACGAGGAGTAGGTAATGGCCCCCAGAAAGACCGCGAAGACGAGGACGATCACGGCCAGTCCAAGCACCCGTCGCCGAACGCGTTGTTGTGTTTTATCGAGCGAAAACAGGTTCTCCGGTCGGTAGCCGACGTACCACAACGTCAGGAGACCAGCGAGGTTCACCGAGAGAACGTTGACCAACACGAGCGCAGTCGACCCGATCGCGGCCGAGGGCTGACCCCATGCGATCGCGATCCCGGCGGCTGCGGCGGGTGGAATCAACGCCGCCGCGATCATGACGCCGACGAGCGCGACGGAGGTTCCGGTCGCGATGCTGATGATTCCTGCAACGCCGGCACCAAGCGCGATCGCAAGCGACAGTAAGTCGGGTGCGAGGCGTTCGGCAATCTCGTCGACGCCGGCGATATCGAGTCCGGGCGGGACGATGTTCATCGTCCTGACCGACCACGCGAAAATGGCCGCCGCCACGATGGCGAGGACGACGCCGATCACCTGATAGCTCACGCTGTGTCTGAACAGTTCCTCGTCGTCGATCACCGAGCCGACGCTCGCGCCGAGTGCCGGCCCGATCAGTGGCGCGATCACCATCGAGCCGACGACGACAGCCGGCGAGTCGAGCAACAGCCCCGCCGTTGCGACGACGGCACTGATGATCGTCATCACCGAGTAGACACTAAACGTCGGCGTGAGCGAGTCGGCTTCGGCCTGGAGCTCCTGTCTCGAGATCCGATCCGTCCCGACGTCGCCGTTCTCGTATTCCTCGCGCAACGCCTCGAAGCGCCGAGAGACGACCGTCTCCGCATCGACAACGACCGTGTAGGCGTCGTCGTCGATCCCCGTCTCCTGAATCTCGTCGAGGACCGGCTCGACTGCAGACGCCGGGAGCGGGAAGTAGACGACCGCAGTGTACTTCCGGTCGCTGTCCTCGTCAGTCACGACGTAATCGATCCCGCGCTCGTCGAGCGTCTCGAGAATCGTCTGGCGCTTACCCGTCGGAATCGTCAGCTGTACGAGCCGCACGTGTGCCGATGAGAACCCCCGGGGTCATAACTTGGGACGCTTTCGCCAGCTTCTCGGCACGTTCTCGGCGAACGGGCGCTGCCGACTGAATCTACCGGTTCAGTTTTGTACTGACATGTGGGTGGTTCAAACATGCGTCGACGATTCGAGCCGTGGTTCGGAGGCGGCTTGCTCGTGCTGACTGCGGGCTTTCTCGCCGTCTTCGGACACGACGCGTTCTCAGACCCGATAACAGCCGCGCTGCTCTCGGGCCTTGCCGCCGCGGCGACGCTGTCGATCATCGGCGGCACCGTCGACTCGATTCCGGTCGGCTCGCGGCGCCTCTCGTGGAACGTCTTTCTCGGCATCGCCGACATCATCCTCGCACTCGTGCTCGTTCTCTCGAGCGTTCACACCCTCCAAACCGGCGGTATCGACGCCCTGCTGTTTGCGACAGCGGCAACCGTTGGCGCAGGGTCGCTCGTCTGGATGGGGCTCCAGACCGCCCGCGGCAGCCGATACGTCGACCTCGAGGCCGAGCCGTCTCGAGCGCGACTCGTCGCGATCACCGCCCTCGCGATCGGCTCGATGGTCGTCGGGAGTCTCCTCGTGACCGTCATCTAAAGGGTACAGCGAGAGTTCCACGGGTCAGATGACCCGTGGGTGAATCGCGTACGCACCTCGTCACAGCCCACTGTTTTATTATATATTATCCCGTTGAATCAGGTAGGAACTCACCGTTAACAACCTCTCAAAATCCACGCACTGAAACATGGTAAGACGTGGTGAGACTGGTGGTGTCGAGCCCACGTAAAGGGGCTGACCTTCACGGATGCAAACGGCGTGTTCGGGTGTTACTGGTTCCACGCGAGCCATCAGGCGAGCGCGAAGGGGATTACAGTTCGATGCCGCCTTCACCACCGTTTCTGGTGGTGTTGGCCAGAGACGAACGCCACGGGTCACCCGACCCGTGGTACTTTACCGCCGTCCTTTCGAGACGACCGCTTGAGGTCCGCCAAGCCGTCCCCATTCACCGAGTATAAACCCGAGACGCGCCTATGACGGCGTATGTTCGAAACACGCCCGGGCCGCGAGGCCGAAGTCGCCCTCGTCGGTCGCTCGAACGTCGGCAAATCGACGCTGATGCGCGAGTTGACCGGCCACAGCTTCGACACCGGCGGCAGTCCCGGTGTCACCCGCGAACCGAATCACTACGACTGGGCCCCCGAGGACTTCGTCATCACCGACCTACCCGGCTTCGGCTTTATGAGCGGCGTCCACGAGGACCACCGCGAACAGATCAAGACGAACATCGTTCACTACCTCGAGGAGTACGCCGACAACATCCTCGTCGCGGTGCTCGTCGTCGACGGCAAGAGCGTCATCGACATCATCGACCGCCACTCGGGGCCGGACGAGATCCCCTACGACGTCGAGATGTTCCACTTCCTGCGGGAACTCGACATCCCCACAGTGGTCGCGGTCAACAAGATGGACAAAGTCGACGACAAAGACGAACGCCTCGACGACCTCTGTGATCGACTCGGCCTGCTCCCGCCGTGGAAACAGTGGCAGGAGACGATCGCGCCGATCACGGCCAAACGCGGCCAGATCGACCCGCTGAACGAGGCCGTCCGCGAACACCTCCACGAACAGAACCGGGACGACCTGTTCAAGTTCTTCTGATCGTCGCCACCAGTCACCTCGAGTCACGAACGCCGTCGAGTTCGTACGCGCCGGGGTACGCTGGTGGCTTTTCCCCCTGTTTGGCGCTCCAGCGCTCAACCTCGAGGCGATACACTGCCGTCCGGTCGATCGACTCTGTGGTCATCTCCTCGTAGTCCTCGCCGACGGAGAGATGCGGTGCGAACTTCGCCATGAACGTTTCGAGAACCCGGCGTTTTTCGGCACGCTCCTCGAGCAACTCGATCTCGCCGTAGGCGACCACGCTGGCGTACTCGACGGTGAAGTTCACGGGCTCGTCGGCGGGGATGTACCGCCCCATCTCACTCGTCGTGAAGCAGGCTCGAGCGCCGTCGCTGTCCTCGACGAGGTCGTGCGCTCGACCCGCTCGAGCCCCGTGGACGAAGAGTGCACCCGCCGCATCGTCGTAGACGAACAGCTGCGTTAGGAGGTGGGGTTCATTCTGGTCCTGATCGATGAGACCGAGAACGCCGGTTTCTCGCTCGGCTAAGAACTCGACGATCCACTCCGAGTCGTCGACCGCCTTGCCCTGATATCGGATAGAACTCGAGTCGACTTCGGGCCGATTTTCTTGCATATCGTTCGAAAACGCCGATGGGCGATAACTGTTATCGTAGCACACTTGGTCGCGTCGGATCGCTCAGACGACGCGGTTGTGCAGTGGCTCGCCTGCCTCGAGTCGACCGACGTTCTCGCGGACGATTCCGCCGACGTCCCGGAAGTAGTCACGCGTGAAGGCCCCGCAGTGTGGTGTGACGATGACGTCCTCGAGATCCCACAGCGGGGACTCCTCGGGCAGCGGTTCGGTCTCGAAAACATCGAGTGCCGCGCCCTCGATGGCGTCCGACTCGAGGGCGTCGATCAACGCCGGCTCGTCGACGACCGCGCCGCGGGCGACGTTGACGAAGTAGGCGTCCTCGCGCATGGCGTCGAACGCTGCGGCGTCGAACAGTCCCTCGGTGTCGTCGGTCAACGGCACGGTGACGACGACGAAGTCGGCCTCGCCGATTGCGGCGTGGAGGTCGTCGGTGGCATAAATCTCCTCGAAGCCGGGGACGGGGTCGGTCGAGCGACGGACGCCGGTTACTCGAACGCCGAGCGCGCCGAGGGTCTCGGCGACGCCGCGACCGAGGGTGCCGGTGCCGACGACACAGGCCGTCGTGCCGGGAAGCGTAAACGCCTCGTCCCACTCGGGTCGGTCCCAGCGGCGCTTTTGTTGGTTGGCGACGTGTTCGTGGAGCCGCCGGGAGAACGCAAGCAGATAGCCCGCGACGGTCTCGCCGATCGTTCGGTCGTGGATGCCCGTGCTGTTGGTCAGCGCGACGTCGTTGGCCTCGAAATCATCGAGTGGAAAGCGGTCGATTCCCGCCTGAATGGAGTGGACCCACGCACACTCGAGCATCGCCTCGTGGTAGTCGCGAGTGACGACAGCGTCGCAGGCGTCGATCCCGTCGTCGTCGACCACCTCGACGGAGACCGGAAGGTCGGCGAGGAACGTTTCGAGTTCAGACGGCGGAAACACCGCGCTGACCGAGTCGTGGACGCCGAGTCGTTCGAGTTCGAACTGCATGGCCCTCGGTACGAACGATGGGGGGTTCAAGCTTTGCCCCGTCCGTGTCGAAAATCGACAGCTATTCCGTTCGAGCACCAGCGCATGCGCTGTCGGGCTGTCAGAAGGCGGCTCGGGAAAAGGCCTCGTCACAAGGGGCTCGGAGGGGGTAACAGTTCGTCACGGCCGCCAGTCGACGGTACTCGCTCGAGGGGTTTCGGTCTGTCGCTTCGCTACCGACCGTGCCACTTCTCGAATGCCCGCAACTCGGCGACGACGTCGTCGATTCCGGCGGGTTCGAGCACCCCGCGTTCGGTCACAAAGCCGTCGATGCAGTCGGCTGGCGTCACGTCGAACGTCGGGTTCACCACGTCGAGGTCGGCGTCCCCGTCGTACACCGCCGATCGGTCGCCGGACTCGAGGTTGACGCCCTCGCGTGTCGAGACCTTGTCCGTGGCGGCGACGACCGAAACGGGCACCCCCTCGTGGGCGGCGGCGAGCGCCAGCACCCGTGTGCCGGTCTTGTTCACGACCGAGCCGTCGGGGCGGATCGTATCCGCGCCGACGACGACCCGGTCGATAGCCTCGCTCGAGAGGACGTGCGCCACGGCCGCGTCGGTGTGGACCGTCACGGGACAGTCGAAGTCGTCGGCTGCGGCCAGTTCCTCGGCGACGGCGACCCCCTCCCGTGCGGGCCGGGATTCGGCGACGAACACGCGCGCTGGATCGCCGCCGCGGATCGCCTCGAGAACGGTAGCCGACCGCGAGAGGGTTGCGACGACCCCGTCGATGTGCTCGCTCGCGGTCGCTGCGGCGTCGGCGTCGGCCGCAAGCGCACGCTCGAGCCCGGCGAGGGTTGCCTCGAGGACAGCCGGTGCGCCAGCCTCGTCGACTGCCTCGGCCATTGCCCGGTTAATCCGGTTGCGAAGGACGGCCATCGAGGGCCGAGCCTCGAGCAGCCGGCCGGCGAGTTCGGCGAGTTCGTCCCACTCGCCGTCGGGGTCGGTGCCGAACTCGGCTCGCTCGGCCGTCGAGACCGCCGCTCGATCACGAAGGACCTCGAGCGCTCGGATTGATAGATATGCCGCGCCGTGCTCGCTGTCGGCCGTGATCGAGCGAACCGTCGGAGCCACACGCTCGTACGCCGTCCACAGTTTCGGCACCGTCTCACGATCGTCGTCGGGGTCGAGGGCTACCGTCGGCGAGGCCCACTCGAAGGCGTCGTGTTCTGCGCTCAGGTCGATATCGCGCGTCTCGCAGTCGAACAGATACGGATGGACGACCCACTCGCGCTCGAGGGTGGCGTCCTCGAATCGGACAGGCTGTCCGCTCCGGGTGAGCGAGACGTCGTCGCCGGCCTCGAGGCCGGTTTCCTCGCGGATCTCGGTGCGAACCTGTGTGTCTGGATCGCCTGCTGCGAAGCCGGAGACGCCGCCCCACTGGCCGGTATAAGTGCCGACAGCGTCGCTGCGGCGGAGCAACAGTATCTCTCCACGGTTGCGGAGGAATGCGGTTACGACGTGTGCCTGCCCGTCACCACTCGAATCGTGCATACGCGACCCAACGAGTCCCGATGGGGTGGCCGTTTCGGACCACTCGAGCCATTCCGGCCGGCACAGTCTGTAAAAAACAAGCGAACATGTTCAAGGTGTATAAGTAGATAGATATTCATTAAACTGTTCGGCAATAAAGACTATTACCTTTACCCATGACCATCAATAATGTCATCAATAGTGCTTTTATGAGGTGCTATTGCAGGAATATACATCAATGACGAAGAATACAAATAAGTCCGACAACACTGGATCGAATCGACGAACGTTTCTGGCGGCGACGGCGGTCGGCAGCGCCCTCCTCGCTGGGTGTCTCAGCAGTGACGACGAGGGCGAGGCGGACAACGGTGACGATGACAGCGAGCCGACAGCCGAACTCCACGAACGGTACGGCTATCCGACGACGGAAGGCGAAGAGCCACCAGTTGAACCGGACCACGAGGTCGATCTGTTGATGGACCAACCCGAACAGGGGCCACCCGAGTTTTACTTCGAACCGGCTGGGCTCGCGGTCGAATCCGGTGACGTCGTTCAGTTCAATTTCAACTCGCCCGACCACGCGGTCACGACGTTCCACGAGGCGTTCGGTCGGAGCCACCGCGCGCCGGAAGACGCCGAGGCGCTGTCCTCGCCGATGATGGCCGTCGGCACGAGCTGGCTGGCCGAGTTTGAAGCAGCAGGCGTCTGGGACCTGTACTGCCCGCCCCACGAATCGATGGGAATGGGGATGCGAATCGTCGTCGACGAGGCAACCGGCCCGGCAACCGAACCCGCAGGCGAGATGGTGTACGAACCCGGCGAGTCGCTCCCGCCCGAAGACCAACTCGCTGCGACGTACGACAACGACGCGCTCGAGCCCGAAACCATCCTCGAGGATGGCAGCGTTACCTGGGACGACCTCAAGTAACGAAACGAACACACGGCGTGATGAATCCCCGTACAGCCGCCGCGAGTGCGTGAACTATACCCGTCTCGGCTCCTACCTACGCACATGACACAGCGTGTCACTGTATCGCTCGACGACGACTCGAGTGCGGCACTCGAGCGGCTGCTCGCCGAGACGGGCAACGGCCAAAGCGAGATCGTTCGGCAGGCGCTTGCCTTCTACGCGGCGAACTTCGAGGCCGCGAGCGGACGGCCAAGCGACAACCTAGAACAGTACTATCAGATGCTCACGTCGGGCGAGCACGTCCTCCTCGATGTCGATTTCTTACACGCCTTTCTCGAGCACTGTCATGCGGGCGGGGACCCCGACCCGGCGTTCGTCGAGGCGGCGGATCGCGTCTCTGACTATCACGCCCGCGAGTACGCAAGTCGGTTCGAGGAAGTCGGCGAACTACTCGAGTGGCTCTCCTTTTGTGGCTTTCTCGACGTCCGCTGTGAGGGAGACGGCGTCTATCACATCGTCTTTCCGTCGGAGGCGATCCGCTGGTTTATGACGCGATTTATCGAACGGAGCACGGTCGACCTGCCGACGGAGATCACGATCGATCAGGGCGTTTCGAAGGTAATCATCACTGAGAGCGAACCCGACGAACGAACGCGCTGAGCGCTCGAGTGTGGCCTTCATATCGTTTCATACGTTTTCATACGACGAACGTCCCGATTCAGCGGACGATGCGTGTGGTATGTACACCGCTTAACAACCCTTTTGTTCCTCTCGGAAAGGGGTTCATGTGGACACATATCATGGGTGTTATTGACCGGCTCAAAGCGATCGGACCGGGCGCATTGGTTGCAGCGGCGTTCGTCGGTCCGGGAACAGTGACGACGGCAAGCGTAATCGGCGCGGAGTACGCGTACCTGCTCGTATGGACGATCGCGTTCTCGATTCTGGCGACGATCGTGCTTCAGGAGATGAGTGCGCGTCTCGGATTGATCTCAAAGGAAGGACTCGGCGAAGCGTTCCGAAACGAGTTCTCGAACCCGCTGGTGAAGGGTGTGACTATCGTACTCGTCGTGAGCGCGATTGGGGTCGGAACGGCGGCGTTCCAGACGGGGAACATCGTCGGCGGTGCTGCCGGGCTGTCGACGATTACGGGTATCAGCGAGAACATCTGGGGTCCGGTGATCGGCCTGATCGCCGCCGGCCTGCTGTGGACTGGCAACTACAAGCTGATCGAACGCGTCTTCATCGGTCTCGTGGTCGTCATGGGCCTCGCGTTCCTCGTCAACGCTGCAGTCGTCCGACCGGACCTCGGCGCACTCGGCGGCGGACTCGTGCCGACGATCCCCGACGGCTCGGCGTACCTGATCGCCGGCCTCATCGGGACGACCGTCGTCGGCTACAACCTGTTCCTGCACGCGAGTACCGTCCAAGAGCGCTGGGACGGCGCGAGCGATCTTGCAGAATGTCGGACGGACACGATCGGGATGGTCATCATTGGCGGCCTCATCACGACGTCGATCGTCGTTACGGCCGCATCCGTGTTCCCCGAGGGGACTCAGATCGCCGACGTCGGCGCGATGGCCGACCAACTCGAGCCCGTCTTCGGCGGCTACGCGCTCACGTTCTTCGCGATCGGTCTCTTTGCGGCCGGCTTTACCAGCGCGATGAGCGCCCCGCTCGCGGGAGCCTACGCCACCGCAGGAGCACTCGGCTGGGAGCGGGACCTGAAATCGACGCGCTTCCGTGCGATCTGGATGACGATACTCGGCACCGGGATCGTCTTCTCGGCGCTGGATTACAATCCCGTCGAGGTGATCGTCTTCGCACAGGTCGCAAACGGACTCCTCTTGCCAATCCTGGCCGTTTTCCTCATCTACGCGATGAACAACGACGACCTGCTTGGTGAGCACACTAACACGACGCTCCAGAACGTCCTCGGCGGCATCGTGACGCTGGTCGTCGTCGGTATCGGCCTCCGAACGCTCTACGACGTTTTGATTCTCTAAGGACATGGCAGATTCAGAGACACACGACACGGCGACGGACGTATCGAACGACAGCACCGCAACGACCAGCGACGAGGCCACGCGAATCGGCGTCGACGTTGGCGGGACGTTCACCGACGTCGCGCTCTCGGTCGACGACCGACTCGTCACCGCGAAGGTCCCCTCGACCGACCCCCAGCATCTGGGCGTCCTCGAGGGCCTGTACAAAGCCTGCGAACGCGCGAACATCGACCCAAGCGAGATCGACGAGTTCGCCCACGCGATGACCGTCTCGGTCAACGCCCTCCTCGAACGCGGCGGCGCGAAGACTGCCCTCGTGACGACCGAAGGGTTCCGGGACGTGCTCGAGATCGGCCGTCAGGATCGGCCTGATCTCTACGACCTCGAGGCTGAGAAACCCGAACCCGTCGTCCCACGCGAACGACGCTTCGAGCTCAACGAGCGGACGACGCCAGCGGGCGTCGAGACCCCGGTCGACCCCGACGACGTTCGTGACCTCGCGGCGACGCTGCGCGAGCGCGACGTCGAGGCGGTCGCGATCTGTCTGCTCCATGCCTACGCCGACCCCGAGAACGAACGCATCGTCGCGGAGACGCTGCGCGAGGAACTCGAGGTCCCCGTCTCGGCTTCGAACGAAGTGCTCGCGGAGTTCCGTGAGTTCGAGCGCACGTCGACGACGGCCGTCGACGCCTACGTCCGGCCCGCGATCGACACCTATGTGGGTCGACTGGTCGAGGAAGCCGAAGACGCCGGGGTGCCGGCACCACAGATCATGCAAGCAAACGGTGGGATCGCCGACCCCGAGACGGTGCGTGAACACGCCGTCACGACGACGATGTCCGGCCCCGCTGCGGGTGTCGTGGGCGCTGCAGCGACCGTCGACGACGACGACACCGAAGGGCTCGTCACCTTCGACATGGGCGGCACCTCGAGCGACGTGAGCCTCGTTCGGGACGGACAGGCGGCCCGGACCACCGACGCCGAGATCGCCGGCCTCCCGATCCGGACGCCGATGGTCGACGTTAACACCGTCGGTGCGGGCGGCGGGTCGATTGCGTGGGTCGACGCCGGCGGCGCGCTTCGCGTCGGTCCACGGTCATCGGGTGCCGACCCCGGCCCCGCCTGCTACGGCCGCGGCGGAACCGAACCAACCGTCACGGACGCCAACGTCGTCCTGGGCTACATCGGCCCCGAGACCGCACTCGGCGGCGAGATGACCTTAGACGTCGAGGCAGCCCACGACGCCCTCGAGCGACTGGCCGAGGAAGCCGGCCTCGAGAGCGCGCTCGAGGCGGCTCGGGGCGTCTACCGCGTGGCCAACGCGACGATGACCCGGACGATCCGGTCGGTGACGGTCGAACGCGGCCACGACCCCCGCGAGTTCGCACTCGTCGCCTTCGGCGGCGCGGGCCCGATGCATGCGACGGCGCTCGCCGACTCGCTCGAGGTCGACCGCGTCGTCGTCCCGCGACCGGGTGGGGTGCTCTCGGCGTTCGGCCTACTGGCGGCTGACGAGAGCTACGACGCCGTGCGGACGGTGGGCGTCGGGCTCAAGGACGCGAAAAAGAGCCGACTCGAGGACGTCTACGACGACCTCGTCGGGGACGTGCTCGCGGACGCCTCCGACCGCGAAGCGGCACGCGTCGAACGTGCGGCCGACTGTCGGTATGCGGGTCAGAGCTTCGAGTTGACCGTCCCCGTCGACGAGTCGTTCGACCCTGAGGCGGTCGCGACGCGGTTCCACGAGGCCCACAAACAGGCCTACGGCTACGCGATGGCGGAATCGATCGAGATCGTCAACCTCCGGGCGACGGCGACCGTTCCCGGCACCGACCCCGTCGTTCGCCACGACGGCGCGGGCGACGCGCTCGTCGGCACCCGAGAGGCGCACTTCCCCGGGATCGGCACCGAGCCACGAACGGCGACCGTCTACGCGCGCGACCGCCTCGAGGCGGGCACGACGATTTCCGGGCCAGCGGTTCTCGAACAGGCCGAAAGTACGACCGTCGTCCCGCCGACCTGGGCGGGCGAGATCGAAGCGGATGGAACCCTCGTGCTGACTCGAGAGGGGGTGGACAACTGATGACGACGAATCAACCGCAACAGACCGCCGACAGTATCGACCCTGTGACCCTCGAGGTCCTGCGCAACCAACTCGAGAGCGTCGCCGAGGAGATGGGCCAGACCCTGATTCGCGGCGCGTACTCGCCGAACATCAAGGAACGCCGTGATTGCTCGACGGCGCTGTTCGACGCCGAGGGGCGAATGATCGCTCAGGCCGAACACATCCCGGTCCACCTCGGCGCGATGCCTGCGTCCGTCGACGCCGTCCGCGAGTACGACCCCAAGCCGGGCGACGTCTTCGTGCTCAACGACCCGTTCAGGGGTGGGACACACCTCCCTGACGTGACGATGGTCTCGCCGCTTGCGCCGCCCAACGGCGACGGCGAGGGCGAAATCGTCGGCTACGCCGTCTCTCGAGCCCACCACGCCGACGTCGGTGGGATGACGCCCGGAAGCATGCCCGCGGGTGCACGGGAGATTTATCAGGAGGGGCTTCGACTCCCACCAACGCGGCTCGTCGACGGCGGCGAACCCCGCGAAGACGTCCGTGCGCTGATTCTTGCGAACGTCCGCAACGCTACCGAACGCCGCGCCGACCTTCGCGCCCAGCTCGCGGCCAACGAACGCGCTGAGGATCGACTCGCCGCGCTGTTCAACGAACACGGCCGTGAGACCGTCCTCGCCGGCTTCGACGCCGTCATCGACTACTCCCACGAGCGGATCGCCGACGAGATCGACGCCCTGCCCGACGGCAGCTATCAGGCGAGCGACGTTCTCGAGGGCGACGGCATCTCCGACGACGACATCGAAATCCGCGTGACGGTGACCGTCGACGGCGCGTCGATCGACGTCGACTTTACGGGCACCGACGGCCAACTCGAGGGGAACCTGAACGCGCCGCTGGCGGTCGCCAAGAGCGCGACCTACTTCGTCGTGCGCTGTGTGACCGACCCGGAGATTCCGCCGAATCACGGCTGTTACGAACCGGTGAGCGTCCACGCACCCGAGGGCTCACTGCTGAACCCGGAGGTGCCCGCGGCGGTCGTCGGCGGCAACGTCGAGACCAGCCAGCGAGTCACGGACGTCGTCTTCACCGCGCTCGCCGAGGCCACGCCCGAGCGTGTCCCCGCCCAGAGTCAGGGGACGATGAACAACCTGACCATCGGCGGCCGGGATAGTTCCTTTACGTACTACGAGACGATCGCCGGCGGCTTCGGCGCGCGCGCGGACCGCGACGGGATGGACGGCGTGCAGGTCGGGATGACGAACACGCTCAACACGCCCATCGAGTCACTCGAGACCGAGTACCCGCTTCGCATCGATCGCTACGCGTTCCGGGCCGACAGCGGCGGTCGCGGCCAGTTCCGCGGCGGCCTCGGCCTCGAGCGCACCGTCACCGTCGAGACGGATGCGACGGTCTCGCTGCTGACCGAACGCCGTCGCCACGCGCCACGGGGTGTCGCCGGCGGCGAGAACGGTGCCACCGGGGAGAATCTGATCGACGGCGAGCCTGTCGCGGCGAAGACCACTGTCGACGTCGACGCCGGGACCACGGTGACGGTGCGAACGCCCGGCGGCGGCGGCCACGGCGACCCCGACGAGCGCGACCCCGACGCGCTCGAGGCCGACCGCGCTGCCGGCAAGCGAACCGAGTCCGACGAGGAGGCGTGACCACGATGGACCCCGACGCCGACGCGAGCGGCCGACTGGGGCTGGTTGTCCCCTCCTCGAACACGACGGCTGAACCGGAGTTTCGCCACGCCTTGCCCGACGACATCACCGTCCACGGCGCGCGAATGGCACTCGAGTCCGTGACCGTCGACGCACTCGACGCGATGAGCGACGACGCGGCGCGGGCAGCCGAGTTGCTGGGTCACGCCGACGTCGACGCGGTCGCCTACGCCTGTACCACCGGCAGCCTGCTCCACGGGCCGGGGTTCGACGCCGAACTCGAGACCCGACTGCAGGAGGCGGCCGGCGTGCCGGCGGTCGCGACGGCTCGCTCGGTCGTGCGGGCCCTCGAGGCACTCGACGCCGACCGGATCGCGGTGCTGACGCCGTACACCGCTGACCTCGACGAGAAAGAACGCGCGTTCCTCGAGGCCGCCGGGTTCGAAGTGGCGACGATCGAGGGTCGTGGAATCGAGGCGAACACCGAGATCGGCGCGTTGACACCAGCGGACGCGACCCGACAGGTGGAAACGAGCCTCGGAGACGCGGCCATCGGCGACGACGTCGACGCCGTCTTCGTCTCCTGTACGAACTACCGTTCGCTCGCCGCCGTTTCGGGCCTCGAGGCGACGCTCGAGGTGCCGGTAATCACGAGCAACGGGGCGACGCTGTGGGATGTCTGTGGGGTCGCCGGCGTCGACTGCGACGGGCCGGGTGTGCTGTTCGACCGCGAACCGTAAGCTCGGCACACGCCGTCCCGAAACAGTGACTCCATTCTCCGGTGACGGTGCGCTTTTGGCGACGCTGTGCTACCCATCGAGTATGGAACTCACCCCAGTGACGGATCTGCCCGAGATCCGTCCCGGCGACGACATCGCAGCCCTCGTCGCGGATCGGGCCGATCTCGAGGCTGGTGACGTCCTCACCGTGGCGAGCACGATCGTCTCGAAAGCCGAGGGGCGGATGGCGAATCTCGAGGAGTACCCCGTCAGCGGCCGGGCACGGGAGATTGCCGACCGACTCGAGGGGATCACCGGCGAAGAGAAAGACCCGCGGTTCGCACAGGCGGTCTTGGAGGAGAGCATGGAGTTACTGATCGACGCCCCCTTCCTGCTGACCGAGACGCGGTTCGGACACATCAGCGTCAACGCGGGCATCGATCGCTCGAACGTGCCGGACCACGATATCTTGCTCCTGCCGAAGAAGCCGACCGAGAGCGCCGAGCGGATTCGGTCGGGACTCGCGGCCCGCGGGATCGAGGACGTCGCCGTGATCGTCACCGACACCTGCGGCCGACCGTTCCGCCACGGCCAGCGCGGCGTCGCGCTCGGTTGGGCGGGGATACCCGCGAGCCGAGATTGGCGCGGCGAACTCGACCGTGACGGCCACGAACTCGGCGTCACCGTCCAGTCCGTGGTCGACGAACTCGCCTCGGCGGCGAACCTCGTCACTGGGGAGGGTGCCGGCGGGACGCCCGCGGTCGTCGTCCGCGACTGGGCGTTCGGCGACCACGCGGGCAGCGACGAACTGTTCCGATCGGTCGAAGACGACCTCGTTCGACAGGCGCTGCGGGAGTGGAGTATCGACGACTGAGCACGATTTCGACTGTACTTATGACAGACAACACGACGACCGACGAGCCGACCTGGGGTATCGAACTGACGCCGGAACATCCGCCGGAACGAATCGCCGAGCTGGCGGCACTGGCCGAAACCGAGGGCTACGACGTCGCCTTCACGAGCAGCCACTACTTCAACCGCGACCCGTTCGTGACGCTCTCGCGAATGGTCGACGCCACGGACGAGATTCGGCTCGGGCCGGGGATCGTGAACCCCTACGAGACTCACCCCGTCCGACTGGCCGCGCAGACGGCGACGATCGACGAGATCAGCGACGGCCGCGCCGTCTTCGGCGTCGGGGCCGGCGACCGCTCTTCGCTTGCCAACCTCGGCATCGAACGCGACAGCCCGCTGCGGCGCGTCCTCGAGACGTTCGACGTCGCTCGTGACCTCTGGGCGGGCGAGACCGTCACCCACGAGGGGACGTTCACCGCTCGCGACGCCTCGCTCAACCTCGAGTCCTGTGAGATTCCGACCTACGTCGGCGCACAGGGCCCACACATGCTCCGGATGAGTGCAAAACACGCCGATGGTGTTCTGATCAACGCCGCCCATCCGAAAGACCTCGAGTGGTCGGCCGGCCAACTCGAGCAGGGACTTGCGGACCGACCCGACGAGTATGGCGAGTTCGAGGCGCTCGCGTTCGCAAGCGTCAGCGTCGCTGCAGACGAAACTGAGGCGCGCGAGGCAGCCCGGCCACCCGTGGCGTTCATCGTCGGCGGCGCAGCCGACCCCGTGTTGGCACGCCACGATATCGACCGCGAGGCCGCCAGCGACGTCAGCGAGGCCCTAGAACGGGGCGACCTGAACGAGGCGTTCGGCCACGTCACCGCAGACATGATCGACGCCTTCTGTATCGCCGGCACGACCGAGACCGTCGCCGACCGCTTCGAGGCGGCACTCGAGCACGTCGATGGGATCGTCGTCGGCTCGCCGCTGGGGCCGGATCTCGAGGACGCTGTCGTCCGCGCGAGCGAGGCGCTGGAACAGGCGACAGCGCGCACAGAAGAATAACACTCCGCTGGACAGTCGAGTTAACTCGAACTCGAGGAAAAGAGGCTGCCGATCGCACCGAGCGTGAGCAACCCGAAGGCACCGAGGGTGAAAGCGACGAGAATCGTGCCGATCAGGACGAGCAGCGGCGCAAGCCCCTCACCCATCGCGACATCGGCGAAATACTCGTTCATCTCGATGATGTTATCCACGATCACGTTCATTGGTGTGACGGTATCCATGTGCGGGGGTTGTCACCGATGCTACTTGGCGATGCCGGTCCAGCGTCGTCGCAGTAACCAACGGACCCGACCGGACACTGATCGCACCGTGTGTCATGCGGGCTGGCAGACGGGATGATCGGTGACGATATCGCCACGCACACCCACCAACGCGGCTCACACGGTCGGAGCGACTATACGCTCGACGCTCGTAGACGCCACCGTGACCGACGACGCGACACTCTCGGAATTCGGTTCAGCCGCGGAGTCAGACGATCCCGTCGAGCAAACATCGACCTCGAGTGGGGACGACGCGGATGCTCGGGACGGTCCCGACAGCGGGCTCTCGACGTACGCGTGGGGAACGTATCGCTGTCAGCAGTGTGACGCTGAAACGGAGCGCGTCTGGCGTGCAGACGGACAGCTCGTCTGTCCAGCCTGCAAGCGCTGGTAAGCGCGTTTCGACGATCCAGACAGGGGGCTGCTCACGGGAAAGACACCCCCGAAGGTTTATATCTCAGTCAGGGGTTTGTACACATGCAATGGCGAAAGGTACGGTCGACTTCTTCAACGACACTGGCGGCTATGGCTTCATCGAAACTGACGACGCGGACGACGACGTGTTCTTCCACATGGAAGACGTCGGCGGTCCTGACCTCGAGGAGGGGCAGGAAGTCGAGTTCGATATCGAACAGGCCGACAAGGGCCCACGCGCGACGAACGTCACACGCCTGTAAGACGGCGACAGTGTAGTGGTATCGTTCTCCGATCGTTGTCCGAACAGCGACAGCAACGCTGTTCGACACAACACATATGTCTCAGAGTCGCTTTTGACGTACCGATGAGAGGTTCGACGGACCTCCCCTGCGATCCGTGCCCGTGCCATGACTGATTCCAACACCCACCATGCCGAGAGTCGGCCCGCGACGGAGCCACTCGATGTTGCAGCGGTCGCTGACCTCTGTGGCGATATCGAGGCGAACGTCGCCGACGTGATCGTCGGCCACGACGACGCGATCGAACACGTCGTTACTGCGATTCTCGGGCGCGGTCACGTCTTACTCGAGGACGTCCCCGGCGTCGGGAAGACGATGCTCGCGCGGTCGATCGCGACCTCCGTCGACTGTACGTTTCGCCGGATTCAGTTCACGCCCGACCTCCTCCCGGCCGATGTCACCGGTGTCAACGTCTTCAACAAGCAGACGCGTGAGTTCGAGTTCCAGCCCGGCCCCGTCTTCGGCAACATCGTACTGGGCGATGAGATCAACCGTGCGCCGCCGAAAACCCAGTCGGCGTTGCTCGAGGCCATGGAAGAACGGCAGGTGACGGCCGACGGCGAGACCCGCAACCTGCCCGATCCGTTTACCGTCATCGCGACGCAGAACGCCACCGAGCCGAACCGAACGTACGACCTCCCTTTTGCCGAACTCGACCGGTTCATGAAGAAACTCGAACTCGGCTATCCCGACCCCGAGGCGGAAGCCGAACTGCTCGGTCGGACGGTCGGCCACCATCCGATCGAGTCACTCGAGCCGGTGACCGACCGCGAGACGCTCGTCGCCGCCCGCGAGACCGTTGCCACCGTCCGCGTCGAATCGCCGGTCCGGGAGTACGCCACGCGGCTGGTCGGCGACACCCGCGACCACGCCCATATCGGCGTCAGTCCTCGGGGAACGATCGCCCTCCTGCGTGCAGCTCAGGCTCGAGCCGTCGTCAACGGCCGCGACTACGTGCTTCCTGACGACATCCAGACCGAAGCGCCCGTCGTGTTACCCCACCGGATCAGGACGACCGACCGCACCCGTGACGGCGAGACGATCGTCGCAAACGCCCTCGAGCGCGTCCCCGTCGAGTAACGATGCGGCTGACCATCCGCGGCTGGAGTCTCGTCGCTGTCGTGCTGGCCTCGATGGGGCTGTCATGGCAGTACGGCCCACGGGCGTTGAACGCCGTCGTCACACCCCTGTTGGTCGTCCTCGTTGCCGGGCTGGTCACGACCGCTCGAGCCGACCGGCCCGAGGTGAAACGCACGCCCATCGCGGAGGGGAGCGTCGGCGAGCAGCGGTCGGTCGAGATTGCCATCGAAAGCAACAGCACCGTCTCGGCGACTGTTCGTGATACTGTCGGTGACGGGCTCTCGCTGGTCGATGGCGGGGGATCAGTCACGGCCAGCGACGGCACCGATCCCGTCCTGGCGACGGTCCTCGAGGGCGACGAACGGTTCAGTTACGAGATTCGACTCGCCGAACGCGGCGAGCACCGACTCGGCCCACTCACGATCACCGTCACCGATGTCCTCGGACTCGTCGAACGGCGGTTCGAGTACGAGACGCAGCCGTCGGTGGTCGTCTATCCGCGCGTTCATGACCTCCGGGACGGTGCCGGCCAAGCGCTGTGGACACTCGCCGAGTCGATCACCGGACGAGATCGAACGGCGTTTGCACACCTACGGCAGTACCACCACGGCGACACCCTCCGGGACGTCAACTGGAACGCCACCGCCAAACGGCCCGACGACGACCTCGTCGTGACGGAGTACGCCGCCGAAGAAGACGTCGGTGCCGTGCTCATCGCCGCCGACTGTCCACCCGGCTGGGCCGACGAGCTGGCGACAGCCGTCGCAACCATTACGACAGCCCTGCTCGAGCGCCGGGTCAGCGTTGGGTTGGCCGTCCCTGGCGGCGACTACGCGCCGGGGGCCGGCGACCGCCATCGTCACGACCTCCTGTCCCAGCTTGCCGTCCTCGAGGCCGGTTCCCTCAAGGAGAGCCAGCGACGGCAGGCGGACGTCGTGGTTCGAGCCGACGAGACAGGAACACGGGTCAGTGTCGACGACCGAACGATCCCGTTCGACCGACTCACCGGCCACAACGAGGGTGAGCGAGCTGAGTACTCGACCCAGGACCACGCCGGCGGCTCCGGTGGCAGCGAGCCGGGGGTGTCCACATGAGTTCGCCATCGGACTCCCACGCCGGCGATCGAACGGTTCGTCTGGATCTCGACGCTGCGGTCGGTCCCAAGACGTTCCGGCTGCTTGCCATCGGGTGTGTGCTGGTGTTGACAGCATCGTACGTGAGCGTTCTCTATGAGGTGACACGGATCGTCGGCGGGACACGGGAGCTGCTCGCCCTCGTCGGGGCGATGTTCGTGGCGGCGACGGTGCTCGCGTGGGCGATTCGGCCGCGGACGGCGACGATCGGTGCCATCGCCGCCGGTGTGTTCGGCTTTGCGTACTACCTCGAGTACACCGGCGTCGGTGTCGGTATCGTCCGTTCGGCGGGTGGAACGATACTCGCCGACACGGCAGCGCTCGCGGCCGGGTTGCCGCTGCTTCGGATGGTCGCAGCGGATGTCTGGGTCCTCGCGTTCGTCCCCGCTCCCGTCTTCCTCTCGTGGTATCTCGCCGTTCGAGGGCGATACGCACTCAGCATCGTTCCCGGCGGCGTTGCGCTCGTCTTTCTGGTCCTAACCGGTGACGCTGGCACCGTGGAGACTCTGCTCGGAACGCTGGCCGCCATCGGCGCGGTCGCGTTCGGCGACCTCGAGCACCGGGGCGGTTCGGTCGCCCACGCGGATCTGCTCGCCGTTCTCTTTGCGCTGATCGTCGTCCTCTCGCTGTCGGCCACGTTCGTCCCCGCCGGCCCCGAGACGACGGGGCAGTTCGCCGGCAGCGACCCCGGCACGCTCGAGGGGACGATGGATTTCGCCTCCGAACAGTCCGGTATCGGCGGCCCAGTTGACCTCTCGCCGGAAGTACGCTTTACCGTCGAGTCCGAACAGGAGTCATACTGGCGAACGGGTATCTACGACCGCTACACCGGTGATGGCTGGATCAGAACCGGCGAGAACATCGCGTACGACGGCCGTATTCAGGGTCCACCGGGCGAGTACGACCGGGTTCGACAGGTTGTCACCGCCGAAACCGCTCTCGGCGTACTGCCAACGGCACCCCAGCCACTCGCGCTCGAGGGCGAGTTCACCCAGCACGCCGAGGTCTCCCGACACGGGCAGGTCCATCCCGAATCGCCGATTCTCGAGGGCGATCAGTACGCCGTCGAGAGCGCGGTCGTCGATCCCAGCCCGGACCAGCTCCGGGCTGCAGGCACGGACTACCCCGACGCGATCACCGACGACTTCGACTACCTGCAGACGCCCGCGGGTTCCTCGAGCGAGTTCGAGGCACGCGCCGCGGAGATTACCGCCGACGCCGACACACCGTACGACAAAGCGGTCGCAATCGAACGCCATCTCCGCTCGTCGAAAGGGTACTCGCTCGATGTCGAGCGACCCGACGGCGACGTCGCTGAGGCGTTTTTGTTCGAGATGGATGCAGGCTACTGTGTCTACTTCGCGACGACGATGGTCCAGTTGCTTCGGACCGAAGACATCCCGGCGCGCTACGTCACCGGCTACACGAGCGGCCAGCAGGTCGCCGACGACGAATACGTCGTCCGTGGCACGGACGCCCACGCGTGGGTCGAGGTCTACTTCCCCGACCACGGCTGGGTCGCGTTCGAGCCGACACCCGGTGACTCCCGCGATGCCGTCCACAGTGACCGTGTCGAACAGGCCCGCGAGGACGGCAGCGAAAACGTCGACACCGAGACGAGCGCCGACGAACCCGTCTCGGAGATAAACGAGACCGACACCGATGTGTCAGAGCCGGACGAAAACGACGAACCATCCGCCGACAGCGGGACCGACGCCGAAAACGAGACGGAGCCAGCGGACGCCGAACCGGACGACACCGAGCCCGGACCGACGGCCGACTCGAGCGACGACGACACTGACGGGTTCTGGACCCAGCTCCGAGAGCGACTGACCGTCTCTCGAGACACCGCCGCACTCGGGCTCGTTACCCTCGTCGGACTGGTCGCCGGTGCCTATCGAACCGGCGTGACCGACCGGACACGTCGGGAACTCGGCCTCTACTGGCAACGGCCTCGAGGCGACCCCGACCGAGACGTCGAACGCGCATACCGGCGGCTCGAGTACGTGCTCGCTCGAGAGTCCCGGCCGCGCGAACGGTCGGAGTCGGCCCGACAGTATCTAGACGCACTCGCTTCGGACTCGGACGCCACGATCGACCCGCGAGCGAGAACGGTTGTCAAGCGGTACGAACAGGCCGTATACGGTGGCGGCATCGATCGAGAAACCGCCGACGAAACCGTCGCAGTCGTCGACGACCTCACTCGAGCGACGATACCCGTCGTCGGTCGCAGACACCGGTAGGTAATGTCTCACATAAAGAACCGGGCGACGGCGTACGGGTCCCGATAGTGTTTAATATGGCCGTTTCGTAGCACCGAACGTAATGTCGGAAGTCTGCTCGACGTGCGGGCTGCCCGAGGAACTTTGCGTCTGCGAAGACGTAGCCAAGGGACAACAGCAACTCAATATCCGCATTGACGAGCGCAGATACGGAAAAGAGGTAACGATCGTCGAAGGATTCGATCCGAAGGACGTCGATTTGGATAGTCTCTCGTCGGATCTCAAGTCCAAGTTCGCCTGTGGTGGGACCGTCGAAGACGACCACATCGAACTCCAGGGCAATCACACCGGCCGCATCGAAGATTTCCTTCGGGATCGCGGCTTCAACGTCGCCTGATGCCCGCGATGATCTGAGACGACTTCCGAACCGCACGGCCGTCTCGCGTATCGCTTCTTCACCGACCCGCCGTTTTCACCACCCACAAGCGATAGCGCCGGCCAGTTCAGAACGGTGATTCGGGGTTCGCGGAGTCGTCGGCCTCGGCTTCCTCGCCGATGAGTCCGAACTGCATACCGTACTTATCGAGTCCGCCTGCCATACTCTCGACGCGGGCGTCTGCTGTCCCTTCGTAGGAACTGATGAGTCGAGCCGCCTGTACGCTCGACTTTCCGTGCGGGCAGACAGTCACGATGTGGGCTTCGCCCTCGAGTTCTTCGATCCGCCTCGAGAGTTCGTGAAACGGCACGTTCTCGCTGTTGGGAATCCGACTGTGTGCAAAGCTTCGCGGATCACGGATATCGACGATACAGACGTCGGCATCGTCCTCGAGAAGTTCGTGGACCTCGTTGGGAGAGATTTCGCCGTCCATCACATCCGGCTTGGGACGCCGGCAGAATAAGACCACGGGTCGAGTCCGGCCGATCTTCAACGAGTGCTATAGTAACAACTGAAACAATTTATACACTGATCGCACTGTCCGCGGGTCTCGCTCGAGTCCTCGCTCACGGATCGTTTCTCCCCGTTCGCATTTCCGCCGGTCTCGCTCACGTCGTTCGCTCACGGGCCGTTCCTCCCCGTTCGCATTTCCGCCGGTCTCGCTCACGTCGTTCGCTTCGACCCGCGCACGCTTCGACCCGCGCACGCTCCGAACCGCGCACGCACCAAACCGCGCTCCCGTCGTGCGAGCAGGTGTGCAGTGATGTTCAGTGACTACTATAGTCCGACAGTATGGATCTCGATGGGAAAAAGCGTCAGGCGGTGCTGACAGTCCAGCAGATCGCAGCTCCCGGTTATGTATGTCCGTGTCGTCTGGTACCGTATGAACAACGAATCACTGCGCTTCGAACTCCTGTTCGCCGGCCAACTCATCGGCTCGATCATCCTCGTGGGTGGGCTGTTTCTGGGCGGCCTCACTACGCTGACGTTCATCGGCGGCGCGATCATCCTGTGTTGTATCGTCGGGCTGGCATACATGGCAGTTGTCGACGAACCGTCTGATCGACCGGTTGGGACGCCCGGATACCGTGGCCGTCTCCGGTCGATGCTGGGCCGCGGCTCGAAGTAATCAGATCAGGCCGTCTTCTTTCGCCAACAGCAACGATGTCAGCGTCGAGTCGTTGGCTGGTTGCTCACGAGCGCGTTCGATTGCCGTCTCTATCGGCACCGTTTTCACCTCGAGGAACTCGTTGTTGTCGAGTTCCCGTTCGCCGGGTTCGAGCCCCTCGGCGTAGACGACCCCTCGATCGTGTCGGAGCACGCCGGTTGCGACCGCATACTCCTGTAAGAGCGCCGTACTCGTGGGTTTGAACCCGGTCTCTTCCTCGAGTTCGCGGGCTGCAGCATGCGTGTAGGATTCGCCGTCTTCGACGATGCCGGCCGGGAGTTCGAGATGCGTTTCGCGGATCGTCGGCCGATACTGCTCGACGAACAGCAACTGATCGCCGCTGGTTTCGCCGTTGGTCACAGACTCGAGAACGCTGGCATCGATTCGGGCAACCACCACGACCGCCGGTGGCAGCGATGCCCAGTAGTAGCGCTTCTCGCTGCCGTCGGGTTGCTCGAGCAGGTCGTAGCCACCGTCGTACCACGGCGTCTCGTACTCAGTGACTTCCTCGCGGAGGGCCCACTCGTCGGGTGTCGTCATTAGCGAGGACTGTTGGTCTCGAGGCCGTAATAGCTGCCGTTTCTTCGGTTTCGAACCCGACTCACCTCAAACGAGCTCTCGATACAGGCGTCCGAACGCCTGCCGTCGAAGGGTTGCAACGGCCGCCTCCTCCTCGTTCTGGAACGTCGCGGCGACGGCTTCGTCCTCGGGTCCGGCATGCCAAACCACGCGATCGACGCTCTCGTGGCCGACCACCGTGACCTCGCCGTCGTAAGACGCCTCCCAGTCGTCGAACGCCTCGCGGCTCCCGACGTGGACACGGAGCAGACTCGCAAACAGCGCGTCCCGTGCAGTTTCGACGACCTCGCCCGTGACGCGGTCGTTGTACTCCTCGCGGTCGAACTCCATGGCCTTTGCAACCTCGCGGACAACGGTCTGTGCCGCGGGCCCAACGTCTTCGTACTGTTCGCGTGCCTCCTCGACCGACGCCGGCGCAACCGTCCCAACAGTGTGCATACGTCGACGTGCTCGGAGGAACCAGTTACCAGTTACGCGTTTGGCTCACTCTTTCGAGTCGCCCGTCGAACTGTCGTCCAGCGCCTGCTCGTCGCCGTCGGCTTCCATCCGTCGCGTCAACTCCCGGGCCTCCTGTAAGACCCCTTCGGCCTCGGCGGACAACGACCCGCGACCGGACTGGCGGCGCTGCCGGGCGAGTCCGTCCTCGAGTGCGTCCGGACGGCCGTGAGAATGCCCGTGGCCCGACGCGTCGAACTCGGGCGTCTCGATTTCGGGCGCGTGCTGGCTCACAGTCTCGCCTAACTCCTCAGGCGTGGCCTCGGCCCAGTCGGGTGCATGCTCCTCGAGCCACTCGCTGTGATCACGGCGACCGAGCGAGGCAGTAATCGCGAGGTGATTTGCGAGGTGGACGGCGTCGGCCTGTTCGCTCTCACAGACGGGGCAAGCGTATCCCATACGCACGGGTACGACTGCCGGCGATAAAACGGCCACGTCCGACGCCGCACAGCCACCGTCCACACCGAGTCGGCTCGTCACTCGAGTTTTCGAAGCATCACGATCGCGTCCTCGCCATCCTCGTAGTAGCCGGGAACGACCCGCAGCGGTTCGAAGCCGAACTCGCGATACAGGCGCTTTGCATCGTCGTTCGAGCGTCGAACCTCGAGTTTCACCGAGTCGGCACCGTGGGCCGCGAGCACGGCGAGTGCATGCGTGAGAAGCGCCGTGCCGACACCCGTCTCGCGGTGGTCCGGGTGGACAGCGACGTCCTTGACGTGTCCGAGTTGCCGCCCGAAGTTCTGTGTCATATCCGCGACGATGTAGCCGACGACGTTCGTCGGTTCCTCGAGTGCAACGAGAAATCCCGGTTCACCGAGAAAGCGCTCGAACGCGTCGTGCGGCCACGGCTGGGTGAACGACTCGTTCTCGATGCGGACGACCGCAAGCAGGTCAGCCCGCCTCGCGGCTCGGATCGAGAACTCATCACCGCCGATACCGCTTCCGGGTGCCTGCGTTGTCACGCCCGAGCGTACGGCCTCGAGCGATAAAAGAAGTAGCGACGTCCGACCGAACGGGGCCACACTCGAGTCTTCGGACTCGACTGGCTCGATGGACCGTTCCGGTTATCGACCTCTTTTGAAGCATATAGAGGCAAGTATTGCAACAGACGCTACACGACTACCCCGAACAGTTGTCGGCCACGACAGCCCGAACGTGGCCGGATTCCCGTAGCAGCCGTCCGTAGTGGCCACGTGAACTCGACTGGACACTATCGAACCAACCACGGCCCCATCGCGTGAGTTCGAGCAACCAGCCCCCTTCGACGAAGCCCGACCCGCCCGCTTCGTCGGCTGATCGGATCGCCAGTTGACAGCTGGACGACAACACACGGTCGTCAACTTATCGCCACTCGAGTTCACAGCAGCCGACCTCGACCACGCTTCGTGTCAGTGATAGCGGCAGCACTGACCCCTAGGCCCAAGCACGGGTATCCTTTGCAGCCGAAGCCGTACTTATACATCCGCCGTTCAAAGGGGTATTCATGCCTGATGCGGCAGAATACAAACCGACATCGACTGACCACGAACCAGATTCCGAGAAGCGGGATGACGCTCACCTCTCCGACATCGAAGAGGGGGCTGGGTGCACAGAAATCTGGGAACACCTCGCCGAAAAACGCGGCGAATAACCCGTTCGTACAGGTAGCGACACTTTTGCCCTCGAAACTCATACTGACTCTCAATGACCGACAATCGACCCGGTAACCACCGCCGCCGTCGTGACGATGGTCGATCGATCCCGACGGACCGGGAATCACCAGTTGGTGCGCCAGTTATCCGGGGCGACGAATCGGTTACCGGGACTCGCGCCCGCGAAGCCGTCCAGTTCGATCCCACCGACCCCGATAGCCTCGCAGATGCCGCCGAAACCGTTCGTCAGTTCGCCGCCGGCGCAACCAACGATGATCACCTCTATATGCTTCGTGGCGCTGCTGCCTGTGCCGCCCTCGTTCGCGGCGAAGGCTCATACAAGGCCGCAGCAGAACGAGCCGGTGGCGACACGACCGTCTCGTTCATCCGAAAGTGGGCTCGCGTCCACGATCTTCCCCGATCGGTCCGAAAACAGGTCGCACTCGGCCGTATCGCGCCGACGGCCGCAAAACACATCGCCCGCGTCGGCGGTGAAGCACGGCTCCTGCTTGCGTGGGCAACCCTCGACGGCGAACTAACCGTCCGCGAAGTTCGCAGCGTCGCAAGCGCCATCAACGACGACGTTCCAATCGAACACGCACTCGCCGACCACAACGTCAGACTCGGCCACCTCGAGGTGACGCTCTCACCGACGACCTACCGGGACCTTCGTCGCCGTGCCGCCATCGATGGCGTCGACCCCGGGACCATCGTCAGTGACGCCCTCGAGCAGTACTTCGAGTGACGAGTTCATCGCTGGGGGAACAGCATTCCGCCGCTTGCTCGATCATCAAGACACCTGGGGTATCGACGAAGAAAGAAACGTTTAACCACACCACTACTCAACTACTGAGTACAGGGCCGGTAGCTCAGTCTGGCAGAGCGTCTGGCTTTTAACCAGACGGTCGCGTGTTCAAATCGCGCCCGGCCCGCTTTTGCTCCGAACAATTACTCGAAGAGCAAAGCGGCTAGCGCGTGATTTGAATCGCAGGGAGGTCGAGCACAGCGGAGCGAGCACGTCAGATCGTGTGTTCAAATCGCGCCCGACCCGCGTCTCATCGCAAACAAATTCGTGAGTCAAGCGTATTGAAACTGAGACGGACAGATAGGACGCCGATCCGTAAGCAACAGCCACCGGAACTGATTGGGGGTTTCGAATCGCAGGCCAATTACGCACACGGAATTATCGTAGCCACTGGCCGTCAGTGCACCCTGCTTGCACAGCTGTTGTGCGAGCGGTATGTAACCCGTCTCAGTTCAGTTGTTATTGTAGGCTCAAAGAATTGACTGAACAACAGATATCAACACTGTCCAGTTATCGTTAAAAAGCCAAGGGCCGGATTTGAACCGGCGGTGGGCGGCTCTGCAGGCCGCTGCGTTCGGCCGGACTCTGCCACCTTGGCGCATCTCAGTCTTGTTGTTGCGTTCGTTTAAGCATAGCGGTACGGCACGAACGTTGGGACAATGTGCCGTACTGAAATACGAAAACCCCCAGCGAGCCATAGCCGTGGCTCACTGAGGGTGAAGTATGAATGAAGGCGGCGAAACGGATTTCCCAGAGGCTCGCGCACTCCAGT
>NZ_AOHX01000036.1 GCF_000337735.1 Natronorubrum sulfidifaciens JCM 14089 | reverse complement strand
GGATCCTCATTTCCTTCGGATCTACTTCTAAGCCGTCGGGAGTACATAACCCCTTCGAACTCGAGTGATCCGAGATGACGGCGCGGATTGAACGCGCCGTCGATCACGTCTTCTTTGCATTCACATCCGAATCGCCTTGTACACTTAAGGGCGTCGGATCGTCCGTCGCCGGAAGTCGCATCCGGGGCGGTGTTATCGATCCACTGCGATCGCCCAACAACGCATAAAGGCAGTGAACAGTCGTGGCCGATGAGATCGACCACGAACACGTCCGTTTTGGACTGCCCAGAGACGTATGGTACCGCCGGAAGAATCCGACGAATCGTGTACGAGGGGGGATGATGTACTTCCTCCGTGCCGGAACACGGCCGGAGGACGTGGCGACGTGCGCCACGACGGTTGCATTAGTATCGAGTGCCCGATCCACATATAAGACCGTCGAATGAACCGACAGTCGGAACTCGATACCATGGCACGGTTTTCCACCGACGCCGTGGATCCATCGCGGTCATAACCGTTGTTAGTACTCGAGGGAGAGTCGGTTCGCAGACAGAATGTTACGCGGGCGGAGGTCGGCCGATCATCCCGCCCTTGTAGACGCGGTCGGACCGAATGAGACCCGCGTGGGATGCACTTGAGCGTGCATGTCTAAGAAGGCTTCGTGACTCGAGCGACACGACAGAGCTGACGACGTCCCGGCCTCGGTTAGCAGACGCATCGATGCCGATAAACCACGTGCGTCATAAGAGACAGACGAATGGTCCGGGACCCGATCGCTTCGGAGTCGACGCCGTCAGCAGAAGAAATCTGCGCTGCGCTCGACGATCCCGACTGCCGCGAGATCATTAGAAACCTCGAGGAACCTATGACGGCCGCCGAGTTAACCGACGAGTGTGACATTCCCCAATCGACGCTGTACCGAAAGCTAGAGGTGCTAACCGAGTCGACGCTCCTCGAGGAGTCGACAGAAATCCGCCAAGACGGCCATCACGCGAGTAAGTACACCGTCGCATTCGACGAGATCACGCTCGTGTTAGACGACGATCGAACGCTGGCAGTCCAGATCGAGCGACCGGCCCGAACGGCAGATGAACGGCTGGCCGAGTTGTGGTCGGAGGTGCGAAAGGAGACATGAGCCCACACCAAAGCGCCGTCACCGAGGTTGCGCTGTTGCTTGCCGCTGTCAAGACGCTCGTACTCGTCGTTGGGAGCATCATCACGTACTTTGCGTTCAAAGCATACCGGCGGACGCGACAGCGTGCACTTGGCTATCTCGCCGCAGGGTTCGGCCTCGTCACGCTTGGCCTCGTCCTTGCTGGATTGCTGTATGAACTCCTCGGTGTTCGACTCGCGATGGGAATTCTACTCGAGAGTCTACTCGTGCTGGCTGGATTTCTCGTAATCGCGTATTCGCTGTACGTGCAGTGACAGCCGGACTGCGTGGGGGCCGTGCTATCAGCGATTCAGCGTGTGGATCGCGTGGCCAAGCGCGTTCTCGGCGGCTTCCATCACCGACTCTGAGAGCGTCGGATGAGCATGCACTGTCGAGGCGACGTCCTCGACGGTCGCACCCAACTCGACTGCGAGACCGAGTTCGGCGATGAGTTCGGAGGCTTCGGGACCGACGATCGAAGCGCCGAGGACGTAGCCGTCGGATTCTTCGGCAACGATTTTGACGAACCCATCGGTATCGCCGGTCGTTAGCGCCCGGCCGCTGGCGCGGAACGGGAACGTGCCGACGATGGTCTCGAAGCCGTCGTCTTCGGCCTCGGATTCGGTCATCCCGACAGTTGCGATTTCGGGATCAGTGAAGACGACTGCGGGCATCGCCTGATGGTCGATCGCCGACGGCTCGCCGGCGATGACTTCGGCGGCGACTTTCCCCTCCATGCTGCCTTTGTGGGCGAGCATCGGCTCACCTGCCACGTCGCCGGCAGCGAAGATGTGCTCGGCAGACGTCCGCCCGCGCGAGTCGGTTTCGATAATGCCACGATCATCCGTCTCGATGCCGGCCTCCTCGAGGGCGAGCGTGTCCGAGACGGGCTGGCGACCGACGGCGACGAGGACTTTCTCGGCGTCGAGTTCGAGTCGCTCGTCGTCACTGTCGTCGGCCGCTGGCTCGGCGAGGACCTGAATGCCATCGCCGTCGTCGCGGTCGTGCCACTCCGAGGCGGTGTAGCCGAACTCGAACTCGATGCCGAGGTCGTTCGCTCGCTGTTTGACGGGGCGTTTCAGATCGTCGTCGTAGCCCGGTAGGATCGAGTCGAGCATCTCGATAACGGTCACGTCAGTTCCCAGCTTGGCGAACACGCCCGCCAGTTCCATCCCGATGTAGCCTGCGCCGACGATGACCATCGAGTCGGGGACGGCATCGAGCGCGAGCGCCTGTTTCGAGTTCAACACTGGCTCGTCGCCGTACTCGAAGTTCGGAATCTCGATGGGGCGCGAGCCGGTTGCGACGATGGCGTTTTCGAACTCGAGGGTCTCCGAGCCCTGTCCCTCGCCGCTGTGGGAGACGCGGACGGTGTGTTCGTCGGCGAACGTGGCCGTCCCCTCGAGCAGGGTGACTTGATTCGCTTTACAGAGCTTTTCGACGCCGCTCGTGAGCTGGTCGACGACGCCGTCTTTCCACTCGACCATCCCCGCGAGGTCGATCGCTGGATCGGCGTGGATACCCATCTCCTCGGCGTTGCCGGCCTCGTGGGCGATATCGGTCGCCGTAATAAGTGCCTTGGATGGGATACAGCCGTAGTTCAGGCAGGTGCCGCCGTAGGCGTCCTTTTCGACGAGCGTGACGTCCAGATCGAGTTGGCCGGCGCGGATCGCGGCCACGTAGCCGGCGGGTCCGGCTCCGATGATCAAAAGGTCCGTTCCAGTGGTGACGTCTCCGACGACCATCAGTACAGTTCCTCCGTGTTCGATGAGTTCGCGTTCATGGTGTGTGTTGGGCTACGCTCACTCGAGCAATAGTAGGCTGGGGTTCTCGAGGTACTCCATAACGGTGTTCGTAAACTGGGCGCCGACCGCGCCGTCGATCAGTCGGTGGTCGAACGACAGCGACAGCGTCAGGACGGAGCGGGGTTCGATCGACTCCGTCCCCTCGTCGTCGGTCACCACGCGCGGTTTGCGCTTAATTTCGCCGATCGCCAGAATGCCGGCTTCGGGGTAGTTGATGACTGGTGTGGCGTACTCGCCGCCGATACCGCCGACGTTGGTGATCGTAAACGTCGATCCCTGGAGTTCGTCGGGGCTGATCGTCCGCTCGCGGGCTTTCTGGACGAGTTCGTTCATCTCCGAAGAGAGCTGTAACAGCCCCTTCTCATCGGCGTCCTCGAGGACGGGCACCATCAGACCGACGTCGGTCGCGGTGGCGATGCCGATGTTGTAGTAATCGCGGTAGACGATCTCGTCGGCGTCCTCGTCGATCACCGCGTTCATTTCGGGGTACTCCTGCAGCGCGGCGACGACGGCCTTCATGATGAAGGGCATGTACGTCAGCCGAATGCCTTGCTCCTCGGCACGCGATTTGAGGTCCTCACGAGTCTCGACGAGGGCGGTCACGTCCACCTCGTCGTGGTGGGTGACGTGAGGCGCACTGTATTTCGACTCGACCATCGCGTCGGCGATCGTCTTGCGCACGCCACGGAACGGCTCGCGGCGCTCGCGTTCGCCGGGAGCGAACTCGGCCCCTTTCTCACCGACCGGTTCGCCCGCCTCGAGCGCGGCCGTGTCGGCTTCTTGCGTCCGCTGTTGGGCTGCAGCGTACTCCTGGACCGCTTCGGGGGTGACGAACGCCTCGCCGTCGCGCTCCTCGGTAGCGGGGACGGCATCGATGTCGACACCTTCCTCCTGTGCGATTCGACGGGTTGCCGGCGCGGCGAGAGTCGTCTCGCGGTCAGCAGAGTCGGTCCCTGCTGGCGGTTCGACTGCCGTCTCGGCTGGTTGCTCTGCCTCGGCGGCAGCCACGTCCGCAGCACTCGAGTCGTCAGCCGTCGTCGCGTCGGTTGGCGTCGGTTCCACCGTGGCCTGCTCGCTGTCGGCGTCACCGCGGGCGACAGCCCGAACGTCTGCCGCCGTGATCCGGCCACCTGGCCCGCTGCCCTCGAGACTCGAGAGGTCGATGCCTTCCTCGCGTGCCATCCGTCGCGCGCGTGGGGGAGCGAACACGCGGTCCTCGGGCGTCTCGACTACGTCGACATCGGCTCCAACCGAATCAGAACCGTCGGCTGGTTCGCCAGCGTCGGCGTCCTCGGCAGGTTCGCCGCTAGTGTCGGAGACGGCCTCGAGGTCATCCTCGCCTTCGACGTTGAACGAGATGATGACCGTCCCGACGGGGACGATCTCGCCTTCCTCGACGTGTAACTCGCGGACGGTGCCGTTGACCGGCGAGGGAACCTCGACGAGCGCCTTGTCGGTCTCGACCTCCGCGACCGGCTGGTCCTCGGAAACCGCGTCGCCTGCGTCGACCAGCCACGAAACCAGTTCACCCTCTGCGACCCCTTCGCCGACGTCCGGCAGTTCGAACTCTCTGACCATGTTAGAACTCCATCGCGTCTCGAATACCGTCCTCGATTCGGGCCGGTTCGGGCAGGTAGTAGTCCTCGAGTGCGTACAGCGGGAACGGCGTGTCGAAGCCCGTGATACGCTCGATTGGCGCTTCCTGATACAGCAATGCCTCCTCCTGTAAGGTCGCGGCGATCTCCGCCCCGAGCCCGCCCGTCTTGGGAGCCTCGTGGACGACCGCGGCCCGTCCGGTCTTTTTGAACGACTCGACGATCGTTTCCTCGTCGAGCGGTGACAGCGTCCGCAGGTCGATCACCTCGACGTCGATCGTTCCCTCGAGGGCGTCTGCAGCCTCGATCGTCGGGCGGGTCATCGCGCCCCACGTGTAGACCGAGATATCCGATCCCTCGCGTCGGACGGCCGCCTCGCCGAGTGGCACCTCGTAGGAGTCACTGGGAACGTCCTCGCGGAACGCCCGGTAGATGAGTTTCGGCTCGAGGAAGATCACCGGGTCCGGCGAGCGGATTGCACTCGCCAACAGCCCCTTGGCGTCGTGGGGCGTCGAGGGGATGACGACCTTGAGTCCGGGCTGGTGGACGAACATCGCCTCCGTCGACTCGGAGTGATGTTCGGGGGCGCGGATGCCGCCGCCGTAGGGAGCCCGGATGACCATCGGACACGTGTATCGCCCGCGCGAGCGCGATCGCAGGCGCGCGGCGTGAGAGACGATCTGATCGAACGCGGGGTAGATGAAGCCGAGAAACTGGATCTCGGGGACCGGTCGCATTCCGTAGGCGGCCATCCCAATCGCCGTCCCGATAATGCCGGACTCAGCCAGCGGGGTGTCGATGACCCGGTTCTCACCGAACTCGTCGTACAACCCTTCGGTCGCGCGGAAGACACCGCCGTTTTTCCCGACGTCTTCGCCCATGACGATGACGTCGTCGTCGCGTTCCATCTCCGTCTGTAATCCGTCTCGTACCGCCTGTACGAGCGTGAGGTTCTCCGATCGTGCGTCTGATTCTGCAGCCATATTATTCTAGAAGTTCGTCGTCGCCGTGGCGTTCGCGAAGCGATTCGAAATACTCGAGTTGTCGTTGCAGGCGTCGGGGCATGCCTTCGTACACCTGTGCGAAGATCTCCTCGGGATCGGGGCGTTCGAACGACTCCGCGGCGTCGATCGCGTCGGCCACGTCCTCGGTGATCCGAGATTCGATCGCGTCGACGCGCTCGTCGTCGAGAATCCCTTCGGTGCGAAGGTACGTCTCGAGACGCGGAATCGGGTCTTTGCCCTTCCAGCGCTGGACCTCCTCCTCGTCCCGGTAGACGGAGGGGTCGTCGGCCGTCGTGTGCGCCCCGAAGCGGTACTGCACCGCCTCGATCATCGTCGGCCGAAGTTCGTCGTCGGCCGGATTCTTTGCCTTCTCGACGGCGTCGCGGGTGACTTTGTACACCGCGAGGGGGTCCATCCCGTCGACCTGCACGCCCTCGAAGCCGTAGGCTTCGGCCTTCTGTGCCAGCGTGGCGCTTGCCGTCTGGCGCTCTCGTGGGACCGAGATCGCCCACTGGTTGTTGTTACAGAAGAAGACGGTCGGCGTATCGAAGACGCCGGCGAAGTTAAGCCCCTCGTGGAAGTCACCCTCTGAGGTCGCCCCGTCGCCGAAGTAACAGAGAAACGCCTTCTGTTCATCGCGGAGTTTCGACGCCCAGGCGGCCCCCGTCGCGTGTGGGATCTGGGTCGCGATGGGGACCGCGACGGTGAAGATGTTGGCGTCCTCGGGGATGTGATTGCCCTGTTCGTGACCCATCCAGTAGAGTAAGGTTCGCTCGAGCGAGAGCCCACGAACCAGCCCGACGCCGTGTTCGCGGTAGCTGGGAAACACCCAGTCGTCGACGTCGAGGGCGTGAGCACTGCCGATCTGGGCGGCTTCCTGCCCCGACAGCGGAGGATACGTTCCCATCCGACCCTGTCGCTGGAGGCTCACTGCCCGTTCGTCGAAATGGCGCACCAGCCGCATCTGCTCGTAGATTTCGACGAGTTCCGCCTCGGAGAGGTCGGGCACCTCGGCGTCCTCGAGAACCTGCCCGGAGTCGTCGAGTATCTGTACTCGCTCGCGCGGATCGCGCTGTATCGTACTCACGGGGAGTCCCACCTGTCCATACCCTAACGAACTATCGCTCAGGATAAAGGAGTTTCCCAAAATAGTTTACTATTTACGAGATTCTTGCCTCCCAATCGGAGAATTTCGCCCGTCAGTGGCTCTTTGTGGACATCAATGGATCGAGCGCCACATTTCAACTCGTTTGTCCAGCACAACCCTCGCGCCGAGAGCGATACTGAACGAATACACGGGTGATGGGCAGAAAAGCGGTGAAATCGCCTTCAGGCGTCGATCGAACGCTGTCGAAACCGATCAGGACTCGGTCTGTGGCGACTGCTGGCGGCGCGCCTCGGCTCTCGCCGTTTCGACGCTCTTTCCCTCACGCAGGATGGCGTCGACGAACAGCTCGCCCGCCTTGTACGACGAGCGAACCATCGGGCCGCTGGCACAGTACAGAAATCCGAGTTCCTCCTCGGCGACCCGTCGCCACGTCTCGTACTTATCCGGGTGGTCGTAGCGTTTGACCTCGAGGTGGTCCATCGAGGGTCGCAGATACTGCCCGAGGGTAACGATGTCGACCCCGCGTTCGCGGAGATCAGCCATCGTCTGGTAGACTTCGTGGTCGTACTCGCCGTGACCCAGCATGATCGAGGTCTTCGTATAAATATCGGACTCACGTTCGACCTGCTCGAGTACGCCCAGACTCTGTTCGTAGCCCGCACGCCGATCCCGAACGGGGAACTGTAGGCGGGAGACAGTCTCGACGTTGTGAGCGATTACGTCCGGGTCGGCGTCGATGATCTTCCGGACGAGGTGTTTTTCGCCCTGAAAGTCGGGAATCAAGACTTCGACGAGAATGCCGGGATGTCGGTCCTTAATTTCGCGGATCGTCTCTGCGAAGTGGCCTGCGCCCTGATCCGGCAGGTCGTCCCGGTCGACGCTCGTCAGAACGACGTAATCCAGCCCAATCTCGGCGATCGCCTCGGCGACGTTTTCGGGTTCGTCGGGATCGAGCGGCTCCATTCCGCCGGTCTGGACATCACAGAAGTTACAGGCTCGAGAACAGCGATCGCCCATCAACATGAACGTCGCCGTCCCACCCTCACCATCGCCGGTGCCAGCACCGCCGGACCAGCATTCGCCGAGGTTCGGACAGTTCGCCTCCTCACAGACGGTATGCAGGTTGCGCTCGCGCAGCGTCTCCCGGATGCCGGCGAACTCCCGACCCGACGGCGGCCGCATCTTCAACCAGTCGGGCTTGCGTGCGCTGCTCATACCAACACAACGGGTCGCGCAGTGAAAATCGTGGTGGTTACGCCAGTCGAGCCGTCACGAAGCGCACAGCGACCGTCGCCCTCGAGGGCAGTATGCCACGGTTACCGAGGGTAGCCACCTGATAGCTTTAGGCTGGGTGCGCGCCTAGACGGTACAGATGGCGTTTGGCACGACCCCCGACTGGTTTCACATCAGCGACGACGAGGACGTCGTCTGGGAGAGCCGACCGCATCCGATCACGATGGGACTCGGACTCCCGGTCGGGGTCGGCCTCGCGCTCGTCGGCCTCGTCCTCACCGGCTGGACGGCGACCGACGGGGCCGGCCTCCTGACGGCCGTTGGCCTCCTCGTGGCGGTCGTCGGGCTCGGGCTCGCGGTCGCCCGATATCTCGTCTGGACGAACACCCGCTACGTGATCACGAGCTCGGAGCTGTACAAAAAACACGGCGTCATCTCGAGGGACGTCACCCAGTTTCGCCTCGACCGCGTCCAGAACACGAGCCTGAGCCAAAGCGCCGTCGGCCGCGCGCTCGGCTACGGCGATCTGACCGTCTACACCGCCGGCTCCGGCGACCCCGAACTCGTCTTCGAGCGGGTTGCCAACCCCGAACGCGCCTCGCAACTGTTGAGTGACCAACTCGAGGCGGCGACGACCGACGAGTCAGTGGTCTAATATCTCTCGAGCGCCGTCACACCACTGCAAACCACCGCAAACCACAAAGCCCATACGACCGACCCTATTCGAGAGTCGGTACGATGACCTCACAGCGTTCGGCAACAGACGACAGTACGGTATCACGTGGCTCGAGCGTCGCGGCAAGTGCGGGCCTCGGTGTGCTGGCCGTGGCGATCGGCTATCTCGTGACGTACGTGCTGATCGTCAGCGAAGTTCGTGAGGCCTTCGGCGACGACGTCGCCGACTGGAAAGGTGTGGCCTGGTACTTTTATAACGCCCACATGGTCGACGTCGAAGCCAGCGGCGCGTTTGGCTCGTTCGGCGGCGCAAGCACCGTTGATTTCATCGCACAGTCGAGCGCTTCGGGGGCCGATCTGCTGTACGTGATCCCGCCGCTCGTGTTGCTCACGATCGGGGCAATTCTGGCCGTCCAGTGGGACGTGACAGACCTCGGCGAGGCAGTCGCCGTCGGTGCGCCGGTGACGATCGGCTACGCGGTCGTCATGGGCCTCGGCGCGCTCGTCGCCGAATCCAGCACCGAAGTCGAAGTGTTCGGTATCGAAGCGACCGGGTCGATCTCGCCGGAGTTCGTCCCCGCACTCATCCTTGGCGGCCTGCTCTACCCACTCGTGTTTGCAACCGCTGGCTCGGTGCTTGCAGCGGTGTTCAACGCACGATAGTCGTTCGGCCGTCGCCCGTCTCCGCGAGCGCGAAGGAAACGCCTTTGGCCTGTCACTCCCCGGTTTCGTGTGATGGAGGTCGCCGAGGTTCTCCCCGAGTTTGCCGACGCCTTTGCCTTCGAGGAGTTCAACCGAATGCAACGCGAGGCACTGCCAGGGCTGCTCGAGTCCGACGAAAACGTAGTCGCAAGCGCGCCGACAGCGTCGGGCAAGACTGCCCTCGCCGAACTGGCGATCTGTAAGGCACTTTCCGACGGCGGTACGGCGCTGTTTATCGCCCCGCTGCGGGCGCTGACCAACGAGAAAGAAGACGACTGGGAACGGTTCGAGAACCTCGACTACTCGGTGTACGTCGTCACGGGCGAACGGGACCTGAACCCGCGGCGCGCGCGACGCGCAGACATCCTCGTGATGACGCCCGAGAAACTCGACTCGGCGACCCGCAAACACGACTCACGCCGATACGATTTCGTCACCGATATCGACGTCTGTGTTATCGACGAAGTCCACCTGCTCGACGCCGACCGTCGAGGCTCGGTGCTCGAGGTCACGATTTCGCGGCTGCGGCGGCTCTGTGCGCCCCGCGTCGTTGCGCTGTCGGCGACGATGCCGAACGTCGACGACGTCGCGGCGTGGCTCGATGCGCCCGAGCAGACCACCTTCGAGTTCGGCGATGAGTACCGCCCCGTCGACTTACACGCCGGCGTCAAAACCTACACCCACGGCGAGAACTCGTTTGCAGACAAGTATCGCCGCCTCTATCGTGCACTCGATATCGCGGAGCCCCATCTCCGCGAGGACGGGCAGGCGCTCGTCTTCGTCTCCTCCCGGCAGGATACCGTCCGCGCGGCGGAGAAGGCCAGAGACGAGATTGCCAAGCGGGACGTCCCGATGACAGCGCGACACGATTTCCACGACTACGACTTCCACGACGAGAAAGAGGACCTCGAGAACGAGACGCTATCCAAGTCGGTCACCGACGGCGTCGCGTTCCACCACGCGGGGTTGTCGAAGAACGATCGCGACTTCGTCGAAAAGTGGTTCAAGAAGGGTGCCATCGAACTGCTGTTTTCGACCTCGACGCTCGCGTGGGGTGTCAACCTCCCCGCCCGCTGTGTCGTGATTCGGGACACGAAACACCACGACCCACTCGAGGGCGAAGTCGACATGAGTCCACTCGACGTCCTCCAGATGCTCGGGCGGGCGGGACGACCCGGCTACGACGACGTCGGCTACGGCTGGGTCGTCTGTGACGGGGCGGACGCGGACAAGTACCGCCAACTGCTCCGGGACGGCAAGGAGATCGAATCCCGACTCGCCGAAACCTTAGAGACACACCTCAACGCCGAGATCGCGATGGGGACGATCGCCGACTTAGAGGACGTGATGGACTGGCTCGAGACGACCTTCTACTACGTCCGCGGCCAGTCCAAACCCGACGCGTACGACTTCCCGAACCTCCGCCAGCGGGTTCGAGACTGCCTCGAGGGACTGGTCGATCGTGGCTTCGTCGAGACCGGGCCGGAGCTGTCGATCGAGGCGACGCCGCGGGGCGTGCTGGCCTCGAAGTACTACCTGCGCCTCGAGACGGCCGCGACGTTCGCCGAACTGTGTGATCGGGTCGAGGGGGGCGAGAGCCTCGAGCCCGAAGACATCCTCGAGGCAGTCGCGACCGCCGGCGAGTTCGACTCGGTGTCGGCCCGTCAGTCAGAACGCGACGCGATCAACGCCGTCCTCGTCGGACAGGAGACGGGCGACCTTGAGGCCGGCCAGCGGAAAGTGCTCGCAATCCTCCGCGGGGCGGCCAGCGGCTCGACGCCGTCGGAACTGCGCAGTGATGCGTGGGTGATCCGGCGCAACGCGACGCGACTCATCTCGGCGCTGGGTGCGTTTCTCGACCGGCTCACGGACCCGCACGCGGCGAACCTCGCCCGGCGGGTCGAAGCCCAGATCGAAAACGGCGTCGCCGAGGACGCAGTGGGGCTGACGGCCATCGACGGCGTCGGCCCCGGGCGGGCGAGCAAACTCGCGACGGAAGGGATCTCGACCCCAGAAGACGTCGTAGCAGCGGGCCTCGAGGGCCTCATCGATGCCGGGCTCTCGGAGGGCGTCGCCGAACGGGTCTACGAAGGAGCCCAGTCGCTGCCCGTCCTCGAGATCGATTGGGGGGCGTTCCCCGAGTCGATCGCGACGGGCGAGAACGACGTCCGCGAGGTGACGGTCCGCAACGTCGGCGAACCCGCACGAGCCGGCATCCGCGTCACCGTCAACGGGGTCGAAATGAGCAGTACAAGCACGTATCTGCGCGACACGGAGACGCTCCCCGTCGGCGTCTTCGGGGCCGACGCCGACGAGCTCGAGTTTACCGTCAGCGTCGCCATCCCCGAGGAGCCGCTGGTGCCACTCGAGGAGTCCCGAACCGTCGACGTCGTCTGAGACCGTTCGGTTTCTCGCCCGCAGTCAGTCGGTGTACTGCGTTGTCGGATCGCGCTCGACGGCCTCGAGAATCGTCTCTCGAAGCTCGGCGGGCGAGTCGACGACGACGTTGGCCGCGGAGAGGTCGATGTCGTCGTGGGCGTCAATTCGGTAGGCGACGACCGTGGTTTCGGCGCGTGTCGCCGCCTCGACTCCGTTTTCCGAATCCTCGACGACGAGACACGCCTCTGGAGCGACGCCGACCACGGCGGCGGCATATTCGAAGACGTCGGGTTCAGGCTTGCTCGCCCCGTCGATGTCGTCGGCGCTGATCACATGATCGAACGCGTCCTCGAGGTCGAAGCGCTCGAGGACGATGCCGATCCAGTCGTGGGGTGACGAGGAGACGACCGCCGTCTCGACGCCTCGGTCCTCGAGTTCCGCGAGCAGTTCGGGGAGGCCGTCCAGCAGGTCGACGTGCTCGGTGTAGATCGTCTCGGCGGCGTCGGCGAAACGGTCGACGAACGCCTCGCGGGAGATGTCGGTGCCGTACTCGGCCTCGAGATAGTCGTAGATCTCGCGGTAGTTCATCCCGGTCGTCTCGGCGACGTCGACGTCTGCGTCGGGGACGGCCGCGGGGAGGATCTCCTCGCGCTGGAACTCGACCCAGTAGTCCTCGCTGTTGACGAGGACGCCGTCCATATCGAACAACACTGCGTACATGTGAGCGGGCTACCCGGTCGTCACGGATAGCCGTTTGGCATGGTGCAATGGAAGTCGGTCGGCCTCCCGGCGGTGGCGCACGCTATCGGCCGGGCGAGTGAGCGCGAGGCCAGCCGATGAAAGCGTGCGAGGGATGAGCGAGTTTCGCGAGCGAATCGGTTGGGGAGGACGTGGAACTCATCGCTGCCAGCGGGAAGCGTCCTCGAGTTCACGGCACCTCAGTTGGTAAAGCGCCCGCGCAGTGAACGCGACGGTAGCGCGACGACAGTGTTATTTCAGCGCCATTTCAGCGCCACTTCAGCACGAGTCCTCGAGGCGACTCCGATTAGCCGAACACCTCGCCGCGGCGCTCGTGGACCATCAACTCGGCAACCTCGGTTGCGATGTCCGCGCCGAACTCCCGTTCGACGAGCCACAGCGCTAGATCGATTCCGGAGGTGACCCCGCCCGCGGACAGCACGTCGCCGTCGTCGACCACCCGCTCGTCGACCACCCGTCCGGCGTGGACCTCGAGGTCGTCGACGGCAACCGGATGGGTTGCAGCAGGCCGGCCCTCGAGCAGCCCCGCTTCGGCGAGGATCATCGCGCCGGTACAGACCGAGGCAATCGTCGCCCCCGCTGTGTAGCAGTCGGCGACCGCGTCGGGCAAAACGCCGTCTTCGACGGCCGCTCGAGCGCCCCCTGTCGTCGTCCAGCCGCCGCCGGGGACGATTAGGATGTCGGGCTCCCCGAGCGTTCCCTGCGGTTCGACGCGCAGGTCGTGGCTGGCAGTGATGAGGTCGGTTTCCTCGAGCGTGACCAGCGACGTCTCGAGTGAGGCACCGGCCTGCGCGGCGTTTTCAAACACTTCGTAGGGACCGATCGCGTCGAGTTCGTCGAACCCCTCGAACAGCACGATTTCGGCGGTGGTATCGGGCATACGTACGCATTGATAGCAGTACCCAAACGTGTTGCGCCAGTCGAGCACGGTCGATCGTCAACGAGTCGGTGAGACACCTTGCGGCAGCGATCGTCGAGCGGGCACAGTCGTTATTTGGGGATTGGTCGCAAAGAGTGTGTGCCAATGGTTCGCGCATTTGTACTGATCGACGCTGCGAGTGGAACGCCGGCTCCGGTGTGTCAAACAGTTTGCGAGACCGAGGAAGTTGTCGATGCACACGTCATTACGGGTGATTTCGACGTCATGGTCGAGGTGACGGGCGACGATCCCCAGACCATCCTTACGACGGTCACCGAGTCTATTCGGCCCCTCGAGGGTGTCGGGACGACGCGAACGTACGTCTGTCTCGACTAAGCCGTCTCGGCTGACCTGCCTCGAGCAGCCGCGGGTTTACATACGAAAGCGCGGCCAGACTGCCCATGATCGACGACGCAATCCGCGTGCTCGCGGGCGACTGTACCGTTATCACCGACGGCGCCGACCGCACGGAGTATCGCGGTCGGGTAACGACGATCGTCAAGCCCGACAACACCGTGCTGGTCCACGATGTCGACGGCTACCAGCCCGTCGCGTGGCTGACTCGAGCAGACAGCGTCTCGAGCGACCGCGCGAACGATTTCACGCTCGTCGCGAAAAAGGACACCCAGACGCTACGGATCGCCGCCCACGATCAGGACGGCTTCGCCCACTACCCGGCATCGGCAGCGGGCACGCCCGTCGGCGAGTGCCCGGACTGTGGTGGCACGCTCATCCGCTCGGGCGACGTCCACTGTATCGACTGCGGGAACCGCTACGGCATCCCGGCCGACGCGACGGTTCGCGACGAGCAGTGCGATTGTGACTGCGGGCTCCCGCGGATGCGCGTCGAGCGCGGCCTCGCTTTCGACGTCTGCATCGACCGCACCTGTGAATCACTCGACAACGCAGTCCGCGAGGCGTTCGACCGTGAGTGGGACTGCCCGGTGCCGGGCTGTGACGGCGACCTGCGAATTCTCCGTCGCGGCGGGCTCATCGCCGGCTGTGAGCACTACCCCGAGTGCGATACCGGATTCGCGATCCCCGCCGGCATCGTCACCGGCGACTGTGGCTGTGGGCTCCCCACCTTCGAAACGAAAAGCGGCACCCGCTGTCTCGACGCGACCTGCGAGCGGGTTCTCGAGGGGACACTCGAGGCCGAAGCCGAATCGGCGGCAGACGACTGACGATCAATACGGCTGACCCGGAAAGCCTCGAGTCCCGAAATCGAGTGGGAATCGATCCGCAGCCACTTAGTCACGGCCGGCCAACGCCCGGGTATGACACTCGAGGGGCGGTTCGACGAAGCGGCGGGCGTCATCCGCGTAGGCGGGGACGCACGCCAGCGCTATCACGATTCGCGGGGATATGGCTATCCACTCGAGGGCAACGAGATCGCACTGGCACCCGTCGAGGCGGCCCACCTACTGTATCGAGGCGACCTCGGCGCGGTCGTCACCAAGTCGGGCGAGCGACTCGAGTTTCGCTCGTTTATGGCCCGCGAACCCGGCGCAAAGTTCGGCGTCCGCTTTCTGGTCTACGCCGACCTGCGAGAGCGTGGCTTCTACCTCTCGCCGGCCCGCGAGCCGTGGGTCGACCCGCCAGACGGCGAGGCCGATTTCGCGGTGTTTCCGCGCGGCAAAGGCCCCGGCGACGGCGAAATCGAGTACGCCCTGCGCGTGCTCGGCGAGCGGACCGACGTGCCCACGGCGGAACTCGAGGCCGGCGTGCTCGCAATCGTCGACGAGGAGAGCGAGATTACCTACTTCGAGGTCTCGGCGCGCGATCCCTCGGGTTCGTCGACGGCGGCACTACCCGAGGGCTGTGACGCCGACCTGCTCGAGGACCGCGTCGTCGTCTGGGAGCCACCGCTCGAACTCTACGAACGCGGCTTCTACGGCCAGCCGCTCGAGGGCCGGGAGTACGACGAGCCGACGCTGCAATGTTCGCTGCTCGAGGCGGCTTCGCTCGCCGAACGCGGCGTGATCGACCTCGAGCCGGAGACGGTCCGAAAGCGGGGCCGCGAGGTCGAAGGCGAACGGTTCGTCCGCCGGCTTGCGGTCTACACCGCTCTGCGCGAGCGCGACGTCGTCCCCAAGACGGGCTACAAGTTCGGCGCGGACTTCCGAACGTACGCCGACGTCGAGTCCGTCGAGAACCTCGGCCACTCCGAGTTGTTGGTCCGGGTCCACCCCGACGACCACGTCTTCGAGCCGCGCGACCTCGCCCTCGACGTGCGCCTGGCCCACGGCGTGCGCAAGACGATGGTGTTTGCACTCGTTTCCGACGGCGGCGAGATCGACTGGTGGTCGATCGAGCGGCTGACGCCCTGACGACCCCTGTACTACCGTCGGATCGGCTTCGTCCCGCTCCCTCGTGAACGGAATTATATAAGTCTCCACGGACGAGGGTTCCAGCATGCAACTCGAGGTACTCGGACTCGGCGGCGCGGGCTGTCGGCTCGCCGACGCGATTCGGGCCGCAGCGCCGGCAGATCACGCGTTTCTCACTGACGTCTTTGCCTTCGATACGGACGAGTCGACCCTTCAGGGGACCGTGATTCCAGAATCGCACCGTGCCCAGTACGGTCAGGGGACCGCCCTCGAGGGATCGAACGGGCTCGACGGTGATCTCGAGCAGGGTTTCGAGGCCGGTCAGGCGGTCGTCGACGACCTCCTCGCGGTACGCGAACGCGCGGCCTCGACGGCCCCGGACGCGATTCTCGTCACGGTCGGTCTCGGCGGGACGACCGGCGGGCCGACGGCACCAGCGCTGGTTGCCACACTCCAGCGGACCGTCGACGCGCCAGTGTACGTCCTCGCGACGCTACCGGCCGACCGGGAGTTCGATCCCGACGCTGGAGGGGCCGACCGTGGACCACATTCGGGAGTGACCGCGACCACCGAAAGCGACGAGCCGCCGCGGCCGGCCGCGGCGTCGCACGCGATCCGGACGCTCGAGGCCCTCGACGGACTCGCGAACGCGATCGTGCTGTTCGACAACGAGGCGTGGCTTCGGCCCGGCGAGACGCTCGCCGACGCGCGAAGTCGGTCCAATCGGGAGGTGGCGACGCGGGTCGCGGCCGTCTTCGCCGGCAGCGACACGGACGGCACCGTCGCTCAGACCGTCATCGACGCAAGCGATATCGCCCGAATTCTCGGTACCGAGTCGGCCATTGTCAGCCTCGGCTACGGCGAGCAGGCGGTCGAGACGACCAGTTCGCGCTTCGGGCTTGGCCTCCTGCCGACCGAGCGAGCCGTCGAGACGAGCGAGGCCGTCAGCGCCGTCGAAACCGTCGTTCGAAAGGGGGTTCGCGGGAAGCTCTCTCTCGAGTGTGCGCCCGAGACCGCAGCGCGCGGGCTGTTGGTCGTCGGCGGCCCGCCGAGTTGGCTCAACCGGCAGGCGATCGCTGAGGGACAGCGGGCGTTCCAGTCGACCATCGGCGGTACTGGCGTGCTCGGTGGCGACGCACCACGACCCGACGGCGAGACCGTCTTCGCGGCGGTCGTACTCGCCGGTGTCGAGTCGGATCGCCTCGAGCGGTTGCGAGCGGCGGCCGACTGAGACTGCCGGATACGTAACGGCCACCCATCTGCGAATTCCTCGAGGGATATCCCTCCGGGCACGACGTCCGCCCCGGCCAGTCCGACCGATCAAAACAGCGCGAGTTCGACGGGGACTCAAGCGGCTCAGGACTCCGATGAGCCGGGAATCGTCGCCCCTTCGTGCTCGAGCAAGCGTCGTTTCAGGTCCAGCCCGCCGCCGTAGCCGGTGAGCGAATCGACGCCGACAACCCGGTGACAGGGAACGATCACGGGAACAGGGTTCCGACCGCAGGCCTGGCCGACGGCGATCGGTGCCGTTTCGAGGTCGGCTGCGATGTCGCCGTACGTTCGCGTCTCGCCGGCCGGAATCCGCATCATCGCCCGCATGACGGCCCCCGTGAAGTCGTCCGGATACTCGATCTCGAGATCGAACGCCGTCCGCTCACCGGCTTCGTACTCGCCCAGCTGCTCGTCGATCGTCGCCGGCGCTGCATCGATCCTCGAGTCGTCGATCTCGCGTTCGTGTCCGAACAGTCGAACCTGCATCAGTCACGACGTTCGTCGGCCAGGTGCTTTACGCTCTCGGCGCGGCTGGCGAGAGTCGGCCGCCGCAGCGAAGCCGAAGCCTTTTGCGCGCTGGCGCGCCAAACCAGTCAGTAATGACCGGAGACGATCCACTCGAGGAGGCCGAGCAAGGGGAACCGTTGCCCGACGGCGGAGCCGCAGGTGCTGATGACGTTGCGCTCGATCCCTGGGGATCCTCGAGCGTCTCCGACTACCGCAAGCTGTTCGAGGAGTTCGGCATCGAGGAGTTCGACGAGGTGCTCGAGGACGTGCCGAACCCACACTACCTGATGCGCCGCGGCGTCATCTTCGGCCACCGGGATTATCGCCCCGTTGCTGAGGCGCTCCAGAACGACGAGCCCGCGGCCGTTCTCTCGGGCTTTATGCCGACGGGCGATCCCCACATCGGCCACAAACTCGTCTTCGACGAGATCATCTGGCACCAACAGCAGGGCGCCGACGCCTACGCGCTGATCGCCGACTTAGAGGCCAACTCCGCGCGCGGGATGCGCTGGGACGAGATCGACGAACACGCCCGCGACTACCTGCTCTCTTTGCTCGCACTCGGCTTCGATCCCGAAGAAGGCGAACTCTACCGCCAGTCGGAAAATCGTGAGCTACAGGATCTCGCGTTCGAACTCGGCGCGGAGGCCAACTTCTCGGAGCTGCAGGCGATCTACGGCTTCGACGGCGAGACCGACGTCTCGCACATGCAGTCGGTCGTCACGCAGATGGCAGACATCCTCTACCCACAACTCGAGGAGCCAAAGCCGACCGTCATCCCCGTCGGTCCCGACCAAGACCCCCACGTTCGGCTGGCTCGAGACCTCGCCGAACGGATGCGCTTTTTCAAGGTCTCGGAGGCCTACGCCAGCTTCGAACTCGAGCCCGTCGAACGCGCCCTCGTCGAAGAGTTCTACGAGCGACTCGACCCGGCCGAGTTCGACGACGATACGCTGCGCTGTGTGTACGTCGCTGAGGCGCTCGAGGAGGCACCGCTGTCGGAACTCGGCGTCGCCGCGGACATCCTTGATTCAGTACTGACGAAGCTGAACGAGGCTGGGATGGAGCCGATTCGGCCACGAACGCGGTTTTCCGACCGGCGAGCGACCGAGGAGGCGTTCGACGCGCTCATCGACGCCATCGAGGGCGAGAAACGCGTCTACGAGAACCACGTCGACGCCTTCGAGATCGACCACGACGAGGCCGAGGAACTCGCCCGACAGGTTGAAGTCGACACCGGCGGCTACGGCTTCCGCCCGCCGTCGTCGATCTACCACCGATTCATGACTGGGCTGACCGGCGGCAAGATGTCCTCCTCGATTCCGGCGAGCCATATCTCCCTGCTCGACGACCCCGAGGACGGCTACAACAAGGTGAAATCGGCGACCACAGGCGGTCGTGAGACGGCCGAGGAGCAGCGTGAAAAAGGTGGCAAGGCCGACGAGTGTCCCGTCTACGAACTCTACGCCTACCTGCTTGCCGGCGACGACGACGAGTTCGCCAAACGCGTCTACGACGAGTGTGTCGGCGGCGAACGCCTCTGTGGCGACTGTAAGGAGCAAGCAGCACAGTTGATGCGTGAGTTCCTCGAAGACCACCAGGAGAAACGCGACGAGGTCGAGGAGTTACTCGAGGCAGCCGAGATCGAACTCGAGTCGCCACGGCGACGATAACACGAGCGGCTGTTTTTGTCGGGAAATGCGCGATGGGAGTAGGGATCGACCGCTCAGACAGTGCGCTCGCCGACGAGCGACTGCAGTTCTCGAGCGATATGTGGCGGGACGACGATCCGTCGCGGGCCAGCGACGTATTGGCCGCCCGGCTGGGCGTACTCGAGTGTCAAAATCGCCGCATCACCGACCTGACGCGTCGAGATCGACTGGACCACCTCGAGGTCGATCGCCTGCTCCGGTTCGTAGAGATAGATCGTCCGGTCATCGCGGTCGATCGCGCCGACCGATTGCAGAAACGAGGCGAGGACGAGCGCGAGCAGCGCAAGCGGGATCGACAGCGCGGCTAACCCGGTAAACGGGCCGGCTCCGGGAAGCAGTCCCTGTTGAGTAACGACTCGACCGGCGATCATCAGTCCACCGATGACGCCCATCATGGCGATCGTCCCGAGAACGGCGTCGATAGCTCGCTCAAGGGTCGCCCCCTTCGGAAGTTCGATCGACAGCCGGCGCGAAAGCGCCTCGAGTCGCTGTTCGGTGTTGCTGGTGACAGCGAAGGCGAACGCGGTGACGACGAGTGCGGCGAAGACGGCAATGACGACCACACCGTAGCCAGCCTGATTCGCGAGATCGTACAGCCGCCAGAAGACGATAATCCCGATCGCGGCGAAAAACGTGCCGACGCCGAGCGACCAGAGGAGACGAACGGTTCGAGACGTCGATGCGTCGCGTCGCCACTGGACTAACTCGGAGTCGGATGCATCCACGGCGTCCTCGTCCATACGAGGACTCACCACGCGCTGTGTAAAGCCTGTTCGATGTCGGACAGCCACTCGTCCGAATTCCGGTCCGCCAGTGTGTTCGTGATCGTCCAGCGGGGCGACCGGGGATCGGGACCGCAGACCGACTCAGCCGATGACGGCCCCGATCGCGATGAAGCCGACGTAAGAGATGACGATCGACCCGGCGAGCGAGCCGATCCACGCGAGCACGGTGTATCCCATCTTCCGAGCGCTGACGCCGCCGCCAGCGCCGGCCGCGGCGTAGCCGCTGCCGATGATCGCGCTGACGATGATCTCGTTGAACGAGACTGGAATACCGTAGAGGACGGCCGTCTGTGCGATCAGAAACGACGGGATGAGCGCGGCGATAGACCGACGCGGGCCGAGCGAGGAGTAGTCCTGTGAGATCGCTTTGATCATCCGCGGCGCGCCGGTCCACGAGCCGAGCAGGAGCCCGAACCCACCACCGACGAGCAACGCGAGCAGGGGTAAGCCGACGTCACCCGATAACGGGATCAGCGGGCCGACCGCCAGTCCGACCTGACTGCCGCCCGCAGAGAAGGCGACGAGTCCACCGAGAATCAGCAGGAAGTGCCGTTCACCGCGTTCGATATCACCCCGGAGATCGAAGCCGATCGTACCCGCCCACAGCGCCGCGATGACGACCGTCACTGCGGCGACGCCGACGATCTCCGGGCCGGGCAGCCAGCCGCTCGAGGCCTGTGCGATCGAGGCACCACCGGATCCGGAGCCGAGGATCGCAAACTCGATGTTCGCGACGGCGACGCCGATCAGTGCGGCGAGCGTCATGATCAAGTAGACTTCGCGAATCGGTTTCCACCGCAGTACGCGGGCGATCCCATAGGCGAGGCCGCCGCCGACAAACGGCGTCAGAATCCAGAGGGCGGCGATCTCCTGATATTTCGCCCAGGCAGGCTCGCCACCCATCGCGAGGCCGACGCCGATGACCGCGCCAGTGACGGTAAAGGCGGTCGCGATCGGATACCCCGCGAAAACGCCGGTCGCCACGAGCGCCGCCGCGATGATGAGCGCGATCGTCGCCGCCATCGGCGACAGCGTCACCCCGCCGATCAGGTCGGCACCGACGGCTTCGGAGACGTTTGCACCCTGCAACACGGCTCCGGCGAAACCGAGGATACCGACGAGAAATCCGGCTCGCATCACCGAAATTGCGTTCGCACCGACGGCCGGGGCGAACGGGGTCGAGCCGCTCGAGCCCGCACCGATCGCCCAGGCCATGAAGAGACTGGCCACTGCAGCCACCAGAAACGTCCCGATCGTCACGAGCTCGACCATCTATCCCGCCCTTTCCAGCTAGCCCTACAAGTGTGTGCCGACCTTCGATTGCCAGTCGATAAACAGGTAGCGGCTCCATCCCCCCGACTCGAGGGCAGACTGCCGAACGCGGTCTCAGTTCGTCGTCGACTTCGAGTTGTCCTCGGGTTTCGGCGGCGGTTCCGCACCCTCGATCGCTTCGGCCGCGTCGGTGTCTTTCTCGACTTCGACGTGCCAGCGGTCGACCTCCTCGTCCAGTTCGGCGAGCCGATCGGAGACGTCGTCTTTGAGCACGTCGTCGTTGACGTTGACCTCGAAGACGAACTGCTCGCCGTTATCGACGCCACGCGTCGACTGCTGGATGTTTGCACTGATCAGTTCGTTGTCGAAGTAGTACGGCGCGAGCTGAGTCATCACGTTCTGGTAAACCGTGTCCTCGACCCGGCGGAGGGCCTTACGGCCAGCGGAGTCAGCCGCCCGCGCGACGTAGTCGATCGACTCCTTCCACGTGTCCATCGCGGCCCCCGGGTCGTCCTCCTCGAGTTGCTCGTAGGACTCCGAGAGCTTCTCGCCGGCGGTCTTGATGTCCTCGTCCGGCCCTTTGCCGGCCTTTTCGCCTTTCCCCTCCTCGACGCTTGCCTGATCGGCCGTCTTCTCGCTGACGTCCGACTCGAGGGTTTCGTGGGCTTTCGGCCGCCACTCCTCCCAGTCGTTGAACGCGCGCGTAAAGCGCGCGCCGTAGTCGTGATCCGGATCGTGGACACCCGCGTCTCGGAGCGCACGTGTGATCCGTTCGCCGTGTTCGACGATATCGCCCCAGTCACCGCGGACTTTGAATCCCGAGATACTCTCTTCCATTCGGCTGGGCGAGTCATAGGGGTGGCCCAATATAAACTTCTTCGCCGTCGAACGACTGCACTGCACAAAGTCGGCGACGAGTGAGACTATCGGACAGTACGCGTTGACGATCGGTCACGGATTCGTGACCGAGGCCTCACTGACTGCTATCTGACAGTACGAGGTGTCGAATCTCGATCGCAAGCCGTTCACACAGTCGACGCTGATCGATAACGTGAACTATCCGGCGCAAGCCCGTACAGATATGCCGATCGAAGACCGGGACAACGCACATCTCATCACCCACGCACTGGCAAAAGACACACTCTCACGGATTCGAGACGTCGAAACCGAGCAGGTCAGCTTCCGAAAGGGACTGGTAAAACTCGGTCGAATCAGTGGCTACGAGATCATCGACGGCCGGATGGAAACCGAGTACGTCGAGATCGAAACCCCGCTCAAGCAGACGATGGGCGAGCGCGTCCGCGGCCTCGACGACGTCGTGATCATCAACGTCCTGCGCGCGGCGACGCCGTTTGTCGAAGGCCTGCTGAAGGCGTTCCCCCGCGCCCGACAGGGCGTCATCAGCGCGAGCCGCGACGAAGAAGCCGGCCGCGAGGAGGACGGCTCGTTCCCGATCACCGTCGACTACGTGAAACTGCCCGAGATCACCGAGGACGACACCGTCATCATCGCCGACCCGATGCTCGCAACGGGGAGTACGATGTGTACCGTCCTCAGCCACGTCATCGAGAACTCGCCCGAACCCGAGAACCTGATCGTCCTCTCTGCGGTGTCGGCCCCCGAAGGCCTGCTGCGCGTCGACGAGGAGCATCCCGAGGCCGACCTGCTGACGGTCTCGATCGACGACCGACTCGACGAGAACGGCTTCATCGTTCCCGGACTCGGCGACGCCGGCGACCGCGCGTTCCGGACGACCTGATTCGCGCGACCTCGAGGGACAATCGCCTTTTTGCCGGTTAGACGTGACTCGAGTCAATCGACGACCACGTCCTCGATCCCGACGGACTCGAGTCGATCGACAGTCGTCCCTGCGACCGGCGTCGGCTGCGCGAGGCGGCGGGGCTGTGTTCCGTTGCGATCAACCGCTTTCGCGCCGAACCCGACGACGAGGGGCGTGATTCCGAGAACGAGTCACGGCACGCGGTCGATTCCACTGACGTTTTGTTTCAGACGTTCGTAGCCGAGTGGCCCAGCTGTAGTGCTTTTCCCCACACCTCTGAACCCCCTCGTTTCCGGTCGAACTCGGCTCGAGCGGCCGTATTTCCGGGTGCTGATGTTCGGTGGTCCAATCGAAACGGACCCCTGTAACCAACCCTCGACCGTCGACGGGGACTCCTTGCTTGCACTCGAGTGCCCATCGTCTCGAGGGCGTCGTCGATTGCGAGGACGGAGACGTGACAGCAAGTACCGTCGAAGCACGCCGTCTCGGTGCGGTCGATCACCCGCGTCCGGTTCGTCGGGCGAGAGCTGTGGGTCCGGAACGAACTGACGGTCAGTGTGATCCCCTGCAGCGATTTCGGTCAGAGGCTGTGCGCTCGGAGACCGGATGGCAGTGTTTTGTGCGCACATTCCTCACGATAGTTGCTGTCTTACGAATTACTAATCATATCTCAGTTGAAATCAGTGAATTGCTCACATTGATAAAGGAGATCGAAGCAGCTATTACAGACTATGAATAAAAAGCGGGTATGGTTGGACATATCAAGAGGCGGAATTTCATCGCACTGAGCGGCGCTGCTGGACTGGCTGGACTCGCTGGCTGTCTCGGTGGCGACGACAGCGGCGACGACGATGGCAACGAACTGTCGTGGCACGCCGGCGGACAGGGCGGAACCTACTACCCGCTGTCCGGTGACTTCAAAACAATCGTCGACGGCGAGACGGAGTACACGCTGCAGGTTCAGTCGACCGGCGCGAGTACCGCAAACGTCGGCAGCCTCCACCGCGAGGAGGCCGACTTCGCGCTGATCCAAAACGACATCGCCCACTTCGCCTACACCGGCACCGGCATCGAGGAGCTCGAGGGCACCGAGATGACGAACCTCCGTGGGGTCGCGTCGCTGTACCCCGAGACGATTCACGTCATCACGCAGGACGATTCGGGCATCGAGACGATCGAAGACCTCGAGGGACAGACGGTCAACACCGGCGACGCCGGCAGTGGCACACAGGTCAACGCCCTGCAGATCCTCGAGTCCGCCGGCATCGGCGAGGACGACTTCGACGAACAGAACGCCGACTTCGATACGGCAACCGACCAGATCAGTGACGGCGACATCGACGCTGCGTTCGTCGTCGCGGGCTGGCCGGCCGGCTCTGTCGAGAACCTCGCGACGAGCAACGACATCTCGCTGGTCGAAGTCAGCGGCGACACGCGCGAGGCAGTCATGGGCGACGCCGAGTGGTTCGCCGAGGACACGATCCCTGCAGACACCTACGACGGCGTCGACGAGGACGTCGAGACGGTCTCGGTGCAGGCGATGATCGCTACGCACGAGGGCGTCGACGACGCCGTCGTCGAGGCAGTGACGGAAGCGATCTTCGAGAACCTCGACAGCATCTCCCAGAAGGCCGACTTCATCGACCTCGAGACGGCCCAAGACGGGATGCCGATCGACCTCCACCCCGNGTGCAGAAGCGTACTTCAACTAAGCTTCGGCTCGGCACAGCCGACATCTTTCAGTCGTGCACCTTCCGATTCACCGGTCCGTTGCCGTTGTCGTTCTGGCCGTTCTGGTAGCAACGGCTGCCGGTGTCGCTGCAGCTCCATCCGAACAGACACTCGTCGTGACCGATGCCGACTCCGGGGAGCGTCTGCTCGAAGAACCGGTCGGCGACGGGACGGTCGTGACGCTCTCGTATACACACAGCGTCGAGAAAACGCCGGTCGAAGACATCTACGTCGTCGAGGGAGCGACACTACAGTTGGATCGGATGGNGTTTCACTCACACGGTGCAGGACTTCCGACGGAAGGGGGGATTGAGAAAACGGATGACGGGTTCATGCTTCCGCTGAACGAGTCCTACGAATCGGTCGTCGTCGCACCGAGACCGGTCCCCGGCCATGAACTCGTCATCAACGGCGACCGGCACGATCTGGTCGCGCTGACGGACGGATCGGTCGTCATTTCGGTAACCGAGCACCGACTGACCGACCACGTTCCGATACCGTTGCAGTTCGACGACCGATCCGCACACTTGATTCATTGATTGCTAGCTATGAGCGTAGATAACCGCGATACGGAGGCACTCTCGGACGACGAACAAGACGAGGTTCTACAGGAAATCGAACGAAGCCGAAGCCACCGCGGCATGATCGCCGCCCTCGTTGCGTTGATCGCCATCACGTTTTCGGCGTTCCAGCTGTGGATCGCCGCCCAAAGCTATCAGTTCGGCCCGTTCGGATCGCTCCAGCAACTGCAAGTCAACGCGATCCACGTGACGTTCGCGCTGGTGCTTGCGTTCCTCCTGTTTCCGGCGAGTCGGGGCGACGGCTTCGTCGCCAGACGACTCGGCGCGATCGAACCCGCCGCTCGAGAGCGGTTCGGTCCCGAGAGCGGCCTGACTCGACTCGTCGAACGACTCAGTGATGGCGTTCGCTGGGCCGCCGTCGACCCCGATCTGGACCGAGTGACACCGTTAGACGTCGTGTTGATCGTCCTCTCGGTGCTTCCCACCTACTACACCGTAACGGAGTACAGCGAGATCCAGCGGATGGCCCTCTTTGGCATTCAGGGTGTGAGCCCGATCCACGAGGTCCATCCGACCCTCGAGCCGCTCGTCATGGGGATCGTCGCGCTTGGCATCCCGATCGACGACGTGTCCTACGGCTTCCTGCTCGGGGTTTTGGGCATCCTGTTGGTGCTCGAGGCAACCCGACGAACCCTCGGGCTGTTGCTCATGTCGCTGGTGTCGCTGTTCATCGTCTACGCGCGCTGGGGGTATCTGGTCCCGGGCGACTCCGTGATCGGGGCGCTCTCGATCCCGGCCGAAAGCTGGGCGAACATCGTCTACAACCTCTGGTATATCACGGAAGCGGGGATCATGAGCACGCCCGTCACCGTCAGCGTTCGCTTCATCTTCATCTTCATCCTCTTCGGGGCGTTCCTCGAGATGAGCGGCGCGGGCAAGTGGTTCATCGATCTGGCGTACTCGCTGACCGGGACGAAACGCGGCGGCCCGGCCAAAGCGAGCGTCGTCTCGAGTGGCTTCATGGGGATGCTTTCCGGATCGTCGATCGCGAACACCGTCACGACAGGCGCGTTCACGATCCCGCTGATGAAACGGGCGGGCTACTCCCCCGAGTTCTCGGGCGCTGTCGAGTCGTCGTCGTCCTCCGGCGGGCAGATGCTCCCGCCGGTGATGGGAGCCGCCGCGTTCCTCATCGTCGAGTTCACGGGCACGCCGTTCGCGGACGTCATCATCGCCGCAACGCTGCCCGCCATCGCCTTCTTCTTCGGGATGTGGGTGATGGTCCACTTCGAGGCCGTTCGGGGCGGTATCGGTGGCCTCTCGAGAGCAGAGTTGCCGGACCCGATCGAAGAGCTTCGAACCGGCTGGTTCTACCTGGTCCCGATCGTGTTGCTGTTGTACTTCCTCGTGATCGCCCGCTTCTCGATCAACCGGTCTGGCTGGTACACCATCGTCGCAGTCGTCGCCTTGCTCGCCGTCGTCGCCGCCTACAACGAACGGACGCGCCTGCCGTTGCTCGGGACGATCGCAGCGCTCACACTGGGCCAGACTGCAGCCTACGCAACCACTGGCAGCGGCCTCGTCGGTGCCGTCCAGACGCTCGTTGGCACCGGCGCAGCCGCCGACCCAGTTCCGATCACAGCAGCAGCAACCGCTGCAGTCTCGGATCTTGGCACGATCACGATCCTCGTCAGCATCGCGTTCTTGTTCGCACAGCCACGTGGTGACGCACCGCTGCTCGAGTTCGCCGACGATGTCGACACGGCCGCCACGCGGACCGCGACGGCGATCGGCCAACCCGAACTGGCCTCGAGTCGTGCCTACCAGTATCTGATGTTCATCGGCAAGTCGATGGACTCCGGGGCCCGAACCGCGACGACGGTCGTCGTCGCCGTCGCCGCCGCAGGCGTCGTCCCCGGCGTGATCAGCGTCTCCGGACTCGGTCCGAACCTCGCGGCGCTCATCGACATCGTCAGTGGCGGGTCGATGCTGATCCTGCTCGTCCTGACCGGCTTCGCCTCGATCATCTTCGGGATGGGGATGCCGACGACCGCGATGTACATCATTCTGGTCGCGATGCTCGAGACGCCGATCGCCAGCGTCGGCATCGCGATCCTCGCCGCACACCTCTTTATCCTCTACTTCGGGCTGATGGCGGACGTGACGCCACCGGTCGCCGTCGCCGCCTTCGCCGGTGCTGGCGTCGCGAAAGCCGACGAACTCAAGACCGCGACGACCGCGTTCTTGCTCTCGCTGAACAAGATCCTGGTCCCGTTCGCGTTCGTCTTCTCGCCCGGGATCCTCCTGCTTCGACAAGGGCCGGAGGAGTGGAACGTCATCGGCTGGGCCGACGTCACCGACCTCGGCTTCTTCATCCCCGAGGTGGTGATTCCCGTCCTCGGGATGTTCCTCGGCGTCTACGCGCTGGCTGTGACGATCATCGGGTACCAGTACTCGTCGGTTTCCTCGACAGGGCGGGCACTGTACTCGGTCGCCTCAGTCCTGCTGATGGTGCCGGAGTTGCTGTTGCTCGTCGTCGAAGGGCTGCTCGCGATCGCTGGCGTGGCCCCCTCCCTGGTGACCTTTGAACTGACCGTCTCGCTGCGAGCTATCGGGCTGGCGATGCTCGCCGGGCTGACCAACCACAACCGCTCGCGCGCGAAGAAAGCCAGCGGTGAGACAGCGGAGTCCGACGTGGCACCGCGGGTCGAGGCCTGAGACGGACTGCGGTCGTCAGATACCGTCGATCACTGACCCCGCTTCCCGTCTGACCAACGCCACGCACGACTCGCTGAACCGGTTCCTTCTGCGTTCGAACGATTGCTTTCGACCGGACACAAACCCAGTAGAATTTTGTCGACTCCCCGGCTTGTCTCGGCCGTGTCACCTCGATCATCGACGGGAACAGTGTCGCTCGAGGACGACGACACCGCCCCTTCCGATCGAATCTTCCAGTTCGTCGTCGCCGTCTACGGCGGCGTGCTACTGGCTGGACTCGTCTCGGTGGGTACCGCTCCGCTCGAGGGCTGGCCGGTCGGCCTCACGGAGACGTACGCAGGTGGGTTCGTCGTCGGGGCCATCGCCGGGAGCAGCCTCGCACGGATCGATCCACGCCTTCCGGTTCGGCTCGGACGGACACTCCCCCGGCGACTGGCCAGTGCAACACCAGCAGTGCTCTTCGTCGGCCTGTGGCTCGCCCCACTCGAGTCACCCCCCGAACACGTCGCACTCGCCTCAGCAATCTTCATCGTCGCCACGGCGCATGTCCTCTCACAGCTGGCCGGAAACCGCTACGTCGACGCGGTCACACCCGGCGATCCGGAACGGACGTGGCGATGGGAACCACCCGGCTCCCCCGTCTTCGATCTCCTCCTCGCCGGCATGTGGGCGCTGCTTGCGATCGTCAACGCCGTCACCGGAAGCTGGCTCGAGGCCCTCTTTTGGCTCGTGATCGGCGGCGGCTGGATCGCAAGCGGGCTCGCCGAAGGGCGCTGGGCGTTCGGTCCCGGGCGTGATCGCTGTGCCGTGCAGTATTACGACACCGGGCTCGTCAAACGCCGTCCGTACACGAAAACGTTCGTCGGCTGGGACGAGATCGATCACGTCCGTCTTCGAGGCGGCGAACTCGTCCTCGACCGCGGGCTGCGTGATGTCCGACTCGAACGTGACGCCCTCGAGGACCCGGATACCGTCCTCGAGGCGATCGATCGGCGGCTGGCGGCGACCGACGGCCGGTAACGCGTCGACTTATTCGAAGTCGGCGCGCCCGCTCGTCGCACTCCGGAGCCGATCCCGGAACGCGTCGGCTTCCTCGAGTGGCACCCGCACGTCGAAGGAGACGGTCTCCTGATAGTCGGCGTCGAACGCGTAGCCCTCGCTTTCGATGATGCCACGGACCGTCCCCGAGTCGTCGTACGCGACGGTGATCGAGACGCGTTCGTGGGGCCGTTCGGTGACGACGCCCGCCGCCTCGACGGCGTCTTTGACCGACCGGGAGTAGGCCCGGACGAGACCGCCGACGCCGAGGTTCGTCCCGCCGTAGTAGCGTGTCACGACGACGGCGACGTTCTCTATGTCCTGTTGGGCGAGGACGTTCAGCGCCGGCTTGCCCGCCGAGCCGGAAGGCTCGCCATCATCGCTCGAGTACTCCCGGAGAAACTGCGTGTCGGGGTCGCTCTCGTCGCCGGTCCGAACCCGATAGGCGGGGACGTTGTGGGTCGCGTCGGCGTACTCCTCGCTGACGGCGTCGATGAACGCCTCGGCGGCCGCGACGGAGTCGACGGGCCGAATATGGCCGATGAACTCAGAGCCCTGCACGACGAACTCGGCCGTCGCCGGTTTCGGGACGGTCTGGTAGGTTCGACTCACCGTGTCCCACCCCACGTCGCGCGTGCGTGACGTCCCACCCAGTGGCGTCGCATACCCATGCCGACACTGCGTTCGCCGGCGAAAAGAGCCCATCGGTCCCGCTGACTCGAGCGAAACGGGGTGCTCGTCGGGTCGAGCCACGGCGGGCAAAAATACGGCGACCAGTACGTTATTCACATGGACTGTGGTAGCAGTTCGTATGGACGACGAAGCGATCGACCCAACACTCACTGAGGAGGTACACAGCGTCTGTCGGACAACTGTCGGTGACGAACTTCGCAGTATTACCTACTTTACCGACGACGACATCGAGCAAGTGTATCTCCGATCGGATCTCGATCGAACGGCCGACCTCGTCGGCTTTGCCGACCACGAACGACTCGGCTTTCGCGACCAGTCGGCGTATCGCAACACCCAACTCGGCGAGTATCAGGCCACGATTCGGATGTTCGAAAACGGCTACCTCTCGCGGGTGATCCGTGGGTCCCACGGCGTCTGGGTGACGACCGACCCCATGTCGATGGAGCGATTCGAGGAGGTCACGAGCGCACTCGAGTCGGTCCTCGACGAGTTCGCAGACGGCGTCGATGCCGACGATGCGTAGTTACTGGATTTCGATCTTGCGGACGAACTCGAGCGTTCGAATCGCGGTGATCGCCTCGCCGGAGAGTTCCTGATCCGTGATCAAGTAGAGCCGTGGCTCGTCGGTAAACTCCGGGTCTTCGCTGATGGTCTGGCGAATCGAGATGTCGTGTTCGGCCAAGAGACCGGTGATCGCTGCGACAATGCCTTTCCGTTCGGCGTCGGCGGGCGTGATCGTGAGCACCGTCAGATCGAGCACCGGCGCGAGGTCCATCAGACTCGGCACCTGCGAGATATTCTGGAAGATCCGCCGCAGTTCGGGGTCCTCGAGGATGACGTCGGTGGTCGAGTCGACGACCCGGCGATCGACGCCGATTTCGCGGGCGATTCCCGTGTTCGGAATTTCGATTCCGCCCGAGACGACGCGACCGTCGTCGTTGACCGAGAACCCACGCTCCAACAGAAGTCGAATAACGGCCTGCTGGCTCGGCGAGCCCTCGAATTTCTCCATGATCTCGTCGAACATTCGTTGTCGAACATATGCGGGCTACCCTATAATGATCGGTGATCGGTTCCGCCGCCCGGCTCGGTCGCCGTCGCGTCGACGGGATCGCCACCAGTCCGTCTGACGGACGATTTTTGAGGGGCCGAACAGTAGCGCCATCCATGCGCGCACTCCGGACCTGTGATTTCTGTGGCGACGACGCCGCCGGAACGTTCGAGCTCATCCCACCCGAACTCGAGCCGACCGACACCGAACAGCGACGTGTCGTGCTCTGCCCCGACTGCAAAGCCCACCTCGAGGACCTCCTCGAGCCACTGCTCGCGCGTCTCGACGGCGACAGTGCCGAACCGCCGACTGAAACGGCGACGGCACACGTCGACGAACAGACACCACGAACAGCGGACGACGAGGCTGGCTCCGATTCCAACGGGACGGACAGTCATGCGACGCTGACACTCGAGGACGGGATCACGTTCGACGCCGCAGGCACACGCGAGGGCGCAGCGACGACTGACGCTGAGCCGACGGAGTCACCGACTGCGGAGGACTCGACCACGACGGCGGACGCTGCCGAGGCGACCGCCGATCCAGCCGAAGAACCCGCAAGCAACGACACACGGAGGCGGCCGCCGAACGGGTACGGCAACGTCGTTCGGCTGCTCCAGAACCGAGAGCTGCCGATGGCCCGCAGCGCCGTCGAAGGGCTGGCTGCCGGGGCCTACGACCTCGAGTCCCACGAGGTCGACGCAATCATCGACTACGCACTCGAGACCGAGGAGTTCGTCGAAGAACGCGGTGAGCTCCGGCGACCGTAGCGACGTTACAGGGTGCCTTTCGTACTCGGCGTCCCCGTCCGTCGCTCGTCGACCTGCGTGGCATCGTCGAGCGTTCGTGCGAGCGCCTTGAACAACGCCTCGACCTCGTGGTGGGCGTTCTCGCCGGCGACCTCGAGGTGAATCGTGAGGCCGGCGTGCATCGCCAGCGACTCCCCGAAGTGACGGGCCATATCACTCGTGAAGTCGCCGATCCGGTCCTGCGAGAAGGTCCCCTCGAAGTAGAACCGGGGCCGCCCACTCACGTCGATGACGGCACCGGCGACGGCTTCGTCCAGCGGAACCTTTCGGTCGGCATACCGGACGATCCCCGACCGATCGCCGAGTGCCTCGTCGAGTGCGTCCCCGAGAACGATGGCGACGTCTTCGACCGTGTGGTGGTCATCGATCTCGAGGTCGCCGTCACAGTCGACAGTGAGATCGAACAGTCCGTGTTTGGCAAACGCCGTCAGCATGTGATCGAAAAAGCCGACGCCAGTGTTGACATCAGCCTCCCCACTGCCGTCGATTGCTACCGTACACTCGATCGATGTCTCGGTGGTCTCGCGCGTGACAGTCGCGACTCGCTCGCTCATGTCGAATCGATATCGCCGCCGGTACAAGGCGATTGCGCTCGCCGGCATCGCTGGGCGAGAATTACAGCCCACAGCGGCGGCGAACGAACCTGTGAGTGAGCGAGTGAGTCAATTCAAAGAGAGTGTCTTAAAATCGTGTATAAAATGTCTCCGGGCTTCTCGAGGCGTTTCAAAACGTCGAATCGACAACACATTCGAGATGAAACGGACCGAAACGGAGCCAATGTTCGACCGGTTATATGCTATCGAGGTGGTATGGTTGAAGAGAGAGGAGACCAGAATCGATGTCCAATCACACGCCGTTTTCGAACGATTCGGTCGCGACGTCCAGCCCGGAAGCAGACCGGGAACAAGAGCAGTGCGCTCGAGGTGTCGTTTGCTCGCTAAAAGGTCCAACACAGTTTCTGTCGTTTTGGATCGCCATCGCTCTCCCGTTCGTGTATCTCCCACTGCTCACACGAGGGCTCGGTGATCCGCAGGTAACGCTTGCCTTTTTCCTGTTGCTTGCCCTCAACGTCTTCGCGCTCTACATCGGTCACGGCTACGGGGAGTGACGCCGTCATCGAGCGGAAACGACGCTCTGAGTTTCGAACGGATTAATGCCCTTCCAGTCACAGGTAGGGGTGTTCGATGACGATTCGTGTCGACTGGCGCTCGAGTTGTAGTCTCGCCGGGACAGTACTGAAATGGCTCGCCGTCCCGCTTGCAGCGCCGCTGTTCCTGGCGATATTCGACGGCGACGATCCGTTTCCGTTCGTCGCCGCGATCGTAGCGACGATTGTCGTCGGTGCCACACTCGAGCGACTCAGCGACGACCGAGAGCTCCAACAGCGAGAGGCGTTTCTGATGGTCGCCGTGACGTGGCTCGGCGTCGCCGTCATTGGCGCGGTTCCGTTCGTCGTCGGCGGGATCGGTGCCGATCAGAGCTCCGCGTTTGCCGTCTCCGTTGGCGGCCTCGTCAACGCCGCATTCGAAAGTATGAGCGGCCTGACGACGACCGGTGCGACGGTGATGAGTGGCTGGG
>NZ_AOHX01000035.1 GCF_000337735.1 Natronorubrum sulfidifaciens JCM 14089 | reverse complement strand
CCATCAGAGATGTGTATAAGAGACAGCATCTGGGGGCTGTACGTCGGCCTGACGGTGTTAGCCGCGTCGACGTTTTATCTGCTCCATCTGCTGGGGCTGGCACCGAACATGGACCTGTTCAACGCCGTCTCCCACGCGCTGACCAGCGTTGCCACCGCGGGCTTCTCGCCGGAGCCACAGAGCGCCGGTGCGTTCACACCGATCGCCCAGTGGGCTATTATCCCCTTTATGATCCTCGGCGCAACCAACTTCGTCCTGCTCTATTATATCACACAGGGCGAGTTCCGCCATCCCTTCGAATCCGAGGAGTTTCGGTTCTACATCGCCGTCCTCGTGAGCTTTAGCGCAATCGTGGCGGCGATTATCTGGATTGACCCGGAAATCAGTGACGGCCTCGAGCCGACGATCAGACATGCGTTGTTCAACGTGGTTTCGATCGTGTCGACGACGGGGTATGCATCGACCGACTTCTCGTTCTGGTCGTCGGGTGCGACACATATGCTGTTTCTCAGTATGTTCGTCGGCGGGATGGCTGGCTCGACGACCTGTTCGATCAAGTCGCTGCGCTGGCTGGTGACGTTCAAAGCGTTCCGGCGGAACCTGTTTACTTCGATCCATCCGGAAGCGGTTCGGCCACTTCGGCTCGGCGATAGAGTGATCGATGAGGAGACGGTCCGGGATATCTACGCCTACGTCTTGCTGGCGATCATCATCTTCTTCCTGTTGACGATTTTCGTCGTCATCGACGCCGCTCGAGCGAGTACGGCCGTCACCGAGTTCGAAGCGCTCGGAGCCTCCGCGTCGATCTTTCTCAATATCGGCCCTGCGTTCGGGATGGCCGGCCCGATGGACAACTACGCCGGCTTTCCCACCACCACGCGCGCCGTCATGGTCGTCATGATGTGGGTCGGCCGCATCGAGATCATCCCCGTGCTCGTCCTCTTGACGCCAGCGTTCTGGAAATCATGAGTGTGAAAACCACACGCACAGAGCGGCTCGAGGGCGATGTGCCGGTTTCAGTTGGCGACCGAAAAGACCTCACTTTTTAAAACTGTAGCACGAGATAGCGACCATGTCACAGACCAGTTACGTTATCGGACACCAGCAGCCAGACACGGACACGATCATCTCCGCCATCGCCCACGCACGCCTGAAGCAGGCACAGGGCGAAGACGTCGTCGCCGCGCGAGCCGGCGACCTGAACCCGGAGACGCAGTTCGTGCTCGAGCGCTGGGACGTCGAGGAACCGACGCTGCTCGAGGACGCGACGGGCGAACAGCTGCTTCTCGTTGACCACAACGAGCACAGCCAGACCGTCGAGGGTGCACGGGACGCTGATGTCGTCGAGATCATCGACCACCACCGAATCGGTGACGTCGAGACGAGCAACCCGATTCGCTTCCGGAACGAGCCGGTCGGCTCGACCGCGACGATTCTCACGGGCCTCTACGACGAGGCCGACGTCGAAATCGACGAACAGACCGCCGGCCTGTTGCTCAGCGGCCTGCTGAGCGACACCGTTGTGCTCCGCTCGCCGACGACCACCGAGACCGACGAGGTCGTCGCCGAACGCCTCGCGGAGATCGCCGGCGTCGACTACGAAGCGTACGGCAAAGAACTGCTCAAACAGAAGAGCAAACTCGGCGAGAAAGAGCCTCGAGAGATGGTGCTCGGCGACTTCAAGGAGTTCGAGTTCGGTGACGCCGACGTCGGCATCGGCCAGATCGAAACCGTCGAACCAGCCCCGGTGCTCGAGCAGCGCGATGCCGTCCTCGAGGCGATGGACGACGTCGTCGCCGAACGCGAGTACGCCCTGCTCGTCTTGCTCGTCACGGACCTCCTCGAGGAGGAATCGACCGCGCTGATCGCCGGCGACCACACCGACACCGTCGAAGACGCCCTCGACACCACCGTCGAAGACCGCGAGGCGTTCCTGCCCGGCGTCATGTCCCGCAAGAAGCAGGTCGTGCCGCCGCTCGAGGACGCGTTCTGAAGTCGGGTTGCGACGTTCGGGCGAGAAGCTCCCTACCTCGAGGAGTCGCCAACTGCGACAAGTCGGCAAACGTCGTTCACAGAGATGCAAGAAGGGAGTCCACGACCTGACCGGAGATCGTGTCCAGTTGCAGACAATTTCCGCTCTTACGTGTCGTCCTCGAGTCGGAACGTCGCACGGACCGGTTCTGGGAGGGGCGGTCGCGGGGCCGTTTCGTGGCGCTCGATTTTCTCGGGCGTTCGCGTTTTCTGGTGAACGGCTCGCGCCATTGGGACGCCTTTGAGATAGTTGAAGTCACCGAGGATGTCGGTACCATATTCAGTAAAGCCGTAGAACTTCCACGGCAAGCCGCGCTTTTTTTTGTTTGGCGGATACTCATAGATCTCGAGAATGTCCGCGTCAACGAGTACGTCCAGTTGCTCTTCGACGGTCTTTTTCGATTTACTCGGGACGAAATGGTTGATTTCAGCCGCCGATGCGAGGAGTTTCGGGTGCCCCACGAGTGCCTGAATGATGCTGTGTCGAGTTTCCTGTGACAGCAGCTCCATCAGCTCACGCTGCCGCTCTAAGGGGTTTTCCTCGTTGTCGGCTTTCGAATGCGCGGAGATGTCGGCCATTGTCAACTGAACATACGATGTCAGATTACATAAGCACAAGGGATTGATCATTCTCAGTTGGACCAGTATGGTTATTAGGCCATTTTTCCATATTGGTTAGTATGACGAAGATACCGGAGAACAGTGAAGAGCTCACGGACTTCATTCTGAACGATGTTCTCTACGGCTTAGAACTCGATCCGATAGACAGTGAACGGCTCCTTTTGTACATGCGAGAGCGACATGAGCACCTCTTTGGCCCACATTCGACGTATTTCGTGCTGGGCAGTTACGAATCGCCGTTCAAGTATCGTCTCGACGAAGCGCTTGACGTGCTGAACCACCGGCACGATGCCTACGCGTACTTGCTCGCTACACAGCCTGACCTCGACGTGTCGGATGCCATCCCGAATCTCAAAGTCAAGTTCTTTCTCCACGCCCTCTACGCAGATTCGATTCCGCTGCTTCTTGAACACGACACTGGTGGGGCGATCGCCGAGTTCGGACGCGTGGAACGCCCGGTGCTGCTTGACCGCACGTATCTCTTCCCGCGGGCACAGGAGGAACACTACGACGACGAGTCCCTACTCACAACACAAGACGCGATACTTGCTCGGGCCGTTGAACTGGCATATCGTGCGGATGACCTCGACAAAGAACTCGCTGCGCTCGCTACACAGGCTCGTGAGCACGGACTGGACATCTCGACGCAGGATCTCGAATCGTATCTGGAGTCCGAACTCGGCGGCCGCACGCCGTCGTATAGCGGCGTGATAACCGATTCACTCGTTCACCTCGAGTCACTGGACCAGTGCTTTTCGTGGACGACGACGGCGGAACTCGAAGATCGACTGTCGAACGTTCCGTAATCAGTTTCAAAAACGTGACGCCGCTGCCGTGCCTTCGTCACGACCCCGTCTTTCCACCGACGATTACTCGTCGATGGCCGACTGTGCCTCCTCGAGCGTGAACTTCCCCTCATACAGCGCACTGCCGACGACCACCGCCGCTGCGCCGGTCTCCGCGAGCGCGCGCACGTCCTCGAGGGTCGCCACGCCACCGCTGGCGATGACAGGAATCTCGGTCGCGTCGACTAACTCTCGAACCGGCTCCGTTGCGACGCCCTCGAGTTGCCCCTCGACGTCGACGTTCGTAAAGAGGATCGCGGTCGCACCCAGCTCCGCGTAGCGTTCGGCGGCTTCGACGGGCGTGATGCCCGCGCTTTCGGTCCAGCCCTCGACGACGACCTCGCCGTCTTTCGCGTCGAGGCTGACGACGACGCTGTCGGGATGGGTCTCGCTGATCTCGGCGACGATTTCGGGGTTCTCGACGGCCGCCGTGCCGAGGATGACACGGTCGAGGCCGCGCTCGAGGAGGTCGATCGCACCCTCGGCGGTCCGAATGCCGCCGCCGAGTTGGGTGGGGACGTCGACGGTCTCGAGGACGGCGTCGATGGCGTCCGCGTTCTGCCGTTCGCCCTCGAACGCCCCATCGAGGTCGACGAGGTGGAGCGACGACGCACCGGCGTCGATCCATCGCTGTGCGGCCTCGACCGGGTCGCCGTAGGTCTTCTCGGTGCCGCGTTCGCCCTGTACGAGCTGGACGACTTCGCCGTCTTGGACGTCGACTGCTGGGATTACCTCGAACCCATCGTGTGTGTTGGTGCGCATACTCATGTGCGCGCGTCGGACTCGAGTAAAGGCGACGGTTTCGGCGAACAGCCATCGCCCCAACACTGTTCGAGTTCCGTGCAGAATTGTTACATGTCCTGTCGGTGTGGCCACAGGTGAACGTTGATGGCAGACAGTCTGGCGCTCGCCCAGCAGCCGGTCTCCCAGCCAGCGCTGACGGCCGAGATGCTCGTGGTCTTCGGCGTCGTCGCGTTCGCGCTCGTGATGTTCGTCACCGAGCGGTTGCCGATCGACGTCACCGCGATCTTGTTGATCGTAATTCTGGTCGTCTTCGAGCCGTGGACGGGCGTCGACCCGAGTACCGGAATTTCCGGGTTCGCCAACGACGCGACGATTACGGTGCTCGCGATGTTGATCTTGAGTGGCGGTATCGCCCGCACGGGGCTCGTACAAGAACTTGGCCGCCGGATGGCATCGTATGCGGGCGACAGCATTCACAAACAGCTGTTCGCCACCGTCGTCGCGACCAGTCCCGTCTCCGGCTTCCTCAATAATACGCCCGTCGTCGCACTGTTGGTGCCGGTTGTCACCGACGTCGCCAACCGCGGGAACACGTCGCCGTCGAAGCTGCTGATCCCGCTGTCGTATGCCTCACAGGTCGGCGGCATGCTCACGCTCATCGGCACCTCGACGAACATCCTCGCAAGCGACATCAGCGCTCGACTCGGGGCAGACTACCCCGAACTCCATCGGTTCTCGATGTTCGAGTTCACGCAGCTGGGTGTCATCGTCGTCATCGTCGGCGCGCTGTATCTGATCTTCGTCGGCCACTACCTGCTTCCCGAGCGGGTCCCGGCACAGGCGGACTACGTCGAGGCCTACGACGTCGGTGACTACATCGTCGAAGTCGCCGTCGTCCCAGGGTCGCCGTACGTCGACGCGAGAGTCGGCACCGTAACCGAACACCTCGGCCCCGAAATCGACGTCGTACAGATCGTTCGCGACCGGGATCGGTCGGTCGCCCCGCGACAGGAGACACGCCTTCACGAGGGCGACGTGCTCGTTATCCGTACCGACCGAGACGCGATTACGATGCTCGAGGACGCCACGGGCGTCGAACTGGTCGGCAACCCCCAGTCCGACGCGGAGCTGTCGACCGACAACGAGGCAGGAATCATCACGGAACTGGTCGTCTCGCTCGACTCCCGGCTGGTCGGCGAACGCCTCGACCCCGAGTCGTTCCGCGAGGAGTTCAACGCCGCCGTCCTCGGGCTTCGCCACCACGGGGCGCTGATCAGCGATCGGATCGTCGGCAAACGACTCGACGTCGGCGACACGTTACTCGTTCAGGCCCCGCCGGACACGCTCGATCGACTCTCGCGGCGTGACGACGTGATCGTCGCCCGCGAACCACCCAAACCAGAGTACCGGGCCGATAAAGCGCCGATCGCGGTCGCCATCATGATCGGCGTCGTCGCCGTCGCCGCGCTGGATCTCTATCCGATCTTGCTCTCGGCGCTTGCCGGTGTCGTTGCGATGGTCGTCACGGGTGTCCTCGAGCCGAACGAACTGTACGACGCCGTCGAGTGGGACATCATCTTCCTGTTGGCGGGCGTAATTCCGCTCGGCATCGCACTGGAGCAGTCCGGGGCGGCAGCCTACCTCGCGTTTCTGGTCGTTTCGACGGCCGGGTTCCTCCCGACGCTCGTCGTGTTGTGGGTGTTTTACATCGTGACGGGGCTGATCACAGAGATGATCAGCAACAATGCGAGCGTCGTCTTGCTGATTCCGGTTGCAGCGGCTGCAGCGGCGGGGATCGGTGCGAACCCGCTCGCGTTCGTCTTCGCGGTCATGTTCGCCGCGAGCACCTCGTTTCTGGGGCCGATCGGCTACCAGACAAACCTGTTCGTCTACGGCCCCGGCGGCTACCGCTTTAGCGACTACTTCCGCATCGGCGCACCGCTGCAGTTGATCCTCTCGATCGTCACCGTCCTCGGCATCGCGTTCTTCTGGGGTGTGTAGAACAATCGATAGAAACGCGCCAACACACGAGAGAAAACGCGGACCACCTGCCCGGTTGTTCATAAAATACAAATGTAATACAGATAATGTATCAGAGCGTTCCAGTACTTATTTTACGAAGACACCCATATCGTTCAGTGATGGTCGAGACCATTCTCCTCGTTGGCGTCGTTGCGTCGATTTTTGTTGGGTTTAACATCGGTGGGTCATCGACCGGCATCGCGTGGGGACCGGCTGTAGGGGCCGGGTTGCTTCGGAAAACGACGGCGGCTGCGCTGATGACGTTTTTCGTCTTTCTCGGCGGCTGGACCGTCGGTCGAAACGTGATGGACACCCTGAGTGAGGGGATCATCACGATCGATATTTCGCTCGGGGCGGGTGTCGCCGTCCTCTTTTTCATCGGTCTCGGGATTCTCGTCGCGAACGTCTTCGGCGTCCCCGTCCCGACGTCGATGACCACCGTTGGAGCGATCGCCGGATTAGGGCTGGCGACTGGAACGCTCAACTTCGAGACGATCGGCTGGATCGTCTCGTGGTGGATTGTGACGCCGATCATCGGCTTCTGGATCGGGGCGACGATCGGCCGCTACATCTATCCGGAACTCAACCGGCGGTTCGAGATCAAAGCCTCCGAGGGGGCGTTGCTCACCTTCGATCGAAGTGGCTCGATACCGAAACCGACACTCGGCCCGAACACCACCAATCAGGAACTCGTCGGGACGATCGTCGTCTTCATCATCGGCTGTTACATGGCCTTCAGCGCCGGCGCGAGCAACGTTCCCAACGCCGTCGCCCCACTGGTCAGCAGTGGCGCACTCGAGGCGAATCCGGCGATCATCGTCGCAACCGTCGCGATCGGCCTCGGCGGCTTCACGATCGCCCGGCGGACGATGGAGTCCGTCGGCGGCGAACTCAGCGACATCCCGCTGTTGGCGGCGCTGATCGTCATGATCACCGCCTCGACGATCACGACCCTGCTCTCGTGGGCTGGCATTCCGATCAGCCTCGTCATGTCGTCGGTGATGACGATCGTCGGCCTCGGCTGGGGGCGTGCGACCCGTCCCGTCACGGCTCAGGAGGCCATCCGTGGTGAATCCGACAAAGAACTCGCGCCGGGTGCCCTGACCGCGGAGCCGGACGCCCCAGTCACACCGATCGGCGAGGAAGAACCCGAAGAAGTCCTCGACGCCGGCGATCTGTTCAACCCTCGAGCCGTCATGAAGTACATCTCGATGTGGGTCATCGGGCCGTCGATGTCGACGCTGCTCGCCTACGGCTTCTTCGTCGCGGTTCCGTTCGTTGGATAATCTCCCCCGCGCTTATTTTCGCCGTCGTCGTAGGTCACGTATGATTTCGCGCGTTCTCGTTCCCATGGACGGCTCCGAGATGAGCGAACACGCCCTCGAGTACGCCCTCGAGGCCTATCCAACCGCCGAGATAACCGTCTTGCGTGTCGTCGGCGAACCGTCGCCGATGTGGGGCGAAGCGTCGGGACTCGCTCTCGCAGACAACCTCGAGGAGGCAGCACAGAACCTCGCAGAACCAACGTTCGCCCGTGCCCGCGAACTCGTCGCCGACGCCGACGGGGATGCCGACCTCGAGACCGCCGTCGAACTCGGCCATCCCGTCCGGTCGATCATCAACCGAGCCGACGACTACGACACGGTCGTCATCGGAAGTCACGGCGGCACCGTGGCAGACCGCCTCTACGTCGGCAACGTCGCCAAACAGGTCGTCCACCGGTCGCCAACGCCGGTCGTGGTCGTTCGCTGACCGGCGCGTGACGGCCAGTTACTCCTCGGTCTGGTCGTCGTCGGCTTGCTCGAGCAGGTCCTCGACTTCGTCTTCTCGAGGCCGCCGATCGACACGCTCATCGACTGACTCGACCTGTGCCTGAACCCGCTCGAGTTGTTCGCCGACCGTCTCTTCGACCGTCTCCTCGACGGTTTCGCCCACTGTCTTGTCCACCGTCTCTTCGACTGTTTGCTCGACCGTCTCGCCCACGGTCTTGTCTACTGTCTCTTCGACCGTTTGCTCGACGGTTTCGCCCACGGTCTTGTCCACTGTCTCTTCGACCGTTTGCTCGACCGTCTCGCCCACGGTCTTGTCTACCGTCTCTTCGACTGTTTGCTCGACCGTCTCGCCCACAGTCTTGCCAACCGTCTCTTCGACCGTTTGCTCGACCGTGTCGCCAACGGTCTTGTCCACTGTCTCTTCGACAGTGTCGCTCACCGTCTGTTCGACCCGCTCGCCGACGGTCTTATCTACTGTCTCTTCGACCGTTTGCTCGACCGTCTCGCCAACGGTCTTGCCAACCGTCTCTTCGACCTGTTTCTCAACAGTGTCGCCAACCGTTTTCTCGACCGACTGTTCGACCGTTTCCTGAACCGTCGTGGTCATCCAGTCGGGATCGAACCGAGCCATCTTCCAGACGACGTGGAGCACGTACGAGGCGAACACCCCCAGTCCGAACATCAACCCGATCTGCGTATCGAGCGTTGCGATCAAGATAATCGAGAGGAGAATCAGCGCTCCGTACGCGAGGTCGATAACCGCATCGATGCGTGCCGGTCTCATCGTCGAGTCTCACCCGTTCCCGACTCGAGCAGTGTGTGTTGAGACCGCAGCGAACCGCGCCCGTCCCACGCCCGCCTCTCCAACTGAATCGGTGGTACGCGTACCAACATGATATCAGAAGACACGGTGTGAATCGGTGAAATCCTTTGGGAAAACAGTCATCGGTGACACGCTGTGGACACGAGCGCGGCCGGACACCCATCCCAACGACGGTCGCGCAGCCGTCATCCGTGGCGTCGGGTGGATCTCGGCAGTGTGCACAGATGGGCGCGTTTTTAGGATCGGGACACATACCGGCTAGCTGTGACGGAAGTACTGCTTATCGTTGGGATTCTGGTCGCGATCTTCGTCGGATACAATATCGGCGGCGCGACGACCGGCCCTGCGTTCGGGCCAGCCGTCGGCGCGAACGTGATCACGAAGCTGATGGCGGCCGCGCTCATGTCAGTCTTTTTCTTTCTCGGAGCGATCACAATCGGCCCACAGGTCGTCGACACGCTCGGTCGCGAACTCGTCACCGACACCGCCATCTTCACGATGCGTTCGAACGTCGCCGTGCTCTTTTTCATCGGCGGCGCGTTGTTCATCGGGAACTACGCGGGTGTCCCTGCGTCGACGTCGATGACTGCCGTCGGGGCAATCGCCGCCCTCGGCCTTGCGACCGGCGAACTCGACTTCGCCGTGCTCGGGCAGATCGTCGTCTGGTGGATCGTCGCGCCGATCATCGGCTTCTGGGTCGCCGGTATGATCGGCCGGTACTTCTATCCGCGAATCAACGCGTGGGTCGCCATCGAAAGCAACGCCGACGGCGAGAACCCGATGGTCAGCATCGACCGCTCGAGCGTCGTCCCCCGTCTACAGTTCGGAAAGGACGCCGACCGACGGGAGATCACGGGCGCGCTGGTCGTCGTCGGGATCGGCTGCCTGATGGCGTTTTCCTCCGGGACGAGCAACATCGCAAACGCGATCGCGCCGATCTACGGCACCGGCGACGTCGACATGATCCCGCTGATCCTGATCGGCTCGGCAGCCGTCACCATCGGCTGTTTCACCATCGCTCGGCGGACGCTCGATACGCTCGGCAACGACATCACGAACCTGCCGCTGACCGCGGCGATCGTCGTCGCCGTCATCAGTTCGGGGATCGTCATCGGCCTCTCGTCGATCGGCATTCCCGCCAGTTTCGTCGTCATCGCGACGATGAGCATCGTCGGGTTGGGATGGGGGCGAGCAACCCGGACCACCACGCTCTCTGACGTCAGAGCCGGCGAGGAAACCCACGTCTCAGTTGGCGCGCTGACTGCCGAGCAAGAAGGCGAACCCTCACCCGAGATCGGCGAGGAAGAACCCGAGGACATCCCCAGCGCCTCCGATCTGTTCAATCCCTCGACGACTGCCCGCGTGATCCTGATGCAAAACGTCGTGCCGATCCTCTCGACGGTCGGTGCCTTTCTCACCTTCCGATTCGTCCCGATATTCGGCTTCTGAGTGGACCGCAAGCGCCGAGTCGCACTCGAGGCTCGAGGACACTCACCGACGTCGCGGTCGGCCCGTTGCCACCGTCATCGAACGCGACAAATACGGCGACTACCGTGCCCGTTTGTCCCAGCATCTCGTTTTTTCCGCTTCGTTCCACCCTCATACTCGGTAAACAATGACGTTCAACGGTTCGAATACATCAATCCTACCTGAAAGTCAATTTAAGACCGAACAGCAAGCTATACCAGTACGGGACTCGAACCGGGGAGTGATGCCCACGGTAGAATACCTCAACTACGAAGTACTGGACGACCAGGGCTGGGAAATGGACGACGACGACCTCTTCGAGAAAGCCGCTGACGCTGGCCTCGACACCGAGGACTACGACACCCTCGAAGTCGCCGAAGGCGAGTACATCCTCGAGGCCGCCGAGGCCCAGGGCTATGACTGGCCCTTCTCCTGCCGTGCAGGTGCCTGTGCGAACTGTGCTGCAATCGTCTACGAGGGCGAGATCGAGATGGACATGCAGCAGATCCTCTCGGACGAGGAAGTCGAGGACAAAAACGTCCGTCTGACCTGCATCGGTTCCGCAGAGACCGATGAAGTGCAGATCGTCTACAACGCAAAGCACCTCGACTACCTGCAGAACCGCGTCATTTAAAGACCAAACCCGCGCCGTACGCGGTTTCCGAACCGAATCACCAATTTCTTCGACCGCTTTCGCCGAAAAGAGTGATCACCCTCGAGCAGCATCCGGAGTGGCTGGTGTTCGAGACCACCGACACGCGGAATCCTCTGCGAGACGATCTGTCGCCCGAGTGCAGTCGCCGCTGTGAGACAGTGACTACTGAGTTGGAATCTGACACACCGCGACGCCGGAACGTTTACCCAATCGGAATCACCACTACCCAATAGATAGACGATGGCCAGTATTGGAGGCAACCAATGACCATTCGATCTGCGATCGTACTCGCCGGAGGCGAGGGGATGCGGCTCCGGCCGCTGACGCGACATCGGCCGAAACCGATGCTTCCCGCAGGCACCAAACCGATTCTCGAGCACGTCTTCGACCAGCTGATCGACGCCGGTATCACGGACCTGACGGTCGTCGTCGGCTACGGCCGGACGGCCGTCCAGTCTCACTTCGGACCCTCCTACCGGGACGTCCCGATCGAGTACGTCGTTCAGGAGACACAACTCGGCAGCGCACACGCACTCGCAGCTGCCACATCGACGATCGACGAGACGACGCTGGTGGTCAACGGTGACCAGCTCGTCGACAGCGACATCATCGGCGAGACGATGAAGTGTCACGACTCGACGGTCGGTGCAACACTCGGCGTCATTTCCTACGCCGATGTCACCGATTACGGAGGCGTGCTCGTCGACGATGGAACCGTCACGGAGATCGTCGAGAATCCGACTGACGGTCGAGAGTATCGACTCAATGCTGGTGTCTACGCACTCGAGCCCGACGCGGTCGAGATTATGACTGGTATCGAGCCCGAGGCGGGGGAGTTCTCGCTCGTCGACGGGCTCTCGACGCTGCTCGAGGACGGGATACCGATCGCTGCGGCGGCCACTGACGGAATGTGGATCGACGCCACGTTCCCCTGGGATCTCCTCGAGGTCGCCGAAACGCTGTTCGAGAGCACCACCGTCGAGAGTCACGTGGCTGACGCGGCGCGCGTCCATGACACTGCAACCGTCATCGAGCCAGTCCTCATCGCGCCGGACTGTGTTGTCGGCCCGGGTGCCGTCGTCGGCCCCTACACCTGTCTGGGGGAGAACGTCACTGTCGGTGCGAACGCGGTCGTCGAGCACAGCGTCATCGATTCCGACACGCGAATCGGCGCGAACGCGACCGTTATCGACTGTGTGACTGGCCGTGGCGTCGGCATCGGCCCCGACTCGACAGTCGTCGGTGGGCCGGGTGATGTCCACGTCGGCGAAACGATCCACCGAAACGAAGCCCTCGGGGCGCTGATCGCGGACCGCGCCGTCGACGAGGGAGGCGTCACCTACGCACCGGGAACCATCATCGGCTCGGAAGTGTCAATTCGGGCCGGCACGACGGTAGACGGGTCGATTGACTCCAACACGGAGGTCCGCTGATGTGTGGGATCATCGGCGTCGTCGGCGAGACCGAGGAAACCGCCGCGGTCGACGTGTTGCTGGACGGGCTCTCACAACTCGAGTACCGCGGCTACGACTCCGCGGGCATCGCCCTCGCGAACACGGAACTCAACGTCCACAAGGCCCAAGGTGAACTTGAGGCACTCGAGTCGGCCGTGTCGCGACCCGCACTTCGGGGCTCATCGACCGGCATCGGGCACACGCGCTGGAGTACCCACGGGCCACCATCGGACGCAAACGCCCACCCTCACACCGACGCCGACGAGCAGGTTGCGGTCGTCCACAACGGCATCATCGAGAACTATCAGGCGCTTCGCGACGAGCTGACGGCGGCCGGCGTCGAGTTCGCAAGCGACACCGACACCGAAGTCGTCCCGCATCTCATCGCCTCGCACCTGGCGGCCGGCGACGACCCCGAGCGGGCGTTCCGACGCGCTGTCGACCGCATCGAGGGCAGTTACGCGATCGCAGCCGTCTTTGCAGGCGAGGACGCGATCTACGGCGTCAGAAACGAGTCGCCGCTCGTACTCGGACTCGGCGACGACGCCTCGTATCTCGCCAGCGACGTGCCGGCGTTTATCGACCACACAGATCGCGTCGTCTACCTCGAGGACGGCGAGTTCGTTCGCCTCGGTCCCGACGGCGTGCAGGTGACCGACGCGGACGGGACCCGAGTCGAGACGACGGTCGAGACGGTCGACTGGGACGCCGCCGACACCGGCAAGAGCGGGTACGACCACTACATGCTGAAGGAGATCCACGAGCAGCCGACGGCGCTCCGACAGTGTCTGCGCGGGCGCGTCGACGAACTCGAGGGCGACATCTCCCTCGAGTCGCTTGCCGACCTCGAACAGTCCGGGCCGGTCCAGTTCGTCGCCTGTGGAACCTCCTACCACGCGGCGCTGTACGGCGCGGCGCTCTGTCGGGAACACGGCGTTCGGGCGACGGCCTCCATCGCAAGCGAGTACACGACCGATCGAGTCCCGGTCGACGAGGACACCCTCGTCGTCGGCGTCACCCAGAGCGGCGAAACGGCTGATACGCTCCGGGCACTCCGAGAGGCCAGCCGTGCGGGCGGTCGGACGCTCGCGGTCACGAACACCGTGGGTAGCTCCATCACGCGCGTCTGCGATCACGCGCTGTACATCCGCGCCGGCCCGGAGATCGGTGTCGCCGCGACGAAGACGTTCGCCAGCCAGCAACTCGCACTAACGTTGTTGGCAGCATCGCTTTCCAACACCAGTTCCCACCGGGAGATCGAGTCCCTTCGGGCCGTTCCGGATCAGGTCCAGACCGTCCTCGATACGTCGCAGGCGAAGGCGATCGCCGAGGAGTTCGTCAACGCCGACGCCTTCTTCTTTATCGGACGTGGGCTGGCGTACCCGGTCGCCCTCGAGGGTGCATTGAAGTTCAAAGAGATTACCTACGAACACGCCGAGGGCTTTGCAGCCGGCGAGTTGAAACACGGGCCGCTTGCGCTGGTCACCAAGGACACGCCGGTGTTCGCGATCGTGACGGGCGACGGGAAACGGGCCCGGAAGACGATCTCGAACATCAAGGAGGTCGAAGCCCGGGACGCCCCCGTCATCGTCGTCACGGATGGGGAGTCCGAAGCCGAACGGTACGCCGATCACGTCCTCGAGATTCCAGCCACCGACGAGCGCGGTGCAACCGTGCTCGCGAACGTCCAGCTTCAGTTAGTGTCGTACTGGGTCGCGAACCTGCTTGGCCGCTCGATCGACAAGCCGCGAAACCTCGCGAAGAGCGTCACTGTCGAGTGAAAGCGCTGGACGAGAGACGATCGTGATCGGTCGAAGTCTGGCCGGACACTGAGTTTCAGTGCTTGTGGTCTCCAGTGACACACCGACGACTGCAGCTTGCATCGTTGACTCGAGTCGGTCGTCGGTGCTCGAGGTCGTTCATCGGGAGCGAAACTATGATAGCGGCCGACACTCACAAAATGCGTAATGACTGCCGACGCCGACTCGAGTGACCTCGAGACGACAACGACTTCGTTCCTCGAGGAGCGCGCCGACGGGGAAGCAGCACTCGAGGCTGTTTTAGACGTCGATGTGGCGTCGGATAGCTGGACCTTTGAGGACATCGCGCTCGACTCGGGAGCGTTCGGCGAGTTGGTCTCTCGAGGGATCGTCGAGAAAGTCGACGGCGAGTATCGAGTTGCAGACGCTGCCGTGGTCGAAGCCGTCCTCGCCGGTGAGGCGGTCGATAACTCGAGTGAGGATGGCTCGAGTCGTGGACGACCATCGATCGACCTCGGAATCTGGGGTGATCGAGGAGCGCTCGTCGGATTGGCGGGCGCACTGATACTGGTCGTCGCCATGCGGTTGACACAGTATGGGTCGGTGTTTCGGCGTGATGAGGTCGTCTCGCCGGGGAACGACCCCTACTTCTATCGGTACTGGATGGAAACCCTGTTAGCTGAGTCGACGAGTCCGACGGATACCGGTCTGCTCGCGGAGTTGCCAAACGGGGCGATGGCCCAGCGGCCGCTGACCCACGCGCTCAACTGGTGGGTTGCGACGCTGTTGGGTGGCGATCAGTGGGCCGCCGATATGGTTGCGGCGTGGCTGCCGATCGTCGCGACGGTCGGGTTGGGCGTGGTCGTGTACGCGCTTGCGGTCGTCGTGACGCGAGACGTCAGAGTCGGCATCGCCTCGGTCGTGTTGCTCGCGATCGCGCCCGTCCACGCCGTGTATACGCAGGCGGGCTTTCTCGAGCACCGGTTACACCAGTACTTCTGGCTCGGTGTGACGCTCCTGACGCTTGCGTGGCTCGCGGTCGATCTGACTCGACGGCGAGACGGCGAGGAGCGGACGACGGCCGTTCGAGACCATCTCACGTCGTCGCTGACGTGGGTCGCCGCGGCGGTGCTTGGGGTGTCGCTTGGCCTCTCGGTCCATCTGTGGGGTGGCTCGCCGCTGCTGTTCGTTCCGCTGGCCGCCTACATCGGCCTGCGGGCGGTGATCGATGCTCGCGAAGGGATCTCTCCGACGCGTTCGAACCTGCCAGTGCTGGTCGGGCTCGGGCTCGGCACGGCGATTTCGGTCCGGCTCCACACCAGCTGGGGCTGGCGCGAGGCGTTCGTTGCGTACACGCCCGCGATGGTGCTCGGCGGGGCACTCGTCGTACTCGCGCTCGGGGACCTGTGGCGACGGCTCGAGGTGCATACTGGTGGGTTGGTCGCCCTCGAGGCCGGCGTGGCCGGGTTCGGACTCTACGCGCTGCGTCGGTTCCGGCCCGAGGACTGGGTGGACGCTCGAGCGCGGGCCGACGATCTGTTCCTCCGGGAGGGGTACACGGAGTCAGCGTCGCTGTTTACCCCCGAGTATGCGGTGGTCTTCGGGCCGCTGATCCAACTCGGGGTGGGGTTCTATCTCGGCCTCGCGGTGCTCGGCTGGGCGAGTTGGATCGCGTATCGCGAGTACGAGCCAGCGTGGCTGTTGCTCGCGGTCTATACGGTGATTTTGATGGTCCTCGCCGGGATTCAGGTCCGCTTCGCCGCGCAGTTGATGATTCCGCTGTCGGTGTTCGGTGGTGTCGGCCTCGTCTACGTGCTGTCGGGGATCGACCTCGCGCGGCGACCACGGCCGTTTCGGGCGGCCGTCGAACGGTCGCGCGGGATGGTGGCCGACGGCGGCAGCGACGAGCCGGCGATTACGCTCCCCGATCGGCGGCAAGCGGCGTACGTTCTCGGTGTCGGACTACTTATTTGTGGGCTGAGCTTGCTCTACGTTCCCGGTCTCTCCGGGCAGATCAGCTACGATGATGGGGAGTACGCCGCCGTGGCAGCGATCGACGACCACGCGGACGCGACCGACCGGGAGTACCCCGAAACCTTCGTGTTGAGCGAGTGGGGCGACAACCGGATGTACAACTACTTCGTCAACGGCGAGTCCCGCAGTTACGGCTACGCGCGGTCGAACTACGATGAGTTCCGGGCCGGTACCGACCCGGACGGGCACGCCAACGGGTTCGGCGACCGGGTCGGCTACGTCGTCGTGACCGATATCGAGGGTGAGCCGCCCGCCGAGAGCACCCAGACGCGGTTGCTCGCTGACCTCGGTGCTGGCGGGAACGGTGGGGGAGCGCTCGCTCACTACCAGCTGCTTGCCGTCGACGACGACCGAACGACGGCCGCGTTCGCCCTCGTGCCGGGTGCGACGCTCGAGGCGAGTGGCGAGCCGGGTGAGACAGTTGCGGTCCGGACGGACGTCTCCATCGACGGCGAGTCGTTCACTTACGAGCGCGAGGCCGAGGTCGGAGACGACGGGCAGTTGGCGGTGACGGTGGCGTATCCCGGCGAGTATGCCGTCGGTGACGACACTGTCACCGTCACCGAGACGGCTGTCGAAACCGGCGAGCGACTCGCAGTCGAGACGGGTGGGGACGACTCGAGTTGAGCGGGCTCGAGTCTGCAGTGGCTCGTGAGCGGGCGGACACTCGAGACGCGGTCGGACTGTCCGAATCAGCAGGTTTTTGCGTCCGGTCTGGCAGTCAGTATCCAATGGACAGTCTCACCACAGGATGGGGCGGATTTTTCGGCGGTGAGCGCGCCGGGACAGTTGGACGCGACGGGGCCACCATCACGGTGCGTCGATGAGCCGCGGGGTTGGCGTCACGGAGACGATTCGTAGTGGGGTTCCCGAGTGGACGCTCGAGGCGTTTGCCGGCCTTTCGTTGCTCGGCGATCTCCTCGTTATCGTCCCCGTGCTGGGGCTGCTCTATATCGTTGACGTCGGTCAGAGTCTTTTTCGGGACGATCGGGAGGGACCGCTGTGTTCGACGCAGACGGCACTGCTCATCGCCGCCGTCTTCGGCGGGCTCGCACTCGTCGTCCTGTTGAAGGCGACGTTCGCGTTGCCGCGACCACCCGCGGCGTGGCACGCACTCGAGCCGAGCGAACACGGGTTCCCGAGTGGCCACACGATGGCCGCCACGGTCTTCTGGGGTGCACTCGTGTTGTGGTCGTCGATCGGTCGCCGCTCGAGTCGCTTCGCCGTGTCCAGTGCCGTCGTCGTCCTCGTTGCCCTCTCACGTCTCGCCCTCGGTGTGCACTATCTCGTCGACGTGCTCGCATCGATCGCCTTCGGGGTCGTCTATCTTGGTGGGATCGCGTGGCTCGCCCGTGAGCGCCCGCTGCGGGCGTTCGGCGTGGCGGTCGCCGTTGCAGTCGTCGCAGTCGCCGTCACTGGCGGCAGCAGCCGAGCGCTGTTGGCGCTCGTCGGCACCGTTGGTGGTGGCAGTGGCTGGTGGCTGCTCGAGCGACCGCCCGTACGTCAGCGGCTGGTGTCGACGGTTGGACCACTGCTTCGATAGTGGTTGTAAGTGGGGCGAGATTAATCGAAACGACGGCACGACGCTGCAGCAGAAAGCGTTTCCAACGCTATGCTTTGGTGAACTGCCCTTCATAATCACAGTTCAAGTCCGGAAGTCTGGTTACCGCTGCAGTAAGTAGCAAAAAGGAACGTCTGGGTTACGCCGCTGCGCCCTCTCGAGGATCTGTTTCGAGGGAGGTGGTCGATCACGAAATGCACCATAGTGCTTGCACGAGCGCACGACAACGGTTGGCCACTCGATCGTTTGCAACTGGAGCGGCTGTTCATAATCGACTCGAGTCTGTCGATTGTGGGTGTGTTGTTTGTGTGTTACTTGCTTCTCTATCGGGGGACCCTATGTCAAGATGCACTCGTTCAGTCTGGCCTCGAGGCCGAAACTCGAGTCCGTCGTTGGCTCAATCTCTCTCTCTCTCTCTCTCTCTCGGTTCCAATTCTGTCTATAGCGCCATCCCAGATCAATACCAACCGTTGCTTGGTGGCAAGTCAGAACACGCTGCTGCTAACGGACTCCCTTCAGTCCCCCACTTACACTGGTCAGAGGATACGGACAGATGATGTAGCAACTATACTGCTGCCGTCTTGGTGGCACACGCTTGGGGTACCTCACAGATGACAATATTTTCAGCCACCTCGAGTCGAGTAGTGAAATCGGTCGCGATCTCGATTATCGTCAGCCCAGTCTACAGAGAGCATAGGGCGAGTCCCTCGAGGCTTGCCCCCGAAGTACTTCATGCCTCGAGTCATCCTCACTGGCGCTTTCGGAACCGCTCCATGGAACGGCGACAGTAATCGGTGACAGGGATTGTGCTTGTGACGTGGGGCTTGCAATCGTTCTCTCGAGATTCTCAAGTAGTCGAAAGTCGTCTCTCGAATATCATTGCAGTAGCCGCCCGCTTACTCGAGAAGGGGCACGCACCCCCTGCTTGCAGTCCTAGCTCATCCTCAAACACACTCCAGACCCCCTCTTTCGGACGCTTGTGCCGATTATGAAGATGAGATTCACCACTCTGGGTCGTCGAGGTTCCGTTTCAAGGCGTGTCGGAACCGGAGAGTGAATATGAAAACGGTTCGTCTCGTTGTCTCAACTAGGTGAAAGTCAGCCACTCAGGTTGGGGAGTTCACCACCTTCCGTTCGGTCCAGTAACCACTCCGCTGGATAGACTGCCGTCATCCCAGGAGTATCGATACGGAACTGTTGTGGTGGCGTCGTCTTGGCGTACGTTTTCTCGACTCGAGGGTCGCCTTCGAGTGGATCGTTGAGTGCGGAGAGTATCTTGTGGCCGTCAGCTTGTTTCATAACGACCCAAATTGCGTCTTCAGGGTCGCAGGCGGCCATCTTGTCGTAGTCGTCAGGAACGGCACGATGGACGTCGTTGTTGATCCGTTCGACTTCCGCAATCACGACGATTTCACCATCAGCGTCGATACCTGCGAGGTCGAGGCGGTGGTTGTCATCGTCATCGAGATCGTAGTACGGGATGATCTCACAGACTGGCGAATCAGGATCGTCGGTGTAGGCTTTTTCGAGATACCGTCTGGTGACCTCGATCCCGAAGACGTGTTGGCTTGATTCTTCGAGGTCGCCAAGACCGTGACCGTAATCAACACCCTGTCGATAACTCTCGCCGATCACTGTCCGACCAGCAGACGAAACCGTGTATAGCCGGTGTGGATGATCCGTATCGTGTCGTAAGAGATCAGCCTCGAGAAGTGGTGTGATTTCGTCGGTTTCGATCCCAACGTACTCTTGGAGTCTGATCATCGAGTCGTGAAGGAGATCGTACTCGAGTGGATTGAATCGGAGTTGTTGGGCGTTGTACACCGTCTGCAAGAAGAGTAGTTGGCGGTCAGTCCACTCGGATGCATCACGTTCGTCCGGCGTGAGCTTAAGCGAGAGTTCACAGACAGGGATATCATCGGCGTCGACGTCATCAAGTGTGTGACAACACTCGATTGTGCGCCGCATCCCGTCGATCGTTGGATCGTATCGATTGTCGCAGGCTCCACAACACAGTGCGTCCATCGCTTCGTCGTACGTAACACAGTCGGGCAACCGTGTCGTGTGAGGAAGCAACGAATCGACCCGGAGTGAACAGTCTGCATCGGGTTCTGAACGATCGTCCGAATGTATGTTTGTCTCTCCGTCGGTCAGCGTCGGTTCAAGAGATGGTCTGAGCCCGGCTGTGTTCCACGTTTCGAGTGCGGCCAGTTCAAAGGCGGTTGTAAACTGTGTTCGTTGCGCAGCTGTAAGTGGCGTTTCACTCGCTGGATGGCCGGCAGGTGCAGGAAGTGATCGCCCAAGAAACGGCCGTGGTGCCGGTGAGCCAAACTCTGCGGCTGGACGGATGAGCCATTCCCCATGGCGAATCGCCGAAAGCCGTCTTGCCACCCTACTGGGCGATAAATCATCAGTCGCAAGGGCTTTTGCAAGCTCGTCTTCGATACTGACATTGCCGACGACGAACGTCCCGATTTCGTTGAGGGCTTCTTCGTAGGTGTTATTCGACGGATCCGGTGAAGCAAGTTGTCCAGGGAATTGAACGCCAAGCATGACCGAGAGGCCAAACGAACGTCCCTGTGAGAGTAACGTATCGACGAGTTGCGTCGCCGCGACGTCTTTTGCTTCCTCGAGATAGAGATTCACCAGTGGATGTGTGTGCGCTGGCGACGACGCTTCTGTACGGGCTTTCAATGCAGTCCACAAATTCGAGAGTAAGACGAGGGTAAGCGCACGCTTGATCCGTTCTTCCATCCCACCAAAGTCGAAAATCACGATCGTGTCGTCGTCAATGATGTCGATGAAATCGAAGTGGGAGCTGGTGGTTTCGCTGTTCGAGGATGCTGTCTGATTTGGAGACGTATTGTCTCCGTCTCTCGAGGGAACATAATCGAAGATCGGAGCGAGTCGATCATCAGTGGCGATGCGTTCGACTCGACCAACAGCACCACCGAGGACCTTGTTGAAGACGTCTCGATCGCGCTCGAGCAACCCCGTGAAATACGCGGTAAGTCGTTCATCCGACGTCGGCGGTGGAGTCCGGTCGCTCAACGTCCGCTGAAGTGCATGAAATAGATCGGCGTGAGAGACAGCATCGGTCCCGTGGACCGGATCGTACAGCGCTCGAAGATGGTTACGGATTACTTTTGTCGACTCTGTCGCGCTGTAGTACTGTTCTTCCCCCAATAGCCCGGCGAGGATCTCTTCGTAATGTCCTGCAATCCTCGAGCGTGCTTCCTCGCGTGAGAGGCCTGCGTCGAGCAACGGTCGAATATCGAAAACCGACAGTGCTGGCAACGTTTTCGTGAGGTCGAAATACTGGACGTCCTCAAGGTCACCGTACCTTGCGTAGTGAGTATGGAGGTACTCCTCAGCAGTAGCGCTTCCTTTGTAATCGAACAGGAGTTCTGGACCTGCCGTTGCCTCAACGTTTGAACACAGCGCACCGATGGTGAGAACGGACTTTCCAGAGCCGGTATCACCGACGACGAAGAGGTGTCTATCTTGAAGTGACGGCGGTAAGACGAACGGCTCTCCGTATGGTTGGCGATCATCGGTTAGTGGCATGCACAGCGCTTGTCCTTCTCCTGCGTACTGAGCGAGGTGCCGTGCTGACGGAAGGGAAAGTCCAGTTCGTTCTGACTGGCGGATTCTCAATGCCCGCTGGCTTCGTGTCGTCAGGCCAGCGCCATCAATGAAACAAAACCCAGGGAGTTCTTCAGGAGTAGCGACGATTCCAGCACTTTCGTTTGCCTTCCACGGAAGCCGATTTCGATAAGATTCGTATGACGGTTCGTGGCAGGTTCGGTCAACGAGCTCTTCGAAAAGTCGCGTAGCTGGTGGGTGTGTCCCCGTGTGGAGATCTTCATCAGTATACACGTGACCGTAAATCTCGTGAAATGGACCACCCAGATGACCGAATTCGTTTTCGAGTCTTCGAACGACTGTCTCTGCTTGCTGTGGTTCACCTCGAGTAAGTGCCACTGCTCGAGCAGATAGATAGAACGTCCGCTGAAGTGTTCGCGTTCCGAGCGAATCGAGACGCTCACGGTATGATGTCGAGAGTTCCCGTTGGTCTTGTTCTTCGTCTCTCGGGAAAACGAAGTCAATGACTCTGTCGGCTGTCGTGACAACACCTTCCTCGAGGTCGGCTTGATACAACTCAGCCTCGACGCGCTGATCACCGAGCGGGCGACAGACGAGTTGGTAAATCACTGGGACATTCGAATCAGACAGTGTCTCGAGGAGGATCGATAGCGGGATTCGGTGTGACTGTTGGGTGTCGTCTGCTGTTACACTTTGCTGATGAAACGGTGTCAGTGACGTGAGCCAGTCTTTTCGGAGGTGTGTGTTTCCGCGATACTCGATACCGGTAGCATACGGTTGAGTATCGGTGTGTTCCGTGTTCGCCACTTCGTCAGTAGTCGGAAGGTGCTGCTCGATCAATCGGGGATGCCACTCGACGTTGGTCAGTTCGTACGTATTTGGAAGTGCCGTCCGGAGAGTTGCCTCGAGGTCATCGAGGAATGCATCTTCAGTCGTCCCAACAAAGTATCGAATCCGTGTGTCCGAACGTCCATCTGCAACGAGTAGCCACTCAACGGTCGGTGTCGGCGATGAGGATTTGAAAAACGAGCGTATACCGGAGTTCGAGGAGTCGTGCAGCTGTTCATACAGCACGGTCATCGCTTGGGCCACCGAGGCGGGGTTCAGCGATTTTGTTGACGGACGAATTTCGATATATGACCGTAACTCGAGTGTCTCGTTTTGCGATTCTTCGGACGCCGTCTGTCCCACGGGGTCCTTCGTTGTCGAGTGTGGGGACGGTGTAGCACCGTCTTCAGTCTCGACACCGGTTACAGATGCGTCATCAGTAGACGAGGTGTGTTTCTCTGTCGCCATTGCGTGGAAAGGATGTCACAGCCAACATTCGTCGATACAAGACTATCATGCTGGTCTGACTCTACTACAATTCGAGTGATCCACGCAGTATTAAGTGGATTGTTTTGTAACATTAAGTGATTTTCTACTGAACTAGTCAGGAAGAACACTATTCCGCTCGTGTGGTTACGTGAGAGAGAACGAACAGGAAAGCCCGTTCGCAGATGGGCTTTGATGTGGACTGCATGGGGTGGGTCAGTCCTCCTCAAAATATGCGTTGGCTTCTCACAGATTACCGTCCGAAAATAGGAGCGTATCGAAGTTTGTACGTATACTATCGGCGCCCATTTTCATAACAGGGATTGATTCTGGACTCTCCGTATACCGGCTATAAAAACACATATACCAATGGAGGTGGAGTTACTATCACCGAAATGCCAACGAAAGAGCTTCCAGATCGCGCCCCTGGAAAGTACGTAGCCTACCATCCAAACCCATACTATTCACCGGAGGCGCTCCCGATAGAGCCGAAGCTCGAGGTCTCCGACCAGACATATGACCTCGCGGCTGATGCCGCATACCAGATTGGTCGTATTGACGGGATTAGCTCGACAGTTGACTTCTCCGCAGTTCTCTACACCTCCCTGATTCGCATCGAGGCTGTCGAATCTGCACGCATCGAAGGAGCAGATGTGGCGTACCAAGACCTCGAGGCGTATCACACACAACACACCGATGGTGAGACAGACATAACAGTTGAGAAAGACCTGAGAGAGGCTCTCAATTACGAGAAGGCGCTAACCTACGGGCTCGACCGAATTGAGAGCGGGGAGTCGATAACACTCTCGCTCATCAAGGATCTTCATTCGATATTGCTCGAGGACGTCCGTAACGATGGTGAGGTTGTTGGTAACTTTCGCGACCACATGGTTCATTTAGCGAGTCCACGGTCTGGTCAACATCCATTCGTCCCACCAACTCCGGAAGCGCTCGCTGGACTCATGCAGTCACTCGAGTCGTACATCCAGATGGGTGGACAGTACCATCCGCTCATTGACGCCGCCATTATTCACTACTTCTTCGAGACAGTCCATCCATTTTCGGACGGAAACGGTCGGCTTGGTCGACTCTTGATAATCCTTTACTTAGCGAGTGAGGGATATCTGGAGAGTCCATACATCTATCCGAGTGCGTACTTCAGTCGTCACAAAGTTGAGTACGTCGAACGGATGCGTGCAGTGAGTGAGGAAGGGGAGTGGGAAGAATGGCTCACGTTTTTCCTCGAGGGGCTTCGAAGTCAAGCCGAGAAGTCGTACGGCCGAACCCATCAACTTCGTGAACTCCAAGAGCGATATGAGACGGAGTATTCAGGCACTACGAACACGGACAAATTCGCCCGACAGTTACTCCAGTATCCCTATTTCAGAGCCCCAGATCTTCTGGAGTATCTCGATGTCTCGCGGCGGACTGCGTATAAGATCGTCGACGACCTCGAAGAGGATGGCCTCATTGAGGAAGTGACTGGAAAGCAGCGTGGGAAAGAGTACAAGTCAGTCGACGTGTTCGACATTCTCGAGTGATCCGTCGGGAAGTGTCGTTCACTCATGTGTTTTTGCAGTCGATTGCTGAATGTGCAATCGTAGAGGCGCGTGTGAGCGAGAATCACAGCACAACGGCCGACTCGAGGGCGTTTGCGGAACAGCAGCGACTGTTCAAACTAGGTAGCGATCTTCACCCTCGGAGTCGCGCACCGAGGCGCTTGGCCTGCTCCGTCTGTAGAGACGAGACTATTAGTCAGTCGGTTCGCGGTCGGTGGCAGCGTAATACTCGACGTTAAGCTCAGCGACCTTCTCGAAGTCGCCGTCTCGAGCAAGTAGCGGCATATCGACGTTACGAGCGACACCTGCAATCAAGACGTCCATCATGTTGATCGGATCCCCGTTAGCCATGAGTTCAGCGTCGATCACCGCCGCCTCTCGAGCGGCTGTTTCTGTGAACTCCAGGGGGTTAATCCAGTCGAGTTGGTCGGCGAGATCAGCGACGCCGTCACGTCCAGCTTGGCGGGCTCGATACTGATACACTTCGAATAGCACGATTGTCGGCGAGAACCAGGGTTGTGTCGGCCGATCCTCGATATACGACCGGATATCGTCGTGGTGGTCGGTTTCGGGATCAAGGAAGTCAACGAGGGCGCTACTGTCTAAGATCACGGCGTCCCCTCGAGTCGCGGTCGAATCGATCGCGGAACTCGTCGCGTTTGTCACCGAGTCCAGGGTATTTCCCGGCGGCTTCCATCGGGTCTTTCTCACCCTGCGTCAATCGCATAACGACGTCACTAAAGCTCTCATTGTCTCGCTTGTGCCGTTTCAGGCGTTCGTATGCATCGTCTTTGATGCTAATCGTTTTCGTCCCCATGTACACGTACATATACACAGCATAGTGTAATAAGCATACTGCAGATCGCGCTCTGATTTCATCGCGTCTCCGGCTTCCCGTGCAATCTCCCGCTCGCGCTCTGGAATCCCACGACGTCAGTCGTGTGGAAGATGTCAATCGCCGGAAGGCAGCGCCCCATCATCAAAAGAATAGCATGTCCAGGTCATCGATACTGAATAGCGACCAATTGTCGTCGAGGTCGTCCTCGAGTCCCTCAACGAATCCGCTTCTCGAGAAGAGGGCAAACCGTTCTTCTCGATTCCCTGGCCCCCATCGAACGCTTTCAGCTTTGTCCCGAAGACTCTCGACGAGTGCATATCCGACAGGCTCGGCAGTCCACTTGCACTCGGCAAGCAGGATTCGATCGTCGTCGGGTGCAAGACCAACGATGTCGACCTCTTCTTCGCCGTACCACCATCGCCCGACCGTGGAGTACGGGTCGAATTCACCGCGTCGAATCGCCTCCCAGACGACCTCTTGACAGACGTCCTCGAACGTGGTTGCAACGTGAGTGGGAAGATCGGGCTCGATAGTGCCGTCGAAGACGATAGCCGGTGCTTCTTCGATACTGGAGCGATTCGGCTCGACATATCGGAACCAAAATCGCAGGAACTCATCGGCGACATGATACTGGGACCGTTTGGACTTCTGGCTGGATGCTGTGGCGGGAACCTCACGGTCAATGAGTCGCAGTCGCCGGAGTGTCTGGAGATACTTCGATAACGGTCCAGGATCGATTCCAGTCGCCCCTGAAATCTCGTTCGGTGTCGTATGGCCCAGCGCAACCGCCTCGAGGATACTCATATACCGAGCGGGGTTTCGGAGCTCGGTCCGCAACAGAAACTCTGGTTCGTTGTAGAGCACAGCTGTCGGTGAGAGGAGCTGTGTCTGGATGTTTTCGGCAAGCGTCCGATCGTAGTCGAAGAGCATGAGGTACATCGGCGTCCCCCCAGTAACCGAGTACGACCGAATCGCGTCTGCAAGATCGTACGTGATGACGTCCCGGGCCTGTTGAAACGAAAATGGCTGGAGATCGATCTGGCCCGTTCGACGGCCGTACAACGGACTTTCGTGGCCCAGTACCTCTGACTCCATGGTACTCACACTCGAGCCACAGAGCACGAGCATGGAGTCGGTGTGTTGGAGCTGTTCGTCGACAAACGCTTGGATGTACGATGGGAGTGAGTCGTTCTCCGCAATCAGATAGGGAAACTCGTCGACAACAACGACGTGTCGCTCCGACGTGAGTTTGTCCCCGAGATATTCGAAGGCGTCATCCCAACCATCGATGCGTGGGACACGGTCGTCGAAGGTGTCGGCGACTTGTTCAACGAACTTCTCACGCTGGCGGTGTTCGGCTTCCTGCGCTGCTAGATAGTATATGTGGGGACGGTCAGTACAGAATTCTTTGAGCAATTCCGTTTTCCCGACGCGACGCCGCCCGTAGACGACGTAGAAATCGTGGCCGGGCGAATTGAACGCAGTCTCGAGTGCAGCGAGTTCGTGATCCCGGTTGTAGAAGGTCATACTCTGCCTAATGATTCGTACGATAATGACTTGTGCGTTTCGGCGGATTGGTATCGGAAACTCCGGATTCAGACGCTCGTAACCTCGATTTACGACCAGAAACTCGAGGTGAGGAGCGATTCGGGTGGCAATCTCAGCGGAGGGGGGAGACGAATGCGGGTGAGCGGTATCGTCGAAATCGATTCTTAAGGCTGGTCAGGCCCGTGAATACCGGGAGTTACGGTCGTATTTATTGATCTCTCACTACAGCAGCTCCATTTGTGGATAAGAGACAGGACTTGAGGCGCGGGAGGTGGTCAATGGCCGTCCCACGAGAAACACCTACAAGATCAGACGAAGAGGCAACAGCCATGACGAGCTATAGATTCCGTGTGTGGCTACTGCCGAACCCACCGCTGGAGTTCGAGCCGGAATCCGAGGTCTGGCGGGATCTCGAAGTCGATGGGTCACAGACCTTGGCGGACTTTCACGAGGGAATCTTCGAAGCGTTCGAACGCTGGGAGACACATGCCTATGCGTTCCGTACCCGCGACGAACACGGGATCGCCACTCGGAGCTACGTTCATCCCCAGATGTACAGCGGCGATCAGAGCTGGCCCCCAATGGATGACGAGGACATTGATCAGTTCATCGAACAGGCTGTCCCTGACGACGTTCCCGAGGAAGCCAAAGAGCGATTCAGAGATCTCCAGAAGAATCCACCGGAGGAAGGCAACGCCGCCAAAACTACCATCGACGACCTTGATCTCGAGCAATCGCAGTCGCTATTCTACGAGTTCGACTTCGGCGACGGCTGGGAACATCACATCGAACTACAGGAAATCCGTGAGGGGTCACTCGACGGCGAGCCAGTCGTCGTCGACGAGCAGGGCGATGCGCCGCCACAGTATCCCGAGTATGATGAGTGACGGTGAGTGGCCTACCCTGACGAAAGCGACTATCAGAGAACTGGCCAGATCAAAATCCTACGAGCGGGGGCAATCCTATTACGGGCAGGGAGCAGTCAGTGACGTGGTTCGACGTGGTGAAACAGTCCGGGCCGACGTTGAGGGAAGCCAGTATCAGCCCTACACGGTCACCATCGAGTTCGACGACACTGGTGTCGCTCGTACCGACTGTTCCTGTCCGTACGACTACGGTGGCATCTGCAAACACCGGGTTGCCGTGCTCTTGACCTGTATTCGGGACCCCGAGAGCGTTCGCGAACAGCCCCCAGTTTCGGAACTACTCGCCGACGCAGATCGAGAGACACTCGAGGAGTTGCTCGTTGGACTTGCCGCGGACCGTCCAGAGGTTGCCAATGTCATCGAAACTCGTCTCACCACCATGGACGATGCGACTACCGATACCGCCGTGTCAGTGAATACCGAATCGATACGGCGCCAAGTGAACCACGCACTCCCGAAACCGGGCCAGAAGGGGCACACCGATGCCTACGCTGAGGCAGAGCGTATGGCAAATGAGCTGGACGAGTTAATCGAGCAGGCACGGATGGCGATCGAGGCTGGTGACGGCGAGACCGCACTCGACGTGCTCGCAGCGATCACGAACGAACTCGCGAGCGGCAGGTGGGCAAACCTCTTGCCCTATGATGTCCCCCGCGTGTTCGAGGTCATCGATGACCTTAGCCAGACGTTCATCGAAGCGGTTCTGACGGCTGAGTTGACCAAATCCGAGCGCGATGACTGGGAGGAACGCCTCACTGAGTGGGACGGACAGTTCGACTACTACATGGGCGGCGAATCAACGTTTTTGGCTGCAGCGGACGCAGCAGCCCAAGGCTGGGACGACGAACGGGTCCAGCAGGCGATGGCAGGTGAACTTGGCGAGGGTGACTTCTGGGAAGACAACGATGCTTGGTACAGCGACGACATCGTTACTGCTCGGCTGTCGATCCTCGAACGAGAGGACCACATCAAGGAGTGTTTCAACCTGGCAGCGGCAGCCGGCCAGACTCGAGCGTTCGCGCAAATGCTGGTCCAGGAAGATCGAATTGAGGAGGCAATCGACTACGCCATCGAGCGATTCTCGACGCCGGATGCAGCACTCGAATTGGCCAAGGCGCTCCGTGCCAACGACGAGACACAGGCGGCTCTGCAGGTGGCCGAACACGGCCTGACACTCGACGGCTACCGAAAAGACACGCTGGCAGTGTGGTTACGCGACCGAGCTGCCAGTGCAGGCGACCGCGAACTCGCGCTCGAGGCAGCTATCACTGCTTTCGAGGCGAGTCCGTCAGTGAATGCTTTCGAGGCTGTCGAAGAACTCGCCGGTGATAACTGGGAAACGATCAAGGCCGACCTGCTGGGATACCTTCGCACCGAGAACTCAGGTGGCACCAGAGCTGCCCAAGTTGTGGAAGTGTTCATCCGCGAAGAGGAGTACGACGACGCAATCGAACTCGCGGATCGAACGGAGCGCACCCGCGTGATCGAACCCGTAGTCGAGGCCGTCATCGAGGAGCGTCCGCAGTGGGTGATCAGCACGTGCAAATTCCAGGCTGAACCGATCGTCGAACAGGGTCAGCACGACAGCTACCAGACAGCTGTTCGTTGGCTCAGACGCGCCGGTAAAGCGGCGCGGGCAGCCGACGAACTCGATGAATGGCGCGAGTACGTCGAAACGATGCGGGATGAGCACTATCAGAAATATAAGCTTCGACCGATGTTGGACGACTTGCTTGAGGAGTTCTGAAGTACGGTGGCCGTTGGACCGGGTGGTCGGTTTCGGGGTCAAGGAAGTCAACGATGGCGCTACTGTCTAAGATCACGGCGTCCCCTCGAGTCGCGATCAAATCGATCGTGGAACTCGTCGCGTTTGTCACCGAGTCCAGGGTATCTCCCGGCGGCTTCCATCGGGTCTTTCTCGCCCTGCGTCAATCTCATAATTCTAACTGTTATATCGCTGCTACTCGTAGAGCCACCTATGAGCGAGAGTCACAGCCGAACGGCCGGTTCGGGGCCGTTTGCGGAACAGCAGCGACTGTTCAAGCTCCTATCCCAGGATACGCGCCACCTCATCATCCAGGAGCTTCTGGGCCATCCCACCCATCTCATGTCGCTCGCTGAACTCGAGTACATGACCGGGAAGAGCCAAGCGGCCATCAAAGACCAACTCGAGGCGCTAATCGAGGCTGAAATCCTCGCATGCTACACGTACGAACCGAGCGAGGGGAAACGCGATCTTCCCGCGAAATTTTACCTGAATTGAGGCGCTAAGGCCCCTTCCTCAACGAACGAGCGAAGCGAGTGAGTAGGGAGGGGATACAGCGCCGCACAGTTCTCAAACACGTTCGACACTCGGCCCACAGGCCCACGCAATCGCAACAACTATACGTACAGATGCGCATAGTGCGTATGTAGTGAGACGGAAGAACATCACCATCCGCGAAGACCAAGCCGAGTGGGTCGAGGAGAATCACCTCAACCTCTCGTCGTTCGTTCGCGGGCAACTTGACGAACTCATCGAAGAACGCTCGTAGATGAATTACAACTACAGGTATCGGCTCCGACCGTCCGACGCGCTTGAAGAACAATTAGCGTGGACTGTCGATACCTGTAGGCAGGTCTACAACCACTTCCTCCACCGACTCAACCACACCGACGACACCTCGGCATACTCAGAGCAGAAGCTCCTGCCGAGCCTCAAGAAGTGGTGGAACGACCTGAAAAACGTTCACTCGAAGGTACTACAAAAGGTCGTGCAACGGCTGTACGACAACCTCTCAACGCTTCGCGGTCGCAAAGAGAACGGCTACCGCGTCGGGACGCTCAAGTGGAAAGCACCGGGCGAATACCGCAGTTTCACCTACAGTCAATCTGGCTTCAAGCTCAAGAACACGAGCGGTCGGGCTCGGCTGTGGCTCTCGAAACTCGGAGAAATCCCGCTCACCTTCCACCGCGACCTGCCCGACGACGCCGAAATCAAGACCGTCACCGTCAAGCAGGAACCCACCGGGAAGTGGTACGCCATCCTCGGCGTCGAGACTCCCGACGACCCGCCGAAGAAGCCTGAGAATCCCGAGAAGTGCGTCGGTATCGACGTAGGGATTCTCAAATACGCTCATGACACCGACGGCACCGCCGTCGAATCCCTCGACCTGTCCGACGAACGTGAGCGGTTGGAACGCGCCCAACGCGACCTCTCACGGAAGGAACACGGGTCCGCGAATTGGGAGAAACAACGGAAGGTCGTGGCTGAGCGCCACGCCGACCTGAAACAGAAACGTCGGGACTTCCTTCACAAGCTCTCGAACTACTACGCTACCGAGTACGACCTCGTGGCCGTCGAGGACTTGGACGCGAAGGGCTTGGTCGAACTCCCCGGCAACTCTCGGAACCGCGCTGGAGCAGCGTGGGGGACGTTCCTGCGGATGCTCGAATACAAGTGCGAACGCGAAGGAACGCATTTTGTGGCGGTCGACCCGAAAGATACGACAAAAGAGTGTGCGTCGTGTGGTGTAAAAACCGACAAACCGCTGTGGGTCCGTGAACACTCCTGTCCCTCGTGCGGTTTCACAGCGGACAGGGATTGGAATGCAGCGTGGAACATTCTTTCTCGCGGTATCAAGCGGTTAGGAGCGGGACGCTCCGAATCAACGCCTGTGGAGACTGCGCTCCCTGTGTCCTCGGTTGTGGATGCAAAGCGCGTCGTAGAAACAGGAAGCCCCACCCTCAAGGAGCGAACGGCGTCAGCCGTGAGCGAGTAGGGTGGGGTAGTTCACGGCTTCACGGAGCGGGGCGTCGAAATTCTTCACGACTATAAATATCTGCGTGGCCTCCCAGTCGCCCGCGCTCTCTATGAGAATACCCGCACAACCGAGAAAATCGAACGCCATGAAGCAGCACCGCGCCCGGCGCTCCCTGACGCTGTTTCGGACGCACTCGAGTTTGATGAGCCAGATCTCGAGTAGTCCAGCTACTTCGCACTGCTCTTTGTGGCGTCGGTGACGCTCCGCTGTACACAGCCAACTCTAGGCATTCCATCACGATACCAAACGATGAGCGCACCAAGAGCGAGGCTGAGTTGCGCCCACTCGAGGCTTGGTCCTGAGGCGGTTCACACTCGAGTTCGGTAAGAACGATACTTGAGACGGTCCGTGGACACCTGTCGTCTCCAGATTCACCAGCGAGGGCGTCTCCTGTGTTGACTGCCGAGACTGCTCGAGCAGGGATACCCACGACTAACCAACCCACTAGCCAACCGCGTTCGTGTGTGAAAGGGGTGGTGTCCATCCGTTCTAGCTTAGCGACTGACTGAGACGGTGATCACGCCGAAATTGCGTCGGATCTGACCGCTATCATACCGAGATAGCTGCT
>NZ_AOHX01000034.1 GCF_000337735.1 Natronorubrum sulfidifaciens JCM 14089 | reverse complement strand
GTACACACTCTCCACCGGATTCTCACATTCCTAGTAACTGACTATTCTAGCTCGACGTCTCTGGATACCCCGATCTGCTAAACTAGAACGGATGGGGTGGTGTCCTGAGATGTGTGTGCTCTCTCGAGGGATCTGTTTGAGGGTGTCTACGGCTATCCGCGGACGCCAGCTGTCTCCGGAGCTTCTGTTGGTTGACTCAATGTCTCGCCCGGGATGTCGACATCCTCGGGGAGGATTAGTCTGCGTTCAGTGTACTCGAGACCGTTCTTTCGTTCGGTCCGTTTGCGGATCGCGACGCGGTTCTTTGAAAGGTCGAGCATGGCGTCGATCGTCCGCGAGACGAGTTTCTTCGCGTAGGTGTCGCTGGTTCCGGGTTCCTGCCGGCGGATCCAATGTTTCAGATCGCTCGCCTTGACGTATTCTGCGATATCCTTACAGCCACGCTCCCACGGGTTGTCACCGATGCTCGAGTCAGTCCGTGCCTTCCACAGTTTTGCGGCGAGTCGCGTTGGCAGCGCATTCGATGTCGAGCGAAGCATCTCGTCGTCCATCCGCGCGAGTTGCTGAATCGGGAGTAAGTCGCCATGGGAAAGGGTGATGGAGCCGCCACGCTCGAGTGGATCCTCTGATTGTGGGACTCGGTAATAGGTTTGGCCGTCATCTTTCGTGAGCTGCTCAAGTCGATCGCCGTCGACATCGATCTCACAGTGGTCGACCGTCTCTGCGAGGAGGTGGGCCCCTTTCTCGAGTTCGCGGGCCTGGAGTTCTTCGATCCGCTGTTTGTTCACGCCCGATCGCTTGCGGGCGGCATCCGTGAGCGCGTCAATGCGGGTGGTTTCGTGCTCGCAGTCCTCGAGTCGGTCGCGAAGCTGTTCGTTCTCGGTCTCGAGTGTCTCGACTCTGTCTTCGGTCTGTTCGAGGTTGTGTTCGAGATCGTCGACGCGCTCGGTGAGTCGCTCGTTTTGTTCTCGGAGTTGGTCGATCGCGTGGATGAGTGCCTTGGTGTCGGCGTGGTCACTCATCGTTGTCACCTCCAGTTGGTTGGAGTGGGAGTTGGTCGGTTTCTGTGTCGTTGTTCGTGGGGATTGTGAGTTCCGTGAGGTACTCGATTCCGACTTCGCGCCACTGCGTGTTGCGGCGTTCGAGTTCGATGCGAGCCCACGGATACTCGCTGTTGGGTTGAGGTTCAAAGACGAGTCGTCGTGGTGGGCCGCGTCTAGGTGTCCACTCCAGTGTGAGTTCGTCCGTCATCGGTCCACCTGCTCGAGGAGATCACAGTAGGCGCGCTCGAGGTCACCAGGTGTGATGGGCTGCTCGAGTTCGACGGTGATCGTGACGCAGTCGTGGTCGGTCATCGGACCTCCACCTCCGTGAGTGTCTCACTGAGGATTGTCTGGAGATCGAGTGGGCGGTCAATCCAGCCTCGAACTGACTCGACGTACGCGATCCACTGGCTGATATCGCGGTCGTCGTAGCGCTCGAGGTGTTCTTCGTGTGTGATGGGACCACGGATGCGAAACCAGTACAGTCCCGCATCGCTGGGCAAGAATCGCTCAGCGCGGCTCTCTGTTACGTAGATCGTGTTCGTGGCCTTGTCGACGTGATGGTGGTATCCCTCGCCGTCTCGGCCCAGGTAGCCGTAGTAGCTTCCTGATCGCTCGAGGATGATGGTCTCTTGCTGTGCATCCGAAATCGTTTCGTGTGTGGTAGTCGTAGCTGACATTGCCTTAGAGCAAGGCACAGGTCCGGTGCTGGTACACCGGGCCACAGAGTTTCTGTGACCAGTCTGTGCCTCTATCCAATAGAGACTCTCTTAGCTTAAATACTTTATTGGTCGTAAAGCTAGGTCGTAATACTATAGAAAAAGGTATGTAGTAACGGGTGTGATTAAAAGTGTAGTGGTTTTATGAGTAGCCAAGAAATGGGGCTTCGAATCGACGACAAGACAGAAGACGTCCTTGATGTCTTAGCTAAACATGGATATGCGACGACTGGAATGCTCGTCGACGAAACGGGCTACTCGAGGCCGACCGTATCTAAACGGCTTGACAGGCTGCATGCTGCTGGGTTCATTGAGTATCTGCACGAGCCAACGGCACTCTGGATGCTTACAGAGGATCCTCGAAGTATTGAGGATACAGAGTCGGTAGAATGACTTACGTCTGGTTTGTGACAACGCGATCAAGACGGTAGTCACGCCACGAAGTCGGTTAGCAATGAGTTTGGACTTCGTTCCGGTCTATCCTCAATCGTCAACGTCACACGTTATAAAAGGAGAAATCGAGAGTAGTCTCTCTCATATGGATCAAACCCACTCGAGTAAGGGCCATTACCTCCGTGCGAGGATCTCAACGGATCGAACAACTCACCGGTCGTCGTCGCTGTTTTTCACAACAGAACTTGCCGATCCCCATGGACAGCCGTCGTCTTCGGACAGCTACTCGAGGGCGTCTTTCGAGTCGACTGCCGAGACTGCTCGAGCAGGGAGACCCACGACTAATCAACCCACTAGTCAACCGCGTTCGTGTGTGGAAGGGTGGTGTCCTGAGATGTGTGTGCTCTCTCGAGGGCTATTTTGGGTCGGTGTCGACGATTAGCCGCGGACGCCAGCTGTCTCCGGAGAGTCGGCGGTGTGACTAGACATCTCGCCCGGAATTTCGGCATCCTCGGGGAGGATCAGTCGCCGCTCGGTGTACTCGAGGCCGTTCTTGCGCTGGGTTCGTTTGCGGACCGCGAGTCGGTTCTTGGAGAACTCGAGAGCGGCGTCGATGACGCGGGAGACGAGTTTCTTCGCGTAGGTCTCGCTCGTGCCGGGTTCCTGTCTGCGAATCCAGTGTTTCAGGTCGCTCGCGGTGACGTACTCGTTGATGGATTTGCAGCCCGTCTTCCAGGGATCGTCGCCGACGCTCGAGTCGGTGCGGGCTTTCCAGAGCTTCGCGGCGAGTCGCGTCGGCAGGGCGTTCGTGGTGGCCCGGCGCATGTCCTCGTCGAGTCGGGCGAGTTGCTGGATCGGGAGCAGGTCGCCGTGGGCGAGGGTCGTGTTGGTTCGGTCGAGCGGGTCGTCTCGCTCGGGCAGGCGGTAGTAGGCGTGGCCGTCGTCTTTGGTTATTTTCTCGAGTCTGCCGTCGGGGACGTCGACCGCGTGTTCGTCGACGTGCTCGGCGCGGAGGTGGGCCCCCTTCTCGAGTTCGCGCGCCTGCAGTTCCTCGAGGCGGGCCTTGGTGGCTCCCGTCCGGTTGCGGGTCGCTTGGGTGAGTGCGTCGACGCGCTCGAGGTCGGTTTCGTTTGTTTCGAGTCGGGTCTCGAGGTCGGTTGTTGTGGACTCGAGGGTTTCAGTGGTGGTTTCGAGGTCGGTGCTTCGGGACTCGAGGGTGTTGGTTTTGGTCTCGGGGTCGTCGACAGTCTGCTCGAGTGCGTCGACGGTGTCCTCGAGCGTGTCGATTCTGGTCGTCAGTCGCTCGTTCTCCGCGCGCAGCGCCCGGAGTTCCGTGAGGAGCGTCTCGAGGAGCGTCGTGTCCGTGGCCTCGAGGTCGTCTATGGTTTCGAGGCGTGGTTCGAGATCGTGCTCCTCGAGTGCGGGCTCACTCATCGGCCTCACCTCCCTGCTCGTCGACTCGCGGGTCGGCGTCGCGAGCGTTCCGTCGTCGCATCGCCTCCCAGTCGGCCTCGAACGGCCCCGTGATCGTTGCGAGCGGCTCCGGCGCGTCCGTCTTCGGGAGGTGGCGTCGCAGGTACTCGAGTTCCGCCCGGAGCTCGCGGCAGTGGCGTGTGGCCGCCCGGCGAGTGTCCGGCTCGAGGTCGTCGTCGGTGGTGACTGTCTCGAGGAGATTGGTGGTGTGGGTGTCGAGGGCCTCGAGGATCGGTCGGTAGTTGATCGTCGGCTGTGCGTGTCGGTCGGGAGTTTTACTATCCCGTGAATCGTCATTTGACATGGCTTCCGTAGGGCAGTTACGGGAGCTTCTCGCGGACTGGTGGGGCTAACACCAGTTCGCTATTCTGTAACTCAGCGCTTCAGAGAGTCACATGTAGCTTCCGTGGTGAAGAAAATATTCTCCATTGACATAAATCTTGACAATGTACGTTGATTGGGTTAAACGACAAACGTATACAGACCTTCCATAGATCGTGCTAGCTTTTCTATATTGCTGGTCGCCACTCACGAATAGATGGTAGAGCGGGTTCCGTGGATGGCTCCTGTCGATTATGAGATCATGCTCTTCTTTGATGACCACCCAATATTGGTTTCTCCGAAAGTACTCTCAGTGAATATCGAGTACGATCGTCAGTATGTGAGCAGACGATGTAGCGCACTGGTAGATGCCGGTTTGTTGGATTCCGTCGATACTGGCCTCTATCAGTTGACGGATACGGGGAGGGCATATCTCGAGGGTGAGCTGGACGTGAGTGAACTCGAGCGTGATGAAGACTAATTAGTGAGTGCTCGAGAGTACAACACCTCGAAAGCCCCGCCGCGCTCGAGAATAGCGACTCGTCGACCGACGAAATGGAGTAAGAGCCCCCGAGGGCCGTGTCAGGATTCGGGGTTCATGAGTGGCTACGCTGGCAAGTGTGGAAAAGCGTTCAGTCGGTACGAGTGGGTTTTTTCTATCCAACACATAAATAATCGATAAATGAACGGTGGGTTGGTGAATGATGCTAAAGATTGGTATGCCGAGCACGGTGCAGTGTCCCTCTTGAAACGGGGATTAGAATACGGCTACGAGACGAAATCGCAACCGATTGTTCGGAAAGCAATTGCGCGGGGTTTTGATGAGGTTGTAATTGACTCGCAACAACTCAAATCGGAGTACGCAACGCGATCGTGGGATTTAGACGATGGTACAGACAACCTCACTCCGCGAGTTTCAAAAGAGCTTGCACCATTGGAAGGTCAAACCGGACTTGAACACAATTACTATCCAGAATTTGCGTTTGAGGCACCATTCGTCGCAGAGGTCGACAATGTGACTGTTGCAGGCCGTGGCGCGGTTGCGATTGCGAATGATGGGGGCTTCATTGCGGAGCCAACACACTCGCGTAGCCAAAGTGTGACGGGGCGGGTAGGACGCGAGATTTCGCTTGCAATCACTGAATCGCCATTGCAGCTCGGTTCGAAACGTCGTCGTAAGAAGTTGTCTGGCCGTGGCCCAAGCATCGAAACTGCGGCGATACTACACAGCCAATGGCTATCTAGACAGTCTGTGAATTACTTTCATTGGATGGTCGAACATCTGCTGAAAGTTCGTGGTATTGCACACTATGAAAACGTCACCGGGGCAGATGTGACGCTACTCATTCCGCCGAACCCGCCGTCGTTCGTCACTGAATCGATCGAGTTGCTTGGCTACGACGAGAAGAAAATCAAAGAATGGAACGGTAGAGCAGTTGATATTGATCGGTTAGTAGTGCCGTCGTTCCCCGACCCCACACCAAACGCATTGGGATGGCTTCGAGAGCGTATGTTTAACGCTGTTAGCACTGATCTAAGTGGACCAGACTGGATATACATATCACGGCAGAACGAACACAAGCGCCGAGTCCACAACTATTCTGAAATCGAGGCACTCCTCAAGCAGTATGGCGTCGAGATCGTCCATTGCGAAGACCTTTCGCTTCGAGAAGAAATCCAGATATTCAATGGCGCAAGCAGCGTAATTTCACCGCACGGTGCCGGGTTGACCGCCACGATTTGGGGTGGTAATCTGTCGGTTGTTGAGATATTCAATCAGGTCGTGAAGGCCCCCTACTACGTTTTAGCCTACATCTTGGGCCATGAGTATACCGCTATGGCAGCGCCCCCAGCCGAAACGATGAACGAGAAACGGGAACGGAATATGGACGTCGATCTGAATGAGTTCGAACAAATACTGCAAGAAATGACAGAGTGTTAAGCAGGGTTGTGGTCAGCTATTCGTTCCGGTCGGTGATCTCGCCGCCCGAAAGCACCAGCCGCGAGTGACCAGCGCCGCCGATCGATCCCACGAGCCGACCCCACGACGAGCACGCACTCGCGCTCGGTGCCGGCTCGCACAGCGCCGCGCGCACAGTGCGAACAGCGAGTCACCACGGGCTCGAGGTCGTCGCCCTCGAGTGCGAGCAGTTCAACGTAGTCGTTCGGCCGCAACGTCGCCCCACACACGTCACAGCGAGTCGATTGTCCGGCGGCGACCGTGAGGCCAGCGAGCAGGGAGTTGGGGCTCATCGGTCCTCGCCCACGCGCGGTTCGTCGTCGTGGACCGCCACCGAGGCCTTGAAGTTCGACGGTGCGCCGCGGTGGACCGTCTTCGGCACGACCAGCGAGTTCGGCGTCGGCTTGATGCTCTGGTAGGCGACTGATCCTCACTCGCCAGAGGGCAGTTCGCCCTCGTCGTCGAGATTTGGGTGCGAGGTCTTGAGTCGGCCGGCGTCGGTCTCGGATTGCGGTACAGAACGTAGAGATCGTGGCCTCGAGTTCGTGTTCGTGACGACCATAGGCCACCCAACCGGCCGGGACCGATTCGATGTGTCGGTCATGGCGAAGCGGCTCGTCAGCGGTGCATTTCTGCGTTCGCGTCTATGATTGGGTAGGTTTTTCGTAGCTTCGGGGGCGTTGGAACCGTGTTTAATACCACGTGGTTGATTAGATACCGACAAGCTAACGATTTTATCTAAAGGAATATCATCATAGGGCCCGATGAGCCTTCGAATTTTACACATACCTATGAATGCCTAGGTGACGCTCGCGGTGGTTTGATCAGTCAGTTTCGACGTGGAAAACGAGGGTTAGCTACGAAATTGCAGAGTCACCGCTTTCGAAGCTGAGTTCGATAAGTTCCGTACCGACGAGATTATAACAGTCTGTTGGTGAGTACCGTATAGTCAGTTATCGATATGTCATCTACTGAATCAGAGCCGGTCACGAGGCGAGAGAAGATCGATGCGCTACTCGACGTCGCCCGATACAACCCCAAGTTCACCGTTCTCATTGTCGGTCTGGGGCTTATCGCAGCGATACTCGAGGGAATCGGCCTGAGCTTCATTCTGCCGGTTATCGAGATTGTGCAACTAGATGATCCTACAGCCGAAGCTGATGGCATGCTAGGTGCGTTCGTGACGGCCTATGCAGCGCTTGGGATTCCATTTACGCTCGGCTATGTCGTCGTCGGTGTCGCAGTCGTGATGACAGCTCGGTATACGACGAGTTTCGTGGTAGCGTGGTTCCGGGAGGCACTGCGGACCTATTATATTCGCGACCTTCAGCTTCGAGCCTACGATAACGCACTCGACGCGCGTGTCGAGTATTTCGACGAAGAGGGTTCCGACGATATTCTGAACGCGATTGTCACGCAGACCAACTATGCTGGACGGGTTATCCAGCGCGTCGTCAAACTCCTCGAGACGTTCTTTCTCTCGGCCGTCTATCTGCTAATCGCCTTCGTGATCTCGCCGATGCTAACGATCTTCGCAGCCGGTGTGCTTGGCTTCTTGACGGTCTTTCTTCGGCGCGTCGTTGAACCGGGCTATCAGGTCGGTGATCTCGTCGCCGATGCGAACGAACGACGCCAGGAGGCCGCCCAGGCGGGAACACAAGGCATCCGGGACGTCCGCATTTTCGGGCTTGCCGACGAACTCCGTCAGGATTTCCATGACGCTATCGACCAGTTTACCAGTGCGCGAATTACCCTCCGGCGCAACGAAGCCGCAATCAATAACTTCTACAACCTCGGCGTCGCTGTCTCGGTATTCGTTCTTATCTATCTGGCGCTGACGTTCGCTAATCTCTCGATCGGGGCACTCGGTGTCTTCCTCTTTGCAATGTTCCAGCTTGGCCCAAAAGTGAGCGATTTGAATCGAACGTTTTACAGAGTGGAAAACGACTTGCCGCACCTCGTTCGGACACAGCAATTCATCCAAGAACTCGAGACTCGGGAAGAACCGAATGAGTCCACTCAAGATGTTCCAGACTCCGTCACTCAGGTCGAGTTTGACGACGTCCACTTCACCTACAATGAAGAGGAAGAGGTCTTGAGCGGAATCGACTTCGAAGTGGAAAAAGGCGAGTTCGTCGCCTTCGTTGGCCAGTCCGGAGCTGGCAAGTCGACGATCGTCTCGGTGCTCGCACGACTGTATGAACTCGACGATGGCGAGATTCGGGCAAACGGCGTGCCGATCGACAAGATGGACATCTACGACTGGCGCGAACGGATCGCCGTTGTTCGACAGAATCCGTTTATTTTCAACGATACGCTCGAGTACAACCTCACGATCGGCAACCGCGACGTGACGCGTGCGGAGTTGAGCCGCGCCTGTGCAATTTCGAAAGTCGACGAGTTCTTTGACGAGCTGCCGAACGGCTACGAGACGGTGCTCGGCGACGACGGCGTTCGACTCTCGGGTGGCCAGAAGCAACGTATCGCGCTGGCTCGAGCCCTGTTGCAGGATGCGGATCTGTTAGTGTTGGACGAGGCGACGAGTGATTTGGACTCGAACCTCGAGCAGGAAGTGCAGACGGCAATCGAAAAGATGGATCGGGATTATGCGATGATCGCAATTGCGCATCGGTTGTCGACCGTCGAGAACGCGGATCGAATCTATACGCTCGAAGACGGTGAGATCATTGAGACAGGGACCCACGGTGAGTTGATCGATGACGGTGGCCAGTATGCCGATCTGTACGCGATTCAATCTCGAGGATAGGCGCTTAAAGGGATAGATTCACGGATCATTTGCACAAGGTAGTTTCGTGCTGAACAGGGTGAAAATCAGCCTGTAGTTCCTATTCTGCTATAAATTATTGGACATATTATAGAAGTGAGATCAGTAGGTTGATATGGACTCTACGACTGATTGACACACGATGATTTCAGGAAACAATATTCTTTTGACGGGGGGTGCGGGGTCGGTTGGTCGGACGCTTGTTCCCAGACTACTCGAGCGCGACCCCGCGGTGCTTCGTGTACTAGACAACAACGAGCCAGGACTTGCAAAAATACGATCGACTGTCAATGATGATCGGTGTCGCTATCTTGCAGGAGATGTCCGAGACAAGGATCGACTGGCTCGAGCGATGGAAGACATTGACGTCGTTATCCACACGGCGGCAATGAAACACGTCGATGTCTGTGAGTACAACCCATTCGAAGCCGTGAAAACGAATACGCTCGGCCTGCAGAACATCGTGGATACAGCGATTGATGAGAATGTTCAGCGCGTCGTGTTTACGAGCAGTGATAAAGCCGTAAATCCAGCCAACACGATGGGGACAACGAAACTCCTCGGTGAGAAACTCATCACTGCAGGGAACAACCATCGTGGCGACCGCGACCTGCGATTATCGTCGGTTCGATTCGGCAACATCATCAACTCATCTCAGTCGGTCATTCCGATCTTTACTGACCAGATTCGTGAGGGAGGACCAGTTACCCTCACCGACGAGCGGATGACTCGTTTTTTCCTGACCTACGATGACGTGTTCGATCTGGTGTCACAAGCGATCGAGACGATGCAAGGCGGTGAGGTGTTCGTCTACAAGATGCCAGCGATCAAAATCGAGGATCTCGCGAAGGCGATGATCGAGACGCTGGCACCGGAGTTCGGCTACGAGCCGTCGGAGATCGACATTGACGTGATCGGTCGTCGTCCCGGTGAGACGTTCCACGAAGAGATCATGACTGAGCGGGAGGCACGGCGAGCACGCGAAAACGATTCGATGTACGCGATTCAACCAGAGATGGCTGACTTCCAGACAGAAACGCGTACAGTTGGATTCACAGACAGCACAGAGATCGTGTTGTCCTCCGAAAATGCCCCCAAGCTGTCGAAAGACGAAATTATGAAATTGCTGAAAGAAAACGGCGCGATGGCTGGGGCAGATGAATCATTTTCAAACGCCGAATCTGAGTCCGACACGGCATCGGAAGAACAAAGCGTCAGCTTTGACGAGACGAATGTAAGAGAAATCAGCAATGAGTAAGACAGTCGTTGTTACCGGCGCAGCAGGGTTCATCGGTCGGTGGGTCGTCCGTGAATTGCTCGAACGAGGCCACACCGTCCGAGGACTGGACAACTTCTCAAACGGATCGCATCGAAACGTCGCTGAGTTCGAGGACTCGGAACAATTCAACCTCGTAGAGGGCGACGTATGTGACGAAGAAGCAGTTGCAAACCGCTTCGACGAGGATGTCGATGCCTGTATTCATTTGGCGGCAGAAATCGACGTCCAAGAGAGTCTCGAGGATCCACAGTCACACTTCGAATCGAACGTGGTTGGCACACAGAACGTCCTCGAGTGTTGTCGACAGACGGACACTCCACTTGGACTGGTGGGAACGTGCATGGTGTACGACATGGTCGACTCCGAAGCTGGGATCGACGAGAACCATCCTGTGAAGCCAGCCTCACCCTATGCAGGGTCGAAGCTTGCAGCAGAGAACCTTGCCGAGAGCTACTATCACGGCTATGATCTGCCAGTGACGATCCTGCGGCCGTTCAATACCTACGGGCCTTTCCAGAAGACGGGGATGGCTGGTGGAGTGGTATCGATCTTTACAAGCCGCGATCTCGCTGGAGAACCACTGAAAATTTTCGGTGACGGTACCCAGACTCGCGACTTGCTGTACGCGACCGACTGCGCACGGTTCATCGTCGAAGGAACGTTTGCTGACGAGACCGTCGGTGAGGTTCTCAACGCAGGTACCGGTTCGGATATCTCGATCAACGAATTGGCAGAGACGATTGCAACAGAGGGGACGGAGATTACTCACGTCGAGCACCACCATCCACAGAGCGAAGTCCAAAAGCTCCTCTGCGATCCGTCCAAGGCAGTGGACGTTCTTGATTGGGAGCCGGAGGTGTCTCTCGAGGAAGGGATTGATCGCCTCCGAGAGTGGCTTCGGGAGCAAGACGATTCGTGATGACTCGCGACCCAGCGTATTATGGTGGCAAACCAATCCGAGATGAGGTGCTCGGCTATGGGAGTCAGAGTATTACCGAGCTAGAAAAGGAGGCTGTACTCGAGGCACTCGAAGGCGACTACATCACCCGCGGGCCGACAGTAGAGGCCTTCGAGGAACAGGTCGCGGAGATGGTTGGCGTCAAGCATGCAATCGCGACGACATCAGGAACCACGGCGTTGCATCTAGCCGGTCGTGCGGCTGGATTCGGGTCTGGTGACGAGGTAATCACGACCCCGCTAACGTTTGCCTCAACTGCGCACGCAGCGACGTACAACGATGCGACGCCGGTATTCGCGGACATCGATCCACATCGGCGGACGCTCGATCCGGACGCAGTCCGAGAGCAGGTGACCGACGACACCGCTGGGCTCGTACCGATGCACTACGCCGGCCATCCGGCCGACATCGACGGGTTACTCGAGGTCGCCGACGAATACGACCTAACGGTGATCTGGGACGCCTGTCACGCCTTCGGTGGATCGTGGCGCGGTGAAGCGATCGGTGCACAGCGGGACATGGCCGTCTTCAGCTTCCACCCGGTGAAGAACGTGACGACGGGAGAGGGTGGCATGGTCGTCACCGACGACGACGAGCTGGCGGAGCGATGTCGTCGGCTTCGATCGTTCGATATGGAGTACAGTCCTGGCGGCCACGATGACGAACCGTGGTACCAGGTGGCCGAAGGCGTCGGCTACAATTACAATATCACCGACCTGCAGGCGGCGCTCGGTCTGGCACAACTGGATCGGCTCGAGGACTTCAAACAGCGGCGCGACGAAATTATCGCACAATACGACGAAGCACTGGCCGGGATCGACGGGATTCGGACGCCGCCCGAACCACTCGAGTCGGATCCGATGTGTCACCTCTATGCGATCGAAGTGAGCGAGGCGTTCGGATGCGGTCGCAAAGAGTTCGTGAACGCGATGCACGCCGAGAACATTGGCGTCCAAGTACACTACGTGCCATTGCACTATCACCCGTTCTTCCAGCAGGAGTTCGGGTACAAACCTGGTCAATTCCCCGAGACTGAACAAGTATACGATGGGCTGGTGAGTCTTCCACTACACGTCGAAATGAGCGACGAAGACGTGTCCGATGTCGTAACAGCAATCGAAAACCTCCACGAGCATCACCTCGAGTAGGTGCGTTTATTTCGGTTCCGTGTCGGGATAGGGACATGGAGACATTCGACATCGGTGGCCGGGCTATCGGCCCAGGCGAACCTACGTACGTCATCGCCGAGGCTGGCTCAAATCATAATGGCGACCTCGAGACCGCGAAAGAACTCATCGACGCTGCTGCCGACGCTGGAGCAGACGCGGTGAAGTTCCAGACGTTTCGAGCAGAGGATCTGTATGTCGACGACCGAGATCTGGTCGACGACCCCGAAGACTCGACGTACGCGCTCTTGGAGAGCCTTGAGCAACCCTACGAGTGGATTCCCGAACTGTACGAGTACTGTGAGTCACGGGACATCCAGTTCATGTCGTCGCCGTTCGACGAACGATCGACTGCAGAACTCGCGGAGTACGTGCCAGCGTTCAAGGTGGCATCGTTCACGCTGTCACATCACCCGTTCCTCGAGGACCTCGCGGAGTACGACAAGCCTGTAATTATGTCGACGGGGGCTCACGAACAGGCAGAGGTCGAGGAAGCCGTTGGGGTGCTTCGGGAGAACGGCGTCGAGGACATTGCGTTGCTTCACTGCGTCTCGTCGTATCCGACGCCCCTCGAGGAGATTAACGTCCGCGCAGTCGAGACGCTGAATCGAGAGTTCGATACCGTGGTCGGGTTCTCGGATCACACAACCGATCCCGCGACTGCTCCCGCTGCTGCCGTCGCACTCGGGGCGTCTGTGGTTGAAAAACACTTCACCCTTGATAAGGAGATGGAGGGCCCAGATCACTCGTTCGCACTCGAGCCCGACGAATTAGGGGAAATGATCGACAAAATACGAAAAACTGAACGAACGCTGGGCGACGGGAAGCTCACTGTTCGGAATGTCGAACAGGCAACGTACGACCGATCCCGCCGTGGGATACACGCAACTCGTAAAATCAAAGCCGGTCAGATGATCACGAGGGATGACGTGCAGATTATCCGACCAGGAGACGCTGTCGACGTTGGTGCGGAGCCAAAATTCCTCGATGAAATAGTCGATTCTATCGCTAAAGCCGATATCAAAAGTGGTGAAGGAATTTCTCTGGATGCGCTCGAGATCTAATCCGAATTAATTACTTTAGCTGGGGAACCGACAACCGTAGTTCCTGCTTCAACATTGTCGAGAACAGTTGAGTTCATTCCTACTTCAGCCCTATCCCCGACTTCGACGTGAGGGGCAATCGCCGAATGTGGGTTCAAAGTGACATGATCCCCGATCGTTACAGTACCAGAGGTGCTGCATCCTCGGTTTATCATCGTATGTTTCCCGACAACGGTATCATGGGATAGATGGACGAGATCGTCGATTTTTGTCCCCTGTTCAACTATCGTTTCCTCGAAATCACCTCTGTCGATTACACTGTTTGCTCCGATCTCTACGTCGTCTTCGATGATCACTTTTCCTTGGTAAATTTGCTTCACTAGTCGCCCGTTCTCGTTTTCAACGTAACCAGACCCGTCACCGCCGATCGATGCACCTGATTTTATGATACATCGGTCGCCGATAGTAACGTCGCCTCGGATATGAACGTGGGGGCCAATCTCGCATCGATTTCCGATCTCGACATCGTCTCCAATCACTGTAGAAGGGTGTATCTCCATAGAGTCAGGTCGTTCCCTGAAGAACTCGTCTACGATTTTGATGAATCCCAATTGGGGATCATCGATTTTGATAAGCGTGGCGTCGGGTTCGAAACTCAGGTCAGAAAGTGAGACAACCGCTTCGGCGGATGTTCGTTCGAACCACTTCGGATCGTCGTAGACACAGAACGTCAGTTCGTGTTGATCTGCTCTATCGATTGAATTTACACCCATTATTTCGATAGGATCTCCCGCGTGTTCTGCATCAAGAAAGTCTGCTAATTCACATGTGCTTATTCTCATGTTATCCACTAGATGTTTCGCAAGTATACTGAAACTATTGCTTCTGATGTGTTCCAACTACGTTTGATCTGATTTCCTCGAAAATACGCTCACCACCATCTCCGTCAATTATCGCGTCATATCTCTCGACGAGCGAACGTCGACATTTCGAATCCTCGGTCAAGATTCGGACTTTTTCTTCGAGGTTGTCGTCATTAGTTACCGTTTTGACCAGCCTTTGTTCTTTGAATGCACGAGCAGTTCGTTTCTGATTGTCTACGACGGGGATTCCAACGAAGGGAGTTCCCGCTGCGAGTAATTCGTACGCCGTCGTTCCGAACCCACTGACAGCAAGGTCCGAACTCGCCATTCGTGCAGAAAGATCAGGTGGGTTTTCAACCAAATTGAATCGACAGGAAACTTCAGCTGCAACGTTCGTGATCTGGTCCCGGTTATCGTACCCCGGTCCAATAATCACGTCAACCTCGAGATCAAGTCCATCAAACGCACACATCGCAGCCGGCGTCGTATTAGTCACGTCGCTCCCTCCCATCGTCATGAGTGCAGTTTCGGGCGGGTCTCGCCAGTTAACAGGTTGCTTTGCGAGTTCTTGGAACTCCTCTCGGAGCAATAGATACTCGAGGCCAACGCACCACGTTGGCTCCGAACCCCGCCATCGATACTCGACTTCTGGCCCGAAGAGATGGCCGTTGACGAGAATATCACAGCAGAGTTCGTGGCGATCGTCATACTGCAGGACGACGAAGCACTCCGTCGCTCCTGCGATGGCCTCTTGAGCCGCCGTATCGACATCGTAACAGTCACTCACGACGATTTCAGTGCCCGTTTCTTCGATCCACGCGACGGTATCCTCGTGTGGATGTCGAATATTTAGGGAGTAGATGTCAACGGCAGATGGACACACGTCGGCGACGGGTTCCGGTGTTTTCGTGAGATACGTCACATCGTATCCTTCCTCGAGGAATCGATTTGCAAGGACACTCGAGCGAACTAGATGTCCGATACCCAGTTCAAGACCCCCGTCAGCTCTAATTCCGACTCTCATTTAAGGGCTTTCTGTTCGACGTCCTGGTTAATTGTTCCGAGGTCGTTCTCGTCGACGTACTCAATCGCGTCGCGAACGTCGAGGATTCCGTCGTACTCCACCTCACGATATACCGTCTCGAGCAACCGATAATCGGCCGGTTCGTCGAGAGTGAGCCGGAGATCGGTGCGATCCTGAAGCCACGGTTCGTCGAACACTGCGCTGGACTCGAGGCTGGACAGCTCGAACTCCTCAGGATGTTCCCGGTAGTACGGCGTCACATGCTCGCGATGGCGGGGCTCAGTCGATTTGGCACACACGCGTTCGAACGATTCGGCGGTAAAGGCCTCGCAGGTCAACCCACGGGGGAACGTTCGTTCGAGGCCGGCGGACACGTACTCGACATCGCTTTCCGTAATGCGCCGGATGCTGGCGTCGATGAATTGCGGGGAGACGAGCGGACAATCAGCCGTCACTCGGACAACAATCTCCGGGTCGTACTGCTCGAGTGCCTGTTCGAACCGACTCAACACGTCCGATTCGCTCCCCCTGATGACGTCTGCACCGAACTCGGATGCGTACTGTTCGATGACGGCGTCCTGCGGTTCCGTGGAGGTCGCGACGACAACGTCGGTTACGGCGTCGGCGTGGTTGACTCGAGTGACGACGTGCTCGAGTGTCGGCCGGCCATCGAGGGGATACATCACTTTGCCCGGGAGACGGGTGGAGCCGACTCGAGCTTGGATTACAGTGGTAGCCATTACGTGGGCGTTAGTAATCTGTCTGGTTAATACTTGTACTTGTCTGGGTAGCCTGCTGTAACTGGAATTAGAAGGTTCCCGAGTTGTACACAGTTCCATCTTCCGCCAATCGCTGAATCGTCTCACACGCTCGTTGGGTCGCCTTGGGAGTGAAGTAGTAGTCTCGGTTGAACGAACGGCTCTTATTCCCAAGAGCCGACGCGAGTTCGTCGGCGGTGGAAACAACGGCCGCCGACCCTTCGTCAACAAGCGGTTGCAGCACCGACGAATTTTCGTATACGAACGTTTCGAGGTTGAAGCACAGTCCCTCGTAGACGGCCGTTGACCCAACACCGACTTGCACATTCGACTCAGAGAACAGTTTGTATAACGGCGGTTCTGAACTGTCGACGATCTCGAAGTCGGCCTCGAGCAACCACGGATACTCGTCTTCCCACCGATCATATTCGCCGGGATGCAGTTTGTAGACAATCTCGTGATCAATCTCCGGGTGCTGCTCGACTTCCATCGCGAACTTCGAGAGCTGTTCGCCGATCGTCCCTTGGGAGATGAACAGTAATTGATCTCTCGTGTTGACGTCGTCGTACTTGTCAACTGATTCTTCAAGATAGGGGTACCCCACGGAGACCACACGATCATCTGGGATGGGGAACTCGAAGGAGTCCTTCCAGAAGTCCCCGAAGGTGAGGAGGTAGTCGGGGAACGTCTCCTTCGTGCGCGGTCCGGAATACAAGTAGCCGAAGTGATGTTCGTGAATGACGCCGTGTTGAAGTTCGACAACCGGGATGTCCTGCTCCTTGCAAGCTTCGATGAAGGGTTCCCGTCCGTAGCTCACCACGACGACGGCCAGCTCTGGGTTGACCCGCTCGAGAAGCCGTCGATAAAGGGGAAGTGTGGTGCGTCGAACGTGAAGTGTCTCTCGAGCCATCGTCACCAGGTCGACATCCGCACCGAATTGTTCTCGGATCGCGTCTTGAGCGGACTCGAGTTGAGTTCGTGCTACATTCGGAATTGTCGGCTTGTTCACGCCAAGCATGCGCTGGATGTTACCACTGTATTCTATGAGATCGAGATATCGAAGGTTCGACGTTCGAGCAGGCTGGTGATGCTCCAACATATGTGCTTTCTCGAAATGTGCGTAGTCGTAGTCACAGGTCTCGTGAACCGGATCACAGTAAGTGTCCCACCAGTAGCCGTCGTCTCGTTTCTTCCGTCGGTGATGGCCGATGTAGAGGACATCGCTCTCACTGGCGAGATAGGGATTATTGACGACGAAGTTCTTGAGGAATAGTCCGGTTCCGCGGACATAATCTCGCCAATCGTCGCCGACGCCAGTGTGTGCCTGTCCCGTTCCATTCTGTTGTTTGATCTGTCTGAATATACGGAATCGTAGACGTTCCCAGATTGGGATTTTATCTATTCGTAAGTCGAATAATGAGTGCGCGAGTTCGAAATCCTCGAAATGTGATGTGGGATTGATCATATTAGTACCAAGTGTCTATCTGTGTCTTGTGATCAACACAGCACTCCAGGACGTTCCCGGTAGTACGGCGTCACGTGCTCACGATGGGGGCTTTGACCGATTCGGCACATACCTGTTCGAACGACTCGCTGTAAAGGCTTCGCAGATCAGCCCGCGAAGGAACGTCCGATCTAACGCTCGAATCAATACAGACATAGTCGACGTCCGCTGTTCGAAGGCGAGCGATCACGTATCGATAAACCACAGCGAGACGAGCAGACAATCCCCCGTCGCGCGGATGAAGATCCCGGATCGAACTGTGCGATGGCACACACAAACCGGTTCAACTGAGTTATCCAAGAGCCTATTAGGATCAGTTGATCACGTCCTATTTGATATTATAGACGGGACACATCAATTTCACAGAACTACCATTCATATCTTTAAACAACCGAGCTGTACAAGTGCTTGACCGAGAAATTCACTGACTCGGTATTAGTCACTGGTTGTAGAGACCGTCGTTGATCCGTACATTATGGGCGTGATCATACGGAGAGTCTGGAAGAGCCACAAATGAGAATCATCGCCGCTCATTGTGGAAAGTGCTGACTATAGTAGACATTAGAAATAATTGCTCACATCTGTATAGAGAATCCATGAAAATCCCGCAGCTAAGGGCCTAGGCCGTGAACGAGGCACTAGGGACTGGCTGAGACCGAAACTAATCCGGTGCGATAAGCACGTTACTAGAGAATGGTCCGAGCCCGTGACAAGACGCGGAATCTTGTGCCATCGAGCACGTATAGGAGGATCTCTCGTTCACGCTACAGTCCCAACAGAGGCGTCCTATGTACCTCGGAATAGACACCCACACACGATACTCGCAAGTTGCCGTCGTGGATGACGACGGCAACTTGCAAGACGAGATCCGCTTGCCAAACGATCGTCTTGACGAGCTCGCCGAACAGTACGCCGGTGGCGAAGCTGCGATTGAAGCATCTGGCCACTACCGCCCGGTGTACGAGATGCTCGATAGTGGTTAACGCAACCTTTGGAGAGGGTGTCATAGAACAGTTCTCATACCAGAGAGCAGGGTGAACGCTGAGGTGGTATGAGCCCAGCGACCCTGCAAGATAATCCTACGGTAGAGACGTTCTTCAATGTCGTGGAGACAGAGACGTTAGCGCTGTTTGAGCACCTATCCTTCGAGTTTCTTGAAGAGTTCGACGTGTTCGCCCCGGCGCAGACGGGGCGAACACGAGATCACGAACCACCGGAGATGATGCGTGGGTTTCTGCACTGCTACTACAAGGACATCTACGGCATTCGTCCGGTTGCGCGGGAACTGAACAACACAGTCGTCTGGCTCAGCTGTGGCTTTGATCGACCGCCGTCGAGAGACGCGGTCGATCGCTTCCTCACTGACCTCGAACACGTCGTTGACAAGATCTTCGACCATCTCGTCGAGCAGGCCGCCTTACGGGGCCTGCTCGACTCAACCTACTCGATTGATTCGACGGACGTGAGAACGATGCCAGCCGATCAAGACGCGTCGAAATGCTACGACCCAACGGCTGAAGAGTACTACTACGGCTACGGCTGCACGATCGTTTCGACCGGTTCGAAGATCCCGATTGCAGCGGAATTCACCGAGAGTAAACAAGCGTCAGAAGAGACGGTGATGCGCGTCACACGTGACGCGCTCGCCGTCGAAACACCGATCTGGATGCTTGGAGACAGCGCCTATGACACACTCGATTGGCACGACTACCTGCTGGCCGCAGGAGTCGTGCCAATTGCCCCGTACAACGCACGAAACACCAACGATCCACTGGACATAGAGTACAGGGTCGAAGACCGTATCAAAGAGCACAGCAAGGACGTGAAGCTGAAGCAATCGACGTTAGATGAGACGTACAACCGCCGGACAGGCGTCGAACGAACTAACGACGCAGTCAAGGACTGCGGCCTCGGGCACGTCCGCGCCCGAGGCCGCGTCCATGCACGAACACAGGTGTTCCTGTCCTTGTGTTTGCGTCTCGTTATTGCGATCACCAACTACGAACGAGGAGACAATCCGGGAAGCACGATCATCACGGTGTGACAAGAGTTCTATGACACCCTCTTTGGATGTAATCGCTGAGGTGATTCTCGATCCACGAGCTCGCAAAGCTCAACCGTTCGGTCAGTTTCGTGAAGATCTCGTCGAGGAGGGCGCGGTACTCGTCCGCGCCCTCCACGATGAGGGGCGATGACTCCCATTTGAGACTCTTCCAGACGGATTCGATCGGATTGAGGTGCGGAGAACCGACCGGAAGAAAGACGAGATCTATCCCAAGTTCGTGAGCCTGTTTCCGCGTGTGTGCGCAGATGTGTGAGGAGAAGTTGTCTAAGACGAGCAGAATCCGCTTGCCGGGATTCTGCTCGCGGATTCGTCGAAAACATTCACAAATCTGCTCTTTCGTCTGATCCACGGGGAACTGGAGAATACTCTCGCCAGTAAGTGCATAGAACCCGGCCGCTGGTGTATCGATTTTCACCAGCGGCCGGGTGATCGTCGGCTCACTGACGGTATAGAGGCGCTGGGAATTGTCCCATGGTTGCGGGTGAGAGATATCAAAGAAGCCGATTGCTGTGCCGCCGTCTGTACAGATATCGTCGTCAACCTCCCAGTTTTCGTCACTGTCGTCTCCAGAGCGTTTATTATGGGGCTTCTCAGGGTCTTCCTCGTCGAACGCGTCTGCAACGCGTTCGTCGAGGATTTCATCGGCGTTGTCTGGTCGATCTGGCCGCTCTGTCCGTGGAATTGCGTACGAGAGTCCGAGGTCGGCCAGCATTCGTGGAAGGTAATTCGGATGGTACTCGATGTCGAATTCAGTGTTCAGGAGGTGCTGAATCTCCTGTTTTTTCCACGGTTCACCTTCTCGAAGGATCGTAATGAGACGCTCTCGTTGGTTATCGCCGAGCTTCGGGGGCCTGCCGCCCCCGAAGTTCGGCATCAACTGCCCAAGACCACCCTCATTCCAAAGGGTAGCCCAGCGACTTCCAGTAGATTGCGACATTCCGACATCATCGGCTGCATCTTCGAGCGTTGCACCCTTATACAGCCGTTTGATGAAAGTGAGCCCTTGCTCATCATCTCGTTGTCTGTCTGTGTGAGCAAGCGGTTGAGATCGTCCTCACTCAGGTGACGGACGATCTCTTTCTCACGGCCAGTCATGACGTCGCCGACTCAGAGTATACCTAAACCTTCTGTGAATCACTATTTTTTATTTTTTCGGCTCACCCGAACAACTATTGTCAGTGGTGTGGTAAGCCCGGTGCGGGATTTTCATAGGAGAGTTGATTGAGAGCGGTATCAATCGCTGTTGTGAGTTCAGGGAGTGTTACTATACATCTCGGAAGTACTACCAGATGAGTATGGGACATGACCATTTATATGTGGCTAATTTCTACTGATCTTATGGCAAGATTTCATCTCACCTGTGAGTCTTCGAAAGCAGCAATTGCTCGTGCTGCTGCTGAGAGTGCTGAACTTGATCCATCAGGCCAGGTTCGAGAAAGGGATATATTGGGTTCATTTTACAAGAAACGAAGAGTCAATAATCAAAACATCGTGTATAATGACGCGGGTGACTTTGCGGCCTCCACAGGAACATTCATATACAATGGGTCAACTGGAAAAACAGCTCTTGAAGCCACACTTGAATCATTTACTGGAGACTTTCAAGGAATCCAACAAAATTCGTTAGGACATTTTTCCTTAGTGTTAAAAGCTGATGATACTCTCTATGTGTTCTCTGATCCTGAGCATTCATATGATATTTATTATACACTCGGTGATAATTGGATGATCTCCAGCCATCTTTCTGCGATCGCGCAGTCGTCAGATTTAGTTCAGGTTGATAAATTCCGGCTTTATGAAAAAATCATTCAGAAGTCCCCCATAGGCCCACATACCTTTTTGAGGGGTGTGAATAAACTGATGGGGAATCAGTGTATTAAAGTTGATTGCTCCACTAATGTTATTTCGGTCGAAGAAACTGATCCAATTGGTAGCGGTCAGTCCTTCGATCCAAATTCTATCGAAAAAGCTGTATCAGAATATGCTGAAGTTGTTAGAGACACTTTCCAGACTATCTCAACTGCGTTCCCATCGTCGATTGGCCTACAACTAACGGGGGGGCTTGATTCACGAACTATCTTAGCCGGATTGCAGGCAGTTGATCGCCAACCATCTGTATTCACTGGACAGGGTGACTCTCCATTAGTACCGAGTGCTGAAAATGATATTGTGGTAGTTAATCAATTAGTGGACAAATATAATCTTGACCTTTATCAGCTTGATTGGACAACCGATTACTTAGATCACACTTCCAGTACGTGGGTAACATACTTCAGCAAATATGGGTTCTCATACAGGAAGTTCGGTTGTAATCCGAGTTTCTTTGATGAACTTGAGAAAGGGATTGAAGAACACCCGACAGTCATGATCAAAGGGTTAGGAGCTCCCTTTCCAAACTCAAAACCCTGGGAGACAGATTTTATGAAAGATAGACTATCACTTTCGGAATTTGTGGATAACCACTACTATCGGCCACTCTTTTCGAGAGAAGGGTTCTCACGGGAAGACGAATTTAAATCCCATCTTTATAAAGGTTTAAAAGAATATATTAACAATCAAACACATATAGATTTGGTTAATAGTGAAATTGATGTGGCGGATTATACTGAACTGCAGTTGTTACTTGAGAGAAGCAGGTCAACTTCGGTGACAAACCTTCGTAACGAGTTTTCCTATTATTTGGCTCCGTTCGATATGAACCCACTTTTCCGGCCTTTCCTCTCTGTATCAGATCGATTTCGTATCGCAAATGAGTTTCAGATCCGCTTAATCCGCGAATTAAACGACACGCTGTTGGATGTGCCTGTGGCATCTGGTGCGACATCAAATACACCCGAGCAGATTACTGGCAATACACTGAAAAAGAATCAAAAATCACTGATCGACTATTTGCAATATATCGCAGATAACTCCCCTGCCCCGATTGGGAAAATCTTGGAAAATTATTACTGGATAGTGAGGTCAAACCTATTTCCACCTAATGCAGACTATGACCAATACGAGGATAAATATCTGGGCTGGCTGTGTCAGTGCGATATATACGAAAGTGATTTTAATTTTGATTATTATTCATATAATATAACATATCTAAATCGGTTTTTGACAGTAGGATTCGCAATTGAATATCTAGAAAAGGGACAAACCGAATGCTTCTGAGACAACCGACTCCCTGATTTCTGCAGGAGTCGTGCCAACCACCCTGTATAATCCATGGAACACAGACAATCTTCTCGATATCGAGTACAGAGTCGAAGACCGAATTGAACACCACTTTTAGACCTCCATCTCAAGCAATCAGTCTTGGACAAGACGTACAACCGCTGGACACAGGTGAACAGACGAGCGATGCATGCAAGAACTGCGCCTCGAGCGCGGACATTCCCAGGCCGCGTACACGCATGAACAGTCTTGCACTGTGTCTTTGAGTTGTTGTCGCAATCACCAACGACAAGCGAGGGGACGACCCGGGACTAGAGATATTCGGACTATGAGGTGGATTTCATGACAAGCTTGATCTCGATCATTGAACGCCGTTGCTGATCAAGACCGAACGTCAATATCGACAGATCGAAACATGGTTTTGAGACGATCATCTCCGATATCAATTACATCTGCAAGTGAGATAACCTCAAGATCATCGTCAATCCAACGAGCAGTAAGAAGTGCGGTCGAGATCGTGCCGACAACGGTCGTCAAGCGGTTGGCATACAGGTAAACAAGTTCAGCGGGAATTGATTGTGGGAGGATTGTTGTGTTCTCATGCTTGGCAACACCGAGATAATCGCCATCAGTCTCTCGTGGATGGTATTTGACTGCAACTATCCCGGATGTGTTACGAATCTCATTGCGAAGTGTTTTGCGATAACACGGATTGCCGTCAGAGGCACTCGAGTGCGTGGCAAGGATTATCGACTCGATGTCGGCCAATGTCGCTGGTTCAATTCCGATTGCTGAAAAGTAGGATTCGATCCAGTTCGAGTTGACCGACCGAAGCGGCGCACTCGAGATAGGCTCGGCCGGGTAATCGGCGAGTTCTGGCCGGACGTGATCAGGGAACGTTAGCACGACATGGTCAATCCACCTGCTCGTTCCAAAGACCTGCGGAGGTGTCCACCACGGTCCGTAGAAGAGCTTTCCGGCGAATCGCTTCCATAATGGTTTGGATGTACGAAGATGTCCGGAGTAAGCTGCAGTTCCATCTTCAATATAAATATTTGTCGTATCGGCGGACGAATGATGGAGTAGCGCTTGTTCGGCGGCACCAGAATCCCGTGCGACATATATTCGGTCTGGACCAAGTGATTTCACGAGACGTCGGCATTGGAAACTTTGTCGGGATTTGAGAAAATATCTCTCTGGCATACTTTTACTTCGGGTCTGCGTGAATGTGCAAATTTTCTTGAAAGGTGAACCGTTCAAACTGCGGAGTGCACTAACAAGTGCATCCGAATTCGAGAACGCTGGGGCTAGCAATAAGTAGTTTTCCGAGTCTGAATACTCCAATGACAAAGATAACGAAAGAAGAACATGATAAGGAGTTGTACTATAAAATAGTTGTTTTTCACTCATATTCTTGATAGGTTATTTTATTTAGACATTGTATGTTCATTAATATATCTTGTGTTCCGCAATGTATAATCGGTATATAAGTCATTCTTTAAATCTCAAATGTGATTCTATCGACAAAAGCAAGCTAAACAAATTACTATGATTTTCACCAGATTGATGTTCTTTCCAGAGGGTTTCTACATCTATGTAGATCCCGTCTCGATTATTAACTTCAAGTAGTAATTCTTCAGTAGCTGGCGCTAATCTGTCGGAGTCACGCATTAGGTCATCAAAGGGTGCGTAGTTCATATTTGGATGGATATATCGGTGTCCCTTGAGCTCACTACAGAATTTCCGAGTTAAAATACTAATTGCGCCATTTACTTTCCCTAAGAATGGGTGGCGAGATATCGACAAGCCGTAGTTAGTGCTTGTCGGGAGTGAAAACAGGTTAGGAAATTCTTTTTTGACAATTTTTTTGAAAAGTCGTCTATCATTCCGCTCAGAAGGCGGTATATTAAGCCAGAAAGATAACCATCGCTCGTCTATAAATGGTTTCACATATAGCTCATCAGATGGTGCAACAATTGGCTTAATATATTTTTGTTGCCGGATTGCATAGTCAAGTTGTTCTTCGTAACTCAACTTTGCCCGGTCTATAAAGGGGGTAGAGGGGAGGACTTCCTTCGGATCTAGCGTGATCGGATGATCGTGCTTATTCACTTGTTTATTATTGTCAATGAAGTGTTCTAAAGCACAATTCCAATTATCACATGGGGACGACGGTTGATGCGATCCGACAGTCGGATCGCCCATAAACCCAGACCAAAGGACCGTATTCTGTTTTGAATATTTTTCCGCTGGAATCTTGTTGATACGTGCTTCAAGAATTGGTACTGGTCTTTCGGCCCAAGCTGCGGTCTCCACTAAATCGTCTATTGACCAACCTACGTCTGTAGAGGTAAGATCAATGACTTCGTTTTCCACGCCGGCTGCCTTAGCGACTTCCTGGCTCAGTTCGAAATCCCATGTCCCTGGCGTTCCGAACGTAATGGTGGAAATATTGGACTTATTTATTTTCTCGTGATTGAGAAGAGCGGCTAGTATCGTTCTGGAGTCTAGTCCACCACTTAAAGGAACAACGTGATGTGTATTCGCTGGAAGCTCACTGAGCTGTCGCTCAAATGTTTGGCGAATGCAGTCACGCCCCTGACGAACTAGTTCATGCTTGCTTCCATTTATCTGGCCTTCCCTAGCAGCTTCTCGAATGCTCTTCGGTATTCGTATTTCTCCATGATTCGGGAGATAACCGAAAAATAGTACTGCCTGAGTTTTGATAGATGACCACTCTTTTTGACCCGGAAACACATCGATAGGTGAATCTCATTCGTTAAAATGATATCGGATAGGAGAGGAACGATACGTTTTTTACTCATTCACTCTCAACTGGAAGTGATATGCAGATATTGCTTCTGACTGATTGGACGTATCCCTGCGATCATCAGTTTCTATCGAACGTCTATGCGGATTACCTCTTAAGGCGGGGNGATATGCAGATATTGCTTCTGACTGATTGGACGTATCCCTGCGATCATCAGTTTCTATCGAACGTCTATGCGGATTACCTCTTAAGGCGGGGTCATAAAGTCACATGGGTGATGCGGCCAGGAGACGAATCACAGCAGACTATTAAACGAGATGTTTGGAACGGTTCTGATGTCTATATATTGCCCTCTTCAGCCTACAACCCTGCACGGGATGCCGCACGGTTCTTCGCTGGTCGGATTCAATCCAACCCACTATTCAATACTGGTATCGACTTTGCCGACTTTGATCTTGTCCATGTTCGTAACGACCTCTCTATGGGATTAGTGGCAAGCTATTTAAAAAAGGAGTTCCAAATCCCCTACATTCATCAAATATCACATCTTAAGGCTGAAGAATTAATTGAGACTGCTCACCAAGGTATTGAAGGCCCTTCTTCGTGGGTAAAGGGACAACTCGGAAAAAAATTGCGCCGATATGTGGCTAATTCATCAGATGTGGTTTTGCCAATAAGTAAAGAAATGAAACAATATTTAGATCACCACAGCTATTCCAGCTCAATGAGTGTATTACCAACTGGTGCTAGTGTAGTTAGTAATCCGCCTACTGGAAAGCATTTCAAATCAGAATATGATCTCAAGAGTGAGTATATTCTCTTATATATGGGGTCGATGGCACCACGACGAAAGCTTGAGTTTCTTTTTGATATGGTTGATTTTATCCCATCATCGTATGACATAGCACTTGTAATGGTGGGTGGGAGGTTTGAATCAAATCGTGAAAGGTTGAGAAAGAAGGTTCAGGAGAGAAATTTATGTAATGAAGTTACATTTACAGGATGGTTATCAGATAGGAAGATGATTCAAAGTGCTGTTATCGCCGCTGATATTGGCTTATCCCCATTCCCCACTAAGAGTATACTTCGAACTAATGCACCAATAAAAACTCTAGAATACATGAGCCTTGGAACACCCGTAGTTGCATCCAAGACCCCAGATCAGCAAGAAGTATTATCTGCTTCAGGAGCTGGCCTTGCTGTTGAGCACAGTGTCGAAACATTTTCGAATGCGATAATACAGATACTGGATTCGCCAGGAGTAAAGAATCAAATGGGAGATCATGGCAAGGAATATATATCTGAAAATAGAAATTTTAGATTATTGACTGATAGAGTCGAACAGATCTATAGAGATACTCTTGATCAAACCGATAGTTAGATGGCTAAAACGGAGAAATAAGCATAATAGTAACACATAGTGTACATACTTAAATTATGGTCGAAAAAATAAATGATATAATGAATAGGTTTTATGAAAAATCGTTGATATGGTCTTTGATCATTTCAGGGATACTCGTGATGTCTTACCTTTTACCCCAATGGTTGGGGTACTCTCTATCAATCATAATTTTGTTATTGATAGCCACATATCATATATATTCCAGCAATAAAAGTATCATAACTGCAGATCCCACCATACTTTTTATAATAATGATGCTATTTCTCATATATTCTATAAATATAGTCAGGGAACCATCATTTGTCAGTTCGCAAAGAGTAGTAGTTTTTATAGTGTCGTTATCAATTATTATATTTCTGCTTCCAGATGTTATTAATAGAAGGACTTTTGCAAGTTGTGTTTGCTTCATTTCGGGTTTACTAGTTCTCATTGGTTTACCTGCTGTTTTTTTCGGACCATACACAATAGGTCCAATATTAGTCGATTCTTATCATTATGGAAACGCAATCCCACTTCTTGGGTGGAACTATTGGCCCTTAACATCAGTTTTAGCAAATCCCAATTACATGGGTCCAATCACGGTAATTGGGACTTTGACAGGGATAGAACGTTATTCACAGTCTCGTAGATTAATATATCTCCCATTTTTATTTATTAATTTTTTTGGAGTTTATCTAACAAATAGTAGGAACGCACAACTAGGGCTCCTAATAGCACTATTTTTGTTAATTCTCCACCGTTATTTGTCTAGTAGGAATTTATGGTTCCTGCTTTTGACGAGTATTGTATCTTCAATAGTTATCATATTAATGTATTTCTCTGTTCTTCCAGGGCCAAGAATCCTAAACCAAGTCGATCTTCGCGGGAGAGATGATTTATGGACAGCTGCTTGGCTGGGACTACATGATAAACCAATTTTTGGGTGGGGGGCAATCCCATCAGAATTAGTTTTAGAAGATTATTTGTATCAGATAGAGGATAGGAGTGAGCACGCAGCCTTTGGGGTAGGCCCTCATAATAGTTACGTACGCTTATTTTTATCAACTGGATATGTGGGAGGATTCCTATATTCTATACTATTTATATGCTTAATGAAAAAAATATTATTTAAAGAAAATCCATATTTATTATCGCAGGTAACATCTATTGTCATTATGCAAATGTTTGCCAGTCCATCCATATTTGGACTCAGTTTAACTTCTCTTCTATGGGGTGCAACCGTAGGGTATACCCATCATGCAATATGCGAATATGATATTAATAGCCGAAATGCTTGATAGACTTTCTTAAAAGCGTACGAGTAACGGTCTCCAACCACGTCCGGGATCTGACCTTCGAATCTGCTGATTGTACTGGTGGGGTCTCGATAGACGACGACACAAAGGCTTGACTTGAAGACCTCGGATACGTTTAGTGATCGTCTCTAAGTATCAATAGGCCAATTAATTACATGCTATCGTTGACTACTCGCGCTACTACTGTTGTCGTCTCCTCAACCGTTCGAGCCCAACAGAACTGCTCGTTAAGTCCTGACCGTTTCCGGCCATCGTTCAGTACGTCAACAAGTTGACCCCCAAACGCCTCTGCCTCCGGGACGTACGTCACGGCGTCCCCGAAGGCCGACTGCACTTGCACTAACTCGGAACTCACCACTGATAGCTCTGCGGACAATGCTTCCATGATCGTCCGGGGAACACCCTCCGATCGACTCGGCAACACCAGCGCGTCCGCGCTCCGGTATACTGCTGGCATCTCGTCGTAGGGAACTTGCCCAAGGAACGAGATGGACGACTCGATTCCTAACTCCCTCACCCTCGCTTCGAGATCGTCACGCAACGGTCCCCCACCACAAAGATACAGTTCCGCACCGTGGTGCTCATCTAGCACTTCCGCGAATGCCTCGACCACCAGCCACGGGCGCTTCCCCTCCACCAACCGCCCAACGAACAGCACGACCGGCCCCTCGGCGTCCACCAGTTCGCTCTCGGGCCCCTCGGGCGTGAACCGCTCGGTGTCAATTCCGTTCGAGACCACTTCGATCGGACTCGAGACGCCAAAGTCCCGCACCCGCTGTTTATCGGTCCCCGTGTAACAGAACACGACATCAGCCTGGTTGAACGTCCACCGACCCAACGTTCGTAGATACAAGTCGAACACCCACTCGGGAGCGTTCTGGGAGTACAACCCGTGATTTGTGATCGCCAGCGGGATATCTCCCAGAAACCGCTTCAGCGCCGCGAGGTTCGTCGCGAAGTACAGATGGGAGTGCGCGTGCATCACGTCGAAATCCTCGGCACTCGAGAGGTACTGTGCGAGCCCCGGGCTGATGTCGTTGCCCAGAAGCGTCACCGCGGGATCGTATCGTACCACCGTATACCCATCCCGTTCCTCTACGTGTGGTAACTCAGGATCGGTTCGGACCGTCAACACGGTCACGTCGTGTCCCATCGTCGCCTGATCTCGACTCATCGCATGAACGTGGTAGGGCCCTCCGCCTTTCACGTCCGGATAGACCTTCTGTGCAACCCGTAGAATCCGCATTGTCGGGACGGTCTCTCCAGTGACAGATATGTCGTTCGATCCGTATCAGCGCCACGAAATCGCCACGCAATCCTCGAGGCCGCCGCAATAGCATCGAATAGGCGTCGAGCTCGCCGGTAGTGTTCTTCCACCCACTCCCTAAGACGTCATCAAGTTCGGTTCACAAACCGCTGTAGATCAACAGCCTCCCTCAAGAGCGAACTCACATACAATCGCACAGACCGATTCAATACTCTCACGTCCGTATCGCGAAACCACAACGACCAAATCGCTATCATCCCACCCCCTGAGTAATGCGAATCCTCGTCACTGGCGGTGCGGGTTTCATCGGCGGTCATCTCGCGGAGGCGTTCCTCCGAGAGGGCCACGACGTGATCGTCCTCGATTCGATGGAGCCGTTCTACGATCTGGGAATCAAAGAGCACACGCTCGAGGTCCATCGTGACCTCGCCACCGACAACAACTGCGAGTATCGCTTCGTCGACGGCGACATTCGGGACGCCGACCTCCTTGCGGATCTCGTCCACGAGTCCGACGCGGTCTATCACCAGGCCGCCAAGGCGGGCGTCCGCCCGAGCGTCGAGGCTCCCTTGGAGTACAACGAGGTCAATGTCTGTCTCTTATACACATCTCTGAGCGG
>NZ_AOHX01000033.1 GCF_000337735.1 Natronorubrum sulfidifaciens JCM 14089 | reverse complement strand
AGATGTGTATAAGAGACAGCCGTACGGAACTTCCAAACTCGCCGCCGAACGCTACGCCAGTTCCTACCACGAGGTCTACGGCCTGCCGACGGTCTCACTGCGGTATTTCACCGTCTACGGGCCGCGGATGCGCCCGAACATGGCCATCTCGAATTTCGTCTCCAGGTGCTACAACGACGAACCGCCCGTCGTCTACGGCGATGGCACCCAGACCCGCGATTTCACCTACATCGAGGACGTTATCGAGGCGAACCGCACACTCCTCGAGACCGACGCCGCCGACGGCGAGGCGGTCAACATCGGCTCGACGGACAACATCCAGATCAAGACTCTCGCCGAAGAGATCCGCGACCAGCTCGCACCCGACCTCGAGATCGAGTACGCCGAGCGCTACGACGCCGACGCGGATCACACCCACGCCGAGACGACGAAGGCACAGGAGTTGCTCGGCTACGCTCCCGATCACACGATCCGCGAGGGCGTCGCGAAGTTCGTCGAATGGTACGAGCAAAACCGCGAGTGGTACGAGCCGCTCGTCCGTCAGTCCTGAGATCCGACCCTCAGCGACTACCCACGGACCGTCTCCAGAATGTCCACAAGCACCGTCCACACCTGCCGAATCACGATCTGCAGATCGAACCACAGCGATTGCTTGCGGATGTACTCGAGGTCGTAGCGAAGTTTCAGGTTCGGATCGGTACTTTTCGCGTCGTTGATCTGCGCCAACCCGGTCAAGCCGGGTTTCACGAACCAGCGTTTGCGCCACGCGGGGGCGTCTTCCTCGAGCAACACTTCCTCTTCCGTCCAGGCGGCTCGCGGCCCGACGACGCTCATGTCGCCGACGAAGATCGACCACAGCTGTGGCAGTTCGTCGAGGTGCGTCTTGCGCAACACGCGACCAACACGCGTGATCCGATCGTCTACTTCGCCGGGGGTTGCGTCCTCGCTTTCCGGGAGCATCGATCGGAACTTGTAGACGGGAAACGTCTCGCCGAAGCCGGCGGTGCGGTCCTGGCTGTAGAACACCGGCCCCGGACTGTCGAGTTTGATCGCCGCGGCGATCACCACCAGCAGCGGCGCGAAGACGACCAACCCAACCGACGCAAACACCACGTCGAACACCCGCTTGAACAGGTGATCCAGCGGGTCCCAGGGCTCGAGATCCACATCCACCAACTCGCCGACGGCCCCATCCGCAACCAGCACGCTGTCGGCGTACTCCCGGTGGACGGTCGCGCTGACGCCGTGGTCGTGACAGGCATCCAATGCGCCGAAAAACTCCGCGCGGTCGGCCCGCCCGAACGCGAGCACGACGGTGTCGATGTCGTACTCGAGGAGGACGTCCTCGAGTCGCGAGAGCCCGCCGAGGCGATCCAGCGCGCCGAGTCGCCCGTGTGTCTCGATGTCCTCGAGAATGGTCTCGAGGTCACGGGGTTGGGAGCCGCTCGCCTCCACTGCCACGCCGCCGTCGGTGGCGACCCGACCCGACGACCGCACCAGTGCACTCGTGGGACAGAGGTAGCCGACCACCGGCCCCTCGACGGCGGGCGCGACCTGCTCGAGCTGGGCGAGGTCGTCGCCGACGAGCAGCGTTCGCTCGGAGCCCCCGGCGGGCCGGCGAATCCAGACGAACCACGCGGGGATCGCCACGAAGAGGAACCCGAACGTCATCACGAGCGTCGCCCGTGGCAGCCGGTGTGACCATTTGAAATACCCGAGCGTGGCCAGCGCGAGCCCGCCCGCAAGCACGCGTTTCTGGGCCAGAAAGACCGTATCGAGGATCCGCCGCGGCTGCGGTTTGTACAGCGGCAACAGCGCGCCCGCGACGGCGAGCACGCTCAACAGGACCGCCCACCACAGCGACGCCCCGGAGAGAACGGTCGGCTCGAGGCGATCGAACAGCGGCACGTGAGCCGTAAACACCGACTGCGTCGCGGGGTGGTTCGCGGCGAGCACCGCACACGCGGTGAGAACGATCGCGCCGAGACTGCTGCCGATCCGGTAGCGCCACCCAGTAACCATCGTCAGAGGGAGGTCCCTGCATTCGTATAAATACTGTGATGAGTCACGGCGGTTTACGAATGTCATCTTAACTGTTGTGGCCGGTGTCGTCGCCGAAAGGGCGGTCAACGGACCGAAACACAACGTCACCGGGTGCGTTTAAACTGCGTATCCGCGCGCTCGCACCTGAGACCGGCCTCGAGCGAGGCGCGTCGATCCTGGAGCCGAAATCAACACACCGATTCAACTGGAGACGACACCAGGTGCTGATCGGCTGCGGGGACCGAATCAGCGGTCGGAAGAGGGTTTTACCCTTCCCGCAGTACTACAGACGATAATGAGTAAAACGGTGGAGGCCGACGATCGAGGTCGAATCGTCATCCCCCACGAGATCCGAGAGAAACACGGTAATCGATACCGCGTTATCGAACTCGACGATCGGGTCGAACTGCGTCCGCTCGAGGAAGACCCCATCGAAGGGCTGCGTGATGCTGTCGGTGATGCGTTCGACGACGAACCGATCGACGAAATCAAACGAAAGTCGCGTGCTGCTGCTCGAGAAAACGCGACCGAATGCGACGGAAACCCGTCGACACAAACCGGCCACTGTCGCGGGCCTCAGTAGTTTGGAGGCCGAGTTTGTCATTCAGAGTGAGAGCTGAAATCAGTGTGCTGACCGAAACGATTCTGTCCGTTCCCGCACAGAGTGTGAATATGGTGAAGGTGGACTCAAAAGGGCGAATCGTCCTCCCGAAGGAGGTGCGAGAGCGACTCGGTATGACGCCGGGGACAGAGGTGACCGTCCACGAAGAAGACGGGAACGCAGTCGTCGTCCCTGAAAACGACCCGGACGAAATTCTCGAGCGGATGGAGCGACTCGTCGCGGAAACGGCGTCGGAGCGAGGGGAGACGACGCCACGTACCGAAGGAACCGATCCGATTGCCCGAAAGCACGGCGATGCTGTGCGAAGCGGAGCGACGAAAAACAGCGGCGAGTGACGCTGGTGAGCCGTCTCTCTTCGCTATCGGCGTGATCGCCCTCGAGCCGTTGCGGATCGATACACCCAAACCGCCGACGCGAGACGCGGGAGACGAATGCGTCTCGCCGTTAGACTCGCGATCGTCGCACTCTCCCTTACGGCCCTGCTCGGGCTCTGTGTCCACTACGGCGCGACCTACGACGACAACTGGCCCCATCCGACGGGCGACCAGCTCCGAGACGACTACGACGCGTACGCGGGCGAGCGCGTCCTCCTCATCGGCGACGTCCAGGCCGTCGACGGCGACACGCTCGAGGTCCACATCACGGACTCCGCCGACCGAACCGCAGCCGACCTCGAGGTCCATGCACCTGACACGACAGTCGACTCCGGTGGGACCGTCCAGGTGTACGGCGTCCTCGAGGCGGACCAAACAGTAACGACCGCCGACGTGGTCGTCGTCAACCCCGACTCGCACGCGCTGTACTACAAACTCGGCGTCTCCGTCGTCGGCGTCCTGCTCGCGATCGGCTACCTGTTCCGTCACTGGAGAATCGACCCGCGCACGCTCGCTCTCGAGCCACGACCGACCGACACCACGAACGATGGCTGAACTCCTCTCACACGTTCTCATCGCCTACGCCCTCGCGACCGCCGCGAGCTGGCACTACGAGTGGCTGACGAAGCGGTGGGTGGCGATCGCGATGATCGGAGCCCTCCTCCCTGACATCAACCGAATCGGGCTTTTCGTCACCGACGCGACGCTCGAGAGCGCCCTCGGCGTCCCGTTCGATCTCAACGCGGTCCACACGCTCGGCGGCGTCGTCCTGCTGGCCGTCGTCGGCGCGATGGTCGTCGACACACACCACCGCCGGACGTTCGGCGTGTTGCTCGCGGGGGCGCTCTCGCACCTGCTCGTCGACGGGCTCAAAGTGTACGCCGACGGGGCTGCCGGCGCGTGGCTGTATCCGCTCACGTGGTATCGCCATCCGACGCCGAGCCTGTACGTCTCGGCTGATCCGGCCGTCCTCGCCGTCGCCGGACTCGCGGCCCTCCTCGTCTGGCTGCGAGACCGAACGCGACCCAAACCCGAAACTGATCAGTAACAGTAGAGAGGAGCACGGTATCGTTGTTCACAACCAGAGATAGATGTTAATAGGTCTCTACGGATACGCCATCGAATAGCTGGAAGTCGTCCGTATTTTGCGTGACAACTGTCGCGCCTGTCTCTTTCGCAACGGCGGCAATCAATAAATCTCCAGAGAGGGAGTTTATCTTGTCCTGATTCACAGTTTCATCCCGGTGAAATTCCGATTCTAACTCGCCAGCAATAAAGGCGTGTTCCACCTGAAACGGGAGGATGGTCATCCACTCGAAGTGTGACTGAATCTCAACTGGGTCAAGTTTCCCCTGAATCTCCCTTCCGACGGCGATTTCTTTGATGTTCAGTGTCGTCGTTACAAACTCCGCTTCGTCGTGCGTTTCGAGATAGTCTGCAACCGCTTCCCGTCCCGCCCAGTAATGGATGAGGAACGTCGTATCAAGCAGTTTCATCGTCTGCCTCGATATCCGCGAACTCATCAAGAGCCTCTCGTTGCCGTGCGGAAAGCCCGTCACTTGTTTGGTCACGGGAGTCCGCAACGATTCGCTCGAGTTCGTCGGCGTCTCCTTCGGAGAGTGTTCCGAATCCCTCACGCCAATCGACAGTCGTATCATCCAGCATGCGGTTCATAAGGTCCGTAAAGCTCTCATCCTCTCGTTTTCGAGCTTTCAGCCGCTCGTATACGTCATCTCGGATGCCGATGGTTTTCGTCCCCATAGTTTGTGTATACATACACAAACACAAAATCCTCACTGATGGTTTCAACGCGGAACTGAATAAAGAAACCGTAGTAGTAACTACTGGTAAGCAAAAAAGTATTTAGTGGTTGAATCACCCGGAGTATGATATGCAAGCTGTCGTACTCGCGGCCGGCGAGGGGACCCGGCTGCGACCGTTGACCGAGGACAAACCGAAGGGGATGGTAGAAGTCGACGACAAACCCATTCTGACCCACTGCTTCGAACAGGTCATCGACCTCGGGGCTGAGGAACTCCTCGTTGTCGTCGGCTACGAGAAAGAGCGGATCATTGAACACTACGGCGACGAGTTCCAGGGGGTGCCAATCACCTACACGCACCAGCGCGAGCAAAACGGGCTGGCCCACGCCCTGCTCACCGTCGAGGAACACGTCGACGACGACTTCATGCTGATTCTGGGCGACAACATCTTCAGTGCGAACCTCAGTGACGTCGTCAACCGACAACAAGAAGAGCGCGCCGACGCCGCCTTCCTCGTCGAGGAGGTTCCCTGGGAGGAAGCCTCCCGCTACGGCGTCTGTGACACCAACAAGTACGGCGAGATCACCGACGTGATCGAAAAGCCCGACGAGCCACCGTCCAATCTCGTCATGACCGGCTTCTACACGTTCACGCCCGCGATCTTCCACGCCTGTCACCTCGTCCAGCCCAGCGACCGCGGCGAGTACGAGATCAGCGAAGCGATCGACCTGTTGATCCAATCCGGCCGCACCATCGACGCGATCCGACTCGACGGCTGGCGGACTGATATCGGCTATCCCGACGATCGGGATGCCGCCGAGAAGCGTCTCCGCGAAGAAAGCGAGCGCGAACTCGAGGCGCAGGCGGCTTAGTAACTGGGTCCACGCGACCGTCACCGCTCGATTCGACAGATATCAGCGGATAACAACATATATACTCCGCCGATAGTATCGTTTTTCTAATGCTCGGAACTGGTGATCTATGCCTATAATCGACGACGACGGCGATCTCTTCGGCGTCGTCAACGTCATCGACGCGCTGGCAGTACTGTTGGTGCTTGCAGTCGTCGTTGCTGGGGTTGCAGCCGTCGGCGTCCTCTCCGGGGGCGGCGAACCGGAGACGAGATATGCGACGATCGATCTCGGCAGTCAGCCCGAGTACGTCGTCGACCGCGTCGAAGCGGGCGACGAAGTGCCAATTGAGGGCTACGACCAGAACCTCACGGTGACGGACGTCTACGTCACCGCAACTGACGACGAAGACAACGGGACCCGCGTCATCGTCCGCGCGGAAGTGAACGGCGAACTCATCGACCGAAGCGACGACGAGCCGATATTCGAGTTCGCTGGCGAGCGCCTCCGCGTCGGCGACACGCTTGCCCTCGAGACCGACGAGTACGTCACCGATGGGCAGGTGACGAGCCTCGAGCAGGATGGGGCCGACCTGAACGTCGAGACGACGCCCGTCCTCCTCGAGACAATGGTGTCGGCGAACACCGCCGACGAGATCACCGAAGGTGATACGTTCGACGCAGGCTCGAACACGATCGCGACGGTCCAAACCGTCCAGCCGTATCCGATCGATAACGACCAGTACCGCGTGCATCTGGGCGTCGAACTCGAGACCATCCGTGACGGGACGACCCCGCGCTTTGCCGGGCAAGCGGTCTCGATCGGGAACCAGCTCTCGCTGACACTCGACGCCTACTCGCTCGACGGTGAGGTCATCCGGCGGGGCACGACCGAGCCCGCAGGCGAACTCGAGCACACGACAGTCGAACTCAAACTCGAGGACATCGATCCGGACGTCGCCGACGGCCTCGAGGTGGGGATGACCGAGACCGTGCGCGGCGAGACGCTGGCGACGATCCAGTCCGTCGACAGCCAGCCCGCAGACATCGTGCTCGAGGGCGACAGCGGCGGGATCTACCTCCACGAACATCCGAAAAACAAAGACGTCAGGCTGACGGTCGAACTTCGAACGATGCGAACCGACTCCGGCGTTCGATTCCACGGCGAGTCATTGCGGGAAGGAGACGACCTCAGACTCGACGTCGGAACCACGATGGTTCGAGGGACCGTCACGACGCTGAACGCTGACGACTAGGATGGGCGACACCATTCGAGACCGATCGACGGCTGTTGCACTCGCCCGACGCGGACTTTCCCGAGTCCGATCGGCAGCCGCCGGCTCGCGTCTCCACAGTGCCGTGTCCGGGAACGAACGTATCCGGTCTCGCTCGACCGACGACGGGCACTCCGACAGTCGGGTCGGTGCCCTACTCAGTACCTCGGTTGTCGGCGCGTCCGCACTCGCCCTCGAGAATCGACTCACCGCAGCCACGGACACTGCTCGAGTCACCAACCTGACGACGGCGATCAAAAGCGCCGTCACCGGGTCGTTTTGTTACCGGTGGCTCACTGCCGAACCCGAGCCAGAAGTCATCGAGATCGATCTCCGCGAGACGTGGACCGCCGGCCCAGTCATCACCACCATCGATCGAACGTGTCGGGAACTCGCGGCCGGCGTCCCGACCGCAACGATCACGGGAATTGGGACCGATGTTGCTACGTTTGTCCAAGCGCGACCGATCAGGGCCGCGAGTCTAGCCCTTCTCCCCGCCCTCTTCGGGTCTCTACTCCTCGGCACGTTCACGGGAACGCTGTCAACTGTCCCGGTCGCCGCCCTCGTCGCCCTCGCCGCGCTCGCTGCGGCCGGACTCCGTTCGACGACGACGCTCGAGGAACTGCAGGCAACTCGAGCGGCCCAGTTGCTCAGTGCGGCGTTCGAACCGCCGGAGCCGCCGACAACGGAACAGAACGACATCGCTGACCGGTCTGAAGACGACACTGACGACGACCAGCAGTGACCGACCGCGACCCGACAGCGAAAGCGGAATCGAGAGCCGTCTCGAGCGGGCCACACTGGTGACACGCTCGAGTCAGCCGACGACGAGGTCGAAACAATAACACCGTCGCACTCGAGAAACACGTCTGTGACATTCGCTGGCGTGTCGGCGACGATGCCGGATCTGCTTCGCCTCGTCGCCGTCCCCGTCTTCGCCTGGGTTGCCGTTCGGGATATCAAGACCAGACGGGTCTCGAGTGGCGTCTGGATTCCACTGACAGTAGTGGGGCTCATCGCTCTCGTCTGGGAGGGGCGACGCGCCTGGGAGGCGGGTGGCTTCGCCTGGAGTCACGAGTTTCTCATCCCGACGGCGGTGAGTCTCGGCTTCGTCGTCCCCATCGCGTACCTGTTCTGGTGGTTCGGCGGGTTCGGCGGGGCCGACGCGAAGGCGTTGCTCGTGCTTGCGCTCTTGTTCCCGACGTTTCCACAGTATACGCTCGGGTCGTGGACCCTGCCGATGACGACCACCCCCATCGGGACGTTCTCGTTTACGGTGCTAACGAACGCCGTCATCGTCGGGATGGCGATTCCGCTCGCCCTCGCGGTTCGCAACGCCGCCGCCGGCCGCATCACGTCCGTGATGGTCATCGGCTGGCCCGTCTCGTGGGACGATGTGCCCGAAACACACGGGCGACTCCTCGAGACGCTCGAGGGCCGCTCTCGAGGCGGGCTCGACCTCGATGCTCTGCGGATGTACCTGCGCTGGCGAGGGCTCTCGCTGGCTGACGTTCGCGAGGACCCCAATCGGTACCGTGATCCGGCGACTCTCCCCGACGAGCCGAATCCGCCGACCGACGGAGCCGTCACCGCCACGGTTCGCAGCGACGGCGGGGCAACACTCGAGGCCAACACCCCCGACACCACCGACGACGGCTCGAGCGATGCCGACCCGTGGGGAGCGGAGGCGTTCCTCGCGGATATCGAGGGGACGGCCTACGGCACGACGCCCGCGGAGCTTCGGGAAGGACTCGAGGTCCTCGCAGAGAAAGACACCGTCTGGATCTCGCCGGGTGCGCCGTTTCTCGTGCCCGTGTTCGTCGGGCTGGCGATCGCGCTGGTGTACGGCGACCTGCTCATCGGGACGTTCATCTGACCATTACAGCGTCCGTTCGTACAGCGGCACCAACACCGTCCAGAAGACGACGAACGCGGCTCCAAGCCCGATCAGCGCGAGCCACAGGTCGCCCCGGCCAGTCGGTGGACCACTCGAGAGCAAGCCGAGCGTCCCGACGAACAACAGCACACAGACGAAGAGGCTCCCGAGTTCGAGCACTGCAGCGAGAGGGATCGCTCGCAACCGGGCGACGAAGTCGGCGATCATACGGGTGGCTCACGCGCGAGCGGGAAAAGCGTCACGACGAGGCGTCGACCGATCGACTCGAGTCCGACCAGTTAGGCTCGAGACTCGATATCGGCCGCGATCTCGTCGAGTTCGTCGTCGGAAAGGTCTTCGGTGAGCTGATCAAGGTCGTCGACGCTGAACGAGCCGGCGTCGCTGAAAATGCTGTGGATGGGGCCGGCGCTGTCGTCTTCGAAGCGGGGGACGATATGGCAGTGGACGTGGGGCACCTCTTGGCCGGCCGCCTCGCCGTTGTTGAACGCGATAGTCGAGGCGTCGGCGTCGACGCTTTCCTCGACGGCGGGGACCAAGCGATGGATCGTCGCATAAACGTCGGCAGCGACGTCTTCGGGCATGTCGTTTACCCGCTCGTACTCGGCTTTCGGGATGACCAGCGTGTGCCCCGGTGCCAGCGGATTGGCGTCGAGAAAGGCGATCGTGGTCTCGTCTTCGTAGACGATTCGTGCGGGAATCTCTCCGTCGACGATCTGTGTAAAGATCGAGCTCATAGGGAACTGTCTGTCGGCCCACTGTAAGAAGGTTACCCGCCAGCGGTGTGTGTACTGGCTCCCCACAGCGTGTCGGGCAGAAGTGTGCACCGACAGTCACCGCACACCGACTCGAGGAAATCTGTATCGCTCGGTTGGTGTTGGATGGACAGACTGTGTGCACAAGAGAGGTACTGAAAGCACTATAGTAGTCGTCGGCGTACTCGGCTGTGTCGTTTACTCGAGTCGGCGGCTTGCCACGTCGTCGACCGGTGTCGAGCGCTCTCGAGGTCCCCATCTGGAGTGTCGCTGGAGCCGTCGCACACCACGTGCGGGACAGGAGAATTACAGGATGTGTACGATACTGTACGCCATCGAGCGACCGTTCATGCGAAAGACGTTCGAAGCGATCGACCGTCACGTCGACAGCGAGTCGGCGTACGTCCCGGTTCGAGCGGACGCCCGCGGCTGTAGCGACCGCATCGACGAAATCGAAGTGGACGACCCCGGCGCGGTCGACGAGAACGTGCGGGCGATCGACCCCGCCGTGGTCGTCTACAACCACCGGTTCGGCATCGAGCGCTTCACGTTCTACGAGGAGTACCCGCTCGTGCACGTCCGCCACGGGGCGTCGATCGGGCGCGGCGAGCGATCCGTGACGGCGACGACGATCTTAGCGCACGTCAACACCGCACTCGCTCCCGGCGAGCGGTGGGCACGGGCATACCGGGAGGCTGCCCCGCCGGACGTTCGCGTCGCCGTCGTCGGCATTCCGGAAGCCGACGTGCTGGTCGATTCGCCGCCGCCTCGCGACCGGCGGGTGCTGTACGCGCCGACCAACTACAAGGTCGGGCAGGGCGCGTACGCGAACACGGCTCGCTCGGTCCTCGAGTGTTTCGCCGACACCGAATACGAACTGCTCTTTCGGCCCCACCCGACCGACCGACGCGAGGGGCCGGGACTGGCCATCACAGAGGCCTGTCGCGACCGAATCGCAGAACTCCCGAACGTCGTTTTCGATACGACCACGACGCCCGCCGAGAGCATGCGCCGCTCGGACGTGCTCATCTCGGATTACTCGGGGTCGATCGCCGAGTGGCTCCACACGGGCCGGCCGCTGATCCAGTTGACCGACATCGACGCGCCGGACCGCGAGGTGCCACAGATCGGCGCAACGACGGACACACTCGAGGTCGAACTCGTCGACGACCTCTATCACGACGGCGAACCCGAGGCCGTTGCCCGCCGACGCGAGGCGTGGCTCGAAGACCTCGGCATCCCGATGGACGGCCGAGCAGGCGAACGAGCCGCCGAGGAGGTGCTGCGATGCACGCAGTGATCTTGGCCGCGGGTGAGGGCAAACGGATGGGCCATCACACCGACGATGTCCCGAAAGCGTTCCTCGAGTTCGACGGGCGAACGCTGTACGACCGCCAGCGCGGCTTACTCGAGCCACACGTCGACGGGACGAGTATCGTGCTTGGCTATCGCCACGAGACGGTTCTCGAGCGGTACGATCCCGACGACCCGATCGTCCTCGAGGACTGGGACCGATACGAGAACGCCGCGTCGTTGCTTCTCGCGCTCAGACGCATCGACGACGACCTGTTGGTGCTCAACGGCGACATCCTCGTCGACGAACGCGAGATCGGACGGCTGACCGAGCAGTTCGACGCACTCAGAGGGCGGCTCAACCTCGTCGGCTGCATTCCGGGCCTCCAGAACGACGCGACCGCGATCCGCTGGGACGGCTCGGGACGCGTGACGGCCTACGGGCTCATCGAGGGCCACCAGCACGCCGGCTTCGGCATCGTGAGCCACACCCACCGCCCGGCAGCGATTCGAGTCCTCCAAGCACGGCTCGGTGACTGGTACCCCTACATCTACCCACAGACGCCGACACAGCCGCTGTTGATCCCGGCCACCCGTCACGTCGAGGTCAACCGTCCGGCCGACTTAGAGCGCGCTCGAGCGTGGCTCGCGTCCGAGCGGATACAGTGTGCGTGATCGACGGCCAACGAGAGGGCTGTCCCGACGAACTCCCGTCACCGACTGTCGGTGCTCGAGACAGTACAAAAGATGGTAGATTCTGTACGATCAACCACTTGATTGCGGAGAAAAGAAAATATTGATGGGGACTGGCTCCTGCGGTCTCGGTAGATGGAGATTATCGGCCATCGTGGCTGTGCAGCACAGTGCCCAGAGAACACTCTTCTTGCGATCCGTGAAGCCGCCCGCCGACTGCCCGCCGTCGAGGTCGACGTGCGACGGTGTGGCTCGGGTGAACTGGTCGTCGTACACGACGAGACGCTCGAGCGCGTCGCCGACGTCGACCGGCGAGTCGCGGAGACGTCGTGGTCCGAGCTGCAAGAACTCACCGTCCTCGACTCGGCGGAATCGATTCCGCGCCTCGAGTCGGTGTTACGAGCCGTGCCCGACGACGTCACCGTCCAACTCGAACTCAAAGAGCGAGAGATCGCGGCGGATACGTTGCAGTTGGCGATGGCGGCCGGCGCGGACGTCCGCGTCTCGTCGTTTCTGCCCGACGCGATCGCAGAGATCGACGCGGCCTGTCTCGACGTTCCCAACGGATTGCTCTTCGGCGAAGAACCCGAAACCAACCTCTCGCGGGCGCTCGAGTACGACTGCACGCACGTCTTCCCCCACTACGACCTCTGTGTCGAGACGGACGTGGTTCCAAACGCACGCGAGCACGACCTAAACGTCATCGCCTGGAAAGCCGCGCGGACGGTCGACGATGTCCGTACCCTCCACGAACTCGGCGTCGACGGCGTCACTGCGGATCGCTGGGACATCGTCCCACCCGCACTCAAGCCGACGATGACGACACAGGGGTAGCCACGAATCGTCGGCCATACAACTCGAGCACCGTCGTCGACCCTCGAGTCCGCAGTAGGGTCAATGACCCGCCGAGTCCCCGCCCGTCGTTTCGCGACAGTTCTCGAGTATCTCCCCGATCGCCTCGAGATACCCCTCCGGCTCGTACCCCAAACGCCCGATCCAGACGTCTTGATACGAGGGGTGGAGAATCGGGACGAGCCAGACATCGAGGCGGTCACACCACGTCGGCTCGAGGACGTGCTCGAGAAAGCCCTCGAGGCCCCGGCCCTCGGCGGCGAGCACCGTTTTCGTCGCGTGTTTGCCGGTCGCGAGCACCACGTCCGGGTCGATGGCCTCGAGTTCTGCCAGCAGGTGGTCGCGACAGGTCTCGCGTTCGTCGGCCGTCGGCTCACGGTTGGATGTCGGCTCCTCGCTTGCCGGAAAACATTTGACGGCGTTAGTATAGTAAGCCGTCTCGTCGTAGCCAAGTTGGGCGAGCATGCGCCGGATACGCCGTCCAGAGTGACGGGAGGTGTAGGCTTTCCCGGTCCAGTTGCCGCCCCGCCAGCGGTCGGCGTCGGGGGTGCCGTACCCGGGCGCTTCCCCGACGACCACCACGGTCGCCTCGAGCGGGCCGGTCCCCCACGAGATGCGCTCGCGACACGCGGCGAGCGCCGGACAGCGGTCGCAGTCAGGTTCGATCACGTTTCGCGTGGTCGGGAACGCGGGCGCTCGCGTCGAGTCGCCATCGGACGCGCCGGCCGCGTTCGGATCGGAATTGGACGGAGACACAGTCGAGTGGTTGGTCTCGAACACGTTATAGTAGCCACTGAAAGTCACTGCACACCTGGCCGCACGACGGCTGTGCGGTCAGTGTGTAAATCGTTTCAGTTGTTACTATAGCTGGCACGAACTCGAGTCCTTCTCGAGGGGACAGATTTACCTTTACTGGGTGGTTCTCCACCCTGTATGGGATCGGCTGCCCCGGAACTAGTCGTCGAACTACTCCCGCTTGTTGCCTACACGATTATCGGTGGCGTGTTGACCGCAGGCGGCATCGCTGCTGAGTACGCGAGTGTCCAGCACCTCGGCTCGGGCGAGGCAATGGTCGGCATCTGGCTCGCTGCGCTCGGCATGGTCATGCTGTATGCTGGGCTCTACGGGATCGGCTATCAGAAGCTCTTTGTGTCGATTCGCTCGAGCTAGCTCGAGTTGGCCCGGCGGGACGCTTCGTAGACGAGTTTGACGAGCAACGCGAGAACGCCACCGTAGTAGATGACGGTGCCAGTGAGCCACGTGAGTGTGACCAGTCCGTCATAGAGGAATCGCAGCGGTGCGGCGGTTCCGACCCCGACACTCCCACTGGCCCCGCCCGTTACACTCGCGTTGAGCAGCCACCAACCAACTACGGCGATCGTGATGAGTTTCAGAACCTCCTGATCGAAGAGGACGTCAATCGCGTCACGTGCATCCATACGGTGGCTGTTTCGAGTGCCGTCCCATAGACACACCGAACGATCGATGGCGACCGATCGTCCCCCGCAGTCGAACCTCGCATATCGATTCCTCTTTACTATCCCAGCCAGTTACGTCACGTATGAGCAGGTTCGGCGAGGTCGACGACCAGTACGATCCCCACGCCTTAGAGCAACGGGTGTTCGACTACTGGGACGACGTCGACGCCTACGAGCAGACGGTCGAGCATCGCTCCGACGGTGAATCGTTCTTCTTCGTCGACGGCCCGCCGTACACGTCGGGGTCGGCACACATGGGGACGACGTGGAACAAGTCCCTGAAAGACGTCTACATCCGCTTCCTGCGCATGCAGGGGTACGACGTCACCGACCGACCGGGCTATGACATGCACGGCCTCCCGATCGAGACCAAAGTCGAGGAAAAACTCGGCTTCGAGAACAAAAAAGACATCGAGGAGTTCGGCGAGGAGAACTTCATTCAGGAGTGTAAAGACTACGCCGACGAGCAACTCGAGGGACTCCAGTCGGATTTCAAATCCTTCGGCGTCTGGATGGACTGGGACAACCCCTACCGAACGGTCAGCCCCGAGTACATGGAAGCCGCCTGGTGGGGCTTTTCGAAGGCTGCAGACCGCGACTTGGTCGAGCAGGGCCATCGCTCGATCTCGCAGTGTCCACGCTGTGAGACCGCAATCGCGAACAACGAAGTCGAGTACGAGGACGTCGAGGACCCCTCGATCTACGTCAAATTTGATCTCGAGGACCGCGAGGGCTCGATCGTCATCTGGACGACGACGCCGTGGACGATTCCGGCGAACACGTTCGTTGCCGTCGACGAGGAGGGCGACTACGTCGGCGTGCGCGCGGAAAAAGATGGCGAGGAGGAACTGCTGTACGTCGCCGAAGCCAAACACGAGGACGTCCTCAAAGAAGGGCGCTACGACGACTACGAGGTCGTCGAAGAGCTGACCGGTGAGGACCTGCTTGGCTGGTCCTACGAGCACCCACTCGCCGAGGAGGTGCCCGACCACGTCGACGGCGAGGGCGTGTTCGAAGTGTATGCCGGCGACTACGTCGACACCCACGGAAGCGGTACCGGACTCGTCCACTCCGCACCCGGCCACGGTGAGGAGGACTTCTACCGCGGCACCGAACTCGAGCTCCCGATCTTCTGTCCCGTCGGCGGCGACGGCGTCTACACCGACGAGGCCGGAAAGTACGAGGGCCAGTTCGTCAAAGAGGCCGACGACGAGATCATGGCCGACCTCGAGGCAAACGGCGCGTTGCTCGCCTCGGGCACAGTCAATCACAGCTACGGCCACTGTTGGCGGTGTGATACGGGCATCCTGCAGATCGTCACCGACCAGTGGTTCATCACGATCACGGACGTCAAAGACGAACTCCTCGACAACATCGAGGACAGCGAGTGGTACCCACAGTGGGCTCGCGACAACCGGTTCCGGGACTTCGTCGAAGAGGCCCCGGACTGGAACGTCTCGCGCCAGCGTTACTGGGGCATCCCGCTGCCGGTCTGGACCCCCGAAGACCGCGATGACGATGAAGACATGATCGTCGTCGGAACCCGCGAGGAACTCGCCGAACGGGTCGACCAAGATGTCGACCCCGAGGCCGTCGACCTCCACAAGGACACGGTCGACGATCTCACGATCACCGAGGACGGCACGACCTACACCCGCGTTCCCGACGTCTTCGACGTCTGGCTCGACTCCTCGGTGGCGTCGTGGGGCACCCTTGATTTCCCATCCGACGACAGCCGATTCGACGAACTCTGGCCCGCCGACCTCATCCTCGAGGCCCACGACCAGACCCGCGGCTGGTTCTGGTCCCAGCTCGGGATGGGCACCGCCGCGATGGGCGAGATCCCCTACGACAAGGTCCTCATGCACGGCCACGCACTGGACGAAGACGGCCGCAAGATGTCCAAATCCGTCGGCAACGTCGTCGAGCCCGACGTGGCGATCGAGCGCCACGGCTCCGACGCGATGCGGATGTTCCTCCTGTCTGCGAACCCACAGGGCGACGACATGCGCTTCTCGTGGGACGAGATGGGGACGATGGAGAACCACCTCCGGACGCTGTGGAACGTCTTCCGGTTCCCACTGCCGTACATGCGCTTAGACGGCTTCGAACCGTCCGAGACGGACCTCGAGTCGGTCGACGACGACCTCGAACTGGTCGATGAGTGGGTCCTCGCCCGCCTGCAGGCCACCAAAGCCGAGATGACCGAGCACTTAGAGGCGTTCCGACAAGACCGCGCCCTCGAGGCCCTGCTCGAGTTCGTCGTCGAGGACGTCTCCCGATTCTACATCCAGGCCGTCCGCGAACGGATGTGGGATGAAGAGGACAGCGGCTCCAAAACGGCCGCCTACGCGACGATCTACCGGGTGCTCCGGGAGAGCGTCACTCTGCTGGCCCCGTTCGCGCCGTTCGTCAGCGAGGAGATCTACGGCACGCTCGCCGGCGAGGCCGACCACGACACCGTCCACATGGAAGACTGGCCGGCCGTCGAGGAGTACTGGGTCGACGAACAGCTCGAGGAGGACGTTGCCCTGCTGCGAGCGATCGAAGAAGCCGGCGCGAACGCGCGCCAGCAGGCCGGTCGCAAGCTGCGCTGGCCCGTCCCACGGGTCGTCGTCGCAGCTGACGACCAGCGCGTCGTCGAAGCTGTCGAGCGACACACGACGCTGCTCGAGGAGCGACTCAACGCCCGCGAGATCGAACTCGTCTCACCCGACAGTCAGTGGGGCGAACTCGACTACAGCGCCGAAGCCGACATGAGCGAGCTCGGCCCGGCCTTCGGTGGCCGCGCTGGCGAGGTCATGACCGCGCTCAACGAGGCCCGTATCGAGGAGACGACCCTCGAGGCACTCGAAGAGGCCGTCTCGGACGTGCTCGAAGACGACGAGTCGATCACCGAGGCAATGGTCTCCTTTGTCACCGAGACGCCCGACGGTGTCGCCGGCACCGCGTTCGGCCTCGACAACGACGACCGCGGCGTCGTTTACGTCGACGCCTCGCTGACCGAGGATATCGAAAGCGAGGGCTACGCCCGCGAGGTCATCCGCCGTGTCCAGGAGATGCGCAAAGACCTCGACTTAGACGTCGAAGAACGGATCGCACTGGACCTCGCGATCGACGACGACCGCGTCGCCGACCTCGTCAGCGAGCGCGAGGCCCTCATCCGCGAGGAAGTCCGTGCCGACGAACTGGGCGACCTCGAGGTCGACAACGGCGCTCGCAAGGAGTGGGAGGTCGAAGGTGTAATGATGGAAATCGCACTCGAGCCGCTGGCGGCTGCGGACGCGTCGAAGTAGCGCGCCGAGCGGAGCGAGGTGGGTTTTTGCCAGACAGTCTCTGTGCCGTAACAGTCATCATCGCGGACTCGACAGAGCAAGGTAGTGACCACTCGAGTCGCCGTCGTGCTCGTCGTATTACTGCTCACCGCACTCCCTGCGGGTGTCGCCGGTGCCGGCGGGTCGCAGATAGCTCCCGAGACTGACACGGCCGATGGCGACGCCGCGAGCGTTCCCAGCGTGAACAGCGGGTCGACAGCCAGCCTGTCCAGCACGAACGACGTTCTCGAGCGGACGACGACGCTCCGACAGCTCCCGGCACAACCGGGGACGTTCGAAACCGAGATGACGTTCGACGTGCCGGAGTCGATGACCGCCCTCGAGATCGACCTCGAGTCGGAAGCCGAGGTCCACACCGCTGCGGGCTTCGAGGCGACCGATCGAGGAACGTACCGGTGGGACGAGACGACCGAGTCGCCGACTGTTCGGTTTACCATGCCGGCGAACCGAACAGGGGCGATCGACGGCCACGCGGCCCAGCCCGTCGCCGAAACAGAGGCGGCGACGGCACCAACAAGCGACGGCGAGGGCGGCTACGCCTTCCTCGAGACCGGCGAGTGGGGCGTGGTTCAGGTCCCCACCGTGGGCCTCTCTTATCGGACGGCGACCAGCGACCCGATCGGTATCGAGGAAACGGTCACCGTCGACGGCCCCGGCGCAGCCGGCACGGAGCTGGCCGTCTTTGGGGCGGTGACCGAACACGAACGCGTCGTCGACGGCGAACGGATCAGACTGGTCGTGCTCGAGGCCGCCGACCTTCGAGAGCGACCGACCGAGATCCTCGACAGCCTCGAGGCCGCAAGCGGGCGTCTCGACGTGGGCTCGAGCGCTACCGAGGCTGTCATGGTCGCCGTGCCGAGCGACGTCGACTGGGGGTCACGCGGGATGCAGTACGGCCCCAGCGACGCGTGGGTCGTCGCCGACGCACCGCTCGAGACGGCGACGAACGTCTGGCTCCACGAGTACGTCCACGTCAGACAGCGATTTGCCAACCCAGACGTCGGGACTGCAAGCGATAGCAGATGGCTCGTCGAAGCGCAAGCGGAGTACTACGCGGCCCTGCTCGCGTACGAACAGGAGCTGATCACGTTCCGTGAGTTCCGTCGCTCACTCGAGCGTGGTGCGGAGTCGCCCGCGTCGGACGCCGTCCTCACCGAGCCGTCGACCTGGGGCGACAGCAACGCGGACTACCTGAAAGGGGCGCTGGTGTACGGCGACCTGGATCGACAGCTCCGGCTCGCGACCGAGGGCGACCGAAGCCTCGACGACGTGTTCCGGACGCTGAACGCTCGCGACGAGCGGGTGAGCGAGGCCGAGTTCCTCGAGGCGCTCGAGGCTGCGGGCGGACCGACCGTTCGAGACCGTGCCGATCGATACACCCGCACAGACGAGACGCCGGAGGCGTGGAACCGCTTCGAACACCGGGCCGCATTCGACCAGCCGCGGGCGACCATCGCGTACGGAGTTGGGGTGGACTCGATCAGGGTTAGCGACCAACCGTGGGAGCGCTGGGATCGCGCCGACATCGGTAGTCTCGATACGCAAACCGCAGACAGCGCGACCGACCGTGGCGTGTTGGCGGTGCCGGCCGGCGAGCGCGTCACGGTTCCAGTCACGGTCGAGAACGTCGACACTCGAGCCGGCACCGCGGATGCGACGCTACAGGTTGACGGGAAAATCATGGCGCACACACAGACCCACCTCGAGGGCGGTGCACGGGTGAACGAGACGCTGTCGTGGACGCCGATGGAACCCGGTATCCACGACGTCCGGATCGGCTCGGATCGACTGACTGTCGTCGTTCGGTCGGCACCGAGTTTGACCGTCACCGAGCTACAGGTCAGCCCCGACAGCGTCGACCCCGGCGAGTCGGTGACGGCGACGGCGACGGTGACGACGAGCGACGAGTATCCGGCAGCGGGCACACTCGAGTTCCGAACCGCCGCGGAGACCGTCAGCGGACAGCCGATCGCGCTCGCACCCGGCGAAACCGGCACTGTCGAGGTCGACCTCCAGTTCAGCGAGGACGGACGCTACGAGATCGTCGCCGGCGGGCAGTCGACGACGGTCACCGTCGGTGGCGTGCTCGGAGGCCTCGAGTCGATGCCCGGCTTCGGCGGCGTCGCCGGCGTCGTCGCGCTCGCAGTGGTACTCGCGATTGCGCTGCTCGGTCGACGACGATAACGGCCCCGGACCTCGAGTAGCCACGGCAGCATATCGAGCCGTCAGTCACCGGCGTTACACTCGTTCCACGCGTTCCACGCGAAACACACACGTCTCGTCGCCGTCGGCGACACACGCCGTTTCGGTGACGGTCGCCTCGGTCTCGAACGTATCGGCCATCCCCTCGAGAATCCCCTGTGCGACCCCACAGTAACACGGCTCCCGGTGGGTTCGGTAGGTCACACGAACGCAGTCAGGCGACTCTCGAGTCCCCGAAACGGTTGGCACTGCGTTCGCGTTCGTCGTCGTGTCGACGCTCTCGACGATCGACTCGAGGCGTTCAAGCACGGCGAACAGATCCCCATCGTCGCGAACGTGGGCGGCGAACGTCGACAGGAGTTCGGGGGCGAGCGCTCGCCCGAAATCGCGTTCGATCTGCCGGCGTTTTTGGACGGCCAGCGACGAGAGCGTCTCGAGGACGGCCTCGATTTCGGCGTCGTCGTACGACGAGACGGGAAGATACAGCGTTGGCTCGATGTCGGCGCGGTCGACGATCGAGTCCCACGTCTCCTCGTCGGTCTTTGCGATGACATACTCCTCGAGTGTTTTGTGGATGATTCCGTGCATCAGGTCTCACTCCCTCGATTGCCCCCACGGGCGACGGCCGGTTACTCGAGTCCACCAGCAGGTACCCATTGGCCCGGACCGAATCGTCTCTGCGTGAGAATGTCACGTGAAGCGACTTAACAGTTACACCCACTCGAGCGCCGCCGCGTCGCGGTCGTTTAGAGGTGTTCGGCGATCGACGGTGCGACCGAGACGTCGCTCATCGGCCGTTCGATCGTATCCGTGCCGTAGATCGCCTCGACACCGGCTCGAGAGAGTTTCGTCACTGCGTTGTCGGCGAGCAGCGGATGAACGCAGGTGAGGAACACGCGGCCGACGCCACGCTCTTGCAGGACGGCGACGGACTCACTCATCGTCGACCCGGTCGCGATGATGTCGTCCGCGACGACGACGTCGCGGCCGGCCACGTCGACATCGCTCGGGGTGATCTCGACGTCGGTGCCGGAGTGGCGTTTCTTCTCGAAGTAGTCCGTCTCGCCGTCGCCGTAGGCGTCACGAACCGTCTCGGCGAGTTCGATCGCGCCCGCGTCGGGCGAGAGGAAGACGGGGTCCTCGAGGTCGTCTGGCAGCGGTTCGGCGAGGCGGCCGGCCGCATCGACGGCGGTCGCCGTCGGTTCGAAGAACTCACACACTGCTTCTTCGTGGGGCGTGACGGTCAGCACACGATCCGCGCCGGTCGAGATAGCACGGGCGACCGCACGGGCGGAGATCGGGTGGCCCGCCTCGAACGCCTTGTCCTGCCGGCCGTAGCCCATGTACGGGAGGATGGTGACGACCTCTTCGGCACCGGCTTCGCGGACGGCATCCTGCAACTGGAGCAGTTCCATGTGGGCGTCGCTCGAGACGGTCGAAGCGACGATGATGGCGCGGTCGTCGTCGAAGTCGGGCGCAGCAGCCAGCAGTTCGCCGTCGGGAAACCGGTTGTACTCGGCAGTGGCGAGCGAAACGTCGAGTTCACGGGCAAGCGCAGCGGCAAGCGTCTGTGAGTCAGCACCGCTGACGATCGTGGTCATACTCGAGTGGACTGGACGAAGGATAAAACCCGTTTTCGTTCTCGCGCACACCGTGAGTGACTCGCAGTGTCGTGGTGGTGGCTCGAGCGATTACGCCTCGGCGTCGTCGATATCGGCGTCGCCGTCACCACAGGGGCCACCGCTGGTGTCACTCAGGAACGTCAGTGTCCCCTCTCGACCGATTCGAACGTAGAGATTGAGACAGTCGGGGTCGTTCCACCGGGCGGGCGTGATCTCGACGGGCTCGCCCTGATCGAGGCGGGCGACCACGCGAAACTGGCCCGGATCGGTCGGCCAGTTCCGCTCGAGGGTCACGTCCTCGTTTGCCTCGAGCGTCTCGGTCGACCAGGCTTCGATCTCGCGATCGAACTCGACGAGGACATCGACCGTGTGTTCGGTCTCGCCCGAGTTGTCGACGATGACATCACCGAGTACGGTGCCCGCGACGCCGGTCGAACTGTCCGTTTCGCTCGGTTCGGGGTCGGCCTCGTCACCGGCATCCGGGTCGTCGGCCTCGGTGGAGTCGTCCGGATCGTCGTCGCTGCCGGAACAGCCGGCGACGGCACCGGTCAGGGCAGTCCCGGTGACGGCGAGGAGTTTACGTCGTGGAAGTTCGTTCATGTTCGGAGCGAACGAATTCACGATAGTTAAACTGTCCGGCACCGACACAGGTGCCAGTCGTCGCCCACGTCGGCACTCGAGGCGGCCTACCACGACACAGCGAGTCCCGTCACGTCTCCGATCCCGAGCGTTCGTGACCGCCACTGGCCGGTGTCGTCGTCCGGCGTGGCCGAGCAGAACGTGCCCCGTTCGGTGACGGCATAGCACGTCTCGCCGTAGCCGATGCCGACGATGGGTTCACTCGAGCGGTCGTACACCTGCCAGCCGTCCTCGCTGTAGGCGTAGACCGTTTCTCCGGAGACCGCGTGAGCGCGCGTAAGCCGTCCCGGGTCGGTGTGTGGGTCCGCAGCGACGACCTCAAAGGACCCCTCGAGGATCTCCATCCAGCCGTTGCCGAGTTTGTAGAGGCCGTCGGCGGTCGCAGCGAGCGGGACGCCCGCCGCGGAGACATCCCGGACGGCCGTGAGACCGGCGTGGTCGAGTCCACCGTCGTGGACACGGTAGACACCGCTATCGGTGCCGATGAGGTCGCGGTCGATCGCCCGAACCGTCCCGATGCCGTCGGACTCGAGCGTGTTCCAGTCGCCGTCGGCGGCCGTCAACTCCCCTTCCAGCCGAGCGATACCGCCGTCGGGGCTCGCTGCCAGCAGCCCTGCGTCGTCGGCACCGACAGCGACTGCGGGGCCGAAGCCGGTTTCGACGATCGCCGGGTCGTCAGCTGTCGACTCGTCATCGTCGGCCGATGGCACCAACAGCCGGACATCCTCGTCGGTTGCGACCGCAACCGCTCTCTCGGTCGCTGCGATGTCGCGGGCGGTACAGCGGTCACAGAGACCGAACTCGCCGACGGTGTCGCCGGCAACACGGACGCGGACGACGCCGATCGAACTCGAGACGTAGGCCTCGATGGCTCCCGCACGATCGCCGTAGACGCGTTTCTCCTCGATCGAGTGCATACGTAGACCTCGAGTCCCCCATCCCGAAAGCGTTCTGTCTGCTCCGGAATCCCTTTGAGGTGGCCGCGCAGACTAGTGGACAATGCAAGTGTTCGGATCAAGCGGGACGCGGGGCGTCGCCAACGAAGAGCTGACGCCCGCGTTCGTCCTGCGCGTCGCGAAAGCGGCGGGAACGGCTTGGGAAGCCGACCGGGTTGCGATCGCGCGCGATACGCGCTATACCGGACGGATGCTCGCGGATGCGGCCGCAAGTGGGCTGGCGAGTACGGGCACAGACGTCGATCGCCTTGGGATTATCCCGACGCCGGGCGCACAGGCGTACGCCGATCGGGAAGGGGTCCCCGTCATGATGATCACGGCGTCGCACAACCCGCCCCAGTACAACGGCGTCAAACTCGTCGGCAGCGACGGGATCGAACTCGTCGTCTCCGACCTTGAGGAGATCGAACAGGTGCTGCTCGCGGAAGGCTTTGCAGTCGCGCCGTGGGACGAAACCGGCCGCTCACGAGCGGTCGACGGCGTCAGAGCGACCTATATCGACGAACTGCTCGCGGCGGCCGACCGGGAGCCGATCGCCGACGCCGACCTGACGGTCGCGCTCGATCCCGGCCACGGTGCCGGCGCGCTCACGAGTCCCGAGTTCTTCCGCAAACTCGGCTGTCGTGTCGTCACCGTCAACGGCCAAGCAGACGGCAAGTTCCCCGGCCGGAATCCCGAGCCCGTCCCCGACAACCTCGAGGAGTTGGGCACACTGGTCCGAGCGACCGACGCCGATGTCGGCATCGCCCACGACGGCGACGCCGACCGCGCCATCTTCTTCGACGAAACCGGCGCGTACGTCAACGGCGACGCGACGCTGGCTGCCCTCGCCGCCGCCGAACTCGAGGCCGGCGACACGACTGTCTCGGCGGTCAACGTCTCCCAACGACTGGTCGACGTCGTCACCGAGGTCGGGGCCGAACTCGAACTCACCCCCATCGGCTCGACGAACATCATCACCCGGATCGAGGAACTCGAGGCGAAAGGCGAGCACGTGCCGATCGCCGGCGAAGGCAACGGCGGGATCTTCTTCCCGTCGTTTCGGCTCACTCGAGACGGCGCGTTCACCGCAGCCCGGTTCCTCGAACTCGTCGCGGAACGCCCGGTCAGCGAGATCGTCGCCCCCTACGACGGCTACGCGAACGTCAGACACAACCTCGCCTACGAGTCGACGGCCGAACGCGATGCGATGTTAGATGCCGCCGCAAACCACGCCCAGTCGTCCGACGCCGACCTCAACACCCGCGACGGCTACCGACTCGACCACGGCGACGCGTGGGTGCTCGCCCGTCCCTCCGGTACCGAGCCACTCGTCCGAGTGTACGCCGAGGCCCGCGACACCGAACGCGCCCGCGAACTCGCCAACGAGCTGTACGAGACGCTGTCCGACGCGAAAGCTGACGCCTGAGCCTGCGTTCGAGGACCGAAAAAAGCAGCCGATACATCGAGGTCGTCGACCACGTTGACCACCGTGCTTTCGGCGTCGGGAACAATCGTGAGTGCGTACTCGAGCGCCGCCCGCGCCGCCCGTGCCGGCTCAGACCGGATCGTCAACCTCGAGCGCCGCCTCGAGCGCGTCGCGTTCGTCCCGAAGCGTCTCGAGTTCGCCCGCGATCTGGCCGTCAGCAAGCCGCTCGCGTTCGTCGGGGGTGAGTTGGACGACGGCCTGTGCGGCGGTTTGCAGCCGATCGTAGTCGAACTCGGGGTCGGTCGTGAGCCGACGGATGGATCGGAGGTGGGCGACAACGTCCTCGTCGGCGACACGAGCGACGAACGGACGGATCTCGCGTATCTGTCGCCGGAGTACTCCCGCTTCGGCCGGCGGCCACGAAATCGTTAGTGGCTCGGCATCGATCCCGTCGAGATACGTCTGCTGGGTCGCGACTCGACGTTTGAGTTCGTCAGCGCTCTCAACGTAGTGGGAGAGTTTCGAATGCGAATAGTTCGCGTACTCGAGCAGCTCTGGAATCGTGTACTCGCCGGCCGGGTCGTCCTGAACGTAGTCGGCCAGATCAGTCGGGGGCTGCTCGTAGGGGACGAACGGGTACCAGCGGCTGCGTTCGACCAACGCGAACACCTCGCGGGCCGAGGCCTCGAGTCGAAACGCCTCGAACGCGGTTTCGATCGCGTCGTTGTACGCCTCGATCGGCTCGCGAAGCTCCTCGACGGGGGCCTCGAGGTCGGCGCTGGCGAGTTCGAGTAGTCGTTCGCGCTCGTCGAGTTCGTCCTCGAGGTCGCGCAGACGTTTCGCGCCAGCCGTGCGCGCGTCGGCGATTGCCTCGCGGGCGGCCTCGCGCTCGTCGAGGAGGTCGGCATACTGGGCCGCAGGCTCGAGGGCTGCATGGGCGCGTTCGAAATCCGACTCACTGAGTCGGCGTTTGTCGATCGCCTCGAGGGCATCCTCGAACGCCGCCCGGCCACGCAGATCGTCGGGCAGGCTCGTAACCAGCGTATCGAACTTGCCCTCGAGTTCGATGTAGGCCTTGAAGTTCTCCCGCCCGGTGCCCGTCGCCCGGTCGACGTAGGACTCGAGCAAACGGGTCGCATCGCGGTAGGCGTCGGCGGCGTCGGCCACCGCCTCGCCACCGTGGTCGTCGATTCGCTGTTCGATCCGGGCGAATCGCTCGCGGGCCGACTCGAGGGCCTCGAGTGGCGTCTGTCTGTCGTCGCTAGCGTCCGCGTCAGGGTGGTGAACGCGTTCGCTCATCTGTGATTAGTCGTCGTAGACGGCGTCGGGATCGAACACGTTCTCGCCGACGTTCTCGCCGTCGATCGTCCGGTAAAAACACGACCGGTGGCCAGTGTGGCAGGCACCGCCTTCCTGGTCAACCAGATACAGTAGCGTGTCGGCGTCACAGTCGACTCGCACCTCCTCGATGGCCTGTGTGTGGCCGCTGGTCTTCCCTTTCTGCCAGAGTTCGTCTCGGCTGCGCGAGTAGTAGTGGGCGACGCCGGTTTCTCGAGTGCGCTCGAGGGCCTCCGGCGAGACGTACGCGAGCATCAGTACCTCGCCGGTGTCGGCGTCCTGTGCGACGGCGGGGACGAGTCCGTTCTCGCCGAAATCAACCGCAACGTCGTCGGTCATACGTGAGGGGATGGCCGACGGGGCGATAGGTCTTTTGCCAAGATGGTCACCACAACGACGACTATTGAGGACCACCATCGGCGCTCAGGGCTGTTCGTACGCGACGCCGTCGGGCGCCACGGTCGCGAGAGTCACATCGCGAGCCAGTTGCCCGCCCGTTCTGACGTGGCGTTCGGGTACCAGTGGCATCGCCACCGGCCGATAAGCGTTGGCGCGCATCGCCGCGATACCGGCGTAGCGACCGACCTCGCGATCCTGATCGAAGACGTGGATGCGTCTATCCGTGCCGCGACTGTACCGGTACGGGAACACCGCCGGATCGGGGCCGGGACAGGTCAGCGTGCCGGCCTCAAGGCCGGCCTGGACCGACCCGTCGGCCTCGAGGACGAGCCGTGGCTCGTCGGTCCCGGTTCGGTCGCGGTCGTCGTCGACCGACATCATTGCCGGCGATTCCTCCTGCCATCGCGGTTCGGTGTCGGTTCGCACGCAGGCGTATCGCCCGTCGGTGAGCGCGATCCGATCCGGAATCGAGTAGAACTGGCGTCGACCGTCCGAACGCCCTCGGAGCAAGAACGGCTCGCCGAGAATCTCCCGTACGTCCGCGAGATCCCATTTGTCGACAACGAGCACCGGCACCCGACCGGCGTCGGCGGCAGCCCCAATATGACTGACGAGCGACAGCGGCGTGACGTCTCGAGCCCGTTCGACCGACAGCGGGTCGTCGGAGCCGTCGATCGGGTGGTCGCCGTCGGTCGCCACCGCCGACAGCTCGTCGTCAGCCGGCTCCGGACAGTGGTAGCCGCGATCACGAAGATCTGCGAGAACGGCCGCCAGCCGCGAGGCGTCATGGTAATGCATCGACGGTGCTACGACCTCGGATGATAAGAGCGCGCGGCCAACACAGGCAACGGGAATCGACGCGAACACCACTCGTTTGGCACCAACGCCATACCCACTTCGCCCGTCATCCGACTATGGACCGGCGAGACATCAGACGCGCGTGGGACGCCGTCGCCGACGACTACGCCAGCGCCCGCCGCGCCGATGGCGCGGACGCCGCCCTGATCGACGACCTCCTCGAGACGCTGCCCGACGAGGCGACCGTCCTCGATGTCGGCTGTGGCGACGGGCTGCGAACGCTTGCGAACCTCACGGGCGTCGAGCGGATCGGGCTCGATCTCTCGAGCCGGCAACTCGAGTTGGCGGCCGAAAACGTCCCCGAAGCCCACCTAATTCACGGCGAGATGACGAGGCTGCCGCTGGCCGCAAATTCGGTCGACGCGATTACGGCCTACCACGCCGTCTTCCACGTTCCCCAGAGCGAGCACCCGGCCGTCTACGACGAGTTCGCTCGCGTCCTCCGGTCGGGCGGGCGACTCCTCGCAACGGTTGGCTCGAGTCGCTACGAAACAGTCCAGCGCAACTGGCTCGGAAGCGACCAGTCGATGTTTTTCAGCACGCCCGGCCGCCGTCAGACTCGGAACGCACTCGAGGCGGCGGACTTTGCAATCGTCTGGGAACGGGTCGTCGACGATCCGCTGGGGAGTTCGGTGCCGTTCGTGCTGGCCGAGTATCGGGGATAGCGGACCGGAGCGCGGGACTCTGTCGAAGTACTTGGAAGGTGATCGGTTTCAGGAGTCGTGCTGAATGTAGGGCGCGAATGTGGCACAGATTGATAGGCGATCTGCGAGGATTAGCAAACAAGAAGACTGAGGACACATCACTGGAATTACTCGATCAATGCCCTCTACCCGTCGGCGGTTCTTGGTTGGTAGCACCGCCACGATCACACTGCTATCCGGGTGTAGTTATATTGGCGAGGATTCGGCCACGATAGCTCAGTTGGAAGTTGAACTCGCAAACGGAACAACCGATCATCAGACGTTTCATTACGCCGTTGAAACGTCAACGGGAGTTGACGATTGGGAATCTCACGAAGTGGAGCCACAGACTCGTGAGTCTGTGATAAGAGAAGCACCTGAGAACTTCGATCCAATCGCAATTCACGGGGTAGTCGATGATCGGCCAACGAGAGGCGAATTAATCGGAATTGGTGGGACCGAAACCGGGGAAATCTGTCTTCGTATTCTCTTCGAGTACGGAGTCTTAGGTGATGATCCATCGTTCCTAGAAAGCTCAGATATACGCTGCGAGTGATACGGTTCGATTCTGCACAATTTGTTCACTAATTTCGATGTGAAGGCGACGATCCGACAACCATGCTGCAGTGCTGCGGGTTATTTCGGTCCAAGAACCACTGCAAAAACGAAACGAAGCGGCAGCGCCTCAGTTCTGGCCGTTCAGCGTGATGTAGTTGATCCCGATGATCCGGTCGTCCGACTCGAGTTCGGCTTTCGCTTCTGCGGGGACCTCGCTGTCGACGTTGTAGACGGTCAGTGCCTCGCCGCCGATCGTCTCGCGGGCGTTGAACATGCCGGCGATGTTGACGCCGTGTTTGCCCATAACGGAGCCGATGAGGCCGATGACGCCGGGTTCGTCGGTGTTTCGCGTGACGACCATCTTGCCGTGAGGGATGGCGTCGACGCGGTAGCCGTCGACACGGACGATCCGTGGGTCGTCGCCGGCGAAGAGGGTTCCGTCGACGGAGACCTCGTCGTCACCGTTGCTGACGGTCACCGAAATCAGGCTCTGGAAGTCCTCGGCCTGTCGGGTCTTGGACTCGGTGACGTCGACGCCACGATCCTCGGCGATCTGTGGTGCGTTGACGGCGTTGACCTGCCACTCGAGCGGTTCGAAAACGCCTTTCAGCGCGCTTGCGGTGACGAACTCGACGTCTTCGTCGGCGATCTCGCCCTCGTAGGCGATCTCGATGGACTCGACGCGACCGTCGAGCAACTGGGCAGCGACCTTGCCACCCGTTTCGGCGATGTCGATGTACGGCTCGAGGCGTGGGAACGCGCTCTCGTCGATCGACGGCGCGTTGAGCGCGTTGGCGACCGGCTCGCCCGCGATGGCGGCGTTGATCTGTTCGGCCGTCGAGGTCGCGACGTTCTCCTGTGCAGCTTCGGTCGACGCGCCGAGGTGAGGCGTGACGATGATGTCGTCGTGCTCGAGCAGCGGCGAGTCGGCCGACAGGGGTTCCTCGGCGAAGACGTCGAGTGCGGCCCCGGCGAGGGTGCCGTCTTCGACCTTCGCGGCGAGAGCGTCTTCCTGAATAATGCCACCGCGGCCGACGTTGACGATGTAGCCGCCCTCGAGGAGGTCGAGTTCGTCCGCGCCGATCATGCCCTCGGTCTCAGGGGTCAGCGGCGTGTGGATGGTGAGGAAGTCGGCGGCCTCGAGACAGTCCTCGAAGTCGACGAGTTCAGCACCGAGGCGGTCGGCGCGCTCCTCGGAGATGTAGGGGTCAAAGGCAACAATGTCCATCCCCAGCGAGTCGAGTTTCTTGGCGACCTCCTGGCCGACGCGGCCGAGACCGACAACGCCGAGCGTCTTGCTGTCGAGTTCGGTGCCGAGATACTCGCTTTTGGCCCACTCGCCGTCTTTCAGGCGGATGTGTGCCTGTGGGATCGAGCGTGCGGTCGCGAACGTCATCGCGACGGTGTGTTCGGCTGCCGCGCGAACGTTGCCTTCCGGTGCGTTGGCGACGATAACACCTTCATCCGTCGCCGCCTCGATGTCGATGTTGTCGACGCCGATGCCCGCTCGGCCGACGATAACGAGTTCCTCGGCCGCTTCGAGCACCTCGTCGGTGACCTCGGTTCCCGATCGGACGATCAGTCCCTGTGCGTCCGAGATTGCCTCGAGGAGGTCCTCACCCTCGAGTTCATAGCCCGTCTCGACCTCGTGGCCGGCGTCTCTGAGTACGTCCAGACCCGCATCCGCGATGGGATCCGTGACCAGTACTTTCATGCGCGAGACAATCGTGTGGAGCAGGTAAACCCTTCCGTTGTCGTCGCCGGTGGCAAAATCTACCACCTCGATTCGGCCGAACATGATCGTTTATCGATGCACTCTCCTCGGGTACAGTAGCCCGGAACGGTGATTGATCCCGGAAATTCGGGATCTGGTGTCAACTGACGTTCATTCGTCGTTGGAACAGGCCCGCTCCCACGGCGTCCACGGGACGACCCACAGAGACTCGAGATACCAAGAACGGTGATCAACACGGGAGGAGGGAGGGCACTGATCGCAAGCAGTCGGGGAAGCGGCACGAGTCCGGTGATGGTCACTAGGAGTTCGACGGCGACGAGTGTGGTCGCTGCCTCACTGGCAGACGCCATCGACACTGCTCAGTATCGTTCCGTCCCGCTCGCGTCGGAGAAGAGATCTGATTTCGACAACTAGCCTCGAGCACCCCGTTCAGTGGAGCCTACGCATCCGTATCGGCGTACAAATAAACGGCACAGACAGCGAGCACAGCCTCGGCGGCTTTGGTGATGACCGCGATCGGGTTGAGATTGCCCTCCATGTAGAACGCCTCGAGGCCCCAGCCCTGGACCGGAAAGAGCGCGAGGATGGTGATGATCGAGTACGCCGCCGCGACGAGAAACAGCGAGCGCTGCCAGTAGGGGGTCAGATACAGGATCGTGCCGCCGATAAAGCCGAGTCCGTTAAGGACGAACAGGGCAGCGAGCACCTCGCTGAACTGAATCGCGTTCATCGTGGCCAGCAGGTGTAACACACCCGTCACGAGTGCCATCACGATCGCAACGTAGCCGACTGGATTCGACGGACGAACGAATCGTGTGTTCGTCTCAGTTGTGGGATTGGCGCACATAACTGTGGCGTCTGCAGGATCGAACAAAAGTAGTCTGGTAAAGACATCGAAAACGGGGTGGTGTCGGCCGAAACGGTGTCGGAGTCGAGCAGTCAGAGCGTGATCAACACCGCACCGATGACCACCAGCGCCGCCCCCACGATGACGCCTTTCGTCACGCGCTCGAGGTCGCGCAACAACACGGCGGCAAACAGCAGCGTGAACAATGGCGCGGTCGCGACCAGCGGATCGACGATCGCGATTCGACCCGCCTCGAGACCCAGTGCGGCCATCAGCGAAAGCATTGCAACGGTCGTCAGGAGGCCGCTGCCGGCGAAGTAGGTGTACGACGCGCGCGGTTTCGCGAGGACGTCGCGCCCGCCGACGGCAGCCACGTAGGCGAGCAGCGCGACCAAGCCGGCCGTCTCGTTTATCGCGACGGCCTCGAGCGCTGAAATCGGCGTCTCGAGCATCCCGTACCGTCGAGAGACGTTCGCGACGGCGAAGGTGGCCGCGGCGGCGATCGGCCACAACAGGTCGCGGGGCTGCCAGCCCGCGAGGTCGCCGCCTTTCGAGGCCGTCAACACGGCAAGCCCGGCGACGAGAACGACGATGCCGACGCCGGTCACTGGCCCCAGTGGCTCGCCGAGGACGGCGAGTGCGATCAGCGTCGCGAACAGCGGCCGCGTGCTGAGGATCGTACTGTTGAGACTCGCGCCCACTTTGTCGACGCCGACGAAGATCGTGATTCGCCCGAGTGCAGTGCCGACTACGCCCGCGAAAACGAACACGGCGAGGACCTCGAGCGTGAGTCCCGAAAACGCCGACCGGCCGTAGACGGCGGCGATAACGAGCCAGTAGATCGCCGAGTCGACGACCACGACGACCAGCGACGCCTGCACGGAGCCACCGCCCGCGGCCATCCCGCGCTTATCAAAGATCGGCGTAAATCCCCAGAAGATCGCCGGAATCAGGGCGAGGAGCAGCACCTCGAGCGTGGCACTGGTCATCACCGCACCTCCGAGTCCGACGAGGCTGCCATCGGCGATACTGGGGTCGGCTGCTGGGTCAACGTTGTGGTATGCAGCCGACAGGTTCGGCCAGCCACGGACATCAGACAGTATTTACCACTCGGTTAACTACGCGTTACCGACACAGATGTCTGCTCCGCCCGTCGGCACGTGGCCAGTCGCTGACGCCGCTCCAGCGTCGCTCGAGTCGACGGGTTACAGCGCACTGCCCGTCTGGCCGGCGACGCGCCCGGCCCTGTTCGGGAGTGGATTCGGGGCCATCGATCAATCCTGGCTGCTGGTCGCGCTCATCCTGATCGGTTCGGTCCTGCTGGCCCGGTTCGTCCAGTGGGGGAGCCGTCGGTATCTGGACGGCGAGACCGCCGAGACGACGTTCGGTCGCGCGGCGTTTGTCGAAGTTCACACCCCGCTTGCGATCTCGATCGCCTTGCTCGGGGTGTATCTCAGCTTGCTCGTGCTCGATCTCCTCGAGTCGACGACGCTGATCGTTGGCGGGATCGCCACGGTGTTGGTTATCCTCTGGGCTCGAGCGTCGATCCGGATCGGCCGTCGCTGGATCGAGGTGCTTCAGGAAGGCCAGTCGGGGTACGAGTTTGCACCGATGTTCGGGAACCTCTGGACGATTACCGTGGTCGGCGGTGCTGTCCTGTTGTTGCTCTCGATCTGGAACCTCGATCTCACCCCCTTTCTCGCCTCGGCCGGCATCCTCGGGATCGTAATCGGTTTTGCCGCCCAGGATGCGATCGGCAACCTGATCGGCGGCGTCGCGCTGTACTTCGACAACACGTACAAAGTCGGCGACGTGATCCGAGTCGAAGACGACATGCGCGGGACGGTCACCGACGTCGGCATTCGAAGCACGACCGTCCTGACCGAGGACAACCTGCTCGTAACGGTGCCGAACGCGATCCTGAACTCCTCACAGGTGGTCAACGAAAGCGCACCACAGCGCCACATGCGACTTCGGGTGCCGATCACGGCCGCCTACGGAACCGACTACGAGACCGTCGAGAAACTCGTCCTCGAGGTCTGTGAAGAGTGTCAGTTCGTCCGTGACACGCCGACGCCGAGAGTGATCTTCGCTGAGTTCGGCGACTCCGCGCTTGGCTTCGAACTCCGGGCCTACATCAACCATCCGCTGGTCGAAAAACGCGCGCTCGACAGCATCAATCGAGGCGTCTATGACGCCTTCGACGAGGCCGACATTACGATCCCGTTCCCACAGCGGGAACTCAGCTTTCTGGAGGAGCCATCGGACACCAGCCACGAGTTCGACGAACGACTGGCCACGGATGAGCCGGCACCCGATCGTGACTGAGCCCCCATCGTCAGGTGATCGAGCACGACTCGTCAGATCAGACGAGTTACCGGTCTCTCACGGAGCGAACTGGCACCGATTCTTATTTTAGTTCGTCACGTAGGAACTGTCGATGTACGACCGCATTCTCCTTCCGACGGACGCCGAGAAAGGGGCGGAACTGGCAACCGAACACGCAATCGCCGTCGCGGAGTCAAGCGGTGCCGAACTCCACCTGCTGTACGTCGTCGACAGCGACGTCTACAGCTCTTACACCGGCGACGAGTACGTCCACGAGTTCGAAGGCCTCGAGTCCGCCCTCGAGCAAGAAGGCGAGGAGGCCCTCGAGTCGGCCGCCGAGGCGGCACGCGAGGCTGGCCTCGAGCCGGCGACAGCCGTCCGACACGGCGCGCCACACGAGGAGATCCTCGCGTACGCCGACGACGAAGACGTCGACCTGCTCGTGATGGGGTCGAAAGCCCGCTCGGGCGAGTACCGCCGGCTGCTGGGAAGCGTCACCGATCGTGTCGCACGACTGGCCTCGCGACCGGTAACGATCGTGAAGACGCCGGTCGAGGACGACGAGTAGGAGTCGGCCAGCGCACGACAGCACAGACGAAAACCTGAACTGGTTTATTCGGGGCGCGACAAGCAGCGCTCGATGACAGTCGTCGCTTTCGACTTCGACGGGACGCTTTCAGACTCCGAGATGACCGTACTGCTCGGCGATCGCTGCGGTGTCGCCGACGAGATGGCCGAGATCACCGAGCAATCGATGAACGACGAGATCGATTACGCCGAGAGCCTCCGCAAGCGGGCCGCCCTCCTCGAGGGCCTGCCGGCCGACGAGGCCGAGGCGGCGTACGATCAGGTCGAACTCCGCGAGGGTGCAGCCGACCTGATCGAGGAGCTAAACGACGCCGGCGTGACGACCGCGATCCTCACCGGCGGCTTCGAACGCGGCGTCGCGGCCGCTCTCGAGCGCGAGGGAGCCACCGTTGATCACATCGTCTCGAACCGACTCCCGATGACCGACGACGAAACCGAACTGACTGGCGACGTCGACGGACCACTCATCGAAGGCACCAAAGACGACGCCCTCGAGAACCTCGCCGAAGACGTCGGCGCCGACATGGAAGACACCGTCGCCGTCGGTGACGGCGCAAACGACCTCCCGATGTTGAACGTCGCCGGCCTCGCGATCGGCTTCGCACCCAAGCCGGCGGTCGAACCCCACTGTGACGTCGTCGTGACCTCGATGGACGAGGCCCGAGCGGAGCTGCTCGAGGCCGACGTCCTCCCGGTCGCCGATCAGTAACGACTCGTTTCCCAGTTCGGACGAACATCTTCTCTCGGCGAAAATCGGGCTCGAGAGCCGTTTTTGATACCGAGAAGCCTATTAACTCGGGGCCGAGTAAGTGGTTGTATGATGTGGCAAGACCTTGTGTTCATGCTCGGCAGTGGCCTTTCGATCATCTTTCTCGCGCCGACGCTTCGCGACGCCAGTGCGCGCGTTCCGCTCGGGACGAGTCTTCCGTCGATGGGGATCGGCTTCGTCTACGGGGTGACGTTCGCGACGCTCGGCATGACCTTTTCCGCTATTGGTGCGTTCGCAGCCGGGACGATGTGGTCGCTGATCGCGCTGATCCGCTCGCCGGGTGGTATCGCCATTTCACTGCGACTGTTCCGCATGGAAAGCCCGGCTCTGTTCATCCACGATCTGCGACATTGGCTCGGCAGTTTCGGCTCGTCGTCAGCTGTCGAACAGTACGTCGCTGCTGACGCTGCATACGGCCAGCAACACGGCTACCAGCACACGACGGAAACACCTGCAGACTGATTTTCCGTACAAACCAAACCGTCACCGGCTGGTTCGGCAGTTCGTGATCGATGACGTTAGCGATCGGTGGCTTTCGCCATCAGCGTCTCGAGGGCATCCTGACGCTGGGTTAACACGCCACCGATAGCCGCGAGGACGGCAGGAACGACGAGTCCAGCAAGGAGAATCGCGCTCATGGTCGCCGGACCGAACGTAATCTCGCCCGTGACCTCACCCGAATCGTTTAGGAATGACTCAGCCTCGAGTGCACCGACACTGTCGAAGACACTGCTGACGAGTGCCGGATCACTGTAGGTGGTCGTCATCAGGAACGCGGCAAGCACCGCAAACACCAGATACACTGGAACGACCGTCACGCTGGCTTTCACTGCCCCAACAGCGTCGTCGGCGTCGACGTACGTGGCGATCGCATATCCGGCCCCGACCACCAGACCGGCAGTGAGCAGGAACAGCGCCGTGTCGATCAGAAAGAACGGTGGGGACGCGGCCGCAGCGGCGTGGTTCGGCGCATCGCCAAGCGTTGCGGGTTCGCCCTCTGCCTCGAATCCAGTCCCGAACGCAGCGAGGTAGCTCCAGCCAGCGGCTTCCCAGGAGGCAACCATCTCCGTGACGACCAGCGACCCATCATCGGTGTACGTCGCTGGAGTCGTCTGTGCGGTCGAAACGATCGTCGAGAAGAGGTGTGCGAAATACGAGAGAACGACTGCGATCGCACCGAATACTGCACCCTGCTTGAACGGCAGATCAGCGTCCTGTCCGGTCGCCACGCGCTGTGTCGGCTGTTCGTTTGTCTGTTCGTCGTCGTCGTACTCGAGTTGACTATTATCTGCCATCAGTGATACATCAAAGGAACAGACGTTATATATTTCTATATATTCTATCCTGCTGTACTTTCTGTCGCGTTATCACGTGAGAGGAGCGTCGCTCAGCATTATCATCATCGATAACAAAGCCGGTCGTGTCGGTGAGCGACCCTTATTCTGAAAAGAGACTCGTATGCACCGGCGCGAACGAGTCTGTGTCCTCGAGGTCGGGTTCAGGTGCCGTATCAGTAATCGTCCGTCCGGCGAGTCCGTCCTCGAGCAGTTCGTCAAGCGGCGGGCCGACTTTTTCGGGTTCGACGAGGAACGCGTCGTGGCCGTGGTCGGATTCGACGACGTGGTGGGCGACGTCGACGTCGGCCTCGCGGCAGGCCTCGGCCAGCGCTTCCGACTGCTCGACGGTGAAATGCCAGTCGCCGGTAAACGAGATGAGCAGCAGCTCACCCTCGAACGCCGCCAGCGCGTCGGCATCGGACTCATACCCCGCCGAGAGATCGAAGTCGTCCATCGCACGGGTCATGTAGAGATAGCTGTTCGCGTCGAAGCGGTCGGTGAACTTGTCGGCCTGATAATCGAGGTAGGACTCGACCTCTCGGTAGGGAAAGAAGGCGGCCGCCGGGTCCGGTGGCTCCTCGCGAACCGTCTCACGGCCCGCGGAGCGACGGCCGAACTTCCGGGCCATCGAGGGCTTCGAGAGATACATGATGTGGCCGATCTGGCGTGCGCGTGCGAGTCCGTCTTCGGGTTCGGGGCCGCCGTAGTAGTGGCCGCCGTTCCAGTTGGGATCGCTGGTGATCGCCCGGCGGGCGACCGTATCGAGCGCGAGACACTGCGGGTCGAGTCGGGCGGCGGTGGCGACGGCACCCGCCCGATCGACGTCGTCGGGGAACCGTCGCAGCCAATCGAGGGCGTTCATGCCACCGACGCTGCCGCCGATGACGGCGTGGAGTCGGCCGACGCCGAGTTCATCCAGCAGCCGACGCTGCGAGCGCGTCCAGTCGCCGACGGTGACGGGTGGGAAGTCGGTGCCGTAAGGCTCGCCAGTTTCGGGGTTCTCGCTTGCCGGCCCCGTCGTGCCATAACACGAGCCCGGCGCGTTCGCACAGACGACGTAGTACTCGGTGGTGTCGATCGCTTTCCCAGGACCGACGACGTCGCCCCACCAGGCCCGCGCTTGGCCGGCGGTGTCACCACCGGCGTCGGGCCGACGGGCGACGTGGGGGCTGCCGGTCAATGCGTGACAGACCAGCACCGCATTGTCGCCAGTGAACTCGCCGTAGGTCTCGTAGGCGACCTCGAGGGAGGGGATCGACTCACCGGAAAGGAACTGGAACTCGCCGAGATCGACAGTGTCTCTGGTTGTCATGGCTAGCAGTCCTCGCTCGTTGCGACGGTCGCGGCTCGTGTCGCCGTCTCGATCGCCTGCTCGAGGTCGGCCAGAATGTCCTCGGGGTCTTCGATGCCGACGGACATCCGGATCAAGTCGTCGGTCACGCCCGCTTCTTCGCGCTCTGCGGAGGTCAACTGTCCGTGGGTCGTACTCGCGGGATGGATGACGAGCGTCTTCGCGTCGCCGATGTTCGCGAGGAAGGAAGCGACCTCGACGCTCTCACAGAAGGTCTTGCCTGCCTGGTACCCTGCTTCGAGGCCGAACGCGACCATGCCGCCGAAGTCGTTGAGGTAGTTCGTGGCGTTGTCGTGGGTTGGGTGGTCCTCGAGGCCGGGGTGGGTGACCCAGGCGACGTCGTCGTGGTCGTCGAGGTACTCGGCGACGATGGCGGCGTTCTCGCAGTGTTTTTCGACTCGGAGGGGCAGCGACTCGAGGCCCTGTAAGGTCTGCCACGCGTCGAAAGGTGACTGCTGGTTGCCGAGACTGCGCAGCGACCGGAAGCGAGCCGTGGCGGCGAAGGGGGCGTCGGAGAAATCCCGCGAGAAATCGACGTCGTGGTAGGCGTGGTTCTGGCCGGCGATCTCGTCGTAGCCGTGCTCGCCCCACGGGAACGAGCCACCGTCGACGAGGACGCCGCCGACCGTCGTCCCCGAACCGTGGAGCCATTTCGTCGTCGACTCCCAGACGACGTCCGCGCCGTGTTCCAGCGGTCGACACAGCGCCGGCGTCGCGAAGGTGTTGTCGACGACAAGGGGGACACCATTGTCGTGGGCGATCTCGGCGACGCGCTCGAAATCGGGAGTGACGAGCGACGGGTTGCCGATCGTCTCGACGTGGACGAACGCGGTGTCGTCGTCGATCGCCTCCTCGTAGGCGTCGTACTCGAGGGTAGGGACGAATCGTGGTTCGATGTTCCGACGGCTCGCCGTCTTCGAGAAGTAGGCGGTCGTCCCGCCGTAGGTGTCCGTCGAACAGACGACGTTGTCGCCCGCCTGTGCGAGGATGAGAACCGCAGAGTCGAGGGCCGCCATACCGCTGCCCGTTGCAACTGCACCAGCCCCGCCCTCGAGCGAGGCGAGTCGGTCCTCGAGGACCGTGACGGTCGGGTTGGCGATCCGAGAGTAGATGTAGCCGTCGTCCTCCAAGGCGTAGCGTTCAGCGGCGGTGTCGGCGTCGTCGAAGACGTAGGATGTCGTCTGGTAGATCGGCGGTGCCATCGCCCCCGTCTCCGGGTCGGGGGACTGTCCGGCGTGGACGCTTCGTGTCCCGAGGCCGCGCTCGGGACAGCCTGTGTTCGTCCCGTCGCTTGCGTCGTCGCTCATGTTTAGTATGCATACTCCTGCAGATTCATATGCGTCGCAGTAACGGCAAAAACCGTAGTCGATTCGGTCGCGTTCACACACGTCCCGCCCGTTTCCGTTACGCAGAGCGGGCTCGAGCGACCCGTAGACGGACGGGTTACCGCTCTCTTCGCACCTCATCCGTGTTCGATACCTGCAAGCAGCGTTCTGACCGCCTCGCGCTCGGCGTCGACGTTCCCCGACCGAGGGAAGACCGCGACACAGACCACGAAATCGTCGCCGTGCTCGACGGCTTGGCTGACCAGCATGGTGACCTCGAGCGTGGTTCCGGCCGAAACCAGTCGCGCACGCCCTCGATAGCGAGCCAGCGTCGTCTCACTGCCGAGCACCGAAACGGGCTCCTCGTCGACGTACTGGACGGCCTCGAGTTCGGCGTAGCGGTCCTGAATCAGGGCGACGAGTTCGTCCGTCGAGTACTCGCCGACGGGGTTGAACGTCCGCCCGAGCACGGCGATCTGTGGCGTACTGAGCACGGAGACCACGGCCATCTGCAGCCGACCGAATCCGAGTGCCTCGAGCGCGAGCGAACGGTCGTACTCGGCGTTCCAGTTTCGAACCGAGATCGTTCGCTCGAGTCCGAACCGGCCGACGGTTCGCTCGATGTGCAGTTCATCGACGGTGTGTTCGCCGTAGCCGGTTTCCGTAAGCGCCGCCGGGGAGACGGTCGCCGGAGACGCGGCAAGCGACTCCTGAGCGAGGTCGCTACAGCCGGCGACGAGTCCCATGCCGGCAGTCGCTCCCGCCGCGAGCAGGCGTCGGCGTGTGGGTGTCATCGACAGAAACAGGGGACCGAGCGGCGAAAGCGTATCGCTTTCGACTGGCCCGAAGACCGGAGACGCACACCGCATCGCCCACACGAGACGAACGGGTTGATAGTCTCCCAGTGGCAACGTATCGGCCGTGCACTCGAGTGACCGGGACCGAGTCGTGCTCGCGGCCGTCGTCTTCGCCGTGTTGTTCTCACAGCTGTTGCTCTATCCGGGTGTCGCGACGCTCGTAGAAACGCTTGGAGCCGACGCGACGACCTCGCCGTTCGCGTCGACGGCACTCGATGCGAGCATGTGGTTTCTCGTCTCCGAGTTCGTCGCCTACATCGCCTTCGTCGGTGTCTGGGGGCTCGCAAGCGACGTGACGGGACGGCGAACGCCGTTTATCATCGCCGGCGCGCTCGCCGGTTCCGTCGGCTACGCGGCGCTTGCAGTCGTTCCCGCGGTGGGATCGATCTCGTTCGAAGGCGTCCTCCTCTTGCGGGTCGTTCAGGGGTCGATGACCATCGGCGCGTTCTCGCTGACGATGACCATGCTGATGGACCTCGACGGCGGCCACGGCCGAAACATGGGTGCTGCAGGGATCGCGATCGGGCTCGGGGCCGCCCTCGGTGCCCCCATCGGGGGCCAACTCACCGAACTCGACCCGATCGCGCCACTGGTCGGTGCCGCCGTCTTGCTCGTCGGCGTCGGCGCGCTCGTGACGGTCGTCGACGACCGGACACCGAACAGTCGTCGGAGCGCTCGAGCCCTGCTGCACGGCGTTCGGCGACGGCCGACGCTATCGATCCCGTACACGTTCGGCTTCGTCGACCGGATGACGGCGGGCTTTTTCGCCCTCGTCGGGACGCTGTACTTCCAGGAGACGTTCGGTCTCGGGCCCGCCACGACCGGCCTGTTACTGGCCTGTTTCTTCGCCCCGTTCGCCCTGTTGCAGTACCCCATGGGCGCGCTGTCCGATCGGATCGGGCGGGCGATCCCGATCGTCGTCGGCTCGCTGTGCTACGGCGTCGGCATTCTCGCCGTCGGCGCTGCGCCATCGGTCGCCACGGCCGCAGTCGCGATGGTCACCGTCGGCGTCCTCGGTGCGCTGGTCTCGCCGGCGACGATGGCGCTGGTCACCGATATCGCCGGCGACCGCGAACGCGGTGTGTCGATGGCCGGCTTCAACATCGCCGGCAGCCTCGGCTTTCTCGCCGGCTTTCTCGTCGGCGGGACCGTCGCCGGCAGCTACGGCTACGCCGTCGCGTTTCTCGCCGTCGGCGGCCTCGAGATCGCGATCGCCCTCCTCGCCGCGCCGGCGTTTCTCCGCCGTTCGTTCGGTGACCGACAACTCACCGCGGACGATTGCGATCGCATCTGATCGCTCTCATCGAGATTTCGACCGGTAACTGAGTGAGAAATACCACCGATAAATGTGGTATGTAAACGCATGACAGCGCAGAGGTGGAGGATATCAATTTTTATGTGCTCGGCCCTAATTCACGCTCGATGGCACGAGATAACCCAATCACGCGGCGGAAGGCGCTGAAGGTCACGGGTGCGGCAGCGGCGACGGCGCTCGTCGCCGGTTGTTCCGACGACGACAACGGTAACGGCGACGACGGCGACGACACCTACGATATCGAAGCAGGCACGGAAATCGTTCTCTACGCCGAGACGGCTGGCTGGATCGGCGAAGAGCCCGCCGACATCGACGAGGTCACGAACCCAACCCTCGTCCTCGAGGAGGGCGAAGACTACACAATCGGCTGGAACGAAGGCGACGGTCAGACCCACAACATCGAGATCCGAAACGACGACGGCGACGTCGTCGACGACCTCGAGACCGAGGAGGTCTCCGAGGGTGGCGACGACCAGTTCCTCGACTTCACGGCCAGCGAAGAGATGTCGACCTACGTCTGTGACCCCCACGAGACGTCGATGATCGGCGACCTTCAGGTCGAATAATACGGTTCTATAGGCGTTTTTTTGACGGCAGTATCGTACCAGATAGACACCGGTCCGTGTCGTAGCCGTTCGATCGAAGCGGTGTGGCGTTCACTGTTATCCGACCGTCGGTGTCCATCTCCGGCAGACTCGAGCCTGCGCCATCGAACTGTTACTCGGCCATAATGTCATAGGTATATAACAACGTGGGAGAGAAATGGATACATGGATGACACGAATCGGGTACGGCGTCGAGCAGTGCTGCAGGTCACCGGCGGCGCGGCGGTCGCGTCGATCCTCGCCGGCTGTCTCGACCGGAGCCGCGTCGATTCCGAGTCATCGCTCGGTGCTGGTGGTGATGCGAACGACACGACTACCGAGACCAACGGCACGGACGACGAGACGCCCTCGAGCGACGAAAACGACGACCCCAACGGAGCGGACGCCGACGCGGACACGTCGACCGACACCGGCGAGGAGACCGCGCCCGAGTCCGATCTCGAGGAGGAGACCACGCCAGACGACGACCACGAAGAACTCGAGTCGGTGGGACCGATCGAGATCGAGCCGGGAACGCGTATCGTCCTCTACGGCGGGACAGCCGCGTGGGAGGGCCTCGAGCCAGCGCCGATCGAGGGCGTCGAGAACCCGACGCTCGTCCTCGAGGACGGCGAAACCTACGAGATCGGCTGGGCCGAGGGCGACGGCATGGTGCACAACCTCGAGCTCCGAGACGCGGACGGAAACGTCGTCGACGATCTCGCGACGGAGCTGACTTCTGAGGGTGGCGACGGTCAGTTCCTCGCGTTCACGGCCAGTTCCGAGATAGCACAGTACGTCTGTGCGCCCCACGAAGTGACGATGGTCGGCGACCTGCAGGTCGAGTGACCCAGCCGCGGTTCATCGGCCTCGAGTTGACAAACGGACGGTATCGGCTCCGCTACCGGGCAGAAATCTCGAGAGAACGCAGTTCGGTCCGCAAGCGTGGCCGTCGGTGACGCCGTCTCGCTGTACGCACAGCACAGACGGGTGGACTTACTGAATGTGGCCTTCGCGGCGGAGCTGGTCGGCTTCGCTTTTTTCGTAACGCCAGGTGATGTCGGCTTTCTCGTCTTGCCAGTCCCACGGCTCGACGAGGACGACGTCGTCCTCGCGGATCCAGATGCGTTTTTGCATCTTGCCGGGGATACGTGCGGTGCGCTCTGTCCCGTCTGCACAGCGTACTTTCACGCGGTTCGCTCCGAGCATGTTCGTGACGGTCGCGAAAACCTCGTCGTCCTCAGGCATCCGGAGGTTCTTCCGACCGCCCTCACCGTCGTCACTCATGGCCCGTAGTTCACATTCGAGTGGTTTAACCCTTTATCGATTCCGTTGACAGTCTCCGGGTCGCCGCCGGCCACGGAACCCGGAAAACCACGCCGTTTATTTCCCTCGGCTGGCCAGCCCTTCATATGCTGAAAAATCTCGGTCCGCAAGGAATCGCCGGTCTCCTGATCCTTCTCGCCGGTGTCGGACTGATCGCCTCTCAGAACCTCCTGATCGCCGCCGGCATCGCGCTCGTCCTCGCCGGTCTCGGCATCGTCGTCAAGGCACTGGTCTCGGGCATGCTCCAGAGCTTCGGGATGTTCTGACGCACAGTCACAGTCCGGCGACGCTGCAGCGAAGGATTTTGTCGCTGCGTCACCTCGAGGACGTATGGGATACACGCTTCACTACTACGATCTCGTGTTGGCCTGTATCGCCGCAAGTCTCAGCCTCGGTGCCGGGATCGGCTACGTGACGTCGGTCCCACTCGAGCCCGCGCTCGCCGTCTTCGGCGTCATCGCGATCGGCTTGATCGGGCACGCGCTGTTCGTCAACGGTCCGGTCGACGAGCCGGAGGACCTGACCGACGAGCTCGAGGTCGAGGAAGTGCCGCAGGTGCTGTCGCCGATGGGGTCGGCGGAGTGAGACTCCGAGCCGGCCCGCGAGCGCAGTTCACGCCTGGTTGTCGCCCGCTCGGTGTTCGCTGATGAGTTGATCGACCATCGCCGCCTTGCGGTCGCGTTTTCGTTCTGTCGCACGCTCGTGCCAGTCGTCGATGACCGCCTCGACGTCGTCCTCACGGGCGACGGCGAGTTCGTCGACTTCCTGCATGGCGACGTCGTCGGCGGGACCGACCGGAATGTCGGCGTCGAAGAGGATTTCGTCGGCGACCTCCGAGAGTCCGCCCTGTTTCAAGACGACCCGCGGTTCGAAGCCGGCAAGCAGTTCGGCCGTCGAGCGGCCCGCCCCACTCGCATCCCGCAAGAAGACGATATCGCCGGCTGCGATCCCGTACTGCTCGTTGGCCTCGCGGAGCGCGCCCTTCGTGAACTTCTCGACGACCTTGACTGGGACCAGCCCCTCCTTTTCGGCCGACACGTCGCTGAAGTTCGAGTGATCGAGCTTCCAGAGCGCTTTCATCCGCTCGACTTTCCGCTCGAGGTCGTCCACTTCCTCACGGGCCGTGTCGCGTTCGCGCTCTAAACGGTTCGCCTTCCGCTCGAGGCGGTTCACCTCACGATCCTTCCGAACTTGCGTTCGTTCCTCGCGACGCGCGAGGGTGAGCTTCGACTCGAGGTCGTCGATACGCTCGTCGCGGTCCTCAAGCCGTCCCTCGAGGGTCCCGACGTGTGACTGAAGCCGCTCGACCTGTCGCTCGAGGTCTTTGATCCGCTGTTCTTCGGGCGTCAGCTCGCGTGGTTCGTGCTCGGTCGACTCCTCCGTGCTCTCCTCGTCGTCGTCCAGATCCCTGAGGACGGCCTCGACGCTTTCCTCGTCGGCGACGACACGCGCCGTCACCTCGCCACGGTCGAGCCCCGGCGGGAGCTTTGTGGCGATGCGCTCGAACTGGTCTTCGTGGGCGTCGAAGGCATACAGCGCCGCGGCCATCGCATCGCGCTGGTGGTCGTCGTCGTAGGGGTCGTGACGCGTGCGGTGTTGTTTCTCGTCGATCGGCAGATCGCTCGTGGGCATCCAGCCCGCGGCGTCGAAGCTCCGGCGGAACTTCTCGACCGTCTCGGGCATCGGCGTCACGTCCGCCGCGACGATGATCGGACGACCCCGTTCGACGATCCACTCGATCACGTCGGCGGTGTCGCTGGTCCGCGAACTCCAGACGTCTAACACCTCACCCTCGAGAGAGACGATCGCGGCCGCAGTCGTCGTGCCGGGATCGATACCGACGATGACGTGATCCCGGCGTTTGGCGAGCGGGCGGAACTCGATCCCATCGCGGCGCTCGCGTTCGATCTCGACGCGGACGTCGCCCGACCGATTTCTCGAGACGGGGATGTCACTGGGGCGGGCGGAGACGGTGAAGACGGCGTTCGCGTAGCCACCGTAGGCCTCCCGGATCTCCCGATCGTACTCGAGGGTTTCGGCCTCGAGTTCGGACTCGACCTCTCGCGTCCGCTTCCGAACCGAGCCGTGGATGCGACGCGTATAGCGATCCTCGCTCCAGCCACCGCTGCCGGTTGAACGGCCTCGAGAGACCTTGACTTCTGTCGTATCCGTAAACGCAGAGACCTCGTGGCCGACGTTGTGGGCGGCCAGCCGCGCGGCGGCTTCGGCCTCTTCCATCGGCTGTTTGCCGTAGGGAATGCCGTGGCGTTTCGCGACTCGAGAGAGTGGTTCGGGCTGTTCGGCACCCGTTACCTGCACGAGCATCGTCTCGGAAGGCAGCGAGCCGAGGAAGTGAATCAGCTGATCCTTGTCGGCCGCCAGCTCGTACATGTTGTCCGTCGCGATGATCGCCGGCTCCTCGTCGTCGATCAGCCGCCGGAGTTTGCGGTGAGTGACGACATCCCGCGTGAGGTCGTCACCGTCGTAGACCACGAGGGCGTACGACGGCGCATCGCCCCGCACGTCACCGCTTTGAATATCGACCCCGAAGACGACTGCATCGAGGGCACTCGTTCGCGTACTCACAGGCGGCCCTAGGGGCGAGTCGCGTATAAATCCGACGCGGGTTCACGTCGACTTTCAGTAGCTACTCTATTCGCAATGGGATGTGAAACTGGAACGGTCGATTCGGCAACGACAGATGCTTATACCTCGCTGCTACGGAATCCTGTAATAAAGGCGTGTGTACTCCTACAGAGGACAATGAACCCAGCACACCCGACCAGCAGTCCAAGTACGATAATGCTCCACCCATATCCGCCTACTACTGCGGAAAGGCCTGCCCACGTAACGGCTGCCAGCGCGATAAACACGCACAGGGTTAAGAACCCATATCGAGCGAGGGTAGCACGCGGAGACCCTCTTCCTAATGCTTCAATCCCGCCTAATTGAACAGCAGCGGCTTCGATGGCTAACTGAAGACCAATTAGGACTGATACCGCGAGCAACAAGATGCCGCCGACTGGCGGTATTTGTTCACTCCCTACGGTATTGAGTACTACACCGGAGAGATGGGTCAAAACCGATAGTGAAGCGATTATTGCTGGTATTCCGATTAGTATAGTGGCACCAAGATAAACCAGACTCGGGATCAGCAATGAACGTTCTTTAGATGACACACTGTCAAGTTCATTTCATTTACCCATAAGTTTTTCTTCAACTGTGCTACTCAAGTTCCTCGCTGACTGTTTTGTGATTCACCGATACTGAATGGCAACTACGTGTGCGTATTGAACAGTATCCGTGTCACTCTCCCCCAAAAAGAATTTACATACTTATTATCAATAGATAGTATGAATCGACGGCAGTATCTCTCTGTAGTTACCGCTGGTGCCACAATCTGCTTTTCTGGCTGTACGGGCTTTTTCAACGATGATGTCGAACTACTCGGCGTTGCCCTCGGAAATATGCAGAGTAAGGAACGGACACTGTCCGTTCGAATTACGAACGAGGGGGAAATCATTGATAAATCTACTCATGAACTCCCCCAGAGGACTCTTGGACGTTCCTCAACTGTACATGGCCACGTGAACCGGGCCAGTTCGCTATTGCAGGCCAGCTGGAGGGAGATGAAGAGTGGGTTGAACGCGAGCTCACTAACGCCGAATCTGATTGTGTAGCCGTCACTATCAAAGTCACCACGTTCGATCACGTCGGATTTACGGTTACTGAAACCTGTGACATCTCTGCTGAAACGGAACAGTGTTAGCTCAATATTGGCAGAGAGTTCTGTAGTAATTCCTTCAGCTGTACTTACCGGGTTTCTCGCGGACAGTCCTAAACAACACACTCGTGCGACGATCTCCTGTAAAAGAACACTGAGCGCGTGATCCGACAACTGATCGAGAGTACCCCTAGACTCGAGTCACGTCCTCGAGCGCCGACTTAGAGGTCAGCGACGTCTTCGATGGCGTCGGTCAGTTCTTTGATCGACTCGAGGTCGTGTTCGCCCATGTGGCCGATACGGAACGTCTTCTCGCCGAGTTGGGAGCCGTAGCCGTTCGAAAAGGCCATGTCGTACTCCTCGTTGACGGTCTCGATCGTTTCGGCGACGTCGATCCCCTGCGTGTTCTCAATACAGGCCACGGTCTGGGACTCGTAGCCCTCCTCGGGGAACATGGCGAAGTGTTCGTCGGCCCACTCGCGGACGTACTCGGCCATCTCGCGGTGGCGCTCGCTCCGCGCCTCGTGGCCTTCCTCGAGCATGTGTTTCATCTGCTTGCGGTAGGCGAGCATGATCGGGATCGCCGGCGTGGAGTGAGTCTGTCCTTTCCGCTCGTAGTAGTCGATCGTCCGCTGGAAGCCGCCGTACCACGACGCGGACTCTTTCTCGAGTTCGCGCTCGTAGGCGTCGTCGCTGACGACACAGATCGACAGCCCCGGCGGCATGGCGAAGGCCTTCTGTGAGGAAGCGAAGATGACGTCGATGTTGTGCTCGTCGATATCGACGTAGTCGCCGCCGAGCGAGGAGACGGCGTCGACGACGAAGTAGGTGTCCGGATAGTCGGCGACGACGTCACCGATCTCCTCGACGGGGTTGCGGACGCCGGTCGAACTCTCGTTCATCACGGTTGCGACCACGTCGTAGTCGGTGTCGCTTTCCTCGAGTTCCTCGCGGATGTCCTCGGGTTTGATGGCTTGGCCCCACTCGTACTCGAGGCGGTCGACGTTTTTGCCCAGTCGCTCGGCGACGTTGGCGTGGCGCTCGCTGAAGCTGCCACAGGTCGGGACGAGGATGTTCTCGTCGACAAGGTTGAGCGTCGACGCCTCCCAGAACTCCGTTCCCGAGCCCGTGAGGATGACGACCTCGTTGTCGGTGCCGAGGAACTCCTTGGTGTCCTCGACGATGGTCGTATAGAGGTCGGTCATCTGGTCCATGCGGTGGCCGAACATCGGCTCGCACATCGCCTCGATGACGTCCTCGCGCACTTCGGTCGGACCCGGAATATACAGCGTCTTGTCGGGATAGTCGTCTTTGTACTCGCGTTTTTCGGTCACAGAAACCACCTGATACGGTCTACTGAGTCGTGGGGTGGTATGGTACTTTTGATACCGCACTGAGAACGCGACGGGTGTAACCGTGTGGCGAAATAGCACCGTTCGGTCCGGCGAGCTGACGGGTGACAGCGAACCGTCTGATACGGTTACTGGAGTCGATCACCGTTGATCGCCGACCCGTGCTGGCGATCGGCGGGAGATCGGGACAGCACTCCGTCTCAGTCGTCCGGATACGGAATCTCGAGCGTCTGTCCGTCGTCGGGGACGAACACCTCGCCGTCGAAGACCGCCTCGGCGTCCTCGAGATGATCGTCGGCGTAGCCCGCATATCGTGAGGAGAGATGCATCAGGGCGAGACGATCCGCACCGGCGCGGTTGGCGATTTCGGCCGCCTGCCGAGCTGTCGAGTGGGCAGTCGCGCCGGCACGGTCGGCGCGGTCCTCGGCGAACGTGGCGTCGTGAATCAACAGTTCGGGTTCGTCCGTGACTTCGATCGTCGCCGTCGTCGGTCGCGTATCGCCGGTGTAAACGATCGAACGACCGGGGCGGGGCTCGCCGACGACCTGTTCGGGCTCGACGACGGTCCCGTCCTCGAGTTCGACCGACTCGCCCGCGTGGAGTTTTGAGAACTTCGGTCCGACAGGAACGCCGAGGTCCTCGGCGTGGTCGCGGTCGAACCGCCCTTTACGGTCGTCTTCGACGAGCGCGTAGCCGACCGAGCGGGTGTCGTGGTCGGTTCCGAAGACGCGGACCTCGTACTCGTCGGCCCGATAGGCGACGTCGCCGTCGCCGACCTCGTTGACTCGCACTGGAAACGAAGGGCGGTTGCCGAGGGCGTTGACTAAGCTCTGTATCTGACGGCGCGTGCCGTGAGGCGTGTGGATCGCCAGTGGCTCCTCACGGTCGTTAAAGGCCATCGTCTGGAGCAGTCCGGGAATCCCGAGCACGTGGTCGCCGTGGAGATGCGTGACGAACAGGTGTGAGATCGAAAATCCGGTTCCAAAGCGCATCATCTGGCGCTGGGTTCCCTCGCCGGCGTCGAACAGCAACTCGTCGCCCGCCCGAGCGACGAAGATACTGCTCGGGTTTCGCTCGGTCGTCGGAATCGCCCCAGCCGTCCCCAGAAACGTCACGCGCAGTGGCATCGCTCGATGGTCGGCGTGCCGTGACTAAACGCCCTTCGGATGACCGGCGACAGTAACCGAAACGCCCGTGACGTGGGCACAAGAATTACACAGTCGACCCATTTCGGTGTCGCCGTGGCCAACGGCGGGAGGTGTCTCTTGTTACTTCGTGCTGATGCCAAGCGCCGAATAGAGCCCACAGACGCTGGTGACGGCGGTTGCGAGGAACACGAGCGAGAACACGCCGAGAACGGGCGAGAGGACCATCGGCAGCGAAACGACGCCACCGAGAATCGCCAGCGAGGCGAGTCCCAAAACCGCACCGAGGGCCAAACGCACGAGCTGGTCCGTTCTGCCCACGTTTTGTTTCATAGTTGACTAGTGTCCAGCACGGAACAAGAGCGTTGTGGTACTATCAACGAACGGACAGTCCTGCTCGCTGACACTCGTCCAGTCACTCCGTTTCTGCGAACGGACGGCGCGTTTTACGTCGCTCGAGCCCTTACACGAGGACGATCCCAGCCACATGAGTTCGAGAGTGACCTTCGGCACGATCAAACGCGTCGGCGCGATCCTGATCGCGATCGTGGTCGTGCTCGCCGCGGGGATCGTCGTCGGTCAGGCACCCGCCATCTTCGGCGTCGATGAGGACCCGACGGCGTCGATCGCATTCGAGGACCAACAACAGGACGGCGAGTCGGTCATCATCGAGGAGGTCACCCTCTCGGACGGCGGTTTCATCGTCATCACCGACAGCGGTGAGGAGCCACTCGTCGTCTCCGACTACCTCGGTGCTGGAACACACGAGAACGTGACGATCGAACGCGACGAGGTCGACCTCGTCGGCCGGCTGACAGCGACGGTCCATCAAGACACTACCGACGACGAGACGTACGCCTACGAGGACAGCGACGGTGAGGAAGACCGACCGTACCTCGAGAACGGGTTTCCAGTCGCGGACACGGCAACCTGTCTCTTATACACATCTC
>NZ_AOHX01000032.1 GCF_000337735.1 Natronorubrum sulfidifaciens JCM 14089 | reverse complement strand
GAGATGTGTATAAGAGACAGTCTCCAACCCGACCGAACTCGAGGACCAAGAAGCGATCACGTTCCGCATCGACGGAACTGCCCTCGAGCAACAGACGCTGACCCTCGAGGCCGGCGAAACCCGAGAGGTAACCTTCGAGATCGACACAAGCGGGACCGCACCCGGCGAACGAACCCTCGGTGTCTACACCGACGGCGACGGCGAACTCCAGTCGATCGACCTCGAGTTCCACACCGACCCGTACGTCGAGGCCGTCGACGCGAGCGACGAGAACGTCACGGTCGATGTTGCGACGCCAGAAGACGGGTTCGTCGCGATCGAAGACGGCAATGGCGCTGTGATCGCAACGAGCGACGACATCGACGCCGGCGAGCACGAAGGCGTCAGCGTCCCGTTCGACGAGAACGCCACGGTCGACGACGACGCGGAACTCACCGCCGTCGTCTACGAGGGCGAGTCGGACGACCTCGAGAGCGCGACGGTCCTCGAACACGAGGGCGAACGCGTCGAGACGACGTTTACGATTGCCGACGTCACCAGCGACGATGACGACAGTGACGCCGACGACGAGGAGTGAGCTGAGAAGCTGCCGACTAACCGACCGATTCTTACCATCCCCAGCCCTACCGACTGGCGATGGACGCGCCGCTGTGGACCGACACCCACGCCCCCGAGCTGGCCGAGTTGCCACAGGCCGACGCTCGTGAGTATCTCGAGCAAGCCGTCGACGAGCCGATCAACCTCCTCCTGCAGGGACCACCTGGCAGCGGGAAGACGGCGGCTGCGCGTGCACTCGCACACGAGGCACACGCTGACCCGGACAACGACTTGATCGAGATCAACGTCGCCGACTTCTTCGGGCGAACGAAAACGGAGATCAAAAACGACCCCCGCTTCGCCCAGTTCCTCGTCGGCCGCTCGTCGATGTCCAAACGGGACATGATCAACCACGTCTTAAAAGAGTCCGCGAGCTACGCCTCCGTCTCCGGCGAGTACAAGACGATCTTACTCGATAACGCCGAAGACGTCCGCGAGGACTTCCAGCAGGCGCTCCGGCGGATCATGGAACAACACCACCGAACGACGCAGTTTATCATCGCGACCCGCCAGCCCACCAAGCTCATTCCGCCGATCCGCTCGCGGTGTTTCCCCGTCTCCCTGCGTGCCCCCTCGAGTCCCTGTCTCTTATACACATCTCTGATGGCGCGNCGCCATCAGAGATGTGTATAAGAGACAGACATCCGACAGGCCGTGCTCGCGGCTCAGACGACCGTCGAGACCGAAGGCGAACTGACGATGCAGGCGGCCTACGAGACCATCGGCGAGGTCGGCCTCGAGGACGACATCGAGGCGATGCTTGACGACGCCGAAGCCGGCGAGTTTACCGACGCACGAAAGGCTCTCGACGACCTGCTCGTCGACGAAGGCTTAGACGGTGGGGAACTCATCGAATCGATCCTCGAGATCGCTCGCAAACGATATCAGGGCGAGAAGCTGGCCCGTATGCACCGACTCGCGGCGGACATCGAGTTCGAGATGCACGAGGGCTCGAGCGACCGGATTCACGTCTCACATCTGTTGGCGGAACTGGGACGGGACGCCTGAGAGACGACCGATCGGTGATGACTCGCTTGCGTCGCTGCGACTCGAGTAGGTGTCTTCTTGAGAATACCTTGTGAAGGGGTGGGTATGCCAACTGTCCTGGAAACACATATCCAGAACCGATTTCGCGTCCAGCCAAACCACGCGAACAACAACGACACGCTCCACGGCGGCAACCTCATGAAATGGCTCGACGAGGTTGGTGCGATGTCGGCGATGCGCTTTGCCGGCGAAACCTGTGTGACCGCCCGCGTGAACGAACTGGACTTCGAGCGCCCGATCGGGATTGGCGATACGGCGCTGGTCGAGGCGTTCGTCTACGACGCGGGTCGGACGAGTGTCCACGTCGGCCTTCGCGCATGGCGTGAAGAGCCTCGAAGTGGCGAGACCGAGCGCACGACTGAGTCGTCGTTTACGTTCGTCGCAATCGACGCAGACGGGGCCGCAGTCCCGGTTCCAGAGCTCACTGTCGAGTCCGATCGGGGACGAGAGCTGCAAGCGCGGATGCTCGAGGTCGAAGACGGCGTATGAAAGTGCGGTCAGTCTCGAGTCACTGACTCCTCGTCGGTTTCGACGGCTTCGTCGTCGGCTTCGGGCTCGGATGGCTCCTCGAGTTTCCGCAGTCGAGCTTTCATGATGCGGGTGTTTTCGACGGTCTCGACAGTGATACGGACGCCGTCGTAGGTGATCTCTTCCCCCTCCTCGACGAGCCGGCCCGCACGGTTGAAGATGAAGCCGGCGATGGTCTCGAACTCCTGTCCTTCGGGAAGATCGATATCGAGCGCCTCGTTGACGTCTTCGATGTTGACTTCGCCACGGACGATAACGGTTCGTTCGTCGAGTTGCTCGACCGGTTCTTCCTCGCCGGTTTTCAGGATTTCGCCGACGATCTCCTCGATCATGTCCTCGACGGTCACCAGCCCTTCGGTCGTCCCGAACTCGTCGATGACGATCGCCATATGCATCCGGTTTTCGCGCATCTCGGTCAGCAGTTCGTCGACGTTTTTCGACTCGGGGACGTGTAGCGTCGGCTGGATGAGGTCCTCGAGGCACAGATCTTCGGCCTCGGTTTCGCCGTAGTTGAGATCTCGCACGAGATCGCGGATGTGGACGACTCCCTGAACGTTGTCGAGGCTCCCCTCGTAGACCGGCACGCGGGCGTGGCCGCTCTGAATACAGGTCTCGATCGCTTCGTCGATCCCGGCGTCTTTGGGGACCGCTGTGATGTCCAGTCGAGGGGTCATCACCTCCTTGACGATCGTATTGTTGAACCGGAAGATGCGTGTGAGCATCTCGTGTTCTTCTTCCTCCAAGACGCCCTCGCGCTCGCCGGATTCGATCATCTCCTGAATCTCGTCGCGGGTGACGTAGGGGGACTCGATCGCACCCGTCGAGCCCGTGAGCTTGTTGACCTGACGGGTGAGATAATCGAAGAGGACGATCAGCGGGTAGAGCAGGTACTCCGTGGCTTTCAGCGGTTTCGAGATCCGGATCGCCCACGATTCGGTGTTCTCGACCGCGTAGGACTTGGGGACGCTCTCACCGAACAGGAGCACGAGCGCGGTGATCCCGAACGTCGCCAACAGAACGCCGACCAGTCCGCCGAAATAGAGCGACAGGATCGCCGTCGCGATCGAAGACATCGCGATGTTGACGATGTTGTTGCCGACCAGAATCGTCACCAGCAGTCTGTGGGGATCGTCTTTGAGCGATTTGACCAGCTCTGCCCCCGCCACATCGTCCTCGACCATCCCCTCGAGGCGGTGTTTCGGCAGGTTAAACATCGCAATCTCCGAGGAGGAGAAGAATCCGGAGAGGCCAATAAGAACCGCCACCGCGAGGGCACCGAAAACCGTCACTGTCGACTGATCGAACTCGAGGCCCACGACTGGAGCCTCGTAGACGGCAACCACGACCTCGAGGAGCGGAGATAACGCCATTGATATCGAGAGTTGTAGCCGAATCGGTTAACCGTTTACCATTATCGCTCGAACTCGCCGCCGACGACACGCTTACCCGCCTGTTTGCCAAACGAAGCGTATGGGAGCATCCACCAGCGCAGACGGTGACGAACCGATCACCTTCTACCGACTGCAAGCCTGCCCGTACTGTGAACGCGTTACGCGACTGCTCGAGGCCTATGACCTCGACTACAGCTCGCGATTCGTCGAGCCGCTGCACTCGCGCCGAGATGTCGTCAAGCGCGTCGCCGGCGTTCGGACCGTCCCCGTCATCGTCGACGAGACCACGGGCGTCACGATGGCCGAGAGCGCGAACATCGTCGACTACCTCGAGGCGACCTACGGAGCGGACGCCGACACCGCCGACGCGTCGGCTGTCGCTGACGTCGGAGGTGACGAGTAATGCCCGAGTTCGAGGTCATCGACCTCGGCCCCGCCGACTATCCAGCAGTCGGCGACGAGGCACCCGAGTTCACCCGGCCGCTGGTCACCGACGAGTTCTGGCAGGATCGGACCCTCTCCGAACTCGCCGCTGATGGCCGAACGATCCTCGTCTTCACCCCGATGATTGGCTCGTTCGTCGGCAAGTACGTCTGGGACGAACTCACCGAGCGCGGGTGGGCCGACCACGACGAGCAGATCGTCGGCGTGACGGCCTCGACGCCGTATGCGATTTCGCGGTTCGTCGACGAGAACGACGTCCCGTTTCCGTTCTTTGCCGACCCAGCCAACGGGGTCGCCGATACCTATGGCATCGCCCACGACCTCGAGGGGATGGCCGGAATCAGCGAGCCTCGAGTCGCGTTTTTCGCGCTCGGCGACGACTGCACCGTCGAGGCCGCGTGGGTAGCAACCGAGTGGCCCGAGTTCCCCGACTACGACGCCCTCGAGGACCGCCTTGGCCTCCTATAGTCGCCACTCGAGCCGTCACGATACGCTTTTGACGGTACCGAGCCGACCTGTATCAAATGAGTGACCTCGAGCGTGCAGCAGCCGCGATCAGGGAGGGCAAACTCGTCGTCTACCCGACGGCTGTCTCTTATACACATCTCTGAT
>NZ_AOHX01000031.1 GCF_000337735.1 Natronorubrum sulfidifaciens JCM 14089 | reverse complement strand
CGCCATCAGAGATGTGTATAAGAGACAGGTTCCTCCCCGGACCTGTAACGGTGCTCTGTCGTCGTCGAGAGTCCATTCCAGATGAACTTACGGCCGGACGTGACCGGGTTGGCGTTCGGGTGCCCGACCACGACCTCGCGCTCGCACTCTGTGAACGCGCCGGCACCCCGATCACCGCGACAAGTGCGAACGTCAGCGGGCAGGGCAGCGTCCGAGAGCTTGCAGGCCTCGATCCGGCAATTCGCGAAGCCGCCAGCGTGGTTCTCGAGGCGGGTGAAACGCAGGGCTCTGAAAGCACCGTCGTCGATCTCTCGACGGAGACGATCCACCGCCGTGGAGCGATGGCCGACGAGATTGAGGCGTGGCTCGAGCGTCGGTGTTAGAACCCGAGCAACGACCGCAGCGTCCGCGTGCGGACTCCACACTCGCTGGCGAACTCACAGGCGTCACACTTCGAGCGGTTGCTGGTCCGCGCCGGCGGCCCGTCGAGTTCCCGAACCGTCCGCAGCGCCCGACGGTACCGGGCCTTCCGTCGTGTCGTCAGATCGACCGGTCGAATCACGCCGTAGGCAGGATACTCGAGCCAGACGCGGTCGACCGACTGCTGGTGTTCCCAGGCGATCGCTTTCGCGGCGGCGACGGCGTGGACCGATTGGGGCTCCCAAACACCCTGTTCGGGTGGCTTCCCGGCCGAAATCAGAACTGGCTCGAGCGGCTCTTCGAGGACTTTGTGGACGATACCACGACAGCGACGTCCAGTCGCGAGGACGTTCCGATCCCGAGGGGTACAGAGGCGCTCCCAGTGACCGCCGTCCGTGAGTCGCTCGCGAGTCGATTCGAGGCGCTCCCGGTACCGAACGGCACTGACGGCGATCGGTTCGGACTCGAGTGTCGCCACAGGGGCTGCGAGTAACGCCTCGTAGCGCGTCGCGAGATCGCGAATTGCCTCGACTTCCGGTGGTGGCTCGCGGTCGGTATCGCGTGTTCGCTGGTAGTAACACTTCCGCGCACAGTAGGCGGCCGTCCGCAGGTCGCTAAACGGGATGTGGGCTCGAGACACGGGCCGTCTGGCCGCCCGATGGGATAAAAAATCTCGTGTGGGTGCGGCTCGGTATGAGTGCGAACGGGTCTAGAAGTCGACTTCCGTCTCCATCCCTTCGGTCGCGTCCTCGAGGCCGTCCTCACGGACGTTGGTCGCCATTCGCTCGGAGAGGTCGGCGTCCGCGAGAATGCTATCGAACTCGTCACGGTAGCGGTCGTTTGCGGCTCGCGACTCGTCTTCGGCCGCGGCAACGCGGCGGTAGCGTCGGATTGTGGCTTCGCTAACGTCGTACTCGTCGGCGAGCGTGGTGTCGTCTTCCTCGCGGTCACGGATCGCTGCGAGATCGATCTCATCGGCGTCCGACTCGTCGACGAGGTGCAGCGACAGTCGCGCCTCGAACACGTCGTCGGCGCCGGCGTCGGCGTCGAGATCGTCGGCGATGTCTTCGTCGCGTGTGTCCTCGTAGAAGGCTTTCGCGATCGCGATCAACTCGTCGTCGGAGAACGGCGTCTCGAACCCGTAGCGGTCGCGCATCTGTGCAACGACGGTCTCGAGACGGTCCGCGGTCGTTCGCTCGTCCCGCTCGAGCGAGCCGCGGGTGTTCTCCTGTGATTCGGTGACCGTTTCCTCGCCGTCGGTGACGTCGGTGAAGAGGTCGCGGAGTTCCTCGGTTTTTTCGTTCATGGGTGGACACTCCCGATGGGCGGCTATTTAACTCTGTTGCCAGATAGCGTGGGGACCGAAAATAGCCATTGACAACAATTATGAACTCGAAATACAATGGAAATTTCCGCAAGAAGGCGTGGCGGTTAGCTACTCGGTGGTGTGACAAGAATTAAGTCACATCCCACCCCGTCATTGTACATGAACGTCATAGCACAGTCAGAGGTGGGGCGAGAGACCTACCTGGGGATCGGAAGCACCGGCTATGCGGTGTTCTATCTCCTCGTGGCGATTACCCTCGCCGTCTTTGCCTACGGTGTCTACCGACGGTTCAGTCGGTACGCCGACGGCGACGATGATCCGTTCGCTCGAGTCAACGACCTGCCGTCTCGCATCGTCAGCGCAGCCAAGATCGTCCTCTCGAACGAGAAGCAGTTCAATCGGGACCTCTACGGCGGCCTGATGCACTCGTTTATTCTGTGGGGCTTCCTGACGCTGCTGATCGCGACGACGATCATCGCCGTCGAGCAGTACGGCACCGAGTTGCTGTTCGGCATCGTCTTCTGGCAGGGTGATTTCTATCTCGCCTACCAGTTCATGGTCGACGCGATGGGGCTGTTGTTCGTCGTCGGCATCGGCATGGCGCTCTATCGGCGCTACTGGGTTCGCAACCACCGTCTCTGGGGCCGTCACACCTCCAGCGAGGACGACATCTTCATCTGGACGCTGTTCGGCCTCGGCGTCGGTGGCTTCCTCCTCGAGGGCCTTCGCATCTACATCACGGGGATGCCCGAGCACGAAGTGGTCAGCTTCGTCGGCTACGGGCTGGCACTGCTGTTTGGTGCGATTGGCCTGCCGACGACGGAAGCCGCACTGAGTGCGAACTACGTGGCAATGGAGAACCTCGCGTTCAACGCCGAGACGCTCCACTGGCTCTCCTGGTGGTCGCACTCGCTGCTCGCGCTCTTTTTCATCGCGTGGATTCCCTACGCCAAGCCGTTCCACATGCTCTCGTCGTTCGCAAACGTCGTCGTTCGCGACGAGAACGCCGGTGCTCGACTGCCGAACGTCCCCGCCGATCTGGACGCGACCAACGCCGAATCCATCGACGACTTCACCTGGAAGGAACTGCTCGATCAGGACGCCTGTACCAAGTGCGGCCGCTGTTCATCGGTCTGTCCGGCAAAGGCCTCCGACCGGCCGCTTGACCCACGGAACGTCATCCTCGACCTGAAACAGTACCGTGAGGACCTCGACGCCGGCGGCGAGGAACAGCCGATCATCGCCGACGGCGGCACGAGCGTCATCAACACGGAGACGATGGAGTCCTGTATGGCCTGCATGGCCTGCATGGACGCCTGTCCCGTCGAAATCGAGCACCTCCAGTCGTTCACCCGACTCAACCGGCAGGCGACCGATCAAGGTGACATCTCGAGTTCGATGCAGGACGTCTTCCAGAACGTCATGCAAAACGGTAACACGTTCGGCGACAGTCCCCGCAACCGTGGCGACTGGACCGACGACCTCGAGTTCGACGTGGCCGACGCCCGCGAAGAAGAGGTCGACTACCTCTGGTACGTCGGCGACTTCCCGAGCTACGACGAACGCAACAAGCAGGTCGCCCGCTCGCTGGCAACCATTCTCAAGGAAGCGGACGTCAGCTTCGGCATCCTCTTCGACGACGAGAAGTACGACGGCAACGACATCCGCCGCGTCGGCGAGGAGTTCCTCTACGTCGAACTCGCTGGCCACCACGTCGAGACGTGGGAGGACTGTGAGTTCGACACGATCGTCTGTACCGACCCCCACTCCTACAACACGTTCAAAAACGAGTATCCCGAGGTCGACTTCGAGGAGTTCGCCGACGACCCGATGATGCCCTTCGACTACGAGGAGTTCTGGAACGACGACGGCGAGATCGACGTCTACCACTGGACGCAAGCCGTCGAAGAACTCGTTTCTGAGGGCAACCTCGACCTCACCGGCACCGAACTCGACTACACGGTCACCTACCACGATCCGTGTCACCTCGGTCGGTACAACGACGAGTACGAGGCTCCGCGCGAACTCATCAAAGCCACGGGCTGTACGCTCGACGAGATGCCGCGTAACCGCGCCAACGCCTTCTGCTGTGGCGGCGGTGGCGGTGGCCTCTGGATGGACTTCGAAGAAGAGCCCAAACCGAGCGAGGAACGCATCCGCGAAGCGCTCGAGGACACTGACGCCGGCCCCGAGATCGACAAGTTCGTCGTCGCCTGTCCGATGTGCATGACGATGTACGAGGACGGCCGCAAGACCGGTGGCTACGAGGACGAGATCGAGATCGTCGATGTCGCCGAACTCATCGTCGAAGCGATCGGCAAGGCCGAGGAAGCGAACGTCGAAGTCGCAGCCAACTAACGCGGTCTGATACGGTTTTCACCGCTGCTGTCGCTCGTGTTGTCGACGCGTTTCGAATCCGACGAGCGCGGGCGCCTCGAGTGTGATGTCGAAGGCGAGAATTAATCGACTCCGCCTGCGGACAGCAGTCGCTGCAGGCTGGCGTTCTCAGAACGGCAGACAGACAGCCGTTAGTCGGATGATTGAACGGATGGTGACCGGGCGTCCGACTCGGCGGTCGCGTCAGTCGCTTTCACCTCGTGGACGAACTCGAGGAAGTTCTCGAAGACGAGTTTCGCCTCGCACGCCTGCTGGTAGTTGTTGCGGGTGATCTCCGCGAGGACGGAGTCGCGGCGCTCGTCGGAGAGTTCTTTGCGATGGACGAGTTCGCGGGCCGTCTTCGGGTCGTACTCGGGGTGGAACTGGACGCCGAAGACCCGATCCTTGCGGAAGCCGTGGTTCGAGTACGGGTTCGTCGCGAGCGGCGCTGCGCCGGGGGGAAGCTGTGAGACTTCGTCGGAGTGGCTCGTGAAGGCTGTGAACGACTCCTCGATGCCGTCGAACAGCCGTGACTCGCCGAAATGTTCAATCTCGCTGTAGCCAACCTCGTAGGCACCCATGTCCTCGACGGTGCCGCCGAGGACGTCTGCGAGCAGTTGGTGGCCCCAACAGACACCGAGGAAGGGAATATCGCGGTCGATTGCGTCCCCGACCCATTCCTTTGTGGCCTGAATCCAGTCTTCATCCCAGTACACCGAGGACCGAGACCCCGTGACGACGGCCCCGTCGTACTCGAAGCCGTGTGGCACCTCGCCCTCGGTCGCGTTGAACTCCGCGAGCGAGGCGTCGAGTTCGCGACGGAAATTTCGCGTCGTGTTCTGGTCCTGATGGGCCGCGTTCAGGACGGCAAGCCGGAGCTGACTCATTATACTGTATTGGCTACTCCGGATGAATAGGCTTTCCGCCCCGCGCAGCCGTCGCCTCGATCACGGACAGGTCGGTGAGCCGATCCTCGAGGCATCCGGTCTCGAGACGGCGGCCAACTCATTGCGGATAGTAGCGCCCGTCGCCGTCGCGTCGGAACCGCTCGCTGGTGTGAAACCAATCGTCGTCGAACCGCCTTCGGCTGTCGGTTTCCGTCTCATCCGGGCGCTGACTGGTCGTGGGCTCGTCCCACTCGTCGTCAGCAGTACCGGCAGTATTCACGCAGCCGTCGGCGACGACCGGCCCCGACAGCTCGAGTCGTCCTGTAGCGTCGCCCTCGAGGACGGTGCCGTTGTCGTCGACCAGCCGCGCGTGGCAATCGAGAACCGGGCGGCCGACATCGGTCGAGTCGGCGGCCGTCGGAAACGACTGACTGAGCGCGGTCGGACACTCGAGCCAGCCGCGGGCGCGGGCGAGCGAAATCGAGCAGTCGTGGTATCGGTCGCAAGCGTCGGCTGAAAGCGATCCCTCGACGACGACTCGCTCGAGCGAACCGGCGGCGTCATCAAACCCTGATTCGGCTGCGAGGTCAGTGAGCGCCGTCGTGCGGCCCGCGAGGAACGTCGCCCGCTCCGCCTCGATGGCAGTCAGCGTGTCACCGGGATCGAACGCCCGGTCGAGCAAGAGCGTGCCGCCGACGTACAACAGCGCCAGCGCGACGCGGATGAACCCGTCGGGGGCCGACAGCGGCCCCACGAGCGGGACGACGTCGTCGCCCGACAGCCCCCACGTGACGGCCGTCGAGATGCAGTTCCACTCGAGCGTTCGTGCCGAGTAGCCGACGACCGGGCGGCCGCCGTCGCCGTGGAGGAGCAACTGCGGAGTGTCGGATTCGGCCCGAGTGCTCCGGTCGTGGCCGTCACTGCCGCTCGAGTCAGGGTCGACGGTCTCGAGTTCCGAGAGCGTCACCGAACGGTCGAACGGAATCGACCGGACGAGGTCGCGCTGGGCCGCCTCGAAGACGACGAGATCAGGGTCGATACAGTCGAATGGACGCGTGACGGTCGCCGGCGTCAGCCAGTGGGAGATCGGCGCGAACGTCACGCCGAGGCGACGGCAGGCAACGAAGAGCGCGAGCGAAGCGACCCGGTTTCGCGTCACCAGACAGAGGGTGTCACCGGCCTCGAGGTCGAGCGCTGCGAGCTGGCGGCCGGCACGCGTCGCGAGCGTCGACAGTTCACCGTAGGAGACCCGATCCCCGTGAATCGTCTCCGCGGGTGCGTACAGCCGTTCCTCGGAGACGTCGACGACCGCCGTCCGCTCCGGAAACCGTTCAGCCCGACGAGCCAACGAGAGCGTCACGGGATCGACTCCCATCGCAGGCCACGTAGTTGCTCGGGAGTCATTCGCAAGTATCAGTTGTGGAACTGGTACGGTTTCGGAACGCTTGAGACCCTCAGTTGGGTAGAACAGGCGTGGCCCGCGCTCGACTCTTCGCCTCTCTGTGTGGACTCGTCTTCCTCCTCAACCTCGCCAGAATCATCTTCGCGCCGCTTCTGGACGTCTTCATCGCCGAGTTCGCGATCGGCGAGGGAACGGCTGGCCTCATCGTCACGCTGGCGTGGATCGGAAGCGCCTCGCTTCGACTGCCGACCGGCTGGCTGCTCACGAAAGTCCCGAGACAGCAAGTCGTACTCGGCTCCGGCGTGATTCTCGCAGTGTCGTCTGCGATCGCTGCGACGGCGACGACAGTGCCACATCTCATGGCCGGGGCCTTTCTGATGGGTATCGCCTCCGGGGTGTATTTCGTCTCTGCGAACCCGCTGTTGAGCGAGCTGTATCCCTCACGGGTCGGACGAGTGATGGGAATCCACGGCACTGCCAGCCAGCTCGCCGCGGTGATCGCCGCCCCGTTCGTCGTGCTCACGCTGCTTGTCGACTGGCGGCTCTCGCTGTGGGCGATCGCCGTTGGTGCAACGGTGGTGACGGCCTACACGTGGGTTGTTGCACGGCGAACCGAGATGCCGGCGGCGGGGGCGGAAGATCGTGATTTCGTCGCCGGGGCGCTGTCTGAGTGGCGACTCATCGTGACCGCGCTGGCACTCGTCGGTGCCGCATCGTTCGTCTGGCAAGGCGTGTTCAACTTCTACGAGCTCTATATGCAGACGAAAGGCCTCTCCGATCAGGCTGCGGGCATCATGTTGACGATCGTCTTCGCCGCCGGCGTCCCTGCGTTCTACTTCGGCGGCGATCTGGCGGACCGACTCCCACACGTCCCCTATCTGCTCGGCATCGTCGGCACGTTCTCCATGTGCGTGCTTGCGCTGACGATGATCGAGAACCTGCTTGCGCTGGTCGTGCTCACCGCCGTCCTCGGTTTCGTCATCCACACCCTGTTCCCCGCCACGGACACATATCTCCTCGATACGCTTCCGGATTCGACTCGAGGCAGCGCCTACGCCGTCTTTAGCTCGAGTTGGATGCTCATGCAAGCGCTCGGCTCGTGGGTCGTCGGACTGCTTATCGAACGCGGCTACACCTATGACGCGGTGTTCGGCGGTGCAGCCGTGTTCCTCGGCATCACGGTCATCATCCTCGTCGCCCTCGAGCGAACGAACCGGCTCCCGAGCTGAGCCCTCGAGCGACTACTCGTTGTCCGCGAGCCAGCCGACGAGTCGGTCGTTGACTGTCCGCGAGCGCTCGATAAAGCAGAGATGGCCCGCGCCCTCGAGTTCGGTGTACTCCCCGCGGGGCAAGCCACGCGCGAGCGCCCGTCCAGCCGAAGGGGCGACCAGTTCGTCTTCGCTGCCGTGAATGACCCGCGTCGGCTGCGTTACCTCGACCAGCCAGTCGCTGGCGTCGAAGCCCTCGAGTGCGGCGACCTGTGCCTCCCAGCCCGCGCGATCCGCGTCGCCGTCGGCGCGCCAGTCGACGATGCCATCGAGCACGTCGGGCTGGCTCGCGACGAAGTCGTCGGAGAACCCAGCCGCAAGCGACGCTCGCAGCGCCTCGCGGTCGTCCGGCGGCGCGAACAGCGCCTCGAGATCGTAGGTGTCGCCGCTTGCGGCGGTGCCAAAGAGCGTCAGCGTCTCGACGCGACTCGAGTCTCGAGCGGCACGAAGGGCGATCGCCCCGCCGAGGCCACAGCCCACGAGGTGGGCCTTTCGGATCTCGCAGTCGGCGAGGACTGCCTCGAGGTCGGCGACGAGCGTCTCGAGAGTGTAGGGACCGGGCGGAGCGTCCGACCGGCCAGTTCCGCGCAGGTCCCAGACGACGACCTCGTGGTGGCCAGCGAGGGCGGCGTGTTGCCAGCCCCACAGCCAGCCGCCGAGGCCGGCCTCGGGGACGAAGACGACGGGGTCGCCCTCGCCCGCACGGTCGTAGTACAGCGAGGTGTTTCCGTTCGTTGCGGTGGGCATGGGTGACTCGAGTGGCCGGAGCAGGGCGAGCGTTTCGGTTCGTGTACCGGTGGCTCGTGGACACACTGATAACGGGCCCTCCCGAGATTGATGTCAGAAACAACCAATGCAAACGGCTTCCACGATACGCATATCCCCCTGCCATGACTGACGTGACTGTTAGCGGATCCGAACTCACAATCGGGACAAATCACGTCGAGCTACCGAGAACGATCGAATCGGCGGTTGAAATCGACGAAATCGTAGCCGTGCTACTGGAGCCAGCCGCCGATACCACGGTCGCGGAAAACGTGCGAGGATTCGGTGCTGACGGGCGACTGCTGTGGACAATCGAGAGTATCCCATCGCCGTCTCGAGACTCGAACCCCTACGTTCGAATCCGGGCCGAGAACGGAAAATTGTGGGCGTCGGATTGGAAGGGGATGGATTATCTGATCGATCCCGAAACAGGTCGTCACCTCGATCGAACGTTCAGGAAGTAGGCACAGCGGTAATCGTACTCGATTCCAAACGCAACAGTCAACGAAAACGAAGCGAGAATCGGAGTACCGATCAGGCGTCCTGAACCTGCCGAAGGACGTCAGGTGCGTCCTCGAGCGCGTCGTCGAGGTCCTCGACGTTCGGGCCGCCACCCTGAGCGAAGTCCGGCGGACCGCCACCGCCGCCACCGACGCGACCGGCGAGTTCGCCGACGACTTCACCGGCGTTGACACCCGAATCGTCCGGCACGGCGACGACGAACTGGGCACCGCTCTCGCCGCTGCCGAGGACGGCGATCTTGCCGTCTTCGGCGAGGGCGTTGGCGGTCGCGCGCAACTCGTCCATGTCGGCGTCGATCCGGTCGATAACGGCCGTCGTCTCACCGACGTCGACTTCCTCGCCGCCGCCACCGCCGCCGGCGCGGGCTTCGGCGAGCTGTTCTTTCAGGTCCTCGATCTCCTTACCTCGAGCCTTCCACTCCTCGAAGAAGCGTTCGGCCGTGTCCGGCACGTCCTCGGGGGCGACGTCGAGAACGTCCGCAGCGCCGTAGAGGGCATCTTCGGTGCGCTGGGTGGACTCGATCGCGGCGTCGCCGGCGGCGAAGGTGATTCGCTCGACGCCGTCCTGAACGCGTTCGGTGTTCAGCACTTTGATCGCGCCGATGTCGCCGGTGCGGGCGACGTGGGTGCCACCGCAGGCCTGCACGTCCTCGTCGACGTGGATCAGTCGGATCTGTTCGCCCGGTGGGATTCCACCCTGATAGAGATCGAAGCCGTGTTCGGACTCGGCGTCGTGGCGGTCAGGCCACTCTTGGGTGACGGCGGTGTTGTCCATCACGATGTCGTTGGCGAGTGACTCGATCTGTTTGACGTCCTCGCGGCTGATGCGGTCGTAGTGGCGCATGTCGATCCGGGAGGCGTCGACACCTTTCTGGGCACCAGCCTGCCGGATGTGTTCGCCGAGGATCTGCCGAGCCGCGTGGATGACGATGTGTGTCGCCGTGTGATGGCGCATGAGCTGTCGCCGGCGGGTACCGTCGACCTGCCCATTGACGAAGCCGCCTTTACCGGGACTCTCGTCCGTTCGGTGGAGGATGACGCCGTCTTCGATCTGGACATCCTCGACTTCGACGGTCGTGTCGTCGGTCGAGAGCGTTCCCTGATCTGCAGGCTGGCCACCGCCCTCGGGGTAGAACATCGTCTGATCCAGCACGACGTCGTACCCCTCCTCGCGCTCGAAGACGTCGAGAACGACGGCTTCGAACTGCGTTCGCTGTTGGTCGTCGTAGTACAGTTTCTCCGTCTCGGGGAGATCCGCAAAGCGTGCGTCTTCACTCTCGTCGGCCGCTTCGGTGGCCTCGGGAGTCTCGTGGCGCTTGGCGACGAGACTGTAGAAGTCGTCGGGGACGTCGACCTCGGCACCCGCCTCCGCGGCGATCTCTTCGACCATATCGGGCTGGAGGCCATGGGAGTCGTAGAGTTCGATCAGTTCCTCGACCGGGATCGGCTCACCCTTCTCGGCGTACTCCTCGGCCATCGCCTCGACCCGGCGCCCGCCGCGCTCGAGCGTCTCGCGATACTTTTCGACTTCGGTACGGACGATGTCACGGATCGTGTCGCGGTTCTCGTACTCGAGGCGCTCGGCCTGCATGTCGACGAGTTCGTCGAGCGGCGCGTCGACGCCAACGGTGTCACAGAGCCGTTTGGTTCGGCGAAGCACCATCCGGGTGAGATAGCCCGTGCCGACGTTCGAGGGGACGATGCCGTCGCCGAGCATATAGGCGAGAGTTCGGCAGTGGTCTGCGATCGCATAAATGTCCTCGAGGGGTTCCATCAGCGCCTCGAGTTCGCCGGCGTCGACGTCAAGTTCGGCGGCGATCTCGCCGCGGGCGGTCTCCATGTCCTCGGCCTCGTCGATGTCCATGTGGCCCGCCAGCTTGGCGGTGCGATGGATCAGCTGTTCTTCCTCGGCGGTGTGTTCGAGTCCCGCGTTGTCTTTGAGGAACTCGATCATGTCGGGGTAGACCGCCTCGTAAACCGTCGGCGTCCCCTGAGAGACCCACGTCCAGCGCTCTAAGCCGTAGCCCGTGTCGACGATGTAGGTGTCCATCGGGCTGTAGCGGTTCCCGTCTTTCATCTCGTACTCGCCGTCGGGGTCTTGCTCCATCGACATGAAGACGAGCGTGGCGAGTTCGACGCCACGGAAGATGACCTCCATCGCGGGGCCGGCGTTGCCGCCGCCGACCCACGGATCTTCGATGTAGATGATCTCGTCGAGATCGACGCCCAGCGACTCGAAGAAGCCGTCACAGAGTTCGACGGTCTTGTCCTTCCAGTAGACTTCGCCGTAGTAGGCGTACTCGTCTTCGTCGACGTCCTCGCGCGTGTTGAACGCGTGGTGGGCCATCATCTCGAAGGCCATCGTGTGGCGGCCCGTCTTGCCGACGTTGTCGATGTCCTGCATCCGAATGCAAGGCTGGCTGATCGTCAGCGGATTCGCCGGCGGCGGCGTCTCCCCGCTGGTCACCAGCGGCTGGAAGTCGTAAATCGACGCCTGCGTCAGCAAGACGTCGTCACGCCAGCGGTTCGCCGCGACCGGATACGGGTCGATTCGCTCGTGGTCGTGGCCCTCGAAATACGAGAGAAACGCCTCGCGCATCTCCTCGAGGCTGTACTCGTCGTCGAAGCCGGCGTTCTCGATGAAGCCGTACTCTTCACACGGGGGCTCACCGCAGGTTTCTCGCCCGTGATCGCGGGTCCAGAAATGCGCACCACAGCTCGGACACTCCTTGCGCTCGAATCCTTCCTCCTCGAAGTACTCGAGGCGGTATTCGTCCGCCAGTTCGCTCATTACAGGTGTGTTCGCGAGCCAGCGCCTAAAACAGTTCCGCAACGTTTATTTCGAAATGTATAGGCGATCTGTGCCGGACAGCGAGTCGCTGTGCGAGCCGATTTCGTCCGCATCGATCCGACAGGTGACTGTATTGATAGGAGATTGTATCTCGATTCGGTGTATCTTTATCAAGGTGGAGATTCCGTTCCAGAACAGACGATCCACCTGCTGCCATGACTCACACATCGCGGCCACAGACGGTGCTCTACCTTGCGGGGAGCGAAGCGACAGCCCGCGAGGGGGCCGCTGCACTCGAGGCGGTCCCGTCGGGCCGGGAGCGAACGGTCTACCCGCTGTCGACGGCGTCGGCCGGGAGGCCGAGCACGTGGGTGGTCGACGTCGACTGTGTCGTCTTCGCCGAAACCCCGACGACGGCCTCGGGGGCCAGCTTACTCGAGGTGAGCGAGGCCTGCGGGGAGACGCCGCTGGTGCTCTTTACTGACGCCGCCTACGCGCCGAGGGCAGCACACGCGACTGACGGGGTCGACGGCTACGTCCGAAAGGGGACCGACGACGCCGTCTCGCATCTCGCAGACGAGATCGAGTGGATCTGTCAGGACGCGGCCGGTTCGGAACCCAGCGACGCGTTCCGGGCCGCCTTCGACGCCCTTCCCGAACCGGCGCTGCGATACGAACGTGTCGACGACCGCCTCCTCGTGCGTGCAGTCTCCGACAGCTTCGTCGACGTCTTCGCCATCGACCGCGAGACGCTCGTCGACAACCCGATCGACGGCGACGAGGGAGTCGCCCCACCCGGACTCGAGGGACAACGCGCAGTCCTATCCGACATGATCCAGTCGGCCGAGTGTCGACAGTTCGACAGTCGCCACGACACCGCGACTGGCGTCCGAACGTTCCAACTAACCGTCGTCCCCTGCTCGCCAGCGGCGACCGATCGTCGAGCCGACGGGCTCGTCATCTACAGCGACGTCACCGACGAAACACAGCAGGCACAGACGCTGGCTGCCACCCTGTCACGACTCGAGACGGTCGCCGACGTCCTCGAGGACGACGTCCGGACGCTGTTACACGTCGCCGAAAGCTATCTCGCAGCCGCCGACCGGACCGGCACTCGAGCGCAGTTCGAAGCAGTCGAGGAGGCACAGACACAGCTCCGGGAGCGCGTCGACGACCTGGCCTCGATCGCCCGTCGAGACGAGGGTATCGGCAAACTCGAGCCCGTCGCCATACACGACCTCGCTCGACGAGTATGGGCCACTATCGCAGCCGACGACGCCCGACTCGTCACCCCCGAAGAGACCGATCGAATTCTCGAGGCCGACAAAAAACGACTCTGTGACCTGTTCGAACAGCGCTTTCGGACGGTCCTCGAGCACGAACGCGACGGTGGGGCACAAAACGGAGTCACCGTCGTCGTCCGCAGCACCGACGACGGGTTCGCCATCAGCAGTCACAGTACGAACAGTGTGCCCGCAGCCGGCGACGGCGGCCTCGAGACGGTACCGGTTCCCGAGTCACTGGCCACAGCGGACGGAACCGGGACCGACAGCGGCCCAGTCGAGCGCATCGCCGACGCACACGGCTGGACGGTCGCCAGTACCAGCAACGAGACTGGAACGGTGGTCGTGTTCTCCGGCGTCGACGACGCCGAGATTACGTAACATCTGTCAGCTCAAGCCTACTCGTTTTCGAGTGCCAGCGACGCCAGCATCGCCTCGAGTTGCAGGCGCTCGTTTGCGCCTTCGGTGATCCGATAGTCGACCTCGCCGAGGCGCTCGAGCAGGCGAACCGTCGCCTGTTCGGGAATGTCGAACTCCCAGGCCGAACGGTGGAGTTGGTCGATGACGTCGCCGCCGGCGAGACCGCGCTCCATCAGGAGATCTTCCAGAGCGGCTCGAGCGGCGGTGAAGTCGCCGTCGATAGCGTGATCGACCATCGCCTCGACCTCCTCGGGACGGGCCGTCGAGGTGATCGCGAAGACGGTCTCCTCGTCGACGGTCTCGCCCATGACGGCGGCGGCCTGCAGGGCATTGATCGCCTTCCGCATGTCGCCGTCGGCCGCATACACCAGCGCGTCGATCCCGTCGTCTGTCACCGTGATCCCTTCGATCTCGGCGATTTCGCGGATCTGGGCCTCGATCGCGTCCTCGGAGAGTTCGGTAAACCGGAAGACGGCACACCGCGACTGGATCGGGTCGATGATCTGACTCGAGTAGTTACACGAGAGGATAAAGCGCGTGTTGTTCGAGAACTGCTCCATCGTCCGGCGCAGCGCCGACTGGGCGTCGCTGGTCAGCGCGTCGGCCTCGTCGAGAAAGATGATACGGTGGTCGTAGCCGCCGAAACTCGAGCGGGCGAAGTCCTTGATCCGGTCGCGGACGACGTCAATCCCCCGCTGGTCGGAGGCGTTTAACTCGAGGAAGTTCTCGCGCCAGTCGTCGTCGTAGACTTCTCGGGCGATGCTCTGTGCTGCCGTGGTTTTACCCGTACCCGCCGGCCCTGCAAACATGAGGTGCGGCAGGTCGTCCTGCTCGATGTAGCGTTGCAGCCGCGGGACGATGTTCTCGTGGCCCTTGATCTCGTCGAGCCGTTCCGGCCGATACTTCTCGATCCAGACCTCGGTCTTGCCGGGTGTCGGCTCCGCCGCCTCGGCGTCGGCCTCGCTCATACCGCTCGAAAAGAGTGGCCGGAAGATAAAACGACCGAACACCGCCGTCGCTCTCGAGACACGTGCGTGGTGAGCGATCACAGGCAGGCAGAGTGAACACAGAATCGCCTTCATCGCCGAAACCACTGTTGTACGTTTTTATCGTCAGACAGCCAATGTGAGTGTATGGACAGGGTTCAACGCCGACGGACGGTCGTCATCGCCGTGATCGCGCTCGTCCTCGTTGGCATGGTTCCGGCCCCAGTCGTCGCCCAGTCGGACGCCCAGACGGGTGGCACGGTCGTCGTCGACGAAGGCGAAACGGTCGACGAACTCGAGGCGTTCGGCGGGACGGTCGTCGTCGAAGGCACTGTCACTGGTGACGTCAACGCGGTCGCGGGCGAGGTGCGAATCGAGGGTGACGTCGGCGGCAACGTCGAGGCCGCCGCCGGGAGCGTCACGATCGACGGCACGGTTGACGGTGACGTCGAGGCCGCCACGGGCAGTTTCACGCTGACCGAAGACGGCACCATCGGTGGCAACGTCGCCGTCGGTGCCGGAACCGCCGTCATCGATGGGACGATCGAGGGCAGTGCGGAGATCGGTGCCGAGACGATCACACTCGGAGAGAACGCGGCGATCGCGGGCGACCTGCGTTACGGCGGCACCCTCGAGGGGAACACCGACGCCGTCGGCGGCGAGATCGAACAGGACTCCTCGATCGGCGTCGATCTCACGCCGACGATCCAGCCGATCGCCTCGTGGCTGTTCTCGCTGTACGTCCTCGCGTTGAACCTGCTGCTTGGCGCTGCGTTGCTTGCGCTGTTCCCCCGGTTTTCCGACCGCGTCGCGGGACGGGTCGCGAGCGCCCCGGTCAAATCCGGACTGATCGGACTCGGTGTCCTCGTCGCCGTTCCGATACTGCTGATCGCGCTGTTGATTACGGTCGTCGGCATTCCGTTCGCGGTCGCCGGGGCGTTCGGGTTCGCGCTCATGCTCTGGATCGGGGTGATCTACGGCCGGTATGCCGTCGCCGCGTGGCTGCTCTCGGCGGTCGGCGTCGGCAACCGCTGGCTCGCACTCGTCGTCGGACTGGTCGGCGGCGCGGCCCTCGCCCAGCTGCCGTACCTCGGCAGCCTGCTCAATCTGCTCATCTTCCTGCTCGGAGTCGGTGCGCTCACGTACGGGCTGTACAGCCACCGACGGGCGAGCCGAGACGAGCCACACGGAAGCAGGGCTGAGGGGCCAGCGTCCGACTAACCCGTCTTCGATAGCCGTTGGCGGCGGCCTCGAGCGACGCGCTCAAGTCCGTGCCCTCGTAACGGCGCGTATGCACGTCACCGTCGACGTCAAAGGCGAGGCCACCCACGAACTCGATCTCGAGGCGGTCCCCACGACGGATGCCACGACCGGGGAGCCGACCTACGCGGACCTGCTTCGTGAGATCGATCTCAGCCCACACGAGGTCAGCGTGCTCGTCGACGGGCGGCCCGTCCCCGAGGATCAGCCGGTCGAAAGCGACCACCTGACGGTGTTGCGACTGATCAAGGGCGGGGAGCAGTGACGCCATGTGCCGACCCACAACCGAGAAACGGTGGCCCACCGTCGCCCACCGACTCTGACGAATGGAGGGTTACGTCCGCACTGCAACTGCCGACGACGCCCTCGAGGTCCGCCGTATCCTCGATGCGGCCATGCTCGAGCCCGGCGATGTCGAGGCCCGGATCGAGGCTGGTGACGTCCTCGTCGCGGGCGACAGACGCGGCGGGACGACCGGCGATCGTGAGCGAATCCTCGGAACGATCGTTCTCGAGCCCCTCGAGAGCGACCCCGGCGCCCATATCGCGGCCATCGGCGTTCGCCGTCGCCAGCGCGCCCAAGGCATCGGACGCACACTGATCGACCACGCACTCGAGCGACGGGGTCGTCTCACAGCACGCTTCGACGCGGGCGTTCGGCCGTTCTACGACGCGCTCGGCTTTTCGATCGAGCCGATCGACGACCGCCGGTATCGAGGCGTCGTCTCGGCGCTCGAGTGATCCGAACAGCCATGCAGGCGTGTTCCAGCGGAAGTTTATACCGAAGAACGTGGTACGTCGCGTCGCATGCCACTCGGACAGCTACTCAGCGGAGATCCGTCGAAGAACTCGAAACTCTATCTCGCGATCGGCGGCCTTTCGCTCGTGAAAGCGATCGTGATCCGAAAGGACAGAGAGCGGTTCCGCCGGGAACTGCTCGACGCCGGGCTGTTCATCGGCGCCGGACTCGTGTTGCGACGGTACAGCCAGCTCAAAGCGGAGAAACGCGACGAACTCGAGGGACAGGTTCCCGACTGGGCGGTCAACATCGCGACCTCCGAGCCGGCAAAACAGCGGGTTCGAACCATGGCCCAGCAGCGACTGGGCAGCCAGCCCGAACCGGAGCCGACGCTTCGAGAGCGGGCTCGAGCGATGCTCTCGATGTAGGCCGATCTGAAGGATGCCGATCAGGACGACAGCGGCTCGAGTTCGGCCGTGAAATGGCGAATTTCGGGCATTTCGGGCTCGGAGACGAGTTGGAGACCGGGGATCGATTCGGCCTCCTCGAGGACGGTTGCGGCCGTCTCGACGACGTGCTCTAGGTGTTCGGTGTGATACGTGCGGCGCGGAATCGCGAGCCGAACCAGTTCCGGCCGATCGGTGTCGGGGAACGCGAAGCTCCCGAGTTCGACGCCACGGACGCCGCCCTCCCGGTAGAGGGCACAGACCATCGCCTGCCCCGGGAACTGCTCGCGTGGGAGGTGAGAAAGAGCTGTCCCCGCGTCGAGATAGACGGCGTGACCGCCGGCTGGGGTGTAGATCGGCACGCCGGCGTCCTCGAGCATCGTGGCGAGACGGCGGACCTGCTCGATGCGATCCGTGATGTAGGCCTCCTCGACGGCCTCCCTGAGACCGACAGCCATCGCGGCGACGTCACGGCCGGCCATCCCGCCGTAGGTGGGAAACCCCTCGTAGAGAATAGCGCGCTGCTTGCAGCGTTCGAACAGCGTCTCGTCGTCGGTGGCGACGAAGCCGCCGGCGTTGACCAGCCCGTCCTTTTTGCCGCTCATCACGAGCGCGTCGGCGAAGCCGAGTTGCTCGCGGGCGATGTCGTCGATCTCGGTGTCGGCGAACTCAGCCTCGCGGCGGGCGACGAAGGCGGCGTTTTCGGCGAACCGACAGGCGTCGATGACGAACGTCGCGTCGATCTCGTCGGCGAACGCCGCGACCTCGCGTGTGTTCTCGATGCTGACCGGCTGGCCCGCCGCCGAGTTGTTCGTAATCGTCTGGATCACCAGCGGGACGCGCGTAGCGCCGACGTCGTCGACGACCGCCCGGGCGGCCTCGAGCGAAAAGTTCCCCTTGAACGGCTCGTCGGCCGTCGGATCGTGTGCGACGTCGACCGGACAGTCGACCGGCTCGGCACCCTGATTCGCGACGTGGGCGCGGGTCGTATCGAAGTGAGTGTTGTTGAGCACGACGTCACCGTCCGAGAGCAGGCTGCCGTAGAGGACGTTTTCGGCCCCACGGCCCTGATGGGTCGGCACGACGTTCGAAAATCCCATTACCGCCTCGACGGCCGACTCGAGTTCATCAAAACTTCGCGAGCCGGCATACGACTCGTCGCCCCGGACGAGTGCGGCCCACTGCGTGTCGCTCATCGCCCCGGTGCCGCTGTCGGTCAGGAGATCAATGAAGACCTCCTCGGATGCGAGATTGAAGACGTTGTAGCCAGCGTCCTCGAGCGCGCGCTCGCGGCGCTCTCGGGAGGGTAGGTGAATCCGTTCGACCAGCTTCGATTTGTAGGCGACCATACGCACGTCACGCGGCCACGCGTGTTCAGTCTAATTGGCAGGTCATGTCCGCTGATGTCGCGAGGCGTCCGCTCTCGGACGAATCGGCACATCGATGGGCGAAAGCGACAGCGGCGCACTCAGCCAGGCGACTGTCCGTCAGCGCCAGCGCTGTTGAAGCGATCGTTGGCGACCCGCGTCGGCGTCGGTTCGGGCCCGACGAGTGTCAGGTCGGTCGTGGTGTCGGTGACTCGACGCGACGTGCCGGCAGCGTCAGCATCCGGCTGTTCCCCGTCGGGTTCAGTCGACACCCTCGTCGGTCGTCGGGCATCGGAGTCGGTGGCTGGACTCGAGTCGGCCCCCGTAACCGTCCGCAGATCGGCCGCCGTCGCGTCGATCACGTCACCGTCGCGAACCGTGACAGCCGCATCGCCGACGAACTCGAACTCGAGGTTTTCGTCGGCCTGCGCGGTCGGTTCGTCGGCATCATCGCCCGGACTCGGATCGCCGCCGTCGGTGGCCGGGATCGGCTGTGTCGCCGTCTCGACCAGCTGTACGTCAGCGAACAGCTCGGCCGCCGTCGTGTCGTCAGCATCGATCCGGTCGTCGCGGGTCGGCTCGTGAGCACCGCCGGCTGCGGCGAGGTCGTCGGGCGAGTCGATACCGAACGCGGCCAGAACCGCGTCAGGGTCGGGGTCGATTTCGGGGAAGGCGTCCGTTGGCTCCGTGCTCATGACCTCGAGTGCATCGCACCCGCCCTTCGTTACGACCCTGTTACCGAACGTTCACGAATGGATACCAGTTTCTACGCGATGCTTTCGATCCGCACACGGCACACCGACGGACGGGTCGGCACGCTCGAGGAGGTTCGGCCGTCGAAACCGCCGATGGTCGGTGGTTATACTGTCTGACAGCAGTCAATACGACGTCGGTCGCGAATTTGCGACCGATCGTCACGTCGTTCTGTCCGACAGTATTAGAAGAGGTCCTGGGTCAGCTCGAGGGTATCTTCACGGTCGTCCCACTCGACGAACAGCGCGACGCTGGTCGCGCTCGTGATGATGTCCTGGAGGTGAATCCGGGCCTCAGCGAGCGGGTTGACGATCTCACTGATGATCCCCGGCTGGTTCGGGAGTTCGCCGCCGGTAACGCGGACGACGGCGATCGGCGAGTCGACGGTCACACTCGAGAGTTCGTCCCGGGCGATGACCTCGCGGTGGAGGATGTTCTCGGCGCGTTCGGCCTCGTCTTCGTCGATATAGAACGTGACCGTGTCCATCCCGCTGGCGACAGCGTCGATGTTGATGTCGTTTTCCGAAAGCGACTCCGAGAGGTGATGGAAGACGCCGGGCTGGTTGCGGATCGCGCGGCCGGCAACCGTCAGGCAGGCGAGGGGCTTTTCGCGCAGGTCGACGAGGTTCTTGAACTCGCCTTCGATGCTCGTCCCACCGGAGAGCAGGTCACCGTGCTGGTAGTGAACGACGCGGACGTTGAGGCCGCCGTCTTTGTACGACAGCGCGGAAGGGGCGACGACTTCGGCACCGCGGAACGAGAGGTTCCGCAGCTCGTCGACGGAGATCTCGCCGACGTTGCGCGCGCCTTCGACGACGTTCGGGTCGCCGGTCATAACGCCTTCGACGTCGGTGACGATGACGACCTCGTCGGCGTCCATGTATTTGCCCATCATGACGGCCGTGGTGTCGGAGCCACCACGACCCAGCGTCGTGATCGAGCCGTCGACGCCTTCCGCGAGGAAGCCGGTGAGCACTGGCACGGTGTCCTCTAAGTCGTCAGCGACCTCGAGGGCGCGTTTCTGTGTCTCCTCGACGTCGACTTCGCCGAACTCGTCGGTGATGACGGGCCAGCCGTCTTTGCCGGGCTCGAGGAAGGTCGCGTCGATGCCACGAGCCGACAGCGCGGCCTTGAGCATCCGGACGGACGTTCGCTCACCCATGCTGACGATCTGGGCGCGGTCGGCGTCGTCAGTCTCGAAGGTGATGTCGTCTAAGAGGTCGTCCGTGGTCGATCCCATCGCGCTGGCGACGACAGCGATCTCGTGGCCGTCCTCGACGGCGGCTGCGATCGAGTCCGCAGCACGATTAATTCGGTCACCGCTGCCGAGACTCGTGCCGCCGAATTTGGCTACAACGCGCATACTGCCACCTCATCCGCCGCTCGAATGACGATAACTTCGCTCATATGCCACACCGTTACCAGAGCGAGCAGATAACTGTGTCCCATCGCATCGGCACCAACCGGCGGGCGGATTTATGTTCGTGCGTAGCATTACCACACGCAAATGAACGTACGGGACGCTCTCGAGGCAGACGCAGACGCGCTGGCGTCGATCGCCGACTCGCCGACCGACGTGATGCGAAATCTGGTCCACGATCGGACGGTGCGCGTCGCCGAGGACGGCACCCACGATCCGAACGCCGATATCGCCGGCCCACAGTACAACGGCTCCGATCCCGAGGATCTACTGGGATTCATCAGCTTCGACGCCAGAGACGATACCGTGCACGTGACACAGCTCGGTGGAACCGACGAGGCGTGCGAGCGACTGCTCGGCGAGCCGGTCCGATTCGCCGAGCGCGAGTCGATGGCCGTCGAAGTGCTGGTCTCTCCGGAGACGGGGGCGGTTGCGGATGCCGCCGAAGCGCTCGGCTTCGAACGGCGAGGCCGCGGGCCCCAGTTCGATGGCAAACCGACCGTTCGGTTCCGACTCGAGCACTGAGACGGTCCGCGATCCAGCTCGCCCGGTGGGCCCCACGCGTCGCGGGTGTCCCGGCACTGACCGACAGGAGTCGGTCTGTGGAGGGCGCTGACAGCCGGACGGTCGACGACCGAGTCGTCCAGCCCGCAGCGAACACCCCGGCGTGCAAAAACATTATACTCCCTGCATCGAGTGTTGGGATACTAGCACATCCGAGCCGTCGTCGCAGCGCCCACTCCAAACGAGTTCCGTACGCAAGGCAATGTCAAACACATACATCACTGCCGAGAAACACCTGCCGAACGCCCCGGGCACGGAGACGGTGTTGCAGGTTCGCGACGCCGAGACGAAAGAGATCTTTCACTCTCGAGCGCGCGTTGCGAAAGATCCCGGACAGCTCGAGCAGCCGGAACCGCTGTCGGTCGTCAAAGGCCCACACGAAACCACGAAAGAACAGTGGTATATCGAGTTCGTCGACGAAACGGAGGACGTCGAAGACCGACTCGAGCGACTCCTCGAGGACCAACAGGAGCGCTCGAACATCGTCAACACGCGCTCGAGCGATCTGAACGTCCTGTTGGGCTATCTCGCCGACGTCGGGGAGTACGACTCGATGGCAGACGCGGCTCGAGCGCTCCTGTTTGCCGGTCTCGCCGAGGAACACCCGTCGCTGCTCGAGACCTACGCCGACTGTAAAGCCGAGTTCGAGACAGACCCGCTTCAAGAGGTACTCGAAACCGAATAACGGATGGCTGTCACATCATTTCGGGAGTTTCTCGACTGTCTCGCGGACGCGGACGCACTGACGACGATTACCGACGACGTCTCGTGGGATCTCGAGGCGAGCGCCATCACGATGCTGGCAAACGAGACGGACGATCGGATTCCGGTCTTCGAGTCGGTCCAATCGCAGTGTGGAGAGACGGCCGCTCGACTCGTGGGAGATCCCTACCGTGGCCCCCAGCGTCGGCCGTGGGAGTGGTTTGCACGCGCGTTCGACCTGCCAGTCGATCCCGGGCCAGCCTACTACGAAGGGATGATCGAACGGCTACACGACCCCATCGAGCCGGCGGTCATCCCCAACGACGAGGCCCCCTGCAAGGAGGTCGTTCGAACGGGTACAGCGGCGAGCCTGCTCGAGTTTCCGTGGCCGTACATCCATCAGGGCGACGGCGGCCGGTATGCGACGCTTTCGACGCTCGTTGCTCCCGACCCCGACAGCGAGTGGGGCAGCTGGTCGCGCCACCGGGCGATGATCCACGACGACTCACAGGCGAGTCTGCTCTTTTTGGCGGGCGAGCAGGTGCCAAACCGTTACTACTTCGAGTACGAACGCAACGACGAGCCGATGCCCGTCGCCCTGACGATCGGTGCCGGGCCAGCCATTGAGGCCACCGCCGAGGTGTGGATTCCCGTCGGGCGAAGCGAGGTCTCCTTTGCGGGGGGGCTGCGGGAGTCGCCAGTCGAGCTTGTCGAGTGTGAGACGAACGACCTCGCCGTGCCCGCGTCGGCCGAGATCGTCATCGAGGGCCGCGTGATGCCGGACGAACGCCTCGATGAGGGACCCTTCGGCGACTACTTCGGCTACATGAACGGCCCCCGGCGCTCGATGCCCGTACTCGAGGTCGATGCGATTACCCACCGCAAGCAGCCCTACGTCCCGTTCTGTGTCGAAGGAAGCGGCGTCGGCTACGGGGAGAACTCGACGAGCACGTTCGCGGCCGCGGCGGGCGGGCCGGACGCCACGCTGGGATTACGAGCAGCCGGCTTCGACGTCGAGATGGCCGTTCCGTGGCCCTTTACCTCGCGAACAGTGTGGATCATCGCGACCGAGAAGCCCTACCCCGGCGCGTTACACGAACTCGCCAACTTCATTTTCACCACCTGGGGAATGCTCCACATCGACTTTTTCGTCTTCGTCGACAGCGACGTCAACCCGCTGAATCCACGTGCGGTCGTCGAAGCGATCGCTCTCCACGCCGATCCCGACACGGACTTCCACCAGTTCGGCGTCGAGCGCATGCCGAAAGTGCCACTGAACATCTACCAGACGCCCGACGAGAAGGGCAGTGCAGCCGTCGGTACCTCGAAGACGAAGACGGCGAAAGCGTACATCGACGCCTGTGCCGACGGCACACGACCAGCCCAATCGATCGGCGATCGGGACGCCCGCGAGCAGGCCCGGAACCTGCTCAGCCAAGCCGGGGTTCCCGAATCGGCATTCGAACCATCACACACGATCGACTCGAGCCAATGACGGCGTTTCGAACCCACCTCGAGTTCCTGCGGAAAACCGGCGACTGCTGTTCGCTCGAGCGACCCGACTCGCCGTCGCCACAGGTCATCGCCAGCGAGGCGCTTCGGGCCGACGGCCCCGCAGTGCGATTGGGGACGGCTGACGGCCGCATCGACCTCGTCAGCGGCGTCTACGGCGGCGTCGACCAACTGCGCCGTCAGACGCGATACCCGTGGACACGGCTCGGGATCGGCCTCGGCGTCGACCGAGATCCCGCGTACGTCGACGTCCTCGAGAAGATCGCGACACTCGGCAAGCGGGTCGACGAGCGAGACGTCACCTACGTCGAACGGGCGGCGACCACCACGGATCGAACCGTTCGAGACCTCGGCTTTCCGACGCCGCCGGGCGAGACCTGGCCCCACGTGACGCTCGGGGTCCTCTCAGTCGGGACCGACGAGGGCACGTACTGGACGCCGCTTCACGGGACGGTCATCGACAGCAATACGATTCGAGCGCGTATCCCCGAGACGATCACCGACCGATTCGAACGCGGGGCGACGGTGTCAATCGCACTCGGCGTCCCAGCCGAGGCGCTCGCGGCGACGCAGTTTTTGACGATTACCGACCGGCTCTCGACACCGATCGAGGACCGCCGCGTCGGCTCGACGGTGCCAGTGATCCCGACCACTGGCGGCGTCGTCCCGAGTTCGTCCGAGGTCGTCCTCGAGGCCGAAATTGCCGACAAACAGCCCGACACGCGGTCGGAAAAGCGGGCGTTCTGGGAGCACCTCCTCGAGGGAACGACGCTGACACTCGAGGTCTCGAGCGTGTTCACCCGTGATGATGCCGTCGTTCCGTTTACGCCGCTTGGCGTGCCACTGACCGACGATCTGCAACTCGTCAGCCTCGCGCTTGCAGCACGACTCTACGATCGGGTCAACAGCTACTGGGGTGTCTCGCCCGTCGAGTGGCTGTTGTTGCCGGCGGCGGGTCGTCTCGGGATCTGTGTCGTCTCGACAGAGGTCCTGTACGCCGGCTTCGAGTGGCAGCTGTCGAACTTCCTGTTTTCCTTTGCCGACTGTTTCGATACGGTCGTGCTCGTCGACGAACACGCCAGCCCGCGCGACCTCGGGCAGGTCCTCGGCGACATTTGGGTCAAAGCCCATCCCGCTCGAGACTGGCTGTTCAGCGGCTCGGACGCGCCGGTTGCCCGCCTCCCGACGTACAGCCGGGAGGGAACCGGCGCTCGCCTCTACATCGACGCGACGTGGGACCCGCGCTGGGACGAAGCGTACATCGCGCCGCGGGTCTCACTCGCCGAGTCGTACCCGCCCACGCTTCGGGCCGCCATCCGCGGCTCGTGGGCCGAGTTCGGGTTCGACAGCGAGTTGGATGAGCTGTTGTGATCCCTGCTGTGGGCAGTTCACAGAGCTGAACTGTCCAAAACACTGTTGCGAGCGTGGCACCAAAACGACAGTGTGCCACTCACACCGGATCGACGGCTTCAGGCACGAATCGTCGGCGCGCTGGCGCTCGTAGTCGGCGTCAACGGTCTCCTGATTGCCGTCCTCGCGTGGAGCGTCTCCCACGCGCTGGCCGCAAGCGGCCACCCACTACAACCCGAGAGCAGCCTTCCGCTGACGATTGGCACGCTCCTCGTCGGTGCAGTCGGCCTCGTCGCCCTGCAAGCGAGATACGGCACCCGAGCCGTTGTCTCCGGGCTCGAGGTCGACGACACTGCGGGGGACGGCCCGCGAAATATCGACGGGCGAGTCCGCCGGCTGGCAACACAGGCTGACGTGGCGCACCCCTCGGTTGCCGTCGCCGACCGGGCCGAGCCGGGCTGTCTGACCGTCGGCAGCCAACGGTCGCCGACGATCGTCGTGACGACGGGGCTGCTCGAGGCCCTCGATGACGACGAACTCGACGCGGCGCTTGCACACGAGGTCGCCCACATCGCAAACCGCGACCTGCCGGTCGTCACCGCCGTCGCCGCGACCGTCGCGATCGGCGATCGGCTGCTCGAGCGCGAGCGCCGACTCCGACGGGTGCTCTGGGCCACCCTGTGGCTGGCCGTTTTCACCGGTATCGGGATCATCGTCCTCGCAGTTCCGCTTCTGGTGCTCGGATCGCTCTATCTCGTCTGGAGCGCCGTCGCGAGGGGCTTACTCGGCGTGAACGCGATCACGCTCGGCCTGTTCTCGAAGGCTCGCGAACACGCCGCCGACCGCGGGGCAGTCCAACTCACCGGCGAGCCGGCTGCGTTAGCGGCCGCCCTCGAGACGCTCGAGGACGAACGCCCGACACGGGACGTACGGATCGACGCCAGTGCAACGCTCGGGATCGTCGCCCAACCGCTGACACTCGAGACGCGTGCGGACGACGAGGGCGACCACTGGGTCGACCGATGGACCCCAAAGCTGTCACCCGAATTCACGGAGCCGGACGCCGTGGACCGAGCCGTCATCGTCGTCAGCAGCTGGCTCCGGGAACACGTCATTGCCCCGGTAACGACACGCGTTCGTCGCCTGCTCGCGTGGCGACCGCAGACCCATCCGGCGACCGAGACACGACTCGAGCGGTTGCGAACGCTCGAGCGACGACGGGAGTGAGTCGATGCAGTGACACGGAGTCCAGCTGCTGTTTTCCGAGTCGAATGTAGTGCGTGTGCACCCGCTATTCGTCCCAACAGGTGTTTACGAAAGTGTTTACGCAAGCAGGCGTCGGGGTACTGACCGAACCGGAACGAAACGATCGTTTCTATTTCACTCATCAGTTTTGAAAGTATCCGGTGCAGTTATTACGGAGAGTGGGTCCAGCAGTGGTGTATGCCATCGAGCCACAATCTTCCAGAGTACGAGCAGGTTCGCGAGGAATTCAGTTGGGACGACCTCTACGACGCAGCCGACTGGGACGCACCGGGTGAACTGAACATCGCACACGAAGTCTGTGATCGACACGCCGAGAACAAGGAGAAAGTCGCCCTCTATCAGGTCAGCGAGGACGGGGAGCTGACGACGCTGACGTTCTGGGAGCTGGCGAACCAGACGAGCCAGTTCGCGAACGTCCTCGAGGACCTCGGCATCGAACAGGGCGATCGGGTCTTCTCCTACATGCCCCGAATCCCCGAACACTACGTCGCGCTGGTGGGGACGCTCAAACGCGGGGCCGTCTTCGGCGGCATCAACGAGCGCTTTGGCCCCGACGGCATCTCCTACCGGCTTGCCGACTGTGACGCGAAAGCGATCGTCACCACCGCCGACAACCGCGACACCGTCGAACAAGCCCTCGAGGATGCCCCCTCGGTCGAACACGTCATCGTCGTCAGCGACGACGGGACGGGCATTCGACGCGGCGACGCAAGCTACCATAGCGAGATGGAAGATGCGAGCCGTGAGTACGAGCCAGCCCAGACGGGCGGCGAGGACGACGCCTTGCTCTACTACACCAGCGGGACGACCGGGCTGGCGAAAGGCGTTCGCCACAAACACCGGTGGGTCACCGGCGTCGCCGCCACTCAAAAGTATGCTGTCGACCTGCAGGAGGGCGACTGCTACTGGTCGACCGGCGACCTGGGCTGGCTGACCGGCCCGATCAACACGCTCGGGGCCTGGTTCTGGGGCACCGCCCTGTTCACCTACGAAGGTGAGTTCGACCCCGGAACGTGGGCCGACCTCCTCGATGAGTTCCCCATCACGGTGTTGTTCTCGGTGCCGACGGCCTACCGAATGTTGCGCGAACACGAGGAAGTCCTCGAGGACGTCTCGCTCGACCTGCGTCACGCCTTATCGATCGGCGAACCGCTCTCGGCGGGCGTCGTCGAGTGGGGCGAGGAAACCCTCGGTGTGACGATCCACGACACCTACGGGCAGACCGAGACGGGCAACATGATCATCAACAACTACCCGACGATGGACGTGCGGCCGGGTTCGATGGGCAAGCCGCTGCCCGGTGTCGAGGCTGACATCGTCGATCCGGAGACGGGTGAAGTGCTCGAGCCCGGTCAGACGGGCGAGATCGCCCAGCGCGGGGACTACCCCTGCTTCTTCGCGGAGTACTGGCAGAAACCCGAAAAGACCGCCGAGTGCTTCGTCGACGGTCCCGACGGCGAGTGGTATCTCTCGGGCGACCTCGCCCACAAAGACGAGGACGGCTACCTCTGGTTCGAAGGCCGGGCCGACGACGTCATCCTCTCGTCGGGCTACCGGATCGGCCCCTTCGAGGTCGAAAGCTCGCTGGGCGAGCACGAGGCCGTCGCCGAGGCCGCCGTCGTGCCCAAACCCCACCGCGAGCGGGGCAACATCGTGAAAGCCTACATCGTGCCCAGCGAGGGGACGACGACCTCCGCCGACCTCAAAGAGGAGGTCAAAGCCCACGTGCGAGACGAACTCTCGGCCCACGAGTACCCCCGCGAGATCGAGTTCCGTGACGAACTGCCCAAGACGGTCACCGGGAAGATCCGCCGGACGGAGCTCCAAGACGAGGTCGAAGAGGAAGCCGAGGCGGCCTGATCGACCTCGGCGCAGCCTCGAGTAGAGCGATCGAACGACGCGACAGCAGCATCCGGGATGTCCCGGACGCGAGACGATACGAACCTACCGATGAACTTCGAAGACACACACGAACGGTCGATGATCCGCCAGACAGCGGCGGAGATCGCCGAGCAGTACGGACCGGAACACTGGCGCGAGAAGGAAGAAAACGGCGAGTTCTCCACGGGATTCTGGAACGAACTCGGCGAGGCCGGCTTCCACGGCCTGCTCGTCCCCGAGGAGTACGACGGCGCGGGCATGGGAATGCAGGAGATGGGACTGGCGATGGAAACCCTCTGTGCCGAGGGGTGTGGCATGGCCGGCACGTGGTATCTGGTGTTGACCGCCGGGATGGCCGCCGTGGGCATCCGCGAGAACGGCACCGAGGAACAGAAAGAACGCTACCTGCCCGACATCGCAACCGGCGCGCGCAACTTCTCGATCGGGATCACCGAGCCCGAGGCGGGGACGAACACGCTCAACGTCGCCACTCGAGCCGAAAAAGATGGCGACGAGTACGTGCTCAACGGCAAGAAGGCGTGGATCACGTTCGCGGATCGGGCCGACAACATGATCCTCGTCACGCGGACGACCCCTCGAGAGGACGTCGACCGCGGCACCGACGGGATCAGCCTCTTTGTCGTCGATATGGACGATCCGAACATCGACGTCTCGCCGATCTCGAAACACGCGATGAACTACTCGAAGTCGTGTGAGGTCTTCTTCGAGAACGTCCGCGTGCCCGAGGAAAACCTGCTTGGCGAGGAAGGCGACGGCTGGTGGGTCCTGGTCGACATGCTCAACCCCGAGCGAATCGGCTTCGCGGCCGCCGGCACCGGAATCGGCAAACTCGCCTCGAACGCGGCGATCCAGTACGCCAACGACCGCGAGATCTTCGGCGCACCGATCGGCACCCATCAGGCCGTCTCGTTCCCGATCACGGAAGCCTACGCGAAAATGGAGACAGCGGCGCTCATGCGCGAGAAGGCCGCCTGGCTCTACGATCAGGGCGAAGACTGTGGCTACGAGACCAACGTCGCGAAGGCGACGGCCGTCGACGCCGGCATCGAGGCGGTCAAACACTCGATGCAGGCCTTCGGCGGCTGGGGGTACGCCACGGAGTACGACGTCGAACGATGGTGGCGCGAGATCAATCTCACGCGACTCGCGCCCGTCTCCCAGCAGATGGCATACAACCACATCGGCCAACAGCTCGGCTTCCCCAAATCCTACTGATCATGTTCGAGAAACTACTGGTCGCCAACCGCGGCGAAATCGCCGTCCGCGTCATGAGCGCCTGTGAAGAACTCGGTATCGCAACGGTCGCCGTCTACAGCGACGCCGACCGAGACGCCGGCCACGTCGCCTACGCTGACGAAGCGTACAACATCGGCCCCGCGCCGGCGAGCGAGTCCTATCTCGACGGCGAGACGATCATCGAGGTCGCCAACCGCGCCGGAGCCGACGCGATCCACCCCGGCTACGGCTTCCTCGCGGAAAACGCCGAGTTCGCCAGCCAGGTCGAATCAGCCGAGGGGATCACCTGGGTCGGTCCCTCGAGCGACGCCATGACGGCCTTAGGCGAGAAGACCAACGCCCGGCAGATCATGCAAAACGCGGACGTCCCGGTCGTGCCGGGGACGACCGACCCCGTCGAGTCAGCCGCCGAGGTGCGCGAGTTGGGCGACGAGTTCGGCTACCCGATCGCCATCAAGGCCGAAGGCGGCGGTGGCGGCCGTGGCATGAAGATCGTCCGCAGCGCCGACGAGGTCGAAGACGCCTTCGAGAGCGCCAAACGCGAAGGCGAGGCCTACTTCGACAACGACTCAGTCTACGTCGAGAAGTTCCTCGAGGCCCCAAAACACGTCGAAGTGCAGATCCTCGCTGACGAACACGACACGGCGTTGCATCTCGGTGAGCGAGACTGCTCGCTCCAGCGTCGCCACCAGAAGGTGATCGAGGAAGCGCCGAGCCCGGCCCTCGATTCGGGGCTTCGTGAGGCGATCGGCAACGCGGCCCGTCGGGGCGTCCGCGAGGCCGACTACACGAACGCGGGCACGGTTGAGTTTCTCGTGGAAGACGGGGAGTTCTATTTCATGGAAGTCAACACGCGGATTCAGGTCGAGCACACCGTCAGCGAAGAGGTAACGGGCATCGACATCGTCCGCGAACAGCTCCGCATCGCGGCCGGTGAAGAACTCCCGTACACGCAAGACGACATCGAGATCGACGGCCACGCGATGGAGTTTCGGATCAACGCCGAGAACCCCGCGAACGGGTTCGCGCCGACGCCGGGCACGCTTTCGACCTACAACCCACCGGGCGGCCTCGGCGTCCGGATCGACGACGCCATCGAGAAAGGCGACGTGATCGCCGGCGACTACGACTCGATGATCGCGAAACTGATCGTCCGCGCACCGACGCGAGCACGCTGTCTCGAGCGCTCCCGACGAGCACTGTCCCACTTCGACGTCGGCGTCGAGACGACAGTGCCGTTTCACCGGCTGATGCTCGACGACGAGACGTTCCGCGCGGGCGCACACACGACGAATTATCTTGACGAGACGGTCAGCAACGATGACCTCGCAGCCGCCGTTGAACGCTGGAGTACGGCCGTCGACGACGACGATGTGGCCGGCAGCGACTCGACGAACGACCTCGTCGTCGAGGTCGAGGGACAGCGATTCGACGTCGCCGTCACTGGGGACGTCTCGCGGGCAGCCAGTAACGGTGGTGCCGACGCGGGCGGCTCCACGACTGGATCGACGGCCTCGAGCACCGGCAGCGCCGGTGGCGGGCAAGTCACGGCGAGCGACGCGATCACGGCCGAGATGCAGGGCACTGTGCTCTCCGTGAACGTCTCCCCCGGCGAACAAGTCGCACAGGGCGAGGTCGTCTGTGTCCTCGAGGCGATGAAGATGGAAAACGACGTGGTGGCACCGGCCGCCGGCACCGTCGCGGACGTTCCTGTGACGGACGGTGACACAGTTGATATGGGCGACCCACTGGTCGTCTTAGAGTAACGATGGAACTGCAAATCAACACGACGGCAACCGAGCAGGAAGCACAGGCGATCGCGAAGGCACTCGCCTCGCACTTCGGCGAGGACGTCGAGCTGTACGCCGAACGGGGCGAGGACCTCCTCGCGAGTGCCTCGCCCGAGGTGAGCGCTGGCGCGACGACACCCGACGCGGCTGCCGGCGACGGCGGCAACGCAGAGCCACTCGAGCCGACCGCTCGAGAGGAGACACTGCAAGCCGAGATCGACGACATCCTCGAGGGCGGCCCCGAGAAGTACCGCGAGCGCCTCTCCGATCAGGGGAAGCTGTTCGTTCGCGACCGACTCGACCTCTGGTTTGGCGAGGACGGCCTGTCGTTCGAAGACGGCAAGTTCGCCAACTTCGACGCGTGGCATCCGAGCGGTCAGAACAGCGATCCGGAGTCGGACGACCGACTGCCCGCCGACGGGCTCATCACCGGCGCAGCCGAGTTCGAAGGCCGAGACCTGCATTTCATGGCCAACGACTTCACCGTCAAGGCGGGGTCGATGGCTGACAAAGGCGTCGAGAAGTTCCTCCGGATGCAACAGCGCGCGCTGAAGACCGGTCGCCCAGTCCTCTATCTGATGGACTCCTCCGGCGGCCGAATCGACCAACAGTCGGGCTTTTTCGCGAACCGCGAGGGTATCGGGAAGTACTACTACAACCACTCGATGCTGTCGGGCCGCGTGCCACAGATCTGCGTGCTCTACGGCCCCTGTATCGCCGGGGCCGCCTATACGCCGGTGTTCGCCGACTTCACGGTCATGGTTCGGGACGTTTCGGCGATGGCGATCGCCTCCCCGCGGATGGTCGAGATGGTCACCGGCGAAGAAATCGATCTGCAGGATCTCGGTGGTCCGGACGTCCACGCCCGGCATTCGGGTAGCGCGGACCTGATCGCAGAAGACGAGGAACACGCCCGCGAACTCGTCGCGAAGCTCATCGGCTACCTGCCGGACAACGCCGACGAGGAGCCACCGCAGACGGAGGGGACGGCTCCCGCACGGCCACCCGAAGGGATCGATTCCGTCGTCCCACAGGAACCGAACCGTGGCTACGACATGAACGACGTCATCGAGCGCATCGTCGACGCCGGCTCGACACTCGAGCTCCGCCCGGAGTACGGCCCGGAGATCATCACGTCGTTCGCCCGCATCGACGGCCGACCGATCGGAATCGTCGCGAACCAGCCGAACCACCGCGCTGGTGCGATCTTCCCCGACGCCGCCGAGAAGGCCGCGGAGTTCATCTGGACCTGCGACGCCTACGACATCCCACTGTTATACCTGTGTGACACCCCCGGCTTCATGGCCGGCTCACAGGTCGAGAAAGACGGCATTCTCGAGCAGGGCAAGAAGATGATCTATGCGACGTCCTCGGCGACGGTGCCCAAACAGTCCGTCGTCGTCCGCAAGGCCTACGGCGCGGGGATCTACGCCATGTCGGGGCCGGCCTACGATCCGGAAAGCGTGATCGGCCTCCCGAGCGGCGAGATCGCCATTATGGGCCCCGAGGCGGCGATCAACGCCGTCTACGCGAACAAGCTGGCCGCGATCGACGATCCGGACGAACGCGCCGAAAAAGAACAGCAACTGCGCGAGGAGTACCGCGAGGATATCAACGTCCACCGGATGGCCAGTGAGGTCGTCATCGACGAGATCGTCCCGCCGAGTTCGCTTCGAGAGGAACTCGAGGCCCGCTTTGCGTTCTACGAGACCGTCGAGAAAGACCTGCCGGACAAGAAACACGGGACGATCCTCTGAACCCGAACTGCACGAACAACCAGATAACAGACATATTTATGACCGGACTGTACTACGAGGAGTTCGAAACCGGCGAGACGATCGCCCACGAGAAGCGACGGACGATCAGCGAGAGCGACAACCAGCGGTTCTGCGATATGACGATGAACCAGCAGCCGCTGCATCTCGACGCGGCGTTTGCGTCCGAGACGGCGTTCGGCGACCGGCTGGTCAACGGCCTCTACACGATGTCGCTCGCGGTCGGTCTCACGATTCCCGAGACGACTGACGGCACCATCGTTGCCAATCTCTCGTATGACGACGTCGAGCATCCGGAGCCGGTCTTTCACGGCGACACGATCCGTGTCCAGTCGACCGTGACGGAGAAACGAGAGACCAGCGACGGCGAGCGGGGCATCGTCACCATGCACGTCGAGGTGTTCAAAGTCAACGACCCGGACGAACCGCTGGTCTGTGAATTCGACCGCACGGTCCTCTCGCGAAAACGAACCCATGATGACAGCTAAGGCACCGTTCCGACCGCTTCGATGGCGGCCTACAGCCAGCGCCAGCCGTTCGACGCCCGCGTGCCGACGGCCGTCGCTGCGGTGTCCGACGACCACTCCACCGCGGACTCGAGGGTGGAAACCACCGCCACCCGCGCGGACAGCGGCGATCGGCGGTCGGTAGGGGACTCGCTGCGGCGGATACCACACGCGGACAGCTACACAGGGCAGTACAATGAACGACGTAACTAACACGCAACTGCGGGGAAACGGAGTATGAGAAAGTCACGACTATCACGCCGAACGTATCTGAAAGGGGCAGCAGCACTGTCGGGCGTCAGCATGACAGCCGGCTGTGCACTCTTAGACGAGGATCTGGGCCAAGAGACGATCGAGGGCATTCCGGACGAACCGTTCCGGATCGCACAGATCCTGTTCGAATCCGGACCGGCCGCGTTCTACGGCGAGCAGGCGATGAACGCGACCGATATGCTCGTCGACCAGATCAACGCTGAGGGTGGCCTGCTCGGCGAACGCGAGATTGAGATCGTTGACCGACTCGACGAGGGTGCCGGTCTGGACTCGCTCATCAGCGACGTTCAGGCGATCGCTCAGGAGGGCGAGGTCGACATGCTCTTTAGCATTATCTCGAGTGCGCACGTACTCGGGGTCGCACCGGCCGCAAACGACCAGCAGATGCCGTTTCTGGTGACGATGCCCGGAACGTACCAGCTGTTCGAGGAGAACCCGGAGATGGACCACGTCGTCCGTACGGCCGGCTCGAACGCTTCGGGCGCGATCGGGGCCGTCCGGATGGTCGAACAGATGGACGACATCGAGACAGTCGTGACGATCGATCCCGACTACGCCTGGGGCCACGACCACCAGGAGATGTTCGAGACGGCGCTCGAGAACGTCAGGCCGGATATCGACATCGTCGAGTCTCGCTACCCCGACCTTGGGGAGACCGACTACAGCGCCCACGTGAGCGCGATCGCCAGCCAAGAGCCTGATCTCCTGTTCTCGAGTCTGTGGGGTGGAGATACGGCGACGTTCGTCTCGCAGGGCGTCGATGGTGGGCTGTTCGATCAGGTCGGTGAAGCGCTACTCATCGGGGACACCGGAGCGCCGTTGCTTCGCTCTCTCGGCGGCGATATGCCAGAGAATGTCTGGCTTGGTGGGCGGGCCGGCTACCAGCCCACCTACCGCTACGACGAGGATGAAGACCACCAGCAGTTCGTCGACGACTACTACGACCGGTACGGAGAGTATCCGGGCTGGGGTGCGTATCACGACTGGGCCGGCCTGAAGACACTGCAGGAGGGCGTCGAACGCGCCGTTTCGATCATCGGCGACTGGCCGACTGGCGACCAGCTCATGGCGGCGATGAACGACATCTCGGTCGAGATGCCACACGGTCAACACACGATGCGTGGCCCGCAGGCGGCCGCGCCTGCCGTCTTCGGACGGCCGACGGAGGATCACGACTTCCCCGTCGACCACCCGCTGACGACCGATTTCGAGTTCATCGCCGCGACGGAAGTGAACCCGCCCACTGGCGTCCCGACGATGGAGTGGGTCGAGGAAATCGAGCCGCTCTAATGGAGGACTACCAATGATACCAGAAACACTCCTGGGACAGCCGTTCGTGCTGGGACATACGTTCAACGGGCTCTACTTCGCAGCTCTGTTGTTTTTTGCCTCGGTCGGGTTGACGCTCGTGTTCGGCATTCTCAACCTGCTGAACATGGCCCACGCCGCGTTCTACGGGTTGGGGGCGTACATCGCCGTCTGGACGCTGAACAACATCGGCGACATTACGACGACGATGGTCGCGCTACTGCTCGTGCTCGTCATCGTGATTCCGCTGGCAGTGTTCGTACTGGCAGCGGCGCTCGATAAGACGGTGTTCGCGCCGCTGTACGAGATCGAGCCGGTGTATCAGCTGCTAGCAACGTTCGGTGTCATCCTCATGCTCGATGACATCATCAAATACCTCTGGGGAGCCACACCGATCAGCGTCGACGCCGCAACCAACCCGTCCAGACAGTTGGGAACGATCGACCTCCTCGGGTCATCGGTCTCGGTCTATCGGTCGTTCGTCATCCTGATCGCCGTCTGCTGTGCCGTCGGCCTCTACCTGATGTTCGTCAAGACGAAGATCGGGAAGATCTCGCAGGCGATGTCCGAGGACTACGAGATGGTCCAGATGCTCGGAATTAACGTCACTCGCGTGCGCGTGTTGATCTTCAGCCTCTCGATCGCGATCGCCGCCCTCGGTGGGGCCCTGTTCGTGCCGTTTGCCGTGGCCACGCCGGCCGTGACACTCGAGTACGTGTTGCTCTCGTTCGCCGTGATCGTCATCGGCGGACTCGGAAGCCTCAAGGGAGTCGTCGTCGCCTCGCTCATCATCGGGATGGTGCGCAGTTTCGGGATCGCGTACGTTCCGGCGATCGAGTTAGCGATCGTCTTCGCGCTCATGGTAGTCGTCATCATCGCGAAACCCGAAGGCCTGTTCGGCGATGAGGGGGTGGTCGAATGAGCACCCGCTTGCCGACGTTCGGGAACGTCGGGCTGGCGGAGACGCTACAGAACAGGCGGCTGCTCGCGGGCATCGTCGTGTTCGTCGTCCTCGCCCTGTACCCGGCGATGACGCTCAACGCCTACCACACGCGACTGCTGACGTGGATCATGTGTTTCGCCATCGCCGCGATGGGGTTCAACATCGTCCTTGGCTACACGGGGCTGTTGTCGTTCGGCCACGCGGCGTTTTTCGGCACCGGCATGTACACCGTCGTGCTCGTGATGGGGCGTGTCGGCATCACCGACCTCGTAGCGGTGATGGTGATTGCGATGGTCGTGTCGGGACTCGTCGGTGCGATCATCGGCGTGTTGACCGTCAAGACCCACGAAATCTACTTCGCGCTGTTGACGCTGGCGCTGGCACAGCTGCTATACATCCTCGCCGTCCGGGACATCGGTGGTCTCACGCGCGGCACCGACGGCATCGGCGTCACGCGACCCGATTTCTTCGGGATTCCAATCAGTGAGCTGCCGGCACAGATCTACCTGCTCGGCTTTTATTATCACGTCGTGTTGGTGGCTCTGGCCGCGACCATCGTCCTGCTCTGGTTCGTGCTCCGGTCACCGTTCGGGCTCACGCTGAAGATGATCCGCGAGAACGAAACGCGAGCGGAGATGACCGGCGTGCCGGTCCTTCGATACCGCGTCTACTCGATGATCCTGTCGGCGATGGTCGTCGGCCTCGGCGGCGCGCTGTATGCCGTCCTTATCGGCCACATCACGCCGGAGTATCTCGACTGGACGATGTCGGGCGAGATCGTCTTCATGGCGCTACTCGGCGGCATTGGGACCTTCTTCGGCCCGGTCGTCGGTGCCGGCGGGTTCATCCTGCTGCAGGAGTTGGCACTGTCGTACACCGAGTACTGGCACTTTACGATGGGGCTCGTGCTGTTCATCGTCGTCCTGACGCTGCGCGAAAACGGCATCTGGGGCGGTGCCAAGACGCTTGTAGAGCGACTCAACGACCGGCGAGGTGAACAATGAGTTCAGAACCAATCCTCAAAACCGAAAACGTTCGCAAAGACTTCGGAAGCATCGTCGCCGTCGATGGTGTGAGCGTCGAGTTCTACGACGACGAAATCGTCGGCATCATCGGCCCCAACGGGGCCGGCAAAACCACGTTCACGAACCTCATCTCGGGTGCGCTACCACTCACCGACGGCACCATCATCTTCGACGGCGAGGACATCTCCGGCCTGCAGAAGTACAAGCGGGTCCGTCGAGGACTCGTCCGCTCGTTTCAAATCCCACAGATCTACGACGAGATGACGGTGTTCGAGAACATGCAAGCGAGTGTCCTCTCGCGAAAACAGGAGAACAACCGCCTGTTTACGCCGACACATAGAGACAGCGCCTCCGTCAGCGAGACGGAACGGCTCCTCGAGTTGTTCAACCTCGAGGCCCACGCAGACGACCACACCGAACACCTCCCTCATGGCGTCCGAAAGGTCCTCGACGTGGCGATGTCGTTCGCACTCGAGCCGGAGATCATGATCCTCGACGAGCCGACCAGCGGCGTCGGCTCACGCGAGAAAAACGCCGTCATGGAGACGATCACCGAGGCAGCGGTCGAACAGCAAATCGGCCTCATATTCATCGAACACGACATGGAACTCATCCGAGACTACTCCGACCGGATCGTCGCCCTCCACGAAGGGCGCGTGCTCGCCGACGACGATGTGGCAGCCGTGATGAACTCAGAAGAAGTCAACCAGTTCATCCTCGAGGGAGGTGTCTGAGATGAGCCAAGCGCCACTGCTCGAGATCGAAGACATCACGGTGACACTCGATAAGGCGACCGTCCTCGAGGACGTCTCGATCCGGATCGAGCCGGGCGAGACGGTCGCGCTGATCGGCCGTAACGGAGCCGGCAAGACGACGACGTTCCGGACGGTGATGGGGCAGACGTCGATTCAGAACGGGTCGATCCGTGTGCGGGGCACCGATCTGACGGACCAGCCCTCGCGTTCGCGGATTCAACACGGGATCGGGTTCGCGCCGGAGGATCGACGGCTGTTCACGACGCTTACCGTCGAGGACAACATCCAGATGTCGACCTGGGGCAGTGATTCGATCAGCGACGAGGAGTTCCAGACGCGTCGCGAGCAAATTCTCGACATCTTCCCGGAGATGGAGGAGTTCTTAGATCGGCCCGCGGGCCAGTTAAGCGGCGGCGAACAGAAGATGGTCACGGTTGGTCGGGCGCTCGCGTCGGACCCGGACATCGTGTTACTCGATGAGCCGTTCGAGGGGCTTGCGCCATCGGTACGAGAACGCTTCCGTGAGGGTGTCGAACGCATCAAAGACCTCGGGATCTCGATCGTCGTCGCGGAGTCGAACGTCCGCCATGCGGGCGAGATCGCCGACCGCGGATACGTGATCGAACGCGGTGAGATCGTCACCAGTATCGACGAGGGCGAACCGATCGTCGACAACACGGAGATCAAACGCATCTTCGAAGGCAGCTAGCATGGAAGAGCCAACCGTAGACGAGACACACACGTTCGAACGAACGTTCACGACCGACGACGTCGAACGGTTCGCCGCGCTGTCGGGCGACAGGCAGGACCAGCACACGGAACCCGATTCGGATGGTCGACTGCTGGTCCACGGTCTGCTGACCGCGACGCTGCCGACGAAGATCGGCGGCGACCTCGAGGTCCTCGCAACGGAGATGACGTTCCAGTTCCGCCGTCCGGTCTACACCGGCGAGCAGATTACCTGTCTGTGGACGTTCGACACCGTCGACGAACAGGGCGACCGCTACGCCGTCACCGTTGATGTCGAGTGTACGAACAGCGATGCGGAGTCCGTTCTCACCGGCGATATCGAGGGGCTCATCTGGAAGGCGTCCTGAGACTGTCAGCCAACAGTCAGACTGGGAGCTCGAAGCCGTCCTCGATGTCGAGACCGAGGTAGTCCGCGGCCGTCCGCGCAAAGAGGTCTCGAGTCGTCTCTCGAGGGAGATCACGAGCCAGCAACCCGGCCCGTTCGTTTCGGTAGGGGTAGGGAATGTTCGGGAAGTCCGAGCCGTACATAATGGAATCCGAGAGCTCGGTAAGGGTGTCGTCCGTAATCGTCGAGGGATCGAACCCCATCGTCTCCTCGGCCGAGGTCGACATCGCGAACGTCGTATCGAGGTAAACGTTCTCGTACTCGCGGGCGAACGCGAGGAACCGATCGACCTCGTAGGTACCCATGTGCGCACAACAGACCCGAACGTCGGGATAGGAGTCGATCACCTCGGCAAAGGCGTCCGCACCGACGAACTCGGTGCCCTCGAACATCGGTGCCGTCCCGCCGTGATAGGTGATCGGCCGATCGTACGCCGCCGCGACCTCGAGCGCTGGCTCGAGGCGCGAGTCTGCGGGACGACACTCCTGGACGGGACAGTGAATTTTCAGGCCTCGAGCGCCCGCGTCGAACGCATCGCTGGCGATTTCACCGACCGCCTCGTCGTCGGGATGGACCGTCGCGAACGGATACATCATGTCGGAGTCGGCGGCGTGTGCGAGCAGCCAGTCGTTTAACTCGCGGGCGATTCCGGCCTTGTGCGCGTACGGAAGGGCGACATAGGCTTCGACGCCCGCCGCACGGAGGACAGTCTCGATACCCGGTCGCGTCGTCGGACTCGAGAACTCCCAGCCGGCCTCATCACTGAGCGACCGACGGATCGCGGCGGCGAGTCGCTCCGGAAACAGGTGCGTGTGGGCATCGATCGCCGGGGCGAAGGCGGTCGACGGCTCCTCGGCTGGTGTCTGTGGCTCGGGGGGTGACATGGGAAACAACAGCGGTCGTGTGTACCATGCTCACTGGACTGTTAGATAGGTGTACTGCAACCGGCGAGACCTGAAACATCGGACGCTCGAGTCCGGGTCGGTGTGGGACTCGAACGGCTCAGCTGAACTTCTGGACGGTCACATCGAGCGTATCGAGGTCGACGATCGGGGCGTAGCCAGCGTCAGGGTCGATGTTGACGCTTTTCTGGAAGTCGGTCTGTGACTGCCAGCACCCGGAGTTGATGGCGAGGACGTTGTGGTACTTGCCGAAGCCGAGTTTGTGGACGTGGCCGGTGTGGAAGATGTCGGGGACGTCTTCCATGATGAGATAGTCCTGCTCTTCGGGTGCCAGTCGCGTGTGGCCGCCAAACTGGGGGGCGACGTGACGTTTTTTGAGCAGGTGGTACATCGCTTTGTGTGGCTCCTCGTAGCTTGCTTTCTCCTCGGGGAGTTCGGCGATGACCTCGTCTAGACTGACGCCGTGGTACATCAAGATGGAGACGCCCTCGAGGGTTACCGTCGAGGGGTTGCTCACGATCTGCGGGTCGTGGGCCGACATGATCGCTCGCAGGTCCTCGTTGAACCCGGGCTGGGGCTCTGCGAGGCGGACGGCGTCGTGGTTGCCCGGGATCATGACGATATCCATGTCGCCGGGGACCTGTTTGAGGTACTCGTTGAACACCTCGTACTGGTCGTAGATGTCGACGATATCGAGTTCCTCGTCCTGATCAGGGTAGATCCCGACGCCCTCGACCATGTCACCCGCGATCAGCAGGTACTCGACGTGCTGGGCCTGTTTCGTGTGCAGCCAGTCGGTAAACCGGTTCCAGGCGTCGTGCATGAACTCCTGACTGCCGACGTGAACGTCACTGATCAGCGCCGCCTGCACGTGGCGGTCGGCCGTCGACGGATCGTGCGTTCGCGGGATGTCCGGGAAGTACATCGAGTCGACGAAAGCGATCCCCGAATCGTCCGCGAGGGTCCCTTCCATCGCCAACACCTCATCACAGAGCAACTCGCCGACTAAGTCGGCGTACTCCCGGTCTTTCATCACCAGCCACGGGAACGTCCCGGTTGCGTCCTCGAGTTCGACCAGCCAGTGGCCGCTGGCAGTCGAACGGATGTCGTTGACCAGTCCGACCATCCCGACCTCACCGCCGCCAGGCATGTTCTGGATTGCCGTCGCCGGCCGGTGGTTGACTCGCCCGCGTAGCTTCGAGCCGAGTCGCTCGAGTCGATCCCGGAAGACGGAGACGAAGTCGCTGTACTCGCCGGTCCCCGTACTGTCGCCGGTCATATCACCGGCGATCTCGAGCGATCGACGCTCGAGATCGACCGATCGCTCGACCCCCGGAGACCCCTTCGTTTCGACTGGAGCGGCCGTATCCGTGGCTGGCGGGTTTTGGGCGCGGTTTCCAGTCGAAACAGGGGGGTCTGTGGCCTCGGAAGCGGCGTTCTGTCCCGACGAGTGGGTGGCCGAACCGGCCGCCGCAAGCGCCGCCTGCACGTGGTCGGTTCGAACGACCAGTGCATCCTCGGGCAGCGTGTCGATAACGCGTTCGAGGGCCGCCTGCGGATCATCTGCCGACGTAAGCTGTGTTACAGCCTCTCGTTCGGCGTTGTAGCCACGACTGGTGAGTTCGCTGACGATCCGAGCCGACGCCTCGAGTGGCACACGTCTCGTATTCGTGGGCGAAAAGAAAAGGATACCGTAACGCGGTAGCCAGCAACCGCCACCCGGAGCCACCAGAATCGGATTTTGAGACGGTTTGCGGTCCCGACTTCCCGGTGGGGCCACAGGACGAATCGCGGTCCCACCGGAACTGACGTACAGCAGACAGTATGAGAAGAGAGCGACGACCGTCGAGAGACGAATCGAGTTCGCAGCGGTGAGTCGAGCAGAAAGTTGATTGCCAGCCCCAGCAAAACGGGTGACGATGAGCGGTCCGAGCCCTGGTGGCCCACCCGACGAGTCCGACGACTCCGTAGATGATCACGGTGATCGATCCGACTACGACCGTGACCAACCGGACCGATCCGACCACGACTGGCGGTCGGCCGGCGACGAGGTCGGAGCGGCTTCGGAACCGACCGCCGGTGAACAACTCACTATCGAAGACGACGGTATCGTCCGCTGGTTTCTGAAATCCGACGACGAGACCGTCGTGCTGGCACGGGATATCGTCAGCAGCGTCGCCATCGTCGCGGTCATCGGCTTGCTGCTCTTTGGCCTCAGCGGGGTCTGGCCGCCGCTGGTCGCCGTCGAAAGCGGCAGCATGGAGCCGAACATGCACCGGGGCGACCTCATTTTCGTCGTCGACGACGACCGATACGCCGGTGATGACCCCGCCGACGACACCGGCATCGTCACGCTCGAGGCCGGCGAGTCGAACGGCCACGAGAAGTTCGGCCAAGCCGGCGACGTGATCGTCTTCTGGCCGAACGGCGACCCGGGTGCGACACCGGTGATCCACCGCGCCCATTTCTGGGTCGAAGAAGGCGAAAACTGGGTCGACACCAAAGCCAACGAGGAGTTCGTCGGTGGGGCAACCTGTGCAGATATCCAGACCTGTCCCGCGAACCACGACGGGTTCATCACGAAAGGCGACGCGAACAGCGGCTACGATCAGTATCGCGGTGGTGCCCAAACCGATGTCGTCAGAACCGAATGGGTCACCGGGAAGGCCATGCTCCGTGTCCCGTGGCTCGGCCACGTCCGACTGACGTTCGACGAGATTTTCGGCGGGATGCTCGTTCCGTCACCGGCACTCGAGGGTGTTCCGGAGGCTGTGACCCCCGAGACGACCGCCCTGCAGGCTGGGCTGGCCGGTTCGACCGGACTCGCGGCGACCAGCGCTGGCGTCGCCGTCGCTCTCGGTCGGTCTCGATCCTGAGCAGTTGTGAACCGACTCGAGCCCCCCAGTTCGACTCGAACGGCCGGTTCACTCGCCGGTGGTGATCTCGAGGCGGAGTTCGTCTTCGTCTTGGACGACGTACTCGGTCGGATCGACTGGCTCGTCGTTGACGAGGAACGTGAGGTCGGTGCCCGGTTCGCTGCCGTCGTAGTCGGTGCCGTCGATGGTAACGATGTGCTCGGCTTCGTGCTGTGTGTACGCAAAATGCGGGAGCAGATCGAGTCCCTCGGCGAACGTCACCGGCTCCGGCCCCTCCATATACCAGTAGTCGTCCTGTTCGTGCAGATGGAAGTCGATCGAATCGTTCTCGGGGTCTGCGTGCTCGGACTGAAACCGATCTGCAGCGAGGTTGACGGGCTCGCCGTCGACGACGACATCGATCTCACCACGCTCGAACTCGACTTCGCCATCGGTGAAGATACAGCCGGCAAGCGACACGAGACTTGCCGTTGCAACGATCGCGCTGCGCCGTTTCATACGTGAACGTAGTGCGGAGACGGTATTACAGGTGTGTCGATTCCCACCGCATTGGGATCGGCAATCGAAGTCAGTTTTCGAACCGCGCCTGAACGAACGGCTGAACGTCGTCGATACTGCTCAGCCGGGAATCGGAAAGCAAGACGGCCTCCGTCTCCTCGAGTGGTACCGAGAGGCTGATCTCTTTGGTTCGGCCGTACCGGCCTTTCGAGACGACGACGGCGTTGACGATGCCGAGCATGTCGAGTTCGCTGATGAGGTCCGTCACCCGTCGCTGGGTCAGGACGTCGGCGTCGATCTCCTCACAGAGGCGTTTGTAGATGTTGAACACCTCGCCCGTGTTGATGCTGTGAACACCGTTTTTCTCGAGCAGGATGATCGCAAAGAGGACGAGTTTGCTCTGGGTCGGCAGCGTACGCACGACCTCGACGACGCGGTCGAGTTCGATCTTGTCTTGGGCCTGCCGGACGTGTTCTTCGACGATCGTCTCGGTCTGAGAGCGTTCGGCGAGCTCGCCCGCCGTCCGAAGCAGATCCAACGCACGACGCGCGTCCCCATGTTCCTGTGCCGCAAAGGCCGCACACAGCGGGATCACGTCGGCCGACAGCGCGCCATCTTTGAACGCGACCTCCGACCGATGCTCGAGGATATCACGCAACTGATTGGCGTCGTACGGCGGGAAGACGATCTCCTCCTCGCCGAGGCTCGATTTGACACGGGGATCGAGGAAATCGGTGAACTTCAGGTCGTTCGAGATGCCGATGATCGACACGCGCGAGTTCTCGAGTTCGGAGTTCATCCGCGAGAGGTTGTAAAGCGTGTCGTCGCCGCTTTTCTCGACGAGTTTGTCGATCTCGTCTAACATAATGACGACGACGCGTTCGTCGTAATCGACGGCATCGAAGAAGACGCTGTAAACGCGATCGGTCGGCCACCCAGTCATCGGCACCTCCTCGAAGTCCGCTTTGTCTTCCTCGAGGTGTTCGATGCGCGCGTCGATCTCGCTTCGGGCGCTAAATGGCGTCGACTCGAGGGGATGTGCCGATGGGGTGCCGTCAGATGTGTCGGCTGTGGAATCGTTGTCAGCGGCCTCGGACTCGGCTCGAGTGACATCGGCGGTGGACTCAGCGCCGGCGTCGGACGGCGTCGAAGACTCGTGTTCGTCGACGGCAGCGAGTAAGGCCTCGAGGTCGTCGATCCGATCGTCGATCCGGGCTTTGTTCTTGTCGATGAACTTGTTCGCCAGCTGTGCGAGCACGCGATACTGGGTGTCGGTCACTTCACAGTTGATGTACTCGACGTCACACGGAACGCTGTATTTCTGTGAGGTGCTCTCGAGTTCCTTGCTGACGAACTTCGCGCTCGCGGTCTTTCCTGTCCCGGTCTTGCCGTAGATGAGGATGTTCGACGGTGTTTCACCACGGAGTGCAGCGACGAGGATCGTCGCCATCTTGTTGATCTGGTCGCTTCGATGCGGGAGTTCGTGTGGCGTATAGGAGGGGCGAAGGACTTCCTTGTTCTCGAAGATCGGTTCACCGCTGAGCAGATCGTCGAACAACCCCTGACTCGACTCCTCGTCGCCGAGATCGGTTCCCTCGAGGTTCGAGAATCCGTGTGTCTCGTCGATACCGACCGTCTCTGACTCCGTTGGTTCTGAATCGTCTGACATCCGTCGTATACATACCCCCTCGTTTCGAGTGGAATCGCGGGCCCGCACGCAGGAATATCGTGGCGAAGGTGGCCCAGATAGGGCGACCGACGCTGTTGTATTCCTGACTCGAGTCCAGTTGATGCAAACGAAACAGAGGAAAACCACGGTATTAAATTCTTCCCTTCGACCAGTGACTACCAGCGAAACGGGAATCATTCGGCCATCTACGGGCTGGAGCGGGATCGATAGCGACGACCGAGAGAGTGTTCAAACATCCCCTTCGAGGGACGTTCGTTTCGAGTCCACCGCCGAGGTGCTGATCGCTGTCGAGTCGGTGATCGCGAGTGGAGTGGTCACGATAGATAGAGCGTGATACTCGAGAGCGAAACGGCGTTTGGGAACTGTGGATGACCGTGAGCTGAATTGGGAATGGCAGTGGAGAGAACACGGGAGCCACAGTGTGGGAGAACACGGGAGCCACAGCGGGAGAGGAGCCGGAGACGAGGCGATCGGACACCCTCGAGTGAACGTTCAGGGGTGTGTTGGACGTTTGAGTTTCGGGGGTGTGTTGTGCGTCTGGAGTTGTGGCTGTGGTAGTTCGGACTAGAACGTGACCTAGTATCAACTGATAGTGGCTTGCTACCATTGTGCGTGTTATGTTGAAATCCGCCGCAACCCCCCACCCCTTTGTTTCAGGTGGAACTCTCCGAGAGAGGGGGTGGGGGTGTGGAGGTCTCTATAACAGGAAGTTTTATAATGATAGGACAGAAACACGGTCCGTAGCACTAGCAAAACAGAAATTTTACTAGGAACAGTTGTTTTGATTGTTAGTTACTACTAGAATGATGTCGTTCAGCAGCTTGAGTTACTAGAGCGTTCTAAACACAGAAATTCGCCCGCTCATACCTCTCTATCCGCTCTTTTCGCTCGTTTTGTCGTTACTCCGCCATCATTTCGGGTGGACGCTCCCGATTGACCCCACCACCCGTTTCTCGATCTCCAGTCGAAACAAAGGGGTGGGGGTGTCTCGAGATGGCAGAAACTGTAGGAAAAATGATATATGAATGACTGTCTACACCACTCATGGGTGGTCTTCTCACCCATGGAACCTATTATCAATAATATATTCTGTTTCGACAACTCATAGATATTGAACAGTCTACACGTCTGACGTAGGCTTAAGTGAGTTCAGTTTGTAGTACGCGCAGATGCACCCCGCGGTGCTGGAGGGCCCCACAGATGGGACTGTTCACAGAACTTAAAGATAGTATCTCTCGGGTTACGGACCGCCTGTTTGCGGAAGAGGAACCCAAACGAATCGGTATCTACGGTCCACCTAACGCCGGAAAAACGACGCTTGCCAATCGTATCGCTCGAGACTGGACTGGTGACGCGATCGGTGCGGAAAGTCACATTCCACACGAAACGCGCCGTGCGCGCCGGAAGGAAGACGTCGAAATCGAACGCAACGGAAAGTCGGTGACGATTGACATCGTCGACACACCCGGTGTGACGACGAAAGTCGACTACGAGGAGTTCACCGACGAGATGGACGAAGACGACGCGATCCGCCGCTCTCGCGAGGCGACCGAAGGTGTCGCGGAAGCGATGCACTGGCTCCGTGAGGACGTCGACGGCGTCATCTACGTCCTCGACAGCGCGGAGGACCCGATCACGCAGGTCAACACGATGCTGATCGGTATCATCGAATCTCGAGACCTCCCCGTGCTCATCTTCGCGAACAAGATCGACCTCGACGACTCGAGTGTCAAGCGCATCGAGGACGCTTTCCCACAGCACAAGACGGTGCCGCTGTCGGCCAAGGAAGGCGAAAACATGGACGAGGTCTACGCGAACATCGCGGAGTACTTCGGGTGAGAGTGAATGCCAAAAGCAACCAACACGGATGACCCGGACGCTCCTGACGGTGTCCAGATTGACCTGATCAGCGGCGAACGCATGGACGGCATGGCGACCATGGAGAAGATCCGGATGATTCTCGATGGCGTCCACGACGGAAACATCGTCATTCTAGAGGAAGGGTTGACCCCGGACGAGGAGAGTCGCCTCATCGAGGTGACGATGGCCGAGATCAGCCCCGACGAGTTCAACGGGATCGAAATCGAGACGTATCCGAAATCGGATACCCGGAACGCCTCGTTACTTGGCCGCATCATGGGTGGTGACGAGCCGACCGCGAAACTGACGGTTATCGGGCCGGCAAACCAGATCGAAACGCTTCACAAAGACGAAACGCTGATCAGCGCGCTCGTGTCCCGAGACTAATGCCACACGAATGTACGAACTGCGGCCGAACGTTTCCCGACGGCTCCAAGGAGATGCTGTCGGGCTGTCCAAACTGTGGCGGAAACAAGTTCCAGTTTGCCCCACAGACCGCCACTGGGGCGACCGATGCGACGACAGCAGCCGCTGAACCCAGTGATAAATCTCCGCCCACAGCGGACTCATCGGGGACCGTCAAACGCGCCGCAGAGACCGTTCGCGGGTGGGTGTCATCGGAGTCGACGCACACACCCGATACGGAGACGAACGGTTCGAGTGCGCCACGCGAGACCCAGCCGGACGCTGTCGACGCGAGCCACGACCAGCCACAGCGTTCGTGGCCCGACCGTGACACGCCGTCCGAGCCCGACCGAGACGCCGACACGGAGACGTTCACCGAATGGCCGGACACGGCGCGCCGGCCCGAAGACCGATCGACGGCCTCGAGCACGCCAGCAGATGACACCACCCATGCTCGGTCTCCATCCGACTCCGTGACGCCGTCGGCGGTCGACACTGACTCGGAGCCGACGATGACGGCCGATCCGTTGGCGGTGGACGCCGACGGCGTCACACTCGAGGACACCGAAGATACGGCCCAAGCCGACGCCCGGAGCGAGGTCGTTTCGACGGATGATCTGCCGTCTACTGCGCCCCAGTCCCCGGAGTCGCCACAGACGGATGGTTCAACCGACGAGATGAGCACACAACCACCGGATCACGGCCGTGTCGTCAGCGAGCCGTCGGGCGAGCAGCCGTCGATCGAGGAGCTTCGGGCAGAGCTAAACGAGCAGTTCGAAAGCATCAAAATCGTCAGTCCGGGACAGTACGAACTCAATCTGATGGAGCTGTACAACCGCGAGGAGTATATTATCTCGCTGCAGGAGGATGGCCGCTACGTCATCGACGTTCCCGAGACCTGGCATGCAGACGACGACACGTAACGGGGGGTCGACGCCCGACTCATTGACACCCCTCTATTTCGACTGCAACTACTGTGTTCGGCCCGACCTCAAGCCAACCAGTGGCAAAATCTAGTTCCATGCGAAACCGTGGCTGTGTCGTTCAATCACACCCCGAACAGCACACGACCCAGCCAGTTGCATGAGACTCGACAGCTTACCGACTGGGCTCGCGACCGGCGATTTCTCGAGCGGGCGAGAAAGATGGATTTAAGCGACGTGGCTGAGTGTGCCCACGTATGAGCAAACCAACCAAGATCGTCCTCACGACGATCGTTGCATCGGCACTGCTGTCGCTGCTGGTCGTCTCTCAGATGGTCCTCGTCTGATGTTCGAGAGCCGCGAGCTCTCGGCTTCGGTCGAGGCGGCTCGGGACGTCTACGCGCCCGACGTGCAGGTACTCGACTGTGACCGTGATTTCGAGACGCTCCCACCCGCACAGGCGGAGGATCTCGGCTTGCTGGTCAACTCGCTCGAGCCGGCGAGCTATCCGTCAGCGTGGCTGCCCGACGATGCGCCGACGCTGCTGGCTCGCTACGTGAGTTCGGATCTGACGATCGGGATGCCGGGCGATGGCAGCGTCGTCTGGACGCGCCAGACCGAGCCACCGCTCGTCATCGTCAAACCCCGCGTCGAGGGATCACCGGACGCCTTCGTCGATTTCCTGCTCGCCGAGGCGTTCGTCCAACTCGACCTCGAGGTTCCTGAACAGTTCCTCGGCTTCTTCGAGGACGAGTATCGCGCGCTCGATCAGGCAGTTTCGCTCGGTCCGAACAGCACCTATCAGGTAGCAGCGGCGCTGTTCGACGGCTGGGTCGGCCTCCAGACACGCGAGGTCTTCGCGGGCTGGCACGACGACCACCCCGAACTCGCTGCCGCGTGGCAGGATGCGGGGACCCGCCTCGAGGATCGGGTTTCGGGGCTTCCGCGGGCGGTCGCCCGCGGTGAGACGGAGTTCGCGGACGCGACGGAACTCGCATGTGCGGCGATCAAACACGCGATCGAGTTGCCAGCGCCGTTTGCAGCACTCGACACCGACGCCTACCGGGACCACGGCCCCGAGTACGCGATCAAGTGGGCCGAAAAGACGTTCGACTCGCTCGCCGAGTAACGCTTGCGAACGGAGCTGTTTTCATACCGTCGAACAGCACGATTCGAAGATCGGTCGCGACTTCGCGACCGGCTGCTCACTGACTGCTGTCCGACAGTATCTGCGTCGCTGACTGCCGCTCGAGTCCGTGAGACGGATCGTGTTCTCACTGATCGGGTCGTTCGTTGCGTGTGAAAAAACGGTCTACTGGTGGATCGCCAACGGAGATTCGATCAGAACTCGGCGTCGATACTGCCGTCTGCGTCCAGATCGATGATCCCATCGAACAGGCTGCGGAACTCGTCGACGAGTGCTTCGTCGTGGGGCTCTTCGGAGACGTGGAAGAGGCCAACGGCGTCGTGTTTCTCGAGCAACTCGAGGATGCGTTCGACGGCGTCGACGGCTTCGTCGTCGCCGGCATAGTAGGCGAGTTCGGTGACGGAGTCGAAGCTGAGCCGAAGTTTGCCGTCGTGGGCCTCGAGGAAGCCGTCGATATGCTCGACGATGCCGTCGACGTCGTCGGGGGCGGCGACGTAGTGGACGGTGTCGCTCGTTCGTCGCGAGTAGCCGCGTTCGATGCTTAGCGTATCGAGGATTTCGGCGCAGTCTTCGTCGACGTCGTAGTGCTCGAGTTTCTGTCTGACTTCGCGGGCAGTCGTTCGCGTGGAGACGACGAGGAAGTTGTCGGTGTCGGCTTTGAGAAAGTCGGTGTCGATACGGTCGGTTTCGCCGGTGCTTGGATGCAACAACAGAACCCCTGTCCCACCAGGTACTGTGTCCGGTGTGCCGTCGATTTCGAGCGCGTACTCCATGCTGGCGTGAACAACTTCCGGCACTGACTTAATAGTGCGGATGTCACGAAGGTTTCACCGCCGTTGGGCGATGAGGGCGGTTCCGTACTGAACGGCACGTGGTGGTCCGCGCAGTTGGCTCGAGCGTCTGGTTACATCTCGTAGTCTTCTTGGCGAAGCAAGACGAGCATTGACAGTCCGGAGATAAGCACCAAAATGAGTGCGGGCAGCGCGGCGTACCGGTAGTAGGCTGTTCCATGTGCGCTCCAGATGAGCGTCACGAGCGTATCCATCCCGATCGGCTGGAGCATGAGCGTTGCTGGCAACTCCTTCATCGTCGTCAGGAAGACGAGGACGCTGCCGGCGACGACGCCGGGTGCAATCAGTGGAAGTGTGACGCGTCGGAACGTCTCGAGCCGTCCAGCGTTCAACGTTCGTGCTGCCTCCGGAAGTCGGTCGTCGACCTGGAGGACGGAGGTCCGTGTGGTGCTGACGGCCTGTGGAAGGAACCGAACGACGTATGCGAACACCAAAAGCGGGACGGTGCGGTAGATCCAGCCCGCATAGTTCGCTCCGAAAAACACCAGCGCGAGTCCGATGACGACGCCCGGAACCGCAAATCCAACGTACGTCACGCGCTCGAACAGCCGTGCAGACAGTGACTCCGATCGGGCTGCCAGATAGCCCACGGGGAGTGCAAATGCACCGGCGACGATCGCTGTCAGTGCAGCGAGATACACCGAATTAAACGCATACCCCCATTCGAAGGCGTACGACGGCGCCTCACCGCCAGCGCCACGGATGAGCCACACGCTGAAGATACCGATTGGGACGACGAGCGTCACGAGCCCGAGCCCGGCAATACCGCCCATCGCTGGCCACTTCCAGCGGCCGAGGCGGATCTGTGCGCCACTTGCGCTGCCGCCACTTGCATCTTCGTCTCTGCCGACTTTCGCTTCGATCAGGAGAATAATCCCCGTCACGGCGAGCAACTGCAGCGACAGGAGGGCGGCATACTCTACGTTGATTGCCCCGAACTCCCAGTAGATCGCGCTCGTGAACACCTCGACGTGTAAAAACGCTGGCGTCCCGAAATCCGAAATCGCGTACAGTCCCGACAGGAGTGCACCGGCAGCAATCGCTGGCCTGATCTGTGGGAGTGTTACACGACGAAACGCCTCGAGTCGATCCGCGTTCAGCGTCCGAGCGGCGTCAACGAGCGAGGCATCCATCGACAGTAATGCTGCTCGAGCAGTCAAGAACACGTAGGGATACGTATAGAGCGTAATGATCAGGATTGCACCGGCAAGTCCCTGAATGCGCGGCATCGTGATGCCAAAGAAGTCACTGAGTTCGCCGTGTCGACCGAACGCGGAGACGAACGCGAACGCGCCGATGTAGCTCGGAATCACAAGCGGAAGGGCGGCAATAACGGTCCAGAACCGCCGGTAGGGAAGGTCCGTTCGCGTCGTCAGGACTGCAAGCGGAACGCCAAAGAGGATCGAGAGAGCGGTCACGCCGATCGTGAGACCGAGACTGGTCAACAGAATCTCAGCGGTTCGTGTCGAGACCAACAACTCGCGTGCGCGGCCCGGATCAACTTGTGTCGCGCGCAGGACGATCCACAGCAGTGGCGAGGCGACTATGAGCGCGATCACGCCACTCAACACTGTCAGCCCAAGCGTTGACGTATCGTTGGTGAGCCTCGACAACTGTTTGGATCGCTTTGATACCACGGTAGTAGTTCGAGTACTGCTTCGGTTCGGCGGGGATTTAGGGCTTCCTAAAACACTGTCGCAGACGGGTGTCTCGATCGAGTGGGTCGAGACGTGAGCGACCAGCTTGTCGTGTGTCCGGTTTATATTGTCGGACAGCACGATTCGAAGATCGGCCGCGACTTCGCGACCGATGTCTCATGGACTGCTGTCCGACAGTACTAGACGGTCATTCCCTCTTCTCGGAGAAGGTCCTGTGCGTGCTCGACATTGCTGAGTTTGTTCAGGTCGAACTCGAGTGGGTTGATCTCGTCGAGTGCCGGCAGACTGCCAACGTAGTCGACGCCGTCGACGACGGGGTATTCGCCGTTGGTGTCGACGAAAAACTCCTGTCCCTGTCTGGCGAGGACGTGGCGAGTGAACTCCGCGGCGAGGTTTGGTTTGTCTGCACCCTCAAGGATGGCGATACCCGAGACGTTGAACAGACAGCCGGGGTCGTTGTTGGTAAACGCCACGTCGAGTGGTGCATCTGGATCGTTGCCGACGATTCGGCCAGCGTAATACTGGTTCCCCAGTGCGATCTCCTGTTCGCCGTTTGCGACCGCCTCGGCTTGTGCTGAGCCGCTGCTGTACAGTGTCGCGTTCTGCTCGTTGACCATATTACTGACCCACTCTCGGGTCGTGTCTTCGCCTTCTTCGTCGATCATCGCGACGATGAACGACCGGAACGTCCCCGAGTTCGGACGCGTCGAGATCACGTCTTGGAAGCGATCGTCTGTTGCGTATTCGAAGATGTCGTCTGGGAGTTCCTCGGCACTGAACTCGTCTGTGTTGTACTGTATGGCCCGAACACGACCGGACGTGCCAGTCCAGTGCCCGTCGCTGTCGCTGTAGTTGTCGTCGACGGCGTCGATCACGTCTTCGGGGAGCTCTCGTGCGAGTGCTTCGTCTTTGAGCCGTGCGAGTTCACCTGATGACTGTGTATAGAAGAGATCGGCGGGACTGTTCTCTCCTTCCTCGAGCAGGCTTGCCAACTGGTCGCCCTCGTCGTCGTAGTCCGGTCGGATTTCGAAGTCGTCGTACTCGGCTTCGATCTCCTCGAACAGTGGGTTGATCTGATCGGCGGTTCGAGCCGAGTAGATCGTCAACTCCCCCTCAAGATCGCCGAGATCGTCCCAGGAGACGGCTGAGGATTCGACGGGGGCGGCTTGCGGGCCGTAGTCGTCGAACGGGTCTTCACCCGAGCCGAAGCCGCCGAGACAGCCAGCGATGGCAAGCGTTCCGACTGAAGCCGCCGTCGTTCCAAGAAATTGTCGTCGACCGACTCCCGTCTGATCGCGGTGTCGTTGTTGCATATCTAGTTTTAGGTCGGCCTAAAACACATATAGCTACCGATTCGTTCCGTGTTACTTCGCCAGAAAACGGGATTGCAGGAGCTGTTCGTTCGGCCTCTGTCCGATGCCCACGGATTTCGGCCAGCCTAAACCTCTCCGAAGCACTCTTTTTAGGCTGTCCTAAAAAGACTGTCGGTCACTCGAGTGACAGGTGTTGTGGACGACTCGAGTCGGCGACCGTCGGACCACACTCGAATCTCGAGTCGAACTCGTTTTGCCGTCCGAGGATGAGGACTCGTGTATGAGCGTCCGCGAGGAGTTCGACGACTGGGCCGCAAGCGGCCGGGACAGAGGGATGGAGGAGCGCCACTGGCACACCGCCAAACACGTACTAGCACGGATGCCGGTCGAGTCTGGGGAGACGATCCTCGATCTCGGCTGTGGCAGCGGCTACGCCGGGCGTGCGCTTCGGGATACGAAAGACGCCGGACGCGTCTACGGACTCGACGGGTCGCCCGAGATGGCACGCAACGCCGCGGGGTACACCGACGACCCAGCGGTCGGGTTCGTCGTCGGTGACTTCGACGCGCTGCCGTTTGCCAACAACTCCATCGATCACGTCTTCTCGATGGAGGCGTTTTACTACGCCGCCGATCCCCACCACACGCTCGAGGAGATCGCCCGAATCCTCCGGCCCGGTGGTACGTTCTACTGTGCGGTCAACTACTACGAGGAGAACGTCTACTCGCATGCGTGGCAGGACAACATCTCCATCGAGATGACGCGCTGGGATCGCGACCAGTACCGCGATGCGTTCCGCGAGGCCGGTCTCTACGTCGCCGAACAGGACAACGTTCCGGATCACGAGATCACGATCCCGAGCGCGGAGGCGTTCCCGACCGACGACTGGGACTCTCGTGAGGCGATGGTCGAACGCTACCGCGAGTTCGGAACCCTGCTCACCGTCGGCGTTGCCCCCTGATTTCGACTCGACACCTCGCCGGTTGACAACCCCTTTCTTTCCACTCGAGTCACCGTTCCGTCGGTGGGTTTTTGGACACACACTCGAGTGGAAGCCACCCCCTGACTCGCCCTCGACTCGACGCGTTACTCTGTCTACTCGAAGCGCTCGCCCGCCTGAATCGTCACCTCGAGCCAGTTTTCCTCCGGTGGGAGCGGACAGTCGAACGTCTCGCTGTAGGCACAGAACGGCGAGTACGCGAGGTTGAAATCGACGACGAGTTCGTCGCCGTCCGCGAGGTCACGATCCGGCGCGAGTTCCATGTAGCGCCCGCCCTGATACGTCTGCTGGCCAGTCGTCTTGTCGCGGAACGGAACGAACAGCGGCTCCTCGTTCGGACTCTCGAGTTGGTACGCTGCGAGTTCGTAGGTACCATCCTCGAGGGCGTCGTCCTCGCGCTCTAAGTCGAACTCGAGGGTCGCCACGCGGAGATAGCGCATCTCCCGGCCCGCAGTCGTCTCCATCAACACGACTTCGGGGTCGTCGTGGGCCGCGACGGTCGCGGTCACGCGGTAGGTCGGGTCCGGCGCGAAGTACTCGAGACCACCGAACTCGTCGCGTTCTTCGGGTGGGATCGGTGACTGCGGGTGCTCGGCGAAGAAGTCGTCTTTCTCGTCGCGTTTCGACTCGAGTTCGTCGCGCCAGCGCTCGACATCGACGTCGCTGTCAGCTTCAGTGGAATCGCTCATACCGGACCTAACAGCGCAGCAGGGGAATGGGTTGTGTTTCGCTCGAGTGGGCTCGCACTCGAGGGCGCGCGCCGGTGTGTGCGTGGCTCACTCTATAGTCACAACTGAAACGATGTACACCTGATCGCACGACGGTCGTCGTCGCGCTCTCGTCGTGCGATCAGGTTTGCAGTGACGGTCAGTGGCGACTATAGTACCGACCGCAACACTGGCGTCACTCCTCGATCGTCAACACGCCGTTGTGGACCGAGACATCGCTGGCTTCCGGCGGCAGTTCGAACTCGAACTGCTCGTCGTTGGTGACGATGATCGCCGTCGATCCGACGACGTCGACGTCGATGTCGGCGGCCGAGGTGCCGAAGTCGACGGCGATGACGCTGCCGTCCTCGTACTCGAGGGTGCGGACGACTGCGCCGCCGCGGTCGACGTTCCGGAGGGATTTGGGGACTTTCATATCTTCCCTAGGGGCTCACCGAATTAAAGTGACACCCCTACACACGCTCCTGTCGATCCCGGCGATCGACTGGCCGGATTCGGCCGAGTCGCAAGTACGAGCCGACACCGACGAAGGTTTATAACCGATGACGCGGCCAACACACTCCGTCAACGCTATGCAGGACCGACGATGAGTACGGGAGACATGACGGACTGGCGTTCGATCTTCGGCCACGCCGAACCCTACGACCTGTCTCTTATACACATCTCTGAGCNGCGCTCACAGCGGGCATCGAGCTCGTGCGCGATCCGGACACCGACTACGAGCGCGTGTTCGTGCTCACGAGCGTCAAACAGCAACTGCGCCAGTTCGAAGCCGACCTCGAGACGATCAACGAGAACCTGCCCGACGACTGGGACCCCATTTCGGGACTCACGCTCGTCGGGAAAGCCGACGTCTGTCCGTACAACCGCGAGGGAGCAGGTGGGATCGACGACGGCAACGTCTACGACCGCTGTGAGACGCTGCGCGACCGAACCCGTGATCTCACCGGCGAAGGCGGAGAGACGACCGCCGCGAGCCTCGCCGCGAACGCACGCCAGCAACAGACCGGCCTCGCTGACAGCGGCCGCTCGGGCCCGACCGGGCGATTTCTCGAGACCGCAGGCGAGACGGCTGCCTACCCCCCGGAGATGCCGACCTACTCGGACGGCGGTCCCGTCGGTGCCGAAACCGAGTACTGTCCATTCTATGCCCAGTACCTCGAGGACCTCCCCGAGGACGGTAGCGACGGCGACGCGAGCGAGGCAGTTCCCTACGATTTCACCGAAGCCGGGATGATCACACCCGACGATCTCGTCGCGCGCTCGGTTGCCCACGGCAGCTGTCCCCACTCAATCATGGGGGCCGTCCTCGGGCACGTCGAGGTCGTGCTCGGAAACTACTACCACGCGTTCGATCCGCGGACGACCGGCTCGTTTACCGGCGCGTTGCTCGATGACTCGACGTTTGTCGTCTGTGACGAGGCCCATATGTTAGAGCCACGCGTGCGCGACCTCGTCAGCGACGGTGTCGCCGACACGACGCTTCGCGACGCCGAAACCGAACTCTCGAGGGTCATCCAGCCGATCAAATTCGAACGCGAGGGGCGACACGCCGAGGGCGGCTCGAAGACGGCCGACGCCGACCTCGTGCGCGCGGAACTCGAGGACAGCGACGTCTCTTTCGAGGAACTGAATCGCACCCTCGAGTTCATCCGAGACCTCCGGGAAGAACTCGATCGTCGGGTGACGGCGTATCTCGACCGAAATCACGGGGGATGGCGGTCGGATCTCCACGAGCTTTCCGATGCAGAGATTCCGCTTCGAGACCCGGCCGAGCCGGCAGAAGACGAACTCACCGCGTGGGCGCGTGAGGCGGGCCACAGCGATGCCGAGTGGGTTCGTGCCGAATCCGTCGGGGCCGTCGTCGAACGGATTTTGAACGAGGCCGAAGCGGAGGATAGCGAGGCGCAACGCGCCTCGGGACAGGCGAGCGGGCGAAGCCCGCGAGACCGGACTCGCGCGGCCCCCGCCGTTGGGCGCATCCTCGGAGAATGGTATCGACGGGACCACACCGACTACTTCCGCGAGATCGAACTCGAGCGAACGTGGGACGAAACCGAGCCGGCCGACTCGTGGCGGCGAGCCTACAGCGCCCGACTCGCTCTGCACAACTGCGTGCCAAGCGACGCGATCGGTGACCGACTCGGAGCCTTTGGCGGCGGGATTCTCATGAGTGCAACGTTGGAGCCGATGGACGCGTTCACGGAGGTGACGGGCCTCGACTACCTCGCCCGTGAGGAAGACAGACCCGTCACCGAGCGACGCTACGGGCTGCACTTCCCCGCGGAAAACCGCGAGAGCTTCGCGGTGTCTGTCCCGAAATTCACCTACGACAACCGTGGCAGACCGGGCGAGGAAAACCCAACCAGAGCGGCGTACACCGATGCGATCTCGAGAATCGGCCGCCTGCCGGGCAACGTCCTCGTCGGGATGCCGAGTTATGCCGAAGCCGAGTGGATCGCCGGCCAACTCGAGTCCCGACTCGAGAAACCGGTGTTGCTCGACGCCGCAAGCGACGACGAGACGACCCAGTCGCTCAAACACGAGTTCTTCGCGGGCGCGGGGAAGGTTCTCGTTACGAGTCTTCGGGGCACCCTGACTGAGGGCGTCGATTACAGCGGCGATCGACTCTCGGCGGCCGTTATCTGTGGGGTGCCGATCGTCAACACCTCGAGTCCGCGGACGACAGCGGTCCGACGAGCCTACGACGACGCCTTCGGAGATGGCTTTACGTACGCACTGACGATTCCCGCCGTCAGGAAGGCCAGACAGGCGATCGGTCGCGTTATCCGCTCGCCCGAGGACGTCGGCGTCCGTGTCCTGCTGGACGAACGGTACGCTCGCGAGAGCTGGGATTCCGTGCAGTCGTATCTGCCCGACGACGGCGAGTTCCAGACGGTGAGTCCGGATATGCTCGAGTTCGGCCTCGAGCGGTTCCGATCCCGACTCGAGTCCGATCCCTGATCGGCGCTCGAGACACGACTCGACGGCTCAGTCAGAGCGGCGCAGCGTCACCGTCGTTGTCGTCGTCGTTTCGGCGTACAGCGAGTATAACAGGATCGTGAACCCTCCGGCGGTGAACGCACTCTGGATCGTCACGCCCAGCCCGACGTTTCCCCCGAGGAGATGGGCGAGTGCGCCGCCAAGGGAGCCGACGACGATCAAGCCGAAGCCGATGGCGACCGCACGCAGCGCCCCCGAGCCGGTCCGCCGGAAGGCCCGGTAAGAAAGCAGGGCAACGGCCCCACCGGTCAGCAGTGTTGCGGTGTTCGAGATCGCGATGAGGAGTGTGTACTCGTTCATGACTCGTCCGAATCGAGACGCCGTCGTACTCCGTTGGGACGGCTGCTGGGCGACATCCGAGGCCCAGTGTGGCTATCAGGTACTGCGCGAGTCTCGTACTTCAGTAACGCTGTCGGTTCTCAGTTCGAGGGAACACACCAGTCGCTGTCGGCTCCCGTTCACCGTCGAGTGTCGACCCGAACTGCTCGTCCCATGTGGTGAGCCACGCCTCGAGCTGTCCGCGGAGTTCGGTATAGCTCGTCGTGACCGGCTCCGGTGGGTGTCGCGCCTCTTCTTCGAACAGTGGTCGCGGGCCCGTGGCGTCGCCGATGGCCGGAAACTGGACGTTCCGTCGCGCGAGTTCGACCTGTACCTCACTCGAGAGCACGAACTCGAGGAACGCGTAGGCGAGATCGAGTTCGGTCGATGCCTCGAAGATCCCCATTCCTTCGGGCAGGGCGTAGCCCTCCTCGTTCGGAAACGCGACTCGGTGTCGGTCCGGGTCGCGTCCGTCGGTCGCTGCGAAGACCGGATCGCTCGAGTAGGAGACGATCAGCGGCCGGGACTCCTCCAGATACCCGTCGTAGTAGCTCTCACTCCACGAGTTGCGGACCTCGACGCCGGCGTCTACGAGGGCCGTCCAGTAATCGAACGCGTCCGATTCACCCATCGTCTCGATCGTCCACAGCAAGAACGCCTGCCCCGGCATAGAGTGGGTGGGATACTGGGCTAGTAACGTCTCCGTGTCCGCTGACTCGAGTACGTCGTCGAACGTTTCGGGCGCGTCGACGACGGTCTCGTCGTAGACGAGGCTGACGTAGCCGGTGTCGTAGACCAGCCCGCGTCCGTGTGGATCGCCCAACTCGAGTCCATCACGGATGCGCTCGCTGCCCTCGACCCGGTCGAGATTGAGTTCGCGAAGCAACCCACCCTCGCCGATCCGGTCGTCGATCCGTGCGAGATCGCCCACCGTGAACCCGAAGAGAACGTCGACATCGATCGCGCCGTCGTACGTGCCGCGTCGAATGTAGTGGTCGACGCCGCCGGTCGGGACGACCCACTCGAGTTCGGCGTCAGGATACACTTCCAGAAAGGCCTCCTCGAGCCATGGCCCGGCCGGGTTCGGCCCCGTGACCATCGACCGATACGTCGCGATCCGGAGCGTGCCATCGAAGTCGGGTTCGTCCGGTTCGGGATCGCCCTCGTCCGATCCGTTCGGCGGCTCGTCGTCGCCGTCTCGAGTGAGACAGCCTGCGAAGCCGGCGGCTGCACCTGCGCTTGCGGTTCCGATCGTCCGAACGACCGTCCGACGCTTCATTCACCGGGTGTATGCAGTCGAGACGTAAGGCTCGTTCCCAACGTTCTACTGGACAGAAAGGTTTTATCGTCGCGGTGTGACCCACGGGTGTGACAGCGACCCCGAACGCGACCGCAGACCGAACCCGACGCTACGTTCTCGGCGGTGTCGTCATCCTTCTCGGACTCGTCACCGGAGCGATCCTGCTCGAGGTGCTCGGAACGATCTTGTTCGCGCTGACGGTCGCGTACGTCCTGTTGCCGGTACAGGGCTGGCTGGCCAGACGCGGCCTCTCGGAGTGGTCGGCGGCGGCTGCCGCGACGCTGATCGGCTTTGCCAGCGCCGTCGCCGTCTTCTCGCCGATTCTCGTCACGCTGTACTTCCGGGTCGATCAGGTGATGGCCATCATCGAGGCCCTCCCTCGAGAGGTTCCGATCACGGCGTTCGAGATGACGTACACGGTCGATGTCGCTGAAGTTCAGGCACCCGCACTCGACGCGCTGAGCAGTATTGCCGTCTCGTTCGCCTCGGCGCTGCCGGTGTTGGCGATCAAGTTCGCGCTCTTCGTGATCTTGCTGTTTGCACTCCTGCTCAAGGGGGATGCGGCTGGCCGGGCCGCGATCGCACCGATCCCACACGAGTACCGCGACGTCGTCCACGCGCTCGCCAAACGCGCCCGCGAAACGTTGTATGCGATCTACGTCCTCCAGCTTGCGACATCGGTTGCGACACTGCTCATCGGCTACCCGCTGTTCTGGCTGCTCGGCTACGAGGCAGCCTTCACGCTCGCGATCGTTGCGGCGATCTTGCAGTTCGTGCCGATCATCGGTCCGAGCCTGCTGATTCTCCCGATCGCGGTCTATCACGTCGCTGTCGGGGAACTCGCCGCAGCCGTCCTCGTCGGCGTCCTCGGCATCGGCCTCGTCGCCTGGTTTCCCGATGTCGGCGTCCGACCGCGGCTTGCCCGCCGCTCTGCCGGCCTACCCGGAAGCCTCTACTTCGTCGGCTTTACCGGCGGCCTCTTTACCCTCGGTGCGATCGGCATCGTCGTCGGCCCGCTAATCGTCGCCGTCTTCGTCGAGGCCGTCTCCTTGCTCGCCGACGAAGTAAACGGCGCGGAACTCGAGGCCTTCGAGGAGCCTGTTGGGGGGACCGACTCCGAACCAGATCGCTCAGCCGTCGCCGAGGCGCCCGAACCGGGAACCGACTGACTGCCGGGCTTTTCCTCGCCGACGCTGTTCATGCACGCAGAAAAATATCGATACCTCGAGGCAGTGGCTCTCGAGTCGACTTGCTCGACGGATCCGCTCTTCGAGATCCGTCTCTTTCCGTGTCGGCTCGATGAGGAATATCTCGGTACCGTTAAGATCGCCGCCGACCTTGTGCGACAGGCGATCCTTCTGAATGGACTGGTCATTGCCGACCGTCCACTTCATCTCGCCCTCGAAGCCAAAACCTGGGTCAGCAAAAATATATGACCGGCCGTATACTACATATTTATTTACTAACTATTTTATATGTAATAATTAGAAGGTATTATTTACCAACCAGAAGTATCTCGGAGTGTAGATGTCAAGCAAAAGAAACCAACAAGATTTCAGTGAAGAATTGTCGGAGAGAACACCAGATGGCGGGGGCTGTGCAGAAACATGGGAATCACTTTCACAAATTCGTAATGAAGATTCTGGTCGCCGTACTTTCCTGTCCCACGTCGCAGTTACACTCGGAATTGCTGTCGGAGGTGCAGGGGCGACAGCCTCCAGTGCGTTAGCCGCAGATGAAGACCCTCTCACATTGATACGGAAGAGATCCGGGGACGTGAACGAGGACAAATACTGCGTCGGGCTAATCGCTCAGAGGATGTTCAGTTTGTCGCCGACCAATTGGGAGAAAAACCTCATGCTGGCCTACTTGCACCAACATAGCATAAGGCAAATAAGGCCATGTCACTTGGCAACACACGAGAAGAGGTCGGATTCATTTTCGTCCTTGCAACAATGTTGGCCGCCACAGCCTGGTACAGCACTGAACTGACCGGGATGCAACGAGTTTCGACCACAGTTGGGTCGTGGCTATTCGCCGTACTCCTCCTGACATCTGTAGTTTATTTATATAATACCTGGTTCTAACTAGCGACCAATCTCGACCCGCTGTCCCTATCGGTTGCCCGACCAGCCGTTTATGTGCTTTTGTCCGGTAGTATTACCTATGGGTACTCGACAGACGGTCATCAACGCGCTCATCGGTGCAGTCGTCGGCGTCGTCCTCTCGTTTCTGCCGTTCTCGACGTTACTCGGGGGGATCGCCTCGGGCTTTCTCGAGGGGCCAGAGGAAACCGACGGCGCACTCGCGGGCGGGCTCGCCGGGCTGATCATGTTCGTTCCGATCGGGCTGATCGCCTTCGCGGTCTTTGCCTTCCTTGGCTTCGGTGTCGGCGTCGGTGGGCTACCCGTCGGGGGGTTCTTCTTTTTCCTCGTGTTCCTCGGCTTCGCCGTCGCCACCATGCTCGTCTACACCGTCGGCCTCGGTGCACTCGGGGGCTATCTGGGTGCCTACCTCGCCCGGGAGTACCCCGAGAAACACTCGAGTACCACGGAGACGATCGGCACACGGTCGCCAGACTCCAGACGGGAGCGGCGTCGGGAACCGACCGAAACCGACGGTGTAGAACCGACACGCTGGCACGAAGGGCGCGAGGACGACCGCGAGGGACTCGAGTAATCACTCATAGCGAAGGGCGTCGATGGGGTCCGTCCGTGCTGCCTTCCAGGCCGGATACAACCCGGAGCCGATCCCGACGAGAATCCCAACAGCAACTGCCAGCGCGACGTACTCGTAGGGATAGACCAGCGGCAGGTCGATGTACCACGCACCAAGATAGCCGGCGGCAAGCCCCAACACCGTGCCGAGGATCGCACCGATCACACCGAGAATCACTGCTTCGGCCAGAAACAGACCNCGATGTACCACGCACCAAGATAGCCGGCGGCAAGCCCCAACACCGTGCCGAGGATCGCACCGATCACACCGAGAATCACTGCTTCGGCCAGAAACAGACCCAGTATCTCCCGGTTCTGTGCGCCGATAGCTTTCATGATCCCGATCTCTCGAGTCCGTTCGGTGACGGAGACGAGCATGATGTTCGCGATGCCGATCGAGCCGACCACGAGCGAGATCGCTGCGATGCCGACGATGAAGTTTTGTAGCAAGTCGAGGACGTCCTCTAACTGCTGGAGCAGTTCGGTACTCGTCTGCATCGTCACCGCGAGATCGTCGCCCAGCAACTCGCTCGCATCGGACTCCTCGCTCTCGAGGTAGGCGACTGCGCTGTCACGGGCGCGATCGACCGCGTCTTGATCGGCGGATTCGGCTTCGACCACGATCGCGAGATATCGGGCCGTGTCCCCATCACTGTCCCCGTTCCCGCCCTCGCCAAAGCCCAGTCCGGCCGTCTGCTCGGCGTAGAACGGATCCGTAGGGACGTAGACACGTGGTGCGGATTCGAACCCTTCGAACGGGCTCAGGCCTTCGGTGGTGTCAGTAATGCCGACCACTTCGACCGTCGTTTGCTGGCCACCCAGTAGCGAGATCGTGAGCTCATCGCCGACGCTGATCTCCGTGTCGAACCGCTCGGCGGTGGCAGGGTTGATCACCGCCTCTCGTTCGCCGGGTTCGAACTGTCTCCCTTCCCGGAGGTTCTCCTCTCTGATATACGACGGCCCTGAGGCGACCAGTCCATCCCCCTGTGCGACCTGTTCGCCCTCATAGGAGAGCGCCTGTGTCTGGAGCGTTCCGTACCCGTAGGCAGCCTCAACGTCCTCGAGGTCGCTTACCGTCTCGAGGTCGGCATCCGTGAACACTGGCTGTGCACCTGCGGCTGGCCCACCTTCCGTGTCGGGGTCGGCAGCCCAGCCATAGAGGTTGCGCTGGTCGTCAGGGCTGATATCACCGATGACACCCGCCTGCAGGCTCGCCCCCAGCGTAACGAACGTGATCACCGCCGCAATGCCGATGATGATCCCGAGTGTCGTCAGCGAGGACCGAAGTTTGTGGCCGCGGATCGACCGCCACGAGAGGCGTAGACTCTCTACGGGCCGCATCAGGAACTCGCCTCGCTCCCGGCCGGACTCGAGGCTCCGTTGCCCGTCTCCTCGAGGTCTTCGATGCGCTCTATGTTGCCGTCGAGGAGGTGGACGATCCGTTCGGCGCGTTCGGCGACGTGGCGTTCGTGGGTGACGACGACCATCGTCGTTCCAGCGTCGTGAAACTCCGCAAACAGGTCGAGAACCTCGGCTTCGGTTTCCGTATCCAAGTTTCCAGAGGGCTCATCAGCGAGCACGATCGCAGGATCGTTGACGAGTGCGCGAGCGAGGGCGACCCGCTGGCGCTGGCCGCCCGACAGCTCGTTTGGCAGGTGCTCCTCACGGTCAGCGAGTCCGACCCGCTCGAGCAGTTCCCGGGCCCGGTCGTGTCGTTCGTTCCGGCTGACGTCTTGGAACAGCTGCGGGAGGGCGGCGTTCTCGAGGGCCGTGAGCCGGGGCATGAGATTGAACGTCTGGAAGACGAAGCCGACTGTCGTCCCACGAAGCGTGGTTCGCTCCCGGCTGTCGAGCGCAGCAACGTCCTGTCCGTCGACGATGACGGTGCCATCCGTCGGCGTATCGAGACAGCCCACGAGGTTCATCAGTGTCGACTTCCCCGAGCCACTGGGCCCCATGATCGCCGTATACGATCCGCGTGGAATCTCGAGGGTGACGCCGTCTAAGGCGTGGACGGGCTCGCCCAGTTGGTAGGTTTTGCGGACGTTCTCGAGGGCGACCGCCGTGCCGGAGCCGGATTCCCCCTCGGATTCGGGTGTTGCCATACTGACTCGTATACAGCCCTGGGGAAAAAACCTCGAGCCAAACGAACGGTCAGTTCGCTGTACGGTCTGCCCGAATTATCCGCTCGAGACGGTCGCGTAGTGGCCCGCCGACGGCCGCGAGATTGCAACGTTTTTCCCGTCGCCGTGCGCCGTACAACCCATGAAGACGGCAGGCGGATCAACCACAGCGAAACGACGCGCCGGCGAACACGCAGCCGAGGCGGTCGAGGACGGGTTCGTCGTCGGTCTCGGAACCGGCTCGACGGCCGCGTACGCGATCGACGCGATCGGACGGGCCGTCGACGACGGCCTCGAGGTACAGGGGATTCCGACCTCGTTTCAGTCCCGCCGACGGGCGCTCGAGGCCGGGATTCCGTTGACGACACTCGACGCGGTCGACGGCATCGACCTCGCCATCGACGGCGCAGATCAGGTCGCTGACGACCCGGCTGCGAACGGCTACGGCGCGCTCATCAAAGGCGGCGGCGCTGCACACACCCGCGAGAAACTCGTCGATTCGGCGGCCGACCGGTTCGTCGTCGTCGCCGACCCGTCGAAACTCGAGTCGGTGCTCGAGCGGGCGGTCCCGGTCGAGGTCATCCCCGACGCTCACACCGTCGTCGCCGATCGACTCCGGGATTTCGGCGGCGAGCCGACGCTTCGCGACGCCGAACACAAAGACGGGCCGGTCGTTACGGACAACGGAAACCTCGTTATCGACTGTGCGTTCGGCCCGATCGAGGAACCGGAGACGCTCGCCACCCGACTCTCGAGGCTGCCGGGGGTTGTCGAACACGGCCTGTTCGTCGGGCTGGCCGATGCGACCTACGTCGGGACGGCCGACGGCGTCGACGTGCGGGAGTACTGACCGCTCTACTGTTCTGGTGGTGGCTGCGCTGTGCGGGGCTCGTCTTTCGGCGTGGCCCCACGGCCGGCGAACAGCCCGGCGACCACGTAAACCGCGCCGAGGAGGCGCGTGGCCGGTACCACCCACGGTTTGCACTCGAGGTCGTCGGGATTCTCGTAGGCGACCTCGAGTGCGAACGCGACGACCGCGCGTGGCGAGAGCGCCATCGCGACGCCGACGACACCCAACGGTGCCCGAAGCGCGTCGAGGCCACCGCCCTTGCGAGCGAGCAACCAAACGAACACGAGCCCCTCGAGACGAGCCATCGGAACGGTCCACGGCTGGAGCCGACCCGTCTCGGGGGTGTCGAACGCGAGCCGTTCGCCGGCATCGATGAGCCGTCTCGGGAAGACGGCCTCGAGCAGGCCGACGCCGATCGCCAGCGCTCGGATCACGTGCGCTCCTCGAGCACGTCGTCGCTGTCGTCGTGTTCGGTGCCCGTCGTCGAGAGCGCGACGACGGTGAGATACACCACGCCGAGCACTCGAGCCGCGGGTTTCACCCACGGTTTCGACTCGAGATCGTCGTGGTTCGCGTAGACCAGCCGCTGGCTCTGGTTGATGATCGGCTGTGGAACGAGCACGAGCACGACGCCGGCGATCCCGAGCAGCCAGCTGGCGGGCGTCCAGCCCGACTCCCGGCGAGCGAGCAACCAGACGAAGATGGCTCCCTCGAGGCGGGCACCCCAGCGCGCCCACGGTCTGAGCTGGGCCTCCTCGGCGTTCTCGAGACC
>NZ_AOHX01000030.1 GCF_000337735.1 Natronorubrum sulfidifaciens JCM 14089 | reverse complement strand
ATCAGAGATGTGTATAAGAGACAGGTCGTACACCGGCATCCGTAAAAAGTGTCGGCCGAGAGCGCGGCACCTGACACGCGTCGATGGACACCTTTTCAACCTCCTCATGCTATTTTCCACTGGAGACGATTCGATGCCCGAGACATCCGACAGGAAAGACGATCACATCCGCATTATCGAAGAAGAGGACGTCGAAACCTCGGGGACGGGGTTCGCCGATATCGAGCTCGTTCACGACGCACTTCCGGAGATCCACCGCGACGAGATCGACACGTCGACGACGTTGCTCGGCCACGAGCTGGCGGCCCCCATCGTCATCGAAAGCATGACTGGCGGCCACCCGAACACGACGAAGATCAACCGCAACCTCGCCGAAGCCGCCCAGCAGCTGAACGTCGCCATGGGCGTCGGCAGCCAGCGTGCCGGCCTCGAACTCGACGATGAGGAGTTACTCGAGTCCTACACGGTTGTGCGGGACGTCGCTCCCGACGCCTTCCTCTACGGGAACGTCGGCGCAGCACAGTTGCTCGAGTACGACGTCGACGACGTCGAGCGAGCCGTCGAAATGATCGACGCCGACGCGATGGCGATCCACCTGAACTTCCTCCAGGAAGCCGTCCAGCCCGAAGGCGACGTCGACGCCCGCGGCTGTCTGGCCGAGATTGAGCAGGTCGCAGCCGACCTCTCCGTTCCCGTCGTCGTCAAGGAGACGGGCAACGGCATCGCTCGAGAGACGGCGACGCGACTCGCCGACGCCGGCGTCGACGCGATCGACGTCGCCGGACAGGGTGGCACGACGTGGTCCGGCATCGAGTCCTACCGGGCGGCCGCCGTCGGCGCTGACCGCCAGGAAGCGATCGGCCAACTCTTTCGTGCTTGGGGCGTCCCAACGGCGGTTAGCACACACGAGGCCGCTTCGGTCCACGACTGTGTCATCGCCAGCGGCGGCGTCCGGTCGGGACTGGATATCGCCAAAGCGATCGCCCTCGGCGCTCGCGCTGGTGGGCTCGCGAAACCGTTCCTCCGGCCGGCGGGCCAAGGCACTGACGCCGTCGTCGACTTGCTCGAGACGCTCGAACTCGAACTCCGAACGGCGATGTTCGTCACCGGCTCGGCCTCAGTCGGGGAGTTGCAGTCGGCCGACCACGTCGTCCTCGGGCGAACGAAAGAATACCTCGACGGGCGACAGCAGTAGCTTCACTATTCCGTTTTCGACGACAGCCGAGCCAGCGGCTATCTCCCGTAGCGTCAATAAAAAATACTCGAGTGGCGAGCCTTACAGGTCGCGGGGCTGGACCGTCTTCCGGTCGTTCGCTTCTGCACGTCGTGCAGCGTCCTCGAGAAGCTCGTCGACTTCCTCGTCGAGTGCTTCGTAGAAGTCCGAAGCGACGTTTTTGTCATCGAGCGCTTCCTTCACGGCGGCTTTGACGATAAGATCTGCCATACGATGTACGGGTTTCCCTTTCCCCAATATAAATATTGTGGTTACTCACGGGAATACGGTGGCTGCAGCGGTTGACCCGCCTGTTTCGAGGGTGCTTGCCACCGGAAAGTATATGTTTGATGAGTCGTCAACTCCGCTTCACTCGTCGCTAGCGGGGACGATTCTGCTCGCGCGCGGTGGCCAGCTATCCCGTGTGCGAGCGATACCGCGGTGTTCGACCCCGTTCGTGTGTGGGTCAGCGGACTCGAGGCTCTCGTCGACGGTCGCAGCGGTCACGGCGGGACCGCCCCATCCTGACTGTTGTGACAGTGGTGATCGATGGAACGAACGGAGGTATCGGTTGCTGAAACACAGGTATAGATTTCAGAAAATATTATCGGGGGATGGAAAAGCCAACCTTCGTTTGGAGAAGGTTATTTATTCATTCACCGGGTAGTTGGTGGTACCGGCTTCGGCCGGTGTGACCACTGTCCAATGCCCAAGTGTGACCACTGCGGCGCGCACGTTTCCGAGCGCTTTGCACGCGTCTTTGCCGACCAGAACGGCGAAATTCGCGCGTGTGTCAGCTGCTCGGCCAATGCTGGGATCGCTGAAGCCGCGAAAGAGCGCGCTCGCGGCGCCTGATCCCAGAGAGAACAGCCACTGAGTACCACGTGCCCCTCTCGCGTTACGTTTCCCGCCCCAACCGATCGGACCACTGGTCCGGTTCTCAGACCAACCCTCGAGAGACCGACGAACCGGAGCCTCGAAACCTCTCGACTGCGTACCGCTGACAGACTATGTCCGCGCACGTCGTCTACGTCCTCGAGTGTGCCGATGGATCGTTATACACGGGATATACGACCGACCTCGAGCGACGGGTCCGCGAACACAACGCCGGTGACGGGGCGAAATACACCCGCGGTCGAACGCCGGTCGAACTCCAGTACACCGAGCGCTTCGACTCGAAATCGGCCGCAATGTCCCGCGAGTACGAGATCAAGCAACTTACGCGCCAGCAAAAGGAACGACTCGTCAGCCTCGAGTGAGACGGGCTGACCCCGGACTCATTAGTGAGCTAACGGGTCCAAAAAGCAGATACTTCTGTACCGCGTTTGTCGGTCGCATATGGATATCGACATCGTCGACGACCTCAAACAGCCGGCGTACACCGGTGAGAACCGATGTGGGCCGTGTACGATACTGAACTTGCTCATCGCTGGTGCGGTCGGTTCCCTTCTCGCACGAAAGTCCAGATTCGGCGGACTGCTCGCGGTCGGGGTCTCGATCGTCCTCATCTATCTGCGCGGCTATCTCGTTCCCGGGACGCCGACGCTGACGAAACGGTATCTTCCACCCGAAATCCTGCGCTGGTTCGGCAAGGACCCGGAACCTGCCCTCGCCAGCGGCTTCGGTACCGGGGGCTCAGCACACAGCGCCGCGCACACGACACCAGCGGACAGTGAGCCAGCATTCGCCGCTGCCGAGGACGCCGACGAGAAGGACCCAGCCGCCACGCCGGTGACAGACCACACCGAGTCGGACGATGCTCCCACGGCGACGTCCGATGCAGACGCCGATCACGCGGTTACCGACCTCGAGTCGTACTTTCTCGACCACGAGATCCTCGAGCCGTGTGCCGACAAAGACGATCTCTGTCTCACGGAGTCGTTCGAGGAGTCGTGGTTCGCCCGAATCGAGGACCTGACCGACTCGGAACTCGACGCGACGACCATCATCGACGCGTTCGGATTCGATGCCGATCCCGACGCGTTCGACCTCGAGAGCCGCGGCGATGTCCGTGTGCTCCGGTCCGAACGCGCCATGGCCGGGCGCTGGCCGTCCCGTGCCGCCTTGCTCGCTGACGTCGCTGCCAGCCGTGTCCTCGAGACGTGGACTCCCGACTGGGATTCCCACGACCCGGAGACGAGCGGCCGGATCTGTAACAGCCTTCGGATGTTCCTCGAAACGTGTCCAACCGGCGGCACGGTCAGCATGGGCGAGGACGTCGTCGAATCCTGCTGCAGCGCACACGACGTGGTCGCCGTGACCTGCGATGAGACCGGCGAACGGCTCTTCGAGCAACGACTCGACACCGTCGATGTCTGAGACGGATTGCTGTCCCGATTTACCGCCGATCGCCAGCACGGGTCGGCGAGCAGCGGTAATTGATGACAGTAAACCGTATGATGCGACGCTTCGACCCGTGCGGGCAGTGCAGTATCGGATACTGTCCAACAGCGTCGCCTTTTTCGCCGGCGGCATCGACGAACCTGTATGGAGACGATCAGCTTCGGTACTGATGGCTGGCGGGCGACGCTCGAGGAGTTCACGACGCCGCGGGTTCGAATGGTCGGACAGGCCGTCGCGACGTATCTACAGGACGAGGGACTCGAGGGAACGGTCGTCGTCGGCTACGATGCGCGTGAGACCTCGCGTGGCTTTGCCGAAGAACTGGCCCGGACGCTGTGTGCGAACGGCTTCGACGTCATCATGCCGGCGCGCGACCGACCGACGCCGCTGGTCGCTCACGCCATCGTCGAGCGTGAACTCGTGGGCGGGTTTGCGATCACGGCCTCACATAATCCACCGGAGTACAACGGCGTGAAGTTCATTCCTGCAGATGGCGCGCCAGCGCTGCCAGCGGTAACGGACGCCATCGCGGATCGCCTCGCCGAACCCGAGGCGCTGCCCGAAGCCCAACACGGCTCCGTCCGTGAAGTCGACCTGACGACGCCACACGCTGACGCCGCCCTCGAGTTGGTCGAGGAGATCACCGGCAGCGCCGACCTCTCGGATGCGGCGCTCACCGTCGCCTACGACGCCATGCACGGCAGCGGCCGCGGGACGACCGACGCCGTCCTCGAGCGCGCCGGCGTCTCCCTCGAGTGTCTGCGCTGTGAGCGCGATCCGACATTCGGCGGTGGGGCACCCGAGCCCGCGCCCGAAAACCTCGAGGCGCTGATCGACCTCGTCACTGCCGACGAGACCGCGCCGACGCTTGGAATCGCAAACGACGGCGACGCAGATCGTATCGCCATCGTCACACCCGAGCGCGGCTATCTCGACGAGAACCTGTTTTTCGCTGCGCTCTATGACTACCTGCTCGAAGACGATTCGGGAGCGGTCGTCCGCACCGTTTCGACGACGTTCCTGATCGACCGTATCGCCGACGCCCACGGCGAGTCAGTCCACGAAGTCCCCGTTGGCTTCAAATGGGTCGCCCAAGCGATGGCCGACGGCGACGCCCTCGTTGGCGGCGAGGAATCCGGCGGCTTCACCGTCCGCGGCCACGTCCGCGAGAAAGACGGCGTCCTCATGGCCGTGCTCGCGGCCGCGATGCACGCCGAAGAACCCATCGACGAGCGCGTAGCTCGACTGCTCGACGAGTACGGGACTGTTGTCCAGAACAAGACCAGCGTCGCCTGTCCGGACCACGAGAAGGCGCGCGTCCTCGCTGCCCTCGAGGACGAAATCCCCGAAACTGTCGCCGGAACCGACGTCGAGGGCGTCAACACTGCCGACGGTTTCAAACTCCAGCTCGCCGACGGCTCGTGGCTTCTCGTTCGGCCCAGCGGGACCGAGCCTGTGTTGCGCGTCTATGCGGAAGCTGGGGACGACGAACGGGTCGCGGAACTGCTCGCGGCCGGCGAGTCGCTGCTCGAGCCGCTGGTTTAAACAGGAAGCCACGGCTCATCCGACCCGTGGTAATTCACGCCGGCTCGTCGACTCTCTTCGACAGTACGTACGTTGGCTGTGTTCGGCAGTCGTGTCACGTTCGCTCGAGCTTCGAACCGAAATCGTCGGCAGTCGGTTTCGGTCGGCGTCGGGTTGCGTGCTCCGGGCCCCTCTTTACCACCGTTGACCCGTTGGCTAGAGCCATGACCGAACACACCCACGAAGACGCTGCGTATACGGAACTCGAGCCCGATTCGTGGCACCAGAACGACGAGGGCACCTACTCCATCGACTGTCCGGAGTGTGGCTCCGCGGCGTCGCTGATGAACGTCGTCACACACGGCCGCTGTAACGGCTATCTCGATCAGCGGAAAGACGAGACCGAACCCGACGAGGAAGCGGTCGACTGTACGGCGAAACTCTGGTTCGAACTCGGCTATATGTCCGATCCCGAGCCGGAGGCAACAGAGTCAGACGCCGAACAGTCCGCCGAGAGCGTCACGACAGGTGAGGGTGTCCCAGCCGAGGGGTCGCCAACGGGCACGGATGGCACGGTCGACACCGATCAGCAGTAATCCGGCTCGTCTCACTCCGCCTGCGTGTTAATCGACGCGTTCGGCCGGCACGCCGACGACCGTCGCGCCCGGTTCGACGTCTCGAGTAACGACCGAGCCAGCGCCGACGGCGGCGTCTTCCCCGATCGTAATATCGCCGAGCAGCGTCGCGTTCGTCCCGATCGTGACACCGGGTTCGACGGTTGGATGCCGTTTGACCGGCTTATTCGTGTCTCCCCCGAGCGTGACGCCGTGATACATGTGGACGTCGTCGCCCACCTCGGCCGTTTCGCCGATGACGACACCCATACCGTGATCGATCGTCACGCGACGGCCGATCGTTGCGCCGGGGTGGATCTCGACGCCCGTGAGCGTGCGGACGACGTGTGCGAGCAGCCGTGCGAGCAGCCGAAAGCCCCGGTTCCAGAGCCAGTGGATTCCCCTGTGGGCCCAGACCGCGTGTAAGCCGGGATAGGCAAGGATGACCTCGAGACACCCCGTTGCGGCGGGGTCGCGCTCGCACATCGTCCGGGCGTCTTCATAGATGCGTCCGAACATATCAGAAGCTCTCAGAAACGGTAGTGGCGCGATACTGGCCGGATCGTCCCGCCGAATGAGTCGACGCACGGCAGCACCGGGCCACAGCGTGACGCGGTCGTTTACTGTCGGTACACGCGGTGTGGCCGGTGGATACCATGTCCGCATCTAGCGGCGCAGGCCGTGTAAAAAGATTCGTTTCTCGCCCCAGCCGCCGCGCTCACGTCTTATTTCCCACGGGCCAGTCGTTGGCCGATCCGGTCCGGCAGCCCTGCATCCGCGACAGCCGCCTGGACCGCCTCGATATCGTACGCGACGCGGTGTGTGTCGACGGTCATCGCCTCGAGGTCGACCACCGCATAGCCCGCTCGTGGATCACCATCCCGCGGTTGGCCGACGCTGCCCGGATTGACGACGATTCCTTCGGCGTACTGTTCGACGCCCTGCACGTGGGTGTGGCCCAGCACCAGTACGTCTTCCTCCTCGAGCAGCCGTGGCGAAAATTCCGACGGTCGGGTGTATCGTGTGTACCGCTTCGGATCGTCCGGATGCCCGTGGACGACCTTGATCCGGCCGTCGCAGGCGCGCCGTTCGACAGACAGCGACTCGAGCCACGCGAGCTGGTCGTCATCGAGTTGTTCGCTGGCGTGTTCGACCCCCGCTCGAGCCATCCGGCTGAAGCCGCTTGCATCCCCCTCGACGACTGCAGCGTCGTGGTTACCCATCACCGTCGGCACCTCCCGCTCGCGGAGTTCGTCGACACACGCTGCCGGCCACGGGTTGTAGCCGACGACGTCGCCCGCACAGCAGAGTTCGCCGACGGCGGGCATCTCCTCGAGGACCGCCTCGAGGGCGACCCGGTTGCCGTGGATATCGGAGACGAGTCCGACTTTCATACACCACTGTATGTGCCGCGGGATGTTGTAGGTTATCCAGCGACATGCTCGAACGCTGTCGCAGGCGGGTGTGGATATTGTATCCGACGTGATGGCGCACGCTGTGCCACGGGGAGCAGTTAGCGAGCCGTGGCTCGAAGCCGTGCGAGGGATGAGTGAGTGAACAACGTGAACGAGCGAATCGGTTGGGGAGGACGTGGGTTTCCCTGTTGTAAGCGTGAGCAGACTGTTCGCTCTCTCCTCAACACCCCTGATCCGGCATAGCGATCCGCTGTGAATCCGCTTCTGGTCGATTCCGATGGCCCTCGTCTCGACTAGTTGCCGTTCTCGAGTGCCGTCTCGAAGCCGTCGTCGGTCCGGGCGATGCCGGCCGCACAGACGGCGTGTTCGAACTCGCAGTCGAACGCCTCACTCGCCGCGGCCTTGGCGCTGTCGGCCTCGAAGTCGAACGCCTCGGGGGCGTTCTTCTCGTAGGTCGCGACCAGCGTCGGCTCCTCGACGGTCTCGACGAGCAGCGCGTCCTTGCGAACCGTCCCGATCATAGCCTCACCGTCGTCGCCGATCGTTGCGGCGATCCGTGGCGTGTCGTAATCGTCCTTCTCGTAATCCAGCGCCAGCAGGCTCTCGGCCAGCGCGTCGCGGGCAGGGTAGCCGAGTTCGAGTTTCTCCGCGATCGGATCGACGTGCGAGCCGTTGCCGAAGGCAGCCGTCTCGCCCGTCGGGGTGTCGACGACGCGCAGGCAGTTGTAGGAGACGTAGGGGTTGTCCGTCTCCGGCGCGTCGTCGGTGGGACCGACGGTGAGCGCATCCTCTCGAGCGGTGAGCTCACGGTTCGGGAACGAGCGTGACGAGACGCGGTAGGCGCCGACCTCGGGGCCGACGACGACAAATCGTCCAACGTACATACGCGAATGTGCACAGCCGCGAGGAAAATGTGTGTCGATTTGTGCATCATCGTCGCTATCCTGACGTGACCCGGGACGAGAATTTATATACGATGGGGCGGCCAACGGGCGTGTGACGTCCGAACGGGAGTGTCTCGAGTCGTTGCGCGAAGCGGCAGCGCGACTCGGCGAGTCGCCGACGAAAGCACAGTACGAGGAGTTGGGGTTGACGCCTGCGTCTGCGACGATTATGAAGACACTGGGTGGCTGGAACGCGGCAAAAGAGCGTGCTGGATTAGAAACGTTCGATCGGGGCGCAACGGGTAATCATTCTATCCAACCGAAACCGGATTGGGTTGACATTCCTGATGACACCGATTGGGCGGATCTTACAGGTCAACAGCGTTGGTATTATAAAAATCGAGACGCCCGAATCGAGCGAAAGGACCGGCGCCGAAAAGAAATTCGCCAGTGGCTCTACACGTACAAAGAGCTCCATTGTGAGTGTTCCCAGTGTGGCGAGGGCAGGCCACCGTGTCTCGACTTTCATCATCCTGACGAGAAGGAAAACGGTATCGCGACAATGGTCGTTAACGGTCACTCGAAGACAAGCATACGAGAAGAAATCGACCGGTGCATCGTCCTTTGTGCAAACTGTCACCGTATCGAACACGCCGACCCGCCTGATTGCGATTCGACGCCATTCCAACCCGATAGTCATATATAGGGTCACCACCAACAATTCGATGCAGCCTCAGTCCCCTGGGGTAGCGGCCAATCCTGAAGCCTTCTGGGGGCTTCGACACAGGTTCGAATCCTGTGGGGACTATTCCTTCGACTTTTCGACTCGAGAACAGTCTACACTCAGTCTTCGCTTTTCCAGTGGAAACGAAGGGGGTTATTCGACTGAACGGATCGCAGAACGTTGATCAAAGACTCGAGTGAAACTCGCGCCGATCGAATTGTCAAAGAATGGTGACAAATAAGATACTGACAGCGAACTCGCACTCGAGGACGTTTCTCTCAGACAGTCACCGCCGTTCGTAGACACCCTCGCGCTCGAGGTCGCCCCGCTTTCGCAACACAGTGGGCGTTCGACACATCCCCGGTGCGCCGGTGACCTGTGGGACGGTGCAGTTGTTACAGCTTTCACAGAGCACGCGGGTTTCGTCGGGGGCGTCCTCGAGCAGCCGCGCACCGAGACGAGGTTCGGCGTAGAACGGACGGGCCATGCCGACCATATCGCAGGCCGGTTCCTTGGTGTCGGCCTCGCCCAGCAGTCGATCCATCTGACCGCGTTCGCGAATCCCGCCCTCGGCGAGCACTGGGATCGAAACCTGCTCGCGGACCCGTCGACAGAACGCTTCGTTCCACGCGGGATCAAAATCGTACTGTAGCGACTGGATTCGGTTTGCGGCGGCGACGAGTTTCCTGCGCGCTGTCCCACCGAACGCCGCGTCGTACGCGTCGTGTAACCCCTCGTTTTTCCAGGCCCGGTCGGGATACGCTCCGCGAACGATGCTCATATCCCAGACGACTGACGTCTGGACGGGGACAACCGCGTCGTAGCCGATTTTCTCGAGTCGGCGAGCGAGTTCGACGCCGTCCTCGAGCGAGAGTTTCCGCTGGACGATGGGTGAGGACGGTGCGGGCGTTTCTGCTGGCACTTTGGTGATCAGCGGCACGTCCCCAGCCCGCTCGCGGATCTCGTCGTGGACGACCGCGAGAAACTCGAGTCGGGCCTCGGGTGAGCCGCCGAACTCGTCGTTCCGGCGATTATAAAACGGCGAGCAGAACTGCTGGACGATGCCCATGTTCGCGCCCGCCAGATGGATGCCGTCGTAGCCCGCGTCAGCCGCGTACGCTGCCGATCGGCCGAAATCGGCCGCGAGCTCGTACACTTCGTCGGTCGAGAGGACGTGGGGATCGTACGACAGAAAGCCGAGACGATCCAGCGCTCGCAACTGCCACGGCGGTTCGGAGACGGCGAGTTGCTCGAGGTCCGGCTGCTCTCGTCGATACTCGGCGTGCCAGGTTTCCATGCTTCGGAGGCCGCCGTGCTCGAGTTGGACGACGATCCGGCTGCCGTGGTCGTGAATCCGGTCGGTCAGCCGCGACAGTCGTTCGACGAAATCGGGGTCGTGCACGCGGGTCATCCCCGGGGCGGCACAGCCGCCGTCACCGCGGACGATCGTCGCACCCTGACAGATGAGGCCGACGCCCGACTCGGCGGCGGGTTCGAGGTCGTCGAGCAGCGTGTCGACGGCGTCGGGACCGTTGCCGGCACACTCGAGCAGTGGCGCACGATAGAGCCGGTTCGGTATCGTCACGCCGCCGATATCGAGTGAGTCCTCGAGGGTGGCCATGCAGGCCGTATCACGGGATCGTACAAGAGCGTGCCGTCGACTGCCAGCCAGTGGCGCGTCAGTAGGCCTTTCCGTTTCCCCATTGTGCAAGCGTCTATGGCTCCGATACGACGGCTCGTACTTGACGTGTTGAAACCACACGATCCAAACGTTGTCACCTTCACGACGCAACTCGGCGAACTCGATGGGATCGACGCGGCCACCGCGACGGTCATCGAAGTCGACGAGAACGTCAAGACCTTGCGTGTCACCCTCGAGGGAAGCGAACTCGATCTCGAGGCGGTCCGCGCCGAAATCGAGGACCTGAGCGCGTCGGTTCACTCGATCGATCAGGTCGCCTGTGGCTCGCGAACGGTCGACGACCCGTTGTTGGGTAGCTGACGATGGGCAGCCGACGTGCCCGACTTCGTCGCGTCCTCGGCAAGGACGACGTTCGGTCGATCTCTCGGCGATATTTCATCGCCAACGGCTTCGACGGCACGCTCACGAGTATCGGCGTCGTCGTCGGCGCGTACCTCTCCGGGATCGGTGATGGGGTCACGACGATCATGATCGGTCTCGGTGCGGCCGTTGGCCTCGGAACCTCGGGCGTCTGGAGCGTCTGGGAGATCGAGCGCGCGGAGGCACTGGCCGAGCAGGAACGACTCGAGCGAGCGATGCTCACCGAACTCGAGGACACACGCGTCCAGCGCGAACACCGGGCTGCCCAGATCGTCCACGCTGTCGCCAGCGCAACCGGGCCGATCCTCGCTATCCTCGTGACCCTCTCGCCGCTGGCGCTCGAGGGCGTCGTCTTCACGATGTTACAGGCCGTTCTGGCGTCGATCTGTGTCGGCATCGCGATCCTGGCAACGTTCGGCGTCTACCTCGCCTCGATCTCGAAACAGCGATGGTACGTCGCCGCCGCTCGGATGGGACTGGCGGGAATCGTCGTCGCCGCGATCAACGTCATCCTGCCGGGATAGTGCGGGCTCGAGGGAGGTGCAACTTAGGGTGGGAGGACGACCGCACGACCCTCGATCTCGTTGTGCTCGAGACGTTCGGCAACCGTGTTGATCTCACCGAGGTCGTGGCGTTCGGTGTGAAGTTCGACGTCGCCGCGGTCGACGAGCGCGACGATTTCCTGGAGTTCGGCGTACTTGCCGACCAGCGTGCCACGGAAGGCGAACTCGCCGTTGACCAGTGCCTGGCTGGGTTCGTGGATGTGGCCGCCGTAGCCGACGATGTGGTGGTCGCCGCCGGCGGCGACGATCTCGGGTGCCAGCGCGGTCGTCTCGTCCCTGCCGACGAAGTCGACGACCTGCTGGGCGCCCTCGTCGTCGGTTAGATTCGCGATGACGTCGGTGACGTCCTCCTCGGCGGAATTGATCGTGTGCTGGGCGCCGAGGTCCGCGGCCAACTCGAGTGCCTCGTCTTTGATGTCGGCAGCGACGATGGTCGCGGCGCTCATCGCGTCGAGACACTGGAGGCCGATGTGGCCGAGACCGCCGACGCCGATGACGACGCAGGTATCGCCGGGATTCAGTTCGCGGACCGCCTTCTTCGTGGCGTGATAAGCCGTAATTCCCGCGTCAGCGTGGGGTGCGATCTCAGTTGGGTCGACGCCGTCGGGCAGCGGGATGACCGCGCGCTCGTTGGTCTGGAGGTACTCGGCGAAGCCGCCGTCGGTAGTAAGACCGTTGAACGCGCTGTTTTCGCAGTACATGTCCTCGCCAAGCCGGCAGGGCCGACAGATGCCACAGGTCTGGATCGGGTGACAGACGACCGGATCGCCTTCCTCGACCAGCGTTACCTCGTCGCCCGTTTCGGCGACAATACCGGCGTTCTCGTGACCCAGCGTCATCGGCAGGTCCTGTGGTGCGTACTCTTGCCACATTCCCTCGATGATGTGGTTGTCAGTCTGACACCACCCCGCACCTTTGACCTCGATCAATACGTCGTCGGATCGCTCGAGGGTGGGTCGATCGATCTCGTCGAGCGAGAGCGCGTCGCTCATGTCGTCCGTGTACTCGTGGAGACGGGCTGCTTGCATGGTACCAAGCCACAATTCGCTGTACTCCAAGAAAACGTTCCCCCCGTGTGTCGCTGTCCGCGAACGTTTGGAAGTTGATACAGAACTGTCCACATGCTAATTTTGCCGACGCAGACTCGTGTGATAGTATAATTCACCTCGATCTGAATAAGGCTAATGGTCTATGGTAACAATACTCATACTACCATGTATCAACATGATGGTGAGGAGATCTTCGTTATCGACGGTCACGTGCATCTGTGGGATGCCACGGAGGACAACATCAAACACGACGGTGGGGAAGAGTTCATCCAGTGTTTCTACGACTATCACACGACGTTTACACCTGAGGCACGCCAGTGGGACATAGACGAGTATCGCCGGTACGGTGCCGACCGCATGGTCGAGGACCTGTTCAGTAACGCCGCCACTGACATGGCGATCTTTCAGCCGACGTATCTCACGGACTTCTACACAGAGGGGTTCAACACGACCGAACAGAACGCCGAACTTGCGACCGAATATCCCGAGCGATTCGTCCTCAACGGGACGTTCGATCCACGTGACGGTGAGGACGGCCTCGAGTACCTCGAGGAACTCCACGAGAAGTACGAGATTCCCGGCGTTAAACTCTATACCGCCGAGTGGCGAGACGACTCGAAAGGGTGGCGACTCGACGACGAGGATGCCTTCGAGTTCTTAGAGAAGTGTCAAGAGCTCGGCATCGAAAATATTCACGCCCACAAGGGACCGACAATTCGACCCCTCAATCGTGATGCGTTCGACGTGAAAGACGTTGACGATGCAGCCTCGTCGTTCCCAGAACTCAATTTCATCGTCGAACACGTCGGTCTCCCGCGACTCGACGACTTCTGCTGGATCGCCGCCCAAGAGAACAACGTCTACGGTGGCCTCGCGGTCGCCGCGCCGTTCGCCCAGAACCGGCCGGGGAAGTTCTCCGAGATCATGTCTGAACTCCTCTGGTGGCTGGGCGAGGATCGCGTCCTTTTCGGCTCGGATTATGCGCTGTGGAATCCTGACTGGCTCGTCGAGGAAGTCCTCGAGGCCGAACTCACCCAGGAACACCGCGCGGAGTACGGCGTCGAGTGGGACATCGAGACGAAAAAGAAGGTGATGGGCGAGAATATCGCCGAGCTCTACGATATCGACATCGAGGCGAAACGTCGGGCGTTCCAGGACGACGAGATCAGCCAACAGTTCGGTCTCGAGGACCACTACGCGAGCGGAGAACCCGCAGCGGCGGACGATTAATGAGCGAACGGATGCCAGACGGCCCGACTCGAGCGGCCGTCCGCGACCGACTGGACCGCGTGACCGATCCGGAACTCGATCGGTCGATCGTCGACCTCGAGTATATCGATTCGATCGAGATCGACGGTGAACACGTCAGTGTCGCGTTCACGCTGCCGACGGCCTGGTGTTCGCCGGCGTTCGCCTGGATGATGGCGGTCGACGCCCGCGACGAGGTCGAGTCGCTGCCGGCGGTCGAGACCGCTCGGATCACGCTCGCAGAACACATGCACGAGACGGAGATCAACCGCGGTGTTAATGAACGGCTGTCCTTCGCCGAGGCGTTTCCAGACGCTGACGGCGATGTCGAGGCCGTCCGTGCGGAACTCGACGAGAAGGCACGGATCGCACGGCAGTACGACGCGGTCGAGACGCTGCTCGAGGCCGGCCTCGACGCCGAGACGATCGTCGATCTCCGACTTCGAGATTTCGAGGCGGCCGATATCGGGCCCAACACGGCTCAATCGGGCAGTGCCGGGGCAGCGATCGACGACGAGACGGTCGCCATCTATGCCGCTGACCGCTCGTTTGCCGTTTCAGTTCCCGCAGCGCCGCTCGAGCGCTATCTCGAGAAAGCCCGCGAGACGGCCGTCGTCTCGGAGTCCGACGAGAAACTGTTCCGAACACCTGAGGGAGAGCCGATCGACCCTGAGTCGTTCGACCTCGTCCACCAGCGCGGGCGACTCGCGCAGGTCAACATGTCGAGTCAGGGCGGGATCTGTGACGGGCTTCGAGAAGCGAGAGAGAGTCGACTCGAGAAGACTGCCGACGACTGAGGACGGGAGTGGACGGCGACCCCTACTTTTCGACCTCGAGCAAGGCGACTCGCTCGCGGACCAGCGCAGCCAGCGACGCGTCGGTCGCCTCGCGTTCGGCGTCGGTGATCTCGAAGAACGAACACAGCGTCGCCTCGTCTCGTGACTCGAGTGTCGGCTCGGTTCTGACGACGGCATCCAGTTCCACAAGTGTCTCGAGGGCGGCCGTCTCGTCGTCGCTGTCCTCGCCAGCGACCAGAATCACAGCACGGTGCCTGCCTTTGTCGACGCCCATCTCGAGGGCGCGGTCGATCTGACGGCGGCCGGCGGCGTACAGCAGGATCTCGACCGCGCGATCCCGGGCGACGTTCTCGCCGCGGGCAATGGCGCGGTCGGCCAGCGAAACGGCGCGCTCGAGGTGGTTCGGACCGGCGACGTAGCGCGAATCAAATGCCTGAACCGTCACGTCGTGGCGCTCACCGATCTCGCCCAGTTGGGCGACGAACACGTCGATGTCGTCGATCTCGAGTACGCATTCGAGGAGTTCCATTAGAAATCACCCAGACTTGACTGGCTGTTGTCGGTGTCGGTTCCACTCGATTCCGGTTCGGTGTCACGCCTCGAGTCGGCTCTCCCGCCACCGTCGGCCGACGTCGTTGGCTCGACGTCTTCCATCGAGGGGTCTTCTCGGCCGGCGTTCTCGAGGATGGTTTCGGCCGTCTTCACCCCCTTGAGCGCGTTCAGCACGACCCCCTTGTCCGCGCTCCGGAGGTCGGCTGGCTCCTCGATGCCGACCTCGTAGAGCCGGCGGGCGCGCTTGCGACCGACGCCGCCGACCGAGACGAGTTCGAGCAGTTCCTCGCCGACGCCGTGTTCGACGCGTGCGCGCGCCTCGCGGACGGCGACGGTCCACTCGCTGTCGATCTCGCGTGCCAGTGATTCGGCCGCCCCGAGCAGCCACTCGGCGGTGTCGACTTTCCCGCGGAGGTCGCCGGGGCCGATCTGGTACCGTTCGGTGAGTCGATCCTCGTCGTCTTCGCTGGCCCAGTCTGCGAGCAGTTTGCCCGTCTTGAGCGCAGCCAGCCAGTCCTCGAAACGGTTGTCTTCGTACTCGCTTGGCGTGTCACCGAGCAGTTCGACCTCGCGCTCGTAGAACAGTTCGCCGAACGTGTCGTCCTCGCCCGATCGCAAGTAGAGTTCGTACATATCGGGCGTCCGTGAGACGAGCTGGTACAGCCCCAGCGCGGTCGGGCGCTCGTCGGCGTCCTCGAGGCCATGGACGATTTCGGCGGCGCTCATCGGGTCGAGATACAGTCGGGAGACGGTGTGGCCGAGGGTAGTCGCCTCGAGCCGTTCGTCGGTCTGTGTGGACTGCTGTGCAGCGAGGTCGGCTGCGGAGGTGAACGCGCCCGCCGCATCGCCCTCGTCGTCGCTCTCGCCGCCGTCTCGTTCGATGAAGTCGTTGGACTCGAGGTACTGTAAGACCGTGTCAGTCACCGTCTCGAGTCGGCCTGCCTCGGTCGACTGACTTGCATAAAGCGTCGCCTCGAGGAACTCGAGGAGTTCCTCGCGCGTGCGGGCGAAGCCGGAAGCGATGGTCGCGAGCACGTGGGTTCGCAGGGCTGGCTCGGCGGCGAGTTTCGAGCGAACCGCCTCGGGCTCGGCCCAGATGTAGCGGTCGAACAATTCTTGGCTATCCTCGTGGCTTTTGGCGAGCAAGACGGCCTCGCCGTAGGGGTCGAGCCCCGGCCGGCCCGCCCGCCCCATCATCTGGTGGACCTCGAGGACGTCGAGCGGGGCCATCCCGCCCGCGCTAGGGTCGAACCGCCGCCAGTCGCGGACGATGACGCGGCGGGCGGGCGTGTTGACGCCGGCGGCAAGCGTCGGCGTCGCCGAAATGACCTTCAACAGCCGGTCGCGGAAGGCGTCCTCGACGAGGGTTCGCTGGGTGCTCGAGAGGCCGGCGTGGTGAAACGCCGCGCCGCGTTCGACGCAGTCGGCCAACTCCGTGCTGGTTTCGGTGTCGCTGTCCTCGCGGATCTCCTCGGCTAACTCGGCCAGTTCAGCGCGCTCGTCGTCGGTGAGTTGACGGGTCGAGACCTGGCCCAGCCGGCGCGCGGCGGCTTCGGCGTTGCGCCGGGAGTTGACGAAGACGAGCGAGGAGCCGCCTTCCTCGAGGATGTCCCGGACGAGCGCAGCCTCTTGCTTTTCGCTCCCTTCGACAGGCACCTCACGTGTCGAGCCGTCGTCGAAGTTGAGGGCGTTGCCGTAGTGGACGCCCATCTGCAGGTCGATCGGTCGCCAGTCGGTGTCGACCAGTGCGGCGTCGAGCCAGTTGGCGATCTCGTCGGCGTTGCCGACTGTCGCCGAGAGGGCGACGACCTGCATCCCGGGATTGAGTCGCCGGAGTTTGGCGAGCGTGACCTCGAGCGTCGGTCCCCGATTGCGGTCGTCGATGAGGTGGACCTCGTCGCTGACGACGCAGGTGAGATCCGAGAGCCAGTCAGCGCCGTTTCGCACGAGCGAGTCGACTTTCTCGCTGGTCGCGACGATGATATCCTTCGTGGCGAGCCACTCGCTGGTCGACTCGTAGTTGCCCGTCGTGACGCCGACGGTGACGCCGAACTCCTCGTAAGCCTCGAACTCGGCCTTTTTTTCGCTGGCGAGCGCTCGCAGGGGAACGATGTAAAGTGCTTTTCCACCGCGTTCGATCGCCGACAGCATCGAGAGGGCGGCGATCATCGTCTTCCCGCTGGCGGTGGGGACGGCGGCGACGAGGCTGTCGCCGTCGGTCGCGCCGGCCTCGACCGCCTCGGCCTGTGGCGGGTAGAGCTCCTCGATGCCCTCGCGCTGGAAGTGGTCGATGGCACCGGGTGGGAGCCCCGACAGCTCCTCGAGATTCATTATCCGTCTTTGGCGCGTCCCCCGGTTTAAAGTATCGTCTCGAGAAGCGCACACCCTGCATCCGCCCGCCGATAGACCGATAGGGGTCGCGACTGAACACGGCCGTATGGCCCCCGATCACGTCCTCGTCCCAACCCTTGGCCGGCCCCGAGAGGACGAGGCGCTTGCCTACGCGCTCGAGACGTTTCCCGACGCGGACGTAACGCTGCTGGCCGTCGTGACACCGCTTGACGCCCCGTTGAGCGAGGGCGGAGTGCTCGAGCGAGACGAGGACCGTCTCGAGCAGACACACCAGCGCGCGACCGCATTGCTCGAGTCGGTCGCCGACGATGCGGCGGGCGAGCGAGTTCGGGTCGACGTCCTCGAGGGACGTCCCGGAACCATCGTTCCGCAGTATGCAAGCGATGAAGCCGTCGACCACGTGGTTATGCACGGACACGGAACGACGACACCCGGATTCGTCCGGCGGTTTCTCGGCCGCGGCGTCGCTACGACCATCGTCGAACGCACCGACGAGCCGGTGACGGTTCTCGAGTGAGGAGCCGTATCAGCCGCCGATAACCGCATCGAACAGCTGGTAGAGTCCGTAGCCGACGGCGATCGAACTGCCGAGTGTCAACAGCCAGAACGTGATCGTAAACCCGATTTTACGCCGTGAGACGCCCGCCGAGCCGGCTGCCAGCCCGCCGCCGATCACTCCCGAGAGAATGATGTTGTTCAGCGAGATGGGAATCCCGAGTGCGATCGCCAGCTGGGCGATAATGAAGCCCGGAACGAGCGCCGCGATCGATCGTCGAGCGCCAAGTTGGGCGTACTCTCGAGAGGTCGCCTGCAACAGCCGTGGGGCACCCATCCACGCCCCAGCGAGGATGCCGGCCGCACCCAGCGCGAGCAGTGTGATGCCCGGCAGGCCGAGTTCGATTCGAAACAGGTTCTCGAGCGGGCCGGTTGCGAGCCCGACCTGTGAGCCGCCCGAAGAGAAGGCAACGATGCCGCCGAGGACGAGCAGGAACGACCGAATCCCGCCGTCGACGTCGACGAGCACGCGTTTTCGAACCCAGTAGAAAGCGAGCGCACCGACTGCGATCGTCACGAGCGCGGTGCCGAGGTTTGCGCCCGCGACGAGCGTTGGGCCACCGCCGAACTGACGGGCGACGAAGCTCGCGAGACTGCCCTGATCGGCCGTCGGATCGGGGATGACGCCGAGCCGGATGTTCGCGACGATCGCGCCGACGATGCCTGCAAGTAGCGGCACGCCGAGCGATTCGGGGATGTCATCGCGCCGTAGGGTGACCGCGGTTGCGTACGCCAGTCCGCCGGACATAAACGGCACGAGCAGCCAGAACGTTCCGAGTCGCTGGTAGGTCGCCATCGCCGGATCACCGCCCAGCGAGAGGCCGACGCCGACCATCGCGCCCGTCGTCGCGAACGCCGCAGGGATCGGATACCGCGTATAAATGCCGATGGCCATGAATGTCGCCGCCGTCAGCAGCCCCGCCGTGGCCGCAAGCGGCGTAATCGTCACGCCATCGATGAGGTCGGCACCGACCGTCTCGGAGATACTTCCGCCCTGCATGAGCGGCCCCTGCAGCCGCGAGCAGGCCGATGACGAACGCGGCCTGCATCGTTGAGATTGCGTTTGCGCCGATCGCGGGGGCAAACGGCGGCGAGTTACTGTTCGCTCCGAGCACCCACGCCATAAACAGGCACGTGATGACCGCAGCCCCGACGAGTACCACGAACGACAGTGCAACCATTCCGTCCTCCATCGTTCGGCGACTGTCGGGAAAAACGTTCACATCAAGGCACTCGATTGCTATCGTAGCCACTGAACGTCACTGTACACCGCATCGCACGACGGCTGTGCGATGCATGTGTACATCGGTTCAGTTGTTACTATACCCGACGGGCCCTCGAGTCCCGTCAGGGCTTTATCGACGACTGCCGAACGACCGAGCATGCAGATCGAATACGACGAGGACACCTGTATCGGGATGTTCCAGTGTGTCGCCGAGTGGAGCGAGTTTGAGAAGGACAAATCGGAAGGGAAGGCAGTCCTGAACGATTCGGAGGAGACCGAAGATGGCGTCTTCGTCCGCGAGATACCCGAAGACGCGGAACTCGACGCGAAGTTCGCCGCGCGAACGTGTCCCGTCGACGCGATCAAAATCTACGACGACGACGGCGAACAGTTGATTCCGTAAGGTTGGTCGTCGTCGGATCGCCGGTGGCCAAGTGCAACGGTTGGCTTTTCAGCGTCCGCCGAACAGAGCGCCGTCGGAGCGGTCGGTGCTTACGCGATTTTCTCGTACTGATCCGCGAGCTTCTCTGCGGCCTCGCCGAGTTGGTTGCGCTCGAGTTCGGTGAGATCCCACTCGACGACCTCTTCGACACCGTTCGACCCCAGCTTGACGGGGACGCCGAAGGCGGTGTCTTCGTGGCCGTACTCGCCCTCGAGGACGACACTGCCGGGGAGTACTTCGCCCGTATCGCGGAGGATGGCTTCGACCATGTGCCCGACGCCGGTCGCTGGCCCCCACTGGGTTGCACCTTTCTTCTCGATGACGTTCATCGCGGAGGTCTGTAGCTCGGAGAGCAGGTCATCTTTCTCCTCGTCGGTGAACTCGAGGTCCTGTCCGTTGACTCGGACTTTCGAGAAGACGGGGACCTGCGCGTCGCCGTGTTCGCCGAGGATGGTCGCCTCGACGTTCTGGACGGGGACGTCGTAGCGCTGGGAGATGACGTACCGGAAGCGTGCGGAGTCGAGTCGGCCACCGAAGCCAATTACGTTCTCGCGTGCGCGATCACCCGCTTCGTAGAGGTGGCGGTTGAGCAAGTCGACGGGGTTCGATGTCGTCACCGTCACGAAGTCGTCGTTGTACTCGGCCAGCGAGGAGCCGATGTCCTCCATGATCGGGGCGTTGTCCTCGGCCAGATCGATCCGTGTCTGGCCCGGCTGGCGTGGGATGCCGGCCGTGATGACGACGACGTCCGAGCCCTCGGTCGCCTCGTAGCCACCCTGTCGGACCGTCGTGTTCGAGTCGTAGGCTGCGCCGTGGTTCGTGTCCGCAGCCTGCCCGATCGTCGTGTCTTCCTGATCCGGAATGTCGACGAAGACGAGTTCGTCCGCGATGCCCCGAAGCGCGATGTTGTAGCCCGCAGCGGCACCGACCGTGCCAGCCGCGCCGACTACGCTAACTTTCGTCATATCACCTAAACCTCAGCCGTCCTACGCGTTAAATCCGTCGGAATGACACACACTCGCACGGCCTTGCCACCGGGTGCCAGTGGTCGACTCGAGACCGACTCGAGACCGAATCGGTGATACGCATCGGCCGCACGACCACACGTATGCGCGTCAGCGTTATTGGCGGCGGCGAGATTTCCGACGAACAGGCAGCCCGCGCCGAGGCCGTCGGCCGCGAACTCGCGTCTCGAGGCCATACGGTCGTCTGCGGCGGCCGCGGTGGGACGATGGAAGCCGTCTGTCGCGGTGCCAAAGCCGAAGGCGGCACGACGATTGGTATCCTCCCAAGCGAGCGCCACGAGCAGGCGAACGACTACGTCGACATCCCGATCGCGACCGGGCTGGGCCACGCCCGGAACGCACTCGTCCCGCTGAACGGCGATGCGGTCATCGCGCTCGCCGGCGGCGTCGGCACGCTCTCGGAACTGGGCTTTGCCGGCATCTACGACCGACCCGTCGTCGGCCTCGAGATCCACGACGTTCCGGCGCTTGAGGACGTACTCGAGACCGTCGCAACGCCCGAGGCAGCCGTCGACGCGGTCGAAACCGCACTCGAGGGTGAGCGCTGAGACGGATTTCGACCTTCGCAGCTTTTTCCATGGTCCACCGTCTCTAGACGGGTATGAGCGACTTCGATAAGGAAGCCGAGCGCGAGAAACTTCGGGAGAAGTACGAACGCGACAAACAGGAGCGGCAGGCGACCCAGCGGATGAGCGACTTGCTGCTCAAGGGCGCGACGATGACGAACTCCCACTGTGGCACCTGCGGTGATCCACTCTTCCAGCAGGACGGCACCACCTTCTGTCCGAGCTGTCACGGGAACCCCGACGCCGTTCGCGGGACCGACCTCGAGGCCCAGCCGGCCGAGGAGACGGACGACCAACCGGCGGCCACGGAAGCGCCTGCTCGAAGCGACGACCGCGAGCCAGCAGCCGAGTCCGATGTCGCCGAGGACGAAACAGCCGCCAGCGACCGTGATGGCGACGACCAGCCACAACGGCCCACCGAGCCGACGGCGAACGACCGCCGCGCTCGAGCGACCAACTCGCCCTCCAACGCCGACCCAACGAGTGGCGCGACGGGCCGGGACGAGGACGCATCGCCCGCCGAGGCCCAGCCACAGACTGAGCAGACCACCGCAGCGCCCGCAACGGAAGACATGCGATCCGCACGCCGCCCGCCAGCCGCCTCGCCGTCCGCCGGCGGCGACCTCGAGGCCGCCCACGCCTCGCTCGTGCAGGCCTTAGAGAAGTTCGCGGCCGAGGCGGCCGCCACAGACGACCCTCGATACGCCAAAGAGTGTCTCGAGGCTGCCCGCGAGGCGAGCGAGACGCTCGAGACGATTCGATGAACGCACTCGAGAACCCGTCGCCGGTCAGCCGGTGTAGTCGCTCCCGATAACCTCTCGCATCCGTTCGGCTGTTACCTTTCCGACGCCGTCGGCGGCCTGTAACTCGTCTTCGCTGGCGATCATCACCGCCTCGACGGTGCCGAACTCCTCGAGCAGCGACCGGGCCGTGACGGGGCCGATTTCGGCAATCGAGGAGACGACGTACTCCTGTTGTTCGCCGATCGTCTTGGACTGTTTCTCGCCGTGAACCGACACCTCGCGGTCAGCCGTCTCCTGCTCGCGGCCAGCGACCACGGCGAGCAGTTCTTTCGTCTCGTCTTCGCCCTCAGTCCGGAGCACGCTCGCACCGAAATCGACGGCGAGACTCGAGAGCGCGCCCCGAATCGCGTTCGGGTGGATGTCCCGCTGTTCGTAGAGACCGTCGCCTTCGACGACCACGATGGGCCGCGAGTAGTGTCTGGCCATCGCGCCGACCTGCTCGAAGACGGAGCGATCGCCGTCGACCAGCGAGTCGACGAAGTCGGCGACGGACTTGCGCTCGACGACGACCCGATCCGACAGGACGTAGTCGCCGACAGCGAGCGTCTCGAGGCGGATCTCGATCCGTTCTCGCTTCGAGAGCTCGCGTGCGATGGTGGCGTCCATCTCACGCTGGTCGGCGACGATCTCGATCAGGTCGCCCTCGGCGTGGGGCTCGTGGGTCTCGACTGCTACGTCATCATCGTCGTCGCCGTCGTTCTCATCAGACGGTTCCCCCGCGAAATCCGTCAGTCCGGGCTGTGTCTCAACCCCCTCGCTTCCACTGGAACAGTCGCCGACTGCGTCGGGGTTGCCCCCGTTCCCAGCTACTTTCACTTCGCTCTCGTCGTCGAAGTCCGTCAGCGCCTGCTGGGAGTCGTCGAGTTCTTTCTCGAGGTCGGATGCAACCCCTTTCAGGTCGCGCAGTTCGGACTCCATCTCCTTTTCGCGGCGCTGGGAGATCCAGAAGTAGGCCTCGTCGCGGGTATCCTCGGCCATGAGGACGACGACGCGGCCCTCGGACTGGCGACCCGTTCGTCCCTTGCGCTGGATCGACCGGATCGCCGTGGGGACGGGTTCATAAAAGAGGACGAGATCGACTTCGGGAACGTCGAGCCCTTCCTCGGCGACCGACGTCGAGACGAGTACCTCGAACTCGGCAGCCCGGAACTCGTCGAGCACTGCCTGTTGCTCTTTTTGCGTCATCCCATCGGACCCTTCGCGGTCGCCCTGTCCGACGAACCGTTTGGCGTCGAAGCTCTCGCTCAAAAACTCCGTCAGCGCCTCCGCGGTGTCACGAGACTCCGTGAAGATGATGACGCGCTCGCCACCCTCGAGGCCCAACGTCTCGGCCAGCAGCATTCGCGTCTTCCGGTATTTGGGATGCAGTTGGTCGAACGACTCCGCTTTCCGCATCGCCTCGCGGACGCGCGGGTCGGAGACCATCCGCTGGCTGGCCTTCGACGCGCCCGACGAGCGGGCCTGATTGCGCTGGCGGTCGAAGTACCGCCGCACCGCCTCGACGCTTTGGGTTTCGACGAGCGTGACGGCCTGTCGGAGCTTCATCACCTCCGCGTGGATTGACATCCCTTTGAACCCCTCTGACTGATCGTTGTTGATCAGCCCTTGTAGTTCGGCTCGCATCCGATTGAGGTCCTTCTGTGACTGGTCGGGTTGGGTCGAGCTTGCGACACCCAGCTCTTTCAATTTCTCGAGGCGGTCTGTGATCACTTCGTTGAGCGTATCCCGGATCTCGAGGACCTCCTCGGGGAGGTCGATGCGCTCCCACTCGACGTCGGTGTTGTGAGTAAACTTCGAGACGTCGGCGTCGTCTTCGGTCATCACTTCGACCTCCCGGAGGCCGAGGTTCTCACAGACCTCGAGGATGGCTTCCTCGTCGCCGCCGGGCGAGGCGCTCATTCCCGTCACGAGCGGGTCGTCGGCGTCGGCGTGGTAGCGCTCGGCGATGTAGTTGTAGGCGTAGTCGCCGGTCGCGCGGTGACACTCGTCGAAAGTGATGTGGCTGACGTCGGCCAGCGAGAGCCGACTGCCGACGAGGTCGTTTTCGATCACTTGCGGGGTCGCCATCACGACCGTTGCGTCGGTCCACAACTCGCCACGGTCATCCGGGCTGACGTCGCCGGTGAAGACGACGATCTCCTCGTCGGGAATCCGAAGGGCGTCGCGATAAAAGTCGGCGTGTTGCTGGACGAGGGGTTTGGTTGGCGCGAGCATCAGCGACTTCCCGCCGACCTCGTCGAGTCTGCGGGCGGTAACGAGCAGACTGACGGTCGTTTTGCCGAGCCCGGTTGGGAGACAAACGAGTGTGTGGTCGTTCGCCGCCGTGCCGGCGAGTTTCAACTGGTAGAGGCGTCGCTCGAGGAAGTTCGGCTCGAGCAGCGGATGCTCGATCGCGGGGATGTCCTCGTCCGTCGTAGCCATTGTCAGTGGTTCATCGCCGTCGTGAATAAGGGTTCTCGTACCGAGGTGAAAGTGATACTGTCGGACAGCAGTCAGTGAGATGTCGGTCGCGAATTCGCGACCGATCGCCGAATCGTGCTGTGCGACAGTATGGTCCGAGGCCACTGATCCGGCCGGCACCGCTGCGCGTACGGATTGCTGTCCCGATCGCCAGCACAGGTCGGCAAGCGGCGGGACGTGACTCCAGTACCCCGTATCACGCCGGCCACTCGAGGCCGTCGAACTCGGTGTCGCCACAGCCGTGATGAGAGAGTTCGACGTATGTGCGGTCCCGATTCGATGGGTCGTCGATCGTCTCGTGGGTAACCGCTTCGGTGACCAGATACATCGAAACTGACCGCAACTCCTCGTCGTGGTCGTCGGCCCACTGCGCACAGAGGTGGGCGGCCAGCAAGGCGGGAACGTCGTTGCTTGACCCACCGTTGCGGACGCTGTTCATATAAAATCGCTCGCGGTAGGTCCCGTGTTGCTGTTGTAACTCGTCGTAGGGTCGGTCGACCGTGAGCGCACGCTCGTTGTAGATGTCGAACTGCTCGCCACTTACCGTCTGGGCGGGGAAGACGTAGTACCGATCCGTCGTTCGTGGGTCCGGCCCGGCGAAGACGCTCCAGCCGATCGGCTGGTCGATCCCTACACTCGAGGCGACCGTTTCGACCTGTGTGACGCCGGTTGTCTCGTCCATCGTCTCGATGAGCGTCCCCTCGACTCGCTCTTCCATCGTTCGCTCGCTGTCGTCTGCGAGAGCGACCGGCACGAGAGTGAGCAACAACACGCCCGCGACGAACAGGATCGTGACGACGATGGTCGTCACCGCGGCGGTGTACGTGTGTGCGCGGGCGGCCTGCACGCGGTCACCCCCGATGCGAGCCGTCGGCACCCGTCTCGCACACTGCTCGAGTCGAGCCGACAGCCCACGCAGCCACGTGCCATCGAGACCGATTCGCCGCGTCACAGTCGCGAGATCAGTCCAGAACTGTCCCTGCAAGAACAGCAAGACGCCCGCGAGGGCGACGTAGGGGAACGCACCGATGCGAACCGTCAGCGCAAACGCCAGATGGCCGCCGACGAACAGCCCGGCCAGCAGCATCCGTGGTCGCCCACGCAGGGCGACCAGCAGCCACGACCCGACGAGCATGTAGAACCAGAGCAAGCCACCGTACTCGAGCAGCGTCGGAAAGCCGCGGACGACGTCGCCGAGCAGGAACGTCATCTCGTCGAGGCCAAACACCAGTGGGGCTGCGTCGCCGCTGGTCCAGACGTCGGACTGGGATTTGATCAGCCCGTTCGAGAAGTACATGAATATCATCTGGCTCAGAATCAGCACGCTGGCGGCGTTCGCGACGGACGGTCGAGGGGTGCGGTCAGCATGAACGGCGTCGACGGACCAGCGCTCGCCAAGCGGGAGGAAGATCGCCCAGAACAACAGGAGCCGAAACAGCGTGTCGGCGTAGCTCAACACGAACGGGTTGTGGTGGTCCAGCGAGACGACGAACAGAAACGAGAGCACGGTCGCCACTCGCGTCTTGTAGCCGACGATCAACTGGAGCGCGACCAGCGCCTGCAGGACGAATAGCGCCGCGATAACCGTCGAACTCGTCGTCAGATAATAGACCGAAATCGCATACTCCGGGGTGGCCTCCATCGCGAGCGAGCGGGGAACGACGCCGTCGTCGGTATAAAAGTACGAGAAGTTCCGAGATCGGAGGGCCAGATCGGCGACGATGAGTATGCCGACGAGGACCCGGAAGACGGCCAGCGTTCGGGTGTCGATTCGAACACGCCGCTCGAGAGCGCGTCGGAGCCGGTGGCCCGACTCGAGGAGGGCGGACTGTGCGGGGAGACGCATCTGCCACCGTGTCTGTACAGAACTGACATATGTGTTGCCATTAGCGTCTTGCCCCCGTCGTGGATGTCCCCTCGGCAGACGGACTCTTATCCAGCAGTAGCAACACGGGCCACACTCCCGTCGTCGCTGGCAGCAGCACTATCCGCACTCGAGCCGTACGACTCGTATGGTCGCCGACACGACTCGAGCCAGCCGTCGCCTGCCCGACCGTGGCGACCTCGTTCAGGTCGCCGCGTTCGTCGTCGCCATCAACGTCATCGGTGGACTCCCCGGCCTCCTCTCTTCGCCCGACAGCGCGTGGTTCCGAGGCCTCGAGAAACCGTGGTTTTACCCGCCCGAACTCGCGTTTCCAATCGTCTGGACGGCGCTCTTTACGCTGTTGGGGATCGCACTGTGGCTGGGCTGGCGCAGCGACGGCCCCGGTCGCCGACTCGCGCTCGGACTGTTCGCGGTTCAGATGGCGTTCAACGTCGCGTGGACGCCGGCGTTCTTCACGCTCGAGGCACTGGGCGTCGCGTTCGGCATCATCGTCGTCCTCTGGCTGTTGATCGTCGCCACGATCGCCGCTTTCGTTCGCGTCGATCGCCGTGGGGCGGCGCTGCTCGTGCCGTATCTGGCGTGGGTGACGTTCGCCGCGGTGCTCAATTACGAACTCTGGCGGCTGAACGGGTGAGGCCTCACAGGAACTCGAGGGCGAGCCAGGCCAGCACCCCGGCATAAATGGGGATCGTCAGGTTGTCGTCGACGATGTAGTCTCCGATGCGGAGTTTGATGCCGTCGGCGACGGTCGCACCGAGCGCCGCCGCGACGACGGCCAGCGGCGTCTCGTAGAGAAACGGCGTGGCGATGAGCGCCGAGACGACGAACATCGTGACCAGCACTTTCGGGCCTTTGATGAATTTGAGGCTGTCGTCGGAGACGGCCCCACTGATCGGGTCGCCGAGTGCGAGCATCAACATCGCCGGCAGCGCGATTTCGGGCGGAAAGACGAGGACGGCAATCGTCATGCTGAGCATGTAATAGCCGTAGCCCGCGAACTGGTCCTGTTCGTACTCTCGAGTGAGTTTGTCGTACAGCACCCACTCGAGGCCGACACGAAGGCGGAGGAACTCGAGGCCGATCACACCCAGCGAGAGGACGATCATCAGGACGCCGAATCGTGTCCACGTCAGCCCGAACTCGAGGGTGTTCGCGAGGAGATAGAGTGCAACCAGCCCCGAGCCGCTGGCGTGGACCAGCCGTCGCTTCAGTTCGTCGGCCATCACCGGATGTCTCGAAGGTGGTGACCTTCAGTCCGTCGGTTTCCCAATATGTCGTTGTCGGGGCAGGTGCGCTATCGGCGGTCAATCCTTCCAACAGTCCCTCTCACTCCTCGAGCGGTTCGACGACGATACCGCCGTAACTCGAGGCGGTCACGCGACAGCCCTCGTAGGCAAAGGTGACCTCGATAGCCGTCTCTCGAGTCGAGAGCAGCAGGTCGGCGAGCGCTTCGGGGTTGATCGTCTCGAACAGCGGTGGCATGGACAGCGGGTCACAGTTCGTGACGGTGCCCACGGCCTCGACGATCGTGACAACGAGGGTTTTCGGGTCGCCGTCGAACTGGGCGTGAAACGTCCCCGTCGTGGGATCGAAGCCGACGGAATCTTCGCCGAACGCGGGGGACGAGCTGGAGTCGGGGTGGGCCGTGTCGGTCATTGGCCTGACTACACGAGACGTTGTAGTAAGGGGGAACGCTGACCAGTCAGCGTGCATCCGCGCCGGACTTCTCGAAGAGGTGCCGGAAGACGGTTCGCTGGGCTTTGCGAAGGTGCTGGTTGAACGTCTGGCGCGTGACGCCGAACCGGTCTGCCAGCTCGTCGCCGGTACTGGTCCGTGGTGTGTCGAAGTAGCCGCCGAAGTAAGCCGAATCGAGCACCGCGAGCTGTCGCTCGGTGAGCGCGTCGGCGACGACATCGTACAGCAGGTGTGGCGAGTAGACGAGTTCCTCGGACACCAGTTCGACCTCGGGGTGGAACTCCCGAATCCCGTCTGCGGCCAGCCGCGGGTCGACGTCACCGGGTAGCTCGCCGAGGAACCGGACTTCCTCCGGCGTGACGATGACGGCTCGAGCGCGGCCGCCGAGGGCCGGAAACACGTGGGACACCGTCGTCGATTCCGCGTGGGCTTCGATGCGGCTGTAGCCGTCGATCGAACTGAGCAACCGCGCGTCGAGATAGTGTGGAACCTCTTCGACGGCGGTGACGAACTCGCTCGCGGGAAGATCATCCGTTCCCATGTACTGGACGGTCGTCCCATCCGGCAGCGAGACGACGGAGTCGACCTCGATCCGCGTTTCGTCGCCGTCGCCACGAAGGGTGGGCGGAACCGCCGACCGATTCGTACAGAACTCGAGCAGGCGCACATGGTCGCTGGTCAACCGCTCTTCGCGTCGTTTCAACGCTGTCACGTCCTCGAACGAGACGACGACGTACTCGACCGTGCCCTCGTCGTCTAGGGTGGGTGACGAACTGCTCGAGAGCCACCGTTCGGAGCCGTCGGACAGTTCGATCCAGTGTTCGAACCCATACACAGGCTCCCCCGTTTCGAAGACGCGTATGACAGGGTTTTCGTCCGCGGGGATCGGCGTTCCGTCGTCCCGGTAGAGATTCCAGTCGGCGATATCGCACGTCCCGCTGGTAAGCACGTCGCACGTGAGAGAGAGCGTCTCCGCTGCCCGCTCGTTCGCGAAGGTGATCACTCCAGTCGAATCGACGACGACGGTACTGATCGGGCTCACGTCGAACATGCGCCGCGTGAGGTCTTCGGGTGGCGTGTGTTGGTCGTCTCTACTGACCCCTTTCTGTGGCTCCGTTGGCTCCGTCATGCATGACCTACACGTTCACAGTCTCGACAGGCCCGCTCGAGCCAGTCGACGCGCTCGCAATTCATGTCGCCGGTAGGCAGCCACCGGATAAATGTGTTACACAGGTTTCAAATCGGAACGGTCGCGGCTGCTCGAGGACAGTCCGAGCCGACTCGAGCCGTCACGCCCTTCTCGTCGACCGGCGACGCGACTCCGGGAAGATGCGCTCCGGGAGATAGGCAGCGACGGTCCAGTTCGGGGCGTTGACGACCTGATTGAGTTTGAGGTCGACGGCCGCCGAGCACAGCATGTAGGCCTCGGTTCGGGAGAGGCCGCGCTCGTCGTGTAGGTGGTCGATCATCTGCCGGATGGCCTGCCGGCTCGCGTCCATGAGGTCGTCCGCAATGCCCGTCGTTCCGTACATCGGCTCGCCCCGCCCAGTCGAGGTGAACGGCCCAGTGGTTTCGAACTGCGGTCCGCCGATCGAGCGATCCGATCGCACCTCGAACCGGCAGGTGACAGTGATCGGCGCTTCGATGCCGGTGCCACAGACCTCGCCGTCACCCTGAGCGGCGTGGCCGTCGCCGATGCTGAACAGCCCGCCGTCGACTGCGACGGGGAGAGACAGCGTCGAGCCCGCCGTGAGCTGTTTGATGTCCAGATTCCCGCCGACCGACCGCGGTGGGAACGTGCTGTGTGCACCGCCTTCGGCGGGCGCAACGCCGACCACGCCGGGGAACGGATCGATCGGGATCTCGATTCCGTCGACGAAGTGAGCGATGCCGTCCTCGAGGTTCCAGACGTGTAGTGCCGGCTCTAGGAACTCGTCGGCCAGCAACCCGAGTTCCATCTCTCCCGGCAGCACCAGCGTGTACCCCTGCCCCTCGTGGTCGATCTCGAGCAACTCGATCCGAAGCAGGTCGCCCGGCTGTGCGCCCTCGATCGCGATTGGGCCGGTCAGCGGGTGGACGGGATCGATATCGAGCGTGGCGAGGTCCGCAACCGTCGCGTCGGGGCCGAGTTGTCCGTTCGTGGCGTCTCGGCACTCGAAGCGGACGACGTCGCCCGGTTCGACCGTACACACCGGCTCGAGTCCGTTATCCCACACGCTGTGAACCGCGCCGTCGTCGGCACGCACCCGGTGATCAACCGTGTCGTTGTCGCTCGACATTCGAACGCAGTAGACGTCACACCAGCATAAAACAGTCTCGCCGAAACCGATCCTCAGGTAGTGCTACAGCTCCTCGAACTCGAGGTCGCCTTCGCGGATCGCCGACAGCGTCTCCGCCAGCTCGTCGACCGGAATCCGCTTCTGGTCGGTTGTGTCTCGCTCGCGAACCGTGACGGTGGTCTCGTCGGCCTCGACGGTCTCGTAGTCGATCGTCACACAGAACGGCGTGCCGACCTCGTCCTGGCGACGGTAGCGCCGGCCGATGTTGCCCGAGTCGTCGTAGGTGACCGACAGCCCGGCCTCGCGCAGGTCGTCGACGATCTCGCCGGCCTGGGTCTCGAGGGCGTCGTCGCTTTGCAGCGGGAAGACGCCGACGAACGTCGGGGCGACTTCGGGCTCGAGCTCGAGGTAGGTTCGCTCTTCGCCGTCGACCTCGTCTTCCTGATAGGCGTGGTGGAGGACGGTGTAGACGAGTCGGTCCACACCGAAGGAGGGCTCGACGACGTGGGGGATGATGTGCTCGCCGGATTCGGTCTGTTCTTCGACCGCGAAGCCAGTCTTCTCGACGGGAATCTCGTGGGTCTCGCCCTCGAGTTCGAATTCGACTGTTTCACCCTCGAAGGCGGCCCGGTCGCGGGCCGCGAGGGCCTCGAGTTCTTCCACGACTGCCCCTGCGTCGCCGCCGAACTCGGGACCGAGATAGCTCATATCGGGGTCGACGGTGGCGCGCTCGACCGTTTTGGGCTCGTCGTACTGCTTGAACACGGTAAAGCGGTCGCCGGAGTGCTCGCTGTGTTTCGAGAGGTCGTAGTCGCCACGGTAGGCGAAGCCGGCCATCTCGATCCAGTTACCATCAATTTCGCTCTCGGCGTCCCAGCAGTCGCTCGCGTAGTGGGCGCGCTCGCCCGAGAGGTGCTGGCGGAAGCGGAACCGGTCCATATCGACGCCGACGGCCTCGTACCACGGCTTGGCGACGCCGAGGAAGTAGGCGACCCACGGGCTGGCGATCACGTCGTTGTCGACGGCCTCGCCGATCGTCGTCTCGATCTCGTCGCCGTCCTCGTCGTTCTGCTCGGTTGCCGGGTAGAGTGTCACCTCGACGTCTTCGACCGCCGAAAGGTCGGGTTCGTCCTCCTCCGGATCGATGAAGTACTCGAGTTCGGCCTGCGTGAACTCGCGGGTGCGGATGATCGACCGTCGTGGGCTGATCTCGTTGCGGTAGGCGCGGCCGATCTGGGTGACGCCGAATGGAAGCTGGTTGCGGGCGTACTCCTTGAGCCGGGGGAACTCGACGAAGATGCCCTGTGCTGTCTCCGGACGGAGATAGCCCGGCTGGGAGTCACCGGGGCCGATGTTCGTCGCGAACATGAGGTTGAAGTCCTCGACGGCGACGCCCGCGAGGCCGGCACCGCAGTCGGGACAGACGAGTTCGTACTCGGCGATGACCTCTTCGACTTCGGGAATCTCGAGGCTCTCTGCGTCCTCGTACATCGTGTTGTCTTCGACGAGGTGGTCCGCGCGGCTGCTCGTCCCACACTCGGGACACTCGATCAGCATGTCGTCGAAGCCCTCGAGGTGACCCGAGGCTTCGAAGACGGGTTCGGGCATGATCGTCGGCGCGTCGATCTCCATGTTGCCCTCGGCGAGTGCAAAGCGGTCGCGCCAGGCGTCTTCGACGTTGCCCTTCAGGGCCGCTCCCTGCGGGCCGAAGGTGTAGAAACCGCCGACGCTACCGTAAGAACCCGACGACTGGAAGAAGTAGCCGCGGCGTTTGGCCAGTTCGACGAGCTTCTCGCTCGTCTGGTCGACTGTCGATTCGTTCGTCTCCGTCTGTTGGTGTTCACTCATACAAAGCCTCCAGTAGATCGATGTCTCGGACGATACCGACGAGTTGTTCGCCGGTGACCATTGGGATCTGTTCGATGTCGTTGCTGATCATGCGCTGTGCGGCCTCCTGAACGGTCGTCCGTGCCGAGACCGTCACCACGTCGTCGGTCATGAACTCGCTGACGGGACCGGTCGGAAGCTCGATGTCCCGCGTCGGGAGATAGCGGCTGCCGATGGCTTTGATGCCCTCCCAAGACCACTCCGAGTCCTGATCCGGGAAGTTGTCGCCCGTCGACTCCTCGCCCTCGACGATGCGAGCGACGTCGATGATGTCGACCTCGGTGAGAACGCCGCTCATCCGCCCGTCGTCGGACAGCGCGATCGTGTACGGCACGTTCGCGTAGTAGAGTTCCCGCTCGGCAACCGGCAGCGGTGCGCCCTCGTAGGTCGTGTTCACGTTCTCGCTTGCGAGGGCTTCAACGCCCTCCTCGGTCTCCTGATCGCCCGTCGCGATGGCGTGGACCACGTCGGTCACCGTGACGATCCCTTCGAACTCGCCGTCGACGACCGGGACGCGCCGTGCGTCTGCTTCGACCATCGTCCGCGCGACGTCCTCGAGCGACGTCTCGGCCGTCGTCGTCGGCACGTCCTCCATCAGCATGACGAGCTGGTCCTCGTCGGGCTGTTCGATCAGAGCATCCCGAGAGACCAGCCCTCGGTACTCCAGGCCGTCGTCGGTCGGTTTAACGACCGGAACGGAGGAAAACGACTGCTCTTGGAGGTACTCGAGGACGTCCGATCGAGTGCCCGGCAGTTCGACGGTAACCACGTCCTCGCGCGGCGTCATCGCGTCGGCTACGTTCATATCCCCACGGTACGGCCAAAATGAGTATAAACCCAATGTTTCGTATGTCCACGGTCACCCGGGCTGAACGCATTGGCTCACTGAACAGTCTGATTCGACGAGTTTATATGTGGGTGGGTGTCACTCTCATACATGGTGACAAACTCCCACACCATGACGTCCGACACCATCGTCGGTTCGATCGACTCGAGCGACTCGAGTGACGAATACGTCATCGCCGACATCTCGGCCGACGGGGCGTGGCTGTCGATGCAGGCGGACGATGCGCCGACGCTTCCAGCGTGGCGATGAGTGTGGGGTGGAGGCAGGGAATAGCGATTGATTTTCAGCTCGTGTGTCGAGGCCAGCCGATCAGAAGAGCCCGATGCCGAGCGCATATGGCCACTCGAGTGCGCTGACTGCGAGCACCACGAGCGTGCCGGCGAACAGACCGACGTTTTTCATAAACGCCGTGAGTTCGCTCTGTTGCTGGTCGTCGGGAACGGCCCAGAAGTCGTGCATCAGCGGCGTCGTGACGAGCAGGAAGCCGGCGAGCGCGCCCGCCGCAATCGCCGGAAAGAGCCCGAGCACGATTCCGAGCCCGCCAAAGACGAGGACGACTCCAGAGAGCAGTACCGAGAGCGTCGGCGCTGGGACGCCTTTCATTTCAGCGTACCCGGCGGTGGTCTCGAGGTCGAGGAAGTGATTCAGACCCATGACGGCGATGATCCCGCCGAACAGCACGCGTGCGATGAGGAACAGTTCGTCCGCGAAGGGACCATCGAGCGTCTGGAGCGGAAGCGTTTCGATTACTGGTAACATTCTGTAACCAGATAAAAGAACGGCACTGCAATAACCGTTCTTGGACATCAGTTTCCCCTGATAACGGCCGTGTCACCGCCGATTCTGCACGATTTATCAGTGTTCAATTTCCCGGTTGACCGCACCGTTTAATAGATGGGTGTTGACTTGTCACACGATGGTCGGCCCGCAGCCATCCCACGACACCGATGTCGACGACGAGTTCGGCCTCGAGAGCGAGGACTCGCGATATACGGTCACGACGTTCCTCTCGGCGCTCGTCCCGACGGCGCTCGCTCGGCGTGCCATCGCGATCTCACTCGAGACTGAGCAAGCCGTCTACGAACCCGACGAGTCCGTCGAGTTCACTGTCGAGTTCACAAACCGGCTTCCTGTCCCCGTCGCGGTTCCGACACCCCGACAGCGCCGCTGGGGATGGACGGTCGACGGCGACCTCGAGGCCAGCGACGAACGCCGCTTTACCCGTGATCGCCCCTCGACGTTCCGGTTCGGCGGCGGCGAGCGCAAGCGAGTCACGGTCACGTGGAACGGCCGCCTCGAGCGCGTTGAGGAGGGGGTACACGAGTCGGTCGTTCCCGAACCCGGCGAGTACGAGATTCGGGCGTTCATTGCGACCCGTGAAACGCGCCACCAGCCGAGCGACGCCGCGACGATCCGGATCGGCCGCGACACCGACTGACGTGACTCGTTATCACCGCTCTCGTCGTGTGACTGCCAGCAGTAATCGTTTAGGACAGTGTGTCGTAGTATCACACATGTCGCTCGAGCACGTCTTCGACCAACTTCCCGACCCGAGCTCCCACGCGTTTCCCGACTATTCGCTGCCCCGCGGGGAGCCGGTGGTACCGATCGCCGTCACGCGCGACGAACTCTCGACCGTCCTCGAACTGTACGAGACGTTCCAGATCGTCGATCCGACCGGGCTGGACTCGAATCCGTTTCTCGAGGCGGCGACGACGTACATGCAACAGACGTTCGGGATGCCACGGTACCGCCCGGACGAACAGCTTCAGGACGATATCGCGGCGTTACTCAACGACTTCTCGGACGATCTCAGCGGGGACTCGATGGGCGTCGTCGACGCCACACCAGCCCACCACCGGACGCTGTATTTCTTCCTGATTAGCTGTCGCGGCTATCACGCCGCGCCACACATCCGATTCCAGCCCGACGAAGCGGCAGTCGAAACGCTGTACGAACTCTACCAGCGAGTGACCGAACAGGACGTCTATCTCAAACATCCAGCGTCGGTGCTCGAGGATATTTGAGACGGTCTGTTGTAACGAGTTCCCCGCCGATCACCAGCGTCGGGATCGGTAATCGGCGGTCAGTGACGACAGCAGTCCGTATAACAGGGGTATTCAAAAGTGAACAAGAGAGACGGGACACGAACGGTGGGCATGGAATCGACCCCTTACCCGGTGAGGAACCCACCCGGTGGAATGCGCGTCGTCGGACGGCCGTCCTCGTCCGTCGACTGGTCGTCGCCGAACTGTGGGGAGTGGGCGACCGTTCGTCGTGCCTTTGCGAGTCGGTGCGTGCCTGCCGCGACTGCTGCAAGGATCTTACTCATGCAAGAGTAAATAGAAACGTCGAGTACATAAGTATTTTCGAGATGAAAGATCGTGTTGTTCAGCCGGTGAGAGCCACAGGTTCGCTAAGAGATCAAACAACCGTCCCAAACCATATTACGTCGATATGTGGCCGATCGTTCGAAACGAATCCTACGGTCCTCGAGGACACACAACAAACATACAAAATCAGATAGTTCGGTGGCGGGCCGACATCGTATCGCTACCGATGGAGGTGACACGCTGCGAAGTGTGTCCCCGATCCGTCCGCTGACTCGAGGTCGTAGGCCGGCCGTTCGCGAGCACAGATGCTCTGTTCGGCGAACGACTCGAGCAGCAGATCAGTCGCCTCTTCCCAGCCGTCGTGTTCGTCGTCCGACCCGTCCTCGTGGTCGGTATCCGTCGCGATCACGTTGATCGCGTCTTCGACGATTTCGCCCGCGTCCCCACGTGGGAGGTCGCCGTCGAAGAACTCCTGGCGAATCTCGGCGGCTGCCATCGGCTCGAACGTCCGCCGTTTGACCGCCCGCATGAACGCTCGAGTGTGTGCCCACTCCTCGTCCGTGAGCTCGTACGCCTCGGGCGCGATCAGCCGCGGACATCGGGTCCGAAACCGACAGCCCGACGGCGGGTTCTGCGGGCTCGGAACCTCGCCCTCGAGCACCCCGCGAACGCCCGACTCCCGCGGATCTGGGACGGGGATCGACTCGAGCAACGCCTTCGTGTACGGATGCTGTGGGTTCTCGAATAGTTCCTCTTTCTCGGCGATTTCGACGATGTGGCCGAGATACATCACCGCGACGCGGTCGGAAATGTGGCGAATTACGGAGAGGTCGTGGGCGATGAAGAGATAGGTGAGGCCGAACTCGTCCTGCAGGTCCTCCATCGTGTTCATCACCTGCGCCTGAATCGAGACGTCGAGTGCGGAGACGGGTTCGTCACAGACGACGAAGTCTGGGTCGACCGACAGCGCCCGGGCGAGGTTGATCCGCTGGCGTTGCCCGCCGGAGAAGGCGTGGGGGTAGCGGTTGTAGTGGCGCGGATCGAGCCCGACTTTCTCGAGTAACTCCTTTGCCCGTGCCTCGCGGCCTTCGTCGTCGAACATGTCGTGGGCGAGCATCGGCTCCTCGATGATCTGTCCGACCTTCATGCGGGGATCGAGCGACGACTGGGGGTCCTGAAAGATCATCTGGATCTCCGAGCGCTTCTGCCGGAGTTCCTCGCCGCTTAGCTCGGCTAAGTCGTCGTTTTTGAACGTGATCGTCCCGTCGGTCGGATCGAGCAGTCGGAGCAGCGTCCGCCCGAGCGTGCTCTTCCCACAGCCGGACTCGCCAACGAGCCCCAGCGTCTCGCCCATTGTGATCTCGAGGGAGACGTCGTCGACTGCTTTCACCTGGTCGACGCCAAAGCTCACTGGCGGGAACTGATCGGTCTCGAGGCTGATGCCCGCGAACAGCCCCGACTCGGACGCGAAATATTTCGACAGCCCATCGACCTCGAGCAACGTCTCCCCGTGGGGGATCTCGGTCTCGCCGAAGCCGATGGGGTCGTCGGGGGTGCTCATCGTGACTCACCCCCGTCCGTCGAGGCGTGTCCACCCCCGGCGGCTGATCCCCGCTCAGCTTCCGTCTCTCCGCCGCTCGGCTTGGCGTCCGCGCCATCCTCGAGGGGTACGCTCTCGTCGTAGCCCACATCGAAGACATCGTGTTTCACGCAGGCTGCTCGATGTGGGTGGCCGTCGGCACGATCGACCTCTCGCGCCTCTGGGTGCACACGCGTACAGACCTCGCGTGCGTCGGGACAGCGAGGATGGAACCGACAGCCGGAGGGTGGGTTGATCGCTTCGGGCATCACGCCCTCGATGGGTGTGAGCTCCTCGACGGTCCGGTCGGGCCGGGGCATCGAGTTGAGGAGGGCCTTGGTGTACGGATGGTTCGTCTCGTAGAACAGCTCGTCGACGGGAGCCTGTTCGACGATCTCGCCGAGGTACATCACGTTCACGCGATCACAGATTTCAGCGACGACGCCCATGTCGTGGGTGACCCAAATGAAACTCGTGTCGTAGCGCTCCTGTAAGTCGTCGACGAGATCTAAGATCTGCCCTTCGACGGTGACGTCGAGTGCTGTCGTCGGCTCGTCGGCGATGATCAGGTTCGGCTCACAGGCCAGCGCCATCGCGATGAGCACGCGCTGGCGCATCCCGCCCGAGAACTGGTGTGGGTACTCCTCGTACCGTTGTTCAGGGTCGGGAATGCCGACCTCACGGAGCATTCGGATCGCCTCGGCTTTCGCTGTCGAACTCGAGAGATCCCGGTTGAGTTCGATGAACTCCCGAAGCTGACCGCCCACCGTGAACACGGGGTTCAGCGACTCCATCGGGTCCTGAAAGATCACGGCGATCTCTCGGCCCCGAATCCGTTCGCGCATCGCTGCCTCCGAGAGCATGTCGGGGTGTTTCCGGAGGTCGCCGTCGGGACCCTCCTCGAGGTCGAAGATCGTCGTCCCCTTGTACTCGATCGTGCCGCCGACGATCTCGCCGGGACTCTCGACGAGGCGCAACAGGCTCATCGAGGCGACCGATTTGCCCGCGCCCGACTCGCCGACGAGGCCGACGATTTCGCCCTCGTAGACCTCGAAGGAGATGCCGTCGACGGCGCGGACGGTGCCGGTCTCTGTGAAGAACTGTGTCTTGAGGTTCTCGACGCGAAGGAGTGGATCGGAGCTCATGGGTTACTCTTTGATTCGTGGGTCAAGCGCGTCCTGTAGCCCGTCGCCGAACAGGTTGAAGCCCATAATGGTCACGAGGATTGCCAGCCCGGGCCAGATCGACAGCCAGATGTTCGAGTGCATGTATCGCCCGTGGGCGATGCGCAGCATCTCGCCCCAGTCGGGCGTCGGCGGCTGGGCCCCGTAGCCCAGAAACGAGAGGCCGGCGACGATCAGGATCGTCACGCCGATCTGCAACGTTGCGTACACCATCACGGGTGCGAAGCTGTTCGGGATAACGTGTCTGCGGATGATGTTTCGATCTTTGACGCCGGCGGCGCGGGCCGCCTCGATGTAGTCCATCTCCCGAACCGACAGCACGCGACTGCGGATGATCCGGGCGAACACGGGAATGAAGGTCAGCCCCACCCCGACCACGGCAAAGCGGATGTCGGGGCTGCCACCGCTGATGAAGACGATGAAGACGATGATCAGGACGAGCGGCGGGATCGCGTACAGTGTCTCGACGGCCCGCATCAACACGTCGTCGATCCGGCCGCCGTAGTAGCCGGCGACGGAGCCGATGATCGTCCCGCCGATCAGCCCGATCGCGGTCGAAAAGATCCCGACGCTGACCGATACCTGCGAGCCGTAGATGACACGGGTGAAGTAATCACGGCCCTGTGGGTCGGTCCCGAGCGGACTCGAGAGCGTGCCTCCGTCGAGAAACGCCGGCGGCTGGTTCGGATTGCCCTCGCCCGGTGGCGGCATCCGCGTCGGATGGTCGAAGATCGGGAGCGCCTCGGCCGCGGCGTAATCCGACACGGCACCGAACGTCAGCCGCGAGAGGTTGCTGTCGACGGCGGCGAAGGCCGCGATGAAAAGGACGATCGCAACGATGTAGAACCCGATTCGGGCCGTCGCGTCGCGTCTGACTTTCGCGAGGGTGTATCGCCAGCCGACACGCGTTTCGACCGCCTCGTCAGCCGTGTCACCTTCTGCGTGTGCGCCCGGCTCTTGGTCCTCGAGTTGTGATTCAGTTGTCGCCATCGTGGTACTCACCTCCGGTCATACTCACTCACGATCACCGTAGGTCACTCGCGGATCGATGTACGCATAGGAGATGTCCGTGATGACGACGCCGATCACGAAGATCGCCCCGAGCACCATCGTAATCCCCATCACGAGCTGGTAGTCCAGTTGCTGAATGGCCTCGATGAACAGCCGGCCCATCCCGTTGATCGCGAAGACGGTCTCGATCAACACCGCACCACCCAGCGCCGTCGAGAGGTTGAGCCCGACGATCGTGATAATGGGGAGCTGTGCCGACCGGAACGCGTGCTTGCGGAGGATCGTCCGTTCGGGCACGCCGTAGGCACGGGCGAGTGTGACGTACTCCTGTTGTAACGACTCGATCATCTGCGTTCGCTCGACCCGCATCAGCGTCGCCATCTGGAGCGTGCCGAGTGCGATCATCGGCAGGATCAGGTGTCTGATCGACTCGATCCAGTGTTCGATGTAGCCGCTGTGACCCGCCGCCTCGGGCGGCTGCCACGGGTACACCAGCCCGGCCGAGGGCAGGACACCGAGTTGGACCGCGAAGACGATGATCAGCATGATGCCGATCCAGAACGACGGCGTGCTGACGCCGACGAGCGCGACGATCCGCGAAACGTGGTCGGCTGGCTTGTTCCGTCGCTTCGCGGCGAGCACGCCCAGCGGGATCGCCGTCGCGAGCGCGAAGACGTACGCCGACAGCACCAACAACAGCGTCGGGCCGGCCCGCTCGAGCATGAGGTCGGCGACCGGGCGGCGACGGTGGATACTGTAGCCCAGATCGCCCTGAACGAGCCCGGTCATGTAGTTCCAGTAGCGGACGTGGACCGGCTGGTCGAGCCCGTAGCGTGCCTCGATCGTCCTGATGAGTTCTTCGTCGACTTCCTGCCCTTGTAGCATGAGCCGGACGGGATCGCCCGGAGCCAGATTCGCCAGCGCGAACGTGATGATGGAGATCCCGATCAAGACGGGGATCGCCTGCAGCAGCCGGAAGATCGTGTATCTGAATAGTCCCATTCGTTTGCCGGGTGGGTTCAGTTCAGGTGTCGGAGGCGTTACCCGTCCTCGAGACTGACGGTGGTCTCGTCGGAGACGAGCCGCGGGTTGTACGACACCGATGGGTGGGGCTCGAGACCCTGCACGTAGTCTTGCGCCGCGATCGTGTTGTGTTCGGAGTAGGCGGCGATCACCGGCACCTCCTCGACGATTTCGTCGACGATGTCGATGTACAGCTCGCGACGTTCGTCCTGATCGACGCTCTCACGGGCTGCCATGATGTCGTCGTGGAAGTCGTCGCTGCCCTCGTAGAAGTGTCCCTGTGCGATTCCTTCGTTGTCCTCGTGGAACAGGTTGTAGAGGTAGACGTCCGGGTCCGGGCCGCCGGTCCAGCCGAGGATGTACATTTCGTAGTCGTCCGCATCGCCGGTGACGTAGGTCTCGCCAAGCGTCGCAAAGTCGAGGCTCTGGACCTCCGCGTCGTAGCCGAGTTCGTCCAGTCGGGACGCGATCTGTTCGCCGAGTGCGATCCGGACGTCGTCCGGGGGGACGATGATCGTCGGGTTCCAGTCGTCGGGTGCGGCCCCATCGAGCAACTCCTGTGCCAACTCGGGATCGTATCCGGGGGATGTCTCTGCCCACTCGTCGGTGGGAAACTCCCAGCCCAGTTCGTCCACGATCGGCGGAATCGGTGACTCGAGTGCGGTTGCACTCTCGCCCAGATTCTGTTCGACGAAGTCGTCCAGCGAGAACGCGTGTGCGATGCCACGGCGGACGTCCGGATCGGTCGTTCCGCCGTCGTTGCAGTTGAACGCGACGTACATGTACGACGGACTCTCTGCCCGGTAGACCTCGATGCCGTCTTCGCCCTCGAGTTGGTCCCAGTCTTCCGGCGGGACGGTTGCGATCGCGTCCGTATCGCCCGCGAGGATCTGCGACACCCGGCCGGCGTCGTCTTCGGCCGCCTCGAACCGGACCGACTCGAGTTCGGGCTGGGGATCGCCCCAGTAGTCGTCCCAACGCTCGATCTCGACGTACTCGTCGGAGGCCCAGTCCACGAACGTAAACGGTCCCGACCCCACCGGATCGGTGTTGTACGCGTCGGTGTCTTCCTGTCTGACCGACGCGTTGACGACCGCTACGGCGAGTTGAATCTCGGTAAACGCGCCGTAGGGATGCTCGAGGTCGATCTGGACCGTCCCCTCGTCGACGGGTTCGGTGTTCTCGACGTCGATCATCTGGTAAGTCGGCATGTTCTGTGTCTCCTCTTCGACCGGCGCGGTTAGCGAGTGGACGACGTCCTCGGCGGTGACGGGGTCGCCGTTGTGGAACTCAGCACCGTCGACGAGTTCGACGATGTAGCGTTCGCCGTCGCGTTCCTCCTCGGGTTCGCCGGCCGCGAGCTTGGGCTGGAGCTCCAGATCGAAGTCGTACTCGTACAACCCGTTGTAGACGAGGTTGTTGATCTGGGCGCTGTAGGCGTCGAAGGCGACGACCGGGTCGAAGTCACCGTCCGGGCTCACTTCCTGCGTATACAGCAGGCCGTCCCCGGTGCCGTTGTCCCCACCAATACAGCCAGCAACCACGGCTGCACTGACCGCTGCACCTGTTGTGAGAACCCGCCGTCGCGTGGCGGTGAACTGATCGTGTACCATCTTGCTGAGGGACACGTTCCATGCATATTGGTAGCAGGGAACTACACCACACAAGAAGCTGTTACTGTGCCCGTATCTGTACAGTTTCGTCCACCGTTGTACGCCGCCACGGCCAGTGATGCCGTCCGGAACGGGGGGGATCAAGCCGGCGGGCCGAAGACCGGAGCGATTTTTGTTCTGGCCCCAGTGATAATACGTATGAACTACAGGGCGGTCGAGACGGATGCCGAGTATATCGCCCGCCTCGAGACGGGTGCCGACTGGCGGGCCGAGATCGAGTCGCTTGCAAACGACATCGACGCCGACGCGGCCTGGTTTAGCGCCCTCGGTGCGGTCCAGGACGCCGAAGTCTGGTTTTACGACCAAAAAGACTGTGAGTACTATCCGATCGAGTTCGACGAGCCACTCGAGGTCGCCAGTTGTGTTGGCAACGTTTCCCTGCTCGATGGCGACCGATTCGCACACACCCACGCCGTCCTCTCGGACGCCGAGGGTACCGCCGTCGCGGGCCACCTGAACGAGGCGACAGTCTGGGCTGGTGAGGTCTACATGCGCGTCTTTGAGGAGGAGTTAGTGCGCGAACACGACGAGACCACCGACCTCGACCTCTGGCTCTGATATGCGCGAGGAAGATACCCGATACTTCCAGCGCCTTGAGGACCAGTTAGACGAGGCGTTCGACGTCGCCGAGCGGGCCAAACAACGCGGCGGCGACCCGGAACCGGAAGTCGAAATTCCGGTCGCCAAGGACATGGCCGACCGCGTCGAGAACATCCTCGGCATCGACGGCGTCGCCGAGCGAGTGCGTGAACTCGAGGGACAGATGTCCCGTGAGGAGGCTGCCCTCGAACTCGCAGAAGACTTCGCCGAAGGCAGAGTTGGTGATTACGAGACGAAAGCAGGGAAGATCGAAGGCGCGGTTCGAACGGCAGTCGCGCTCCTGACCGAGGGTGTCGTCGCCGCCCCCATCGAAGGGATCGACCGGGTCGAACTCCTCCAGAACGACGACGGCACCGAGTTCGTCAACGTCTACTATGCCGGGCCGATCCGTTCGGCGGGTGGGACAGCACAGGCACTCTCCGTCCTTGTGGCCGACTACACGCGCGCGCTCGTCGGTGTCGAACAGTACAACGCCAGACAGGACGAGATCGAACGTTACGCCGAAGAGATCGCTCTCTACGACAAGGAAACCGGGCTCCAGTATACGCCGAAAGCGAAGGAGGCCAAGTTCATCGCGAAGAACCTCCCGATCATGCTCGACGGGGAGGCCACCGGCGACGAAGAGGTCTCGGGTTTCCGTGATTTAGAGCGCGTCGACACCAACAGCGCCCGTGGTGGGATGTGTCTCGTCCTCGGGGAGGGGATCGCGCTCAAAGCCCCCAAGATCCAGCGTTACACCCGAAACCTCGATGAGGTCGACTGGCCGTGGCTTCAGGATTTAATCGACGGCAACTACACTGCCGACGGCGGCGCTGCAGACGAGGAAGACGCCGATGCGGGCGACGGCGACGACGAGTCGGACGAGAGCGACGACGACGCCGAGTCGGCGGACGACGACAGTGACACCGAGTCGGACGGCCCGCCACGAGCCGAGCCGTCGGCGAAGTTCCTTCGCGACCTGATCGCCGGCCGGCCCGTGTTCTCCCATCCAAGCGCCAAGGGCGGCTTTCGACTCCGGTACGGCCGGGCGCGTAACCACGGCTTTGCGACCGGCGGCATCCACCCCGCGACGATGCATCTGGTCGACGACTTCCTCGCGACGGGAACACAGATCAAGACCGAACGCCCCGGCAAAGCCCACGGGATCATCCCCGTCGACAGCATCGACGGCCCCACGGTCAAACTGGCAAACGGCGACGTCCGCCGGATCGACGATCCCGAAGAGGCCCTCGAGATCAGAAACGGCGTCGAGAAGATCTTAGACACCGGCGAGTATCTGGTCAACTACGGCGAGTTCGTCGAGAACAACCATCCGCTCGCTCCCGCCTCCTACGTCTCCGAGTGGTGGATTCAGGACATGGACGCCGCGGGTGCAGACATACAGGCACTCGAGGACGACCCCCGAATCGACCTCGAGTTCCCCGAGGCCGAGCAGGCCCTCGAGTGGGCGATGGCGTACGACGCTCCGCTCCATCCCCAGTACACCTATCTCTGGCACGATCTCTCGGTCGATCACTACTGCGACCTCGCCGACGCCGTTGCCGACGGCCGAGTCGAGGATGATGCCGACGACGACGGCACGCTCGTCCTCGAGTACACGGCGTCGACTCGAGACGCTCTCGAGGCGCTCATCATCGAACACCGCCAGCGCGAAGACGCGGGGCGGATCGAGATCGACGACTGGCGACCGTTCGCCCGCACACTGGGGTGTGAGCCCCGACAAGCGGTCACTGACGGGGCGACACTCGACCCCGAGGGGCACGAACAGGCGTCGACGATCGAACTCGAGCGCACCTGGAGCAGCGACGACCTCTCCGAGCGCGCTCGCACGTGGGGCCACGAGGCCGAGGGCGACAACGCCATCGAGGCGGTCAACGAGGTTGCCCCCTTCAAGGTCCGCGAACGCGCGCCGACACGGATCGGCAACCGAATGGGTCGGCCCGAGAAATCCGAACGGCGCGATCTGAGCCCGCCGGTCCACACGCTGTTTCCCATCGGCGAAGCCGGCGGCGCACAGCGCAACGTCGCCAACGCGGCCAAACACACCGAGACGATGTCGGACACGCCCGGCGTCGTCGAGGTTCAGATCGGTCGCCAACGCTGTCCGAACTGCGAGACAGAGACGTTCAAGAACCGCTGTCCTGACTGTAACACCCGGACGACTCCCGACTATCGCTGTCCCGACTGCGACCAGCGAATCGAACCCGACGAAGCCGGCCGCGTCGAGTGTGGCCGGTGTGACCGCGAGGCCACCTGTGTCGAATCTCGCGAGGTCGATATTCACGAGGAGTATCGCAACGCCTTAGAGTCGGTTGGCGAACGCGAGAACGCCTTCGAGATCCTCAAAGGCGTCAAGGGACTCTCCTCCGCGAATAAAATCCCCGAGCCCATCGAGAAAGGGGTCCTCCGCGCGAAACACGACGTGAGCTCGTTCAAAGACGGCACCATCCGCTACGACATGACCGACCTGCCCGTCACGTCGGTTCGGGCCAGCGAACTCGATATCGACGTCGGCCAGCTGCAGGCACTTGGCTACGAAGAAGACATCCACGGCGACCCACTGACCCACGAGGACCAGCTGGTCGAACTCAAAGTCCAGGATATCGTCCTCTCGGATGGTGCAGCCGAGTTCATGCTGCAGACTGCCGCCTTCATCGACGATCTGCTCGAGCAGTACTACGGCCTCGAGCGGTTCTACGAGTTCGAGGACCGACAGGACCTCGTCGGCGAGTTGGTGTTCGGAATGGCACCGCACACGAGCGCGGCAACTGTCGGACGAGTGATTGGTTTTACGACCGCAGCCGTCGGCTACGCACATCCGTACTTTCACGCCGCCAAGCGACGCAACTGCTTCCATCCCGAGACAAAAGTCTGGTATCAGGACGAAGCCGACGAGTGGCATCACGAACCGATCGAGACGCTCGTCGAAACCCGGTTAACTGATCCCGAACAGGACGACTTCGGAACGCTCGTTCAGGAACTCGATGGGAACGTCACCGTTCCGTCGATTGATGATGCCGGGAGCCTTTCACGAAAGCCGGTTGAAGCGGTCTCAAAACATCCAGCACCGGACCATCTCGTTCGCTACGAGACGCGAAGTGGCCGCGAAATCACGCTCACTCCTGATCACGACGTCCACGTCTACGAAGATGGGGAACTCCGGTCGAAACGGGCGTCTGAACTCACGACGGCGGATCACGCGGTCGTCCCCGAACACCTCGACATCGTCGATACAGACACCGAACCGCACACCTTTGACCTTCTCGAGGAATTCCTCGATATCGACACTGTCGACAGCTCTCGGCTGATGATCAAAGGACTCGAGAAGGACCGACTGTACGAACGCTTCGAGGAGACGATCAGCCCCGAGTGGGACGGGACGTTCTATCCGCTTACGAGCACGGCCGACTACTTCGGACTGAGCAAGAAAACGTTCAGTAACTATCTGTATCGGGAGAGTTTCCCTGCTGATCTGTTGCTCGACCTGTTCGACTCTCGCGAGGCCTTCCTCGAGTTCGTTCCGGACGACGTCAGTCTTGGGATGCGACACGACCGGACCGAAATCGATCGACACGTTACACTCAACGAACGCGTTGGAACGTTGCTTGGCTACTACGCTGCCGAAGGATTCGCCCGAGCACAAGCGACGCCGAAAGGCACGATTCATCAAACGACGATCTGTGGCACCGAAGCCGAGGCTCGCGAGTTCTACGTCGATGTGCTTCGGGACGAGTTCGGTGTCGAACCGTACCACGAAAACGACGCCAAAGTAACCGCTTCGGGGCGACTTCTCCGTGCGTTCTTCGATTCGGTGCTCGAGGCGGGAATCTTTGCCGAGACCAAACGTGTTCCACAGCCACTGTTCGATGCAGCCGACGAGGTTATCGCTGCCTATCTTCGAGGCTATTTCAGCGGCGACGGCGGTGTCGATGCAAACGCGCTGTTGGTCTCAGCAACCACAGTCAGTAGCGAACTCAAAGAAGACCTCCTCGCATTACTGAGCCGGCTCGGAATCTGTGGCCGGGTTACGATCACCGACCCGGTTCCCCTCTGTGAGAAGTTCCCGGAATTCTATGAAATCGACGATCCGTCGATGACTGCGACATCGTACGTCCTCGAGATATCGTCCGAGGACGCGATGCAGTTCGCTGAGACTGTGGGCTTTCACTTGTCTCGAAAAGACAGTCGATTGCAGTCACACGTCGAGAATATCGTGCCAACGGGTCGTCGCGTCTTTGATGGCGGCGACGACGCGTATCTCGTTGAATCGATTTCGTCGGTCGAATATGTCGAATCGACTGTCGACTCAGTGTACTGTCTCACCGTTTCCGAGACACACTCGCTTGTCGCGAACAACATGTCCCAAAAGCAATGTGACGGCGACGAAGACTGCGTCATGTTGCTGCTTGACGGATTGCTTAACTTTAGCAAATCGTTCTTGCCAGATCAGCGTGGGGGGAAGATGGACGCTCCCCTCGTCATGTCCTCGCGAATCGATCCCTCCGAGATCGACGACGAGGCCCACAACATGGACATCGTCTCGCAGTATCCCCGTGAGTTCTATCTGGCGACCCGCGAGCAGGCCGATCCCGAATCAGTCGAGATCCAGATCGGCGAGGACACCCTCGGCACCGACGGCGAGTACACCGGTTTCGAGCACACTCACGACACCACCGACATCGCGATGGGGCCCGACCTCTCCGCCTACAAGACACTGGGCTCGATGATGGACAAGATGGACGCCCAGCTCGAGCTCTCGCGCAAACTCGAGTCGGTCGACGAGACTGACGTTGCCGAACGGGTTATCGAAGGCCACTTCCTGCCGGATCTGATCGGCAACCTCCGTGCCTTTTCGCGACAGGAAACCCGCTGTCTCGACTGTGGCGAGAAGTTCCGGCGGATGCCGTTGACTGGCGATTGTCGCGAATGCGGTGGTCGGGTCAACCTCACCGTCCACGAGGGCTCGGTGAACAAGTACATGCAGACGGCGATTCAGGTCGCCGACGAGTACGACTGCCGCGATTACACGAAACAGCGCCTCGAGGTCTTAGAACGCTCGCTCGAGAGCATCTTCGAAAATGACAAGAACAAGCAGTCGGGCATCGAAGATTTCATGTAGCTTGTCTCGAGGGCACGCCTTCGAGAGACTGCAGCGCTCGTGATCGGGTGGGCCGTTCGACTCTGCGGCCCTCGTGTAGTTCGGCGGCGTGTCCCTCCGGAGGGCCGTAAGAACCACGTTGGTCGACGCTCACCCCGGCCAGACGCCGATCTCGTGACCGGATCAGTCGTCTGGACTCCGTTCGGTCAGTGCCGGAAACTCGAGACACCAGCCCCCTCAGTCACTGGCTCGAGTCAACCCCGGAATCTGTCCTTTTGGATACTGTATCTGCGGCGTGTGTCGATGATCCGGGAGCCATTCGCGGAGACTCTGGTTGAACCGTTTTGGGCGTTCCCGTGGGGTCCAGTGGCCACAGTTGCCCACCAGATCCAGTTCGGCGTCGGGCAGTCGCTTCGCGGCGCGGATCGACCATTCGACGGGGACGAGCGGGTCGTCTCTGCCGTGGACGAGCAGCGTTGGGACGGTCAGTGACTCGAGGTCGTCGACGAAGTTCGTCGCGACGCGGCCGTTGAACGAGAGCTCGTTGCGCTGGAACTGCTTGAACGCCTGAATCGATCCCGGTTCCATGAGCTTTGTCCTGACGTCTTCGACGAACGGCTCGGGCAGTTCGCTGGCGTCGGCGACGAGACTGTCGAGGACCATGCGAACGCTCTCACTCGAGACGCTACAGGCGATCTTTCCGAACTCTGTGATGCCGGGGATCTGGCCGAGCAGCTTCCAGGGGAGCGCACTCGGAAGGCGGCCGCCGAGGCCGTAGCTGTCCACGAGCGCCAACTGCTCGACGCGGTCGGGATGTCTGAGTGCGTAGCCGAGCGTTGCCCCGCCACCCATCGAGATGCCAGCCAGCGAGACGCGCTCGTAGGGGAGCGTCTCGAGAAAGCCCTCGAGAACGTCGACGTACGTCTCGAGGGTGTGAGAGACACTGCCCGTGCTGTTGCCGTACTCCGGCCAGTCGATTCCGTATACCTGGTAGTCCTCGGCGAGAGCATCGATGGTGTGTCGCCACGAGACCGTTGCGTCGTCGATTCCGGCACCGTGACAGAGGACGACCGGCGGGCCGCTCGTTCCTGCCCGTCGGTAGGCGATCCGGCAGTTGCCGACGGTAGCGACACCGGTTCCGGTCATCCGTGGGTCACGCCATCACCGTGATGGCCAACCGATACTGCGTCGGCGAGTTGCTGGCGACTGGTATGACTATCCGTAGAGGGGGTTGAAGGACGCAGATGTGCCGATCGTCCGACACTCTCGTCGGCCATGCCACCGTTGGTAACCGACTGGGACCCCGCTCGGACTGATTCGAGACAACGCGGTTCGACTGGGAGCGTCCCGGCAGACGCGCCAGTGGTACGACCAACTATCACGACCACTTCTCTGGACGGGGGATGTATATTGTTTTCTATTACCGTGGGATAGATTGTCATGTATTCGACGAGATCTCTCGTCCGTGGACCCTCCTCGAGTATTCTATATCGCGTTCAGTAGTTTATCACTATAGCAGTCGACCTTTCTGTCTCCTGTCCCGCCTTTATGATCTGTCGGGGTGTCGGTCTAGCTATGGCCACAGAACGACCACGCCTCGGATTCGGAACGGACGTCTACACCGAAAACGGGGACAAAATCGGCCAGATCCGTGGCTTCGACGAAGAGGGATTTTACATCACGCTTCGCGACGGCTTCGAGGGAATGAGCATCGAACACGTCCGCTCGGGACACGAGTTCGGTGAGGCCCACCTGATGTGGCGCTGTCTCGAATGTGGCGAGATGGAGCCGCTCGATCACGACTTGCCAGACACCTGCCCATCCTGTGGTGCCGGCCGGGAGGAACTGTACTACTGGACCGAAGACTAGGTCGAAACCCGTTTTTATCGCGCTCGAGTCGGTACAGCCACTAGCCATGGAGATCGTCGTGTTCGGAGCCGGCAGCCTCGGGAGTCTCATCGGCGGCGTACTCGCGTCCGCCCCGTCCAACGAAGTCACGCTCGTCGCGCGCGCCCCTCACGCCAGCGCCGTCGGCGAGACGGGACTCGAGGTGCGCGGGGAACTCGAGGCCACGATCAACCCGACCGCCACGACCGATGGGCGAGGGCTCGAGGCCGACCTCGCGATTGTGACGGTCAAAGCGTTCGACACCGCTGCGGCCGCCGAGACGCTTGCGACAGGGTCGTACGACATCGTCCTTTCCGTACAAAACGGGATGGGCAACGAGGAGACGCTCGCTGACGCGCTCGCGTGTCCAGTCCTCGCCGGAACCGCCTCCTACGGGGCGATCTTACAAGAACCCGGCGTCGTCGAGTGCACTGGCATCGGCGATGTCGTGCTCGGTGCCCGAGCGGGCGGTCGCTCGGAGCTTGCGGATCGAATCGGTGACCTGTTCGCTGCGGCCGGCCTCGAGACGACCGTCGCCACCGATATGCCCCGTCGACTTTGGGAAAAACTCGCGGTTAACGCCGGGATCAACGCCGTGACGGCGCTGACGAATACCGAAAACGGCGCCGTCCTCGAGCCGCCGGCAGACACCCTCGCACGGGCAGCGGCCCGCGAGACCGCACGAGTCGCACGGTCGTGTGACGTCTCACTTTCGACTCGAGCGGCCGTCGCCAGCATGGAGTCCGTCGCGACCGACACGGCCACGAACACGTCCTCGATGCGCCAAGACGTCCTCACGGAACGCCGCACCGAGATCGACGCGATCAACGGCTACGTGGTCGACCGGGCCGTCCAGCAGGGTCTCGAGGTCCCGACGAACCGGATTCTCACGACGCTGGTGCGAACGTGGGAACGCGGGGTCGGCGTGCGCTGACTCGCTTTCGAACACGCCGACCCAGCCGTGCGCGACGCTGCTGGTCGATGTGATAAACAACAGTATCGGGGCTCGAAAACGTTAGAACGGAGCTTCGGGGCCTTCGTCCGCTTCGCCGTCGTCGTCGACGGTCTCGCCGGGGAACGATGGGCTCATGCCACCCATATCGCTGCCGCCCTCAGCGCCGGTGTGTGCGTGGACTTTCTCGATCTCGGGGATTTCTTTGACCATGCGGCTCTTGATCGCCTGAATCGTCATCGGCGAGATCCCACAGCCACTGCAGGCGCCACCGAGTGCGATACTGACCTCACCGGTCTCGCGGTTGAGATCCTGAATCGCCGCGCTGCCGCCGTGCATCTGAATCTGCGGGAAGTTTCGACGCAGGAAGTTCGCGACGCGCTCCTCGAGGTCGTCCCCGTCGTTCTGGGTCTCGGTACTCATAGGCCACCCTTGGGTGTGCGCACCCCTAAACCTTCCGTCATCCGCAATCGCTCGTCAACGGCGATGTCGGCCTGTGGCACCTGTCGTTAGTTAAATCCGAAGATCCGCTCGAGTTCGGTTTCGATCTCCGAAACGTGGCGCTCGAGGACCTGTTCGAACCGGTCTTCCTCGACGAGGACGCCTGTAAGCCGCCCGTACGGTTCGTCGGGAAGCTCGATCCGGAACGTTCCATCCCCTTCGTAGAACGGCTCGCTCTCGTTCAACACCTGCTGGTCGATCGCGTGGACGAGCTCGGAGTCGTACTGTTCGTTCATGCGGTTGAACGCGTTCTTGTACGCCTGCTGGAGTTCGGGGAAGTAGTTCGCGTACTTGTCTTCGAACTGCTCGGGATCGAAATCGGCCATACTCGAGTAGAGGTGAAGCGACGACAAAAGTCGGACGATCGGTCCGTCTCGGCGGTGATGACAGTGCGCTGATTCGGTATGGGGTGCCTACATACCGACGATGCGTACGCAAGCGGAACCGACACTCCGTCACGGGCTTCACAGAGAGTTACATGTCCCCCGATCATCCCCCCATTCCACGCGACAAGCTCCCTCCCGGATGGGGGCCTGCTGACTGCTGTGACGACCAGTTCGTCTATCGTCATCGCCAGCCAGCCATCGAACTCGTCGCCGATCGGACGTCTGCCGACCGGTCCCATCCCGGACTCGGACTCGGTCGCTGTTGGGAACTTCGCTATCGCTACGCCCTCACTGACTGGACGATCACTGAAGCGATCGGTCGGGTCTCGACTCGACGGGCCGCCGTCACGGGCATCCTCGAGTGTATGCATCGCATTCATGACTCCATTGACGAGCCAGCCGATCACGGTGAGGTTCGTGACGTTCTCGAGCGAGTGCGATTCTCCGATGTTATCCCGGACGACCTCACCCCGAAGGGCTGATGCGGGCTACGTCCCGACCACGGGCAGCGTCGGTGACGGGCGGGCAGTACCCACAGCAGACCGTCTGCCCCGTCTCGAGCCACGTGACCGACCGGCCGGTCAAGACACTGTTGGGGCGGTAAACGGGAGATTACGCATTTGTGAGATCGACGACATCGAGTCTCGCGACCGTCTCGTCATTCCTCGAGTTGCGTTGGGGAAGCGACCACGTTCAGCAGAATCGCCACGAAACACTCACTTTGTAAACCATATAGTGCGATACTAAATCAGTGCTATGACGACTGGCGGAGTGCTTATACTCCATCAGCAGAATAGATACTCGGACGCGACAGCCTCGAAATGGTCCTATGACAGCTCAGATCCCCTTTGCTATCGACTTCCATGTGCATTCGGATGACTCGTATGACGGCCACGAACCGATCGAACTCATCTTAGAACACGCGGCAGACATCGGCCTCGACGGCGTCGTCATCACCGACCACGACGAGATCAGTGAGTCACTCCGTGCTGCTGAACTCGCCCCGGAGTACGGACTGGTCGGCATTCCGGGAGTCGAAGTCTCGACCCGCCACGGCCATCTGCTGGCAATTGGTGTCGAACAACGACCAGATCCAGGGCAGCCGTTCATGGACACCGTCGAAACCGTCCGCGAACTGGGCGGAATCGCTATCGTTCCCCATCCCTTCCAGCGCAGCCGCCACGGCGTCCGCAAACGTCATATCAAAGACGCCGACGCGATCGAGACGTACAACTCGATGGTCTTCACTGGCTACCGAAATCGTCGTGCCCGGACGTTCGCCCGGCGACGTGGCTATCCGGAAATCGGCGCGAGCGACGCTCACTATCTCCCGAACGTCGGCAAAGCCTACACCGAAATCCTCGTTAGTCCCGATACTTCGAATCCGACGAAAGCCGCTATCGACGGCGACGACCTCGTCGAAGCGATCCTCGAGGGACGCACCCTGATCCGGGGGAAACGCACGCCGATCCACAAGAGCACGATTCAGTACACCAAAGGGGCTGTCCGAAAGTCGGCGTATCTGCTCACCTCGCGTGCGCCGCTGGTGCCGACGGTGCCGGCGTCGATGGACCGCTCAGGATAGCTGCTCGCCGACGATCGCGTTTGCCCGTTCGAGAAACGCGTCTTCGTCTCCTTTCGGAACCGTTGCCCCGGCAGCCACGTCGTGGCCGCCGCCATCGCCGCCGACAGCTCTCGAGGCCTCGCCGACGACGACGGAGAGGTCGAGGCCGTTTCGGACGAGACTGTGGGTGCCACGGGCCGAGACCTTGACGTGCTCGTCGTCTTTGTCGGCGAAGGCGATGATCGGCTTCGAGCGACTGATCCCCTGATTCCCCATCGCCATCCCCGCGACGATGCCGACGATCGTCTCGCGGATGCGATCGCCCGCGTGGAACCACTGAAGGTGATCTTCGTGGGTGACGCCCTCTTGCGTGACCAGATCGATTCCTTCGGAGAGGTTACGCCGGTGATCGCGCAGGAGCTTTCGGGCCCGCTCGAGCGCCTCTCCTCGATCACCGAGACAGACGCCGAGACCGACATCGGCGCGTTCGTAACGCGCGGTCGCGTTGAGCAGCGTCGAGAACTCGCTTGCATCCCGGAGTTCGGTGCCGACGGGTTCGTCGGGCAGGACGTACGCTGTGCTGACGAGCCCGTCGATCTTCGTCGCCGGAACGCCACTCGAGACGGCTCGTCTAACAAGCGCGCTGGCGACGGTCTGTTTCTCGTCGTTCGTGAGACTCGCCCAGCGTCGCCACTCGCCGTCGCGTTTCAACTCGAGGTCGAGGCCGTCGAGAAAGCGCAACGCGCCGTTTTGGTCGTTCGAGATGCCGGGAATGTGGACATCGGTGGCGTACTCGAGCAGTTTCGGCAGGGGCCGGGTCTGTTTGCCGTACAGTGCGAGGTCCTTGCCGGTCTCGAGGACGCCGGCGTCGACGCCCTCGGCGACGATCTTCGCGTTCGCACCGTGGAGTTCGCCGCCGGAGGCCTGCATGTCACCGACGGCACCGACGACGGCCAGCGCGGCGAGATCGCGGTTGTCCGCGCGGGCAGCAGTAGTTGTTCCGCCGTCGGTCGCGATCGACTCGTCCGGCGGCAGGTCTGCGACTGCGGCGAGTGCGCGCGCGAGGACGTAGCTCGCGCCGGCGCCGGAAAGTTCGGACGCGCCGTTGATGCCGAACAGCAGCGGGTTGAGGTGGTAGTCGGTGTCGACGCGGACCGACTCGCCGTCGTCGTCGATCGTCGCCGGCTGGTGGTGGTCCGCGATCACCGGGGTGAACGCGTTGTCGGCTTCGTACTCGCTGATGATATCGAGTTGGCCGCTCCCGAAGTCGGTAAAGAGGACGGTGTCGTACTCGGTCGCCGCGATCGCCGCGATCGCGTCTGCGTCGAGTTGTTTCTCGAAGACCGTCTCGAAGGGAATCCGTGCCCGCTCGAGCGCCTGTGTGGCGATCGCGGCGCTGGTCAGTCCGTCGGCATCGATGTGTGAGGCTAACAGGACGCGGTCGGCTTCAGCGAGCCGCCTTGCACAGCGCGTTGCACACTCCTCGAGTTCGGGAATCGGCCCAGCCATCGAGCTACCGTTGGGCCGGCTTGGCTCATAAAGTTGCGGTCTAGATCGTCGTGGCGTCTGTGGTTCGGTCGGACTCGAACGCCAGTCAGGCGGCGACGAGGATGAGGAGTTCCAGCGGCGCTTCGCGAGCGAGCAACAGGACGACGTTGTTCGTCACGAGCACGACGTAGAGGAGGACGACGACGACCACGAACCGGACGTCGAGCGGGTCCGAAAGCACGTGACCGATGCCGATTACGAGCCCGGCATAGCAGACGGCCGCGAGAACGACACCGGGGAGGCCGAACAGGCCGTAGAAGAAGACGGTGACGGGATTGAGTTCGGTTGCGTACGGGACCAGAAAGAACAGCGTTGCAGCAACCGTGTCGATACTCCAGAGGACGAAAAACGCCCGTCGGAGTCCGACCGACGCCGGCGGATCGAGTTTCCGTGAGAGCGACGTTGCGACTGCCATCTTATAGTCGCTATACAGGCTCGAGCGAGCGTGAGGACTAAGCTTGCGAGTGCTGGTTTGTGTGTAAATAACAGTCGCGCTGTTACGGACTCGAGCACGAACCGCCGGTTGCGTTTGCTCTATTCGCGAGTCGCCTCGAGCGTCTCGCGTGCGAGTGCCTCGAAGGTGGCATCCGCGGGGACGACGTCGATGTCGATCCCCAGCGCGGCGGCGGTGTCGGCCGTCGGCTTGCCGATGACGCCGACCATCACGTCCTCGAGTCCGGCGAGCGCCTCCTCGCGCACACCACGGGCGGCGGCGGCCTCGAGGAAGTGCTCGACGGTCAGCGACGACGTAAAGCAGGCGGCGTCGAGTTCGCCGGCGGCGGCCAACTCGGCCGACTCACCGCTGCCTTCGGGCCGGACCAGTCGATAGAGGATCGTCTCGTGGATGTACGCACCCGCATCCTCGAGGCCCTCGAGCAAGACCGCGCTGCCGTGGTCGCTGCGGGCGACCTCGATGCGTGCGCCGTCGACGTCGTCCTCGAGGGTCGCGACGAGGCCGCTCGAGGTGTACTTCTCGGGGACGATATCGACGGTGTAGCCCTCCTCGCGGAGCGCGTCGGCGGTCGCGGGACCGATCGCACAGACGGTGGCATCGCCGGGTTCCCAGCCGGCCGCGGAGACGAGTTCCGCGCCGGTTTTGCTCGTGAGGATCACGTAGTCGGCGTCGGTCCGCGGCGTCGCGTCGGTTTCCTCGACGGCCAACATCGGGTCGGCGACGGGCGACGCGCCCACGCCCTCGAGCAGGGCGACGGCGTCGGTGAGGCGGTCGTCATCCGGGCGAAAGACGGCGACGGTGGGTGTGTCACTCATGACGTTCGTACTAGCTCTCCTCGCGTGTGTCGCCGTAGTCGTTCCGAAGGAACTCGACGACCGACTCGCGGGTGCCGGCGACGTCGCCGATCACGGTCACGGCCGGCGGCGAGATGTCTTCGGCGTCACGGACGTCGACGATGGTCTCGAGGGTGCCCGTCGCAACCTGTTGGCCCGGCCACGTGCCGCGTTCGATCAGTGCGACCGGCGTCTCGGGGGCCATCCCGGCCTCGAGTAGCGCCGTCGTGTAGTCTGGCAACCGACCGACGCCCATCAGGACGACGATGGTGCCGCCGGTGGCGGCCAGCGCATCCCAGTCGACGCTCGACTCGTCTTTGGTCGGGTCCTCGTGGCCGGTGACGAACGAGACTGAAGAGGCGTGATCGCGGTGGGTGACCGGAATGCCAGCGACCGCGGGCGCGGCGATGGCCGACGTGACGGCGGGGACGACCTCGAACGGGATGTCGTGGGCAGCCAGATACTCGGCTTCCTCGCCGCCGCGGCCGAAGACGAACGAGTCGCCGCCTTTGAGCCGGACGACCGACTTCCCCTCGCGGGCGAGTTCGACGAGTCGCTCGTTGATCTCCGACTGGGGCGTGCGTTCGCCGCCGGCGCGCTTGCCGACGTCCTCGCGCCGGGCTTCGGGCAGGCGCTCGATGATCTTCGGGCCGGGGAGTTTGTCGTGGAGGACGACGTCGGCTGCCTCGAGCAGCCGCGTTGCCTTTACGGTCAGCAGGTCGGGGTCGCCGGGACCGCTTCCGACGAGGTAGACGGTTCCGGGTTCGGGAGCGATGCCGTTAGTGGCGTCCGTCGCTGGCATCTACGTCCCCTCCGGTGCGTCCTCGTCGTCGCTCTCATCACGAGCTTGGTCGATCAGTTCCGCCGCGCCGCGATCCGCCAGATCCCGGGCGAACTCGCGGGCCGCTTCGGCGTGGTTCTCGACGGGCAGGTCCCGGCTGCCGGTCACGGACTCTTTGCCGTCTTGATCGAAGACGTTCACGGTCGCGCGGACATACTCGCCTTGCAGGATCGCGTAGATGCCGACCGGCGCGATACAGCCGCCACCCAGTTCTGCGAGGATGGTTCGTTCGACCGTCGTCTCGACGCGACTGCGCGGGTGGTCGATCACGGATTGGATCTCGCGGGCCGTCTCGCCGTCGGTCGCCGTCACTGCGAGCGCACCCTGTCCCGGCGCGGGGACGAACGTCGATGTCGGGAGTTCATAGGCGTCGACGTAGTGGTCGAAGCCGCTGCGCTCGAGGCCGGCCTGTGCGAGCACGATGGCGTCGTACTCGACGTCGACCTCGCGGCCGAGCGCCTGCTTTTCGAGTTCCGAAAGGCCGTCGAACCAGTCGTCGACGGTCTGGTCGAACTCGGGTTCGAAGTCATCGTCACCAGTGTTGCCCTTGCGCTCTTTGTCTGCCTCCGATCGCTTCTGGTGTTCGGCCTGCAGTGTGGGCGCGAGCAACTTTTCGAGGCGCGTGTCGACGTTCCCCCGCAGTGGCTCGACCTCGAGGTCGGGACGCGCCGAGAGGAGTTGTGCGCGTCGGCGGAGACTCGAGGTGCCGACGGTCGCGCCCTCGGGCAGGTCCTCGAGCGTCGCGCCGTCGGGTGTGATGAGTAGGTCACCCGGCGGTCCTCGCTCGGGAACCCCTGCGGTCACCAGCTCTTCGGGCTGTTCGGTCGGCATGTCCTTCATCGAGTGGATCGCCCCGTCGAGGTCGCCCTCGAGGACGCGTTCGTCGAGTTCGCGGACGAACGCCCCCGTCTTGCCCAGTCGGTGGATTAGCTCGTCTCTGATCTGATCGCCCGTGGTGTCGACGGTCACGAGTTCGACCTCGTAGCGCCGATCCTCGAGGGCCGCCTGCACCAGCGAGGCCTGTCGCCGGGCGAGTGTGGACCCCCGTGTCGCCAATCGCAACGATCCGCGTGTTCTCATAGCCACCAGTCGGCGCTTGGGGTATGAAAAGCGCACGCTTGTCGGACGCCAGCCGCTCCCCACTCTCAAGAACATATTCGACCGTGAGTTTATGTGGGTCACCTCGGTACGTTTGGGCGGATGAGCGAGACTCTCTACGAGCGACTCGGCGGACAGGACGCGATCGAAGCGGTCGTCGACGAATTCTACGACCGTGTCGTCGCGGACGACCAGGTCGCCCACTACTTCGACGACGTCGATATGCAGCGCCAGCGGGCCCACCAGACCCAGTTCATCAGCGCCGTCGCGGGCGGGCCGGTCGAGTATACGGGTGCTGACATGGAAGCCGCACACGACGACCTCGGAATCACGAAATCTGATTTCGACGCGATTGCAACCCACCTCGAGGCGGCGCTCGAGCAGTTCGATGTCGATGTCGACGACCGCGAGGCAGTCCTCACAGCCATCAGCGAGTACGAGGACGCGATCGTCACGGCGACGGCCTGATCGACGGCAACACGGTGAGCGAGTCGCTGAGCCGGTGGCACAGCGCCGGCTGTCTCGGGCGTACTCGCGCCGACGCGCCGGACCCGAGGTCTTTTGATCCCGTCCCCGGTATCACAACCCAATGACTGCAGTTACGCTCGGCCCCGAAGGAACGTACTCACACCGGGCCGCCACCGCCATCGCAAACGGCGACGAGATCGCCTTCCGGCAGTCGGTGACGGCCATCGTCGACGCGGTCGCCGGCGGCGAGTACGACCGTGGCGTGATCCCGATCGAAAACAGCATCGAAGGCAGTGTCACGGAGAGCCTCGATGCGCTCTCGGAGTACGACGTTGCCGTCGTCCGCGAGATCGTGACGCCGATTCGACACGCCTTGCTCGCCCAGGGGTCGGAGTTCGACACGATCGCCAGCCACTCCCAGGCGCTGGCACAGTGTCGCTCCTATCTCGACCGTGAGTATCCCGACGCCACCCTCGAGGCCGTCGCGAGCACGGCACAGGGCGTCGAGTTCGCCCGCGACGACCCCTCGATCGCCGGTATCGGCCATCCCGACAACGGCGGCGACGGCCTCGAGGTGCTGGCCGAGGACATTCAGGATCAGGATTCGAATGCGACCCGGTTTTTCGCGCTTGCCCCCGCCGAGGAGCGCTCGAAAGGCGGCGGCAAGTCCACGCTCGTCGTCTACCCGAACGCGAACTATCCCGGCCTGTTGCTCGAACTACTCGAGCCCTTTGCCGACCGCGACATCAATCTGACGCGGGTCGAATCCCGCCCCAGCGGCCAGCGACTGGGTGATTACATCTTCCACATCGACATTGAGGCCGGCCTCTACGAGGCGCGGACGAAAGAAGCGATCGAGGACGTAGCGGCGTTGGCCGAGAAGGGCTGGGTTCGGCGACTGGGATCGTACGACACCGAACACGTCGTCGGGTAGGACTCGAGGACCAAGCCAGCGAGGAGACCACAAACTGTTTTTCTCCGTCTCGCTGGAGTACGACCATGCCACTCACCGCAGGCGACGACGCCCCGACCGTGACCGCACCAACCCAAGACGGCGAGGCAGTAACGCTCGAGTTCGACGAGCCCACAGTCGTCTACTTCTACCCGAAAGACGACACCCCCGGCTGTACGATCGAGGCGAACCAGTTCCAGCGCGAGCGCGAGACCTACCGAGAGGCCGGCGTCGACGTCTACGGCGTCTCGACCGACGATGTCGACTCCCACCAGTCGTTCTGCGAGCAGGAGGGCCTCGAGTTCGACCTGCTGGCCGACCCCGACGCCGAGATCGCTGGCGCGTTCGACGTCGACCTGCGGGACAGCGGCGTGACCACGCGGACGACGTTTGTCCTCGCCGACGGCGAGGTGCAGGCCGTCTACGAGAACGTCGACCCGGACGGCCACGCACGGGACGTGCTGCTCGACGCGCTCGACGATGGGGTGGTGACACTGCCGGAATAGCGCACTCGAGTTCGAGCCGTCTTCTGACCTCGAGTGCCGGGCAGAATTTATCCCGCTCGAGGGCGTAGATTCGGATATGCGAGGAAACCCGTTCGATGAGATCGAGGAGATGCTCGACCGAGTGAGCAAGCAGGTCGAGTCGGGGATGACCAGCGGCGGGCTACAGGTCCCTGGCTCCGTCCCGGTCAACGTCGTCGATACCGACGAGGAGTACGTCGTCACGGCCGATCTGCCGGGCTACGAGACCGCCGACATCGAGCTGACGCTCTCGGAGGGGACCCTTCACCTCGACGCCGACCGCGGAGCGGACTTCACACACGAAGACGACCACTACCTCCGACGCGAGCGGACTCGAACGTCGGTGAGTCGTCGGATTCGACTGCCGGAGCCGGTCGATGAGGAGTCGGTCACGGCAGGCCACGAAAACGGCGTGTTGACGGTCCGACTCCCGAAAGTCACGAGCGGCGAGTCCTCTCGAGAGATCGATATCGAGTGAAAAGGGAACGACGGCGACTGTGCGGCGACCGTTCGCAGTGAACGACTATCGGCTGTCGAAACCACCTACTGGCGCAGATGTCGTTCGATCGCGGTCGCTGCATCCCTGAACGCCGCGATATCCATACTGCCGGTCGTCAGGAGCACGCCGACGTCACCGACGAGTTTTCTGACGACGAACCCGTCGTCGTGGACCCGGATGGTAAACGAGTACGGGCCGAGTTCGATGCTGCCGTCGGACCCCGAGAGCGCGCTGCGGACGGGCGCTTCCACGAACCCGACGGACTCGAGGTCGACCAGCGGTGATTTGGCGCGGCGAGCGTCTTCGTGCGACTCGTAGATGTCTTGTCTGACGTAGAGGACGTCGAACGTCGTCGGCGTGAAGTAGATGACGCTGCGAAGCTCGTCGCCGAGTCCGGTTCGAGCGATACTGACGAGTTCGTCGGCCAGTGCGGTCGAGATGTCGGTGGTGAATCGTTCCTGACTCATCGCACCGTATAGGTCGCCATAGTGGTCAAGTATTTCGGCTACACAGGACCTGAAACGCCGATATGTCCGGATTTGTGTGCTGTTCGAAGTACACTCGAGTCGTGTGCATCGACGGATAACTATAGTAGCCACTGAAAGTCAATGCACACCGCATCGCACGACGGCTGTGCGATGCGTGTGTCAATCGTTTCAGTTGTTACTATAGCAGGTGTGCGAACGGCGGTGGTTCGCCGCCGTCCCGACCTGTATTACGGCCTCGAGGCGAGGTACGCGCCTCGCAGTCATTATAAGGAGCGAGTTCGGACATCTATACAGCAATGAGTGACGCGGGATACGACCATGCAGCGGTCGAACGACGCTGGCAGGAGGCGTGGGACGACGAAGACGCCTATCGGACGTCCGATGACGTCGACGATCCGACGTACGTCCTCGGAATGTACCCGTACCCGTCGGGTAAACTCCACATGGGCCACGTCCGAAACTACACGATCACGGACGCCTACGCCCGTTACCGACGGATGACCGGTGACGAGGTTCTCCACCCGATGGGATGGGACGCGTTCGGCCTCCCCGCCGAAAACGCGGCCAAAGAGCGCGACACCAACCCGCGCGACTGGACGTTCGACTGCATCGACACGATGCGCGACCAGATGGAGGCCATGGGCTTTGGCTACGACTGGGAGCGCGAGATTGCGACCTGTACGCCGGAGTACTACCAGTGGAACCAGTGGCTCTTCTCTCGGTTCCACGACGAAGGGCTCGTCGAGCGCCGGGACGCCGAAGTCAACTGGTGTCCCGAGTGTGAGACCGTGCTGGCCGATGAACAGGTCGAAGGCGAAGCCGAACTCTGCTGGCGCTGTGACACTCCCGTCGAACAGCGCGAACTCGAGCAGTGGTTCTTGAAGATCACCGAGTACGCGGACGAGTTGCTCGAGTCGATCGACGACTTAGCGGGGTGGCCGAACTCGGTGCGCCAGATGCAACGCAACTGGATCGGTCGCCAGTACGGGGCGGAACTGGATTTCGAAGTCGAAGGATATGGTCCCGTCGAGGCCTTCACGACCCGCGTCGACACGATCTTCGGGGCGACGTTCTTCGCGCTCGCGCCCGACCACCCGATCAGCGAGGAACTCGCCGAAGAGGACGACGCCGTTCACGAGTTCATCGAACACGAGGCCGATCCCGAGGGAGACGAACCCAACGGCGTCGAGACGGGCCTGACCGCGACGAACCCGGTCACGGGCGAGGAGATCCCGGTCTACGTCGCCGACTTCGTCCTCTCTGACGTCGGGACGGGCGCGCTGATGGCTGTTCCCGGTCACGACGAACGCGACCACGCCTTCGCCGAGAAGATGGGCGTCGACATCGAACCCGTTATCGCCCCCAGCGAAGACGAGGTGCCGGACGTCAGCGAGGAGGCGTTCACCGACGACGGCGTGCTCGTCAACTCCGGCGAGTACAGCGGCCTCGACAGCGAAACAGCCCGCGAGCGCCTGACGGCGGATATCGACAGTGCCGAGGAAGCAACCCAGTATCAGCTTCGTGACTGGGGGATCTCCCGCCAGCGCTACTGGGGGACGCCGATCCCGGTCATCCACTGCGACGACTGTGGCCCCGTGATGGTGCCCGACGAGGACCTGCCGGTCGAGTTACCCGAGTTCATCAACACGACTGGGAACCCACTCGACGCCGCCGACGAGTGGAAGGCAACGACGTGTCCGGACTGTGGCGGCGAGGCGACCCGCGAGACCGACACGATGGACACGTTCGTCGACTCCTCGTGGTACTTCCTGCGGTACGTCTCGCCGGACCTCGAGGACGCTCCCTTCGACTTGGAGCGGGCCAACGACTGGATGCCGGTCGACCAGTACGTCGGCGGCATCGAACACGCCGTGATGCACCTGCTGTACTCGCGCTTTTTCACGAAGGTCATCGCCGACAACGAAGGACTCGAGCACCGCGAGCCGTTTACGAATCTGTTGGCTCAGGGGATGGTCCAACTCGAGGGTGAGAAGATGTCCAAATCGAAAGGCAACGTCGTCTCGCCCCAGCGGATCGTCGAAGAGTACGGCGCGGACACCGCGCGGCTGTTCATGATGCAGGCCGCCCAGCCCGAGCGTGACTTCGACTGGAGCGAGGAGGGCGTTCGCTCGACGTACGCCTTCCTCACGCGGCTGCAGGGGATGGTCGAGGACTACACTACGAACGAACCCGACGGCGACGCCGACGCGATCGCCAGCTACGTCGACGCGGAGATCGACGCGACGATCGCGATCGCCACCGACGAGTACGACGACCTGACGTTCAACCGGGCGCTGCGGGAAACGCAGGATCTGGTGCGGACGCTGCGCCAGTATGCGGACTACACCGAGCCCCACGCCGAGACGTACGAGCGCGGGCTGGCGGCCGTCGTTCGACTGCTCGCCCCCGTCGCCCCGCATCTGGCCGAGGAGCTTCACGATGCGCTCGGTAACGATGGCTTCGTCGTCGACGCCGAGTGGCCGACCGCGAACGTCGATTACGACTACGTCTCGAAACGCCGTCAGCTGGTCGAGAACACGCGCGAGGACGTCCGCCAGATCATCGACGTCGCCGGCATCGACGATCCGCAGGCGATCGACGTCGTCATCGCCCCCGACTGGAAGTACGATGCCTTGGAGATCGCCATCGAGAGCGACGCACCCAACCTGATCGGCGAACTCATGGGCGAGTCACACATCCGCGAACAGGGCGATGCCGCCGCCAGCTACGGGCAGGACCTGCAGGCCGAACGCGAAGCGCTGTCGATGACGCTCGAGCCCGACGACGAACACGACGCCCTCGAAGCTGCCGCATGGCTGATCGAACGCGAGTTCGACGCGCCGGTGTCGGTCGTTCGCGCTGACGCTGTCGACGACAGCGTCCTCAAAAACGCCGAACCCGGTCGGCCAGCGATCGAGATCGACGACTGAGAGACGCTGCGGGCACGAGTGACAGCGGTCCGATTCGCTGGCCGACCGCTGTGCTTTCGACTGTTCGGGAGTATGCCGACGAAACCATCTCCGATTCTGACAGACGGCTGTCCGATTTATGTCGCTGTCCGTCGTGTCGTCCGATACGGCCACGTGGCTCTCGCTCGAGGATGACTGATCAGCATACCCGACAGACGCGGCAACGGTCGCGAACGCGCGCGCGTACGGACCCGTTTCACTGGACGTTCGGCGACGGATCGTCGCCGACGGCACCCCACATCGCGTCGATGACGTGGCGTGACGGCCTGTTCGTCAACTGGCCGGTCGACCCCGACGCGCTTCGACCGCACGTGCCTGACGAGTTGACACTCGAGACGCGAAACGGCGACGCCTGGATGAGCGTGCTCTCGTTCGTGCTCACGGACGTCGGAATCCGTGGAACGCCGCCGGCCCTCCGGACGGCGGTCGCCGAACTCAACGTCCGGACGTACGTCCGCTATCGCGGCGATCCCGGTCTGTTCTTTTTCAGTATCGATGTCGGAAGTCCGTTGATCGCCGCCGCAGTGGGTCGAACGATCCGATTGCCGGTCTATCACGCCCATATGCGGGTCAGCACCGACGGCGAGACTGTCTCGTTCTCGAGTACGCGCGGCCAGACCGGGACTGGCGTCCGCCCACGCTTTCACGTCGAGCGAACGCCCGCACGGTTTTCAGCGACGTATCGCCCCGACGGTGCCGTGTTTAGGCCGGAGTCAGGGACGCTCGCCCACTGGCTCACCGAGCGACGGCGCTTTTACGCCGCCGAACGCAGGGGTGTCCTGTCCGGCGAAATCGCACACGAGCGCTGGCCGCTACAGCCCGCCGATGTGACGGTCGAGGAAAACACGATGCTCGAGGCAATCGACCTCCCGGAGCCGACCGGTGAACCCGTCGCGTACTACTGTGGTGAGCTTCCGATGACGGGTTCGATTCCGCGTTGGATTCGAGACGCGTAATGATGGCGCTATTGCGGACGTCTGCAGACTACCGCTCGGTGTCGATCAGACCGAAGTCGTAGCCGGCGCCGTCAGCGTGGGCGTTCTCGTAGACGACATGGGCTGCGGCGACGTCCTGAATCGCCAGCCCGGTCGAGTCGAAGACGGTGACGCCCGTCTCGTCGGTTCGGCCGTCTTTCGCGCCGACGACGAGTTCGCCGATCTCGCCGTGGATGTCGTCGTCAGTCAACACGCCTTCGTGGTAGGGGACGTTGATCTCGCCGGAGTGAGTACACTGCTCGTGGTCGTCGATGACGATCCGCGCCGCCTGCAACAGTTCGTCGGCGAGTTCGTGTTTGCCTTCCGCGTCGGCACCGATGGCGTTGACGTGGGTGTGCTCGCCGACGTCCTCGAGGCCGACAATCGGGTCTTCGACCGGCGTCACCGTCGAAAGCACGTCGCAGTGGCCAGCCTCCGAAATCGAGCCGGCGCGGACGTCGAATGCGTCGCCGAACGCCTCGACGAATCGCTCGACGCGGTCCTCGTCGAGGTCGGAGACGACGACCTCCTCGATCGGGCGGACTTCGCTGATGGCCTCGAGTTGCGTGTACGACTGGACGCCTGCGCCGACGATGCCGAGCGTCGTGGCGTCCTCAACGGCCAGATAGTCGGTGGCGACGGCTGCCGCTGCGCCGGTGCGTTTCATCGTGAGCATCGTCCCGTCCATGATGGCCAGCGGGAACGCGGTCTCCGGATCGGAGTAGATCATCGTCCCCAGTACGGTCGGCAGGTCATACTCGGCGGGGTTGTCCGGGTGGACGTTGACCCATTTCAGCCCGGCGGCGTCCCACTCGTCGGTCGCTAAATACGCTGGCATCGACCGGAAATCGCCGTTGTACTGGGGCAGATCAATATAGGATTTCGCGGGCATCTGTGTGTCACCGCGTTCGAACGCCCCGAAGGCCTGTTCGACCGCGTCGATGACGTCTGCAAGCGCGGCGTGTTCGTCAACATCACTGCTGTCCAAGAGAAGCGTCTGCATGGTGGCGAATATTGCGAGTGACTACTTAGATGGATCGAATATCATCACTTTCGACAGCGATGCCTCCACGTGTGTAGAACGATGACACTCGAAGCGCGTCGAATCACGAACAAAACAATCGGTCGCCGCGGTCGGTGACTCGAGTGCAGGAGCGGACTCAAGTCGGAAGCGACGACGAACCGCGACGTGGGCCGACTCGATTGGCGCTCGAGCGGTAGTACGGGGCTCCCACCGCAAGGGCCGGGTGCCGGTCCCGCAGGGGAGCTGAGAGGCTTTCTGGGTTCGGCGAGCGAGTTACGTCGTTCCCCGCTCGAATAGTCGAGATCTTTCGAATCCCGCTTACATCATGCCGCCCATGCCGCCGCCCATACCGCCCATGCCGCCGCCCATGCCACCGCCCGGTGGCATCTCTTCGTCATCGTCGTCGTCAGCAACCGCGAGGTCGCCGGCGGCGATGACGTCGTCGATACGGAGCAGCATGACTGCGGCTTCCGTGGCGGATTCGATGGCTTGGGTCTTCACGCGAAGCGGCTCGTAGACGCCTTCCTCGGCCATGTCGATCGTGTCGCCGGTGTAGGCATCGAGACCGGACGTGGTCTCGCCACCGTCGTGGTCGGCGCGCAGTTCGACCAGCGAGTCGATGGGGTCGAGTCCCGCGTTCTCTGCGAGGGTGCGTGGGATGACCTCGAGGGCGTCTGCGAAGGCCTCGACGGCGAGCTGTTCGCGGCCACCGACGGAGTCGGCGTAGTCACGCAGGGCGAGCGAGAGCTCGACTTCGGGTGCGCCGCCGCCGGCGACGACCTTGCCGTCCTCGAGGGTCGTGCGGACGACGCCGAGGGAGTCTTCGATCGCACGGTCGACTTCGTCGATGACGTGTTCGGTGCCACCGCGGAGGATGAGGGTGACGGCCTTTGCGTCTTCGACGTCCTCGACGAAGATGCGCTGGTCGCCGGCGATCTCCTTCTGGGCGACACTGCCGGCGAAGCCGAGGTCGTCCTCGGTGAGGTCGTCGACGCTCGAGACGGGCGTTGCGCCGGTTGCACGGGCGAGCTGACCCTGATCGCTGGATTTGACGCGGCGGACGGCGATGATGCCCTCCTGTGCGAGGTAGTGCTGGGCCATGTCGTCGATGCCGCCGTCGACGAAGACGACGTCAGCGCCGACGTCGGCGACCTGCTCGGCCATCTCGCGCAGCTGAGCCTCTTCCTGCTCTAAGAACTGCTCGAGCTGGTCCGGGTCGGTGACGTTGACCTCGGCGTCGATCTCGGTTTCTTTGATCTCGAGGGCGCCGTCGATGATCGCGACGTTTGCGTCCTCGGCGAAGTACGGCATGCTGTCGGAGACGCGCTCTTTGTCGACGATAACGCCTTCGACGAGCTCGGAGTTCTCGATCGAGCCGCCGACGACCTTCTCGACTTTGATGTTGTCCGTGTCGATGCCGTCGTCGTCGGCGACGGACTGGACGGCGTCGACGACGAGTTCGGACAGCAGGTCACGGGCGCTCTCTGCGCCTTTGCCGGTCATCGCGGTGGCGGCGATCTGTTCTAAGATCTCGTTGTCGTCAGCATCGACATCGATCGCGACGTCCTCGAGGGCTTCCGTGGCTTCCTCGGCGGCCTGTCGATACCCCTGTGCGAGCGTGGTCGCGTGGATGTCCTGCTCTAAGAGGTCCTCGGCCTGGCTGAGGAGTTCGCCGGAGATGACGACGGCGCTGGTGGTGCCGTCACCGACTTCGTCCTCTTGGGTCTCGGCGACTTCGACGATCATGTCGGCTGCGGGGTGATCGATCTCCATCTCCGAGAGCAGGGTGACACCGTCGTTCGTGACGATGACGTTGCCCGTCGAGTCGACGAGCATCTTGTCCATCCCCTTCGGACCGAGTGTGGTCCGTACGGACTCGGCAACGGCCTTCCCGGCCTGTACGTTCATCGACTGTGCGTCTTTGCCGGACGTCCGCTGGCTGTCCTCCGAGAGAACGATAAGGGGCTGGTTGCCCATCTGCTGTTGTGCCATAGTCAGCCGAAGGATTGATTGTGATTCTATATAAGCCTTTCGAGAATTGTCGGGTCAAATCACTGTACGAGGGCCCACTCCCGTCGTTCCACCCGGGCGCTTCGCCTAGTATTTATATTATTCTTCGTCCCTCCGACGATGCAAATCGGCGGCGAGCGACTCGCTCGAGGCGACGTTCCGGCCGCTGTCGGCGGTGGATCGAGTTATGTCCCCTCGAGTCGCTTGGCGGCGATGATCGCTGCGGCACCGACGATGGCGGCTAGCCCGGCGCTGGCGAACGCGGGGGTGTATGTTCCGAGCACGTCGTATCCGACACCGGCGAGAAACGGCGCGGTGAGTCCGGAGAGGGCAAAGGCCCCCGAGATCAGTCCGAACACCGCGTTCAGGTTCTCCCGACCGAACAGATCGCTGGTCAGTGGCGCGAGCAACGCGCCGTTCCCGCCGTAGGCGAGACCGAACACGAGCGCGAACGCGATGAGCGCGGTCGTCGTCTCGATCGCTGGTAAGGTAAGCGTCGACATGCCCATCAGTACCGAACAGCCGGCGAAGACGCGAACGCGACCGACGTAATCCGACACGTAGCCGATCCCCACTCGGCCGACCGCGTTTGCGCCACCGATAACTGCGAGTGCGGTTGCGCCGGCACCTCGAGAGAGTCCGATGTCGGAGGCGTAGACGACGAGGTGGACGAAGACGATGTACATCGTCGTATAGACCAGTATCCAGCCGACGAAGACCAGCCCGAACGACGGCGATCGTGCCACGGCGTAGATGTCGCCGAACTGCTCTCGAAGCGATGGCGGCTCACTGCCGTCCTCTCGATCGCTGTTCGTCCGCGTTTCGGCCTCGCCAGCCCCGGGAAACTCCCCGGCTGGAACCGGCTCCGTCGTGGGTTCGTCTCGGATCAGCAACGTTGCGACGAGCAAGAGGACGGCGACGGCGCCGGCTAACACGAGAAACGACGAGCGCCAGCCGACACGCTCGATGAGCGCGGTCGCCGCCGGCGCGACGACGAGCATCCCCGCACCGAGTCCGGCAGAGGCGACGCCGCCGGCAAACCCTGCCCGCCGGTCGAACCAGCGCGGCACCGTCGCGTACGCCACGACGTAGACGATGCTCATCCCGATCCCCGTGACGACGCCGTAGGCGAGGACGACCGTGAGCCACGTCGTCGCCACGCTGGTCCAGAGTAAGCCGAGACAGAGCACGACCGTCCCGATGGCGAGCATGCGACGGGTCCCCAGCCGATCGACGAACACGCCGACGAGAACCGCGCCGACGTAGAGCAACAGAGTCTGGACGCCGAAGGCGATCGTCGTCACGCCACGAGAGCGCTCGAAGTCAGTCGCCATTCGCTCGAGGAAGACGCCAAAGGAGTAGGAGAGGCCGAAGACGACGAACGTCCCGAGAAAACACGCGCAGACGACGATCCAGCCGTAGTAGGGACGATTCATTGGGTGGAGTCGATCAATATCGTGAGTCGAGTGATGTGAATACCGTGAAAGCGGCGAAAGCGTGGTGGTTCGGTCGCCGAGCGCGATCGTCTCGGTTTAGTACGGCACGACGTAGAGCATGATCGCGAGGAACGGGAACAGCAACACCAGCATGGCGATGGCGTAGCCGAACATCTCGCGGGCTTTGATCTTGGTAATCGCGAGCAGCGGGAGCGCCCAGAACGGGTTCAACAGGTTGGTGTGGGCGTCACCGACGGCGTAGGCCATCGTCGCGTGGGCGGCCGGGATGTCGTACGACTGGGCCGCCTCGAGCACCGATGGGCCGAGAATGATCCACTCACCGCCGCCGGAGGGAATGAACATGTTGGTCACTGCGGCGGCGAGCCAGGCAAAAATCGGGAACGTGGCCGGCGAGGAGACCGCGAGCAGCCCTTCTGCGATCATCTCGGCGAGACCGGAGGACGCCATGATGCCCTGAATGCCGGCGAAAAACGGGAAAAGCAAGATCACGCCAGCGGCGGCGTTCGAGGCGTCCCCGAAGCGCTCCCGGTAGAGCTGTGGGCGCGTGTAGATCGCAACGCCGGCCATCAGGAACGCGAAGTTGACGATGTTGAGATCGAGGGCATCGAGTCCGAGCGTCGCGAACGTGTAGATGACCATCACGATCCCGGCCAGCGCGATCAGCCCGCCCATCAGCCGACTGTTGTTGATCCGCTCTGCGGGCACCTGTGGTTTGGACTCGGTTTCTGTCGACTCCTCGGCCGCAGCTTTCAGGTCTCCGCCGTCGGTGCTCGTCTCGAGCAGTTCGGACTCGGGGATGTACTCCGTGATCCCCCGCGATCGTTCGGGAGCCGGGCTCAGCAGGTAGAGCACGACTGCGGCGAACGCGATCGAGAGGACGGTAAGCGTCAGCGCGTAGGGATGCAGGATCGTCTGGGAAGTGGGGATCGTCCCCTCGAGCAGCCCCATCTCGATGAACTCGTTGCCCTCGGTCGCGAGCAACAGCGGGGCGGAGCCGGAGAGTCCCCAGTGCCAGGTCAGTCCAAGCCCCATGTAGCCTGCCACACACAACAACGGGTAGTGGACGTCGATCCCGTTTTGATGGGCGGTTTTCCCCATCTCACGCGCGAAGATCGCGCCGATGATCAGCCCGAGTCCCCAGTGGACCCAGGCGAGCGCCATCGAGACGATGCCGACGAGCACGACGGCCTGTTTCCCGCTCGAGGGCAACTGACTCAGTCGTCGGATTCCGGCGTTGACCCGTGGATGGTACGCGACGACGAACCCGGTCATCAGAACGAGCACCATCTGCATCGCGAACGTCAGAAACGCCCAGAAGCCATCGTACCAGAACTCGACGGCTTCGAAGACGCCTGCATCCGTCCCGATGACGGCAGCGATGTAGACGACGTACGTGAGGATAATCGCAAACAGGAACGGACTGGGCATCCACCGCTCGACCCAGGTGGCCATGGCGTCACCCATCCGCTCGAGCGCTGACCTATCCGTGGCACTTGATGTCATATCCGTCGATCACAGTACTAGTATATAAATATTGATTATATAATGGCAGGAGTTAACGAGACATATCAACACATACTCGATACCTCATTGAGAGGTGGCGTCTGGTGTTCGACCGATAGAGGAGCCACTGACCGCCACTGTACACTGCATTGCACGACGGTGTGCGATGCATGTGTACCTCGCTTCAGTTGTTACTAGAGGTGTCGCTACTCGAGGCGATTCGTCCTTCAGCCGCGACGACGTGTCACTCCACCCATCTCACCGATCCGAGAATAGGGCGTGACGGACCTGGTGAGATGTCCGATCTCGAGTCGAATTCGGTCGGTGTCCGATCAGGACTGACTGCCAGGGAACCGGTGGTACTCCATACCCTTGTGTTTCATTTCGTTGTGTTTGTCCTCGAGGAACGAGTAGACGGTGCCGTGTGGTGCGCCATCGAGGAGCATCTCGGCTGCGGTGCGGACGATGTCGACTTGCTGTGGCGTGCCGATGGTGCCGAGCGTCGAGCCGTAGATGACGACCTCAGCACCCGTCAGCTCTTCCATGAGCTCTCGTGTGCGCCCACCTTCGCCGATGAGTCGACCTTTCTTGCGTTTCAGATCGTTTTTGTTGCGGGCAGCGGCGTTGATGTCGACGAGGTCGAACATCATCATCTCGTCTTCGAGCAGTTGGAGCGCTGCTTCGGGTGGGAAGCCACGACCGATCGCCCGGACGATGTCCGGCGCTTTGAGCCCGAGCACGGGGTCGCCGACGGTGTCGACGGCGACGGAGCCGTTCTCCGAATCGATGTCGAGTCGAACCTCGGCTTTCGCTTCGATTTCGCGCATCGTCTCGCCCCCTTCGCCGATAAGAACGCCAATACGGTCCTGCGGAATCTTCACGTGTTGCATATATCCCCGATACTGGCTGGGCGAGGTTAAGACCTTGGTCCGAACCCAAACCCCTGTGCATGACGGGCACACACCGTCACGGCGTCTCTCGAGGGACCGTCTATGGGTCGACCGATCGGAACCGCACCGTCTCCGAACGCGTCTCCACAATCGCGACCGTTCGATCGGCCGCAGAACCCGGCAGGACGTGTGCGCCGGGGTTGAGAACCGTCGTCCGGCCCTGTTCGGACAGTTCTCGTTCGTGGTGGTGGCCGTAACAGACGAAATCGAACGTCCCACCGGCTGTGATCGCCTCGACCTCCGCTTTGGACTCGCCGTGAAGGACCGCAAACGAGAGCCCGTCGAACTCGAGGGCCGCGAATCGTCCGTGAAGTTCGCTCTCGCCACCCAGTGCGTCGAATGCCGACTGCAGCGTGGCGGCGTCACCGTCGTTGTTCCCGAGCACGCCATGAAGTTCGAACTCGCTGAAGTAGTCGATCATCAACGGCGCGATGAAGTCGCCACAGTGGATAACGACCTCGACGCCTTCCGCGTCGAAAATCTCGACTGCGCGCTCGATCGCCGCGACGTTGTCGTGGGTGTCGGAAATGAGTCCGATCTGCATACCGTGGTTCGCGGTGGCAAGCCACTAAGCCGTTCGGGCGTGGTGGCTTCCGACGGGCAGCCCTCAGCTACGAGACGGGTCCGGCTCCGGGTCCGTAACGAACTCGAGGAGGTCGTCCTCGCTGACCTCGAGTCCCTGTCGCGAGAAGAAACTCGCCACGTTTCGGCAGTCGCGTTCCAAGAACTCGCGGCTGTTTGGGTGATGGACCGTCACGGCTTGGCCGAGGTCGATGACCACGAGTTGGCCCTCGCGTGCATCGAAGACGACGTTGTACTCACTGAGGTCGCCGTGGATCAGCCCGGCCGAGTAGAGCCGGCGCATATACTCACGCATGACCTCGTAGGCCGTCTGCGGGTTCTCGATGTGGACTTCGCCGAGGCGTTTCGCCCGACCGTCCTCGGTGCCGATGTACTCCATGACCAGCACGTTTCGTTCGGTGGCGATCGGTTCCGGCACACGGACACCGGCCGCTTTCGCCCGCGCCAAGTTCGCCAGTTCCTTTTTCGTCCAAGCGAGCACGACGTCTTTTTTCTTGCCACCGAGCCCCTCGAAGCGAGGGTCACCCTCGAGATAGTCGCGCATCTGCCGGAAGTTCGAGGCGTTGATTCGGTAGATCTTGACGGCGACCTCGCGGCCGTCGCCCTGTGCGAGATAGACGTTGGCCTCTTTGCCCGTCGAGAGCGGGCCGCCGAAGGCCTCGACGTAGCCGTCTTGGACGAGTTTGTACAGCGCTGCCAGCGTCGCATCGTCGAACACCGACTGCTCGACTTTGAACTGGTCGGCGTCTTTGATCCGCTCTTCGAACTGCTCGAACTTCCGGTCGCGCTTGCGGGCGATCCGGTCGGCCTCGGTCTCTGAAACGTCGATTTCCTCCCATTCGTCGCCCGGCGTCTCGACCTCCTCGAGGTCGACCAGCCCGAACTCCGTTCCCTGTCCCATCTACCCGTTCGTACTCGCTCTGACGGGTAAAGTGCTGGGTATCGTTCACCGACGACTGGACCGTTCATCCGGGAGACTGGTTCGGACCGGTCCACGGTGTGCTGATCGATGACTCGCTCGCTCGAGTCGGCGGCGCGCACAGCCTTTTCTCGCTGTCCGTCCTCATTCGGGTATGACGCCTCTGTACGAACGACCGCGAACGAGGGCCCGGCGATGACGGGCCACGACGTGACACTGGAGTGGCCGGACGGCCGACGTGATACCGTTGCGGTCGAGCCTCGGGAGACGGTGCTCGAGGCGGCCCTGCGGGATGGCGTTCGGTTGCCCTACGACTGCCGAAAAGGGACCTGTACGACCTGTGTGGGCCGACTCCGCTCGGTCGACGAGGATGACTCCGACGCTGAACCGTCGGAAGAGAGCGGGTCGATCGACGCCGCCGCGGCGTTTGACTACCGACGCCAGCCCGAGGCCCTGACAGAGCACGAGCGAGCGGACGGCTACGTCCTGTTGTGTATCGCCATGGCGCAAGCTGACTGTCGCGTTGCGGTCGGGCCGATGGTTCGCGCCGAACTCGGCGACAGCCCGTGGGGATAAGGCACTCATGACGCCATCCGCGGGTCGAAGTTCCGAGTCGATTTCGCGGCCCCGATCGCCAGGTCGCTTCGACGCTCGAGACAACCGTCCCGAACGGGTCGGGTGACTGCAGTACTGTTAACGGGCCCGGGACGAAACCCTCGAGCACGAATGCCCGCTGGCGACGCGACCGTAGACGAAGACAACCCGTATCTCCGGACTCCGCCGACCGAGTTCGAGCCGCTCGAGGACCTCTCCGAGGAAGACGCCCGCGAACAGGTCGAACGCCTCCGCGAGGCCATCCGCGAACACGACCGTCGATACTACGTCGAGAACGACCCGATCATCGCCGATCGAACCTACGACGCGCTCTTTACGCGGCTGCAGGATCTCGAGGATGCCTTCGACCTTGCCCATCCCGACAGCCCCACGCGAAGCGTCGGCGGCGAACCGCTCGAGGCGTTCGAGACGGTCGAACACGTCGCGCCGATGCTGTCGATCGATGCCAGCGGCGAGCCCGAAGACGTCCGGGAGTTCGACGACCGCGTTCGCCGCGAGGTCGGGGCGGTCGACTACGTTTGCGAGCCCAAGTTCGACGGCGTCTCGATGGCGTTCGTCTACGAAGACGGCTCGCTCGAGCGTGCCGTTACCCGCGGCGACGGCCGCGAGGGCGACGACGTCACCCGAAACGCCCGAACCATCGGCTCGGTCCCGCAACGACTCCACGGCGACCATCCCGACTTCCTCGCCGTCCGAGGCGAGGTCTACATGCCGAAAGACGCCTTTCAGGCCCACAACCGCGAGCGCATCGAACGCGGCGAGGAGCCGTTTGCGAACCCCCGAAACGCGACTGCTGGGACGATCCGCCAACTCGATCCGAGTATCGTCGCCGACCGCCCGCTCGAGGTCTTCTTCTTCGACGTGCTCGAGGCGAGCGAGTTGGAAGACAGCCATCGCAAGGAACTCGAGCGTTTTCCCGAGTTCGGGCTGCGAGTCAACGACCGCGTCGAGGTCGTCGACTCGATCGACGACGCCATCGACTACCGCGACCGCATGCTCGAGGTCCGGGACGAGCTGAACTACGAGATCGACGGCACCGTGATCAAGGTCGACGACCGCGAGGCCCGCGAGGAGCTGGGTCGGACGGCACGCCACGACCGCTACGCGTACGCCTACAAGTTCCCCGCCCGCGCGGAGATCACGCCGATCGCCGATGTGGCGGTCCAGATCGGGCGGACGGGGCGAGTGACACCTGTGGCTTTGCTCGAGCCGGTCGACGTCGGCGGCGTGACGGTCTCGCGGGCCAGCCTCCACAACCCCGAAGAGATCGCCGAAAAGAACGTCAACGTCGGCGACACCGTCCGCGTCCAGCGGGCCGGCGACGTCATCCCCTACGTCGAGGCGATCGTCGAGAAAGACAGCGAGGGCCATTACGACCTCCCGGAGCACTGTCCCGTCTGTGACAGCGCTATCGAACGCGACGGGCCGATGGCGTTCTGTACCGGCGGGCTGGCGTGTGACGCCCAGCGTCGGCGCTCGATCGAGTACTACGCGGGCGACGACGGCCTCGACCTCGAGGGCCTCGGCGAGAAGAGCGTCCGCCAGCTCGTGGCTGCGGGCTTGCTCGAGTCCGTCGCGGCCCTCTACGAACTCGAGCGCGACGAGCTCACTGCACTCGAAGGCTGGGGCGAAACCAGCGCCGAGAACCTCCTGTCAGAGATCGAGGCCAGCCGCGAGCCACCGCTCGCGGACTTTCTCTCCGCGCTGGGGATCCCTCACGTCGGCCCGACGACGGCTCGCGAACTCGCCCGCGAGTTCGACAAATTCGAGGCCGTCCGCGAGGCCGCCGAAACCGACCCCGAACGACTCGAGGGCGTCGACGACGTCGGCGAGACCGTCGCGGGGCAGATCCACGACTTCTTCGCGAGCGAGGCCAACGCCGCGGCCGTCGACGAGTTGCTCGAACACGTCTCGCCACAGGAATCTGCCCTCGAGCGCGGCGGCGACGCCCTCGAGGGACTGACGTTCGTCTTTACGGGCTCGCTCGAGGGCATCACTCGAGGCGAGGCCCAGGACATCGTCGAAGCCCACGGCGCGAACGCAACGGGTAGCGTCTCGGGAAACACCGATTATCTCGTCGTCGGCGAGAACCCCGGCCAGACGAAACGCGACGACGCGGCGGCGAACGACGTACCGATTATCGACGAGGACGAGTTTCGCGAGTTGCTCGAGGACCAGGGCATCGACCTCGAGTAAGTTCGGCTGAGTCAGCCGGCCCGGTCCTCGAGGTCAGTAGCCGAGTTTGAACGCCGAGTTGATCGCGAGCGCGAGCACGATGACAGCCAGTGACGCGCCGAGAAAGCCGAAGGCGATCGTCCAGCCGAACAGGTCCGCGAGCAGCCCGACGACGACGGAGCCAAGCGAGGCGACGATCATGTAGACGGTCCGAATGAGGCCGAAGCCGGCGTTTTGCTCCTCGGCGGAGAGTTCACGGAGGAAACGAGGCATGAGCGCCGAGCCGAAGCTCATGGCGATCCCGACGAGCGTGACGCCGACGGCGATCGACGGGAGGCCAGCCGCCGTGATGAGGAGCCCGAATCCGACGACACCGGCGAGCATACAGCCGGCGAGCGCGCGGTCTCGGCCAATCCGATCGGAGACGGCTCCGACACCGATTTGGGCAACGCCCTGCACGACGAAATACACCGAAAAGAACGTCCCCGCAAGCGTCGTCGACAGGTCGCGGTGTTCGATGAGAAACGTCGGCAGGAACGAGGCGGTCCCCTGCCAGGCGAACTCGCCGACGATGGCGATCCCGAGTGCGAACGCGATCGGTGGCCGGCTAAGCAACTCACTGATCGGCCCGAGCTGGAAGCGGTCTCGAAGCGGCGTCTTCGGGCGGCGAGGCTCGGTCGGGCGAACCTTCCAGGCGAACAGTACTGCCGACGGAATCCCCACCAGCGCGACGACGGCGATGGCCGCTCGCCACCCGAAGCGGACCGCGACCCAGGCGACGACGACAGGGGTAAGCAACCCGGCGACCGTCGCCCCGGAGTTGTGGATGCCGATCGCAGTGCCGACGTTGTCGTAGGTGCGGGCCAGCAGCGTCGTCGCAACGCTGTAATGGAGCCCTGCAACCGCGCCGAGCAGGATCGTCGCGAGAAAGAACACCGCGAACATGGGCGCGACCGCCACGGCCAGTGCGGCAAGCGCCGAGCCACCGACGGCGACGAGGATGACCAGCCGCTCGCCGTACCGATCCGCGAGGACGCCGCTTGGGTACTGGGAGAGCCCGTAGGCGAGCCACATTCCAGTCAGTGAGAGTCCGACGACCGCGTTCGAGACGCCGAACGTGTCGACGATTTCGGGAAGGACCGGACTGATCGCTAATCTCCCCACCATCGTGACGAAGAAGGCGAGCGTACACAGCGCGAGGACGGTGTCTCGATAGCGCCAGCGCATCAACGACGTTCCCAACACTTCCGGTGAAAGCGGATACGGATACTTAGCCTGACCGATTCGTGGAAAGAAAGCGTGAGATGCACACGCGAACCTCGAGGCAGAGCGCGGGAATCGCTACGCTATGCCACCGGAAACTCGTCGGCGACCGACTGTACTGCCTCGAGGCCCTGTACCTCTCCCTCCCGTTCGGGCAGGGTGACGACCTCGAGGCCGGGGAACGTCTCTCGGATCTCTGCGAGCCGTTTCTCGTGGCGCTCGTGGCGGGACTGACAGCGCGAACAGTCGTCGTCGGGGTCCTCGAGCACCTGATTGACGACGAGCTGGTCGACGCGAACGCCGTTCTGACGGAGGGTCTCGGCGAGGCGTTCGGATTCGGCGATGGCCATCTTCTCGGGGATGAGCACGACGCGAAACTCGGTCCGTTCGGGATCGACGAGCAGCTCCCGAGCGCGCTCGAGGCGAGCCTGAAACGCCTCGAGGCTCTCCTCTTCGTCGTCGCTGCGGCCGGTCATCATCGACATCGGCCCGAACACCGCCGACTTGGCCGCGGTGCCGATCCGCTGGGCCTGCCCGCGAAGTGACTGGAGCGTCTCGAGTGCCGGGCCGATCGCGTCGGGCATGTCGAACAGCCGGAGGGTGTGGCCCGTCGGTGCGGTGTCGAAGACGACGGTGTCCCACTCGTCCGAGTCGACGTACTCGACGAGTAAATCCAGCGCCGCGAGTTCGTCGCTGCCCGCGGGCGCGCCCGAGGCGAAGATCCGCTCGACCTCCTCGTCGCCGAGTCTGATACCGGCGCTACGGAGATCCTTGGCTAACGCCCGTGCCAACCTCTCGTATCGTTCTTGCTGTGTCTCGGGATCGATTTCGACGGCCCACAGCCCGTCCGCCTCGCCCTCCCCGCCGACCTCGAGTCGCTGTGGCTCGCTTCCGAGGTCGACCTCGAGCGAGTCCGACAGCGAGTGGGCGGGATCGGTCGAGACGACCAGCGTCTTTCGGCCCGATTCGGCGAGTCGAACGCCGGTCGCCGCCGCACAGGTCGTCTTCCCGACGCCGCCTTTGCCGCCATAAAAGATGCAGTCGGTCATTGCCTCGAGTACGACCGGCCGATACCTAAACGAACGGCCTATTCTCAGGGAGTGTCCTCGCTGCTGATGGGGTGACTCGAGACCGAGAACTGAACCGTCGTCTAGAGGTCGACGCGGTCGAACCGGTAGAGCGCGATGGCCATCGGGACGACGATCCAGAGCAGGAGGATAATAAAGGAGAACCAGTTCTCGAGGTAGAACGGCACGCCGTTGGCGAACCACACCTCGGGGAACGACGTTCCGAGTTCGCTGCTGCCGCTCGAACTGAGGACTGTGATCGCGTTCTGGAAGGCGTTGCCCGGATCGATCGTATTGATGAACAACACCCAGTCAGGCAATCGTTCCATCGTCATCTGCTGTGTCGTGCCGTCTGCAGCGGGGACTTCTTGCGTGTAGCTGACCCCGTCGATCGTCCCACGGTTCATCAGGAGTTGGAAGACGGTCTGGATCGCGTTCCAGACGATGTAAAACAGGATGAAGACGCCGAACATCGCCGCGCCGGCGATCGTCGTCGACCGCGTGATCGACGATAGCGCGACGGCGATGCTCGTGTAGGCGAGGCCGTAGATGATCGCCATCACGAGCAGGGCCACGTAGTCAACGATATCGAAACTCCCGAGCAGTGCCGCGACGACGACGGCGGCGAGGGCGAATCCGACGATCAACGAGACCGAGAGGACGGCCGAGCGGCCGAGCAGTTTCCCGAGCAGGACGTCCTTCCGGGAGTGGGGCAGCGAGAGCAGGATCTTGATGCTCCCTGTCTCGCGCTCGCCGGCGATCGCTTTCCAGCCCAGTATCAATGCGATCAGCGGGATCACGAGCCGTGTGATCTGGCTGACGAACAGCACCAGCGCCTCCGTCGTCGCACCCTGCTGGGCAATCTCTTCGCCGAAGTACGAAATCGTCCCCGTGACCGCGACCAACAGGACGAAAAAGAAGACGCTCAGCCCCCAGAACATCCACGAGCGAACCGCGTCCTGAAAGTCTTTTTTCGCCACTGCACGGACGCTCTCGAGGTTAATCGAACTCGAGGGCGCGGTCGTCTCCCCGCTCCCGGTCGCCGTGTCGGTGCTCATCGCGCTTCCACCCCCGTCCCGGTGTCCGTCGTGTATGACTGGAAGACGTCCTCGAGCGAGGCCTCACGCGTTGCAAAGTCTTGCACCTCGATACCGTGGTCCTCGAGCGTGCTCAGGACTGCGGTCTTCGAGCCATCGACCTGAACGATCAGCGTCGGCGGGGTCTGACCCTCGACGGTGGCGCTGCCGACGTCGGGAAGCGAGCGCACTGCCTGGAGCGCGTCGTCGTCGATCCGGTCGACTGTGACTCGGAGACTCGTGCCGCCGCCGACGGAGTCGCGCAGTCCGGCGACGGTGTCGATGGCGACCATCTCGCCGTCGCGCAGAATGCCGACCCGATCACAGACCGCCTCGACCTGTTCCATAATGTGACTCGAGAAGAACACCGTTGCGCCGCGGGCGCTCTCCTCGCGGACGATCTCGCGCATCTCGCGAGCGCCGTTGGGGTCGAGGCCGGTGGAGGGTTCGTCCAGAATCAGCAGTTCGGGTTCGCCGACCAGCGCCATCGCGAGCATGAGCCGCTGGGACATCCCTTTCGAGTAGCCGCCGGCTTTTTTGTCGATTGCATCGTGAAGCCCGACGCGCTCGAGCAGTTTTTCGGGGTCGTCGTCGGCCCCTTTCGAGTCGATGGCGAACTCGAGGTGTTGGCGGGCCGTCAGCCGGTCGTACGTCTCGACGCCCTCGGGGAGGACACCGGTCCGCGAGCGGATCTCACGGCTGTGGGTTTGGGCGTCGAGTTCGAGTACGTCCACGTGCCCGGCAGTCGGCCGGATGAAATCAAGGAGCACGTTGATCGTCGTCGACTTGCCGGCGCCGTTGGGACCAAGAAAGCCGAACACTTCGCCCTCCTCGACCTCGAAAGAGAGGTCTGAGAGCGCGAGCGTCTGCCCATAGGATTTGGTCAGCGTATCGACGCTGATAGCTGGCATAGCTGTGTGGTCATGGCGTTCGCCGATAAGAGTTGTTACTTCGAACCGATAATATTCGATTATATTCTGAGGAATAAACGTCTCTCGGCTAGATCGGATCGTCCGGATCGTACCGCTCGGCGGTTCGCTCGACCTCGTTGGCGTATCGAGTTCGTCGCTCCTCGTCGGTTACTGGCTCGAGGTCGGCTTCGGGAATCTCCGTGGCTGCGGTGACCGCCGTCCCGGTTCGCAGCGCCGTCGACGAGCGCTGTCGTTGTTGGTAGCGTGAGCCGTCGGGCGTCGCATACACGATCGTCACGAAGTCACGGTCGCCGAACTCGCGTTCGACGAGCCAGCACTGCACCGTCGAGTCACTCATAGCCGGCCCTTGTGGATCGACGACCGAGAATGTACCGTGTCACGTTCGCAGTCCGTGACGGTCGCCGCGAGCTACTTGCGGTGTGACGACGAATCTCGCTCCCGATGAGCGGTTCTTGGAGCGAACACGTCGACGAGTTGTTGTTCGAAGGCGAGCGCGAACGGCAACGCGTCGCCCTCGAGGCCGCGACAGTCGTCGTCACGAACCAGCGACTACTCGTCTTTCGGAACGAGAGCGGCGGGTCGAACTACCGCCACGCCGACCGGCCGACCGTCACTCGAGTCTCCGTCGACGTCGAGAGCGAACCGAGACATCTGTTCTGGATGACGGGCTTGCTGTTTCTCGGTACTGGCCTGCTCGTGGTGACGACGACAACCAGTTTGGCCGCCGTCGTCGGCGGCGTTTCCCTCGAGGACGGCGGCCTCTCGGGGATCGCTGCGAGCGTCCTCGAGGTCGTCGAAACGCTGCTGACCGTCTTCGACCTCTCCCTGCTTGCGGCTGCCGTCGGCTTGGTGCTCGTCGCCACCGTCTCGTTCGCCCGCTACGTTCGATCGCGCTCACGCCAGCTCGTGATCCGAATCAGCGGCGACGACGACATCGCGATTCCGGTCACTGACGCCGATCTCGAGGCTGGCCGACCGGAAACGCTTGAGGAGGCGATCGGGCCGTCGCCGATGGCCCCAGCCGCTGACGCCGCACCCGACGGTGAGCCGACGGCCGACGCCGAGGAGTCAGGCTGAAACTTCTCGCGACCCTAGGGTCGCCGATGAACGCCGACGGGGTTCGCGAGCGAGCCGGGTCGCTGCCGCGTGAGCCGGGGGTCTACCAGTTTCAGGCCGACGGGACGACGCTCTACGTCGGGAAAGCCGTCGACCTGCGCAGTCGGGTGCGCTCCTACGCCGACCCGCGGAGCGCCCGGATCGGGCGCATGGTCGACCGCGCCGACGAGATTGAGATCGCCGTTACCGACACCGAGACGCAGGCGCTGTTGCTCGAGGCCAACCTGATCAAGCGCCACCAGCCTCGGTACAACGTCCGGCTCAAAGACGACAAGTCGTATCCGATGGTCCAGTTGACGGCCCACGAAGCGCCACGGATCGAGATCACTCGCGATCCCGCAGAATCCGCGACCGTCTTCGGCCCGTACACGAACAAAGGGCAGGTCGAGACCGTCGTGAAAGCACTGCGGGAAACCTACGGCATCCGCGGCTGTTCGGATCACAAGTACGCGGGTCGCGATCGCCCCTGTCTGGACTACGAGATGGGGCTCTGTACGGCCCCCTGCACGCGAGAGATCGACCTCGAGAGCTACGCCGAGGACGTGACTGCCGTCAAGCGCTTCCTCGAGGGTGAGACCGGAATCCTCGCCGACCCACTCCGTCGGGAGATGGAGGCCGCCGCACAGGACCAGCGCTTCGAGCGGGCGGCGAATCGCCGGGACCGACTCGAGACCGTCGAAGCCTTCCACGGCGCGGGTGGCGAGGCGGTTCAGTCCGTTGGCGACGAGCGCAGCGTCGACGTGCTTGGGGTCGCCATCGAAGGCGAGGACGCGACCGTCGCACGACTGCGTTCCGAACGGGGCAAACTGGTCGACCGGGATCGACACACACTCGAGGCACCGGGGGCGGACACGGATCGAGCAACCCTCGACGCAGACAGCGGCGTTTCAGCCGTTCTCGCCGCCTTTATCGTCCAGTACTACGCCGAGCGCGACCTGCCCGACGCTCTGCTCTTGCCCGAACGCCACGGGGACGACGAGGTCACGGCATGGCTCGAGGCCGAAGGCGTCTCGGTTCGGGTGCCCGGCGCGGGACGGGAGGCCACGCTCGTCGATCTCGCGCTCAAAAACGCCCGCCGGAACGTCGGCGGGCGCGACGAGTGTGCCCTGTTGGCCGAGGCCCTCGAGATCGACGCAGCCCGCCGGATCGAGGGGTTCGATGTGAGCCACGCCCAGGGCACCGCGGCGGTCGGCAGCGACGTCACCTTCGTCGAGGGCAGCGCCGAGACGACCGACTACCGGCGGAAGAAACTTACTGACCAGAACGACGACTACGACAACATGCGAGCCTTGCTCGAGTGGCGTGCTCGCCGCGCCGTCGAGGAACGAGACGACCGGCCCGACCCCGATCTGTTGCTGATCGACGGCGGCGAGGGGCAACTCGAGGCCGCCCGTGAGGCGCTGGCCGAGGTGGGCTGGGACGTGCCCGCAATCGCGCTGGCGAAAGCCGAAGAGCGAGTCATCACGCCCAACCGCCAGTTTTCATGGCCGAGTGATGCACCCCACTTGCATCTGCTCCAGCGGGTGCGTGACGAGGCCCACCGCTTTGCGGTGCAGTACCACCAGACGATCCGCGACGAGGTGTCGACGGTGTTAGACGACGTCCCCGGTGTCGGCCCCGAGACGCGAAAGCGGTTGCTGGGCCGGTTCGGCAGCGTCGAGAACGTCCGTGAGGCGAGCCTCGAGGACCTCCAGAGCGTTACGGGCGTTGGTGAGCGGACGGCCGAGACGATCAAATCGCGGCTGTAGTCGTCACACCGCAGGGACAGTACTATCCTCACTGACGGCGTACGTTAAACCATGCCAAACGACGACGAACTCGAGGATCTCCTCGAGGAACTCGACAGTCAGGGCGACCTCGAGACAGCCGAACAGCGCCTGTCGATCCGGATGGAGCGGCGTCGGTACGACAAGCCGGTGACGATCGTCGAGGGGTTCGACCTCTCTCAGTCGGAGCTCAAATCGACGGCCTCGGCACTGAAGCAGGCGCTCGGAACGGGCGGGACGATCGACGACAACCGGATCGAACTGCAAGGTGACCACCGTGATCGCGTCCCCGACTTGCTTCGCGACCGTGGCTTCGACGTCCAGACGTAATCTCCGCGCGAAACGCACTGTTGGCAGTCGATGCCACGGCCGAAGTCACTTTATGTCCGCTATCCCAAATCATTAATATGAACATTCGATCGGCGGACGCCGAGGATTTCGAGGCGATCAAAGCCGTCGCCCGCAGCACGTGGCACGATACGTACGACGTACTCGAGGCAGACATGATCGACCGCACGGTCGACAACTGGTACACCGGCGACTCGATGCCGCTCGAGGCACCCGGGACGGTCGTCCTCGTCGTCGAAATCGACGACGAAATCGTCGGCTTTACACACGCAGTCGCACAGGGTGAGACGGCCGATATCCTCCGGATGTACGTCGATCCGGACCATCAGGGCGAGGGGGTCGGCAGCGACCTCCACGAGCGCTTGATCGAGCAACTCGAGGCCTACGACGCCGACCGGATTCGGTCGTTCGACTTCGCGTTCAATGACGCCAGCCGCAGCTTCTACGAGGGACTGGGCTTCGAACAGACCGATACCGGGGAGGTCGAAATCGACGGCGAGTACTACGATGAGGCGGTTTACACGCTCGAGTTGTGAGAACCGCGGCGGGTCGCTGGCAGCGCTCAGCCGCGGTTGACGACGCCGACGTTGAGCGCGTCGTTCGAACACGACAGCCGCGAGAGTCGCCCGGTGAACCACAGGGTTTCCCTGCCGCCCGCTGGCACGGACAACGTCCCACTCGAGGGCAGCGTGGCCGTCGACGAGACGTATCGCTGTTCGGAAACGCTGCCGGTGACGCTGACGTCGACCTGCCCGCCGGTGCCCGAACAGTCCTGGACGGTGACTGCGCCGGTCGACCAGTCGTCCGGGGTCAGTTCGGCGTCGCTACACCCCCGTGTCTGGACCGTTCCATCGCCCTGTGCCGTGCCCGTCCCCGTTAGTGCCGTCAGTCCCGTTGCCGCCCCGACTGCGCCGAGTAACGCCCGTCGCGCTGGTGTCGTCTCGCTTTCCTCGTCTGCGGCCTCTTGTGTGTCCATTGACATCACACAACAAGAAGTAGTGGCTCGAGTCGCAAAATACCGTGTCCGGATTCGACGTACCAGTTTCGTACTCGAGAAAACGAAATTCAGTGACAGCGTCACTATTGATTCTGCGAGCGGGTCGGTGCTCTTGAGCAGCTTGCCGGGTTCACCGGCCGGAACCGCCATCTCGACGACGAACCAGAAGAAGTAGCCCTGATACCAGCCGTGCCGGAAGTCGTCGTAGTACTGGTCACCGGGATCGTGGAGGTTGTTGAACTGCTGTTGGTCTTCGACCGCCGCGGGCAACGCCTCGATAATCTCGTCGAAGTTCTCGACGGCCTCGGGAATCGCCTTCGCCGCTTCGACGATCACGTGCGGATCGTCGTAGATCGGCAGAATTCCACCGAGTGTCTCCCCCGCACCGGTCGTCATTCCCTCGAGGAAGCCGAGCGCTTCCTCGACCTCGGAACTGGTGTACCCGGCAGCGCGAAGCTCCTATGAGACCTGATGGAAGATTCCGCCGACCTCGATCGCTTCCGCTTCGGTCGTCCCCACCTCCTCGATGATCTCGTGGCGGTCGTCAACTTGGACGGTCACCGAAGTCCCCTCGAAGAGGTCTGCAAACGTCGAGAGCGTCCCCGTCTCGAGCTCGAGGGTGCCGCCGTCGTGCGTCCCCGAGAGGGCAGTCGTATTCTTCACTGAGCCGTCCTGGACGATCCGCGCCTCACCGAGTCCGGCCGGATCCTCCGCGAGGAACTGCGCCTCGTACGTGCCGGTCGTGTCGAGTTCGGCGTCGACGTCGACGCCGTCCCACCCGATCGAGACGGACGCATCGGCGGACGGATCGTCGAAGTGTGCGTAGGTGACGGTCACGTCCGGCGAACTGATGTCGAACAGCGTCGGATCATCCGCGTCGGCGTCCGGAACGCCATCGCCGGTCGTATCGATCGATTCCGGATCCGTTCCCAGCTCCTCGACTTCCTCGCGGTCCGACAGCCCGTCACCGCTGGTGTCGTTGAGAAGCGGGTTCGCGTAGGTACGTTTCGTCTTGAAGAGGTCGTCCACGTCACCGAGATCGTCGAGATCCTCGAGGCCCTCGAGTTCGCCGAGCACCTCGAGCGAATCCTCGCGTGAGTCCGTGTAGGCGGTCTCCCAGCCGTCCTCGAGTTGCTCGGCGTCGGTCAGTCCGTCACCGGTCGTATCCACCATCGCGGGATGGTGTGCGGCGTGGGTGACCTGTGCGGTGAGTTTCGTCTCGTTGTCCTCCTCGTGGACGCGATAGTTGATGTCGACCGTTTCGTTGTCCTGAATGCCGTCGCCGCTCGTATCCAGCGCGACCGGATCGAGGTCCAGCAGCTCGCCCGCAACACCCGGCGGCCCGGTCGGCATCGCCAGGTCCATCTCGGCGACGAGATCCGGAATGCCGTCGCCGTTAGTATCTTCCAGGTTGACGCCGGTCTGATTCTCCGCGACACGCTCGAAGGTATCGGGGAGATCCTCGGAGTTTTCGACGTGATAGAATTCACCGTTCGCTTCGCCGGCGATCGCGCGGAGCTCGTTCTCGTCGATACCGCTACCAAGCCCGATCGTACTGATGTCGATATCCTTCTCGGCAGCCTCGTTCGCGATACCGACCGGATCGGGACCGCGGTTGGTCCCCCCATCGGCCAGCAGGATAATCGTCTGCGAGCGGTTCTCCCAGCCGTTGGCCTCGAGTTCGTCGATCCCGTCCTGTAGCCCAGCACCGGTGTTGGTCGCACCGCCAACGGAGAGCGACTCGATGCTGCTGTTCAGTTCATCGTGATCGGTGGTCAGTCCCTCGATCAGCCTGGACGAGGACTCGAACTCCACGAGTGCGCCGCGTTCGTCGTCCTCGAACGCGCCGACGAACCGCTGGGCGGCCTCCCGGGCGTAGTGGATTCGGTCGCCCCTCATCGAGCCGCTGACGTCGATCACGAACGTGAAGTCGGCCTTCTCGAGCGAGCCACCGTCGCCGACGTCACCGTCGGTTTCGTTGCCGTCGAGCGTGATCGTATCGCTCGTCTCGTCCTCCCAGTCGTCGATCCAGAACACCGAGAAGAACGAGAAATGATCGACCTCGGCGGTCGCGACGCCCTCGTCGGCGTCGACCTCGGTCTCGACCGGGGTCCACGGCTCGTCGCTGTGGGGATCCCACGTCACGACCGAGAGGTTCCCCTCGCGCTCGAGGGCATTCTCCTCGAGCGGGATTGCGACGGTCGCTTCGTCGAACTCCTGCTGGCTCTCGATGCGGACCATCGGACCTGCACGATAGGGATCGTCCGCCGCAGGCGTCTCGTCGCGCACCGAAATATCGCTCTCGTGGAGTCCGTCGCCGCCGACGCCGACGCTGACACCGGAGGATTCGTTCGTGACGTCGACCTCCTGATACTCGTCGGGATCCGGCCGATCCAGAATGACCTCGTTGAGGTCGACGCGAAGTTCCTGGGTCGCCTCGGCCGTCCGCTCGTCGTCGTGTTCAGCCGTCGCCGTCACCGTGACGGTCACGTTCTCGGGTTCGGGTCCGAGGTCGACGAACGTGGTTCCGCTCGCGGTCGCGGTCGCCGACTCGCCGGCGATCAGCGAGATATCGTCGGCGGTGCCGTTCCCGTCGACCGTCACGTCGGCCTCGTCGTAGGCATACGGGCGGACGTCGTCGAGGATCGCCTGAACCGGGACGACGACCGAATCGTTTCGCTCGAAGGCTCGATTCTGCGAGAGCGACAGCGCTGGCTCGGTGTTCTTCTCGACTTTATCGAGCGCTCGCTCGCCGTGTTTCCACGCGTTCTCGAGGTGGGTCAACGCGTCTGCGCGATCAGTCGGATCGGCGTCCGTTCACGCAGTGTCATCGGCTCGCTCGAGCGCGTCGATCGCGTTGCCGAGCGCGCGCTCGGCCGCCTGTCGCTGGCCGCGATTGCGGAACTCGTCGTCGTTCGCGGCGACGACGGTCTGTGCGTCGACGACGGTGAGTCGCGCGCTCCGATCGCCGGCCGCGTACAGGCCGTGACTGATCTCGTCGACGATCACTTTGTCGTCCTCGTCGACGGCCTCGGCCAGCTTCGCGAGCGCTCGCTGCGCGTCGGCGTACCGCTCGAACGACTCGCGAGAATCGGCGTACTCGAGGTGTCGATACGCCTGCAGCGAGTCATTGACCGCCGCGACGGTCTCGTTCGCGGCCGTCATCGCGAGTTCGTCAGCTTCGTCGGTTTCGTTCTCGCCGGGCTCGAGATCGAGCTTTCCGAGTCGTTCGGTCGCGTTCACCGCCGTCTCGATCGACGTGTTCGCCTCGAGTTCCGGGACGGTTACGTTCGCGTCGCCGCGGTCGTGGCCGGGCGGTCCGCCGCCGTTCTGTCCTGGTGGGCCGTCGCCGTGGCCAGGTGGTCCATCTCCCTGGATCGTGACGCCGGTCGATCGCTCGTTCACCGTGCCAGCACTCGGCCCGGCTGCGAGTGCGGGCATGGCGATCATCGAGGTCGCCATGAGCACGGCGAAGAATATTGCAACAAACGTTCTCCTGCTGTCATCCATATCACATAAGCTGAAATAGTATTTTCAATTGTTTTGATATAAATGTAGAATAGCAATACATGCGGAAATGAATACGACCTCGTTCGGAGTCGGATTCGCGACCTCATGGCTGCTTATTGTCAGCGCAGGTTCGTCCCACACGAAGCGGGCATCTGGCCACGAAATCGCCAAAATACGCCGATAGTAGACTGCAGCGAACGAACGTGAGCCGAAGAGAATATCGGGTCTAGAACTCCTCGGCCGGCGGCGCGATCCCCTCGTCGTCGCCCTCGAGGTCGAACTCCTCGCGCACTTCCCGGATGCGATCCCGGATGTCCGCCGCCAACTCGAACTCGAGATTGCTCGCCGCCTCTTGCATCTGCGTCTCGAGGTCGGCGATGTAGCGGGCGGCCTCGTCGTCGTCCGCGATGTCCTTGCTGGAGACGCTCGAGGTGTCGGTCTTGCTCCCCGGGAGGGTGGTTTCGCCCACTGCCTTCTCGATCGTCGTCGGCTCGAGGCCGTGTTTCTCGTTGTATTGCTGTTGAATCTCGCGACGGCGCTGGGTTTCTTCGATCGCCGACTCCATCGCGTTCGAGGGCTCGTCGGCGTAGAGCACGACCTCGCCGTTGACGTTTCGGGCCGCCCGGCCCATCGTCTGGACGAGCGTGGTCTCCGAACGCAGGAACCCCTCCTGGTCGGCGTCGAGGATCGCCACGAGCGAGACTTCGGGAATGTCCAGCCCCTCCCGCAGCAGGTTGATGCCGACGAGGACGTCGATCTCGCCCAGTCGGAGCGAGCGGATGATCTCGTGGCGCTCTAAGGTGTCCGTCTCGTCGTGCATGTACGCGACGTCGACGCCGGCTTCCTCGAGATACTCGGTCAGATCCTCAGCCATCCGCTTGGTCAGCGTCGTCACCAGCGTGCGCTCGTCGCGGTCGATGCGCTTGTCGATGCGATCCATGAGGTCGTCGACCTGTCCGGTGGCGTCTGTGACCTCGATCTGTGGGTCGACGAGGTGGGTCGGACGAACGATCTGTTCGACGATCTGTCCCGACTGCTCCTGCTCGTAGTCGCTGGGGGTCGCACTGACGTACAGCGTTTGGTCGGTCTTCTCCTCGAACTCCTCGAACGTGAGCGGGCGATTATCGTAGGCGGTGGGGAGTCGAAAGCCGTTCTCGACCAGCGAATCTTTGCGGGACTTGTCGCCGGCGTACTGGCCCCGAATCTGGGGCAGGGTCACGTGGGATTCGTCGACGACGGTGAGGAAATCGTCCGGGAAGTAATCCAGCAGCGTGTAGGGGGCCTCGCCCGACTCCCGATCCGAGAGATACAGCGAGTAGTTTTCGATGCCCGAACAGTAGCCCGTCTCGGCCATCATCTCGAGGTCGAACGTGGTGCGCTCGTCGATGCGCTGGGCAGCGATCATGTCGCCCTGCCGTTCGAAGTACGAAATTCGAGAGTCGAGGTCGTCGCGAATCTCGTCCATCGCGCGCTCGAGTTTCGTTTCGGGAATCGAGTAGTGCTCTGCGGGGTGGATCAGGACGGCCTGTTGCTCGCCCTGTGTTTTGCCCTCGAGCGGATCGACTTTCACCATGCGATCGATCTCGTCGCCCCAGAGTTCGACGCGGACGGCGTAGCGGCCGTACATCGGATAGATTTCGATGGTGTCGCCACGCACTCGGAACGTCCCCTGTGTGAAGTCGACGTCGTTGCGCTCGTAATTGAGGTCGACCAGTCGCGCGAGTAGGTCGTCGCGGCCGACCGCCTCGCCGACCTCGAGTCGCAGCGACATGTCGATGTAGTTTCGCGGGTCGCCGAGGCCGTAGATCGCCGAGACGGAGGCGACGACGATGACGTCCTCACGAGTCAGCAGTGATCGAGTTGCAGAGTGGCGCAGCCGGTCGATTTCGTCGTTGATCGAGGCGTCCTTGTCGATGTAGGTGTCGGTTTGTTCGACGTAGGCCTCGGGCTGGTAGTAGTCGTAGTAGGAGACGAAGTACTCGACGGCGTTCTCGGGGAAGAGATTCCGAAACTCCTCGTACAACTGGGCCGCCAGCGTCTTGTTGTGGGCGATGACGAGCGTTGGCTTCTGGATCTCCTCGATCGTCCACGAGACGGTGTTGGTCTTCCCCGAGCCGGTCACGCCGAGCAGGGTCTGTTTGTCCATTCCCGACCGGAAGCCGTCGGCCAACTGCTCGATCGCCTCGGGCTGGTCTCCTGCGGGATCGAACGGCGCGTCGACCTCGAACGGATGGTCGACATCGGGACGGTCCGGCTGGAGGGGGCCTCGCGTGTCGCTCATTATTGGGTTCAGGTGGTCGAGCCACTTCACCCACTCGCATGCGGCACGCGAGACTGTCACAGTGGGCGCACGCGGCAGACTGCCGACTGGATCGGCGGGTACTGGTTATTCTTCGTCGTCGCCGAGTACGCCGTCGACCGTGATCTGTGCGGTGAACTCGCGGCCTTCCGTCTCCGTCGGCGGCTCGAGGTAGCCGATGGCGTTTGCGGTGTAAGCAGTGTCTAACTCGAGGTCGACGTCGAACGCGGCGACGGTCGTTTCCGGATCGCCCGCCGGCCGAACCGACAGGGTGTAGCTGCCGGCGGGAACCGCGACGTAGTTGCTCGAGTCGCCGAACGCGACGTTTTCGAACAGCGGCGCGTCGTCGGCGTAGACGTCGACGGCGGGGGCGTCCGGTGACGCGTGGAAGAGCCGAACGAGCGCCGAACCGGCGTCGACGAGCACTTCGGGCCGGAACGTGCCGGCCCCGAGTTCGCCGATCGCGGCGACGGTGTAGAACGCGGAGCCGACCGTCACGTCATCGTCGAACGCGACTGTCTCCGGATCGCCGGCCGCCGTGATCGTGACAGTGTACGTTCCCGGCTCGATCTCGAGATACGGTGAGACGTCGCCGTAGCCGACGTCAGTCAGTACCTGTGCCCCGTCGACGTAGACGTCCACGTTCGGTGCATCCGGCGAGAAGTGCGCGACGCGAACCGCCGCGTTCGGCACGGTTGGTTCGTCGGCAGGGTACTCCTTGTCTTCTTTCTTTGTCGGTCGCTCGTCGTCGGCGTACTCTCCAGCCGCGAAAACGGTCCCACTTGCCGCAGCGAGTCCACCGGCAGCGCCCATCGATTTCAGGGCTGTGCGTCGTGATACTGGCATAGTGCAGCCAAAGCGGGGGACGCAACCTCCAAAAACGCGGTAGTTAGTCTCGATGGTTGTCGCGCCGTTTCTTCCGGTCGCCATTTGTGTAGGCTGTCTGTGCCCACTGAAGGGAGGTGCTACACCGACGACACCCGTCCGCTCGAGCGTCCAGCAACGGCGGTTTCGTCGCCGCGCTCAGCTGTGGCCGTGTAGCTCCGTCCTATAGCAGCCGTTGGCTCGCCGTTCGCGTCGCCCACATCGTCAGGTGGCTCCTGCCCGCCCAACTGTTATGGGCCCGGTCGGTGTGGCTCAGGCTATGTCAGCTCAACTCGAGCAAGCCCGTGATGACCTCGAAGAGGCGGCGACGGCGGCCACCGACGACGACGTTCGCGACGACCTCCGCGAGACGGCCGACGCGTTCGACGAGTACGTTACCAGCGAGCAAACCCCTGACTACGCGGTCCTCGACGCCCACCTCAACACGCTCAGACAGGCCCGCGAACGGGCCCGTGGCGACACCAAAGCCCACCTCGAGGACGCACTCGAGACGACCGAGTCGTATCGCACTGACCTCGAGCAGGCGTAACCGGGTTCGGACCTGCCGTAGACGTGATGCGGTCGTCGACAGGTGGTCCCCACGTTGTTCCACACCGAATATTCAACAACACAGTGACACACTCAGGAGGGACTGCTGCGTTTGTGGGTGAGATAACGGCCTGTGGCTCCCGTTTATCGGCTATCCCGATCGAAATAAAACGTATGAGTAACATTACAATCTATATAAAGCCGCTGTTGTAACGGAATTGCTGTATGTCAGAAACGCTTTCACGACGGCGGATTCTCAAAGCGACTGCGGCCTCCGGTGTTGCAGCCAGTATGGCTGGCTGTACGGGCAGCCTCCTCGGCGATTCTGCCTGTGACACCGGCGAAGAGTTCATCGTCGCACTGTACGATGAGGAGTTCGACGACGCTGCATCCTACTACCCACACGAGTATTTCGACGACATCGACGCGGACGAGATCGCTTCCCAGTACGAAATGCTGTTTTCGATGGGCGACGTTGGCGACCTCGAGGAGATCTCCTGTGCGTGTTCGGAGTCAGTCGACGACGAGGAGATCGACGAAGCGAACGCGGAGGAAGAGTTCAACGGCGAGGTCGATGACATCAAAGAACTCCGATACGACCTCACGACCACGAACGACGGCGAGGAAACCACTGACTCGGGGTACGTGATGGGCATCGAGATCGATGGCGATTGGTACGCGGTCTTCGCGAGCGAAGCCGACTTCGAACACTGTACTGCAGACGAGTAGCTGTCTCCACAGCGACTCACTCGAGTCGATCCAACACGGCGTCTTTCTCGTACGAGAGCGACAGCGACCGCGAGCGACCGCGCCCGTCGACCTCGGTGTAGTCGGCGTCGATCAGCCCCAACTGGTCGAGTTTGTTGACGATTTCGGAGTAACGGGTGTAGCCGAGGTCGGTCCGGTCGTGAAACGCCTCGTAGACGTCGCCGGCCTGCTCGCCGTCGTTGTGGGCGATCACCTCGAGCAACGCTTCTTCGGTATCGGTCAGGCCCGAGAGACTGTTGGTGAGGTTGATGTACTTCGACGTCTCGTAGGCGTCTTCGACGTCCTCGAACTCGATCGTGCGGCTGGCGCGCATCTCGGCGTTGAGTCCGGCCCGGCGCAGGAGGTCGATCCCGACCCGGAGATCACCGCTCTCGGCGGTGCGTTCGGCGACGTCCTCGAGGAGATCACGGGAGATGACGCCGTCATGGAACCCGCGTGTCACTCGTTCCGTGAGGATGTCGACGATCTCGGGCTGGTCGTAGATCGGGAAGTAGACGTCTTCGGGTCGGAAAACGCTCTGGACACGGGAGTCGAGTTCGTCGATGACGCCCAGTGCGGGATCGGAGGAGACGACGATGACGCCGATCTTGGCACCCGGATACTCCTCGTGGGCGCGCAACAGCGAGTAGAGCGTGTCCGAGGCCTCGTTCTCATAGAAGAGATAGTTGACGTCGTCGAGGGCAACGACGAGGACGCGGTCTTCTTCGACGAGTTTCTCGGCGATCTGGCCGAACAGTTTCTTGAACGAGATCCCCGACGACGGCGGTTCGTAGTCGAACGTCCCCTCGAACAGCCGCGAGAACACCGAGTAACGGGTGGCGTTGACCTGACAGTTGACGCGGATCGTCCGAACGTCACTCGTCTGTGCGCCCACCTCGTCGAACAGTTTCTGGATCGCCGTCGTCTTGCCGGTTCCGGGGGGGCCACGAACCACGACATTGAGTGGGCGTGACCCACGCACCGCCGGGCGCAACGCGTACGTCAGGCTCTGGGTCTGACCTTCGCGGTGCTTGAACGTCTCTGGGACGTAGTCGATCTCGAAAACGTGTTCGTTTTTGAACACGGATTCGTCCCACGACAACATCCCCTCTTCGGGGTCGTCCACCATCACTTTCACCCTGCTTCCCCAGCGTCTTAACCCTTCGGTGGAACCGCCGCACGGACGCCACGGGAAAACAGTGTGGAGACGGACGACGAGCTCGCAACCGGAGACAGTCAGGCCGGTTCGATCCGTTCCATGCCGCGTTCGATGTCCACTCGGTCGATCCGACCGCCGTGTGTCATCCGCATGTGTGCGCGGACCAGTCGCCTCACCTCGTCGGCGCTACTCGAGCGTATCATGAACTGACAGCTCCCACCGGTACACGAGAATTGGTATGGCATACCGCAGCATTGGCCGAGTACGGGAGTAGCTATTGTACTTGCAGCTGCCGGTGTCGGCCGTTCAGTCAGTCGAATTTCTCGAGCAGTCGATCGTAGAACAGCGGGCCTGTCAGATCACTCGACGTGCCGCCGTTCGTCGCCGGCTCCCGGGCCTCGTCGGCCAGTTTCTCGACGATTAGCTCCGGTGTCGACCGCGCCAGATGGTCTTTGACCGGCGAGCGATTCACCTCGAGTTCTCCATCGACGAGTCCGACCGCCTCGATCCCGTCGATTGTGACGTCGTAGTCGGCCATCTCCCGAATCTCGCCCGCCAGATGGGAGACGAACACGCCCGTCGCGCCGTTGTCCGAAAGCGCCTCCAAGATGCCGGCGATGATCTTCGCCGACGCGCCGGGTTCGGTGATGCTCTCGAGTTCGTCGACGAGGACGAGCGATCCTTCGCCGCCCTGCGCGAGGTCGGCGAACTCCCGGACGGTGGACTCGAACGCGCCCGCGTCGAGCGTCCCCTGCGTTTTGGCGTGGTAGTGCAGGTCGTCGAATCGCCGCAGACGCACTCGGTCGGCGGGGACGGGCAGCCCCATGTGCGCCAACACGACCACGCTGGCGACCAGATCGAGCGTCGACGTCTTTCCGCCGCTGTTGACGCCCGAGAGGAGGGCGACGCCCGAAACCTCGTAATCGACGGGGTCGATGGCCTCGAGCGGTTCGTCGAGCAGCGGCGAGCGCCCACCCTCGATGGCGAAGCCGACTGGGTCATCGTCCGTGTCGGCAGCAAATTCGGGCATCGTACACTCGAACTCGTGGGCGAAGCGAGCGATCGCGAGTTCGACGTCGAGTTCGAGGGCGTCTCGAACCAGCTGGCGGGCCCCCTCGCGCTGGTCGGCGAGGTCGGCCGCGAGCTCGCGTTTGAGCCGACCGGCGCGGCGCTCTTTGGCCGCCGTCAGCTCCTCGCGCAGCCGTGAAATGACGCCGTCGTCGCGCTCGACCGGAAACGTCGGCTCGTCGCTGAACGCCCGGCGGGAAGTCTCTGACTCGCCCTGATCGAGATCGAGCGCGTCGAGCAGGTGCTCGCGCGCCGCCTCGACGGCTGCTGCGTACTCGTCGGCCAACTCCCGCGAGAGCAGCGAGTCGACGCCGGCTCCGCGTTCGACCAGCGAGAGCAGATCCGAGCCCTCGATCGTGACGTCTTCCTCGCGGATCGCCGCCCGAAGTTGATCGTTGGCGACGCTTTCGGCGGCGCTCGCCGCTGCCTCGAGGTCGTCGACGGCTGTCGTGAGCCGATCGAGTTCGTCGTCGCCCGCGACCGTGCCGTCCGCTTCGAGGCGCGAGAGGCCCTCCTCGAGCGCCTCGAGATCGCAGGCGGCCTCGAGGTCGGCGGTTCGGTGGGTCTCGATGGCGGCCTGCAGTCGGCCCCGATTGCGCGCGAAGAAGGCGAGTGGCCGTTCCGGGACGACCGTCGCGGGCGTCTCGAGTGCATCCGGGCGCACCTGCACGTCGCCGTCGATCGTGACACCGGCGAACGACTCGTCGAGGGCGATCACCGTCGAGTAGCCGCGGGCGAGTTCGGCCAGTCCCTGTGCGTCCTCGACGATCTCGACGGAGAGTTCGGGGACCGCCTCCCGGGCTTCGCTGTAGCGTTCGGCGTCGGCCGTCGCCAGACAGCGCTCACGAACCCGGACGTCACTCGGTTGCTCGAGCGGCTCGACGCCGTCGAGTGCCGCAAGCACGGTCTCGTCGTACTCGCGCTCGAGGGCAGTGCGGGCGAACGCCTGTACGTCCTCGATCCGCGAGCGGCGCGGGCTCGGATAGATCGTCTCGAGTCGCTGGGCGGCGTAGTCGGTGACCGTCCGTGATTTGAGCAACGAGAGGACGTCTCGGTAGACCTCTCGAGCGCGGTCGGTCGCGAGAAAGCCGCCGGGATCGTCGTGTTCCAGCCGGATCGCACCGCGCGCGATGCGAGCGGCACGACCCTGACTGATCCCTGGGGCGGTCGCGATCGTTGCGACGTCGCCCCGCCGCAGCGCGCGTTCGGGCTCGTCGAGCGCTCGCAGCGCTCGCGCGGTCTTCTCGCCGACACCCGGAATCGACTCGAGGTCCATGCTTCGTGAGCAGCGTATCAAACCGGAGTGAGAAAAAGATCCCGCCCGATTTCGGAGTGTCATGATGGCTGCTAACACTGCACGCTACCCGGTGGGACTCTCGGGTACGCCCGTCGTGACTTGCGCGAGACGGGACGCTCGTTATCCGGATGGATCGCGAAGACGGGTTATGGGACTCACGAAACTCCTCGGCTCGAAAGCGACGCGATCGTTGACCGTTCTCTCGGTGTTGTCGGAGGCGAAACGGGCGTTCAGTCGAGGGAAGCGGATTCGCGCCGTCTTCCTGCTGGGTCTTGCCGTCGTCGCCTGGAAGTGGACGATGCTCGGCGTGGCTGCACAGGGCGTCCTCAAACTGGTTCGCGGTCGGTAAGACTCGAGTTCGACGTCACCGTCTCTGAGACGGACTCGAGCGTCTCTGCGGCGTCGAGAACGGTCGCATCGTCGAACCGCGAGCCGACGAGCATGAGACCGACCGGCAGTCCGTCGACCTCACCGACAGGGACGCTGATCGCAGGGTGGCCGGTCCGGTTGAACGGGGTCGTGTTTGCCACGACGAGGTCTTCTTGCAGCCGGTCGTACTGATCTCGCTCGGGATCGTGTTCGGGTGCCGTCTCGAGCGTCGTCGGCATCGCCAGCAGGTCGTGTTCCTCGAGTAACGCGTCGTAACGCTCGGTGAGTTCGACGACGAGGTTCATCCCGTCGGCGTAGTACCGCGAGTGGTAGGCCTCGTTGGCGTAGGCACCGACGAGCAGCGACAGCTTCAGTGGAGCCGGAAAATCATCCGCCTGCACGCGACGTGCCGCACCGAAGAACTCGATCCAAGACGTGTTGTACCAGGCCTTCCAGCCGTGGCCTAACCCCTCGCCGATCATCGCGTCGAGCAAGCCTTCAGCCGTACAGACCGTGTGGATATCCTCCGCATCGCGGTGCATCGGCTCTGACACGTCCTCGAGTGTCGCCCCGTTGTCTTCGAGCCGTGCGAGCCCATTGCGGACGCACTCGAGGACGCCCTCGTCGGCCTCGGGCTGGTCGAACCCCTCTTGCAAGACGCCGATCGAGAGGTCGGCAGCGTCGCCATCGAGCCGGTCGTGGTACGGTTCGACTGGAACTGGTGTCGGCGATCGCAGGTCACGCTCGTTGCTGCCGGCGATCGCCGAGAGCACTCGCGCGACAGTCTCGACGTCCGGTCCCATCGGTCCCGGATGGTCGATCGCGTGGTCGAGGCCGATACAGCCTGTGTACGGAACCAGTCCGTACGTCGGCTTGAGCCCGACGACACCACAGAGTGCGGCTGGAATCCGGACGCTGCCGCCCTGATCGGTGCCGATCGCGGCATCGACCTCGCCAGTGGCGATGACGACGGCACTGCCACCGCTCGAGCCCCCCGCCAGATAGTCGTCGTCGCGTGGGTGGGTGATCGGGCCGAAAGCACTGTAGCCCGTCCTCGTCATGGCGAAATCGTCCATGTTCGTCTTGCCGACGACGTCCGCACCGGCCTCGAGGAGCCGGGTCACGAGCGTTGCGTCGACGTCTGGAACGTAGCCCTCGACGACGTGAGAGCCACAGGTCAGTTCGACGCCGGCGACGCAGACGTTGTCCTTGATCGCGACCTCCATGCCAGTCAGGACGCCGTCATCGGCTCCCGCCACGTGGCACAGACTCACCCAGGCGTTGTGCGGGTTCTCTGCAGCCGGCGGCCGAACACCGGACGTTCGCTCGCGGCGCTCGCTGCCGCCGAGTCGTGGCTCCGGATTGTACGACCGGACCGTCTCGTAGGCGTCCGCTCGTCGGTTGGCTGCCACAACGAAACAGTCGAGTTCGTCATCGGTGAGCTCGAGAAACAGTGATTCTCCGAGGTCGCGAAGGTCGTCTTTCGTCGGCGGGCGAAGCGGCATACCATCCCAGTCACGAGGGACGGCAAAATGCGCTGTTGGCCATCACAGTGAGTGTTGCCGTTCGCTGACTGTGTTCGTCGGTGACCGGAGCTGACAGCGGATCGGTAGGCGAAGTCGACCGCACGGAAAAATCACACGCTGGTCTCTTGAAGACGCCACTATCACGCGCTCGAGCGGCAACAAGCGGGGCGTCGCATTCGACAGCAGCTTACTCCTCTAAGTGTTCGATTCCTTTTTTCGAGACGTTGGCTTCTGTAATCTCGTTTGGCATCCAGTCGGGCTTGTCGTCGGGGGCCGTCTCCTCCCACGCCCAGCCGTCGTAGATGTGGACCTTATCGGTCCCTTTCTCTCGCAGCCTGAGCTCGACGCGCTCTGCTGCGTCCTCGCTCGAGCCCGGCTCGAGTCGTCGAGCTGCTTTCAGCGCAGCCTGTCGAGGGGTGTTCCCCGAGAAGACGCTCGACTCGTCGCCGCCCGACTCGCGCAGTGCAAAGTTTCGTTTACCATCTTCGCGTACCATGGTTTTGGCCTCCGTGTCAATTCAGCACACGGCTCGACATAAAGATATCCCCGAAAACCGACCGACAGCGTCGGTATCTTTAAGTGAGTTGACTACGCCAGTCTTTCGCACCAACCCTTTTGGCAACGGGTACCACCGTCGACCCGTCGTCATCCATGTGTACTAGGGGCATGGGTTTGGTCGTCGAAAACACTTAAGTATATCCTACGGCGAAGTTCGTCATAGAATCCCGCGATGGTACGGAAAAAGAAGCTGAGTCCAAGCGGTGCGAAAGACGAAGACGGCAACTATCACAACGTCCACCTCAATCTCCACGAGGACGAGCTCGCAGTCGCGGGTATGGATATCGGCGATGAAGTCTTCGTCAGGGTCCGGGACGGCAAGATCATCATCCAGAAAGCTGACGAGGATGATGTAGAACACGAGTTCTAGAGAACGACGTTTTGCACTGCGGGTGCGCCACAGGCGTACCCTCGACAAAACCGATCACCTGCACTCTTCTTTCTGTTTCGTGACGTTCGTACCATGCAGCTGAGGCTTCGGCGTTCGCCTATTCGTGGCGCTCTGTGCCACACACCACATCGTCGTCGGCCCGCTCGCGGTCCAACCGATTGAACCGCAACCGCAGACTGCCTCCCAAACTCGAGAAAACGCCCGACAGCCGACTACTGCAGCGACTCGAGGTCGAACTCGAAGGCCGCCACGGGCACCTCGAGATCGTACTCGATCAGCACCGTCGGATGAACCTCGCCGATCACGCCGACGGCTTCGCCGTCGATGACGACCGCCGCGGTTCGACCCGAAATGAAGGCCGGGTGGTCGGTCGGTGGCGTCTCGAGGTCGACGTCGAACTTACGTGCGAGCGCCTGCAGGCGCGCTTTGGCGTCCTCGTAGCCCGCGTCATGGCTCGCGAGCACGGCTCCGACGTGGCGACTCTCGCCGACGCCCGTGTTTTCGCTGTCGTCGAGTGCCGCGCGGAACCCGATCTCGGAGAGATGCTGGGGATACGAGCGGTGGGTGTTTCGCTCGAGGACCGTCATGAGCGACGGCATGACCCACGTCCGGAGCATAGTGTAGTCCTCGCTGTAGGGTTCTTTGATCGTCGCGGGCTCGCCAGCGCCGTAGGCGTCCGTGTCAGGCGACAGCTCGAGGCGAGCGTAGTTCTCCTCCTCGTTGATCATGTGGAAGTTCAGCAGGTCCTCGAAGCCGAGGCCGACGAGTTGGGTGCGGACGGCGCGCTCGAGACGAGAGCGCTCGTGACGGCCGCCGACGGTCCCCACGTCGGGGTAGGTCGGCTCGAGTTCGTTGAAGCCGTAGGCGCGCCCGAGATCGTCGATGATGTCGAGTGGATGGAGGACGTCGACGCGGTACGGTGGGACCGTCACCTCGTAGACGAGATTGCCATCGTCGCTTTCCGTTTTTTCCGCCTCGAGTCCGGATCGCTCGGCCAGATCGAGCACTTCCTCGGGATCGAGGTCGATACCGAGAATCGTCTCGATGCGGTCGTGGGCGACCGTTTTCGTCTTCGTCGAGAGATCCGGGCGGACGAGTTCGCGTCCGCCGGACTGCGTCCGGCTTCCGTTCGAGGCCGCGTTCGCGGCCTCGCTATCTGCGTATTCGACCGTCACGTCCTCGATCGTCGCGCCGCGTGCTGACAGCGCATAGCAGACGATGTTCAGCATCTTGTCGATCGTCCACTGGTCGGTGCCGGTCATCTCGACGAACAGGTCTCTCGAGTCAGTCGACACCTCGGTTCGGCGGCCGTTGATCACCGGCGGGAACGAGAACAGCCCGATGTCGTCGTAGATCGCGGGGTAGCGATCGTAGCCGCTGACGAGGTCGGCGTAGGTCTGGCCTGTCTGGTGGTCCTCGAGCACCTGCGCGGGTGTCATCTCGGCGTCGGAATCGAGCGGGACGAAGCGGTCGCCGTCGGGGTCGACGCCGACGTACTTGATCGACGGCGTGCCATCGTCCACGGCGTCCCGTCCTTTGAGCATCGTCAGGTCGTGAATCCCGATCGCGCCCTTCGCGCGCTTTCGCCCCATCGTCGCGTGGAGCTTTTCTTGTAGCTGAATGAGAGAATCGAGGGCATCCTCGTCGAGATTTACGTCGCGGATCACCGCGCCCGTGACGTACGGCCGCTCGTCGGGAGCCGACTCGTCGACCTCGATGGTCCACTCTGCCGCGTTCGGCGACGGGACGTGGACGCCGCGGGCGTCGCCGTACTGGTAGCGAAGCGAGCGCGCGACGCCTTCGACCGAGAGCCGGTCGAGGCGGTCGGGGGCGAACTCGAGTTCGAACTCGCCGTCTTCGGTGCGGCCTTCGAACTCGAGGCCGAGACCGAACAGGTCGTCGATGAGATCGTCGTCGCTGGTTTCCTCGTTGCCGGTCAACTCGCGCAGTTCGTCGGGGTCGATATCGACAGTGGGCATCAGTAGGTCACCTCCGCGTTCCGCAGGAACTCGAGGTCGGCGAGCGTGCCGTGGAGGTCACGGATATCCTCCGCACCGGTGGTCAGCATGGCTAACCGTTCCAGCGCGAGCCCCCAGGCCATCACGTCGCACTCTACCCCGAGTGGCTCGAGCATCTCCTCGCGGAAGATGCCCGAGTTGCCGATCTCGATCAGTTCGCCCGTGGTGGGGTGGGTGCCGAACAGTTCGAACGACGGCTCCGTGTAGGGGTTGTAGTGGGGTTTGAACTGGATGTCGGTGATGCCGAACTGGGCGTAGAACTCCTCGAACGTACCCATCAGATCGCGCACCGAGAGGTCTTCGGCCATCACCCAGCCCTCGATCTGGTAGAACTCGAGCAGGTGCGTCGCGTCCAAGGTGTCGTTGCGGTAGGCTTTTTCGACGCTGAAAAAGCGCGCTGGCGGCTCGATCTCACCGATTTCGGTGCCGGAGAGATAGCGTGTCGACAGCGAGGTCGTGTGGCCCCGGAGCGCGAGCGCGCGGGCGAAGTCCTCGTCCCACGGCGAGTGGTAGCCTTCGCTGTCCTCGCCGACGCCCTCGCGGTGGGCGCGTTCGACGCGCTCGACGAGGTCCTCGGGCAGTTCGTCGATGTGAGTCGGCTGTTCCAGAGCGAACCGATCCCAGTGGGTTCGGGCGGGATGGTCCTGCGGCATGAACAGACAGTCGTTGATCCAGAAGTCCGCGTCGGCGTGGGGACCGTCCATCTCCTGAAAGCCCATCCCGACGAGCACGTCCTTGACGCGCTCGGACATCTGGCGCAGGATGTGGACGTTGCCGCCCTCGACGGTCTCGGCGTCGGCCTCGACGTTGTACTCGGCGAATTCGACGTCCTCCCACTCCCCATCTTCTCGCGGCCCTTGGCCGCTCGAATGGTCGGCGAAGCCTTGCTTCGCCCAACTCGTCAGGAGTTCGGGCGTCACCTGCCCGACCGTCTCGGCGGTTTCGAGCCCTGCCATCAGCTCCGTGACGGCGGCATCCGTCAGCGTCACCTCGCGGACGGTCGACTCCGAGCGCTCGAGTAAGCCCCGTCGCTCGAGTTCCTCGAGCGTCTCCGTGTCGACGTCGATGCTCTCGACCGGCGCGTCGTCCGCGTCGGCGAGTTCGGCGAGTGCGTTCGCCTCCGCATCGGCGTCCGGCTCGGCGTCAGGGTCGGCCGTGATTTCGCCGCTGTCGATGCTGCCGTAGCCCTTGCGCGCGTAGTTCGAGAGCGCGATGTCGACCTGTGGCCCCTCGAGCCCCGAGGCCCCGATCACGCGGCCCATCTGGACCGGCTCGTCGCCGGCCCCCGCCTCGAGTGCGGCCTCGTAGAGCCGGACTTCGGGGAGTCCGTCGGTGGCGTACTCTCGACCTTCGTCGGTGAGTGAGACGGTTTCGTCGACGCGTTCGGTGACGGCGACCAGTTCCTCGTCCTCGAGTTCGAACACTGCCCCGGTGACGGTCTCCGGTGGCAGGTCGGTCGCCGCGGCGAGGGCGTCGACGGACGTTGCATCGTCCGCGCTTGCGGCCTCCAAGACCGCGACCTGTTGTGCTGGAAGTTGCATTCGCTTGTTCGTATGGCTGCGTGGGGGTCAGTTAGCGGTTCCGACTCGGCTCGAGTCTGGACTCGAGCGCGATCGACGGCGCGGTCGGTTTCGCCACACTCGCCCGGCGTGGGCGAACGTGGCTCCACCGGCCCGGATCACCGGGCGAAAAAGAAACCGAATCCCGACTGCGGACGGTCTGACTGGTCGTCGATACCGGCACTGGCGTGGGATTCGGGTGCCATAGTTCGTGGAACTGGCGGTCGGTGGAAAAACGTTGCGGTCCGTGTGGACATGTCACTCGAACCTGTTAAGTTCATGTCGGGTGAGAGAAATACGCATGGATTGGGACGAGTTCTACCGAAACGCCGACTACGACCGCTGTATCTACCTCCGCGGCGAGGCGATGGTCGACTACCTCGAGCGCTTTCTCGAGCGCTTCGGGCCGTTCGAACGCGTCGCGTCGGTCGGCTGTGGCCCCGGCGGTGTGCTCTTTGCCCTCGCGAGTCGCTATCCCGACACCGAGTTCCACGGGATCGATCTCTCTGAACAGGTCGTCGCCGACAACCGCGAGCGCGCGGCCGAACGTGGCCTCGAGAACCTCACCTTCGCCGTCGACGCACTGCCCAATCTCGAGACCGACGAGCGCTTCGACCTGGTCTACTCCGCGGCGACGCTGTTTTTCGTCCCTGACACCGCCGCAGCCGTCGCCGATCTCTACGACCACGTCGCCGACGGCGGCTATCTCGTGGTTAACTACCCCGACCCCGAATGTCCGGCCCGATTCGATCAGTGGCTCGAGGGGCGGCGACGCGAGGCGTTCGACCTCGTTCTTGCCGGTGAGAACGTCCTCTCGAGTGCGGATATCCGAGAGTGCTGTGACACTGAGCCGCGGGATTACTGGGAGGCCGTCGACGCGAGCGACGACGAGTCGTTTCTCGTCGCGGAGACGCCGATGGTGTACCTCGAAAAATAACGCAGCGGGGATCGCGGCTCACTCGGCCCGACGCTCGAGCACGAGCACGTACCGCGTCAGCGACCGGTGGACCCGGCGTTCGAACGCGGCCTCGAGTTCCCACCCTGATGCGCGGGCCTCGCTCGCCCACGAGCGGTCCGCGACGACGACGGCCCGCGGGGCGACTCGGTGTGCTTCGGCGAGCGCGCCCGAGACGAGGTCCTCGAGGCGGTGGGATTCGATCTTCGACTGGCGGCCGTAGGGCGCGTCGAAGACGACGCCGTCGATGGCGTCGTCGACCAGCGGGAGTCGGGTGCCGTCGCCGCGGCCGACGTGCCACGAGCCGCGAGCAACACCAGTTGGCGCAGGCTCGTCGGACTCGAGAAAGTGTTGCAAGTTCTCCCGTGCGCCCGCAACCATCTTGTCTTGGGCGTCGGTCCCGACGACATCTGCGCCGACGAGGCCGGCTTCGACGAGCACGCCACCGGTGCCACACATCGGATCGAGGATCGTCGCGCCGGGACGAGCGCCGGCGATGTTCGCGACGGCGCGGGCGAGCAGCGGGTCCATGCTCCCGGGCTGGAAGAAGGGTTTGTCCGTCGGCGCGCGTGTTCCGAAATCTCGGACGCTCTCGGCTTCGAGCCAGCCGAGCGTACAGACGGAGACCTCGTCCCCGAGAGACACATTGCCGGCGAGTTCCGCCGTGGATGCAGACAGCGTACCGGTAGCGCTCGCCGCCTCGAGCCGCCCGCCGCGTTCGAGGACGCCCGCAGAGAACGTCGCCCGCAGCACGTGGTCCGGATCGTCGAGGTCGACGGCGAAGCCTCGATCCACCAGCATCCCACCGAGTTTACGCTCTGCCTGCTCGGTATCGACGCCGCTCGAGCCGTGCACGTCGGTTGCACGAACTGCAACGGTTCCCGTCCGGTCGATCGGCGTGGCCTCGAGGAGTGTGCAAGCGCTTGCGAGGTCGGCGTCGGTACGGCCGAGCAGGGTGCTCGCACGATGGGTGTACGCGAGGCCACGGATCTGTTCGGTCGAAATCGCGTCCGCGACGGCGAGCCCGGGGGCGATTCGCCGAACGCCGGCTGCCCCACTGGCCGCTTCGCGGGCTGCAAACGCATCGTCCTCGCCGCCAAGCTCGAGTACGTACACGCCTACTCGTCACCGCGGGCTGGCTATGAGCCTACCGTTTTCCGTGAAACACACGTGTACCGGTCTATCAACCGCTGCACATCCCGAACTCGAGGCGGACCTGCTCGGCGCGGCCGACATATATACCGGATATATCAGGTGGCGGTACTAACCTTTATAAAGGTTAAATACATCTTTTTAAGCGATTATGACCGACCCGAAGGACACCATCAACATCGAAAACGTGGTGGCGTCGACCGGCATCGGACAGGAACTCGACCTCCAGAGCGTCGCGATGGACCTCGAGGGGGCCGACTACGATCCCGAGCAGTTCCCCGGTCTCGTCTACCGCACGCAGAACCCCAAATCCGCCGCTCTGATCTTCCGATCGGGGAAGATCGTCTGTACCGGCGCGAAAAGCACCGACGACGTCCACGAGAGCCTCCGCATCGTCTTCGACAAGCTCCGTGAACTCCAGATTCAGGTCAACGAAGACCCCGAAATCGTCGTCCAGAACATCGTCACCAGCGCCGACCTCGGTCGGAACCTCAACCTGAACGCGATCGCGATCGGACTCGGCCTCGAGAACATCGAGTACGAACCCGAGCAGTTCCCCGGACTGGTCTATCGACTCGACGACCCCGAAGTCGTCGCTCTGCTGTTTGGTTCCGGGAAACTCGTTATTACTGGCGGCAAGAAGCCGAAAGACGCCGAACACGCCGTCGACAAGATCGTCTCCCGACTCGAAGACCTCGGCTTACTCGAGTAAGTCGGTCCGTTTTCGCGTGCCGGCGGTGAGTGACTACCCAGCGTCAGCCGTGACCGTTCATCCCCTGTCACGGCAATCTCGGCTGCGTACGTTCCGTTCTCGAATCGGTTTCACACCCCTCTCCAATGGGTCCGGGGTCGTCATCGTTCATCAAACGACGTGCGGTCCGTCGTCCGGTTTCGTTCCGTTTGGCCGAGTTATCGACCGTTTAAAGACGGATTAACGGTTCGCACTGGACTGAATCCGGCGCGAGCGTTCGGAACGACCGGCCGCGTTTATTCGCTCCCGATCAGAGAGTCAGGTATCGATGACGATCCACACAGACCGACTGACGACCGCGCTGGATCGCTACGCGCCCGGCAGTAGCGACGACCTCGAGGCTATACTCTCGACTGACGAGTCGATTCCGCGCACAGCAGTCCGGCGTGTGTTGGACAGCGATCGCCGGTGTGAGGTCCTTCGCTGTCTGCTCGCCGAAGACGGGCCGCTCGAGGTACGCACGCTGGTCGCGCGGATCGCCGACGTCGAACACGATGCGACGGCAGTGACGCCGCTGCTCGACCTCCGTCAGCGCGTGCACGTCTCGCTCTGTCAGACCCACCTTCCGCTGCTCGAAAAATATCGAATTCTATCGTACGATCAGACAGCCGGACACGTCACCCCCGGGGCGACGCTGTCGGCGTTCGAAGCGGTGCTCGAGTAGGTCGTTACTCGACCAACCGCTCGATTTCGGTCACCAGAATATCGCTCGCACCCGCTCTTTTGACGTCGGTGATCGTCTCGAAGACATCGCTTTCGTTGACGACGGCGTGGACGGCCACCTTCTCCTCGCCCGCGGCTCCGTTCTCGCCAGCGATATTCATCACAGTCGGGCCGCCGAGGCCGGGGATGACATCACGGACGTCGTCCAGCATTTCCGTGGGGACGTTCATCATCAGATACCGTTTCCCGTCCGCCTGTTTGACGGAGGTAAGCGCAGTCCGGACCTCCCTGACTTTCGGCTCGTCGAGGACATCGTCGCGGCCGAACAGGCGAACGGAGCTTGCAAGTACCTCATCGATAACGGCGAGTCGGTTCATTTTGAGCGTCGTCCCCGTGCTCGTGATGTCGACGATGGCATCGGCCATCTCGACGTGGGGTGTCAGCTCCGTCGCACCGGTCACCTCGACGATGTCGGGGTCGACACCGGTGTCCGCGAAGAAATCCGCCGTGATGTTTGGGAACTCCGTGGCGACGGTTTTGCCGGCCAGATCGTCGACCGTCTCGATGTCGCCGTCTTCGGGGGCTGCGAGGACGAGTCGACAGCGCCCGAACTCGAGGTCAAGGACCTCCTCGACGTTGTCGACGCGGGCCTCACAGACCTGGTCGTAGCCGGTGACGCCGAGATCGGCCGCGCCGTCGGCGACGTACTCCGGGATGTCCGCCGCGCGGGCAAAGAGGACGGAGATGTCCGGGTCGACGGTGTCGGCGTAGAGCTTTCGGTCGGCACCGTTCTCGAGATGGAGCCCTGCCCGCTCGAGAAGGTCAATCGTCGGCTCGTGCAGGCGGCCCTTGTTGGGAACGGCAATTCGCATCGAGTAGGTATTGGGTGCGGGATGGCAACTGTCTTTTCATTCGACAGCCCCGACGGTTTGGCCGTGACGGCCGTACACGACTGGCACAATCGTCCGCTCACGAGTGACTGCCGGAGTGCCGTTCGAACGCGATGCAGATCTGGAGTATCGACCGTCACAGGCGCTGAGCAGTGACAGCAGCATCGATTCGCAACGAAAACGAATCGTCCGATCGGCTTATATTCGTGACGAATGTAACGAACCCACATGGGTAACACGCAGTCGGCAGAGACGGAGGCGACCGAAGAGGAAGCGCCCGAAAACGAGACGACCGAAGAGGAAACACCTGAAGAGACGGCCGAAACAGAACCCGACTCGGAGACGGCTGACGACTCGAGCAGGCTCGCCACCCTCTTGAAAGGGGTCGCCGTGTTCCTCGTGCTGTTTGCGCTCCTCTGGTGGCTGCTTTCGGACGACGAGGAGTAATCGGAGTCGGTCGTGTCTGGCTTTCGTTACGAAAGTCGAACCCCTGCATAAGGATTCTTTCAAAAGCTACACTCTGATCAATTCGTTGTTTAGCAGGCGCAATCCGCTTGAACGTGTATCACATAGAGACTCGTATGACGAGACGAGCGCATCTCGAGATTACAGGTATGTCGTGTTCGACGTGCTCGGGGACTGTCGAGGACGCCGTTCGCGATCTCGAGGGTGTCGAGTCGGCGAGTGCGAACTACGCGACTGACGAGGGAACGGTCGCGTACGACCCCGACGAGATCTCGCTGGCCGAGATCTACGAGGCGATCGACGACGCTGGCTACGAGGCCGCCGCGGAGACTGAATCGATCACCGTCATGGGGATGTCGTGTTCGACGTGTTCGGAGGCGGTCGCCGACGCGGTAATCGACCTGCCGGGGATTATCCGGGCAGACGTGAACTTCGCCGCCGACGAAGCCCGCGTCGAGTACAATCCGAGCGACGTCTCCCTCTCCGAGATCCATCGTGCGATCGAGGACGCTGGCTACGAGCCCGCACGCGACGAGGGTGGGGAGACACAGGAGACGAGCCAGCGTGAACGCGCTGTCGAGAAAGAACTGCGCCGCCAGCGCCGGCTGGTGATCGGCGGCGGGCTCCTCACGTTGCCGTTCGTCCCGATCATGCTCGCGATGCTCGGGCTTACCCCGCCGCTGCACGAGCTGCTTGGCGTCGAGATGGGGGTGATCGAATCGCTCGAGTTCATCCTCGCGACGGTTCTGATGGCGACGCTCGGCCGAGAGTTCCTCGTCGGGGCCTACCGCGCGTTCTCGCACAACCGACGGGCCAACATGGACACGCTGGTCGCGATGGGCACCTCGGCTGGCTACATCTACAGTACGGCCGTCCTGTTCGGGGCCATCGCCGGTGCCGGCCTCTACTTCGAAGCCGTCGCCTTCATCCTCTGGTTCATTACGCTCGGTAACTGGCTCGAGGTTCGCTCGAAAGCCCGTGCGGGCAGCGCGCTGCGGGAACTGCTCGAGATGGAGGCCGACGAAGCCACCGTCGTCGAAGACGGGAAAGAGCGGCAGGTGCCACTCGAGGACGTCGCGGTCGGCGACGTGTTGAAGATTCGGCCGGGTGAGAAGATTCCGACCGACGGCGTGGTCGTCGACGGCCAGAGCGCAGTCGACGAGTCGATGTTGACGGGTGAGTCGGTCCCTATCGAGAAAGGCGAGGGCGACGAGGTCGTCGGCTCGACGATCAACGAGAACGGCGTACTCCTTGTAGAGGCGACGAAAGTCGGCTCCGAGACGGCGATCCAGCAGATCGTCGACCGGGTCAAAGAAGCCCAGTCGCGCCAGCCCGAGATTCAGCGGCTGGTCGACACGGTGAGCGCCTACTTCGTCCCGGCGGTCATCGCGAACGCCGTCTTCTGGGCGACGCTCTGGTTTCTCTTTCCCGAACCGTTGGCCGCGCTCGTCGACTGGCTGCCGCTGTGGGGGCCCGTCGGTGGCGGTCCCGAGGTCGCTGCCGTCGGCGGCGTTGGCGTCCCCGTCCTCGAGTTCTCGGTGATCGTCCTCGCCTCCGCGCTGCTCATCGCCTGTCCCTGCGCGCTGGGGCTTGCGACACCGGCCGCGACGATGGTCGGCTCGACGCTCTCAGCGACCAACGGCGTGTTGTTCAAGGGTGGTGACGTGCTCGAGCAAGTCCGTGGGATCGACACGATCGTCTTCGATAAGACGGGGACGCTGACCCACGGCGAGATGACGCTGACGGACGTCGAACTCGTCGGTGAGGGTGTGGCTCCCGACGGTGGCGTCCTCGCCGGCCGTGAGGAATCCCTCGAGTCGTACGTCTTGGGCGCGGCCGCGACGGCCGAATCCGGCTCCGAACACCCGATTGCGCGGGCGATCGTCGATGGGGCCGACGAGCGCAGCGTCGAGGTCGGCGAAGTCAGCGAGTTCGAGAACGTTCCCGGCCACGGCATTCACGCCGAGACCGACCGCGGCTCCGTCCTGATCGGCCGCCGGAAGCTCCTCGAGGATGCGGGGATCGACACCGATCCCGCCGAGGAGACGCTGACGCGCCTCGAGCGTGAGGGAAAGACGGCGATGCCCGTTGCCGTCGACGGCCAGCTGTTGGGTGTGCTTGCGGTGGCCGATGAGGTCCGTGAGAGCGCCACGGAGACCGTCCGGGCCCTGCACGAACGGGGAACGACGGTCGTGATGCTCACCGGCGACAACGAGCGAACGGCCCATGCAGTGGCCGAGCAGGTCGGGATCGATCCCGACAACGTCCGTGCCGGGGTGCTTCCAGACGATAAGGCCGACCACATCGAGGCGCTTCAGGAAGACGGCTCGAAAGTGATGATGGTCGGTGACGGCGTCAACGACGCCCCTGCGCTGACGACGGCACAAGTCGGTGTCGCCATCGGCTCGGGCACCGACGTCGCCATCGAATCGGCTGACGTGACCTTGATGCGTGACGACCCGGCGGACGTCCTCAAAGCTGTCCGCATCTCCGAGGCGACCATCTCGAAGGTGCGCCAGAACCTCTTTTGGGCGTTCGTCTACAACGCCACGCTGATCCCGATCGCGTCGCTCGGCCTGTTGAACCCCGCACTCGCGGGACTGGCGATGGCCGGCTCGAGCGTGAGCGTGATGGCCAACAGCCTCTCGTTTGCGACGTACGACCCGCACGAAGAGTATCAGCTCGCGATCTTGAAACCGCTCGAGTGGCTGCGACGATAACGCGCTGACGTGGCCCTAGACCGCAAACAGCGCGTCCGCGATGAGGAACGTGATGTAGGCTTCGACGAACGCCGCGAGGACGAGGATCAGCCACGCGAAGCCGACCAATGCGGTCGTTCGAACGAGATACCGTTTCGTGAACAGTGTGTCGCGCGAGCCGGCGATTCGCTGGCCGACACGGTGAACGAACCGGAATCCGACACCAGCAGCGATAAACAGCGCCGGAAGCTCGAAAATGCCGTGTGGGACGAGCAGAGCGATGATGACACCGAGCCCGGTTTCCGTGCCCGTGACTGCGACGATGTTGCCGACGAGGACGCCGTTGAACACCATGATGAGCAGCGTCACGAAGCCGAGGGTCAACGCACCGGCGATCGCCGCCAGAAACGGCGGCGTGTTGTTGACGATGAAAAACGTCGCTGAGAGCTCGAGTGTCCCTTCACCGGACAACTCGTCCTCGCCGAACTCCTCCATGATCATCTCCATGAACAGTTCGGTCAGATCGATGCCGGCGGCGTAGAGGAGTGCGCCGATGACGGCCCCAAGCGCGAACAGTCCGGTCGAAAACCAGGCGTACAGCCGATGCTCGGCCCACGCGTCGTCGAGCAGTTCGAACACGACCGGCTTGCTCCGGCCGACGACGGCGATCGCACTCAGGGAAGCGCCGAGGATGGCCGCCCCGGCAGCCGCTGTCAGTGCGCCATCGGCGACAGCGATCGTGGCGGCAGTGGCGAACGCGACGAGCGAGAGCGCAACCGTGAGCCCGGTCCAGTTGCGGATCGGCCCCGAATCCGGCGGCTCCGGTGGACCCGAGCCACGTCCCGTGGCCGGCTCCGGACTCGAGGATGGGCGCTCGGTGTCGTCTCCGGGATCGACTGGCGGCTGACCGACGCTCGGCTCGTCGTGGTTGTCTCTGCTGTCGTTCATAGCCGGACATGTGCCGAATGGAAACATAAAGCCGCCGAAGGATACCGTCGTCGTCGACCAATCACCGGGATCGACAGTATAAGGCCGCCCGAGGAGAAACGTCGGCCAATGACGACACTGGCGATCACCGGCGGGCAGGTGCTGTTGCCCGACAATACGGTGACGTGGGCGGACGTACTGGTCGATCAGGACAGCGGCGAGATCCTCGAGGTCGGCGACGATCTCGCGGGCGGCGCCGACGACACCCTCGACGCATCGGACTCGCTTGTCACGCCCGGCTTCGTCAACGGCCACTGCCACGTCGCCATGACGTTACTCCGTGGCCACGCCGACGACAAACCACTCGACGCGTGGCTCCAAGAGGACATCTGGCCCGTCGAGGCCGAACTGACGGCCGACTCGATCCGCGCCGGTACCGAACTCGGCGTTCTCGAGATGATCAAATCGGGGACGACGTCGTTCGCGGACATGTACTTCTTCGTGCCGACGATCGCGGACGTCGTCGACAAAGCGGGGCTGCGTGCCCGACTCGGCCACGGCGTGATCTCTGTTGGGAAAGACGAGGACGCGGTCCACGAGGACGCTCAGGAAGGCCTCGAGGTCGCTGCAGAGATCGACGGGATGGCCGACGGCCGGATCACGTCGGCGTTTATGCCCCACTCACTGACGACCGTCGACGGCCAGTACCTCTCGGAGTACGTCCCGGAGGCCCGCGACCTCGGCGTCCCGGTCCACTACCACGCGAACGAGACCGAAGACGAGGTGACGCCGATCGTCGAGAACCACGGCGTTCGGCCGCTGGCCTACGCCGCCGAGAAGGGGATGCTCGAGGCCGAGGACTTCTTCGCTCATGGCGTCCACGTCGACGAGAGCGAGATCGGCCTGCTGGCGGAGGCCGGCACGAGCGTGATCCACTGCCCGGCTTCGAACATGAAACTGGCCAGCGGGATGGCACCGATCCAACGAATGCTCGACGCCGGCGTCACGGTCGGACTCGGCACCGACGGCGCGGCCTCGAACAACGACCTCTCGATGCTCGATGAGGCCCGCGACGCCGCCATGCTCGGCAAACTCGCCGCCGACGACGCGAGCGCGGTACCCGCCGAGGCCGTCGTGACGATGGCGACACAGGGCAGTGCCGACGCTATCGGCCTCGACACGGGTCGTATCGCGGCGGGCAAACCCGCCGATCTCGCCGTGATCGACCTCGAGCAGCCACATCTGACCCCACGACACGACCCAGTCAGTCACCTCGCCTACGCCGCCGCGGCGTCGGACGTCCGCCACACGGTCTGTGATGGGCAGGTGCTCATGCGCGACCGAGAGGTCCTGACGCTCGACGAGGATGCCGTGCTCTCGCGTGCCACCGAGGAGGCCGACGCACTGCTCGCTCGCGCCGACGACTGAGGGGTTTCCCTCGAGTCGCGTGAACGAAAACCGAACGTTCAGCGGTCGTTATAAACACTCAAAACTGTTCTCGGACGGTTTCAACGACCCCAAACCGTCCCAAACTGCCGGGTGGGTTTATTCACGAACTGCTGAATGTCTCGAGTGAGATGAATCGAAACCGACTGGTCGTAGTTGCATTGGTTGCGACTATGATCCTGTCTGCGTTCGCCCCACTGGGAACAGTGTCGGCGACGGCAGCGAGTAACGATGCACCGTCCGATGACATCGACGAGCTAATCGTAAGCGTCGACGACAACGTCGTGACGGTCGAATCGAACGAGACTGCAGTCGAGAACGCGACTGTCAATGTGACCCCCACCGATGAGAACACGTCGTACGCGGTTGATGACACAACTGACGCCGATGGTACGGTCGACCTTCCTGAACCCGAGGAGACGGTCAACGTGACCGTCAAGGCGTCGTACGAGAACGCGTCGGGTGAGGTACTCACCGACGAGACGGAGACAACACTTGAGCCGGAACCAGAAGGGCTTGCGCTCTCCGTCGAGCAAAACGGCGATGTCACCGTGACGGTGACGGACAACGGCACTGCCGTCTCGAACGCCACCGTCGACGTCTCGACGGTCGACGAGAACGTGTCCTACACCGACGCGGGAACGCACACGACGGACGAGAACGGGACGGTGACTTTGGACGCACCGTTCGGTAACGAGAGCGTCGAGGTCGCCATCACCGCGACGGTCGACGACGAATCCGTCGAGACGACGACGACGCTCGAGCCCGCCGAGTACGACACCTTCGGCTCGCTCGTCTCCGCGTTCGTCGGGAACGCACAGGACGACTCCGACGGGCCGCTCGGACTGACGGTTGCGAACTTCGTCCTCGAGCACAACCCGGGTAACGCACCCGAACACGCGGGGCCGCCGAGCCACGCCGGACCACCGGGCGACGGTGACGAGACAAAAGACAACCAGGGCCCGCCGGCGCACGCTGGTGGCCCATCGGGTGAGGCAGACGACGCCGAAGAAGTCGACGAGGATGCTGAAGGCGACGAAGACGCCGACTCCAGCCCGGGTAACGGCGGCGGACCGCCATCCCACGCTGGCCCTAACTAACGAACTGGGCGCTGAACGTCGGTCGACGGCAGCGGGCTTGTCGTGTCAGGGGCACGATCCCGTCGCCGGTGTTCGGCTCGATCGGGCGCGTGACACTGGCGCGACTGATCGACACAACCGGGCGTGACGTTCGGACCACTGTTTTTGTCGCGACAGTCGGCGTCGGCCAGCAGCGTGGCGGCCTGTCGTCACTGCTTCGGTAGCGTTTTGCCTCCGCTGTCCTTCTGTCGAGGTATGACCGACTCTGCGTATCCGCCGATCAGCGATCAGTTGGCGGATCTCGACGCTGTACAGGAGGAGGGCCGTCGGAAGATGGACTGGGCCGCCCAGCATATGCCGATCCTCGAGCACATCCGCGAGGAGTTCGTCGCCGACAAACCGTTCGACGGCGAGCGCATCGCGATGGCGATGCACGTCGAAGCGAAGACGGCGATCCTCGTCGAGACGCTCGCCGACGGCGGTGCCGAAGTCGCGGTGACTGGCTGTAACCCGCTGTCGACTCACGACGACGTGAGCGCGGCGCTCGACACCCACGAGAACATCACCAGCTACGCCAAACGCGGCGTCGACGACGAAGAGTACTACGACGCCATCGAGGCCGTCATCGCCCACGAGCCGACGATCACCGTCGACGACGGGATGGACCTCGTCGCGGCGATCCACGAGGACTACCCCGAACTCATCGACGGCATCATCGGTGGTGCCGAGGAGACGACCACGGGTGTCCACCGCCTGCGCGCGATGGACGCCGACGGCGCGCTTGATTACCCCGTCTTCGCGGTCAACGACACGCCGATGAAGCGGCTGTTCGACAACGTCCACGGCACCGGCGAGTCCTCGCTGGCGTCGATTGCGATGACCACGAACCTCTCGTGGGCCAGCAAGAACGTCGTCGTCTCCGGCTTTGGCTACTGTGGCAAAGGCGTCGCGAAGAAGGCGTCGGGCCAGAACGCCAACGTCATCGTCACCGAAGTCGAGCCACGACGTGCCCTCGAGGCCCATATGGAAGGCTACGACGTGATGCCGATGGCCGAAGCCGCCGAAGTCGGCGACGTCTTCCTGACGACGACGGGCAACCGCGACGTCATCGTTCGCGAGCATTTCGAGAAGATGCAAGACGGTGTGTTGCTCGCGAACGCGGGCCACTTCGACATCGAGATCGACCTCGAGGCGCTCGACGACCTCGCAGTCGACCGCTACGAAGCCCGCGACGGCGTCGACGCCTACGAACTCGAGGACGGCCGCCGACTCAACGTCGTTGCCGAAGGCCGTCTCGTCAACCTCGCCGCGCCCGTCTCGCTTGGCCACCCCGTCGAAGTGATGGATCAGAGCTTCGGCGTGCAGGCGGCCTGTGTGCGTGAACTGGTCGACAACGGTGAGTCCTACGACGCGGGCGTCCACGACGTCCCCGACGAACTGGACAAAGAGATCGCCGAAATCAAACTCGAGGCCGAAGGCGTTGCGTTCGACTCGCTGACGGAGACCCAGCGCGACTACATGGACTCCTGGGACCACGGAACATAAGCGTCGGACGAATCGTCGCAGTTCTTTTCTGCCGTCGCTGTCAGGCAGTGTCGACGACGAACACTAAACTCCCGTCCTCGAGGCTGCCAAGTCGGATTCTCACAGGAACCGTTTCGCCAGTCGGCCGGCGGCCGGTACAGTTCCCGGTCCAGCGCCAGCCGTCGGTGACGGTCGGGATCGCAGCCGTCTCGAGGCGCTCGACGCTTTCGTCGGTAAACAGCGCCTGCCACGGTGTGCCGGGCAGTTCGTCCTGATCGACACAGAACTGTACTGCGAACGAGCGGTTCGTCACCTCGATGTCGCCGTCCGGGCCGATGATCGCGATCGCGTCCTTGGCGAGTTCGATGCTCGCCAGCGAGCGCTGGGACAGCGCCTCGAATCGCTGGCGTTCGAGAAGGGTCTGGATTCGGTGCTCGAGGTGTGTGACCGGCGTGGCCGGCTCGTGGTGGTGTATGTAGTCGACCCACTGGTGTGCTCGAATCGTCTCGAGTGCGGCCGTCGGCGACGCCGCCGCGTCGACGAGCAACACCACCGGGAGATCGGGGCGTCGCTGTCTGACTCGCTCGAGGAAGTCGTCGGTTGCCGTCGGGTACTCACTGACGAGACAGTCGACGTCCTCGAGGTCCGTGGGAAGGGGCGTACCCGACGCCGCTGTTCGGACCGCAAAGCGACGATCGGTGAGGCTGCTTTCGAGTCGGTCTCGACGCTGGCGATCGCTCACGATGGCCAGTACAGTGGTGTGGTCGGCGACCGACGCTGGCAGCGAACGGCTGGGTGTCATCGATGGCGTTGTCATCTGATCACCGTCACGTTCGGCGGGTGGTTCGCTCCGTGGTGGCACGCTACACGGGCGGCGGCCACCGCCAACAGTGCTGTGTGTCCGTCGGTTATGACCGACCATGGACCGTCCCATCGACGATGATGGTCCCGTCGCCTCGAACTTCGACCGTGTGCCCGCCGTATGGGAACGTAACCGCCGCATCGGTGGCTGTTCCCTGCTGGAAGAGCTGGTCGAGTGCTTCAGGGTCGATGACGTGGTACAGCGGCTCGAGTTCGATCGGATCAGTGTCGGTCTCCGCGGCGAGCGCCTCGATCACAGAAAGGCTGATCGAATCGTTGTGGTAGTCGAGCGTCGTTCCGGACATTTCGTTCGTTCCGATGCGAACGATGGGCATTTGACTATCTATTATACATGTAATCTCGCTCCAGCTAGGACACTACATGTATAGAAGGGGCCGTCGAAACCGGCCACAGACGCATGGAACACCGTGATTCTTGTCGGACAACACGAGCACACACAAACAGGCGATGGCTGTCGCGACGACTCGAGAGACACGTTCAGATGTGTTCGAACGACTGTCTCTCAGCTCGGATCATCATAGATTCATAGGAAAAAGACAATATATTATTGCTGTGAGAGGGGTATAAACCAGTCATGTCATCTGTGATGGGTGCGTACTCCGCCCATGGCTTTCCCGTCGTCTCGTGGGACCCCACTCGAACACTGTGGTGAACGGCAGACACTGCTGTTCGTCTGTGGTCTCGGTGCTCTCTCACTACTTGTGGGTATCGCGCAGCCGTGGCTGGAACTGCCAGTCGCGCCACTGCTTCTCGTCGGTCTCGCTGCACACGGGGGTGGTGACCGCGAGACTGCCGTCGAACAACTCACAGCCGACCTCGAGGCGTTGGCAGCGACGATCGACCGTGAGCGGCCGCCGACGTCCGAGACCGAGCGAGTCGACCGACTTCGGAACGGGGGCGTTTCCGTCGACTGCGAGCGAGACGACGACCTCGGACAGCTAGTCCAAGCCGTCGACGAGCTGGCGGCGGCGGTCGAGAAGCGAGAGCAGCGGGTTACCGAACGCACACGAGAACTGCAGGCGACGAGTACGCGACTCGAGGCGCTGTTCGAACGCTCACCCGATATGATCGACGTCCTCGACCCCGACGGGACGATCGTCGACGCGAACCAGCGCTTCTGTGATGAAGTGGGGTACACTGAGGACGAGCTGCTCGGGACGGGGATCTGGAACTACGATGAGTTGTTCGACGAGGCCGACGTCAACGCGTTGCTCGAGGACGTATCAGTCGACAGCCGGCGGAAGTTCGAGGGACGGTACCGACGCCACGACGGCTCGACGTTCCCGGTCGAAATTCATCTCATTCGGGTCGACCTCGCCGACGAGGATCGGTTTCTCGTGATCAGTCGGGATATCACGGATCGAAAAGACCGCGAGCAGGCCCTCCGCGAGCGTGAACGCCAGCTGACGACGCTGATGAGCAACGTCCCGGGGATGGTCTATCGCTGTCAAAACAAGCGCGAATGGCCGTTCGAGTTCGTCAGCGACGGCTGTCTCGAGCTCACCGGCTACGATCCCGACGACCTCGTGAACGGTGTTGTCAACTGGTCAGCAGACATTATCCTCGACCGACACGAGGAGCTTTGGGAGACGGTCCAGCAGTCGATCGACGACCGGGAACCGTACCAGGTGACGTTTCCGATCGAAACGGCCGACGGCGAGCGGCGCTGGGTGACCGAACGTGGCCGTGGCGTCTTCGACGACGACGGCTCGCTCGAGGCACTGGAAGGCGTCATCACCGACGTGACCGAGCGTGTCGAGAACGAACAGGAACTCGAGCGCACCACCCGACTGCTCGAACAGTCCCAGCGACTGGCAAACATCGGCGCTTGGGAACTCGACGCTCGCGACGCGCCGTCCGATCTCCTGTGGACCGACGAAGTCGCCCGAATTTACGGCCTCGACCCCGACCCCGACATCGGCGTGGCCGGCTCACTCGAGTTCTATCATCCGGACGATCGAGACGAGATCACCTCGGCGGTCGAACGGGCGATCGAAACGGGTGAGCCTTACGATCTCGAACTCCGGCTCGAGCCTGCCGGCGACGAGGACAACCAGCGCTGGGTTCGGACGATTGGTGAGCCGATCCAAGCGAACGGCGAGGTCGTCAAACTACAGGGTTCGATACAGGACATCACCGATCGCAAGCGCCGCGAACGGGACTTACGCGAGACGAAACGCCGCCTCGAGCTCGCACTCGAAGGGACGAACACGGGAATATGGGAGTTGAACGTCGAAACGAACGACCTCGACTGGAACGAGACGTTACAGCGAATCGTCGGCCTCGAGCCCGGCGAGTTCGAGGGAACGTACGAGGAGTTCATCGAACGCGTGCATCCGGAGGACGTCCCTCGGATCGAGGCCGCACTCGAGCGGGCGATCGAGAACGACGAACTGTACCGGGATGGGTTCCGAATCAGACACGAGAACGGCGAGTGGATCTGGGTCGGTGGCCGGGGTCGGCTGGTGGTCGACGACGACGGCACGCGGCGGATGGTCGGGATCAACAACGACATCACCGAACGCAAACGCCTCGAGAACGAACTCGAGCGAACGCTCGACCGGATCAGTGATGCGTTCCATGCAGTGGATACGGAGTGGAACTTCACGTACATCAACACGCAGGCAAAGGAGTTGCTCGACGCCGAAGACCGGGACCTGATCGGGAACTCCCTCTGGGAGGCGTTCCCCAGCGCGGTCGACTCGCGGTTCGAGGAGGAGTATCGCCGCGCGATGCGGACACAGGAGGCGGTCACGTTCGAGGAGTACTCGCCGGTCGTCGACGCCTGGGTCGAGGTGAACGCCTACCCCTCCGAGAGCGGGTTGTCCGTGTATTTCCGTGACATCACCGAGCGAAAGGCACGCGAGCGCGAACTCGAGCGTTACGAGACGATTATTCAGGCGATTGGCGACCCCGTCTACACGCTCGATTCGTCGGGGACGTTTCGGTTCGTCAACGACGCGATGGAATCGCTGCTGGGGTACGAACCGGCAGAGCTGACCGGCACGCACGTCTCCGAGGTCTTGCCACCGGACGAGCTCGAACTGGCCAGAGCGTTGGTTCGTGACCTCCTCCGAGCGGGCGCGCCGTACGAGGCGTTCGAGGGAGAGATCATTACTGCCGACGGGGACACGATCGAGACGGAAACGCACGTCGCGCTGTTGCCGATGGACGACGGCGAGTTCGCCGGAACTGCGGGTGTCATCCGAGACATTACCGAACGCAAAGCACGCGAGCGTGATCTCGAGCGGACACGTGACCTGCTCGAGCGCGTCCAGCGGATGGCGAAAGTCGGCGGCTGGGAGTTGGCCGTCGACGAACCGTCGCCGACGGCGATCTGGACCGACGAGATGTATCGGCTCCACGACCTTCCCCACGGCGTCACGCCCGACCTCGAGCGGACGATCGAGTGTTACCATCCCGACGACCGTCAGTTCGTCCGCGAACAGCTCGAGACGGCGATCGAGACTGAGACGGGCTACGATCTCGAAGCCCGGCTTCAGGCCGACGACGGCGACATCAGGTGGGTGCGTGCGATCAGCGAACCCATCCACGACGATGACGGCACGCTCGTCAACTATCGTGGCACAGTCAAGGATATCTCCGATCGGAAACGACGGGAGCTGGCACTCGAGTCGCTTCACGAAACGGCCCGTGCGCTGCTCCTGTCTCTTATACACATCTCTGAT
>NZ_AOHX01000029.1 GCF_000337735.1 Natronorubrum sulfidifaciens JCM 14089 | reverse complement strand
CCCCCGAGTTCCTCGACCGAACCGATGGCGGGCTGTCGGTCGCCGTCGGTGATGGCGACTCCGTCCTCTGGAACACCTACGTTACCGGGACACAGACAGTCGTCGACGACACCGATCTCGATGATCGATCGCCGTTGTTCGACGACGACGTGCCGGGCGGGCTGTTGGTTCCGATCGGCAACCACGGCGTGTTCGTCCTCCTTGCGCCACCGTCGGCGATCGACGACGAGACGCGCCAGTTCGTCGAAACGCTTGTCGCGACGACGGAGGCCGCGTTCGATCGCCTCGAGAGCGAGTCGACCCTCCGGGACCGCGACGCGGAACTGGAGGCCCGAAACAGTCGCTTGCGCCGCCAGATTCAGATCACCGAGATCATCAGGGGGATCGATCGCTCGCTCATCGGTGCGGACGGCCGGAGCGAAATCGAACGAACCGTTCCGGAACGGCTGCTCGAGGCGGACTCCATCTCGTTTGCCTGGATCGGCGCGCTCGATGCGAGCGGAACGTCCCTCGAGCCACGCGCCTGGGCCGGCACCGAGCCCGAGTATCTGGACACGCTGTCGCTCGATCTCGAGGCCGGGTCCGACGAGCCCGCCCTTCGAACGATCCGGTCGGAGACGCCGACCGTCGTCGGCAACGTTGTCGAGGGGCTCAAACAGGAGCCGTGGCGTCGGAGCGCGCTGGATGCGGGGTTCCAGTCGGTCGTCTCCGTCCCGATCGCCTTCGAGGAGTACGGCTACGGCGTCCTGACGGTCTATGCGGACGAACCGGACGCGTTCGGCGACCTCGAGCGAACCGTGTTTGCGGAACTCGGCGAGGGGATCGCGAACGCGATCACCGCGGCGAAAACACGGGAGGCGCTCCACGCGGAGGCACTCGTCGAACTCTCGCTCGAACTCGAGGCCGACGACGATATTCTCGCTCGGATCGCGGCCGAAACCGGCGCTGCTGTCGTCTACGAGGGGCTTGGGACACACTCTGGCTCGGAAACGGTCCTCTTTTTCGAGACCAACGATGTCCCGTCAGACGACGTGGCAAGCGTGCTAGACGATCTGGTCTCCGTGACGGCGTTTCGACTCGTCACCGAGTCGGATGGCACTTGTCTCTTCGAGGCGACCGTCTCTGGCAACGTCCTCGCCTCGCGGTTGGTTCGTCACGGAGCCAGTCCGCGATCGATTCGGGCGAACGGCACGACGGTCGACATCACCGTCGACGTTCCCACGACCACCGACGTCCGCGAGTTCGTCGAGATGCTCGAGGACCACTACGCGAGCGTCGAGTTGCAGTCGCGTCGTCACGTCCAGCGGACGACACACACCAGACAGGAACTGGTGACGTCGCTGTTCGACGACCTGACCGACCGACAACTCGAGGTGCTCAGAACTGCGTATCTGGCCGGCTTCTTCGAGTGGCCACGCGAGAGCACCGGCGAAGAGATCGCCGATATGCTCGAGGTGACCCAGCCGACGGTCAACCGGCACCTCCGAATCGGCCAACAACGGCTGCTCGAGCAGTTGTTCGAGGACGATTCCTTCCTGCTCGCTGAGGGGCTGTAGCGTCGGGGCTCGGGCCCGTCACGGACGCCCACGTTGTGTCGCCACGGCCCGCTGTGAACCGCCCGTACGCGGGACAGCGGCCCGTCTGGTGCGTGTCGCCTGACTGTGTCTCACCAGCAGTTCGGAGAAAGGAACACCCAAGGAGGACGCATCCGTATACCTGGGTATGGAAACGCCCTCCCATCATCGCGACGGTGCGCCGCTTCGGTCGACGCTCGTCGCCGTTGGACTGACGATCTTCGGGCTGGTTGGAGCCAGTATCGCGACGGTACCGGCAATTCTCGCTGACCCGGCGCTGCTCGAGGGAATGGCGGACGCCTCGATCGAAAGCCGGACGCTGTATATGATCCTGAACTTCGTCGGCATGGCACTGGCCGGCGGGATATATCTCGCCGCCACCGGCCGCGGCTGGTCGTACGTCGATCTCCGACTGCCGACGAAAACGGGCTGGTGGTACGTCCTCGGCGGGATCATCGGCAGTATCGCGTTCTTGTTCGCCGTCAACATCCTGCTCCAACTCTTTTCGGTGCCGGCCGCAGAGAGCGATGTCGTCGAAGTCGTCGGCCAAGATCAGACGATGATCCTGATCATGATCGTCATCGTCTTCTTCTTCAACGCGCCGGCTGAGGAGTTCCTCTTTCGAAACGTCGTCCAGAAGCGCCTCTACGACGCGTTCACGCGCATGCAGTCGGTGATTATCGCGAGCGTCATCTTCGCGCTCGTTCACTTCCCGATGTACGTGACCCTCGCCGACTCGATGCTTGCGACCGCGTCTTCGCTTGCGATCATGTTCGGTGGCGCGGTCATCTTCGGCTATCTGTACGCGAAAACCGACAACCTCGTCGTGCCGATCGCGGCCCACGCCGCGCTGAACGCCTTCCAGTTCGGCGTCCTCTATCTCGCCGTCGAGTACGACATCGAGACGGCAGAATCGGCTCCCTCGGTGTTGGTCGACGCCGTGGCGGCCGTTCCGCTGTAGTCCCCCAGCACTCGAGGTTCGTTCACTGTTTTCACCCACCGTCGACCACCCACATCGCTGTCCGTCCCCGTCCCGCCGCGCCGTCCGTTCTTTTATTACCGGTCGCCGGCGAGAGTCCGGTATGTCTCAGGCGAAGGGCGACCGCCGCGAACGGGAACTCGTCAACGAACTCGACAACGCTGGCTTCGCGGTGATGCGCGCCCCCGCAAGCGGTTCTGCAACGGAACGCGAACTCCCCGACGTGCTCGCTGGTGATGGCGAGCAGTTCTACGCGATCGAGGCCAAATCCAGCGCCGGCGACCCGATCTATCTCACCGGTGAAGAGGTCGAGGCGCTGATCTACTTCGCACAGAACTTCGGTGCGAAACCCCGTATTGGCGTTCGCTTCGACCGCGAGGACTGGTACTTTTTCCACCCTGCCGACCTCTACGTCACCGACGGCGGCAACTACCGGGTCAAAAAGGAAACCGCCATCGCCGATGGCACCGACTTCGCCGAGTTCGTCGGCCGCTCGGAGAAAGTCACCCTCGAGGAAGTCGGCGACAGCGGCGACGACGGCCCGGATGAAGACATCCTTCGCGTTTTGAACGCCGTCGAACAGGGCGTTATGGAGATCGAAGAAGCCGCGACGCTGCTCGAGTGAGCGAGTCGGATTTCCTACCACCGGCTGAGTCCGCGCCGACTTAGCCGAGAAAGAGATCGATCATGTTGTTGCTCGAGTCGCCACGGTACAGTTCCGAGTAGCCGCAGTTGGCACACGAGACGACTCGGAACCGTCGGTTCTGAACGTCGAAGAGTTTCGAGAGCCCGGTGCCGGAGGTGGCGATGTCGTCGACTTCCGTCTCGGTGTGGCCACACTTCGGACAGCCCTGATCGCTATCGGAGACCATACTCGCCGTTCGTGATGGCTCGTTGAATACTTTATTGTCGGGTGATGTCGAACGTGGAACCATGGTTGCCGCCTTACTCGTATTCGTGCTCCTCCTGTCGGTACTGGTCCCACTCGCCCTCTATCTCCTGATCAGCGACGAAACCGCGAACCCGACCCTCGTCGACCGCGAAACCGCTGAACGCGAGGCGAAAGCACAGGGCGGGCTCGGAACCCGCGGCCGGGATCGAAACGTCGACGGTCGAGATGGCCCGAGCGCGGACGCAAGCGGGCGTGCCAGCGACGACACCGAAACCGACTCGTGGGGGTACAGTCGTCTCGAGGACGACGAGGATCGTCCCGATCGCCGCAGGACGTGACGAGAAGCGGCCGCCATCGAGCAGTCACCGCTCGAGCGTTTCGAGGTCGACCGGCGCGTACCGAACGATCGAGTCGAACGCCTCGAGCGCCAGTCGATCACCGCTCGTGATCCCCCGTGCCGACTGCGCCTCGAGTTCGTTGGTGACGAAACGCTGTGCGACCAGCGCCAGCCGGCTGTTCCCGTCCTCGAGACCCGTTTGGGCTTGCTCGAGCAACAACGCGGCCGTAAAGACGTCGAAGATGTAGTGGGCGAGTCGCTTGGCCGAGAGCTGTGCGTACTCGGTGTCTGCACCGGCCAGCGTCGCGAGCGCGCTTGCGAGATCGTGAGACTCGGCTTCGACCGTCTCGGCGGTCGCTGTGAGGGCCGGATGTGAAACGTTCTCGAGGCGGCCCTCGATCGCGTCGAACAGCGGTTCGTGGGCGTCCTCTCGCTCGAGTGCGCGGAGCACGTCCAGCGAGAGGATGTTTTCGGTGCCCTCCCAAATCGGCAACACCTGTGCATCCCGGAGCAAGCGGTTCGTGACGAAGTCGTCGACGTAGCCGTTGCCGCCGTGGATCTCCATGCCGTAGGAAGCCGTTTCGACGGCCATCCGCGCGGTTCGAAGCTTCGCAATCGGGATCAACAGTCGCATCAGCCGGGAGGCTTCGTCGGCAGTGTCACCCGCTCGCTGCGCCTGTTCGCGTGCCGAAAACAGCCGCGCAGCCTCGAAAACGTACGCCACCGCAGCCTCGTGGTCGACGGCCATATCGACCAGATCTGCCCGCATGAGCGGATACTGGTCGATCGTCTCGCCGAACGCCTCGCGGTTTGCCGCGTAGATCTTGCTCTCGAGTCCCACCCGGCCGATGATGCCACAAGAGGCCGCGGCGTTCGACAGTCGCTCGAGGTTGAGCATCTCGGCCATCTGTTTGAAGCCACGTTCCTGTTCGCCGACGAGGTGTGCTTTCGCGCCGGTGAACTCGACCTCGCCCGTCGGGACCGAGATGGTGCCGAGCTTATCCTTGAGGCGGCGATATAGCTGGTCGTTGACGCCCTCGGGCGAGAGTGGCCCGTCCTCGAGGCGGTCGCCTTTGGTGTAGGGACCGCTCTCGAGGTCCGGATCGGCGTGGGGAACGAGAAACATCGAGAGCCCGGCCGTTCCCTCGGGGGCGTCGTCGGTCCGGGCGAGTGCGAGCGTGCCTTCGGCGTCGATATTCGAGCAGAACCACTTTTCGCCGTCCAGCCGCCAGCAGCCCTCGTCCGCGTCGTACTCGGCTCGCGTTTCGTTCGCGCCGACGTCGCTGCCGCCTTGCTTTTCGGTGAGGAACATCGCTCCCTCGATGAGGTCGTCGTAGTTGCGGCTCGTCAGCCCCTCGTAGTACTCGCTGAGCAAGCCGTCGTCGAACTTCTCGAGAACGAGCGCCGCGCCGGCGGTCATCGCGACGGGGCAGTCGAAACCGGGGTCTGCGTAGCTCAGTAGATACTGCATCGCGAGGTTGTGTGACAACGGCATCGGTTCGTCCCGCCCCGGCGGCGCCTCGAACGCGTCTGCGACGATGCCCAGCTCGTAAGCCAGCCGCTCGTTCTCGAGTTGTTCGGCCGGATACCGAACTCGGTTCTGTCTTTCGCCGTGTTTGTCGTATGGCTCGAGTTCCGGCCCGTGGTTGTCGATGTAGTCGGCGTTGTCTGCGATCGTATGGCCGACGGCGTGGCCGAACTCGGCGAGTCGTGGCGCTGCCCACTCGAACTCCGCCCCGGTGTAGATCCGCCGAAGTTCGCGCTCGAGTGTGTCGTCGAACTCCCAGTAGTTGACGGCTCGTCCGTCATCGAACTGTCCGTAGTCGATGCCCGTGTTCATACTATGTGTGTTGTTGACGAATTACAATAAAACGGGAGTGAAGCAACGACTCATCCGTTTGCGCACGTTGTCGTCGACCGGCAGCCGGGTTCGCTACGCGGAACCGGCACGCGTCGGTTGTTTCTCGAGTCGCGTCCGCGGGAAAACGTAGACTCGCAGCGACTCGGGGACGACGCCGTGACGGGCCACGGTGGCGTGGGGGTAGATCGCGCCGACGACGGGCACGTCAGGGTCGTAGCTCTCGTTCGTGGTGTACTCGGCAACGGTACAGCCGGCCGCGTCGATGCGGACAGCATCGGCTCGCAGCACGGAGACGTCGACGACGGTGAGCCGGTCGCCGGTTTCACGGTCGACGACAGTATCACCCGGCCAGATCGTGTGCGCCTCGCAGTAAAACGGCGCTGGGTCGGCTTCGCCGACGAACACCGTCGTCTCGCAGTCGTGACACGGAACGGCGATCTCGCCTGGCGGTGGCGTCCGTCCGGCGGTGATCTCGATGGCGACCCGGCGGATGTGTTTACACCGAGCGTTTCGAAAGACGTGATCCGGACAGGTACAGCGACCGCCCTCGAGGTCGACGAGGTAGGTGTGTTCGCTGGCCGACTCGACCTCGTAGAGGCCGTCGCCGAGCGAGAGAACCGACATTGGTTCGGTACGGGCACGGCGCGAGCGCTCCTCGAGGTGATCGTCTGATGGGACTGGCAGTGGGGTTTTCGGTGACGCTGTTGTGTTCATAACGCGTCGGGGGATGTCGAGTGGTCGTGGGCTGGTCGGTTGGCTATTCGGAGACTCTAGTCGCTCGAGCAGCATAACGAAACCGCCTGCGCCTGCACGTCTCGCCCGTATACGGCGTCCGCGCTGTGGTCAGCCACCGCGACCACACCTCGCTGGCACAGCCTTCGAAGCGCTTTTGCCCAGGCCGGCAGAACCGAATCGGTAATGATCGAGCGCGAGCAACTCATCGAAATCGTCGTCTCCGTCTCCACCGTCATCCTGATGCTCGGTGCCATGATGAGCATCGGAAACGAGTACGGAGCTAACAACAGCAACTTATCCCCCGAAGGTGGTCAGCTCCTCGTCTTCTCCATCATCGGCTTCATCCTCCTGTTGACGATCGTCGGCTTCGTGCTGGCGTTCGTTATGAACGACGCCGACGACGGACTCGAGACCGACGGCGACTCCGACGCACAAAGCTCAGCCTGAACGCGAACGTCTGTTCGCTTTGAACCCGATCGAAGGCCGTCTCATTGATTCGTGGAACTATCGAGACACTCGCGAGTGGAGCGGATGTCGAGTATCTTCGGATATCGAAGAATCGCGATCAGTCGCCGCTCGCTGACTCGCCGTCCTCACCCTCGCGCCAGTCGTCGATCTCCTCATCATCGGCGTCGTCGATCCGCTCTTCGTAGTAGGCCATCGGATGTGGAATCCGGTCACAGAGGTCGTCTTTGTTCACGCAGTCGCCGTACGACTGCATCGTCGCACACGACGGTGCCGAGTACTCCGTCGGTGAGGAGTCACCTCGGATGTGGTCGGTCTGATAGCGCGTCATCTCCTCGCCAAAGGACGAGTTGATCCGGTAGAGGTCGACGATCTCGTCGGTCGACATCCCGATGTTCGACAGGAACGCGGTGATCGCAAACCGGGAGTGATGTGGTAGGTGTTCGCCCTTCTGGATATCGTCCAGCAGGGCTTTCATACACGGCGGGAACAGGTCCGGAACGACGGTATCGATCTCGCGTGTCAACTCGAGGTCTGCGAGCACCTCCCGAATCACGGCGGCGTCGTCCTCGAGGGCGGTTGCGATGACGTCCGGAACGTCGAACGGGAGCCCCTCCTCGATCCGGCTCCGGACGGCTTCTTGCAGGAGCGTCTGGAGTTCGGCCTCCGACACCGGTACCTCACCGTCGGCCAGCGCCCGGTTGACGAGATTCCACTCGTCCTCCCAGAGGTCTTCGGCCAACGGCAGATAGGTCCCGACGTCGATCCGGTAGCCGCCGGTCGTTTCTCGGACGACCGGTTGTAGGTCGAACTCCGAAAGCAGCGTCTCGAGATCGAGTCCCGTCGACTCGACGCTTTTGAGTTCGGTCGTTTGCTCGAAATCGGCGCGAAACCGGTCGTACGCGGTTGCGGCCTCGGCGCGGGCGTACTTGCGCACGAGAACGCGTTCCTCGACCATCGAGACGAGAACGCGTGCGACGGGATACGAGAGCAACTCGATGCGCGGCTCTCGGTGTTGCTCGTCGATCTCGCCGTCCTCGAGTGCCGCCACGACGCGCTCGCGGGCGCGGTCGACGACCGCCCGGTCCTGTTCGACGACGGTGGCCAGATCGACGGCCTCCGTCGCCACAGCGTCGCGGGCTGCCTCGAGAAACGGATACCGGGCGTGCAGTCGCTGCATCGGTAATTCGATGTTACTGCGCCGGGTTAAAGCCGCTGATTGTTCGCCGATTCGTGTCCGTCGGTAATCACATCTTGCTGGGGTGCCAGCCCCGCTCGGTCGCTCGAACACGGCCACCGAAGACCGCGACGGCTCCATATCGATCGTGTCTGACGCGTGGCGCTCGAGGGTCGACTTCAAGGGGATCCGATACGTCACATCGAGTATGTCACGGGCGCTACGAGACGGCGTGTCGATTTACTACGAGTACGATGAGAGCGAAGACGGCGGCACGCCGGTCGTCTTCGTGCAGGGACTGGGCTACGGTCGGTGGATGTGGCGCTGGCAGCGGGAGGCCGTTCGAGACGCCTTCGACGTCGTCGCCCCGGACAACCGCGGGACTGGCCAGTCGGATGCCGGCCTGCCGCCGCTGGTCCCGCGGCTTCCCCGAAAACTGCGCGCACTGCTCATCTTCAAACTGGCGGGCTACTCGATCGGTGGGCTCGCGGCCGACCTCGAGGCCGTCCTCGAGGACGCCGGCATCCGCGAGGCACACATCGTCGGCGCGAGCATGGGTGGGATGATCGCCCAGCGCTACGCGCTTGAGTACACCCGGGCGAAGACGCTGACGCTCTGTTGTACGAGCCACGGCGGCCCCGACGCCGCCCCGGTTCCCGAGGAAACACAGGAACATATCTTCGACGTTCCGAAGGGGGCGAGCGAACGCGAGACGTTGCGCCACCGGATGCGACCCGCGTTCAACGACCGCTTTACGAACCGGAACCCGCATCTGATGGATCGAATCATCGAGTGGCGACTCGAGCAAGACGCTACCGAGCCGGCACGCGAGGCACAGGCGACGGCCGTCCTGAACTTCGACGTCAGCGATCGGCTCAGCCGGCTCCGGGTACCGACGCTGATTCTCCACGGCACCGACGATCAGGTCGTCCCCGCCGTGAACGGTCGACTGTTGAAAGAAGCGATCCCGGATGCGCGACTCGAGTACATCGAGGGTGGCTCGCACCTGTTTTTCATCGAGGACGCCGCGCGAGTCAACGAGGAGCTACTGGCGTTTCTCGACGAGCACGAGTGACCGGGCGTGGCGGCTACGTGCTGTTCGAACGCGTCGGAACGGACACGTCACGGATCTGTATCCGGCCGTCGGTCCGGACGTCGACATCGAACCCTTCGTATCGGAACTGCAGCTGATGTGTGCCGGCGGTGTCGGCTCGCCGAGCGTGAGAGACCAGTGCGTCGATGGCGTCCGGTTCGACGGACTCGTAGAGGGGCGTCAACTCGACCGGTCTGGTGTCACTGAGTGCGGCGACCGCCGTGATGATCGCTTCGCTGGCCTGTTCACCGGCGTCCGGATCGAACGTCGTAACGAACCGCGATTCGGTCGCCGCTGGTGTGTCCGTGGGATCGTCGCTGGAGGGCATACACCGTCGTACTCGAGAGAGACCGGTAGTCCGTCACCTTTCTATATTCTCTTTTTAAGTAGCTAGTCAACTGCGAGCACGAAAGAACTCGATCCACACCTAGACGAGCGAGCGGCCAGCAGTGACCAGCGCATCGGCTCGAGCGTGGTGCGGTTTCGCGAGAAGAACGGGGTGGTGGGCGTGACTGAGCTTACTCGCTCTGGATGCGCGGCGCGAGCATGTAGGTGACCTGTCCCTGACCCTCGCCGAAGCCGAAGTAGATCTTGACGGGGAACTCCTCGCCGAGTGCGAGCGTGACCTCGGTCGTCGACGGGATCGCCTTGTTCATGTCCTTGAGATAATCGAGCGAGAACAGCGAGTGTGCCGGGCCGACCTGCAAGTCGATCAGGTCCTCGGTCGTCAACTCGAGGTGAACGTCGTCGGTGTCACCCTCTGCGTTGACGTAGAAGTACTCCTCAGCTTCGTCGACGCCGAGTGCGATGTGGTCGGAGACCATGTCGGCGGCTTTGACCGAGCGGTTGACGTCCTTGCCCTCGAGGACGACCTCCGCGGGGAGATCGAGATCCGGAATGTCCGGCTCCTGTCGGATGGAGTCGGGGTCGATGAGCGCGAGCGTGTACTCGAGCCCGTCGATCTGAATCTGGAGTTTGCGCGTCTCTTCGTCGAGTTCGAGCTGGATGAGCTGGCCGGATTCGGCCATGCCAGCGATGTCCTCGAGTCGGGAGAGGTCGACACCGATGAGCCCGCCGTCGGCTTCGTAGGATTCGAACGCAGCCGCATCGAGCGAGAGGTCGACCATCCCGACGTTGGCCGGATCGACGGCCCGGATTTCGAGGCCGTCTTCCTCGAGGTGGATTTTGCACTCGTCGACCAGCACACTTACCGAATCGAGCGCGCTGGTGAGCGTTTCCGCGCTCACGATGGCCTTGAACATATAGCTCTGGGTACGAACGGTTGCCATAAAAAGGCACCCTTTGCGCGTGGCCAGCGCAGGGCCGATACCGTACTCGAGTCGCCTGCTCCGACCCGCGTTCGCCCTGTCGGCGGACCGTATCAGCAGGTCTTTCCGCTTCTGGCGCATACCACGGATACGAATCCGGTCGAGGTCTACCTCGGCCCGACTGGTAACATCGGCTGTGCCGATCTCGACGGCCACTCACCGGCCTCCACTCGGCTCGCAATCGTTACCGGAGACACTCATGACACGACGCGATCAGTACTACAACAAATCGAAGCAGGAAGGATATCGGAGCCGCGCAGCCTACAAGCTCAAACAGCTCGACAACCTCGAGAACGTCATCTCGGGCGGGAACACGGTCGTCGACCTCGGAGCCGCACCGGGTGGCTGGCTCCAAGTCGCCGCCGAGAAGGTCGGCCCGCCGGGCTCGGTTATCGGCGTCGACCTCCAGCGGATCAAAGACCTCGAGGACGCAACCCTCGACGAACGAGTCGAGACGCTCCGTGGCGACATGACCGAAGACAAAACTCGAGAGCGCGTTATCGACGCTGCAGGCGGTCCCGTCGACGCCGTCGTCTCGGACATGGCACCCAACATGTCCGGCGAGTACTCGCTCGATCAGGCTCGCTCACTGTATCTCGCTCGACAGGCGTTCGAGACCGCACTCGAACTCCTCGACACCGGCGGCAACTTCGTCGTCAAGGTCTTCGAAGGACCGGACGTCGACGATTTCCGGGCCGACATCGAAGACGAGTTCCAGTACGTCCGCGCGACCTCGCCGAAAGCCAGCCGTGAGGAGTCCTCCGAGATCTACTTCATCGCCAAAGGTCGACTCACGGCCCCAGTGCGCCCAGGCGACGAACTCGAGGTCGAGATCATCGACGTCGGCTCCGAGGGCGACGGCATCGCCTCCGTCGACGGCTATCGACTGTTCGTCTCCGACGTCGAAGCCGGAGACGAACTGACGGTTCGAGTCGAGGACGTCAAACCGAACTTCGGCTTCGCCGAGCCAGTCGACGACGAGTAGCTGGCTTCTCGGCTGGCCGATTCGAGGGCTGAGACGGGTTCCTGTCGTCACGGACCGCCGATCGGCGGACCGTGACGCCAGCAGTCCGTCTGCGATCTCACTGTTCAAAATCTATAGTCGGCGTCTCCCGAGGCGGTTCACTGTTGTTTCGAGTCGTCCTCGAGACGATACCTGAACTCGAGGTCAGCAGCCGACTCTTCTGCAGTCGCAACGTAGAGCGTCTCGAGCTGTGCAAACAGCTCATTGGGGAGTTCGGAGTCGGACTCCGAGCGCTCGTCGGCGATCGCCAGTTCGTCGTAGAGGTGGCCGACTGCTTCGTGAAGCGCGCGCTGTGTGGTCGCCGTCGCAGGAAGCTCGAGCGTCCGGACATCGCGGTCATCCAGTCGTTCCGCAGCCGGTGAGGTCATTGCAGTACCCAACGCGACTCTCACCATATAATACCTTTCATGATTAGTAACGGTAACAGATTGTTGACTGGATTGGGAAGCCGGCGCGTTCGCTATAGGGGTCACTTGACCGCACTGCAGACCTGAGCGCACGACGAGAGCGTGGTGCGAGATCGAGCGAGAACCGCGGACAGGCGTGGATGTGTAACTCGGTTCAGTTGGACTGTCGGCCGATAGCAGGTCAGACGGCGTCGATCACTGTTCGTCCTCGAGGCGGTCGTGTCGTTCGTCGATCTCGTCTAAGATATCGAGTGTCTTCCGAATCGAGGCACGGATCGCGTCACTTCGGTTGACGAACTTGCCGTCGTCGCCGACGTGGTCGTCCAGGTCTTCGAGAAGTTCCTGTGGGATTTCGACGCTGATTTTTGGCATCAGTCTGCGTGCTCGTTCGAAGGGGAGTCTCTTAACAGTCCGTATCACACCGTGTTGTCGCGTCGGTCTCGTGGCATCCGCGAGTATGAGCGTGTCGGCGAGGACAGCAGTTACTCACCCACCGCTCGAGTGTCGGGCTCTGACTCGGGTGTGGATTTGCCGCCACCACCGCCGAAGAGTCGCCCACCGCCGGTGAGGACATAGAGCACGGCCAACCCAAGCAGGTAGGTCAGTGCGATCGGGATGGCAAACAGCAGCATCGTCAGGATACCTTTCGGGCTGGCGAAGGCGGCGATCGTGAAGATCCCGACGACGACGGGTCGCCAGCGAGCGAGCATCGTCCGGTAGCTGATGATGCCGCCGATGTGGAACAGCGCCATCGTGACGACGATGTTGAACAGGAAGCCGACGCCGATGGTCGTATAGATCACGAGCCACGAGAAGCTGTTGATCCGGTAGGTGACCTCCATCCCGTTCTGGATGGCGTCGGTGATGAGATACGAGATGACCGCCGGGGCGATCCAGTAGAACCCGAGGAAGAGTCCAAGCCCGAACCCGGCGAACAACGCCCCGCCCCAGACGAGGAACACACGCTGGTCGCCGCGAACGAGCCCGCGCTCTTTGGCCGCCGGCCAGCCCCAGTAACAGACCAGCGGCAGGATGGCGATGAACGCAAGGATCGTACTGACCTTCACCATGAAGATCAGGACTTCGACGGGGTGGAGGGCGATGACGAGCCCGAGTTCCCCGATAATCTCGGTTGTCACTTCGTCCGTAGCCGTCGAACCCGAGGTAACCTCATCGAGGACTTCCGGCGGCACTCGATCGACGAACTGTGCGAGAATAATCCCGAACCCACCCTGATAGAGGGCGAGGAACGAGCCACCGAGGACGGCCATGAAGACGCCGACGATGTAGATCATCTTCGACGTCAGGCTGTCGACGATGAACGCGAGGTCGTAGGCGTAGCCGCCGATGTCGTCTTCGGTCGTCTCGTCTTCGGTGAACGGATCGAGCATCCCGGCAGCGGTGCTCGTAAAGAGACTCTCGTCTTCGTCGTCGCCACTCGCGGCGCTTGCGGTGCCAGCCCCACTGCCGACGGTGTCGCCATCGGACTGTTGTTGTTCCTGAAGCGTATCGAACCGGTTGAGGATCGCCTGCGCTTTCTCCCGGTCGTCGTCGTACATCGCCTGTCGGGAGTGCTCGAGGGCCGTCTCCTCGTCCATCGCGAGAAAGACCGGCGCGGGAACGTCCGCGATATCGTCGCTCGAGAGGGTGTCGAAGTCGATATCGTCGGGGTCTTCTGCGCTTCGGATCTCGTCCGCTCGCGGGTAGACCGGTGACTGGAGCACCCGGACGGTGTAGCTCACGAGGACGATTACACCGACGAGCGCGGCAACGATCGCACCGACCGCCACGTCACCGAGCAGGCCGTGTTCGACCGCGATCGCCTCGAGGCCGAACGTTCCCTCGGGCCGGTAGCCGGCGGGGAACAGCGGGTAGACGGCCTCCTCGAGCTGGTCGAACCCGTCTTGGTTGGCGAAGACGGCCGTCAGGGAGGCGATACCGACCAGACCGCCGGTGAACTGGAGGACGCGCCGTTTCATCAGCCCCGTTCCGGTATCGAGTTCGGCCGCGCCGCGTCGACGGATATTGGTGACGACCTTCGCGAGGCCGAGACTGAACGCGTACAGCCCGGCCAGCGGCAGCGCCCACATGACCAGCGTGAACGGGTCAGGCGGGGAAAACATCGCGCCAAAGACCGTGATGCCGACGATCGCGTGTCGCCACTTGTCACGGAACGTTTCATAGGAGACGATTTCGGTGTACGACAACACGCCCATCAACAGCGGCAACTGTGCTGCAAGGCCAAAAGAGAGCGTCAGCAAGGCGATAAACTCGGTGAACTCCGTAATCCCCCAGCTCGGATTGACACCGGCGTCGTGGGCGACGGCACCGAGGAAATCGAACGCGTAGGGGAAGAAAATCGCGTAGGCGTAGAAGACACCAGCGATGAACAGGAGCAGCGACGACAGCCCGAACGCTGCGAGGTAGCCTTTCGAGACGGGAACCGTCGACTGAACGCCACGCCGGCGAAGCGCATCTCGAGAGAAATACAGCAGTGCCGGGATTGCCACGATAACACCGACCAGCATGCCGATTTTCGCCTGTAAGAGGATGACCTCGAACGGCGTCCGGGTAATGATATCGGTCGCTTCGGCGACCTCCTGGTTCATCTCCGCTTTCGCCGTCGCCTCGAGGAACTCCCAGATAAAGACACGCAGGGCGTAAAAAGAACCGATGAAGCCGATGACGAAGACGATAAACACCTTCTGGAGATGCGTCTGTGCGCTAGAGAGCAGTGTGCCGATCGTCTCCCGGCCGGTGGCGATAGCTTTGGCCGTGTCTTCGTCGACGGCAGAACTCATTTACTGGCTGTTGGTAACTGACATCCAGTTATCAACCTTTCGAGTGGGCGTATCGGCTCCTGTTGGACGACTGTCCCGTACCCCACCCACCGGTTCGCTGTCGTGGTGGCGACGGTGGGTCGACGCTGATCGACACCGATCTGCCCGGTTATCGGCGGGACATCGACACAGTGGACCGTCTCGTCGGACGATGTAATGGCCGCTTTCGAGCTTGCGTGACTCTCGAACAGTGCTCGTAAGAAAAAGGCCTATAACCGCTGGCCTTTCTATATCTCGATAGATGTCGGACGAGTCGGCCGATGGTGGAGACGCCGAGGACCCCGTTGATGAGCCCGAACAGCCTACGGAGTCCCCTGACGAGCCACTGCCGACCGACGAGACGGACACCGACGCCGAGCACCCGGTCGAAACCGACGGCGAGGGCGTCGTCGGTGAACACCACGACCACAGCGGCGAGCCGGAGTATCCCGACCCCGACGACGACGTTGGTGGCATCTCAACGCCGCCGGACGATGAGGAGATGCCCCTGGCCGACCACATCGAGGAGATGGTGCTCCGGCTTGCGGTCGTCTTGCTGGTCGGCGCGGCCGGGACCGCAATCGGGCTCCTGTGGGCCTCCCAAGCCATCGAGTACATCTGGCTCAACGTCTTTCCCTACACGGTCGATGAGGTGCCGCCGCCACACATCTACCATCCACTCGAGCTGTGGCTGACTCGGATCAAGCTCTCGGCGCTGCTCGGGATTATGGTCGCCCTACCGATGTTCGTCTACCAGTGTTACCTGTTCATGCGACCGGGGCTGTACCCCCACGAGCGGAAATACTACCTCGCGGCCGTTCCCACGAGCGTCGTGCTCGCGGGAATCGGGATGCTGTTTTCGTATCTGCTGGTCTTGCCCGTCCTCTTCCAGTACTTCACGTTCTACGCCGAAGGGAGTGCGAACATCGCGTACGCACTCGGCGAAACCTTCGATCTGATCATCACGCTGATCGGCTTCCTCGCGATCGTCTTCCAGATTCCGCTGTTTATCATGCTCGCGATCATGATGGGCGTGACGACTCGACGCTGGCTGGCCGAGAAACGCCTCTACTTCTGGGCGGCCTTTGCGGGCCTGTCGTTCATGTTCACGATGGACCCGACGATGATGGCCCCCATCCTCGTGGCGATCACGATGATCTTGCTGTTCGAGGGAACGTTGCTCGTCCTGAAGTGGGTCGGGCGGGAGTGACTGGTGGTCCGTGAGGCCAGCAGTCCGTCTCAGTGTTGCTCGCTGGTCCAGCCGAACAACTACGTTTAGTGGCTGTATTCCTACGCTAGTCGTATGAGCGGTCGTCCGATCTCGAGTCAGACTCCCGTATCCACTCGCGTCTCTCTCAGGCGTCCACATCGCAGGCGATTGGACCGGAGGCACTATCCATGACCGAGCGTGTGCCGACGACGTGTATGCGGTGTGCGGTCGGCTGTGGACTCGTTCAATACCCTCGTGAGCACGGTTCCGGGCTCGAGCGCGTCCGTGGCGATGCCGACCATCCGGGTACCGGCGGCCTCGCCTGCCGGCGCGGGATCGACGAGACTGTCGACCCGAATGGCACACGGCTGGGCCGGCCTCTCGTGCGACGTGACGGTGAGCTCGTCCCGACGACGTGGGAGACGGCGCTCGAGCGGGCGGTTACCGGCCTCGAGGCGGCACGCGACGACGGCGGCAGCGATGGCGTCGCCGTGCTGGGCAGTGGCCAGCAGACCAACGAGGCTGCCTACGCGCTTGGCAAACTCGCCCGCGGCGGTCTCGGGACCCGGTATTACGACGCCAATACGACGCTGTGTATGGCGTCGGCGGTCACCGCCTACTATGATGCGTTCGGCAGTGACGCGCCGCCGCCGACGTACGACGATATCCCCGACGCCGAGACCCACATCGTCTGGGGGGCGAACCCGGCCGTCGCCCACCCCGTGTTGTTCCGGTGGATCGCCCACGCCGTTGACACAGCCGACGCCGAGTTGCTCGTGGTCGATCCGATCGAGAGCGAAACCGCTGCGGCCGCAGACCACCACGTTGCTCTCGAGCCAGGTGGTGATGTCGCACTCGCTCGTGCCGTGCTCGCTCGAGTCGTCGAAACCGGCCGCGTCGACGAGGCGTTCGTCACCGACGCCACTGAGGGCTTCGACGAGCTGTGCGACCAGCTGCCCGACGCCGCGAGCGCTGCCGACGCCGCCGGCGTCTCGCTTGCAGCCGTCGATCGACTCACAACAGCGCTCGAGTCACCTACGCTGCTGTACTGGGGGATGGGGATCAACCAGAGCGTCAACGGGACGGTGGCCGCGGGCGCGTTGATCGATCTCTGTCTGGCGACGGGCAACCTTCGACCGGGATCGGGGCCGTTCTCGCTGACCGGACAGGCGAACTCGATGGGGACCCGCGTCTGCTCGTCGAAGGGAACGTGGCCCGGCCACCGGCCGTTTCACGACCCGGACGTCCGCGCCGACGTCGCCGCCGCGTGGGACGTTCCCGTAGCCCGACTGCCGGACGACTCCGGCCCCGGGCCAGTCGGCACGCTCGAGTCTCTCGGCGATGATGTCGCAGCCGTCTACGCGGTCGCGACGAACCCCGCCGCCGGGATGCCCGACGCAACGAGCGTTCGAAAGACCCTCGAGGACGCCTTTCTCGTCGTCCAAGACGCCTTTGAGACCGAAACGGTCGCCCTCGCAGATGTCGTTCTACCGGCGGCGACGTGGGGTGAGACTGAGGGGACGACGAGCAACATGGAACGGACCGTCTCGCGCGTTCGCGCCGCGACGACACCCCCGGCGGCTGCCAAGCCCGACCTCGAGGTGATCGGACTGCTCGCCGACCGGCTCGCTCCGGGCCTGTTCGAGGAGTCGCCGACACCCGAGGCTGTCTTCGACGAGTTGGCTGGGCTGACCGCCGGCACCGCCGCGGACCTCTCGGGGATCAGTTACGCTCGCCTCGAGGCCGAACGAGCGGTTCGCTGGCCTGCTCCCGAATCGGACGCCTCAGCCGGCTACCGCTACTATGAGAATCACGCGACGGCTGGTGACGACACTGCCGCCGCAGACGACGATGCGGGCGACGCGTGGTCGTTTCCGACGCCATCCGGCCGCGCGCGGTTCTCGACGGGTGACACACGAGCGCTGCCGGAGCCGCCCGACGAACGATATCCCCTGACGCTGACGACGGCACGTCAGCCGGACGCGTACAACACCGGCGTGCGAACCGACACGGATGCGGTGCCGACGGCGCGTCTCAGTCCTGCCACCGCGACTGCCGTCACGGCCGACCACGTGGGTGAGCGAACCGACGATGAGTGCAGCCAGTTCGTACAGGTTGTCTCCCGTCGTGGCTCGATCACGGTTCGCGTCGACATCGATGAGGCGATTCCCAACGGGGTCGTCTGGTTGCCGATCCACCATCCCGCGGTCAACGACCTCACGCTCTCGGACGTTGATCCGCGCTCGAGCGAGCCCAATTTCAAGCAGTGTGCCGTGCGCCTCGAGACGCCGCCCGCTCGAGAGACTGATCGCTAATCGGGGGGTGATACTGTCGGACAGAAGTCAATACGAAGTCGGTCGCGAATTCGCGACCGATCTTCACGTCGTTCTGTCCGACAGTATGAAAACGGGAGGAAGGCCGTCGCGTTCGTGGCTCGATCACCGAAACAGCGTGTTGAAGAGCCGCTCGAGGACGCGCGTGAACCCGAGCGTCGGCGTTCCGGGCAGGTAGACCGGCACGTCGCTTTCGTCAGCGGGGTCGAGTTCGATCGGATCGGGGGAGTTTCGGGCTGCCATACGAACTGTTTGATCCCAGCCCATTTATGTTTTCGCAAATATAATTTTGATAATATGAACTAAAGATCGTTATCGAGCAACGCTACCATGGGGGGCGTGTCCTGAGACCAACTGTCTCGGTCGAGGAACGTCCTCGAGTCAGTGCGGTTGTCGCCGCTGTCGTCGCTGGACCGATCGTTCTCGTTTTCGATACAAACGCGTCGATCGCAGCTCCCCGTTCCGTTATCGGTGTTCTTGCGTTCGGTGGGAGGCGTACTCGAGGGCGTTCTCGAGCGAGCCGGGGCCATCATAGCTGGCCGAGAAGAGATCCATAAACTGGATCGCGATGCGATCGCAGCGATTGAAGGTGAGAACGGTTCTGATGCGGGTCGTCTCCGAAAGCTCGAGCCCGGGATACGTCGTGACGGTCAGTGTGTAGCCGGGATGGTCCTCGCCGTCGAGCGATGCCGGGGCGACTTTCAGCCGAATATCCCCCGATTCGTGGCGGTACGTCCGATACTGTAACTCCCGATCGCTGTCGGCCGGGGTGTATGTCCGACACGCTTCGCTGTGCCACTCGGTCGGTGCGTCGGCGTCCATTACCGACATCTACCAACCCGACCGCTACGTCCGTATCGGAATGTGCAATATTCCCGGACGTTAGTCCAAAAATCCTTCCAATGACTGGTTTAGTCGATCAAAGACGATTGTATTGTGACCATTTGTCGTTCTCTCTTTGAAAAATACGCCCGATGTCGAAATCGGATGCGGCGAAGTCGCCCTCGGACGTGACAGCGGCGGTGGCGCGTGATGGTCGCCTAGCGGGCCGTCAGCCGCGCGCCGGACTGTTAAGTCGCTCCCTGTGGGACGGTTTGTGAGTGCATCATGTCCATGGCCGATCGATTACGACGGTTGCGACCAACGGATGAGTCACGGAACGACGCCGAAGCAGTCCCGTCCCAGTCCAGTCCCACACACGTCGCCGACGCCGCCGTCCGCGGACTACAGGCAGGCTTCGTCGCCACGCTCATTATGACCGCGTTTCGGCTGCCGATCCTGCGGTCGTTGCCGCCGTCGGCGAACTTCTGGGCACAGTACGTGACGGGTGGTGAGCCGTCTGAACATCCGGTTGCCGGCCTCGCCTTGCATCTGCTCTATGGAGTGCAAGCGGGAGCGCTCTTCGGTGCGCTGTTCGCACTGCAAGACGCCGAGCGGTCGATCGAACCCGAGCAACGCGGGCTCGTCTGGGGCTCGGTCTACGGGATGGCGCTGTCCGCGTTCGGCTCGCAGTTCATGTTGAAAAAACTGCTCGGCATCCGACTCGACACGGACGAACTGGCGTTGTTTCATGCTGGCCACCTCGTCTACGGCCTCTCGCTCGGTGCCTGGGTCGGCTCCCGTACTGAGGGTGTCGAAAACCCTGACGAGGAGTACGAATACGACAACGGCAACTGAGCGACACCCGGCCGCCATCTCGTCCCGCCACTCTAGCATTTCGAACGGCTCAGTTATGAACGCTTAGCAGGCGTATTACGCCCCCTCGAGTCGGATCATAACAACCGATAACCCTCGAGGGCGACGCCGTCTCAGTATGGAACTCGGTGTCGTTTTCGGTGTGATCGCGATCGGTTTCATCCACGGTGTCTTGCCGGACCACGGCTGGCCGATCGCAGCGACGTATGCGCTCAATCGCCAGCGCCGCTGGCTGTACGGGTTTTTGTCGGCACTGATCCTCGGCGTTGGCCACCTCGTCAGCAGCATCGTCCTCGTGTTGGCGTACTTCTGGTTCAGCACGTTCGCCGACTTCGCCGACGGACCGTGGCTCGGTACCGTCGCTGGCGTAATTCTGGTCTTGCTTGGCATCCACGAGTATCGCAGCGGCGGGCATGGCCACGGTCTCGACGACCACGGACACGACGACCACCACCACGACCACACACAGCACACCGACGGCGGCGACCCATCCACGCACAGCCACGACGATCATCACGGACATACGCACGACACCCACGATGCGCACACGCACGACCACGACGACCGAAGCCGCCTCGAGCGGCTCCGTGCTGCCCTTCCGGGCGGTGGCGGCCACCAGCACCTGCGCGAAGAACACGCTGAGCGCGGACTGGCCGCTCTCGGAACGACGGCACTCTTGCTCGGCTTCGCTCACGAGGAGCCGATACAAATCCTGGCGATCTGTAGCGGTGCCGGCACGGAGCGCTGTCTCGAACTCATGTTCATCTACTCGCTGGCCGTCATCGTCGCGATCATCGCCCCGACGCTGCTGTTGATCGCGGGCTACGAACGCCACCGGAGGCGGATCGAGCGGTTCACACCCTATCTACCGACGATTACGGCGATCGTTCTGATCGGGATGGGGCTGGCGTTCATCGCGGGCATTGTCTGATCCGCGCCAGCGCTCGAGCGACGACGGATCGTGATGTCGGCCTCGAGCCGGATCGTCTCCGCCGGCTGTCGGTTTCGAGCAGCCGTGTGTCACACACGGCACTGGCGGGTATCGGTCACGGTGTTCCCATCGCCCTGTGTCGTCTGAAGAGGTAGTAGCCGGCGACGAGCGGCTGGAGCGGCGGAATAACGAGGCTCATGAACGCGACCCCGAGATAGAGCCCCGGGTTCGGGTGCCAGTCGTCGCTGTAGGTGCAGACGTACGCGGCGTCCTGATGGATCGCGATCGGGAACGTTCCGAAGGCAATCGCGCCGGCGAGTCCGATCGCGGTCAGAAACAGTCCCGGAAGCACGAGCAACACGGCGATACCTGCTGCAACAGCGCCGAACACCGTCGCGGCGAGCGAGAGGGCCACCACGGACCACCAGCCCGCCCACCCCGGTTGCGTCCCGAACCGCCTGTGGCGGCGACCGAGATAGAACACGCCCGCGATCGGTGCCCAGACGAGCGTGAGGACGGCGTTGAGCCACGGGTTCGGTTTCCAGTTGCCGCTCGCACGCGGTTGGCGACGGATTCGTCGCGCATCCAAAAAGATCGCAACGAGCAGGCCGATCGTCAGGAACGTGTAGCCGAAGCTGCTGATCAAGAACAACCCCCACTGGAGCCCGGGAATGCCCGGGTCGCTCTCCTGTAACACACCGACGATTCCCACGCCGATCACCGGCGGAAACAGATAGAGCAACCGCTCGATGAGCCGCGCCCAGTCGATCTCATCGACGCGTGGTGTCATCTCGAGCGTCAATCGCTGTCGTCGGGCGTTCGACCGGTCGTGAATCCGTCTCCCGCCCCTGCAGTGTCATCGTCCTGTTCCGCTCGGCCGACGCGATCGACTGCTTACAGCGCGTGTTTGTACGCCTCGAGTGTCTGTTCGACGTCCTCGTCGGTGTGGCCGTAGCTGACGAACTGACACTCGAACTGGTTCTGTGAGAGGAAGACGTCTTGGGCTTTCATCTGCCCCCAGAACACCCGCCGCCAGCGGTCGGTTTCGGCGTTTTTGACGTCAGCGGCGTTTTTCGGACAGTAGTCGTAGCGCGGACAGGTCGGTCGCTGGCGACAGCCAGCCGTACACTGTTCCTCGAGCGAGTCCTTGCCGGGTCCCTCCCGCGTAAAGATCACCTTGAACATGCTGTCGGTGCCGGTGACCGTATAGCTGGGTGCCTGATCGGCGACGATCTCGGTCAGGCTGTTGCGGAGTCGCTCACCGAGGCCGTTGACGTGGTCGTAGACGTCGTTTTCGGCCGCGAACTGCAAGGTCTCGAGGCCGGCGGCCATCGTGACGGGGTGGCCGGAGAACGTCCCGGCCTGGAAGACATCGCCCGAGGGGGCGAAGCCGTCGATGATCTCGGCACGGCCGCCGATCGCGCCGACGGGGAAGCCGCCGCCGATGACCTTGCCGAACGTCGTCAGGTCGGGTGTCACGCCGAACTCGCTTTGGGCACAGCCCAGTCCGCCGACGCGGAAGCCGGTGATCACTTCGTCGAAGATCAGCAGCGAACCGTGTTCGGCCGTGAGCTCTCGGAGGAACTCGTGATAGCCGTCTTCGGGGTGGACGATGCCGTAGTTGGCAAGAATGGGTTCGGTGAGGACCGCAGCGATGTCGTCACCGTGTTCCTCGAAGACCTCGCGCATGGCGTCTTCGTCGTTGAAGGGGACCGGGAGGGTGTGTTCGGCGAACGACTGTGGGATTCCCGCCGAGGAGGGGGCCGGGTTGTCGGCGTCGCCTTCGACCAGCGTCGACTCCTGTGCGCCGTGGTAGCCGCCCTGCATGACGACGATCTTGTTCCGGCCGGTGTGGCCGCGAGCGAGTCGGACCGCCGAAACGGTCGCCTCGGTGCCCGAGTTCACGAAGCGGATCTTCTCGACGCTCGGGACGTGGCGGACGACGAACTCCGCGAGGTCGACTTCGACTTCCGTCGGGGTTCCGTACATCGGCCCCGCGCTTGCTTTCTGTTGGATGGCCGCCTGAACAGGTTCCGGCAGGCTGTGGCCCAGCAGCAGCGGGCCAAGTCCCATTACCCAGTCGATGTAGCGGTTGCCGTCGGCGTCGATGACGTGGCCCGCGTCGCCTTTCTGGACGAAGAACGGATAGGGCTCGATCGCCGCTCGAACCGCCGAGTTGACGCCACCGGGCATCACCGAGAGCGCCCGGTCGTACAGCTCGCGTGAGTTGTCGTCGTTCATACCCGGTGAGTTGGCAACGGGACGGGAAAGTAGTACCGGGGTTCGACCGATCGTTCGGCCGGCCAGCCGAGACCGTTCAGCGGTCGCCGCGCTTGCGAGTTGACTGTCGCTGTCGGATCGTGGCCGCCACGTCGTCGTGGTTCGGGACTCCCGACAGCTTGATCCCCGTCGTTCGGCTGAGCCCCTGTGGGATCACGCCGTGGGAGACCGTAATCGACCCGTACCCCTGCTGGCGACTGAATGCGGTCGTCTTCGTCTGCAGCCCGCGGATGTCTTCCATCCACGTCTCGGTGGTCGTCTTGGCCGAGAGCCCGGTGCTGACGATGATTCGACGGTCAGTAACCAGATAGCGAACTCGATTCCGCCGATACCAGATATAGCCCGCGATCACGAGCCCTGCAGCAAGGCCGAGAATCGCCCCTTCCATCCCGAGCACGAGGCCAACCAGCACGAGCAGACCGGCACCGATCGCGTGTGGCGTCCAGTTCCACCACGTCGGTCGCGTCTCGACGAGCAACTCCTCGTCCTCGAGCAACAGGCGATCCACTGTCGATTCCGTCTGTGCCGACTGCTCCGGCCCGTCGTCGGCCGGTTCGGGATCGTCGTACTGCAACGTCGTCTCGTCGTGTTGCTGACTCATCCGCTCGACAGATCACAACCAGAACACATAAATCCACTTGCATGTCCTCGAGTCGCCCGGAATCGAAAGCACACGCGCTGCGTTCGATCGACGCTGAAAAGGGTGGGGGCTCGATTACGAGTGGGGCACCGACAGTTCGGCTTAGACCGCGTCCGGGCCGGTCTTTTCGGTTCGGACTTGGTAGGCGTCCTCGACGGGAATCACGAAGATCTTCCCGTCACCCGGTTCGCCGGTGTTTGCGGCCGTTCCGATCGCATCGACGACTTCGTCAGCGGGGATGTCGGCGACGACACACTCGATTTTGACCTTCTGGTGGAGGTCGACGGTGTACTCCTCGCCGCGCCACTGGCCTTTCTTTGCGGGCTGGGAGCCGCGGCCGGAGACGTTGGTGACGGTCAGCGACGGGGCACCGATTTCCGCGAGTGACTGTTTGATCGCACCGAGACGGTCCGGACGGACGATCGCGGTGATCATCTTGATCTCGCCGTCGTTCGGCTCGCCGCCGTCGGCTCGGATGACGCTGTCGTCGTCAGTGTATCCGCCGTCGGTTGCGAGGTCGGGCTGGCCGAACTCGGGGTAGGTGTCGACACCGTGTTCGGCGAGGTCGAGTCCATCGCGCTCGTGGTCGGAGGTGACTCGAGCCTGTCCAATGGCTTTGAACGCGCCCCAGACGGCTGCGGTTGCGAGCACGGTCCAGATCGTGATCACGGCAACGCCGGTGATCTGTGGGACGAACGCGCCGGCTTCGATCGAGAGGATGCCGCCGGCGATGACGCTACCGCCGATGGCCGTTCCCTCGATCGACCAGAGTGGGTAGATGATCAGTCCGAGCATCCCTGCGGTCCCGTGGACGGGGAAGACCGCACAGACGTCGTCAATCTTGAGGCGCTGTTCGACGAACTTGAAGACGATCGGCAGCTGGGCACCGGCGAGGAAGCCGATCGCGATCGCACCCATCGGCGTGATCAGATCCGTCGGACCCGTGACACCGACGAGGCCAGCGAGCATGCCGTTTGCGACGTACAGCGTGTCGACTTTCCCGTTCATGAACACGGAGATGGTCGACGCACCGATCGCGCCGAGTCCCATGCCGAGGGCGGTAACCATTGCGACGCTGCCGACGTACTCGAAGTCAGCTAAACCGACGACTTCGCCGGCTGCCGCGCCGGTGTCGACATCGACGACCGTTGCGGCCGTCCCGACGTTGAAGCCGAACCAGCCGAAACAGAGGATCAGCGTCCCCAACACGGCGAACGTCATCGAGTGACCGGGGATGATGTTGACGCTGCCGTCGTCGTTGTACTTGTCCATGCGAGCGCCGAGAATCCACGCGGCGGTGAGACCGGCGACCCCGCCGACGCCGTGGACGACCATCCCACCGGCGAAGTCAGCGAAGCCGAAGGCAGCGAGGATCGGTTCGCCACCGGGGGCGTACCAGACCATCGCCGCAACGACGGGGTAGATGACTGCCGCCAGCAGGAAGGTGTAAGTGACGTACGCGCGGAGTTTCGCGCGACCGGCGACCGCACCGGAGACGATCGTGGCTGCGGTCATCGCGAACACCGCGCTAAAGAGCCACATCGCCCAGTCGAACGACCCTGCCCCGAACATCGTCAGCGGGGAGGAGTCGCCACCGCCTAACAGCGACCCGACGTTGTTCGAGATCCCCATCCCGATCACGAAGAAAACGCCGATCCCGATCGCCCAGGTCAGCATGTTCTTCGTCAGCTGGTTCGCGACGTTCTTCGAGCGAACCTGCCCTGCCTCGAGCATCGCGAAGCCGGCGTGCATGAAGAAGATCAGGAACGTGACCGTCAGCGCCCACATCAGGTTCATCCCCGTCGCAAGCGACTCGAGGTCGCCAGCACTGACCTCGAGGAACACTGGCTCGATCATCGCTGGCCCTCCATCGATACCGTTTTGCTCTCGGTACGTTGTAGACGTTTGTCCACGATCGATCCGTTCAAGATCATGGTTGTCTTCTGAATCACGTTTAAGCTGGATGGAACAACTCCATATAAGGATTAGCGTTGATGTTCGTCCACTAATCGTGGCGTAATAGGGACAAGCAGACAAATCTAGAGGTGATTTAATCTGTATAAGGGTATCTGATCTTGCGCATTTTTCGATCGCTGGTTATATATTTTCAGTTTGTAAACCCGAAGGCGCGAGAATTCTCACGGAACCCACACCGATACCGTCAGTTTTCGCCGCTCAGTTGCGCCTTTCGACCGCGCGCGGCAGATATTGTCACTGGTATCTCCGGCAGCTCCCTCGGCTGGACGTTTGTCCGAATGCTGCAAAAGAGCCGATTCCCTGTCAACTGACATCGAACGTATCAGCAAAATTCCGCAGTCGCCTCGCTATCGCCCCGCAGTCAGTCCCTGTGCGACGTCTTCGGCGAAGTACGTCAGAATCAGATCCGCACCGGCGCGTTTGATCGACAGCAGCGACTCGTGTGCGACGGCCTCGAGATCGAGCCACCCCTTCTCGGCGGCGGCGTGAAGCATGGCGTACTCGCCGGAGACGTTGTAGGCGGCGATGGGATGGTCGAACTCCCGGCGGAGGTCGCTCACGATGTCGAGATACGGCAGCGCGGGTTTGACCATCAGGACGTCCGCCCCCTGCTCGGCGTCGAGTCGAACCTCACGCATCGCCTCGCGGGCGTTGGCAGGGTCCATCTGGTAGTGGCGGCGGTTGCCGAAGGCGGGCGCACCGTCGGCGGCGTCCCGGAACGGCCCATAAAAGGCACTCTCGTACTTCGCGGCGTAGCTCATGATCGGGACGTGTTCGAACCCCTCACGATCGAGTCCCTCGCGGATGGCGGCGACCATGCCGTCCATCATGCCACTTGGCGCGATCATGTCCGCGCCCGCCTCGGCGTGGGAGACGGCGATCCGATCGAGCGCCTCGAGCGTCGCGTCGTTGTCGACCGTCAGCGTCGGGTCGTGAGCACAGCCTTCATAGCCCGCCTCGCCGCGCAGCGCCTCCTCGAGCGGCCCGCAGTGGCCGTGGTCGGTGTACTCACAGAGACAGACGTCGGTGATGACGTAGGCGTCGGTGTCGGCGCTGATCCGTCGGGCCGCCTCCTGGACGACGCCGTCCTCGGCCCACGCGCGGGTTCCCTCGGGGTCTTTCGATTCGGGAATCCCGAACAGCATGACGGCTTCGACGCCCGTCTCGAGGACGTCCTCGACGCGGGCGACGGCCTCGTCGACGGGCACCCGTTCGTGGCCCGGCATCGACTCGATTGGAATCCGCTCGTCGGTCGTTGCGTCGACGAACACCGGCGCGATGAGATCCGATGGCTCGAGGCTCGTCTCGCTGACGAGACCCCGTACCCGGTCTTGCCGAAGCCGCCGGGGACGATGTGTGAGGTTCATACCGGCGTTACTAACGGCGTGGCCAAAAGCGGTGCGTTCGCGCGTCGCGGCCCGGACATCAACTCATCGCTTCGTCGCCGACGGCCGGGTTGTCGCGAACGAACGCGACGAGAGCGTCGACGTAGGACTCGAACGGCGGACACTCGAGTCCCGTTCCGGCGAGCGCTCGCTGGGTGTTCGGACAGGCATACCGCGTCGGATGGTCGAAGTAGTCGAGCGTCGCCGGCTCGGCGGGCCAGCCACGCGCCGCGAGTGTGCCCAGCAGCCGTTTCGTGAGCGGTTTCGATCCGGGAATCGAGACGACACGATGACCCATCGCATCGCCGACTGTCTCGATGACGGTCGGGACCGACAGTGGGGACGGGTCACAGAGCTGATACACCTCGCCGACGGTGTCCTCGCGGCCGCTCAGGTGTGCGATGGCGTCGATGACGAAATCCCGTGGGACGACGTTGAGTTCGCTGTCGGCACCGCCGGGGAGGCTCGTCATGATCGAGCAGGCCGCTGGCTGGGCGAGTAGCAGCCGGATCAGGTAGTACGGGCCGTCGTACTTGTCGGCCTCGCCGGTCTCGCTGTCGCCGACAACGATTGCGGGGCGGTAGATCGTCGCCGACAGCCCGTCGGCCAGCCGCTCTTGGACGGCGACTTCGGCTTCGTACTTCGTCCGCTCGTAGTGGTTGTTAAACGACTGTCCCTCCTCGAGATGATCTTCGGTGAAGACCCCGTCATAGCGCCCGCTGACGTAACACGTGCTGACGTAGTGGAATCGGTCGGCCTCGAGGGCCTCGGCGACGTCGAGGACGTGTTCGGTCCCGCGGACGTTGACCGCCTCGGCAGGTTCGGGATCGACGGCGAGATCGTAGATCGCCGCGAGATGATAGAGCGCCGCGACGGACTCGAGTGCCTCGAGCGTCCCATCGTCGAGTCCGATTCCGGGCTCGGTGATATCGCCCTCGTAGAGCCGGATCGCGTCGTCGCCGCCGGCGAGTTCGGTCACCCGCTTTTCGGCGAGCGCGCGGTATTTCGGCTGGATCAGACAGGCGATCGGACCGTCGCCGCGCTCGAGTAAGCGCTCGACCAGCGCCGACCCCAGAAAGCCGGGGAAGCCGGTGAGCAGGACCTGCGGTGGCTTCCGAGCACCGCCGCTGGCGGTGTGCTCGCTCATCGGAGCCGCCCCACGAGACTCGAGACGGACGGCAACCGCCGTTGCAGTCGCGTCAGGCCGACCATCCCGCGAGCGTACCACGACGCCGGCACGCCCGGTGGCGCGTCGAGCGGCCCGATTCGAGACGTGGCGATCGTTTTCGACTCGAGGTAACGTTCGATCCCCGCACGGCCGTGACGGCGACCGAGTCCGGAGTCACCGACTCCGCCCATCGGCGCATCGACGGCCGCCCAGCCGGAGACGTAGCCGTCGTTGACACAGACGGTGCCGCAGTCGATTCGGCGAGCGACGTCGATGCCGCGGTCGCGGTCGCCGGTCCAGACGCTCGCGTTGAGCCCGTAGTCTGAATCGTTCGCGGCCGCGATCGCTGCCTCGGTGTCCGACACTGGCTCGACGGAAACGACGGGTCCGAACGTCTCCTCGCAGGCGACTGCGGCGTCGGGGTCGACGTCGGTCAGGATCGTCGGCTCGTAACAGAACGGGCCAACGTCGGGACGGCGTCTCCCGCCGGTCAGCACCGACGCACCCGACTCCAAGGCGTCCGCCACGTGGGTCTCGACGCGCTCGAGTTGGTCGCCGTCGATCAGCGAGCCGACGTCGGCGTCGAAATCGAAGCCGGTGCCGAGCGTGAGCCGGCGCGTCTCGCCGACGAAGGCGTCGAGAAAGGCGTCGTACACCGACTCGTCGACGTAGAGCCGTTCGGCGGCGAGACAGAGTTGGCCGGCGTTCGTAAAACAGGCATGAACCGCGCCGCGGGCGGCCTGTTCGACGTCGGCATCGTCGAGGACGACAAGCGGGTTCTTCCCGCCGAGTTCGAGCGAGCAGTCGATCAGGTTCCGACCGGCCTGTTCGGCGACGGCGCGGCCCGTCTCGGTGCTGCCAGTGAACGCCACGTAGTCGACGCGATCGATCAGCGCCGGCCCGACGACTGGCCCCTGGCCGGTGATGATCTCGAAGACGCCATCGGGGAGGCCGGCTCGCTCGAGCAACTCCGCGAGCGCGAGGGCGGTAAACGGCGTCTTCTCGTCGGGTTTGAGCACGACCGCGTTACCGGCGAGGATGGCTGGAATAGCGTCGGTCACCGAGAGCGTTAGCGGGTAGTTCCACGGCGAGATGACGCCGACGACGCCGACTGGCTCGCGAGTGACACGGGCGGTCGTCGCAGGTGCCAGCGCGCCCCGTCGGCGTTTCTCAGCGAGCACGCTCGGCCCCGTGTCGGCGTAGTACGAGCAGGTCAGCGGGATGTCGAGCACCTCTTCGACGGCGTCTTGACGGGATTTGCCCGTCTCGAGTTGCAACAGATCGAGCAGTTCGCCACGGTGCTCGAGGACCAGGTCGGCAAAGCGCTCGAGGACGTCGCTGCGCTCCTTGAGTGGGGTTTCGGCCCACGACACCTGGGCGTCGCGTGCACGCGAGACAGCACGGCCAACGTCGGCGTCGGTACAGGCCGGAATCGAGCCGATCGCCGCATCCGTCGCCGGCGCACGAACGGTAATCGTCGCGGTGCTGTCGGCCTCGATCTGCCTCGACAGCGTCTCGAGCCTGCCCGACGAGAGCCGTGTCTCCTCGAGCAGGGCTTGTGTCTGTGTGTCTGTTTGGGGAGCCATAATGGGGTGTCCTGTTGGCTATATGTGTGCGTTCGCTGATGTGTCTTCCCCTCGGCGGGCAGTCGTCGCCGGAGATTGAGGGTGTCGTTCCCGTCTCGTCGGCGTCGGCTCACGAACGGGGGCACGTCGGCGTTCACCAGCCCATCGCAACGGCCTGCGGCAAGATGCGTACACACTTTTACGTGCGCGCCTCCTGCGTTGGGCCGTTAACGATGGCCATCGATCCACAGTTCAACGAGAACCGAGAGAAAGTAGGCGAAGAAAACGGCGTTTCCGTCTGGGGGCCGGTCGACGAACCCGAACAACTCGGCATTCGTGGCACACACGTTGCGGTCGATTACGACCTCTGTATCGCCGATGGTGCCTGTCTCGAGGACTGTCCCGTCGACGTCTTCGAGTGGGTCGACACGCCGGGCCACCCCGAAAGCGAACAGAAGGCCGAGCCGACCCACGAAGCCCAGTGTATCGATTGTATGCTCTGTGTCGACGTCTGTCCCGTCGATGCGATCGACGTCGATGCCAGTCGCTCGGAGTGAGACTGTCGTAACCAATTATAGTAGCCACTGCACGTCACTGAACACCACATCGCACGACGGGAGAGCGGGTCGGAGCGTGCGCGGGTCGAAGCGTGCGCGGGTCGAAGCGAACGACGTGAGCGAGACCCGCGGAAACGCGAACGGGGAGGAACGGCCCGTGAGCGAACGACGTGAGCGAGACCCGCGGAAACGCGAACGGNCCCGCGGAAACGCGAACGGGGAGGAACGGCCCGTGAGCGAACGACGTGAGCGAGACCCGCGGAAACGCGAACGGGGAGGAACGGCCCGTGAGCGAGGACTCGAGCGAGAGCCGCGAACTGGCGAGCGGGGAACGACGTGACCCGTTCGCTGTGCGATGCGTGTGTCAATCGGTTCAGTTGTTACTATAGAACAGGTGACTAACGCGACACACGACACCGCCACTTGCCGAGTTACTCCGCACGGTCGACGTCGACTTTTTCTTTCAACGTCTCGAGACCGTCGGCTTCGGCGAGTTCTTGCAGCCGCTCGCGGAAGTGTTCCTCGCAGAGACCGACTTTGAGGCCCTCCGATTCGGCGGCAAAGGCGGCCTCCCGGTCACAGTAGTGGCAGTTCATGCCCGTCCGTTGGAACCACGTTGCATTGAACCCTCCGCTATCGGCCATGATTTACGTTATCTGTCCGGTATTTCGTCGATCTGTAACTGTTTGTACTCGCGTTGTGAGAGGCCAGCAACGCCGAGTTCGTCTTCGTGGGCGTCGGTGCCACCGGTCACGAGCAGGTCGTTGCGTTCGATCGCCTCCTCGAGGCGACGGGAGCCATCGTCGTGGCTTCGCGTGTAGGGATAGTGATACTCGACTGCCTCGAGCGCCGGGTCGGCTGTCAGTTCGAGTGCAGCCGCAGGATCGCGATACCGTAACGGGTGGGCGAGCGAGACGAGTCGACACGACGCCTCGAGCGCGCCCACCCCGCGGTCGAACGATGGCACCTCCCGTGGCACGTAACAGGGATCGCCGTACCCGATGAGTTCCTCGAACGCCGCTGTGTAGTCGTATGGTGTGCCGGAATGAGCGTCGATCGCTCGAGCGACGTGTGGCCGACCGAACCCGTCCTCGACACGGACGTCGAGGTCGATCCCGAGCCGATCCTCGACGCAGTCGACGATCGCCTGTCCGCGTTCGACCCGGTTTCGCTGAATCTCCGCGACGAGTTCCTCGAGTTCCGGCGTTGGGTCGACCCCGTAGCCAAGCAGGTCGACGCGCTGGCCGTCCGGCGTCGAGACGCGGAGTTCGATCCCGTTGATGATCGTGACGCCATCGCGGTCGACCACCGGCCCGTCGAACGGCTGTATCCGGTCGTGGTCCGTCACCGCGACGACAGCCACGCCGCCACGGCGGGCCGCAGCTGGCACGGCCGCGAGCTCGAGGCTCCCGTCCGAGCGCGTCGTGTGGACGTGCAGATCGGCGTAGGGCATCTCACTCGAGGCGAGGGTCGATATGCGTAAAGTCGTTTCTCCGTCCGGGAGTCGCACGTTTTCGCCCTGTTCTAGGAATATTAGGTGTATGGCTCCCCTAGAGAACCTACATGCACAATGTTTATAATCATTGTTCACCCACAAACAGATGTAATGTTCCCAAACGGCTCCGGCGAATTCGCTGCTGACCGCAACTATCCCGTCACGACCGAGGAACTCATCGAAGAGTACGGCGATCGAACCCTCGAACTCCAGAACGGTTCCGAGACGGTCGGCGATGTACTCGCTCGCCTCGAGTCCGAAACGTTCGAAACACCGGAAGACGTTCGGCTTGCCCTCTCCTGTGCGGTCAGCAACAAGGCGATCGGCCGCGTCGGCTACAGCGACCGCGACCCGACACCGCTGGGAAGCCCGTACGCACCCGAGCCGATGTCGTTCTAACGACGGCCCGATACCGGCGACGTTTTTCTGCGACTCGAGAGACCAGACGAGTCTCTGATTTCCGGAGTTTTCCGCTGGCTTGTCGATGGAACTTTTGCGTCCACGAGTCGTGACTCTGTTAGACCAAGACAGACGGACCCGATTGGTGTCCGTTCAGAACTCGTCGATGACCGGAATGCCGACCGTCTCGTAGTCGGTCATCGCCGCGAGTTTGTCGCTGACGTCCTCGAGACCGATCGTCTCGGAGACGACCTTTTCGGGCTCGAGTTTGCCGGTCGAGACCATGCGGAAGATTTCGTCGTAGCGCGTCGGTGGCATACCGAGCGAGCCGATGAACTCGATTTCTTGCATCACCATCGCGTCGGTCGGGAGGCTGACCATTCCCTGTTCGTCCTGTGTCGTCAGCCCAACCTGAATGTGCTGGCCGTGGGCGTCGAGGCTGAACACGGAGTTCTGACACGTCGTCGCGATACCCAACGCGTCCATCGAGACGTTCGCGCCGCCGTCTGTGATTCCCTTGATTTCGCCGGGCACGTCGTCGACGTTGTCGGCGTTGACGGTCTCGACAGCACCGAGATCTGTCGCGCGCTCGAGTTTGTCGTCCGTGAGATCGACGGCGACGACGTTCGCGCCGAGTGCGTCGGCGATGTGGACCGCGGAGAGGCCGATTCCCCCACAGCCGTGGATCGAGACCCAGTCGCCTGCGCTGACGTCGGCGCGGTGGGCCAACGCGTGAAACGAGGTCATGAACCGACAGCCGAGTCCGGCCATGTCGACCGACGAGACGCCGTCGGGCAGGTGGACGAGGTTGTGGTCGGCGACGGGAACGTGTACCTGTTCGGCGAACGCGCCCTGGGCTTGCTCGACGAAGCCAAGCGGCATCACGTTCTCACAGATGTTCGAGTGCCCGCGCTGACACCGTGGGCAGGCCCCGTCGCCGAGATTGAACGGGATCGCGACGTGGTCGCCCTCGTCGACGCCTTCGACCTCATCTCCAACGGCAACGACGTGGCCCGCGGGCTCGTGACCCAGAATCTGCCCCGGCTGGGTCTCGAGATTCAGCCACTCCCAGTCGCCCTGCCAGCCGTGCCAGTCGCTCCGGCAGACACCGCAGGCTTCGACTTCGACGACTGCGCCGGTCGGATCGGGGTCGGGCGCGTCGACGTCTTTGATCGTGAGCGGTTCGCCGTGTTCCTCGAGTACTGCTGCACGCATACCTTGGTAATTGGCATCATTGATCATATAGATATGCCAAGAGGAACTTCTCCCACAAATTCGGTCGAGAACGGAACTGGACGAGGCGTCGGAACGGTCGGGGCTCTGTCGTCGAATCAGTCCAGCAACTCGAGGCCGTCGGCAAGCTCGAGCGGGACCGATCCCTTTCGATAGCCTTCGACTCGACCGTTTGGCCGGGCGCGATAGACGACGGCGGGTCGGTGTCGCACGTCAGGTTGCTCGCCGCGGACGGCGTTCCATTCGTCGTCACGGAAACTCGAGCAGTCGACGAAGAGGACGGCACCGCCGCCGTGTTCGGCGAGTTGGCCGTTGACTTTCGTCTCTGCGGTGTCGCGGACGGCGGCGACGGGGCCGGCTGCCGCGCGGTTGGCCGGCGGCTGTGGCCGGGTGACCTCGACTAAGACGTTAGTCTCGTCGTCTTTGGCGCGGAAATCCAGCGAATGGCCAGTTGTAACCTCAATCTCGGGGACGACCTCGTAGTCGGCGTCGGTGAGGATTTTCGCCGCGATGAACTCGCCCATCGCGGCGCTCATGCGGACGCGGTCGACGTGGTCGCTGGTCCCCAGTTTGCCGGACATGACGTGTCGGTACTCGTCTAAGACGCCGGTTTTGAAGAAGTCCTCAAAAAAGCGGGTCGTCTCGCGTCGGCCGGCGTCGGGGAAGCCGGCGGCGTGTTCGCGAAAGAACGCACGCGTCGACTCGCGGCCGTCTTTGGACATGAAGACGGGGAGAAAATACCACGAAATGTGTGGGTAGTCCGCGAGCCACGGATCTTCCTCGTGAAGGGTCGCAAGCAGTTCGCGCTTGCTCCAGCGGGCGACGTGATGTGGAACCGACTGCCAGCCGAACTTGTCGGTTCGCCACAGCGACGAGGGCGTCTCGGTGTTGCCCATCCAGTAGGCTTCCTCGTCGTTTCGCGCAAAGAGTGCGAGATCGCCGTTTTGCATCTCGAAGCGGTGTGTCTCCCAGTTCGCGCCGATCTCGAACCGCGGCGTCACCGCGCGGGCGCCGATGTTCGAGCGAAGCGGCTGGAGAATTTCCTGTCGGACTCGCTGTTCGCTCCAGAACGTGGGCGAATAACGAAAGCGAAGCGGCCGTGCCACACCGCTTATTACAGCCCGGGGAGCCATACGTGTTGCGTCCACACTGCGATGTGAAGGACCGTTACATTGATATGCGTCACCGTGTAACATGGATGTATACACCATGTCAATGGGTGCCTACGACGAAGACGAACACGAGCGCCGCGAGCGGCAAGCCTCGAGGGTCGACGCCGATTTCGACGACGAGCGGACGATCTATCACGGGAAAGTCGAGTACGACTCCGGTGAGTCGGCCGAGGAGTTGCTGGACCAGTTCGAACAGATCAAGTCGAACTAGTGGCTCGGGAGTGCATGATCGACGACTGAACTGATTTTCAGACGTGTTACTGTCGTAGCCACGAGAGCGTCGTGACCGCGACGACGGCGACGACGTGCCCACTGAGAACGGCAACTAACAGCGGATCGCCGATCACGAACGGAACCAACAGGAGCTGTACCCCTGCAAACGCGACGTTGATCGCATCTGCTCGCCGGTAGCGCCGCGTCGTTTCGGGATCGAACTCGTAGACGAGCGCCCGCCAGCAGCCGACGAGACTCGCCCACCAGCACGTGCCGATTCGGTAGACGACGTCCCAGAGAACGAGCAGCGCAAGCCAGACCGCCACGACTGGTGGGTCGGGCCCGAACAGCCCGGTCACGAGTGACTCCTCGCTCGAGCCCGGCTCGACGACGAACAGGTAGGTGACCAGCGTAACAAAGGCGAGGACACCGAGGACGACGTCGATGCTCGAGCCAAACAGCAGCCGCCGGTACGCGGCCGGCGTCTGGAGATCGCGGACGGTGCGACTGAACCGGACCATCAGCCAGCTGCCGATCGTCGCGACGACGACGGCGGCCGTGCCGGGGAGGACGGCCGCCGGGAGGTCGTAGACGGCCGCGACGACGAGGATCGCGGCTTCGAAGCCGAGAAACTGGAGTGCGACCGCCGTCCGAGCCGAGACGTCGAGTCCGGGCACCGTTCCGACGAGACTTTCATACACCCACGTCTCGCCGTACTCCGGCGACGTCATTCGATGTTTCGCCCCGGTCGTGTCCGTGTCTCGAGGCGTGTGCTCGTCTCGTGGTCGGTACCGAGCGCCCGTCGGACGGCAACGTCGAACGGTGTCAACTCGACATCGACGAGCTGTGCCAACCGATCGTCCGTGACGACGACGGGGTTGCGAACGCCGCCGATCAGCGGGTAGGCGAGTTCCTTCGGAACGTCGGTAACGAGCCCGACCCAGTACGCCGAGAGCCGCGGACTCAGAATCGGGACCGGAACGATCAGTGGTCGCCGCCCAGTCGCGATTGCGGCCGTCCGCGTCAGCATCTCCCGGTAGGTGAGCACGTCCGGGCCGCCGATCTCGTACGTTCCCCCGGCCGTCTCCGGCCGCTCGAGGACGGCCAGACAGTACGCGACGACGTCATCGATCGCGATCGGCTGGCAGGGCGTCTCGATCCACTGCGGTGTGATCATCACCGGCAGCCGTGTCGCGAGCTGGCGGACCATCCGAAAGCTCGCACTGCCGTCGCCGACGATGACCGCCGCCCTGAGGACCGTGACGTCGGCGGTTCCGCCCGCGAGTATCGTCTCGACTTCGCGGCGGGAGGCGAGGTGACTCGAGAGCCGGTCCGCGTCGCTGCCGAGCCCGCTGAGGTAGACGATCCGCTCAAGGCCGGCGTCGCTGGCTGCGCGCTCGAAATTCCGGGCCGCGAGTCGATCCCGCGCGGCGAAGTCCCCGCTGGCGTCCATCGCGTGGATCAGGTAGTAGGCGACGTCGACGCCCTCGAGGCTCGCCTCGAACCCGCCCGGCTCGAGGACGTCACCTTCGACGACGGTGACGCCCCCGGGTGGGTCGTAGGCATCGGCGTCTCTGACGAGGACGGTCACGTCGTGGGCCGTCGTCTCGAGTAGGGCGTCGACGAGTCGTCGGCCAACGAAGCCGGTCGCCCCCGTCACGAGTACGTTCATAGCCTTCGTTCGGCTGGGACGGCCTTAACAGTCGTTCCCGACGACGGGACTGCGCTCACTCGAGGGCGTCCCACCCCGGCGTTTCGGAGGCACCGCGGTCGACTTCGACGCGGTCGGCGACCGCCGGCGACGGCACTCCCTCGCCTGTGTCCCGTCGGCGCTGCCACTCGCGGATCGCCGGCCCGACCCACGAACCGTCATCTGCTTGCTCGAGCACGCGATCCAGCGCCTGCTCGTAGTGGTGGTCGGACGTCGCGAGCGTGCCGGGACTCGAGGCCGCGGCGACGGCGAGACACTCCGCACGGTCGGCCGTCGTCAACGTTCCGGCCGCAGCGCGGTCGATGACGCCCTCGAGGGCGTCCGGTTGGGGATGGGCGAACAGCTTCGCACCGAGGGCCTGCGAGCCTAGCAAGAGGCCATCGAGGTCGTCGTCGACGGCCGCATCGAGCAGGCGCTCGCCGCCGCCGGCGGACTCGACGCGTTCACACTCCGTTTCGTGCTCGAGTGTGAGGGTGTGTTTCGGATACGCGCTACACTCCTCGGGGAAGTGCTCGCCGCCGTGGACGCGACACTGCAGCGTCGTCGGGTCGAGAAAGACACACGTCGGGAGCCACGTCGGCTCCTCGCGGCCGACAGGAGCGACCGGTTTCGGCGGCTTTCGCAGGCCGACAAAGAAGACCGGCCGTCCCGCGACAGCGGCGACTGAGCGGTCGTCGATCTCGACGCCCTCGGACGTCTCTCGGGCGTGCCAGAACCGCGGCGTCAGTGCGGCTGCCAGCCCTACCTCGAGGAACGCCCGGACCTCGTCGCGGGTCAGCGGGACGAAAATCGGATCGTCGTCGAGCGGCGCTCGCGTTGCGTTCGGATCGTCGAACGGCCGCCGTCGTTGGTGATCTGTCTCGTCGCCTTCGGCCTCGAGCAGCGGCCGCCAGTCCAGACAACAGCCCGCACAGCCCGCACAGTCCACCTCCATGCGGGGCGGTACCACGACACTGCATATAAGCGATCGGGACGGGGGAACGACTTTCAGCGCTCGGCCCCCAGCCTCGAGTATGGCAAACGACTCCTGTGACGGCTGTGGTCGCCCCGTCACGGTCACGGGCGGCATCGCCAACCTCTGGACGTTCGGCGAGGGGAGCGAGGGGACCGCGATGACGCTGGAACTCGCGGACGGGACGAGCCACCTGCTGTGTTATCCCTGCATCGAGGCGCTGCCCGACGAGGGAGAGCCGACCGCGGCAGTGATCGAGCGCCTCGAGCAGGTCGACGAGGAGACGTCACGGCTCGGCGTCATGTGAGCGAAAACGGTGGTGCCGACGACTGGTCGGTGTCGAAACCGTAGCGGAAAAGCGGAAGGGGTGGGATTCGAACGCCACGAGGCATAATGCCGCCGCGGGTCATGTGACACCGCGGTGCTCTACCGCTGAGCGACCCTTCCGTATCTCACACCAAGGGCGGATTCCGTATTTGTAATCGGCTGACTACCCACAGGTAAACGCCACCTACGGTCGATTTCGAAGACCATTCGCGGACCGTGACGGTTCATCGTGAGCAACGGTCCGCAGCCTTTAGGATGTGGCCGCGCCGTGGAACGAACGGTGAATCCCGAGCGGATCTTCGAGGCATTTCCCGCACCGAGCTACCGCGGGACTCAGGAACAGGCCCTCCGTGACATTCGCGACGCCTTCGCGGCCGGCAACGACGTCGTGCTCGTCCGTGCGCCGACGGGCAGCGGCAAGTCTCTGCTCGCCCGCGCCGTCGCCGGCTGTGCCCGTCGCGTCGACGAGGCCGAGCCAAGCGACGCCACCGGGGCCTACTACACGACCCCGCAGGTCTCACAGCTCGACGACGTCGCGGCCGACGACCTGCTCGCCGATCTGAACGTCATCCGTGGGAAGTCGAACTACACCTGCATTCTCCCCGACGAGCGGGAGACGCCGGTCAACCAGGCCCCCTGCGTCCGCGAGCGCGGCTACGACTGTTCGGTCAAGCACCGCTGTCCGTACTTCTCCGACCGGGCGATCGCTTCGAACCGAGACATCGCGGCGATGACGCTCGCGTACTTCATGCAGACCGCCGGTAGCGAGGTCTTTCGAAAACGCGACGTCGTCGTCGTCGACGAAGCCCACGGCCTCGCCGAGTGGGCCGAGATGTACGCGACGATCCAGCTCGGGCCGCGCACGGTGCCGTTCTGGGACGACCTCCGTGTTCCCGAGGTCGACGGCCTCGAGCGCGCCGTCCAGTACGCCGAAAACGTCGCCCAGATCTGTACGCGCCGGAAAGACGACCTCCTCGCCCAGGAGTCGCTCTCGGCGGCTGAGGTCCGCACGCGCGATCGACTGCAGGAACTCATCGGCGAACTCGAGTGGTTCGTCTCGGATTACCGCGACCCACAGAGTCCGACGACGTGGCTGGTCGATCAATCCGAGCCCTCGAGCGCGCGTGCGGCGAGTCGCGACGAGGACGACGACCCCGCGGGCGGGCCGCTGACGATCAAGCCGATGAGCCCCGAGAAGTATCTCCAACACACCGTCTGGGACCGAGGCAACACGTTCGCGTTGCTGTCAGCGACGATCCTCAACAAAGATGCGTTCTGCAGGCAGGTCGGCCTCGACCCCACAAACGTCGCGCTGGTCGACGTCGAACACACCTTCCCCGTCGAGAACCGGCCGCTGTACGACGTCACGCAGGGGAAGATGACCTACGACCAGCGATCCGAGACGACGCCGAAAATCGCCCGCACGATCGTTCGGCTCATGCAACACCACCCCGACGAGAAGGGGTTGATCCACGCCCACTCCTACAGCATTCAGGAGCGACTCGCCGAGTTACTCGCCGACTTCGGCGTCGGCGACCGCGTGCGGACCCACGACCGCGACGGCCGCGACGCCGCCCTCGAGGAGTGGAAAGCCAGCGACGGCTCCGATGTCTTTCTGTCGGTAAAGATGGAGGAAGCGCTCGATCTCAAAGGCGACCTCTGTCGCTGGCAGGTGCTCTGTAAGGCCCCGTTTCTCAACACCGGCGATTCTCGAGTCGCCCACCGACTCGAGGACGGCCAGTGGGCGTGGTACTACCGGACGACGCTGCGCACCGTCATTCAAGCCTGCGGCCGCGTCGTTCGCGCGCCCGACGATTACGGAGCGACGTATCTCGCCGACTCGAGTCTGCTGGACTGCTTCGAGCGCGCGCGGACGGATATGCCCGACTGGTTCGCGGTCCAAGTCGACCGGATGAGTCAGCCGGAGCTGCCGGCGTTCGACCCGTCCGCGGCGATCACTGGCGACAGTGGGGGGACTCGAGGCGGCGGTGGCGATCGAGCGGGGTCGACGCGCTCGAACCGAACGCGCTCTCGCTCGCGACGGTCGGGTCCGTCGTCGTCCTCGAGTCCGCTCGCTGATGTTTGGGATACGGATGGCTGATCGACCGTTCTGAATTTCGAAAGAAACACGAGTCTCGTGGCGGTGAGCTGTCGCTCCCCAAGAGCGGTCGATGGTCGAAACCGATTCAGAACGCCGCGAGTGCGCCCCAGGCGACCATCGAAGAGACCATGAGGAACGCGAAGGCGAGCGCGATGAACTGGTTTTTGTCCATACGCGGTACAACTCTCTGCGCCAGCATGAATGTCACGACGTTCGGCCGCCTGCCGGCACCCAACGGTGTCGACGCTACTCGAAGCGAGCGTCGACGACGACGTGCTCGACGCCGGCGCTGTGACTCTTGACACGGCGTTTCTCGAGGACCTCGAGGTCCCGTCCAGCGTCTTCTCCCGCCGCTTCCAGCCGCTCGAGCGGACGCTCCCAGAGCCGCGACTCCGGGGTGGCTTCGTGATAGTGGACGACGCCGCCGGAGTTGAGCGCCTCGAGGGCACTCGGGAGGAACTCGTGGGCCTCGTCGGTTCGGGTGCCGTGAGCGTCGTCGTCCGACCCGTCCGCGCTGCCGTAGTAGCCCATCACGACCCGATCGGCGTCGACCTCGCTCGCGAGGTCGCGACAGTCGGTCATGTAGGCGTCGACTCGCTCTGTGACATCGTTGAGCATCGCGTTCTCGAGCAGGTAGCGAAAGGCGGTGGAATTGAGTTCGGTTGCCGTCACTCGCGCGCCGGCGCGTGCCATCGGGAGCGTGAAGTAGCCGATGCCAGCGAACATATCGAAGACCGTCTCGTCGGCCGTGACGAGGTCGCCCAGCCGAGCGCGTTCGGCCTGATTCCCCGGGGAAAACATCACTTTCGCGGGATCGAGCCCGTAGCGCGTTCCGTGTTCCGTGTGGATCGTCTCGGTATCTCGCGCGCCAGCAAGCAGACGCGTGCGTGGCTCGCGATAGGTGCCAGCGTCGCCGTCGTTTGCGATCCCTTCGTCTGCCAGCACGCTGTCGGCTTCGCCGTGGAGTTCGAGCAGGGATTCGGCCAGCTCCGTCTCGTCGTGACAGTCGTCGGGCACCGTCACGAGAATCACCGAGCCGATGACGGCCCACGATCCCGGAACCGACTCGAGTGCGTCATCGCCCCAGCCGCGGTCGGCCAGCAGCGCCTCGAGGTCCGGGTTTCGGGGTTCGGGCTCGAGTTGGCGCACCACCTCGAGGACGCGGGTGTCGGTCGGCGGCGCCGTCACGGGAAGTGCGACTCGCTCCGGGCCGTCCTCGCGGACCCGCCTCGAGTCGTCGTAGACGCCTTCGGCGCGAAGCGACTCGAGGGCCGTCTCCGTCTGTGGTTTCGCGACGATCGCCGCGAGTGGGGCGTCGGTCTCCGCACCGGCTTGCTCGAGGGCGTCGTCGACGGCGACCGGCTCGTCGGTCGGCGGTTCCGGGTCGGGTTCGTCCTCACTCATCGCTGTCGTCGGGAAGCACGTGCAAGCCGGCACGACTCTTGAGGACGGGCACCGTCTCGGCGTCGGGATCGAGGTAGTCCGGCCGCGCGATCGTTTTGGCCTGATACGTTTCGGGGTCGAGCACCTGCACCGCGTTGTCATCTTCGACGGTGACGACGGTGGCGTCGACGGCATCGTCGGCCTCGCCGAGTTTGCGCGCCTCGGGCGAGTCACCCTCCTCGTAGCTCGCCTCGTAGCGCTCGCCGGTCGTCAGTCGAACGCCTTTGAGGTTGCCTCGAGCGCTGCGGACGAGTACCGGTCCCTCGTCGTCGTCTGCGAGGTCGATGACGTCGCCCGGTGGGTACGGCGGCAGGCGGACGGCGAACGTCACCCGGTAGACCTCGTTGCCGTCGGAGTCTTCGGTGACGAGCGTTTCGGCGTCGTTGACGGTGCCACCGAACTCCTCGACCATCTTGTTCGAGATCTTTTTGCCGATCTTGTTGGTCGAGACCTTGATGTTCAGGCCGTCGTCGACCTCGCCGACTTCGGTGACGAAAGCGTTGCGATCACCTGTCGCCTCCATCTCCGCGACGATCTGGTTTGCGATCACTTTGGCGCGCTCGGTCTCTTCGCTCGTCGGGGTGCGGTCTTTGGCGCGGATCTGGACGATACTCGCGTAGTAGTCGCCGGAGATCCGGCCACAGCGGGTACAGGTCTGACGAGCCATCTTGACCGGGATCATCACCTGTTCTTCGACCGGCGTACCTCGGACGACGCCCGTGAAATAACAGTGCATCCGGATCGTGTTCGGGTCGATCTGTTCGGGTTCGACCTGCCAAGCGACGTCTTCGACGTCGATATGGACGTTCAGGGCTTCGCTGACTTCCTCGATGGCGATGTCGGTGTAATCCTCCGCGCCGACGTCGACCCACCGATTACCGCGATAGACGGCCCCACACTGGGCGCAGACGCGGACGTCGATCCGATCCGGCGCATCGACGAAGTCGAAATCCTCGAAATAACACGCATCGCAGAGTTCGACCTCCGCACCGGGCCGAAGCGGGTCGACCGCAGACTCGTCGTCCGCCTCGCTCGCCGACCGGTCGGGAACCGGATCGCCACAGCGAGGACAGAACGCACGTGATTCACTCATTGTCCCCGTTTGGGACTTAAGCGAGTTAAACGGCGTGTTCCACCCGCCATCGAATCCGGGCGGGCTCTCGGGCAGTCGCTCTCACTCGAGTCGCCAGTTCTAACACCACATTGTCACAAGCTCGCTTTTCAGCTGTGTCAGACGACGCCATGTCCCGCGGTCTCCATGTGAAACGAAGGGGTTGCACACACCGCCTACAGATGTGATTGTAACCCATCATGTTTCGCGGCGGTCGTGTCGGTGACACTTATTCGTCCAGCCCACCTCATTCGAGGTATGAACTGGCAGGCAGACTGGGGGCTTCGGTTTCGAATGTTCCTAACGATGTTTCTGTTGTTTGCGCTGTACATCGTCTTCGCAGGGGTGATCACCGCCTACATGGGCGGCGGACTGATGATCTTCGCGATGCTGTTCGGCGGGATGTCGCTGGTCCAGTACTACTACAGCGACACGCTCACCCTCCGCAGCATGGGCGCGAAGACGGTTTCAGCCGAGGAGTACCCGCAACTCCATGGCTCCGTTGAACGGCTCTCCCAGCAGGCCGACCTCCCGAAACCGAAAGTCGCGGTGATGGACTCGAACGTTCCCAACGCCTTCGCGACCGGACGCAACCAGAAGAACGCGGCCGTCGCGGTGACGACTGGGCTCATGCGAACGCTCGATCAGGACGAACTCGACGGCGTCATCGCCCACGAACTCGCCCACGTCAAGAACAGGGATATGATGGTGATGACGTTCGCCTCGCTGCTCGCGACGATCGCGTTCATGGTCGTTCGCTGGGGGGCCTTCTTCGGCGGCGGGCAGAATCGCGGTGGCAAGGGTGGCGGCGGCATCATGGTCGCCATCCTCGTCTCCTTGCTCGTCTGGATTATCAGCTACATCCTGATTCGAGCGCTCTCGCGCTACCGCGAGTACTCGGCCGACCGCGGCGCGGCCGCGATCACGGGCAACCCCTCCGCGCTGGCCTCCGCGCTCATGAAAATCTCCGGGCAGATGGACAAGGTCCCGAAAAACGATATGCGCGAGGAAGCCGAGATGAACGCCTTCTTCATCATCCCGATCAAGTCCGGCATTGTCGGCCGCCTCTTTAGCACCCATCCGCCGACAGAGCGACGGGTCGAACAACTGCGCGACCTCGAGCGCGAGATGCAATCGTTCTAAGGGGTCGCCATCCTCTGTGATCGTATGGGACTGCTCGACGGACTCCGCGCCGTCCTCGGCTTGCGCGCCGAGACGGACGCCAGACGCGACGCCGATCCGGACGACCTCTTCGGGATGAGTACCGCCTATCTGACGATGGAGGCCGACCTCGGCTACGACTCGGCGGACATCGGCGCGCTCTGTTTCTCCGGCGTCGACTCGAGGAGCTTTCGAGACGCCGTCGACGAGGTCGAAGCCATCCTCGAGGCGGGCCGCGAGGAAACCGGCACCGAGTTCTCCGTGACCAGCGACGACCACGGCTATCATTGGGTCGTCCTCGAGGACGACAACCCCGAGGATCTCATTACGAGCATGCATTTCGCTGCGGACACGTTCATCGAGCACGGCTACGGCTCGCGGCTGCTCGCAGCCGTGTTCGCCTACGAAGACCGCGACGGACCGGCCTACTGGATCTACTCGTTCCGTCGCGGGGCATACTACCCCTTCGCGCCCCGACCCGGCCGCGAACGCGACTCGAGCGCGGAGTTCACACTCGAGTCGACGCTGGATGGCGAACTCGAGATCGAACGCGACAAGGAGTACTGGTACCCGCTCTGGCCGAGTTCGGGCGGAACCCATCCGTGGGAGTGAGCCATCACGAGCGCCCTCGAGGACGACCGAGAGGAAACCCGCTGTTCGGCGAGCAACCAAACACTGTTGGCACCACTGGTATGGGCCGTGGCCGCATAACGAGCCATACGGCAGGACACCCACCACGCCACATCATCATCAACTGCGCCATACACCAGTTGTCCCGGGTTCCTGCCGATTCTTCTGACCACTCGAGAGCCCGAGTCGGAGCTACGTTTCACGTCGCCTCGAGCACTCCGATCTGCATCTGTCGCTGACTGTCGCATACGTTATATCAGTTCGTTCGGTACTCGTCGGTAGTGACAGACTGGACTCAGTTCAGAGGCGATCCCCAGCATTCGGGGCTGCGGCGCGACCTCGAGGGACCCCGTCGGCTCGACGAGTGCTGGACGGCCGACCTCGTCGGCCCCGCCGGGTCGCCGGTTCTCGACCGAGACACCGTCTTCGTCGGGACGAGCAACGGGAACTGCTACGCGTTCGAGCGCGACACCGGTCGCCGTCGCTGGGTGTTCGAGACGACGGCTGTGACCGAGACGGCACCGGTCGTCACCCGCGACGCCCTGTATCTCGCCACGGACGAGGGTGTCGTCTCCGCCCTCGAGCCGACGACCGGCGAGCAGCGCTGGCGGACCGACATTCCGGGCGCTCTCAGGGGTTCGCTTGCCATGTCGGAGGGGCTTCTGTACGCCAGCCATACGGCCGGACTCTCGGCGCTCGAGGCTGACAGCGGCGAGCTCGTCTGGACACACGAGACCGACACACCTGCCGTCGGCACACCGGCTCTCGACGACGAACGAGCCCGGCGACAGGGCTGGGGCGAACACACCGATCCCGACGAGGAGATTGATCTGCTGTCGCTCGATGATGCCCGGATGGATGCAGACGACGACCGGACACACGACGGCAATCAGGTCTACGTCGGTACCACTGACGGGACGGTTGTCGCACTCGAGGCGACGACCGGCGAGGTCTGCTGGGATGCCCCCGTCGGCGGCACGGTCGTCGACGGGCCAACGATCGTCGACGACCGGGTGTACGTCGCCGACGACGACGGAACACTGATCGCGTTCCACACCAGCAGTGGGCAGTCGTGGTTTACCTACGAGGTTCAGGAGTCGTTTACGACGTCCCCGACCGTCCTCGAGGCGACCGATTCGACGTTCGTCGGTGCTGACGATGGCTATCTCCACGTCACCGACACGACGTTCGGCCGCCGGAAACTGCGTGGCTGGCTGTTCGCGAAGAAAGGGGTCGCCCTCGACGGCCCGGTCACCTCCAGTCCCGTGATCGTCGGTGACATCCTCTGTGTCGGCGATTCGACCGGCTCGCTGTACGGGATCGACGTCTCCGATGACTGTGACCTGTGCTGGCACTACGGGCTCGAGGACGCGGCGACCGGATCACCGGCGATCGGCGAGCGAGCGCTGTACGTCGCCACCGGCGAGCGCCTCGTCTGCCTCGAGTGGCAGTCCGGTGACCGCATGCCCTGAGGAGAGTCGACAACTGCGCCTTTCTACATAATTCCGCGGCCGACCAGCTCGAGTACCCCGCCGTCGTCCTGCACTTTCACTTTCACTCCCCTGTTAACGAGGGTTTATACGGGGTCCGGCACAACGACAGAGTATGCCTGATGCAGACCTCGAGACGCTGCCCGGTGTTGGTCCCGCAACCGCAGACAAGCTTCACGACGCCGGCTTCGACTCGTTCCAGAGTCTCGCCGTCGCCTCCCCGTCGGAACTGTCGAACACGGCTGACGTCGGCGAGTCGACGGCTGCAGACATCGTTCGCGCCGCCCGTGACGCCGCCGACATCGGTGGCTTCGAGACCGGGTCGACCGTCCTCGAGCGACGAAACGAGATCGGCAAGCTGAGCTGGCACATCGACGACGTCGACGACCTGCTCGGTGGCGGTATCGAGACCCAGTCGATCACCGAAGTCTACGGTGAGTTCGGCTCCGGGAAATCGCAGGTCACCCACCAGATGGCCGTCAACGTCCAACTTCCCAAGGAGGTCGGTGGTCTTCACGGCTGTGCGATTTTCGTCGACAGTGAGGACACCTTCCGTCCGGAACGGATCGACGACATGGTCCGTGGCCTCGAGGATGAGGTCATCAACGCGACGCTCGAGGACCGCGAGATCGAGGGCTCTGCGGCTGACGAGGAGGCTGTCGACGAACTCGTCGACGACATCCTCGATAAGATCCACGTCGCGAAGGCGTTCAACTCCAACCACCAGATGCTGCTGGCCGAGAAGGCAAAGGAACTGGCCGGCGAGCACGAAGACTCCGACTATCCCGTTCGCCTGCTGGCGGTCGACTCGCTCACCGCACACTTCCGTGCGGAGTACGTCGGTCGTGGCGAACTCGCGGACCGACAGCAGAAACTCAACAAACACCTCCACGACATCGACAAGGTCGGCAACCTCTACAACTGCGCCGTGATCGTCACCAATCAGGTCGCTTCGAACCCCGACTCCTACTTCGGCGACCCAACCCAGCCGATCGGTGGGAACATCCTCGGCCACAAATCGACGTTCCGGATCTATCTGCGCAAATCCAAAGGCGACAAACGGATCGTTCGACTGGTCGACGCACCGAACCTCGCCGACGGCGAGGCCGTCATGCGCGTTCAGGACGGCGGCCTGAAACCAGAGTAACGACCGACCGCTTTCCCGTTTCGTCTCGCCGCTCGAGTGAGACGGTGTACTGGAGTCACTGACCGCCGATCGCTGACCCGTATGGCGACGGCTGGACATCGACAGCAATCCCTCTGAGCCGTCGCTGTGTCACCGTACTCGACAGTGACCACAGACTCACAGTCGTAAAACGCGACGTGGCCGGTTCGGGTGCCGAACTAGCCGTATACGCTGCCCGCACAAATGAACGCGGTTCGGGACGTCTCGGTCGCCGACTACTCTTCGGTCGTCGTCTTCTCGACGTCGAGTTCGCCCTGATAGATCTCCGCGCCGTCCTGTGCGACCTTCTCAGCCAACACGGCACATTTGACTCGCATCGGCGAGATGTCGACACCGAGCATGTCGATCACGTCGTCGCGATCCATCTCGAGGAGTTCCTCGAGCGTTTTGCCACGGAGGTCTTTCGAGAGCATACTCGCGGAGGCCTGACTGATCGCACAGCCGTCGCCTGAAAACGCAACCTGCTCGATCGTCTCCTCGTCGTCAGCGAGTTTGACGTCCATACGAATCTCGTCGCCACACATCGGGTTCTCGCCGATGTGGGTGAAGGTCGGATCCTCGAGTTCCCCGTAGTTCCGCGGGTTCTTGTAGTGGTCGAGAATCTGCTGTCGGTACATATCCGAGCCCAGTCCCATTGGTATCCTCGAGTAGCACTGAGAGTTGTAAAAGGGTTCCGGGGCTCGTACTGTCTCGGGACCACGAACGGGGCGGGCGGTTCGGCACACGAACTGATAAGCGGTCCAGTGTGGTGACGATCAGTGAGAACGTACCACTGTGAGAACACGCTGTCGGCACGTCGAACGGTTGCTGGCCGATGCTGCTATCGCTTCCCGTTCAGTTCACCCTCGAACTGCTCGAGATACGTGCGGACGAACCGGCCGCGAGTCCGGGCCAGTTCTCGGCCGACGTCGGTATACATCCGATCGGGGAGGTCGAGGATTTTCTTTCGGAGGTGATTGTACTGGGTCTGCCCGGCGCTCGTGTCGTCGGCAGCGACCGGCACATCGGGATCGTACACCGGCGAGCCGAGCGTCCCGCCGTGAGCGAACGCGCGGGCGATGCCGACCGCGCCGAGGGCGTCGAGGTTGTCCGCGTCACAGAGGAGTTTCGCCTCGAGCGTCTCGGGGTCGATCTCGTTCGAGTACCGATGAGCGCGAATACAGTGTTTTACGTGCTCGATCGTCTCCGGGGCCGCGCCGACGGCCTCGAGAATCCGTCCTGCTTCCCAGCCACCCCAAATCGCGTGGTCGTCGATCTCGCCACGGTCTTCCTTGTTGCGGCCGATATCGTGGAGTAAGACCGCGAGGGACACCACGCGGTCGTCCACCGACGCCGACTGCGGGTGGCGCTCGAGTAACGTCTCCGCGAGCGTCTCCACCCGTTCGACGTGGTGCCAGTCGTGGGCTGGCGGGGCATCCTCGAAGTACGGGCGGGCGCGGGTTCGGACGGTCTCGAGCATGGCGGTCTGTGGTCGGGACCTGGTGAAAAAACCACTGCAACCGCCGTCTGCTGGACGGCCCGGCAGTATCTCTGGAGTCGGGACGTGATGGGCCCACTCGATCAGGACCGACTCGTCCGTTGGAGGGTCGCCATCACGAACAGCAGGGCCGCGATCACGACCGCACCGACACCGAATCCGGGGAGTTCGTCACCGTCGGACTCGTCGTCCGACTCATCCGTTTCAGCGGACGTCTCGGCGTCATCGACGGCCGCCGCATAGGCGTCGGGGTGGAACGTGTCTGCCAACTCTGTGACCGCGTCGACGGTCCGCGGCCCGGGACGATTTAACTCGTTGATGTTGATGGTGACGGTCTGGTCGTTCTGGACGGCAGTCGTCGACTGATACGCCGGTGTCTCTGGCACCTCGGGGGAGTTCGTGTTCGTGATGATCCAGTCGGGATCGGAGTCGATCACGACCTCGTCGTTGAGTTCGTGATACCCCTCGACGCCGGCTTCGGCTGCGACGTTCGTCCCGCCGGCGGCCTCGATGACGTCGTGGACGAACGTCCCCGAGCCGGCAGTGTAGCCGAAGAACGTGTAGAGCACGTCTGGCTGGTCTTCGCCGTCGATCGCGGCGTCGACGACTGCCAGTTCCTCGTCCATCCAGTCGACGGTTTCGGCGGCGCCGTCACACGCTCCGACGAGCGAGCCGATCAGTTGCGTCCGATCACGAACCTCCTCGAGCGATGTCGCCTCGGGGATGTAGTAGACGGTCAATCCGGCTTCCCGAAGCGTCTCGATCGTCTCCTCGGAGACGTACGACGTGTCCGTGGCGAGGACGAGATCGGGCTCGAGGTCGACGACGACCTCGGGCTGGATCGTCTCAGCTTCGGTCGAGACCGACGTTCGCTCCTCGGCCCCCTCGAGGTTCTCGGCGTGTTTCGTGAGGCCGATCACCTTTTCGTCGGCACCGATATCCCAGATCGTCTGGGCGGGGCTCGGGGTGAGTGTGACGACCGTCTCTGGTTCGTCCTCGAGTGTGACGTCCGTTCCGGTGGCGTCGGTTTCCGTAATGGGGTACGAACACTCCGCAGCAGTCGACGACCCGGCTGACGGTGCTGCAATCCCGGCTGCTCCGAGCCCGGTCATCGGCGCGAGCGTTCCGACAACGACGAACGATACGACCAACAGCATTCGTATTCGGCGCATATCCATCCCTCTCTGACAATACAATATGTATGTGCCTATTACAACCGAACTTTCACAACGAGCTGGTGGCTCACACCGATCACGGATGCAACTCACTCGAGCGGCCCACTCATGCGGACGCTGAGGACTGCTCGCGTCTCCTTGCCGACAGCTCACTGCATGAGAGGTGGCGGAAAAGACACGACTGACGCAGCGTTGGCCACCGCGTTCGATCAGAAAATCCGCAGACGAACGCCGTGGGCGGACGCTATGCGAACAGCTGCCGTGCGTCGTCCAACGCCGCGATCAGTGTGTCGACTTCCTCGCGCGTGTTGTAGACGTAAAACGATGCGCGAGTCGAGGCCGGTACGCCCAGTTTGTCGTGTAGCGGCTGGGTACAGTGGTCGCCCGCCCGCACGGCGACCGTGTGGTCGTTCAGGATCGACGTCAGGTCGTGGGCGTGGACCCCCTCGAGGTTGAAACTGACCAGCCCCCCGCGGTCGGGACCGCCCTCGGGGCCGTAGATCTCGACGTCGCCTTCGGCTTCGAGTTGGTCGTAGGCGTAGGCGGCGAGTTCCTCCTCGTGGGCCTGCACGCGCTCCATGCCGAGCTCCTCGAGCCAGTCGATCGCGGCGTGGAGCCCAACGGCTTCGGCGATTGGCGGCGTCCCGGGTTCGAACTTCCAGGGGAGGTCGCCCCAACTCGAGTCCTCGAACGTGACCTTGCGGATCATGCCGCCGCCGTAGAGGTAGGGCTCGAGGTCCTCGAGCAGGGCTTGCTTGCCGTAGAGGACGCCGATACCGGTCGGGCCGGCCATCTTGTGGCCCGAAAAGGCATAAAAGTCGGCGTCGATCTCGCCGACGTCGACGGGGCGGTTCGGGACGGCCTGTGCGCCGTCGATAAACGAGAGCGCGCCGTGTTCGTGGGCGAGATCGGTGAGTTCGGAGACGGGGTTGACGGTGCCGAGCGTGTTCGAGACATGGACGGCGGAGACGAGTGCGGTGTCGTCGCTGATCAACTCGCGAGCGTGATCCATATCGAGTCGGCCGGTCTCGTCGACGCGGATGTACTCGACGTTCGCCCCCGTTCGCTTGGCGATCTGTTGCCACGTGACCAGCGAGGCGTGGTGTTCCATCTCCGTGAGGATCACATCGTCACCGGGCTCGAGTTCGTGCAGGCCCCACGAGTAGGCGACCAGATTCTCGCTTTCAGTCGTGTTTTTGGTGAAGATGATTTCCTCGCGCCCCGCAGCACCGATGAACTCGGCGACGCGGTCGTGAGCCTCTTCGTACGCGACCGAGGCTTCCTGACTCAGGTGGTGGATACCCCGGTGGACGTTCGCGTTGGACTCGCGGTAGTAGTCGCTCATCGCGTCGACGACCGCATCGGGGGTCTGGGTCGTCGCCGCGTTGTCGAGGTAGACGACCTGCTGGCCGTCGAACTCCCGCTCGAGAATCGGGAACTCCTCACGGATCGCCTCGACGTCCAGCGGCTCGAGGTTCTGCTGACTCATTGTGTGACTAGCAGGTATCCCAGACAAAACACTCCTTCGGTCTCTGACCGCTCGAGCGGGGAAAACCGTCCTTTTTCGGCCGGTTTGAGTGTGCGAGCTCGGTGACTCGAGGGTGCTGGCTCCGGGTTCGATGGAGTTTCCGAACCTGAAACCGTGGCCCGTTTGTTATATGCAATTCTTGTGTATATGCCAACAAGATGGCCGCGATCGAAACGACTGGGTTGACGAAAACCTACGGTGAGTTGACCGCCGTCGACGACCTCGATCTCACGATCGAAGACGGCGAGGTGTTCGGCTTTCTGGGTCCAAACGGGGCGGGGAAGTCGACGACGATCAATATGTTGCTCGACTTCGCCCGCCCAACATCGGGGTCGGCGACGGTGCTCGGCTACGATGCTCAGGACGATGCAGACGAGATTAGCCCCCGTGTCGGCGTCCTGCCGGAGGGGTTCGACGTCTATCCGCGGCTCTCTGGTCGTCGGCATCTCGAGTTCGCGATCGAGACCAAAGCCGCGACGGACGACCCCGAGGCGATCCTCGAGCGCGTCGGCCTCTCGGCCGAGGACGCCGCGCGGCCGGCCGGCGACTACTCGAAAGGGATGCGCCAGCGTCTCGCGACCGGGATGGCGCTGGTCGACGACCCCGACCTCCTGATTATGGACGAGCCCTCCTCCGGGCTCGATCCCCACGGCATCCGTGAGATGCAAGAACTCGTGCGCGCGGAGGCCGACCGGGGAACGACCGTCTTCTTCTCGAGTCATATCTTAGAGCACGTCGAAGCGGTCTGTGACCGCATTGGGGTGTTGAACGAGGGTCGACTCGTCGCCGTCGACACCATCGACGGGCTTCGGGAGTCGATCGGTGGCGGGGCGACGATGGAACTCGTGCTCGCCGACGCTGCCGACGGCCATCTCGAGACCGCCCGTGGCGTCGCCGGAGTCACGGACGTCGCCGCCGCTGGACAGACGCTCGAGTGTTCGATCGCCGATCCGGCGGCGAAAGCGACCATCGTGACTGCGCTCGACGACGCCGGGGCGACGATCCGAGACCTGCAGATCGACGACGTCTCGCTCGAGTCGCTGTTTACGACACTGACGAACGGCGGTGGCGAAATCGAGGGCCAGAGCGCCGACGAAACGGCAAATCCTGCGGCCGCGAAATCGGAGGCAGCTGAATGACCGACCACATTACCACTGTCGCGCGAAAGGAGTTCGAAGACGCCGGCCGCTCGAAACTGCTCTGGGCGCTGACCGGCCTGCTCGTCGGCCTCGTCATCGTTGGCTACGTTGCGATCTGGTACACGGTCGACGACGTTACGGCGGCGGAGGTACTCGGCTTCATCGCGCTCCCGCTGCAGACGATCATCCCGATCGCCGCGCTCATCGTCGGCTACATGGCCGTCGTCGGGGAGCGCCGGTCGGGCAGCATCAAACTCCTGCTTGGCTTGCCGCCCAACCGGACCGACGTCGTGTTCGGGAAACTGCTCGGTCGGATGGCCGTCGTCGCGACGGCCGTCGCCCTCGCGTTCGTCGTCGCACTGGTCCTTGGTGCGGTGTTGTTCGGTTCGGTTCCGTTCGTCGACTGGCTCGCGTTCGGCGCGATCTCGATTCTGTTCGGCGTTTCGTTCGCTGGACTGGCCGTCGGCGTCTCCGCCGGCGTCTCGACACGGGGAAAGTCGATGGCGATCGTCGTCGGCCTCTACATGCTCGTGCTCGCGCTGTGGGAACTCGTCACGGCCGGCCCGTACTACCTCATCTACGGCGAGGGGCCGCCGGTCGAGGCCGAGACGTGGTACCTGTTCGTCGATCAGTTCAACCCGATCACCACCTACACCACGTTGGTCGGCAACGTCGTCGAGGGCGAGGTCTTCCCCTTTATGTTCCAGTACGGGCTCGAGGACTTCGAAGCGTCCGGCATGACGCCGGCCGAACGGTACGCGGGCGATGCGCCGTTTTACCTGCAAGACTGGTTCGGCCTCGTCGTCCTGCTGTGTTGGCTGGTCGTGCCCGTCGCGATTGGCTACTATCGGTTCACGAAAACTGATCTGTAGTCCGTGTGCTGTCTCTTTCGCCGGCTACATCCACAGCAACTGCGCGTGCAGCGTCGACCCCACCTCGAGGACGTTCGCCTCATCGATGAACCCTTCCGCAATGGCGAGTTCGACGGCCTCTCTGCCGACGATGTTGGCGACGGCCGCTCGAGCGAGGCTGTCCGCGACGGTCCCCTCATCGACCGTCTCGCCGCCGTAGAACTCCTCGGTGACGGTCAGCGAGACGTCCTCGCTTTCGAACGTCTCGCCGAGGACGTCCTCGTCACAGACGGCCACGAGCAATCCTTCGGGTGTCTGCCGTTCGTTGACGATCATCCGTCGTTACTCGAGTTCCCACTCGTCGTCACGGTCAGTGGCCCGTCCGGGGTCCGTGACATCGACGCCGTCCTGTTGGTGGGACTGTTCGTCGACGCCGGGCGGGGTGTGACCCTGCATCTCCTTTCGGTCTTCGACCATGCGCTGTTCGGCTGCTTCGCGCATCTCGTTTGCTTCGTCGGCGATTTCCTCGGCCTCGTCGTACTCGCCGAGTTCCTCTAAGATCTCGGCCTTTTCCTCGAGCACTTTCGCGTTGCGCAGTCCCAGCCGAATCGCGTTGTCGATACAGTGGAGCGCTTCCTCGGCCAGCCCGCGTTCCGAGAGGAAGAAGGCGCGATTGAACCAGCCCTCGGCGAAGCGCTCGTCGATCTCGACGGCGCGCTCGGCGTGCTCGAGGGCCTGTGCGGTCTCGCCGAACTCCCAAAGCGCGTAGGCGAGGTTCGTCTCGGCCGTCGCGGCGTGTTCGCTCTGGTCGTCGATCCGCAGTGCCTCGCGGTGGGCTCCGATCGCCTCGTCGTACTCCTCGAGTTCGGCGTGGGCGACGCCTTTGTTGACCCACGCCTCCTGTTCGATGCGGTCGTCCTCGGCGAAGCGGGCAGTTCGCTCGAAGGCCTCAGTGGCCTGCTCGTAGCGGTTGATCTGCATGTAGTTCAGCCCAACGTCGAGCAACTCGCTCGCGTCGACGGCGTCCTGATCGACGTTACGCGTGTCGAGCGTGTCGGTGAGGACGCGGGAGTCGACTGGATCGACCTTCGACGGATCGACGTTCAACTCCGGCGGGTCCAGATCGAACTCGTCGTAGGGGTCGTCGAAGCCCTCGCCTTCCGAAAAGCGGTGGTCGCGGTCGCCCTCTCGGTCAGTCATTGCCCGACGTTGGCGTCGACGACTGTTAAGGGCTGCGACCCGGCTATCGCCGTCGGTAGCGGTCCAGACTCGAGGCCCGCATCCTACGGGCTGAGCTGTCTGGTGAGCCCGCGAACGGACTGTGTCACCTCGGCCGGATGGGGCAGTCCGAGCCGGTATTGCATCCGGTCCTGTCGTTTGAACGGCTCGAAGACGGTCGGCTCCTCGAGATCCCAAATCTCGACCCTCGGGGCGTGGCCGTGGCGCTCGAGGATCGCGTTCGCCGCACGGCGGCCGGCCTCGTTGGCCGACTCCATCGAGGCCAGATCCGAGTTCGTCCGGACGTAATCGCTTGCGAGCGTGAGGCGATCGATGGCCGGATCGGCTGGCGGGCGGTTCCGAAGCGACCCCACGGTGTTGATCAACAGCGGCGAGCGGTTCTCGACGCCGTCGGCCGTTTCGACGAGCGCCGGATCGAGCACCCAGTCGACGAGCATGTCGTCGTCGAGCACCGTGTCGGTCGCATTGAGGTGGGCGTTCAGTTGCGCCCAGATCTCCTCGGCGATCTCCTCGCGCGTACACGCTTTCGCGGGCTTTTCGTGGCGCAGCCCCGGCGTCTCGAAGTCCGAGGCGATCACCGAGAGGACACCCTCGACCTCGTCGGGGCCGTGTGTCTCGAGGTCGTAGCCCGTCCAGAACTGGCGCTGGGAGATCGACGTCAGCGCCCACGGCGCGTCGGCGTAGACCTGATGGCCTCGCGTCAGTTCGACATCGTCGGTCAGGTAGAACTGAATGCCGTTCATCCAAGCCGTCTCGAGGCGACCGATTCGCTCGAGTTCGGGCGCGACACGACCCATGGGCCGCGTGATGAGGTCGGTGGCGACCTCGACCGGGACGGCGAGGACGTACTCGTCGGCCGTGACCGTCTCGCCGCCGGCCAGTTCGACGCCGGTGATTCGGCGACCGTCAAACGCGAGTGCCGTTATTGGCGCGTTCGGCCGGAGCGTGACGCCGAGCTCCTCGAGGTAGCTCGTCCAGGGGTCGATCCAGACCTCGCTGGTCGGCCCGTTCAGGACGCGCTCGGTGGGTCGAGTGGGATCGAGCTGGCCGAATAGGAGTTGCAGGTAGATCGTCCCGATCGTTCGGGCGCTCCCGACTTGCGGCCGGAGGGCAACGAGCGACTGCGTGGCGAAGGCCAGTCGGTCGCGAAACGCCTGCGAACGGTTGTCGGCGTCGATGAAGTCCCACCACGACACGTCGTCGAGTTCGTTCTCGCGTCGCTGCTCACAGGCAGTCAACACGTACAACAGCCGCTCGAGCAGGAACCGAACGTCCGCTGGCGGCAGGTCCTCGGCAAACGCCGGGCGCAGCGCCTCGAGCCAGTCACGCAATGAGTTGGGCGTGCGCGTCTCGGCGATCTGGCCCGGCCCGTCGATGCTCGCGATGAGCGTCGCGTCCGTCTCGGCGAGGTTGTCCGCGACGGTTCCCGATCCGTCGGGCGTTCGTGCCATCGTCTCGATGACGTGCTGGTAGAACGCCGGAAAGAACCGAAAACCGTGTTCGCCGTGCAACGCTGTTGGCTCGTCCGAGATCGGCACCGAGCGCGCCTTGCCGCCGAAGCGGTCGTTGGCCTCGAAGACGGTTACGTCGAACCCTCGCTCGGCGAGTTCGTGGGCTGTGGTGAGCCCGCCGATTCCGCCGCCAAGTACGGCAACGTCGGTCATCACCGTATCCACGTGTCGGATCAGTATAATCGGGAGGCCTAACGAGTGCGCCGACGGTCGAGAACCCAGACGGTTTACTGGAGTCACGTCTTGCCGATCGTCGACCCATGCTGGCGATCGGCGGGTCATCGGGACAGCAATCCGTATCACACCACCCCTACCATTGAGTACACTGCCCGCGAACGACCACGTATGCGACTGTTCGTCAGCGTCGACCTCCCCGACGACCTCACGGAAGCGGTCGCCAACCTGCAAGCCGAGTTCGAAGACGCGAGCGGACTCAACTTCACCGACCCCGAGCAGACCCACGTGACCCTGACGTTCCTCGGTGATGTCGACGAAGACCGCCTACCGGCCCTCGAGCGCGAACTGTCAGCTGCCGTCGACGGTGCCGACGTCGACCCCTTTCCCGTCCGCTACGGCGGCCTCGGCGTCTTTCCGAGTCTCGAGTACATCAGCGTGCTCTGGGTCGGCACCGAAACGGGGGGCGAGGAACTCACCCGGCTCCACGAGGCGATCGAACGCCGAACGACCGATATGGGGTTCGAGGCGGAGTCACACGAGTTCACGCCACACGTCACGATTGCACGGATGGACCACGCCGGCGGGAAAGCCCTCGTCCAGGAACTCGTCGAAGAGCGCGAGCCGACGATCGGTGAGACCCGCGTCGACGAGATTCGGCTGACAGAGAGCACGCTCACCGGCGGGGGACCGGTGTACTCGACAGTGACGTCGTTTCCACTCGAGTGATCGGGACCGCAACCCGTCTGAGCCGGCCGTATGAGTCGCCGAACAATGCAAGTCGAAACGTGATGTCGGCGGCCGGTGTAGCAGTCAAGACGCGATGGCAATCGGACTCGCCGGCGATCAGTCGTGACAGCGTCGCTTCGGACACGGTTGTCCACATCTGGAACGGGAACCCTCGTCAGTCGCCGAGAGCTACTGGCATCGATCGGCGGCGCGGTCGCCGTCTCGCAGACGACCCGCGGTGTCGCCGCACAGACTCTCGGCGACGGGCCGCTTCACATCCGTGTCTACCCCGGACCAGTGGCACTTCGGGCATGGCTTCGATACGGGTTCGACGGTATCCGGGACAACTGGCCGCCGCCGTTTCGAGACGCGTTTGCGGCCATCGAGGACGCCGTCGACCAGATCCTAACGTACGCCCACGAGCGCGATCGGCTCGAGGGACTCGAGGCACATATCGAGCGCGCCAGACTGGTCCAGTTTCCGCTCTCGGCGACACCACTATCCTCGGAAGCCGTGTTCCCGTCTCGAGAGACCGTCCTCGAGGTCTTTCGCGACCAGCTTCGAGAGCGAAACGCCCTCACTGGGTCGACCTGTCACGTGCTTCTGTGCTGGGCACCGCTGAACTACCGGGTGGGCTACGGCGGGACGCTGTCGCCGAACGCGATCGTCGGTGCCGAGATCGACGGGACGGCCGGTGACGCGGGAACCGTCGCGAATGTCGGCGCAACCGAACTCTGGGACTCGCGGGCGGTGACGAGAAATATGGCGATTCACGAGACGCTTCATCCGTTTCTCCCGTCGGCGATCGTCGAGGATGTCGGCGGCTCTCGCTGTTCGCATGACCTCGGAACCGCAGTCCGAACCGACGAGAACACGCTGCGTGTCTCGCCGATGGCGACCGCCTACGCCGGCCCGGACGAGTTCGGTGGTGGCACTCGGTGGCATGGCCGCGGCTGTGGCAACCACGACGCGTTTCACCGCCACGACGGCTACGAGGGCATCGACCACTGGACGTATACGACCGAACTCAGCGAGGCGACCCTCGAGGCCGTCACGCGCACGCTCGAGCGGCTTGCCGGGCAGGAACCGTGGCGCTGACGAACTGCAATCGCGCTCTCTCGGTAGCTTCACAGGAGTCGCGATTGTCCCAGTACTGACGGGGAGGCGTCCGTATGAGGCGATACTGCGTGCGTCTTCGAGATGGACAAGATTTTATGCCACCGCGGGCTACGTCCGGCTACTATGGGTAAGAAATCGAAGGGCAAGAAAAAGCGTCTTGCCAAACTCGAGAACCAGAACAGCCGCGTTCCGGCCTGGGTCATGATGAAGACCAACATGGAAGTGCAGCGAAACCCCAAGCGACGCAACTGGCGGCGCAACGACACTGACGAATAACGATGAGTGCAAGTGATTTCGAGGAACGTGTCGTTACCGTTCCACTGCGCGACGTCAAGAAGGGAGCCAACCACGAGGCCGCCGATTACGCGATGCGACTCATCCGCGAGCACCTCGCCAAACACTTCGCGGTCGACGAGGACGCCATCCGTCTGGACCCCTCGATCAACGAGGAAGTCTGGTCGCAGGGCCGTTCCAACCCGCCACGGAAGCTTCGTGTCCGCGCGGCTCGTTTCGACGAAGACGGTGCGGCTGTCGTCGAGGCCGAGGTCGCCGAGTAAATTTGAAGCGTCTCGCTTTCGCTGGGTCGGCGTACATCGGCGTCTTCGCTCGCGCGACCGACTCGTGCGTGCTCGTCCGCCCGGACGTCGACGACGATGCCGTCGCTGACCTGACCGACGAACTCGAGGTGCCCGCAATCTGTACGACCGTCGGTGGCTCCTCGACGGTCGGTGCGTTAGCGACAGGAAACGAGAACGGACTGCTCGTCAGTGCCCGAGTTCTCGAGTACGAACGCGAGCGACTCGAGGAGGAAGTCGATCTCCCCGTCGCAGAGCTTCCGGGAAAGATCAACGCCGCCGGGAACGTCGTCCTCGCGAACGACTACGGCGCGTACGTCCATCCCGACCTCCCGCGGGAGGCCGTCCAGATCGTCAAAGACACCCTCGAGGTCCCCGTCGAACGTGGCGACCTCGCCGGTGTCCGGACCGTCGGCACGGCCGCGGTCGCGACGAATTCAGGCGTGCTCTGTCACCCGAAAGCAACTGACGAGGAACTCGACACCCTCGAGGACGCACTCGACGTCCGAGCCGATGTCGGCACCGTCAACTACGGTGCCCCACTCGTCGGCTCCGGGCTCATCGCAAACGACGCCGGCTACGTCGTTGGTTCGGACACCACCGGACCGGAACTGGGCCGGATCGAAGACGCACTGGGCTATCTGGACTAACCGGTTTCGTCCGGCCCGCTGTGTTCGTCGATGCTGATTGCCCAGCCGCTTTTTCCTCGTGATGCTCCCCTGCGCAGACTCTCGAATCGACCTGTCACGCACAGCAGTGTCGATCCAACGCGGGGGCCTGAGACCCTACGCCGAGTGCCGTTCAAACCGGTGTAAGACGACCTCGCTGTCGTCGTCCCACTCGAAGTTGTCGTGGGCTCGCTCGAGGAGCCCGCGGTAGGCCTCGAGGTCGGCCATCCCTTCGGCCCGGGCGTCCTCGTCGGTCAAGTCGCCGAGTGTGCGCTCGGTCACGTCGGTGACCTCGAACGTCGTCTCCTCGATGGTGAACGTATCGCCGACGTCGGCGTACTGGTGGCCGCGATGGATCTGGGTGACCTCGCCGTCGAGCGCCTGGGTTTGCATGCGCTCGCTCGGTAACAGTTCGGTTGGCTCGAGTTCGCTCATAGCGGTTGATACGACGCCTCGAACAAAACCGTTTGGCCAAACGCGGACGGTGTGTCAGCGCTGAAACCAGTCGTCAAGGCTTATAGTTACTGCCATTGATCTTTCAGCCATGTCCCTCCAATCAGTGTTCGATCGATTCAGAAACGGGTTCGCGATCGCCAAGTCATCGTTCGGCGTCCTCCGGCGCGAGAAGTGGTTGCTCGTCTTCCCGTTGCTGTACGGACTCGTCTGGATGACCGGACTGGTCGTCCTCGTCGCCGGACTCGTCGCAGTGTTGTTCGGTGCCACGTTCGGACTCGCGCTGCTCGAGCAGGTCGCCGGTGTCTCCGGCGGCGAGACGATGATGACGATACTCGGTGTCGTCGTCTCGTTTCTGGTGATGTTCGCCGCGACGTCGGTTGCGACCTTCTTCAGCGCTGCACTCGTCCATTCGGTCGGGACTCTGTTCCACGATGAACCGACCAGTCTCCGCGACGGACTTGCTGGTGCTTGGGAGTCCCGACGGACGATCCTCACGTGGGGCGTCGTCGGTGCGGTTGTCGGCCTGATTTTTCAGGCTCTCGAGAGTCAGGACGGCTGGGGTGCCCAGCTCGTCAGAGCGATCGCTGGCGCGGCCTGGTTCATGATGACGTTTTTCATCGTTCCCGTCATCGTCTTCCAGAACGGTGGCGTTCGAGCGTCGTTACGGAACAGCGTGAGCCTGTTTCGCGACACCTGGGGTGAGGCTGGTGGGATCAGTCTCGGGGTCGGATTGGTGACGGTCTCGCTCGGTGCGCTCGTCGCTGCTGTCGGGATCGGCGCGCCACTGTTGCTGGTCGCAAACCCGGGTCCCGTGCTCGTCTTCACGGTCGTCCCGACCGTGGTGGCGCTTGGCGCACTCGTGGTCGTCCATATCGCCGCGACGGCGATCGCGAAGACGGCACTGTACCAGTATGCGACCGACGGCGAGTTGCCACCTGAGTTCGACGGCATCGACCCCGACCGGATCGTTACACGAAAACGCGACTCGAGTGCACTGTCGGGCGGCCCATCGGGCCAACAGCCCGGCCAGATATAGTCGCTCGTCCGTTTTCGGCCACGAACGACCCTTACGGTGGTCGATTCTCACACCACTCTTCTGTCACCGGACTGGCTCCGACAGAAGGGAAGATTCTTCCGACTGCCTGCCGGAGGAATAGCCATGAGTCAATTTACGGTCACTGGCCAGTTCAAAAGCCGAGACGGCTACGCGCCGTTCGAAACGACGATCGATGCGGAAAACGAGAACGTCGCCCGCGAACACGTGCTCTCCCAGCTCGGGAGCCAGCACGGACTGAAGCGAACCGAGATCGACCTCGAGGAGGTTAGCGAATAATGGGTCAGCAGCAACTCCAGCAGCTCTCCCAGGAGCTCCAGCAGATCCAAGAAGAGATCGAAGAACTCGAAGCAGACGTCGAAGCGATCCAGCAGCAGAAAACCGAGACCGACGAGGCTATCGACGCGATCGAAACCCTCGAGACGGACTCGACCGTGCAGGTCCCACTCGGTGGCGGGGCCTATCTTCGCGCGACCGTCGAGGACATCGACGAAGTGATCGTCGAACTCGGCGCGGACTACGCCGGTGAGTTCGAGCAGGACGACGCCGTCGACGCCCTCGAGAACAAAAAGGAGAACCTCGACGACCGCATCGACGAGGTCAACAGCGAGATCGCCGAGCTCGAGTCCGAGAGCACGGAACTCGAGCAGCAGGCCCAGCAGCTCCAACAGCAGGCCATGCAACAGCAGATGCAGCAGATGGGTCAGGGACAGGGCGACGAGTAACGTCGGCTCTGTATCGTTACCATGTTCGATAACCTGAAGAAGAAACTCGGGAGCTTCCGGAAAGACGCTGAAGAAGCCGCCGAAGAGAACGTCGAGGAGGTCGACGAGGACGACCTCGAGGACGAAGCGGCCGCCGACGTGGACGCGGACGCCGATGCGGCAGCCACAGCCGAGCCGCCGGAAGCCCCTGACACTACCCCTGATGCGACCGAGGCCGATGTCGACGCTGTGTCGTCCGAGGACGAGCCAGCGCCGACACCCGACCCGGCAGCGAGCGCCGAGTCTCCCGTTCAGGAGGAGCCATCGTCGGCTCCCGGCCTCGAGACCGACGAAGCAGATTCGGAACCGGCCGACGAGCCGGAACCAGCGATGGACGAGGCCGACGCGGATGCCGAGCAGGAGTCGGCCGACGACGCCGATGAGTCGGACGACAGCTCCAACTCGACCGGCTTCGGTGCCAAAGCTCGCTCGCTCGTCAAGGGGAAGTTCGTCATCGAGGAAGAGGACCTCGAGGGCCCGTTGCACGAACTCGAGTTGGCGTTGCTCTCGAGCGACGTCGAGATGGGCGTTGCCGAGGAAATTCTCGACAACATTCGCGAGGAGCTGGTTGGCGAGACGCGGACGTTTACGACCTCGACGGGCGAGGTCGTCGAGGAGGCACTACGCGATGCCATCTACGACGTGATCAGCGTCGGCCAGTTCGATTTCGACGAGCGCATCGCCATCGAGGACAAGCCGGTCACGATCGTCTTCACCGGCGTCAACGGCGTCGGGAAGACCACCTCGATCGCGAAGCTGAGCCGCTACTTCGAGGCGCGTGGGTACTCGACGGTGATGGCCAACGGCGACACCTACCGCGCCGGCGCCAACGAGCAGATCCAAGAACACGCCGACGCGCTGGATACGAAACTCATCGCCCACGAGCAGGGCGGCGACCCCGCCGCCGTGTTGTACGACGCCGTCGAGTACGCCGAAGCGAACGACATCGACGTCGTCCTCGGCGACACGGCGGGTCGACTCCACACCGACGAAGGACTGATGGACCAACTCGAGAAGATCGACCGAGTCGTCGGTCCCGATATGACGATTTTCGTCGACGAGGCCGTGGCAGGACAGGACGCAGTCAACCGCGCCCGTGAGTTCAACGACGCGGCGGCGATCGACGGTGCGATCCTGACGAAAGCCGATGCGGACTCAAACGGCGGGGCGGCGATCTCGGTCGCCCACGTCACCGGGAAGCCGATCCTCTTTCTCGGCGTTGGACAGGGCTACGACGACATAGAGCGGTTCGACCCCGACCAGATGGTCGATCGACTGCTCGCAGACGAGTAGCGCCACGTCCGCGTCGATCACCGAGCAGCCCGCGTTCCGTTTTGTCCGATCGACGCCGGCCGATCACCGTCGACTGTCTCCCCGAGTGATGTGAAAGGCAAAACATACATACAATAGATAATTGACATTCGAGTATGCGCACACCCCGTTCCCGACGCGCCCTCCTCACTACTGGGGTCTCGGTTGCTGTCGCGCTTCCCGGCTGTCTCGAGACCCAACTCTCGAGTACCGACGACCCGAACGAATCCAGCGTCGTCGCGCCAGCGGCGTACGATTGCGCCGAGAGCGATCGACCCCACCCACCGGACCCGGTCCCTGATGACGCGATCGAGCCAGGTGTGTATCCGTCGCGACCGGTGTCGCTCGCCGAGGCTGGCGATCAGTACGTCCTCGAGTTCGAGCGAGCCTACCGACGAAACGCGTTCCTCGCCGAGTACGGCTCGGAGACACGAACGTTTGACTTTCGGTTTCAGACCCAACAGATGGACGTCCTCGAGTCGGACCCGGAGCGAGACGCCGTCCTGGTTTCGATCGTGTACGATCTGACGACCGCGATCGGACAGCTCCCCGAATCAACTGAGCGAGACACACGCGTCACCTACTACGCCGACGAAACCGTCGTGCTTCGAGCACCGTACACCGGTGGGCTCGCCGATGAGCCGTCGTTCGATCCAGATCCTCGAGACGCCGGCGAACCGGTCGTCTGCTTCGAGTAAGCGAGTCCGTGTCACCGGGTTCGTTGTGAGCCATACAGACTGCTGTCGTCACTGACCGCTGATCGCCGGCCCCACATCCGTGATCGGGACAGCAGACCGTATCAGTTGTTTTCGTTCCGTGTCTGGAGCCGCTGTCGTCGTTCCTCGAACTCCTCGTCTGAGAGGTCGCCGCGGGCGTACGCCATGCGGAGTTCCGCAAGCGCGGGGTCAGTGTCGTCCCCGGTGGGAGGACGGACCGCACGATACAAAAGGTAGCCGAGAGCGGCGATGACGCCGAGTGGAAGCAGCCACAGGACGAGCCACGAGCTGCCCGTCCCGTTCCACATCCCGCCGTCACCCATGTGTCCCCACCCCCACAGTCCCATCATCGGCAGCATGAACACCATCATGAGCAACGGCACGAGGACGATCAGGGCGGCGATGAGCAGCAGGCTTCGAAGAAGTGTGTCATCTTCGGACATACTAGTCACACACTCGGACACTCCGTGAAGGTTACGGCGTGACAAGGCGGTATCCATTAGTGTCTCGTCCCTGTACGACCCGTTATGAGCCGTGGTATCGGCGAGTTCGGCCCGATTCAGGAGCTACTTCCAGAGTGGGCGGCGGTGCTCATCGCGTTGGTGACGCAACTCGGCGATGTCTGGTTTCTCGCTCTCCTCGTGGGTGGCTTCTACTGGGTCCACACAACCAAACGCGAGGACGCAGCCGTCGTTATCGGGCTCACACTGGCTGGACTCTCGCTGATTACCGGACTGAAACACGTGTTCGCCCTTCCGCGACCGGGTCAACCGCTCGTCGAGCTCGAGGCGCTCCCGTGGATAATTCAACCGCTGTACGAAGCGACGGCGATGGCCAGCGGGTACGGCTTTCCGAGCGGCCATGCGCTCATGACCACGATCGTCTACGTGACTCTCGCTCGACGCCTTTCGATCGGGACGCCACGCCGGCGCCTGCTCGCTGCGGCGACGGTCATTACGCTCGTCTGCTTCTCGCGGGTCGCACTGGGGCTCCATTATCTCGTCGACGTCGTTGCCGGCGTCGCAACCGGCCTCGCGTTTCTGTTCGTGGCTGAGAGACTGCTCGAGCGGTATTCGACCGAACAGGGAACGACTGCGTTCTCGCTGGCGGTCGTTGTGAGCGCGGTCGCAGTACTCGCAAGCGATGGCGATCCGGACGCCGTGTTGTTACTCGGGAGTGCACTCGGTGTCTTTGGCGGCTGGCAATGCATTCAATTCGGCCACGACGTCTTTGCCGACGATCGCCCCCGAAGCGTGGCCCGGTCGCTGCTGTTGCGAGGGAGCCTCGCGCTCGTTGCGTTCGCGCCGCTGATCGCTGCCCTCGAGTTGTTCGGGCTATTTTCCCTTCCCGCAGCCGGCGGCGCGCTCGGGCTCGCCCTCGGTGTGTTCATCACGGTTCCGGTGTTGACCCATTCCGAACGCGCACGCAGGGTCGCTCGAGCACTCTCCTTCTGGCTCGCCGTGGCTGGTGCTGGGGTTCGGTATCTGCTCCGCCCGTCGACGTGGCGACGCGGCTATGCTGTCGGTCGCCAGTATGCGGGTCGGCTCCGACGGTGGATTCGGACACAGCGGGCGGGCTAGGATCGACGGCTCCGTTCCACGTCTTTATGATCGTCCGTCAGCATCTCATATCGTGATGGCTGCACCTCGGATTCGGATCGCGACCCCGGCCGATGCCGATGCGATTCGAGAGATTTACGCTCCGTTTTGTGACTCGACAGCGGTTACGTTCGAAGAAACCCCACCGACCGTCGCCGAGATGGCTGATCGAATCGACTCGACGCTCGAGCGCTATCCCTGGCTCGTCTGTGACCACGCTGGCGAGGTCGTCGGCTACGCCTACGCGGGGCCACTGCGAAAGCGCCGCGCCTACGAGTGGGTCGTCGAACTCTCCGTCTACGTCGCCGACGACGCCCGCCGGTCGGGTGTCGGGCAGGCGCTGTACGAGTCGCTGTTTGCGATCCTCGAGCGACAGGGATACTGTGATGTCTACGCTGTGACGACGCTTCCGAACCCTGAGACGGTTCGGTTCCACGACCGGATCGGCTTCGAACGCGTCGCCGACTTCCCCGCGATGGGCTACACGCAGGGCGCGTGGCACGACGTCGCCTGGTGGCGACGGTCGATCGCCGAGAAGTCTGCCGACCCGGACCGGCCGACGCCGGTATCGGCGGTGCGCGAGTCGCCCGACTGGGACGCGCTGGTTCAGGCAGGGATGGATCGCCTCGAGTTGTCGTAGTGGAATTGGGTCTATTCGCCCGATCGAAGCCACTTAGTGGCTCAGTTCCGCTGGTCTGTACATGAATCCCGCGACCTACGGAACCTATCTCGTCACGCAGGCGTCGGTGTCTGCGGGCCGGGAGACGACTGAGATCGTCGAGGCGGCGGTCGACGGCGGCATCGACGTCGTCCAGCTTCGGGAGAAAGCGACCGACGCCCGGTGGCGCTACGACCTCGGCCTCGAGGTGCGCGAACTCACTGCCGAGGCGGGCGTCGATCTAATCGTCAACGATCGCGTCGATATCGCGCAGGCAATCGACGCCGACGGCGTCCATCTGGGCCAGTCGGATCTGCCCGTCGCGGTCGCGCGGGACTTGCTCGGCCCTGAGGTAGTGATCGGCTGTTCGGCCTCGACGGTCGACGAGGCGACGCGGGCCGAAGCCGACGGCGCGGACTACCTCGGCGTCGGCTCCGTCTACGGGACGACCTCGAAAGACGTCGAGGCGGACAGAGCCGGCGTCGGTCCCGAACGGATCGCCGACATCTCGACTGCGGTGTCGATCCCAGTCGTCGGTATCGGCGGCATAACGGCCGAAAACGCCGGCCCGGTCGTCGACGCCGGCGCGGTCGGGGTGGCCGTCGTCTCCGAGATCACCGCCGCCGAGGACCCATGTGCGGCGACCGACTCGCTCGCGGCGGCCGTCGAAACTGCGAAGGCCGTGGGAGACACACCCCCACACGATGGCTAGCCCGCTTCCAGCCGCCGTCTCCGGTGACGACCTCGCGTCGTCGCTCGAGGCGATCGGTGAAACGACGCCACTCGTCCAGCACCTGACCAACACCGTGACGATGAACGATGTCGCGAATCTCACCCTCCACTGGGATGCGCTGCCGGTGATGGCCGACTCGCCGGGCGATGCGGGCGAGATGGCTGCCGGTGCGGCCGCACTCTTGTTCAACACGGGACAGGTCCCCGAGGGAAAAGTCGAGGCCATGCACGAGGCTGGCGCGACCGCGGCCGACCGTGACATTCCAGTCGTGCTCGATCCCGTCGGCGTCGGCGCAACGCCGACCCGAAAAGCGGTCGCCGAAGCCCTCCTCGAGGACCTCGAGTTTTCGATCATCAAGGGCAACTACGGCGAGATCAGCGCGCTCGCGGGCGTCGAAGCCGAGGTTCGGGGCGTCGAATCCGTCGGCGAGTACGCAGAGATCGAAGACGCAGCCCAGTCGCTTGCTGATGCGACCGGCGCGACGGTCGTCGCGAGCGGCGTCGAGGACGTCGTTGCAACCGCCGACGAGGCGGTTCGCATCACGGCTGGCCACGAACGGCTCTCCGAGGTCGTCGGCACCGGCTGTATGCTCGGTGCCACACTCGCTACGTTCCGTGGCGCACTCGAGGACGCTACGACGGCTGCCGTCCACGGCACGCTCGCGTTCGGGCTCGCCGGGGAGCGTGCGGCCGAACGCGACCACAACGGGCCGGAAAGCTACCGGACGAACTTCCACGATACCGTCGCCGGACTCTCGCCGGAGACCGTTTCGGACCTCGACCTCGAAAATCGGATCGAACACGTCGCCTAACCCGCGAGAGCATCCTGACTCGAGGGCCGATCAGCAGACCGGCTTCGGGTTCGCGCCCATCGCCTCGAGGGTGTCGACGTACTCGTCGTAGGCTGCTTCGATCGCGCCGGCTGCGGCCGCCTGCGCGCGCTCGTAGTCGTCGTCGCTGTTACAGACGTCCTCGAGCAGGTCCTCTGCGCGCTCGAGTTGGGCCTCGAGGTCCTCGCCGAACGCCCGGAAGACGCCGGCCGTCTGCGGGTCGGCATCGCCGACGAAGTAGCCGACGACCTGTTCTTTCGAACGCGTGCTCGCGAGGATGCGGCCGATAAACGCGCCGGTGCGCTCGACCGTCGACTCGAGGGTACGCAGGTACGTGTGGAGAGCCGGCACCTCGTCGGGTTCGTACTCCTCGACATCGAGGTGCTCGAGGACGGTCTCGTAGTGGCTCTGCTCCTCGGTGGCCGTGGTCTCGAAGACCTCACGGGCGCTCTCGTGGTCGTCGCTGTCGGCCCACGCCTCGAACGTCTGCCAGGCCGCGTGTTCGGCGTCGGCGGTCGCCCGGAGGACGGGTTCGGTGTCGATATCGCCGCCAGTGTCTGCATACAGCGATTTCGACGACCCGAGCCGTGAAAGTGCGGTCTGGTTGGCTTCCCGTACAGCCTCGACGAACGCCTCGGAATCGGTCATATCGCCCGTTTCGTCCGGCCTCGAGTTAGCTCTGTCGCGACACGAGATATATCGATGGCTCGTTCTCAGTGGCATGATAGGGTGCGACACGCCCGTGGATAGGCCACGGTTACGCTTCCGAGCTGAACCGTCACTGGGACATAACAATCACCGACAGTCGAGTGCTCTCGATCTGAATGAAACGACGCATGTATCTCACGACAGCAGCTGCAGCGATGGTGGCTGGCTGTTCTGCACTGAGCGATTCCGAAACCGCAGACGAAGACAGCGATGCTGACGACGATCGCGACGGTTCGTCGGATTCGATCGACGAAGAACTGGGCGCGTTCGACGACTTCGAGGACCTCTCGTTGTGGACCGTGATGGAAGGGACGCTCACAGCCGATCAAGAGCGGGTGTACACCGGCACCCAGTCCGCCCGAATGGACGCCGCCGCATCCGACGAGCGTCTCATGATTAAGCGGGAATTCGACACGCCACGAGACCTCTCGAGTGCGTTTCCCGCGCTGGCGTTTGCGAGCGATCACGACGTCACTCCGGTCGTCCAGCTGACGGACACCGACGGCGACCGACTGCTGCTCGAGTGTGCCGTCAACGCGGCCGGTCCGTTCGTCCACCGTGATCTCGGGATCGCTAACGTCGTCGGCGAGCCCGACCTCCGTGACATCGAACACACCAAGATCTCCGTCTGGGCCGGCGACCGCGAGCTGTCGCTGTGGTGTGATGATTACCGCCTCGTCGGGCGACCCGACACCGGGCGCGTCCTGTTTCAGTTCCCCGATGGGTACGAGTCGGTCGCCACCGAAGCCGCCCCGATCCTCGACGCCCACGACTATCCCGCGACGGTGTTCGTCAACACCGACTACGTCGATGGTGAGGACCGACTCTCGCGTTCCGACCTCGAGTCCTTGCAGGACGACGGCTGGACGATCGCCAGCCAAGGTGCCGACAACGCGCCACTCACACAACGGGACGCAGCCGGACAGGAGGCCCAGCTTAGCAGCGCCGTCACGTGGCTCGACGACCACGGCTTCGACAGCGCCTCCTTCTCGTACCCACTCGACGACTACGACGAGTCGGCGCTCGAACTCGTCGACGAGTACCACGACCTCGGCTTCGTCGGCGGCTTCGCGGGCCATGGCCACCTGACGAACCCGGCGCTTGCCCCTCGAGCCACCAGCCCGGACGCCGACGAAGTGGCCACCCTTCTCGAGTGGACCGCCGAGTACAACACGATCACGACGCTGTCCTACCGTGACCTCGAGGGCGACACGTATGGTGCCTTCGAGGCCGCCGTGTCGATGGTTGCAGACCTCGATGCGGAGGGCGAACTCGAGGTCGTGGTGCCGGATGACGTCGTCTCGGACAACATCGCCGACTCACACGTTCCGTGAGCTGTCGTTCGTATCGGGCGTTATTTCACCCGTGGCTGGGTAGCGTCCAGCATGAAATTCCGCCGTCCACCACGGTTCCGGCTGGCTGATTCCGCCCAGCAGGTCGTCGGTGGCTTCCTGCTTGCGGGTCCGTTCGTTGTGACCGAGGAGGTCTGGGATCTCGCGACGAACATGAGCCTCCTGCAGGCACTGATAACGATCTGTCTCGTCGCCGTGATTGGCTATGCAACCCTGTACAAGGCCGATACGACGCGTGACCCGGACGTCGAGCGAGATGTTGCCGGGGTTCCGATCCGGTTTCTCTCCTTGCTTTGTGTCTCCTTTGGCTCGGTGCTCATCCTTGCGCTCCTGTTCGATGCGCCCGATACGTTCCTCGAGACCAACCAACTGAGTGCCGAGGGACTGTTGGTCACGTTCAAAGCTGTCAGCGTCGGCTCGGTGTTCAGTGTCGTGGGCGCGGCGACAGCCGACAGCGTCTTCTCGAAGTAATCAGGCCTGCATATCACTCGAGTACGACTATCTACAACCGAAGGGTGATGGCACTTCTTGTGGGTTGGCGCTTGGCCTTTTCAGTCACTCGGCCTCGCCTTGCTCTACGGCTCACTCCGTTCGCCGTTTCGCCTCGAGGCCGACTCTTTTTAAGTTGTCGCCCTCGCCTTACTCGCGGGCGACGCCCGCTCGCTTTTTCGAGGCCTCGGTCGCTTTGCTCACTCGGCCTCGCCTTTCTCCACGGGTCGGCTTCGCCTCCCCGTTCCGCTACGAGGCCGACTCTTTTTACTCGTCGCCCTCGCCTTTCTCTATCGGGGCATTGACAAGATTCCCCCACTCGGTCCACGACCCGTCGTAGTTGACGGTGTCCTCGTAGCCGAGCAGTTCGTGCAGGGCGAACCAGGCGACCGACGAGCGCTCGCCGATGCGGCAGTAGGCGACGGTCGTCTCGTCGCCGTCGATACCCTCGTCGGCGTAGAGTTCCTCGAGTTCGTCACGCGATTTGAAGGTACCGTCGTCGTCGGTGACGGCGGCCCACGAGATGTTCGTCGCGCCGGGGATGTGGCCGCCGCGTTGGGCGGTCTCTTGCAGACCTGGCGGGGCAAGGATCTCGCCGCTGAACTCCTCTGGCGAACGAACGTCGACGAGTGGGACGCCACGCTCGATCGCCTTTTCGACGTCCTCGCGGTAGGCGCGGATGGTCTCTCGCGGGCCGGCGGCGTCGTACTCGACGGCCGAAAACTCCGGGACCTCGTCAGTCGTCGGATACTCGTGCTCGAGCCAGTACTCGCGGCCGCCGTCGAGCAGATAGACGTCCTCGTGGCCGTAGTATTTGAACTGCCAGTAGGTGTAGGCGGCGAACCAGTTGGCGTTGTCACCGTAGAGAACGACTGTCGAGTCCTCGCTGATGCCGTGACTCCCGAGTAGGTCCTCGAAGTCCGCTTTGGTCAGGACGTCCCGCGTGGTCTGGTCTTGCAGCTGGGTCTCCCAGTTGAACCCGATCGCGCCGGGGGCGTGTTCCTCCTCGTAGGCTTCCGTGTCGACGTCGACCTCGACGAGTCGATACGCCGGGTCGTCGTCTTGGAACTCCTCGAGATGGTCTTCAACCCAATCGGCGGTGACGAGTACGTCGTTGGCGTAGGTCGTTGCCATACACGATCCGACGTCTGCCAGGGTCATAGGGCAATCCCAACCGGTTAATTCGGACGCCGGTCGACCGTGGCGGAGACTGTTGCCGCTACTTCGAACGGCCCGAACCGGCGCGGTTCGACAGCCTGTGCGCCGTCGTTCGAATCCGTCCGCTCACCGATCGCAGATAGCGTGTCTCTGTGCTAACAGCTCTCGACGTACCGGAGAATGTTACCGAGAACTCGGTACCGAGGGGAGTGGTGCCGGGATCAGTGTGTTCTCGAGGCCGGCGCTCGAAGGGGTCGCCTAATGGACGACTCCATCGTCGTTACCCCCGACTGGCTCGCACCACGCCTCGAGGACCCACAGTTACGTCTCGTCGACGTCAGAGACGCGTGGGAGTACGATGGTATCGGGCACGTTCCGGGCGCTGTAAGTATCCCCTTCGATCGCTACCGCGACGACAGCGATGTCGATCGCGGGACGCTGCCGGGTGCTGACGCCTTCGCCGAGTTGCTCTCGAACGCCGGAATTGCGCCCGAGGACACCATCGTCGCCTACGACGACACCCACGGTGTCTTCGCCGCCCGCTTCGTGCTGACGGCCCTCGAGTACGGCCACGACGACGTTCGCCTGCTCGACGGCGACTACAGCGCCTGGAACCGCGACTACGAGACCACGAGCGACGTCCCCGAGATCGAGCCGACGAGCTACGACCCCAACCCGCTCTCCCCCGAAGAGAGTCCGCTCATCGGCTTCGATGCCGTCGAAGACGCCCTCGAGCGCGGCGCGCTGTTCGTCGACACGCGCGACCGTGACGAGTTCGAGGCGGCCCGTCTGCCGGGCGCGGTCCGGTTCGACTGGCGAGAAGCCGTCGACGACGAGACGCGCGGGCTGAAACCCGAATCCGAACTCGAGGCCGTCCTCGAGTCGGCGGGCATCACGCCCGACCGCGAAATCGTCCTCTACTGCAACACCGCCCGGCGAATCAGCCACACCTACGTCGTGCTCCGGGCGCTTGGCTACGAGACCGTCGCGTTCTACGAGGGGAGTCTAACGGAGTGGCAGGCACGCGACGGCGAGGTCGAGACGGGACCGGTCGCGACGTGATTGGCTCGGCGACTGCTGTCCAACAGTATTAGAGCCAGTCGTCGCCCGGATCGTCGTCGGTCGCCTCGGTGTAGGATTCGACTGCGGCGGCGAGGTTTGCGAGGGCCTCCTCGGGGGTCTGTCCCTGACTCGAGACGCCAGTGACTTCGTCGTCGGCGATGTGGAGGCCGTGGTCATTTTCCCGCATCGTCACGTCTGCGTCCTCGAGTGCGTCGTACTCGGACGGATCGACGTCTGCGTCGGCGGTCATACGTTCGTGTTGTCTCGGTCGGTTGAAATACGCTCCGGCGCTGTCTCGAGGTCGGTTCGCGCCGTCGTGCGGAGTGAGCAGTAGAAAAAGCCTTTAACGACGTCGTCCCGTACATCGAGCAAATGGTACTCGACGATCTCGGCAGTTCTCTGCGGGGCACTTTGGATAAACTCCGTGGGAAGTCACGGCTCAGCGAGGAAGACATCGAGGAGATCGTCAAGGAGATCCAGCGCTCCTTGCTTTCGGCTGACGTCGACGTCTCGCTCGTGATGGAGCTGTCGGACAACATCAAAGACCGCGCACTCGAGGAAGAACCCCCTGCCGGCACGCCGGCACGCGATTTCGTCCTCCGGATCGTCTACGAGGAACTGGTCGATCTCATCGGCGAGTCGACCGAGTTGCCACTCGAGGAACAGACCATCCTGCTTGCTGGCCTGCAGGGGTCGGGGAAGACGACCTCCGCTGCGAAGATGGCCTGGTGGTTCTCGACCAAGGGGCTTCGTCCCGCGGTGATCCAGACGGACACGTTCCGGCCCGGTGCCTACGAGCAGGCCCAGCAGATGGCCGGTCGTGCCGAAGTCGACTACTACGGCAACCCCGACAGCGAGGACCCCGTCGAAATCGCCCGAAAGGGCCTCGAGGAGACCAGCGAAGCCGACGTTCATATCGTGGACACGGCGGGTCGCCACGCACTCGAAGACGACCTGATCGACGAGATCGAGCAGATCGAAGGCGTTGTCGAGCCCGACACCTCGTTGCTCGTGCTCGACGCAGCGATTGGGCAAGGTGCCAAAGACCAGGCCCAGCAGTTCGACGAGTCGATCGGCATCGACGGCGTCGTCATCACCAAACTCGACGGGACGGCGAAAGGTGGGGGTGCGCTGACAGCGGTCGACCAGACCGATTCGTCGATCGCGTTCCTCGGGACCGGCGAGGAGGTCCAAGACATCGAACGCTTCGAGCCCGACGGCTTCATCTCCCGGCTGCTCGGCATGGGCGATCTCGGCCAGCTTGCAGAGCGCGTCGAGCGCGCGATGGAGCAGACCGAGATAGAAGACGACGACTGGGAGCCCGAGGACATGCTTTCGGGCCAGTTCACCCTCAATGACATGCAAAAGCAGATGGAGGCGATGAACAACATGGGGCCGCTCGATCAGGTCATGGACATGATCCCCGGCTTCGGCGGCGGGATCAAAGACCAACTCCCCGACGACGCGATGGACGTCACCCAAGAGCGAATGCGCACGTTCAGCGTCATCATGGACTCGATGACCGACGCCGAAAAAGAGTACCCGAAAGCCATCGGCGCGAGCCAGATCGAACGCATCGCCCGTGGCTCGGGCACCAACGAAGAAAACGTCCGAGAACTGCTCCAGCAGTACAAGATGATGGAGAAGACGATCAAGCAGTTCCAGGGCATGGGCTCGGAAAAGGAGATGCAGCGCATGATGAAGCAGATGCAACAGCAAGGCGGTGGCGGCATGGGCGGGATGGGGCCGTTCTGAGACGGTCGTTTGCCGTTTGGCGGCCGCGTTTCGATTGTTCGGCGCTCGAGGATGCCACTACGTTCATACGTTTCTAGACGTATGCTCGAGTAACTATGCACCGTCGACAGTATCTCATGCGTGCCGGCGTCAGTGCCGGCGCGGTGACCACGCTCGCGGGATGTCTCGGCGAGCTCACTGACAGCGATGATGGCACCGGCAGCGAGGGCGCTGACCGAACCGGCGAGCGGGCACTCGACCGCGCGACGGGACGCCTCAACGAAGCAGCGCTCGCGTTACAGGTTGACGACTCCATCGACGACCCGGAAGCGATCGACTTCGATCCCGCGGTGCCGAACGACCTGATCGACGAGGCACGCGACTATCTGGACACCGCCGCGGCCGAACTGGACGAGGACCACCAGTCCGACGTCGAGGGACTGCGGACGTACGCCGACATCCTCGAGGGACTGGTCGTCGTGACCGACACGGTGACCGACGAGACGCTCGCCGATGACGTCGACGCCGTCTCTGCGGTGATCGACGGGGACGGCAACCACGAGGACGCGTCCGACACCCTCGACGACCGAACGGCGCGACTCGAGACGGCACAGACGCGATACGACGCGGCCGCAGCCGACTTCGACTCGTTCGAACAGGAGCGTTTCGAGGCGCTTGCACGGATCGACTATACGGACCTCGAGGACGGAATCACCACGCTCGGCGACGTGCTCGACTCGTTCCGGACGCTCAGTGCGGGGTTCGAGTCGATGCTCGAGGGGTACGACGCGCTCGAACAGGGCCAGTCGGCCGTCGACGACGAGGACTACGAGCAGGCACGGCCCCTGTTTGCCGACGCCGAGTCGGCGTTCGAGACGGCGACGACGACGTTCGACGACGAGGAGCCGCCAAACGGACTCGTCTCGTACTTCGAGACCGCTCGCTGTCAGAGCGCCCATCTGACGGCCGCGGCAGTGGCTTTTGAAGAGAGTGCTGCCGCGGCTGCAGCCGGCGACCCGCTCACGGCAGCCGAGTACCGGGAAGCCGGCGACCGTGACCTCGAGGCTGCCCGCGACTGCTCGCAGTAACGCGACTCCTGTCACATAGGTTGTTGTAAATGTGACAAGAATAGTCCGTATCAGTCGTCGGCCTCGTCGTGTTCGTAGGCGACGCCCGCTGGCATTTCCGAGGCCGCGTTCGAAACGTTTACTCGCCCTCGCCTTGCTCTACGGCTCATCGCCGTTTTGCCTCGAGGCCTCGGTCGCTTTGCTCACTCGGCCTCGCCGTTCTCGATTGGACGGCCGTCTTCCGTCGGCGGCGCGATGTGGTCGATATACTCCTCAACGGTTGGGTCTTCGACGCGCACGCGGACGCTGATCTCGCCGAGTTCGTCCGGTTCACCGACCGAGAAGTTCACGCGATCCTCGAACGCAGCCTGCTTTTTCAGCGCGAACGAGACGGTCTCACCCTCCCGGTTTGAAAAGAACTCGCCGCGGGCGGTGTCGAGGATCTCCTGTTTGTGCAGGAGTTCCGAGAAGTGGTCCATCGCGTGGGCTTCGGCCCTGATCTCGCCGAACTCTTCCTCGATGTCGGCGTTCGGAAAGATGTTCGACACGGCGTCGACGACGCGACTGGTGACCTCCGTATCGTAGACTGGTGCCGTGATTTCGACGTCCACGCGGTAGATCTCTGTCATGGCTGGTTGACTTCCGTGTTCGATTCGGATTCAGGTGTCGGTTCCGATTCCTCCTCGTCGCCGGCCTGTCCGGCTTCGTCCCGAATGATCGTCCGTACTCGGTCGTGAAACGCCTCGAGTGAGTCAGTGTTTTCGACGACGATATCGGCCTGATCCATCGCGTCGTCCATGCCGAAACTACGCTCGCGGTCGTCGCGGGCCGCCAGCCCTTCGCCGCCGTCTGCCGCGCTTGCATCGCGACCACGGGCGTCGATACGCTCGGCACGCATCTCGAAGGGAGCCTCGATACTGACGAGCGTAAACGCCTCGCCGAAGCGCGCATCGAAGATCTCGACCTCGGCGTCCGAGCGAATGCCGTCGACTAACACCGCCTCGTGGTTCTCGAGTCGGTCCTCGATCATCGGCAGTGAGCGCTGGGCGATCGCCGTCGGCCCGTTCTCGTCGCGCAGTGCCTGGGCGACACTCCCGTGGTCTTTCGTTGGATCGAGACCGCGGTCGGCCGTCTCCTGACGGACGACATCGCCCATCGTCACCACCGGGATGCCGTGTTCGCGTGCGACGGTGGCTGCTTCGCTTTTCCCGCTGCCGGGAAGCCCCACTGTTCCGATGACGTGCATTGCTCGAGGATACCGGCGAGACGTGCATAAACGCTGTGTTCGCCGCCGCAGCGATCATCTCGACTGTGTGCTCGAGAGCATCAGTTGCACTCGCCGAAACGTCGTTAGGGCCGGTGTATCCCCGTGTGGTCCGGGACAACTGTCCGAGTAGGGCTCGAGCAACTGTCGCGGTGAACAGAACCGACCCGTCAATGTTGCATTGCTCGAAGCGGTGAGTGATTGCACAAAGACCAACAGCAGTCACGGCTGCAACTATCTGTTTTTCAGGACTGAATTCTCGATAATCCGTCTGAAGTCGAACTGATAATCAAAACGGACGCTCTGTATTATTTGACAGTCACTCGCTGGAACACATGCACGCTATGACCGAATCACGACTCAACCGGCGCCGGTTCACCAAGGTCGTCGGTGTTGGTATGATCGCGGCAGTCGCCGGCTGTATGGATGACGATGAAGACGATACCGAGGAGGAAATTGCCGACGACGGAGACGGTGATCTGGGAGTTGACGATAACGACGACGATGAGCTGGGTGATGAGGGCGACGATGACGAACTCGAGGACGAGGATGACGACGACGAGTTCGGAGATGAGGACGACGACGAACTCGAAGGCGAAGATGACGATGCGTTTGGCGATGAGGACGACGATGAAGACGATGACGGAGACGACGAGGACGAGTTGGACGACGAAGACGACTAAACGCGGCGAGTGACGCCCAGCGGGACTCCTCTTTTTCCAGCGACACAGCTACAACAGCCACCGCACGCACTGCAACCCGATCGTGCGACGGCTCTGCGATGTGGAACTCGTCTCAGCTGCGACTCGAGAGCGCGTCGACTGTTGGAACCGGTGAACAGTCCCATGCGTGGAGTTAATCGCGGTGGTTATCTTCCGTTCTGTCGTACACGTCGCTGTGACTCAACGATCGCTACTCGTGCGTGCGCTCTGGTTTTTCGCTATCGGCTGGTGGGCGACGCCGATCGTGGTGAACCTTGCGTGGGCACTGAACGTCACCATCATCCTCGCTCCGCTTGGAATCAAGCTGATCAACCTCATCCCGACGGTATTGACGCTGGCCGAACCACGGTCGTTTACCGACCCCGAATTGGCTCGCGGCCAGCACTCGCTCGTGACTCGAGCGCTGTATTTCGTCTTCATCGGCTGGTGGCTGAGTTTCCTCTGGGCGAACCTCGCAGCCCTGCTCGCGGTGACGATCATCGGCCTCCCGGTCGCCATCTGGATGATCAACCGACTGCCGTTCATCACGTCGCTGTATCGTTTTCACGGGTGAGTGAATCCACACGGTTTATGCCAATCCGCGGTTGATTCGTACTCGAGGGCACGTAGCTCAGTCCGGAAAGAGCGTCGGACTTCTAATCCGACGGTCGTGGGTTCAAATCCCATCGTGCCCGTTATCTGCGAACAACGTGAGCAGTAACGGCACCGGGGAGTTGAATTAGGCCGAGGTTCTGCGCGAAGCGCAGGTTCTCGGGCGTGGTTCAAATCCCATCGTGCCCGCTACCGCAAATCACGGTCAGATATGCAAGACGGCTCGGGGTTCTGTCTGAATTTCACCCTCGAACCGTGGTGATATCGTTATCCTGCATCACGGCAGTCGACCCTGTCTGGCGATTCCAATTGATACGACGTGTTACTGCGCGCTTTGACATCCTCCCCGCCCTGTGGTGGTTGTTGTGCCCGTGTTGTTCTGGTACCTTCAGACGCATGTGGGCTATCCCAGTCCGAGTGAGAGCCCGATCGCGAGCGCCACTGTTACCGCTGTGGCGGCGACATCCGCGGGGACAAGACGGTGTGTCCCCGCTGGGGGTCGGTCCGCGGGATACGGGCTACCGGATAGCGATCGGGATCGGCTGATTCCTCTTCCAGTAACTGTTTTAATACGAATAGTCCGGCGGAAGAGTCTTTAATTATGGCCATTATGAACTAACTCGAAATTTTCGTTCTGGGGAAACAATAAAGCCACTCCGTGGGATCCATCCCGTGTGTTGTGTTGGACACACAGACGCAGGTCCGACGGCGTTGAACGGCTGGCCGTTCGTACACCACTGACCATGATCAGACAACGATTCACCGAACGGGTCAACGGAGGTGGTAGATATGGTAGATGACAGCAAGCCATGGGGCGATCGGTTGACTGATGGCTGGTTCAAGGCGGATACTGACGTGGAACCGGGCGATACGAACATACAGGTGGCTGGACTGGACGTCCAGCCCCACGTCTTTTTCATCTCGATCGGCGTCATCATCGCGTTTATTCTGGTGACGTTGTTCTACCCGGGTGAGCTGATGGCAAACGCCTTCGGCAAGACGTTCGCCTCTGCAGAGGGAGCCTTTGGCTGGATACAGGGCGGTATCGTCGAAAGCTTTAGCTGGCTGTACATTCTCGCAGTAAACCTGTTTATTATCGTGGTACTGTTCTTTGCGTTAAGCAGGTTCGGAAAGATCAGACTCGGCGGCGTCGGCGCGGAAAAGGAGTTCAGCGATCTCTCATGGGTCGCCATGCTGTTCAGTGCCGGCATGGGGATCGGACTCATGTTCTGGAGCGTCGGCGAACCGCTGTTTCACTTCGCCGATCCGTTGCTCGGGGCTGAAGGCGAGACAGCCGCTGGAGCCGAAGTCGGCATGGCTACTACCTACTTCCACTGGGGCTTTCACCCGTGGGCTATCTACGGACTGGTCGGGCTCGGCCTCGCCTTTTTTTCGTTCAACCGTGGGCTCCCGCTCACCTTCCGATCGGTGTTCTGGCCGATTCTGGGCGATCGGATCTACGGCTGGCCGGGCCACGTCATCGACATCCTGACCGTCTTCGCGACGTTGTTCGGGATCGCGACATCGCTCGGGCTCGGCGCGCTCCAAATCTCGGCTGGGCTCTCGTTTATGGGCAACGAGGTCGTCGGGACAGCAGTCCCCACGGGGACAGGGATGCAAGTCGGTATCATCGCGGTTATTACGGCGATCGCACTCGTGTCAGTTGGCGCCGGACTGGACAAAGGCATTCGCCGACTCAGTACTCTCAACGTCGGCCTGATGCTCGCAATCATGGTTGCGGTTCTGATCGCCGGGCCGACAGTGTTCGTCCTCGGACTGTTCCCCCAAGCACTGGGGACGTATCTGTCGAACTTTCCTCAGTTGGCACTGTGGTCTGATAGCTTCGGTAACGCTCCGTACGCGGGCTGGATGAACAACTGGACCATCTTCTACTGGGGCTGGTGGATCGCGTGGTCGCCGTTTGTCGGTCTGTTTATCGCCCGCATTTCCCGTGGTCGAACGGTTCGTGAGTTCATCGGCGGCGTCTTGATCATCCCAGCAATCTTCTCCTTTTTCTGGATGTCAGTCCTCGGAGGCACGGCACTGCATTTCGAACTGTTCACCGAGCAGGGCATTATGGGAACGGTCTTCGACGTCGGTGAGGAAGTCGCCATGTTCGAACTGTTTACCCTGCTACCGTTTACGATTCTCCTCTCCGCACTGGCGATTGTCCTGGTAACGACGTTCTTCGTGACGTCGTCTGACTCCGGCTCGCTGGTCCTTGGGCACCTGTCCTCAGGCGGGAAACACGACGCCCCCCGAAACCAGCGGATCGCCTGGGCACTCGCCGAGGGGATCGTTGCATCTGTGCTCCTGATCGGTGGCGGTCTCGGTGCGTTACAGACGGCGGCGATCACGGCCGGGCTCCCGTTCGCGCTCGTCCTCGTTTTCCTCTGTTATAGCCTCTATCTGGGCCTCTCGAAGGAGTATCGGACGCTCGAATCTGACGAGTTTGCCGAGTGGATCGAGAAGATTGAGGACGAACAAGGCGTCGTCGTAAAAAAATCCGGTTCTGGCGTGGTAACGAACATTCGAGATACCGGGAGTGGACGAGGTGGGACCGCCGAAGACGACTAGTGACGTCCCACGCCTGCACTGATGCGTCGAACCGGTTTTCGGGTGTCGGTTCGACGGAACGGATCGCTGTGTTCGATTACCGCACGCTCGGCTCGTTTTTACGGTGACGTATCGTCGTCACCGGCATGTTCGCCGTCCGAACGACTTTTTCGGTTGTGCTCCCGACGAGATAGTCGTCGATCCCGCTCCGTCCCTGTGCACCCATGACGATGCCGTCGATGTCTTTGTCGTCTGCGTAGCTGACGATTTCCTGTGCGACGCTACCGGTCCTGACTGCACCCTCGCCGTCGAGTCCGTTCTCGACGGCCTTGTCGACGACGCGCTCGACGAGCTCCTTGCCGTAGGTGCGGTACTCGTCCATCTCCGCGGGATCGTGTCCCGCAGCTGTGAAAACGTAGTGGGCTTTGGTCTCGATCACGTAGAGGGCGTGGACGGTCGCATCGAACGCGTTAGCGAGTCCGATGCCGTGGTCGACAGCCTTCCGCGCCGGCGTGCTCCCGTCAGTCGGAATGAGAATTGTCTCGTACATCCTCGGTCTCAGAACGAGTATTCGCCTGGCAACTGCAAGTAATTTATTATATTTTACAGTTATTTCCAGTTTTGCTGACGATCCGTGACTACGTTCGTATTTCTATGAAATACAGACTGAAGCTCACGAACAGAACACTCGTCCCCACGAGCATGTGTCGCTTCGTCGCAAACGCCCAGAGCGCCACGATCGCCAGCCCACAGGCGACGGCCAGCGCAATCACGCCAGTTCCCGGCTGTTGGGCCGGTGACGCTCGCGATGGTGGCTCATAACGTCGTTTGGGCTGCCATCAACGTGCCGAAAACAGTGTCTGAGGCGGACTGTTGTCCGTCGATACCGCCGGTCGTCCAAGGCAGTTATCGATCCGTTCGGTTGGATCGCCGATCGGCTCGAATCCCGCCCCGGCGGCGAAAGAGCGAGGCGAGGGTCTTCCCAATTCGACCGAGCTGTTTAGCTGTCGGGGCTGTCGCTGGTAGGTAGAAATTCGGGATATGTGGGTCGTCGGTCTTCGATCGGTCCGAGCTCATATCGTGTGGTTGACCGTTAATAACATAAGAATTCCGGCATGGGGACGTATGGCATAAGAACTGTCAGTACTATCATGGTATCTCATGACTAAGGACGTTTGCGATCGCTCACACAACCCAGTCCTGTCGAGTCACTCCCGGTCGTCGTCGAGAAGAACGTCCTCGATGAGTCGAGCGGAGCTACGTCTGAGTTGGCCGCCGACTGCTGTCGGTGAGAGATCGAGCAGCGATGCCAGTTCCACCATGGACGTCTCGCGTGGCTCGTCGTACAGTAACAACTGCAACTAGTTACACACTGATCGTGCAGCTATCGTACGATCAGATATGCATTGACTTGCAGTGGCTACTATAGCCTCTAGCACCGTCGGCCCACTGAGACTGTGGGTCTTGGAGACGACGGCGTAGTACCAGCCGCCAGTCACCGCCGGAGCCAGACGTTTTCAAGCCAACGATACAACCCCCTCGAGCCCCTCCTCAAAACATGAACGAGCCGGACGGCGACACCACTGCATACAGCGACGTGATCGCCGACTCGGAGACGTTCGCCGATCGGGCACGCCGACGCGCCGAACTCGAACGCGAGGCCGTCGAGTGGGCGATCGACGAACTCGAGTCGGAAATCACCGCCCAGAACGTCGTCCTCGGGCCGTTACTCGAGTACGCTCGCCGAAGCCGAGCCAGTCTACCGGAGCGGCATCGGCGGGCCTACGAGGCGATGGCTGAGGTGTTCGATGTCGACTCGGATGTCTACGAAGTGTACGTCTTCGCGTACGCGGAACTCTGCGAGGAACTGGCCGGTGAGGGGGGCCGGTCCGAGAAGCATCCGCAGGGATGTACGAACGCGCTCGTGATCCCATCGCGACTCGAGTCGAACGGTGGGGAAACACCCGATACCGGCCCACTCGTGCTCAAAAGCCGGGACATTTCGGGACGCGGTACCCGACCGAAGTCGATCGTTGAGCAGCCACCGATCGACGACTACTACGGCTTCCTGACGGTCGACACCTGCGGGACGATTTCGATCTACAAAGGTGTCAACGATCAGGGGCTGGTTGCGGCGAATACGTACATCGACTGCAACCGCGACGATGTTGCGCCGGAAACACAGCTCCGGAACGGCACCGTCATCCGCATGCTCCTAGAGGAGTGTGCGACTGTCGCGGAGGCACGGGCGTTCCTCGAGTCACACCCGACCCGGCAGCTGATGAGCCAGACGCTGTTTCTGGCCGATGGAACCGAAGGCGTCTTGCTCGAGATCGATCCGGCCGCCGAACGCATCGCCGTCGACGACGATCCTGTCGTCACGCGAACGAATCATTTCGTGCGTTCGGCGTCAACCGAGACAGCGAGTTCGACGACGCGGCGACAACGGGCACTCGAGTTGCTCGACAGTATGGACGGAATCAACCGTGACAAGCTGTGGACGATCGCACAGGATCACGAGAACGGCCCCGGCGACGACTCGATCTGTCGCCATCCGGAGCCTGAGACGGACGAACCCCACGCCTTTGGCCAGTTGACGACCGCGAGTGCTGCCGTGTTCGAAGGTGGCTCCCCAGTGATCGATATCGCGACGGGCAACCCCTGCGAACTGGAGCGCACGCGGTGTGCCTTTGGCGACGAGATCCCGACCGACCTTCGGACGGGACAGCGCTGGCTCGAGCGACGACAGTAACTGTTTCTCGGTGCGTGGTCTCAGTCACGGGACGGCGTCTTCAGGCTCGAACACGGCGCTGTTCGAGATCGGCCTCGAGCCGCCGCGCAGCCTCCAATCGCAACGCTTTCGCCTGCCGTTTCGACAGATGCGAGTCGGGCAGCCGCGTTGCCAGCGGGTCGTATGCCGACGGCGTGAACCCGAGATCCTCGAGGTAGCTCGTCACAGCCGGACTCTCGAGGCCGTCGTGGATCGCGGCGTCGGTCACCGATTCGACGGTGTCGAACGTGGGGAGGGTGACTGCGCCGGTGGCCGACTCAGCGCCGACGGTGGTGCCGCGGGCGTCGGCGTGGGTGACGATCGAGCGGACCGTTTCCGTGAGCCGGAGGATTTCAGTCGGGAGGGTGGCGTCGGGCGAGCGCCACTCGACGGTCGGCATCGCTTTTCGCAGCCGAACCGGGGTCCAGACCGCGTCGTACGGTTCGAACGCATCGTCGACGGTCTGCGGGTCGACGCCGTGCGTGATCGCGCGCTCGCGAAAGCCCTCGTAGGCGTCCTCGAGCCGTCGCTCCCATTCGGCGACGCTGTCGACGTAGGGCCAGAGTTGGCCCTGCTCGGGACAGTGCTCGTAACACGAGCGTCGATAGAGGAAGGGGCGGGCGCACTCGAGGATGCGTTCGCCGCGGTAGTGGGCGGAACTGGTGACGAGCGAGAACGCGGGGTCGAGTGCGGTCAGCGTGTTCAACTGGTCGACGACGTTCGATTGCTCGAAGTGGATGTGCGTGCCGGCACAGACGCGGGCGTCGTCGAACGATCGACCGACGATCCGGCGCTGGAGGTCGGTGCTCTCTTTCTCGCGGTAGGGGATCTCGGCGGGGCTCGCGTGGAGGGGGGTCGCCAGCGGGACGAGCCGTTTCCCCTGGTCGCGTGCGGCGTCGACGGCGGTTCCGATGCGATCGAGGAACTCCGCGCGGAGTTCGGCCATCGACGAGCACGGCGTCGTTTTGATCTCGAGCATCGGCTCGACGAACTCGGGATCGAACTGTGGCGAGATGTCGAGCAGTGGTCCGGGAGCGACTAGGTCACCATCGTCGTCGATGACCCAGTACTCCACTTCAAGGCTAGTGTTCATGTCTGATCTCCGTTGGACGGTAGGATGGCCCCTCGAGCGTGCCGTCGCGGAACCCAATCGTCGGTGACGGCGAGGGTGCCTGTGGTTCGGTGTGACTGGTCCTCAGTCGGGCGCTCGAGACGGTTTGAGCGCCCATACGGGCTGCTGGAGTCACTGACTGCTGATCACCGACGCCGCCGCCCGTGGTCGGGACGGAGCCCGTCGCAGCCGTCGGGTGGTGGCAGTCGGCAGATCGGGTGTGTCCGTGGATGTTCACATTCAACGGCGTCACGTGAACACGTTGAGCTTTCAAATGCAAGCCGTGTGCTATATCATAACACCCAACAGTAGCCGTCGAAACCGTCGATAGGCGTCGGGGATATAGAGTAGCCACTGACCGTCACTGCACACCTGCTCGCACGACGGGAGCGCGGTTTGGTGCGTGCGCGGTTCGGAGCGTGCGCGGGTCGAAGCGAACGACGTGAGCGAGACCCGCGGAAATGCGAACGGGGAGAAACGACCCGTGAGCGAGGACTCGAGCGAGAACCGCGGACAGTGTGATCAGTGTGTCAATCGGTTCAGTTGTTACTATAGCTCGTGTTCCCCACCCAGCGACGACGACAACCGGATTTGAACCGTCCGGTGACGGACCAGTAACATCCGTGTTACGTGGTTGCTTCAGCGTCTCTGCTGGGTTCATACGTCTGCAGTAACATTGTGTAACTACAATGAGCGACACTGACGCTTCGGCTGACTCCGATGACTCGACTCGAACGCCAACCGTGATCGTCGTCGGCGGCGGCCCGGCAGGATTGAGCGCAGCTCTGTTTACGGCGAAAAACGGCCTCGAGACGACCGTCTTCGATACCGACGCGACGTGGATGCACAAGGCCCATCTGTTCAACTATCTCGGCATCGGCTCGGTCGGTGGCAGCGAGTTCATGGCGACGGCGCGCCAGCAGGTCGATGATTTCGGCGTCGACCGCCACCAGGGCGAGCCCGTAACCGCAGTCAGCGAGTCCGAGAGCGGCTTCACCGTCGAGACCGACGACGGCGAGTACGCGGCCGACTACGTGGTTCTCGCGACCGGGGCCAACCGCGATCTGGCCGACGAGTTGGGCTGTGCGTTCACCGACGAGGAACTCGTCGATGTCGGCGTGAACATGGAGACGAGCATCGACGGCGTCTACGCGACGGGTGCGATGGTCCGACCCGAAGAGTGGCAGGCCGCGATCGCTGTCGGCGACGGTGCGGCCGCAGCACTCAACATCCTCTCGACCGTCAAGGGAGAGTACTACCACGACTTCGACGTCCCCGCAGACGCCGCGCGCGTCTTCGGCGACCTCGTCGCGGAGTAAGCAACCATGTCCGACGATACACCGAACCCGGTCACGCCAGCACTGCCCGATAGCCCCGTCCACATGACGGGAACCGACCATATCACCATCTGGGGGAGCAATGAGGCCGATACGATCGAGTTCTATCGGGACCTCCTCGGGATGCCCCTCGTCCTTCGCCAGCCCAACCTCGACGATCCGTCGCAGACACACCTGTTCTTCGACACGGGTGACGGCCGTATCCTCACGTTCTTCGTGAGCGACGACCGCCCATCGAACCAGCGGGGCCAACGCGGCGGCGTCGGCGCTGTCCACCACCTCTGTTTCAGCGTCGACCCCGACGAGTACGAGGAGACGATGCAAGCCCTCGAGGACGCGGGCCACCGCTACAACGTCTTCGACCGCGGCATCTTCCACTCGATCTACACGACGGACAACAACGGGCTAGTTATCGAGCTCTCGGCGGACAAATACGAGATCCCGAACGACCGCCGCGGCGAGATCTTGGCGAAAGCCCAGGAACTCCGCGAGGCCGACGGGGCCGAGTACGCCAAGGACGAACACCTCCGCGGCGCGATCGAAGCACTCGGCCTCGAGGTCGTCAAGCACGACCTGCCCGACGCGAGTGCGGGCGTCGGTGGTGTCGAATGAGCGCGGGTGACGACGTGGACGGCCCACACCAGGGCCAGCCGCTCGTCACCGCTGGCACGCCGCTCGAGGACGCTTCGGCTGCGATCGTGCTCACCCACGGGCGCGGAGCGACCGCACAGGGGATGCTCGACCTCGCAAACGAGATCCACCACGACGGCGTCGCCTTGCTCGCCCCGCAGGCGGCCGGCAAGACGTGGTATCCGAACTCGTTTCTGGCACCCGTCGAGGCCAACGAACCGGGGCGAACGTCGGGACTGCAGGCGATCGCGGACGCGATCGACGAGGTCAGCGACGCCGGCATCTCGACCGACCGCGTCATGCTGGTCGGGTTCTCGCAGGGAGCGTGTCTCGCCAGCGAGTTCCTCGCTCGAAATCCACGACGCTACGGCGGGCTCGCCGCCTTGAGCGGCGGTCTCATCGGCGAGGACCTCGACGACGAGTATCCCGGAAATCTCGAGGATACCCCCGTGTTCCTCGGCTGTAGCGACGTCGACCCGCACATTCCCGAAGAACGCGTCCACGAGACGGCCGACGCCTTCGAGTCGATGCACGCCGACGTCTCCAAACGGCTCTACGAGGGGATGGGCCACGGCGTCAACGAGGACGAACTCGAGTTCGTTTCGGGGATGGTCGCGGCCCTCCTCGAGGACTGAGACGGTTTCCTGTCGTCACTGCCCGCCGATCGCCAGCATGGGTCGGCGATCGGCGGGACACAGGGACAGCAATTCCTCTGAATTGTTCGGTTAGCTTGGACGACAGTCACTGTCGGCGATGCTCGTGCACTCGTCGGGCTGGCGCTTATGCGACTCGGTCGCATACGATTCCTAATGACTCCGAGCAGCGCGGACAGACGGACGTTCCTCTCAGGAGTGGCTGGAGCCCTTGTAGCCGCCTCCGTTGCCGGCTGTCTGAATCGCGACGACGACCCCGACGATCCCGAACCCGTCGTCGACGCAGCAGAGTCGCTCGAGGGCGACACGAACCCGGCGGCGTGGCGAGACGTCGACGAAATCGTCTTCGACGGCTACGTCGGCGGCTGGGTCGGCGCCGAACCGGCCGCGATCGACCGCGTCGAGAATCCGACACTCGTGCTCGTTGCGGGTCGAGAGTACGAGATTACGTGGGAGAATATGGACGGCGTCCACCACAATATCGCGTTCTGGGACGCCGATCACGATGTCGTCGCGGACTACTCGACCGACGGCAACGAAACTATCGGCGAGGTCGAAACGCTCGAGTTCGAAGCCACCCCGGCGATGGAGCACTACCTCTGTGAGTACCAGCAGGCGGGCCAGATCGGTGCCGTTCGCGTGATCGACACGTAACACGTCGGAGGAGACGCGCTCGAGACGCCGCGAAACCGGTACTGAGTCCGTTATCACGGCGTGTAAAGCGTGAATACCGTTATCTGTGTTTGTACCGTAAAATCATGTGCAATGTCTCCAATGCTCACGGACGATGTGGCGGTCGTAACGGGCGGCTCGAGCGGAAACGGACGGGCGATCGCCCGTCGGTTCGCCGCGGAAGGAGCCGATATCGTCGTCGCGGATATTCAGGAGTCGCCTCGAGAGGGCGGTGAGCCGACTCACGAACTGATCGAGGACGAGACGGACGCGAACGCGACGTTCGTCGAGTGTGACGTTACGAACGTCGACGACCTCGAGTCAGCCGTCGAGGCCGCCGAGGAATTCGGTGGCGTCACCGTGATGGTCAACAACGCGGGGATCTTCCACGGCGAGGAGTTCCTCGAGGTCGACGAGGACGACTTCGGCCGGATGATGGACATCAACGTCAAAGGCGTCTTCTTCGGCGCGCAAGCGGCGGCAAAGCGGATGGTCGAGGCCGACGGCGGCCGGATCATCAACCTCTCGTCGGTCGCCGGCCTCGAGGGTTCGGGCGAGTTCGTCACCTACTGTGGGACGAAAGGTGCCGTGCGGCTGCTCACGTACGCGATGGCCGCAAAGCTGGGACCCGACGGCGTTCGAGTGAACGCGATCCATCCGGGCCTGATCGAAACGACGATGACGACCGACGACTTCCCGATCATGGGCACCGACGCCGAAGAGGGCTTCTTGCAGGCGATCCCGTCGCGACGCGCGGGCCAGCCCGAAGATGTCGCTGACGCGGCGTTGTATCTCGCGAGCGACCTTTCCGATTACGTCACCGGCGAATCGCTCGTCGTCGACGGCGGGATGACGAACTCGCAGTAACTACCGGACGACGGTCACGGGGACGGGTGACCGGCGGACGATTGTTTCGGCGACACTGCCGAGCAACACGCGCGAGACGCCGTCTCGCCCGTGGCTGCCGATGATGACGTGTTCGACCTCGTCGTTCTCCTCCGCGAACGCGACGACCGCTCGAGCGGGCTGGCCGACGGCCGTCTCCGTGCGGAACTCGACGTCATCGGTGCTGATGATATTCGAGACTTCGTCGCCGAACCCTTCGGAGATCTTCTTTTCACGCTCTCGGAACATGTCTTTCAGGAGTTCGATTCCCGCTCCCGTCGAGCCCTCCGCCGCTTCGACGACGCGAAGCAGGATGATCTCCTCGTCGGGGAACGTCTCAAAGGCGTGTTCCACTGCCTTGCGTGCGGGCGCTGACCCATCGTACGCTACGAGGACTGCCATACGACAGCTACTGAGTCCGGATGTATAAAGCCAGACGATGCCGACCAGTCGAACGGTTTTGGCCGTCGAGAGACGGCTCGAGGGCGTTGTGAACTTACTGTTCGAAACCGTCCTCGAAGACGAACGTCCCGTCGCGCTGGACGACCTCGCCGTCGATTTCGATCAGCGAGTTCTCGCTCATATCGACGATCATGTCGACGTGGACGGCGCTGTCGTTTTGCTCGTTGTCCTCGCCGACGGTGTCGTCGTAGGCGCGGCCGATGGCCATGTGGACGGTGTCGCCCATCTTCTCGTCGAACAGCATGTTGTACGTGAACCGGTCGATATCGCGGTTCATCCCGATGCCGAGTTCGCCGAGTCGGCGCGCGCCGTCGTCCGTATTGAGAACCTCCGTCAGCAGGTCTTCGTTTTTCGCCGCGGAGTGGGAAACGACCTCGCCGCCCTCGAACTCGAGGTAAACGTCCGTAATCTCTCGACCCTGATGATAGAGCGGCATATCGAACAGCACCTCACCCTCGACGCTGTCGGGGACGGGCGCGGTGAACACTTCGCCGCCGGGGAGGTTGTGCTCGCCGTAGTCGTTGCGCGTCGGATTGCCGTCGATCGACATCGTCACGTCGGTCGTCTCGCCGCTTTTGATCCGGATCTCGTCAGCGGGGTCCATGAGCTCGACCATGTTCGCCTGATGGGCACGCTGTTCGTCCCAGTCTTTGTTGACGGCGTCCCAGACGAACTCCTCGTAGCCTTCCGTCGACATCTCGGCGAGCTGGGCGTTTGCCGGCGCGGGGAACTGCGTGAGACACCAGCGCGTCGAGAGCCGTTCCTCGAGAATGGGCTGGTGGGCCTGCTGGTAGGCCGCGCTGGTTTCGGGGTCGACGTCGCTGGTCTGAGTGACGTTGTCGCCCGCCCGAATAGCGATGTAGACGTCCGTCTCCTCGATGAGTGCGAGTTCGTGGGCGGGGGTCTCGTACTCGTCGTCACCCGCGCGAAGATACGCCCGGCGCTGGCGTGCGCCCGTCCGCTGGCTCGTCGTCAACGGATTCGCGCCGATCTCGCCGATTACCTCGTGGAGGGCAACGACGAGGTCTTCAGCGACTGGATGGGCGTCGATGATGACGTTGTCCCCTTCCTGGAGGTCGACCGAGTGATTCGCGATGATCTCGGCGTGTTCGCGGATACGTGGGTCCATGTCTCACACGTATCCCGAGCGCCGGGATACCGTTTTCGAATCGGACACTCTGGGGGATCGATCACTCTCGGTTCGCCAGAAACACGCCGAGATAGATCGAAACGATCGCACAGCCGATACCGAGGCCAAACGCAAGCGTAAACGGCGACTCGAGTGCGACATCGCCGCCGTCGTCGAGCAACCAGCCGCTGAAGCCGACGACGAGCAGCGAGACGGCTGCGAGACGAAGCGCCGAGATGAGCCGTCCGCCCCAGCGGCGCGCACTCGAACTCGGCTGGTTGTCCTGACTCATTGTCGTCTCCAACGGACACCGTGTCGGTGGCACTCGCGCTCGTTCATGGAGTCGTCCTCGAACACCACGACTGTAAGTGATTCCCTGTCGGCGATGGCTGTTCGGCCGCCGACTGTGGCAACGAGACCGTTATCGCATTCCGTCACGGAACTCGAGGATCGTCCGGCGGATCAGCAGATACGAGAAAAAGACCAGCGACAGGAGGATCACCACGACGGCGATGATGACGGGATCGTCGGGGAGGAAGCCGAGCATACAAGACCCGTACTGTGTCGGCGCGCAAAACCGTTTCGACCGCACGAAGGTGACAGTGATACGGACTGTTGTCGTCACTGACCGCCGATCACCGACCCCGCCGCCCGCGATCGGCGGGACATCGGTACAGCAGACCGTATGAGTCGACAATCCCGCTCGAGTCGGCTGCTCGAGCGGTGGACAGTACACCGACCAATGACTGAAATCGATGTTTTACCTTCCGCTGTGTATATCCATCCAGCGAGTATACCGTCGTATACGTCTCGATCGCCACCCTCCACCGCCGTGGTCGAGACGGATCGCCTGCTGGATCACCCCCTCCACCACCCGCTGACGCTCCGTTTTTCGGCACCTCACTCAGCCGTGGTCGTTCCCGTGACCTCGAACGACTCCACGAGTGTGCCGTCCGGGTGTCGAATCTCGCCGGCGAGTCGTGTCTTTCCGTCCGCCTGCTCGTCGGATCGCTCCTCGAGGACGGCAAACCCCGGCTGGTTCCCGCGCGGATCGGCGTGGCTGCCGGGGTTTACGAGGAGACAGTCCTCGGTCTCGACGACCGTCGGTCGGTGGCTATGCCCCGAGACGACGACATCAGCAGCGTTCGACCGGCCGAACATGACCAGTCCCATCTCGCCGCCATCTCGGCGGTGGGTGACGGCGAATCGAACGCCGCCGGCTTCGACGACGCGAGCCGTCGGGAGTCGATCCTGGACGGCTGCGCTGTCGGCGTTCCCGTGGACAGCATAGAGCAGTTCGCACTCGTCTTGAAACGCCTCGAGTGCGGCTACACTCGTGAAATCGCCCGCATGGATCACGGCGTCGGCTTCGCGGGCCGCAGTCAGCGCCTCGCCCTCGAGTTCGTGTCCACGGCTGCTGTGTGTATCGGAGAAGATTGCGATCATACGTCCCGCTACAGGTCCGGGGGTGACGATCCTTTCGCCATCGAGGGAGACCGTTCCCGCGGGCGACGGGGCCGTCTGGAGGGCTGCTGAGACGAACCCTTTTATCGAATGAAGGACCAATCACCTACCGTGTCCGAGACAGCCGGGTACATGCGCTTTTTCCCGTACGACCAGCCGTACGAGAATCAGCGCGAGGCGATGGATCGCATCCACAACGCGCTGACCCGTGGACAGAACGTCCTCTTCGAGGGAGCCTGCGGAACCGGCAAGACGCTCTCGTCGCTGGTCCCCGCACTGGAGGTCGCCCGCGAGCAGGACAAGACGGTCGTCATCACGACCAACGTCCACCAGCAGATGCGCCAGTTCGTCGCCGAGGCCCGCGCGATCACCCGCGAAGAACGGATTCGGGCGGTCGTCTTCAAAGGCAAGTCGTCGATGTGTCACATCGACGTCGGCTACGAGGAGTGTCAGGCCCTGCGGGACAACACCCGCGCGGTCGTCGACACCGAAGACGACAAACGCCAACTCGAGCGCCGCCAGCGCGAACTCCTCGCCGAGAGCCAGGATGGCGATGGCGGCGCAGCAGACGCCCGCAGCGCCGTCATGGACGAACTCGAGAACCTCGACGAACGACTCGAGGAACTCGAGGAACAGAACGTCTGTGACTACTATCGGAACAACCTGACCGAAGAGACGGACGACTTCTTCGGCTGGCTGTTCGAGGACGTCCGCACGCCGGAGGAAATTTACGAGTACGCCGACAGCCAGCAGCTGTGTGGCTACGAACTCTTAAAGGAGGGCCTCGAGGGCGTCGACCTCGTCGTCTGTAACTACCATCACCTGCTCGATTCGACCATTCGACAGCAGTTTTTCCGCTGGCTTGGTCGCGACCCCGAGGATGTCATCGTCGTCTTCGACGAGGCCCACAACGTCGAAGACGCCGCTCGCGAACACGCCACCCGAACCTGCTCCGAGCGGACGTTCGACTCGGCGCTGGACGAACTCGCGGATACCGACGATCCACGCGCCGAGGACGCCGGCAACGCCCTCTCGGCGTTTCACCGCGCGCTCGTCGAGACCTACGAGGGTACCTTCGGCTTCGGTGATCGTGAAGCGATCGGCGAGAACTGGACTGATATCTCGATCGCCAACGAGAACCGGCGCGACGATCTGACTCTCGAGTTCCTCCAACGGTACTCCGGTCGAGGGATCGACGACGACCTCGAGGCCGCGATGGAACTCGGGCAAGAACTCGACGAGCAGTACGAGGAGGCCTACCGCGAGGGCGAGACGGCGACGCGAACGGAGTGTCAGACCCTCCAAGCCGCGGCGTTCGTCAGCGCGTGGCTCGACGAGGGGACGGCCGAGGGGCTGTACCCGGTCGTCGCGGTCACCCGCGACGCCGGCACCGACGAAGTCTACGGTCGCGCGGAACTGTACTCCTGCCTCCCGCGGCAGGTGACCGGGCGACTGTTCGAGGAGGTCTCGAGCACCGTCCTGATGAGTGCGACCCTCCAGCCGTTCGACGTCACCGAGAGCGTGCTGGGCCTCGAGGAGCCGATCACGATGGCCTACGGGTTGCAGTTCCCCGAAGACAGACGCCGAACGTACGCCGTCGAGACACCGCCGCTGTTCGCCTCGGATCGGGACGACCCCGACGTACAGGAGACGGTGACGGAGACGATCCACGACGCCGTGCGGATAACGCCCGGTAACACGCTCGCCTTTTTCCCCAACTACGGCGAGGCAGAGCGCTACGCCGACCGCCTCGAGCGCCGGTCGGAGAAGACGGTGTATCTGGACGAACCGGGGACACCGGTCGAAGAACTCCGCCAGCGGTTCGTCGCGGACGACGGCGCGGTGTTGTGTACCTCGCTGTGGGGCACGCTTGCGGAGGGCGTGAGCTTCGACGGCGACGACGCGACGACGGTGCTGGGGGTCGGCGTGCCGTACCCACATCTCGATGACCGAGCCGAGGCGGTTCAGGAAGCGTACGACGCGGCGTTCGAGGGGACCGAAACTGGCTGGCGCTACGCCGTCGAGATTCCGACGGTCCGCAAAACGAGACAGGCCCTCGGCCGAGTGATTCGCTCGCCGGAGGACGTTGGCGTGCGCGCGCTGCTCGATCGGCGCTACTCGCGGTCGGCCAAACCCGATCTCGGGAGATACAGCGTCAACAGCACGTTCCCACACGAGGAACGCGAGGAACTCCTCGATATCGACCCTGAGAAGCTAAAATTCGCAATGTTGAATTTCTACGGCGACCACGACGCCTACGACGGCGACCCACCGGCACCGTAGCGCTCGAGTCGACACGGCTGAGCGCTCAGGCCGGCAACGAAACCCGGCTCACCGGGAGTTTGTACGTTCCATCCCAGAACTCGAGGCCGCTGACCGTCCATTCGATCGGCTCGATTTCGCGGTCGGCCAGTCGTTTCGCAGTCTCGATGTCGCCGCCGCGAGCCAGCGTGACGTGGGGGACGTAGTCGTCGCCCTCGAGTCCCTCGACGGTGTCGAACGCCGCAGTGAGGTCGTCGTGGATCGACTCGAGGCCGGGACTCTCGACGGCGAGATAGACGACAGGTGCCGAGCCGAGTGGCGGGTCCTCGAAGTAGTCGATCGCCGTGATCCGGGCCTCGACCGCGGGCGCGCCCTCGAGCGCGCGATGGGCGCGGTGTTGTAACTGGGCGACGTGGTCGGCCTCGCCGAGGCGTTTGAGCAGACACGAGTGCTCCTCGCGGACGTGCTCGAAGCCGACGAGTTCCGGATACAGTTCGTTCGCGAGCGTGCGGACGCGACCGGGAACGGGGACGTTGACGCTGTACACGTACTGTTCCGTAGACGTGGTTCGCGTATGAGTGTGGTGATCCGTCGACTGGCGAGCCTTAGATCCGGTCGACCAGCCAGAGGACGATCAGGACGGCGATCGCGAGCTGGACCAACAGAAAGAACGGGCCGAGCAGACTGGCGAGTCCGCTGACCAGCGTCTGGAGGATCTGTAAGACCAGCAAGACGGCGACCAGTCCGAGGACGATCTTCAGAAGTGTTTCGACCTCGAGTTCGCCACGCGTATCGAGCATACATTCGTTTCGGTGTGACTGTCTGAAAAATACATCGTTACGACGTCGGAAAGCCTATTTGTGCGGATACGGCATTCCAGTACGATGGATGTGAAGGGGCTCTGGGCCCTGATCTGGGTGCTCGTGGGAATCGGCTGTGTCCTTGCGCTGGTGACGGCCCTTCCTGCTGGCGTTGCTGCGGATAGCGGGGCGCAGGGCGCAGTGATGCAACAATCATCCGAGGAGAGCGACCGACTCGCCGACGCGGACGAGATCCATATCGATATTTTCGTCTCCGAGAACGGGACGGCGACGTTCGCCGTCGACTATCGCTTCGAAAATAACTCCGACGGCACGTGGGAAGAACTTCGCGACGACGTCGAGGCCAACCCGGAGGCGTACGCCGACAGTCAGGAGGTCCGCTGGAACGAGGTCCTCGAGGAAGGCGTGAACGCGACGGAGAGAGAGGAGATGGAGCTCTCGAACGTCTCCGTTCGCACGGATACGAGCGCTGCACCGCGAGATCTCGGCCGCGTCGAGGTCCGATTCGAGTGGTCGACGTTCGCCTACGTCGAACTGAACCGGATCGAGGCGGGCGATGCGCTCGCGGGCTACACCCTCTCGCGAAACACCTCGGTGCAGATGGTTGCCCCCGACGGCTACACCATCGAGGAGGTGTCACCGTCGCCCGAAGATGCGTCCGCGGATGCCGTCTACTGGAACAGCGATAGCACCGAGTTTTCACCCGACCCGCCGCTGGTCGTCATGATCGAAGAGAGCAACGGAGAGGAACAACCCGCAGAAACGGGCGCGAGTCCGTCGATGCCGTGGCTCGCCGTGATCGCCGCGCTTGCTCTTCTGGCGATCCTCGGTGCTGTTGGTTGGTGGCTCGAGCGACAGCGAGCCGACGTGACGGGAGCCGCGTCCGAGACGCCACCGCTCGCCAACGGTTCGGCGACGAAGGCGAACGGACCGCCGGCCGACCTGCTCAGCAACGAAGAACGCGTCCTCCAGTTGCTCGAGCAACACGGGGGGCGGCTTAAACAACAGGCAGTCGTCTCCGAACTCGACTGGACCGAGGCCAAGACGAGTCAGGTCGTCAGCGGTCTGCGCGAAGACGACAAAATCGAGGTCTTCCGAATCGGACGCGAAAACGTGTTAGCGCTGCCAGCGGATGACGACACGGAGGCGTGATCGGCATCCGAGCGTGGCGTTCGGTATGTAGCAGGATTTAATACCGAGGACTCTCATTAGGCCACTAATGAACTCTCCTGTCGGAACCACGCTCGGCGTGTTTGGTACCGACGGGACTCCGCGGCGACGGCGGCGGGCCTCTGAGCCCACCCTATACCACACCCCACGTCCCCGGATCGTTTCACTGTCGCGCAAACGCTGAAATCACAGCCAGCAGCCGCTCTGTCTATAATTTACGCAATCGAAATCAACGTCCTTAAGTCCTTCCTGCTGTTTCACTCGAGTACCATATGACACGCGTCGCACTTGCGTTCTCGGGTGGGCTTGACACGACTGTCTGTGTCCCGCTGCTCGAGGAAGAGTACGGATACGACGACGTTATCGGCGTCACGGTCGACGTCGGCCAGCCGGCTTCCGAATTCGACGAAGCCGAAGAGACCGCCGAGGCACTCGGCCTCGAACACTACGTCGTCGACGCGAAAGAAGAGTTTGCTGACCTCTGCCTTGAGGGCGTTCGCGCGAACGCGACCTATCAGGGCTATCCACTTGGGACGGCACTCGCCCGCCCAGTGATCGCCGAGGCAATCCTCGAGGTCGCAGAAGAACAGGGCTGTACCGGCATTGCCCACGGCTGTACGGGCAAAGGGAACGACCAGCTGCGTTTCGAGGCTGTCTGGCGTGACTCCGACCTCGAGGTCATCGCCCCTGTGCGCGAACTCGGACTCACGCGCGAGTGGGAACAGGAGTACGCCGCCGAGAAAGACCTCCCCGTCGAGGGTGGCAGTGGCGGCGACTGGTCGATCGACACCAACCTCTGGAGTCGCTCCGTCGAGGGCGACGACCTCGAGGACCCAAGCTACGTCCCACCGGAGGACATCTACGCTTGGACGCAGGCCCCAACCGGCGAGACCCAGGAGATCGACATCGAGTTCGAGCAGGGTCGTCCCGTCGCCGTCGACGGCGTCGAGTACGAGCCCGTCGACCTCATCGAGCACTTGAACGAGGTCGCTGGCGCCTACGGCGTCGGTCGTACCGACTCGATGGAAGACCGCATGCTCGGGCTGAAGGTTCGTGAGAACTACGAGCACCCCGCGGCGACGACGCTGCTCAACGCCCACGAGGCGCTCGAGGGACTCGTCCTCACGCAGGAAGAACGCGAATTCAAGCAGCTGATCGACCAGAAGTGGTCCAAGAAGGGCTACGAGGGCCTGATCGACGCACCGCTGGTCGGCGCACTCGAGGGCTTCATCGACGAAACCCAACAGCGTGTTACCGGCACCGTCACGATTCGTTTCGAGGGTGGCCAGGCTCGCGCCGTGGCCCGCGACAGCAAATTTGCGGCCTACTCGGCTGAACACGCCTCCTTCGACACCGAAACGGTCGGGAAGATCACGCAGGAAGACGCCACCGGCGTCGCGAAGTACCACGGCTTCCAGCGCCGTCTCGCGAACGAAGCGATCGCGGCGAACACGGACGAGGACGAATAACCATGACCGAGGAGAGCGCTCACGACGGGCCGACCGAATCCACACTGGAAACCGACGGCAGCGACACCGCGAGTGACGAAGGTGTCGTCCGACGGGACCGATTCAGCGGCGGCCCCGCCCGGAGCTTCCTCTCCTCGCTCGCAGCGGACGAACGGATCTTCGAGGCCGATATCGAGATCGACCGCGCACACGTCATCATGCTCGCCGAGCAGGACATAATCGGCGACGACGTCGCGGGTCAGATCCTCATGGCACTTGATGCAATCGAAGTCGACGGCCACGCCTCCCTGCCCGACGGCGAAGACGTCCACGAGGCCATCGAGACGGCCGTCATCGAGGGGATCGGCCCCGACGGCGGGAAGATGCACACCGCGCGCTCGAGAAACGACGAGGTCGCGGCGTGTATCCGCTATCGACTGCGCGAGGACGTGCTCGAGGCCATCGAGACGACGCTCGCGCTGCGCGAGTCGCTCGTCGAGGTCGCCGCCGAGCACACGGAGACGATCATGCCCGGCTACACGCACCTCCAACCCGCCCAGCCGACGACGGTGGCACACTGGGCGCTGGCCTACGAAGGCGCGGTTCGTCGCGATACGGAACGCCTGTTCGATGCCTACCAGCGGATCAACCAGTCGCCGCTGGGCGGCGCGGCCTTCGCGGGCACGACGTTCGATATCGACCGCGAGCGCACGGCCGACCTGCTCGGATTCGAGTCAGTCGTCGAGAACTCGATGGATGCCTCTTCGAGCCGGGATTTCTTGCTCGAGACGACCCAGGTGCTGTCGACACACGCGACGACGCTGTCCGGGCTGGCCGAAGATATCATCATCTTCGCCAACCGCGGCTTCGTCGACCTTGCCGACGACTACTCCTCGACGTCGTCGATCATGCCCCAGAAGAAGAACCCGGACACACTGGAGCTCGTTCGTGCGGTCGCGGGCGACGCGGCCGGCAGCGTACAGGGGTTGACGACAACGCTCAAAGGGCTTCCGCGTGCGTACAATCGCGATCTCCAGCGTGCGACGACCCACGCGTGGGAGACCGTCGACGCGGTGACGGAAGCCAGCGAGGTCGCGGCCGGGGCCGTGGCGACGGCCGACTGGAACGCAGAGACGCTTGCGGCAGAAGCCGGCGCGGGCTTTTCGACTGCGACCGGCGTCGCCGACCTGCTCGCGGCGAACGGGTTGCCGTTCCGGACGGCACACGAACTCGTTGCGATTGCAGCGGAGAGTGGAGCAGACTACGACGCGATCGCGGCTGCCGCCGAGGAGGTGCTCGGCGAGCCACTCGAGTCGGNATGTGTATAAGAGACAGAGGCCGACGAGGAAACGCTCGACGTGACCGAGAACGCACTCGAGGCAGCCCGCCAGGCGCTTCGTTCGGAGGTAAACGACTATGTCTGAGTCACCGCTCCCCGCAGTGGCGAGCCCAGCAGTTGCTCGAGTGCGGCCCACGATTTCGCGGCGGTCCCCGCCAGGGGACAAACTACCAACTCCATGACATTGGAACCGTAACCGGCCGGAAAACAGTACATTCACTCCATTAGTCGATACTGCGCTTCGTGTATTTCTCTTGATAAGTTCGAAGGGTTTAAGGGTTATTGGCTCCCAGTTGCAGGTACAATGACCGAATGCGTCGAGTGTGGGGCGGAAGTGTCCCTGCACGATGATCTGGAAGTGGGAGAGATCGTTGACTGTACGACCTGTGGCGCAGAGCTTGAAGTCGTCGACACCGAGCCGCCAGTCCTCGAGCGAGCCCCCGAGCTCGAAGAGGACTGGGGTGAGTGACCTTGCACACGGTCGCGACTACCTTGTGCCCTGAGCTCACACACCAGGGGTGGTTCGCGTGAACGTAGGAATACTCTACTCCCGAATTCGCAAAGACGAGAAGCTCCTGCTCAACGAGCTTCGCGAGCGCGACCACGAGGTCGAGAAGATCGACGTCCGCAAACAGACGTTCGACATCAGCGAGGCCCCCGAGGCGTTCGCTGACCTCGATATCGTCGTCGACCGCTGTCTCGCCACGAGCCGCAGCCTCTATGCCACGCAGTTTTTCGAGGCCTACGGCATCCCCGTGGTCAACAGCCACGAGACGGCCGACATTTGTGCGGACAAGGTCAAAAACAGTCTCGCGCTCGAGAAAGCGGGTGTGCCGACGCCGGCGACCAAAGTCGCGTTCACGAAAGAGACCGCGATGGAAGCCATCGAGGAGTTTGGCTACCCGTGCGTGCTCAAACCCGTCGTGGGATCATGGGGCCGCCTGATGGCCAAGATCGACTCGCCGGACGCCGCTGAAGCCATCTTAGAGCACAAGGCGACGCTCGGCCACTACGAGCACAAGGTGTTCTACGTCCAGGAGTTCGTCGAGAAACCAGGCCGTGACATCCGTGTGCTCGCGACCGACGGCAAGCCGATCGCCGGCATGGTCCGTTCGTCGGACCACTGGATCACCAACGCCGCCAAAGGCGCGGAGACGGACGTCTTCGAGCCCGACGAGGAGGCAATCGAACTCGTCAAAGCCGCCAGCGACGCTGTCGGCGGCGGACTGCTCGGTATCGACCTGATGGAGACCGAAGACGGCTATACTGTCCACGAGGTCAACCACACCGTCGAGTTCAAAGCCCTCGACGGAGCCGTCGACACCGACATCGCCGGCACCGTCGTCGACTGGCTCGAGGAAAAAGCAGCCGACGCTGCCGAGAACGAACTCGAGGTGAGCGCCTGATGGCCCCGGATACGGTTACTGCAACCGTCATCGGCGGCTCGGGCTTTACCGGCGGCGAACTGCTGCGTTTGCTCGCCAGCCACCCGAACTTCGAGCTCGCCGAAGTCACGAGCCGATCGAAAGCCGGCAAGAGCGTCGGCTCCGTCCACCCGCCACTGCGCGGCACGGACCTGCGCTTTACCGAACCCGATGATCTCGAGTCCGTCGACGTGCTGTTCGCGGCGACGCCACACGGCGTCTCGATGGGCCAGATCGACGAGTTCTTCGAGATCGCCGACACGGTCGTCGACCTCTCGGCCGACTTCCGCCTGAACACCGAGGAGCAGTACGACGAGTGGTACGACGGCCACAGCGCGCCTGAATACCTCGAGAAGGCCGAGTACGCGCTTCCCGAGATCAACCGCGAGAACCTCGCGGGCGCAGAGCTGATCGCCGGCGGCGGCTGTAACGCCACCGCGACGATCCTCGGGCTCTACCCGCTGTTCGACCAGGGGATTCTCGAGGGCGGCGAGCAGGTCGTCGTCGACGTGAAAGTCGGCTCCTCCGAAGGCGGGGCCGGCGGCGGCGAGGCCTCGAGCCACCCCGAGCGCTCGGGCGTCGTTCGTCCCTACGCGCCGACGGGCCACCGTCACGAAGCCGAGATCGAGCAGTTCCTCGGCACGAGCGTCGCGTTCACGTGCCACGCCGTCGACATGATCCGTGGCGCGAGCGCGACCAGCCACGTCTTCCCGTCGGGCCCCGTCTCGAAGGGCGACCTCTGGAAAGCGTACAGAGGGGCCTACGAGGACGAACCCTTCGTCCGCATGGCCGCCGGTGGCTCCGGCGTCTACCGCTACCCCGAGCCGAAGTCGGTTGCGGGGACGAACCTCGCCGAAGTCGGCTTCGAACTCGATCCCTCGAACAAACGCATCGTCGTCTTCTCGGCGATCGACAACATGATGAAAGGCTCGGCGGGACAGGCGGTCCACGCCGCCAACATCGCGCTGGGCCTCGAGGAGACGGCCGGACTCGAGTTCACGGGACTGCACCCCGTGGGGGCACCGTAAATGACGACCGTCGTCAAAATCGGCGGCGCACGCGCTGTCGACCCCGAAGGCGCACTCGCCGACGTTGCGAGTCTCGTCGAGGACGGCGAGGACGTCGTCCTCACCCACGGCGGCTCGACCGCCGTCGACGAGACCTTAGAAGAGCTTGGCGAGGAACCCACCTACGTCGAGACGCCCGGCGGCGTCGTCGGGCGCTTTACCGACGAACGCACGATGGACGTCTTCAAGATGGTGATGCCCGGCAAGCTCAACACCGATCTGGTCGAGAGCCTCCAGAACGAGGGCGTCGACGCAGTCGGCCTCTCGGGCACCGACGGCAAACTGCTGGAAGGCAAGCGCAAGTCCGCCGTCCGCGTCAAAGAAGACGGCAAGAAGAAGATCAAACGCGGCGACCACTCGGGGAAGATCGAATCCGTGAACGCCGACTTGCTCGAGACCGTCCTCGCGGGCGGCTACACGCCCGTCGTCTCCGTCCCGGTACTCGGGAAAGAGAAAGACGGCGGCTACACCGCGGTCAACGCCGACGCCGACCGCGCCGCTGCCGCGATCGCAGGGGCGCTCGAGGCCGACCTCGTGCTCCTCACGGACGTCTCCGGCGTCTACGAGGACCCCGACGACGAGTCGACCAAGATCGAGTCGGCGGCGACACCCGAGGCGTTCGAGACCGTCAAGGACGCCGCCGAGGGGTTCATGACGAAGAAAGTCATGGCCGCAGAAGAAGCCCTCGAGGGCGGCGCATCCTCGGTCGTCGTCGCCGATGCGAACGCAGACGAACCGATCTCGAGTGCACTCGCCGGTGAGGGGACGACCCTCGAGCCCGGCGCCCTCGACGCTGGGGAGGCCGCACAATGAGCGACCACGATTTCATCTCCGGCAGCAAGCCGATTCCGCTCGAGCGCGGCGAGGGATCGTCCCTCTACAGCACCGACGGGACAGAGTACCTCGACGCGGGCGCGAGCTACGCGTGTACGCCGCTCGGTCACAGCCACCCGGCTGTCGTCGACGCGGTCCAAGAACAGGTCGGGAAGTTGACGTTCGTCGACTCCTCGTTCCCCGTCCAGTCGCGCGAGGACGCCTACGCCGCGCTCGTCGCGTCGACGCCCGACGGCCTCGAGTCGGCCTGGTTCTGTAACTCCGGCACTGAGGCCAACGAGGCCGCACTGAAGTTCGCCCGCTCGGCGACCGGCAACTCCAAGATCATCGCCGCGACCCGGAGCTTCCACGGCCGAACGATGGGCTCGCTCGCGGCGACCTGGAAGGACAAGTACAAGAAACCGTTCGAGCCGCTCGCCGGCGACGTGGAGTTCGTCCCCTACGGCGATAGCGAGGAACTCGCCGAGGCCGTCGACGACGAGACCGCAGCCGTCATCTTAGAGCCGATTCAGGGCGAAGGCGGCATCAACGTCCCGTCCGCGGGCTACCTCGAGACCGCCCGTGAGGTCACCGACGAGGCCGGCGCGGCGCTGGTCTTCGACGAGGTCCAGACCGGCATGGGACGGACGGGTTCGATGTGGGCCTGCCAGAACGCTGGCGTCACGCCCGACATTCTCACGACGGCGAAAGGCCTCGGCAACGGCCTGCCGATCGGTGGCGTCGTCGTCGCAGACTGGATCGCCGACGGCGCGGCCTCACACAACGCCACGTTCAGCGGCGGTCCCGTCGTCACCGCGGCGGTCCACGCGACGATTTCGACGCTGGTCGAAGAGGAGTGGCCCGCCCACGCCGCTTCGATGGGCGACTATCTTACGACCGAACTCGAGGCTAGACTCGGTGACGAGGTGCGCGAGGTCCGCGGCGAGGGCCTGCTTATCGGCATCGAGTTGAAGCGAGGAGCAAATCGCGCCGCCCGTGACCTGGCGATCAACCACCAGGTGCTGGCGCTGCCGGCGGGTCGGACCGTCCTGCGCCTGCTGCCGCCGCTGGTGATCGATCAGGAGGAAGCAGACCAGCTCGTCGACGCGCTGGGCGCGGTTATCGCACCCGACGAATCCGACTCATGAACGCGAGCACGAGCGACCCGACCGACGTCTCGCCTTCGGAAGCCCGAGAGCTGCTGGTCGACCTCGTCTCGACTCCCTCACCGACCGGTGAGGAACGCAAGGCGGCCAAACGCCTCGTGGATTTCTTCGAGGCCCACGACCGAGAGGTCTGGATCGACGCAGTCGGCAACGTCCGCGCGCCGGCAGACGATTCCGTGTTGCTCACCTCACACATCGACACCGTGCCGGGGGATATCCCGGTCGAAGTCGAAGAAACCGGCGACGACGAGGTTCTCTGGGGCCGTGGCAGCGTCGACGCGACGGGACCACTCGCCGCGATGGCAGCCGCTGCCGTCCGCACTGGCGTCTCCTTCGTCGGCGTCGTCGGCGAGGAAGTCGACTCGAAAGGATCGCGCTATCTCGTCGCCGACAGAGACGACGCGCCACACGCCGTCGTCAACGGCGAGCCCTCCGGCACTGATGGGATTACGCTCGGCTACCGTGGCCTCATCGCCGGCACGTACGTCGCGACCAGCGAATCCGGCCACACCTCCCGACCGGACCCGAACGCGATCCAACACGCCGTTCGCTGGTGGTCCACCGTCGAAGATCACTTCGAGGGTGGCGAGTACGAACCCGTCTTCGAGCAGGTGACGACCAAGCCCGTGGACATCCAAGGTGGTGTCAGCGAGGACGGCCTCTCCGTCGAAGCGACGATGGACGTTCAACTGCGCGTTCCCCCGTCGCTCGACGTCGAGACCGTCCGCGAAGCCGCGGAAGCCGAACTCGAGGTCGGAACCGTGACCTGGAAGGACAAGGTCCCACCCGTGATGATGAGCCCGCGAACGGAGGTCGCTCGAACGTTCCGCGTCGCCATCCGGAAGGAGGGCAAAGACCCACGGCTGGTGCGTAAGACGGGGACCAGCGACATGAACATCTACGCGGGCGCATGGGACTGTCCGATGGTTACCTACGGCCCCGGCAACTCCGACCTCGATCACGCACCCGACGAGCGACTCTCGCTGTCGGAGTACGATCAATCCGTTTCGATCCTCGAGCGCGTCTCGCGGACGTTGAGCGAAGACTGAGCACACAATTTTCAGACACAACAATGACGACAGAGACTGACGACACACAGCCGAGACATTTCCTCGACGTCGACGATCTCACCGAGACAGAACTGTTTACGGTCCTCGACCAAGCCGCGGCGTACAAACGCGCCGTCGAAGCCGGCGACGAGCATACCGACCTCGAGGGCCAGACGCTGGGGATGCTCTTCCAGAAAGCGAGCACCCGAACTCGAGTCTCCTTCGAGACGGGGATGACCCAACTGGGCGGCCACGCGATCTTCCTCGGGGAAGACGACATCCAACTCGGGCGAGGCGAACCCCTGAAAGACACCTCGCGTGCGCTCTCGCGGTACGTCGACGCCGTGATGGCCCGCGTGTTCAAACACGAGAACGTCGAAGTGCTCGCGGAGTACGCCGACGTCCCCGTCGTCAACGGGCTGACCGACGACGCCCACCCCTGCCAGACGCTCGCGGACCTTCAGACGATCCGCGAACAGGAAGACGGCTTCGATGGCGTCTCGGCGACCTGGATCGGCGACGGCAACAACGTCGCTCAGTCGTTCGCACTCGGCTGTGCGATGACCGATATCGATCTGACGGTCGCCACACCTGAAGGCTACGAACTCGACGAGGAAGTCCTCGAGCGCGCCCGCGAACTGGGCGGCGATCCGACGACCACGACCGATCCAGTCGAGGCAGTCACCGATGCCGATGTCATCTACACCGACGTCTGGATCAGCATGGGCCAAGAGGACGAACGCGACGTCCGCATGAACGACTTCGAGGGCTTTCAGGTCGGGGCCGACTTGCTCGAGCACGCCCCCGAGGCGTCGATCATGCACTGTCTTCCCGCCCACCGCGGTGAGGAGATTACCGACGAGGCCATCGAGAGCGACCAGTCGATCGTCTTCGATCAGGCCGAAAATCGACTGCACGCACAGAAGGCGGTGTTGAGCTGGTTGCTCGAGTAAGATCCGAAAGCGACACGAGCGGCGTTTTTCGAGCGGTCAATTCGATGTTACCGATCGTTAGGAACTAGTTAGGTGGTTGAACAGTACTCAGCTATTATATGTCTTGCCGTGTTCGTGACGATTGAATGTCAGTTCGGCTCATCATCGGGACGCTGCTCTTGCTTGCGGGGCCCGCTGCACTGCTCGCGTTCATCCTGCTTTAGCCGGCATCCGTGGTCGTCACGTCCGATGGCGTTCTGTCGATCGGATGGGGGTGCAGGGGCCACCGGCGAATCCACGTCCTTTTTGCCGCTGCCACACCTCTCGACTGATAATGAGTCTCAGCCTGTCCGCAGAGCAGCCGGCCGCCCCCGACGTCGCAGACGATGGCGTCTGGCTCGAGTGTATCGAGTGTGGCGACACGTTCGCGCCCTTCGACGATGTCCGGTACACCTGCGACGAGTGTGACGGTTTGCTCGAGGTCCGCTACGACGAGTTGCCGACGTTCGACGATTTCGAGGGCCACGGTGTCTGGCGCTACGCCGCCGCGTTGCCGTTCGAATCGGGCGTCTCGATTCAGGAAGGATCGACGCCGCTGTATGAGGTGCCGCGGCTCGAAGACGAGATCGGTGTCAAAACGCTGCGGATCAAACACGAGGGCATGAACCCGACCGGCTCGTTCAAAGACCGAGGCATGACCGTCGGTGTTCAGGTCGCAAAGGAACTTTGCGTCGGCCGACTGGCCTGTGCCTCGACGGGGAACACGAGCGCCGCGCTCGCTGCCTACGGCACCCGTGGCGGTATGGAAACGCTCGTGCTCTTGCCTGCGGGCAAGGTCGCAGCGGGCAAGATCGCCCAAGCGAGCCTCCACGACGCGCGTATCCTCGAGGTCGACGGTAACTTCGACGCCTGTCTGGATATCGTCCAAGAACTGGCCGCCAAAGGCGAGGTCTACCTGCTGAACTCGCTGAACCCGTTCCGACTCGAGGGCCAGAAGACGATCGGTCTCGAGATCCTCGAGGGCTTCCTCGCCGACTACGACACCGTCCCCGACCGGATCGTGCTGCCAGTCGGCAACGCCGGGAACACGTCGGCGCTGTACAAGGCGTTCCGCGAACTCGTTCAGGCGGGTGAACTCGACGAGGACGACGTCCCCAAACTGACCGGCGTGCAAGCCGAGGGCGCGGCCCCGATGGTCGAAGCGATCGAGAACGACGCCGACGAGGTCCGACGCTGGGACGACGTCGAGACGCGCGCGACGGCGATCCGGATCGGGAACCCGGTCAACGCACCGAAGGCCCTGCCCGGTATCCGCGAAACGGGTGGTACCGCCGTCGCCGTCTCCGACGAGGAGATCACCGACGCCCAGCGATCCCTCGCCGCCGAGGGGATCGGCGTCGAACCCGCCTCCGCCGCCTCCGTCGCCGGCCTGCGAAAACTCCGCGACGAAGGCGTCGTCGACGACGACGAGCGCGTCGCCTGTCTCACGACCGGCCACCTGCTCAAAGACCCCGACGCTGCGGCCGCTGCCGGCGGCGATCCCGAACCCGTCCCGGCCGACACGGACGGCGTCCTCAAGCATCTCCACCAGTAGTCTCGCCGCTGAACTGCGCTCTGTTTTCCGTGCCAGACGGTTTGCGTTTGCGTACAGCCCACCGTTTCCAACCACAACGGGCTATAGTACCAACTGAACCGATTGACACACAGATCGCAGAGCTGTCGTGCGATCTGGTGTGCAGTGACAGTCAGTGGCCACTATAGTTCCTCACTGGTGTTGAGCCATTGATCCGTACCAGATCGAAATAACTGAAACCGAATTTTCTGTTTAATTCTCAACTAGATCATGTATTTTAAATATGATGACGAGCCACAATCCATGTACGGTAAAGGGATTACCAATGGTTGGAATGGATGGAAACTGTGTTTGTCCCGAATGTGACGGCAGGCTACGTACGAGTGGGACCGAGACGATCTGCGAAGACTGTGGGCTCGTCTTGGCCGAAGACGCGATCGATCGCGGCCCCGAGTGGCGATCGTTCGACGATGACGAGACCGATCCACGCCGAACCGGTGCGCCGCTCACTCGCTCGAGACACGATCGTGGGCTTTCGACGGAGATTGGCTACGGCTCCGGCACTCCGTCCGAGTATCGGTCCCGGATCACTGGTCGAAAACGCCGCCAGATTGCTCGTCTGCGACGGGAACACAATCGCGCCCGCATCTCGTCGAAAGCCGAACGAAACCAAGTCTACGGGTTCACCGAAATCCGGCGAATCAACACCGGACTCTCGCTCCCCGACTCCGCTCGCGAACAGGCGTGTACACTGTTCAAGTCGGCACAGTCAGAAGGTCTGTTTCAGGGTCGATCACTCGAGGGGTTTGCCGCAGCGGCGATCTATGCCACCTGCCGAACGCGTTCGAACCCGCGGACGATCGACGAAATCACCACCGTCGCCCGAGCGGATAGACACGAGCTAACGGCCGCCTACGACGCACTCAACCGCGAACTCGGCCTTCCGACGGGGCCGATCGATCCGACGGGATACCTGCCGCGCTACGCTTCGAAACTCGGCCTCGAGACGGCCATCGAGCGTCGTGCTCGGGAACACCTCACTGTCTTGCTTCAGGAGGGACTGATCAGTGGTCGAAATCCGAGTGGCGTCGCAGCGGCGTGTCTCTACGAGGCCGCGAACGAGCGCGAAGAGTGGCCAACGATCACACAGGCCGACGCAGCCGATGTCGCCGACGTTGCTCCCGTAACGATCCGCTCAACGGTTACGACCATCAGAGAACGGTAACACGAGACCAGTGACACGCGAGCAGGTGCTGACGACAGCAGACCGTAACGGTGAACCGCCAGCTATGTGGTCCGTAGATTATCCATACTCGGTTCGTAGACCTCGCCTTTCTGTTTGAGTTTCTCGATTTCGTGTTCGGCTTTGGAGTGGTCCATACCAATCTCCTCTGCACGGTCGAGGACGATATCGACCGGCGCGCCGTCGTCGTACTCCGCTTCGATATCGCTGATCAGCTGTTTGATGTTCTTGATCCGATCACGCTGTGATTTGGACGTCCCCGCTTCGACGATGTCCGCGTCGAACTCGCCCGTCTCGGGGTCGACACCGATATCCTGCAGACACGAGCGGACGATCTCGATGACCCGCTCGGCGTCGTGTTGCTCGACCGTATCCGACAGCCGCACGCGGGCGCTGGCTTCCGAAAGTCGGACCAGTGCCTCGAGTTTCCGTGCGGTCACCGGAATCGGGGCGTCCTCGTCGGTGCCTTTCAAACGGAGGTCGACGTAGAACTCCCGGATCGCCTCGCGTGCTTCTTCGGTCATCCGTGGATGGCAGTTCTGTTTCGCATAGGCGATGTATTTGCGCAGGAGTTCGGCGTCGATCTCGGGGTCGACCTGCCCGGTCATCGCTTCGATCTCCTCGTCGGAGACGTCCATCGATGTCATCTGCTCGCGCTGGGTGGTCAACTCGCCAGCGTAGTTCGTGGTGAGGATGTGTTCTGCGAGATTCCGGTCTTTCTCCTCGTCAGGGTCGTCCGTGACCGTAAAGATCAGGTCGAACCGTGAGACGAGTGCGGGTTCCAGATCGATCTGTTCGCTGATCGGCTCGTAGTGGTCGAACCGACCGTACTTGGGGTTTGCCGCGCCCAGCAGGGAACACCGGGACTTGAGCGTCGCGTTGATCCCCGCCTTCGAAACCGAGATTTTCTGCTGCTCGAGCGCTTCGTGCATGGCGGACCGATCTTCCGACCGCATTTTATCGAGTTCGTCAACTGCGGCGATCCCTCGGTCGGCCAGAACGAGCGCGCCGGCCTCGAGTGTCCACTGCTGGCCGTCGCCGAAATCGTCGCGAACCGCAGCAGCCGTCAGCCCTGCCGAGGACGACCCTTTCCCGGAGGTGTAGACAGCTCGAGGGGCGATGTTTTTGATGTAGCCGAGCATTTGGGAGTTGTGCGAGATCACGCCATTCGAGATGTAGTTGTGAGTTCCCTCGACCTCGAGGTCGTATACCCAGTCGTAATCAGGTTCGACGCTGCTGATAGATTCGATGCGTTCCCAGCAGACATCCCCTTCGGCAAACTGCTCGAGAGTGTTGAGACTCCTTTTTAGAGACCCACCGTCAGCTAGAACACCGTTCTCTCTTGGGGCCTCTTCTGCTGATAACGCGTCTTTGAATGTCGAGACAACCTTCTCGAAACTCTCTCGACTTGGATTTCTTGACCCCCGTTCATAATGTTGATACGTCGATCGTGGTAGTCCACACTCGGCCTGTGTGAGCGATAGTGATTCCCGTATTCGCCGCAGTTCTGAGCCAATATCTGGAATGACATCCCGGTTTGTATTCCTCATTGTATCGGCGTATTGTTCTGCAGCCTGCTGTTTTCGCTGGGTTATGAAGCCCACTTTAGAGACATATCTCTCAAATTCGTTTCCGCTGATTCTGAGTCGGCAGCTACTGTTCTGCCGCTGGTGCAGTTGTGATCGGATCCCAACTGAGAGAAGTAATGTTCTAACATCTTCGAGCAGATTGCGGCTCATCGAAGCAACAGTGAGCTCGCGCTGCGATTCCGAAACGTGTCCTTCTCCTTCGATGAATGCTTTGAGGAATTCCGATTTAATTGTCGCTGAAGCCTCGAAGATTGAATCAGGAACACACTGCTCACTGGATGGCTGAAGAATGCATGGCTCGAGTACTTCGAGGAAGCTTACGAACTCCCCTGCTGAACAAAGTAGTTCAGACGCATCCTTCGATTCATGAGGCACTCGCTCCGTCGTATTGAGGCCTAGTTTCTTGAGTGCATCCGTTGCGTCGTCCAATACTTCCCTGTCATTGTTCGTAATTGAAACGAACCCTGTATTATCGTCTCGCTGTTGGACATATCCCTCTGCGATGATGTATCCAATCAGGCGGGCTAATGATGGCGTCCATTGACTTGGCAGGTCAAGTTGAACCGCATTTGGTGATCGAGATTGCCGAAAGTCAACGTTGAGTGTGTCATCACCGTCTACTGTAAGTGTTCGAGGTGCAGCAATGAACTGTCCTGTTGTGAGGTCATCTGCGATTATCGGTTTGAGCTGTCCGTCATTCTGTACGAACAGAGGATGTGACGGCGTCACCTCGAGTTCTCGCCCACTCGAGGTCCGAATCCGATACATCTGATCGGGGGCTTCTCGCTTCCAGACTTTAGTTGCCCGCTGCGGTGCGATTGAGCCATTGTCCTGTAGGGACGGGATGTTGAAATCTATCTCGTCGTACCAGCCATCATCGATCGGCTTCGGGTCCTCCAGATTCGACTCGACAATTTCCCGAATTGGGACGTTACGGCCATCTGCGAGTGTTATTTTTGTATCTCCGTGGACACACTTACCAGTACCAGGATCACCAATGAGGAGCATATGCAGGTCACCTCGGATTCTCGAACCGTCGGGCAACTGTTTAGTGACGCCCGAAAACAACTGGAGGATCATCGCGAGTTTCTCCTGGTCGTAGCCGTAGATGGAGGGCGCGATCGAGGCGACCATTTTCTCGTAGATGTCCTCACTCGAGGAGAGGCGGACGATCTCTTCTTTGTCCTCGTCGGTGATGTCCATGTCCTCGAACTGCTCTTCGTCGACGTCGACGGACATCCCCTCCATATAGAAATCGAAGACGGGCGATTTCTCCTGATCGTTGCCCTGTTGCTCGAGTCGCAAGACGCCGGTCGCCGAGACGTGGTCGCCGGGGGTGACTTCGCCAGTGATGTCGTCTTCGATGTGGACGTCGAGTGACTGTGGAGTCTCCCCACCGCGGAGGCCTTCAGGGCTCTCTTGCATCCGAAGCTTTTGGGAGTCGACGAACTCCGATTGGTCGAAGTTGACTTTGAACGGCCCCTGTCGTTCACAGCCCTGGCACTCGTGGGGTTCCTGAAAATCCCCACTCGACTGCGGAATCCGATTCAGGGTGCCACAGAGTTGACACTCGAAGGCGGCCTCTTCGATCTTCGGGCGAACGTCGGTCGCTTTCCGAACGATGCCATGGACCTGCACGAGGGAGTTCATATCCCGGGCGCGAATGTCGCGTATTTCCGGCGATTCCGTCTCGGGAAGGTTGCGGATTCGGACGTGAGCCTGTCCGAGGCTGACGTCGATCGGCAGGTCGTACAGCCGCAGCGCTTCCTCGGCGTAGCGCTGGAGCTGTTCAGGCTGGTTCAGAACGTCGTCTGCGAGATCAGGATCGAACCGATAGAGATCCTGCCAGTCCACGTGAAGCGAGCGCTGTTCGTTTGGATATCGCTGCGCAAGCTGCTTGATCTCGTTGTCGTAGTAGTTGCGGAAGAATTGCTCGAACGAGTCGACGAGTTCAGAATTTCCCGCTTGCGCCATTGCACAGTTCTAGGTTCGCCATCGTGTATAAAGGATTGCAAAGCGGGCTGAAACTGATCGTGGTGACTCACAAGCGTCCCCCAGTCGGGCAATAATACTGAACCGAACGGACTGGTTCGGGCCACATCGAACCCCCGTTCGAAAACCGTCTCCAGCATCGCCGAAGACGCACACGCCGCCTGTATCCCTGTTTACGTGGCCACAGTGGAAGTTAGTCTCGTTCGGTTATGTATGTACGGCCAATCTGTTTTGGTATCACACCCTGGACGGCGGCTATCGAACCGCTTGCTCGTCGGTAGCATGCGTCGTCGAGTTCTCTCGAGGCGACACTGAGCGTAGCGAGTCGATGAGGCGGCACACGCCCTTTCTATGAACTCACAGATGGCCCAGTCTAACGTGGACGCGACAATGGAGACACGAACTGTCGGTCGCGTGGGCTGAACGCTGTCAACATCATGACCACCTCCAGAAAGCGGCTGCTAAGTGGTGTGAAAGTGGTGGGAGTAAAGCGGCAAAATGATCTGCTTTACTTATATACCGTATGGGATCGCCCGGATTTGAACCGGAGTCTGGCGCGTGAAATAAACCGCATTTCACGCGCCAGACAGGCGTTCGGCTCACTACGTTCGCCGAACACGGGGTCACGGTAGCAAAGGCCCAAGGCCCTCACGCGAACCGACGATCCCGTATCGCTCCCGGATACACCATGAGTGACACAGACTCGATGAATCCGGAAGAAGCAGTCGAACTATACCTCAAAGACCGGGAGACTGACCTGAGCAGGCAATCCCATCAATCGCACCAATACCGTTTGAAGGGGTTCCTCGAATGGTGCGAAACCCAGGGGGTCGAGGACATGAACAGTGTGACCGGGCGAACCACGCATCGGTACAAGATCCACGAGCAGCAACGCGTGAAGGCGACGACGCTCAAAGGCTACATGGACACGCTGCGAGTGTTCTTACGATTCTGCGAGCAAATCGATGCGGTTGCAGACGGTGTTGCCGAGTCAACCGTCTCCCCCACAGTATCCAAGGGTGATAGCACGAGAGACGCGATCGTCACTGCCGACCGCGCGAACACGATACTCGCACACCACTCGAAGTACGAATACGCGAAATTACACCACGCATTCTTGAAACTGCTATTCGAGACCGGGATGCGGATGGGCGCGGCGCAAAGCATCGATCTCACAGACACGCACACAGACGCTCAGTACATCGAGCTTCGACACCGCCCACATACCGACACCACGCTCAAAAACGCTGAAAGAGGCGAGAGAACGGTCTCGATATCCCCGGGACTGTCGCAAGTACTCCAAGATTACATCGACACGCACCGGCACGACGTCGAGGACAACGGACGCAAACCACTGTTGACGACCGATTTCGGACGTATCAAGAAAAGTACAATGCGGCAAGAAATGTACCGGCTCACCCGCCCGTGCACGTACGGCATCGAATGCCCCCACGACCGCATCCCCGACGAGTGCGAGGGAATGAAGTCACGAACTCCGTACAAGTGCCCGAGTTCCGAGGCACCGCACGCCGTTCGGCGAGGGGCGATCACTCACTACCTGAGCGAAGACACCCCCGCCCGGGTCATCAGCGACCGCATGGACGTCAGTGAGGACGTATTGGATGAGCACTACGATGCGAGGGACGAGACCAGTAAAATGCAGCAACGCCGCGAACACCTTCCCTTCTGAACGAACCAGGCGTTCTTGTCAACGCCGCGCCCCGTGGCACCCCCCTCAGTGTGAGTGGAACAACCTCGCCGGTCGCGGCGGGCGGGAGCGGCAAGCCGATCGGTGACTGAGCAAGCTCGCGCACCACTATCAAAAACCCGATATAACCCAAATCAATCACGCCGAACCCACTCACACTCCGTGGGGTAAATCCCCCATCACTCACCACTATACCAGACACCATCTTAGGACGAAAAACGGTGGAAAAACACACTGTAAAAAGTCAAATGAGACACTTAGATCGCTCGAAAATCTTTTTAGAGAGATTAAAAGCCCGGCCACTCTCAAACGATTCACACTCCCGATCGAAAAAAGTGATGCCACCTTTTTACAGTATGTAAGAAAAATGGTTAGATGCAATGAGACGAATTGCAATATACACGATCGCAGAAGGAAAAGACACGATAAACGCACGAATCGAAGACGCGGTGGAATACATCAGCGACGAACTCGGACACGACTTCCCGCACTCGAAGATCCGAGAAGCGAGACGAAAACACCAGCAAGGACACACCGTCTCGCAACACGAAAGCGATGACGCGAATCTTAAAATCGGGATCGATATGCCGCCCGGCGACCGCATCGAAGACGCCGAGAAACCCGGATCCGTCGCCGATCACCCGCGCGAAGACGGGCACCTAATCACGGTCACGGAACGAGACGCCCCGCCCGCGGAACCCATGCGGATACTGATGAAACGAGGTGTAACCGTCCACGTCATCGACGCAGGGTTAAGAGTCAAATCCGGGAAGACTGGTGGGTTATCCCCAGCTGCGAAACGGGCGATAGAAGCGATCAAAGACACGAACGACGCGAAAACGGATCCGAACGAGCCCTTGACAGGTCACGTTCACAAAGGGGGCAGGCCACCCGTTGGGTGTAGAGTCGAGAACGGAATGTTACGAGCAGACGACAACTACTCGAAAGTCCGTCAAACACTGTTCAGAGTCGAAAACGGGGAAATGTCGCGGGCGGCTGCCGCGAGACGCCTCGAATGCGTCCCGAAGACGATTGATAATGCGCTTGAACGCCGTGAACTGTACCGTCTCGATGCGATAGAACCGGTTGAGGCGTGAGCAGAAACGCTCTTCTTTTCACACGGTCGCCTTGAACTTGTCAACACACCCGTTAGCAACACGGTCGTGTTGGCAATCCACCAATCGTGCTCATAGCACGACCGTTTAACCTATTCGTTCTCACTTCCTCGTGTTGATGGATCGATGCCCCTCTCCCTTCGACTCTCCCCCTTCAGTTACACTCGGGACACCCCTCCCCCACAGTAGAGGTGAAGTCACACCCGCATCACACGTCGTTTTACGCAGCAAAAACAGCGGATGTAAAACGAAAAAATCGCAACACGGCAACGGGGCTGAAAGGGGATTTTACAAATTTTACTGATTTTACGCGTTCTCTCAGGAGGGAGTGACAATCAGTTGGGTGCGTGGTGGTTGGGTAGAACACATTGACCTGAGAGATACTGTTAAATCTGTTAAATCTGTAAAATCGCACCCTAACCCCTCCCGTTGGGCTCTCTACCTCGTAATATCGTTTTACATTTGGACTGTTCAGATTGTAAAACGGTGTTAAAATGGTGGAATGTGAGGGTGTTGGAGCAGTGGCCCCGTGTTTTGCCTGGTTTGCTGCAGCGAGGTTCGGTCCCGACCGGTGCGGTTGGCGGTGCCCGCGTCGGTGCCTGTCGAGTCCGGCGGCGACCTCAACAATGAAATAGTGAGAATCGACGTGGACGGTTGACAGGTGGCGCGATAGCCGACTTAATAGTATGCATGAAGGCAACAGTGGTTAGTGTAATTCGAACCACTCTGTCGGGAGTGAAATACGGTTTTAGAGGGGTTGAAGTCGGCGTTCTGAGTGTTCAGGTGTGGGTTTGTAATTGGGATTCAGTGTGAGTATTTGGAAGGGTGGTGCAAGGCTTTATACGTGATCCTTAGATATGATTAGTCAAGCTCGACGGACATTCGTCCCTATTCGATCAATTGGTGATCGGAAAAGTGGACGAACGCGGTGTAACGCGTTGTCCGTTGGGTGTGCAATGGTAGCCCAACATGATAAACAACGATACGACCCATAATAAAGATGGGCAGACGAAACCAGCGACAGTCGAACTGAACGGCGAAGTAATCGAAGCAACCCACCACATCACATGCGAGCGCAACCACCTACTGCACCTGTACCTCAGTGCACGGTCGGACGGGATCGATATCACGGTCCCATTATGCTCGGATAAACCCGCGTACGCACGGTCGGGCCGTGGACGTGAGGCGTTAGGACTCGACACCGATGGCGGGCGTACGGTGGACACCGTGACGACGGGCGAGGTGCGAGAAATAGCGCGGAAATGGATAACAGGTCGTATCACGACCCGTGATATCGACGACGTAAGAGAGTTCGGTTGGGGCGATCTCCCCGGGTACGGGTTCGAAGCTGGTAACGGGACTGACCTGGTAAAGCTCCCCTGCCTCGAAGACGTCGAGGAGGGTGACGAGATCCCTGTCACCGCGCCGGTGGAACACGTTCCGGCGAGCGCACCGCCGCAGATGAACCCGGCGACCATCGAAGACTTGATGGATGAGATCACCGGTCAGGACGAGGTTGACGGCGGCGGAAGTGAGAAGCAACTCGTGACGGACGGTGGTTTCGGTATTGGCGAGGTGGATGTCGGCGACAAGGTGATTATGCGGTTTCAAGGGGCAAAATATGACCCGTGGACCGTTGAGTCAGTTGACGGTGACGACGTTGAAATCAGTCGAAGAGGGTTCACAAGATCATTGACTCGATATGATCTGGCAGCCTTTGAACCCCGACCCACCGTTGACGGCTTCGATGCACCAATCACCACTGGTGTGTGCGCTATGGACGGGTGCGATAAGAGACTTGAAGACTGTGAAGTGCCGGTGCAGGGTTACTGCGGTCCCGTTCACGCACAAGATGACCTGTACGATGGTGATTTCGCGCTTGATACTGCTGATGTTGCCGGGTTCTCCCCGGAGGTGCCGCGATGACACGAGCAAACGGTACGGGCGGTGACGGTGATGAACAGGGAACGGAACGGGATGACGAGCAGATGCGAATCGACGATTTTGGTGGTCGGCGACTGTTAACAGATGGTGGCGTTGACCTCCCGGATCACGAAGAAGAAAAAGAACCGGTTGATTTAGCGGTTGACTACGAGCGGTTATGGTACATCAAGCTGCGCGGCGAGGACGACAAGCGCCCGGCAGAGTCCTGGGGCGGGTACGACCAGGACTTCGAAGACGCTGAGTGCGTGTACACGCATGACGAAGTTGTCAAGTCTCCCCACGAATGGTGGGGAGTCGTCGGATACCGCGAAGAGGACCCGCGGATGTCGCGCGAGCTCCTCATTTTCGACCTCGATACGCACAAAGCGGACGATCCGGAAGCAGCCGTGAAGAACTTGACTGTCAACGAAGGGACGCTCATCGTACGATCGCAGAGCGGCGGGCATCACGTGTGGCACACGGTAACCGCGCAGAAGGGCGCGTTCAAAGAGTCTGACTTTGAGATTCACGAGGATCTCGAATTCGACATCGACGTCCGTGGGAGCGCGGTCAGTCATCACGTTGTTGCACCTGCTGACATCGCGGGTGTTGGCGGGAGTTACGAAGTTGTCAACAACGAATCGATCCGTAACAAGTTGGCCGTTGAGGACGTGTGTTGCAGGGTGCAATTGGCCGGTGAACCGGCGGTCGAGTACAACCCGACCCGTGGGTTCGGTAACGGTGACGGGGAGTCGGGGTACGAGCCGGACGGCGACGAGTGGCTCCTCGAAGACGATGTCAAGGAAGCGCTTGAACACGTCCCTGCAAGTCTCAAGTACTCTGCAGACGATGAGTATGGAGGGTTGGGGTGGCGTGACGTCGGATTCGCCATCGCTGACTACTATGCGCGGACCGGCGCGGAAAGTGAAGATGCCGTCGACACGATCGTAGAATGGTCGAAGACCGCGCCAGACGCGTTCGACGAGGATACTGAACGGCACGCGTTCAACATCGTGAAATCCGGGTTCGAATCAGTCGAAGCCGAGGACGACGACGACCGCGTTACGGTCGGAACGCTACTGTCTGTCGCGGAGGCGAACGGATGGGAGTGGCCGAACGTTGAAGAGCGGAAAGCATTGCGTGATGTGCGCGCTTTCATCGACGAGTGGGGCTTGGCGGAAGACCGCGGTGAAGACGATGATTCACCGGGTAAAGATGAGATGCAGACGTTAGCTCGCGCGGTCGCGCGCCTCACTGAAGAGGATTACAAGGAATACGCTGACGAGGTGTCTGCCCGCGTCTCTGCAGGGACTGATACGATGGACCGGCACCGCGAATTATGGGACATCCGTGCCGACAAGGGAAGTGTTGTCAACCATGCTGGTAAGTTGTCGAAGATTCACGGAATAGTGTGGTTGACCACGACACCCATATTTAACTTTGAGTTCGACGTTGATTCTATTCTTGAACTTCCCGGTGAGGACGAAGGCCGGTCGAGCACCGTGAAGGTGGCACCGTCTGAACCGAACGAACCGGAATTCGAGATTAAAGTTGAACCGCGAGTGTTCAACGACGCGCGGCGGTTCAAGGACACCGTGTTATCGCAGATGTACAGCACGGTCATCGAGTCCGACCGGTCAGATGCGGACGTGATGGACATGGTTCGGCAGTACATCGCTGCGCGAGACGTCCCGGTTCGTGAGGGACAGTACGAGATGGGTCTGTCAGACGACGGTGAGGAGTTCGTTGTTCCGTCGGGTTCGATTGGACCGGACGGGGGGGAAGATAACCCCGGGCACACGTACGTGGACCAGGGCTCGCAGACGAACGCCACAATCCGGTCATTCAGTGCTGAACCGGACGAAAACGACGAGGTTGATGACGACGATGTCGCGCGGATGTTGGAACTCGCTTCACAGTCCCGCCTCCCGGAGCGAATCACACCCATCCTGTCGTGGTTCGCCGCTGCACCGTTCCGCCCCCTCATTTTCGAGCAGACAGCGACGTTCAACCCGCTCGGAGTGTTCGGCCGGTCCGGGTCCGGCAAGACTGCCACCCTCGCCGCGTTCAATCAGATGTGGGGGATGTCGAACGAGCCGCTGGCGGTGAATGCATCCAAATTCGCAACTCTCACCGGGTTTACGTCAAGCCGCGGTGTGCCTGTGTGGTTCGACGAGTACCGCCCTGAAGCCACCCCAGATTACATCATGGATCGCTGGCACACGTGGTTCAAGAAGGCTGCTACGGGCGGTGTTGAGCCGCGTGGGAACCAATCGATGGGAACGGACGACTGGCACCTGCGCTCTCCAATTGTGGTGAGTGGTGAGTCTGAGATTACGAACGATGCGGAACGCCGCCGGTCGGTTATGGTGAACGTGACGACGAAGCCGACTCAGGACGGTCATCCGGCGCGTGATGCGTTCAAAGACCTGGTAGGTGATGTGACGACAGACGACGCGGGGAACGTTGTGTTCCCTGAAGCGGAGTTCGAGTTGCAGGACTTCGCAGTTGCGTACTACGCGTGGGTTGCGGACATGTCGGATGACGAGTTCCGTGCAGCGTGGTACGATGCCCGTGAAAAGGTTGCTGAGTTCGCCGCGGAGCATGACCTTGATCTCGGCGACACAGAGTTGCAGGGCCTGCAGACAGTTGTGTTCGGACACCGTCGAGTTGTGTCGTTCGCTCAGACTGTCGGTGCAGATCTGTCGAAGCTCCCATCAGCAGACGACTTAGACGCCGCGTTGAAACTCGTCGCGGACGTGGACGGGGACGGTCGGCAACCGCACGAACACCAATTCCTGTCGTTAGTGTCGCGTGCAGCTGCTGCCGGGTATCTTGAAGACGCCACGGATTACCGTGTTGTTCACGAGGGGAAGGCGAATGAGGAACTGCGTGTGAATGTCACCAGGGCGTTCGACAAAGTGTCGAAGTTCACGCGTGACCACGACTTGAACGAGGACCTCTTACAGTCCGCGTCAGACTACAAGACGCGGTTCGAGCAGTTGGAGGATGAAGGCACGTTCGTGACGGTGACAAAGCAGCCCACGCAAGGGATTAGTCGGTGTACTGGGATCGACATGGATCGCGGTGTTGAGGAGATTGCAGGGTTCGCACGGGAATCGTTCGTTGACGTTGACGACGAAGACGATGACGGTGAAATTGTCAACAGCGACAGTGACGGCGGTGGTGGCGGTGCGACTCCTATCGGGAGTCTCGATGAGGATGAAGGGTACGTGACGGTGACGGCGGAAGTTGTCGATTGGAGCGCCACACCCGATGAGGTTGCTCAAGCTGGCGGTCCAATCGAATCAGGGTCGTTGACTGATGTGACCGGTCGTGTAGATGTGGTGGTATTCGCTTACGGATTGGGCGACGAACCTGACGGAATCAGTCACCTGTGTGAGGAAGAGACTGTGCGTGTCAAGAATGCAGAGGTCACTGGTTATGACGGGTCACCGCAGATTATCCTCGATAAGGGGACGACGATCACCCCGGTTCAGCGCGGTGTCGGTTATATCCCTCCTGCTGAGGCTGAGGATGGGCAAGCTGTGATCGAGTCCGCGTCAGAAACCGGTCAGGAGTCACAGGACGCCGCGAGAACGGACGGCGGTGAGTACACGGGGCTTATGACGGAATCCCAGCGAGAACGCGTCGGGGCGGTTAAGAACGCGGTCAGTACAGTCGAGGAGAAGTACGACGCCGGCGCACCGGTTGAAGAGGTTCGAGACCGCGCTAAAGAGGAAGGGGTCGACATGGACAAATTCGACCATGCTATGGAGAAACTCCGTCGCAAAGGCGACGTGTACGAGCCTCAGGATGGGCGTCTCCGCGCAACCGGGGGTGATTGAATTGTCAACAACACCAAAGACGGCAACACGAACGCAAGCGGGTAAACTCTCGAAGCGCAGCAAAGCGCTTGTAACAGCGCATTGGAGCAACTTGACGCGTCACCTTGCCCCGCCACCAGCGGCGTGGACGTGGGGCGAATCCGGGCTTCGAGAAGGCTTGAAACACAAGCTTAAGGCACGCGGCCTCATCCACAAATCCGATCGTGTAATCGGTCACTGGGTAACGTCGGAGAAACTGTGGATACACGTCATCGAACGCGCAGGAGACGATGAACCGATCGGTGTGGAAGCGACCGGGCAACTCACGTTAGAACTGTACGCCGACGTTCCACGACAGAAACCCGGTGACTCGCGCGTGGAAGCCCCTCGAAACCACATTGGGTGGTCAGTACAGGAATCACTCTACGGGGAACCAGTGCCTGTGGAGGACCTGCAGCGCGATGATTTACACCCTCGGTTCACGACGGAGAGGTGGCGGGATCCGAACAAACCGACAGGGAAAGAACAGGCGGCGCAACACCCGGCTCAAACCACGCTTCAACCGTGGGCGTTCGGGGAGAACTGGGTTGTCAATCCCGCTTCCGACGCCGGGGTCCGCGTCGCGGATTAACCCCGTACTCGTTCTCTTGTTACCAATCAATCAGACAGATGCGACCCAAAAATCAGGCGTGATGTAAACCGACACTTCACACTCAACGAGATCCGTGAAATCCGCCGGTTAGCTGCAGGGTCGGAGATGTCACAGTGCGATATCGCCGATGAGTACGGGATGACGCAACCAATGGTGAGCGAGATCGTACGCCGAGAGCAGTACGACTGGGTCGAGTGACCGATTAGTCCTCAACGATACCCCTACGCCGTAACAACGCATCATACACGTCGAATAGGGGTGCGACATCGCTCGTGGCGTATCGCCGCGCAGCATTGAGCACGTCAGGATCGATGTCTTGTGCGATGATTCGGGGACCAATATCGAGCATGTCTTCCCCCGAGACTTTCCGGCCGTCCGGCCAACGCGGGACGTCATAGTCTATCATGAGCATGGCGAGAACATCGTCGATCGACATCCTGTGACCTTGATGAGCTATCACCATTTGCAGTAAATCGATGTGCTCAGCCCTTTGTTCGAGTGATTCAAGACGTTCAAAGAGCGACGTTCCGAGCTCACGGTCGAGGGTCTCGCACCTGTGACGGAGGATCGGCAAATCATATTCCGCGCCATTGTACGTGAGTATACCGACGGATTCCGCGGCAAGACGCGTAGCAACCCAATTGAGCGAACGAGTGTATAACCTGGCTTCAGATTCGAGTGAATCGCCGTTTCGGAAGAGCACGGAAACGTCCGCAGTATCACCCCATTCATGCGCGAGAACGACTGCGAATGGACTCCAATTTGAAGGATCGCCGAAATCCGGATTGTCACACGTCGGTATTGTTTCGATATCGAGCGCGAAACGCTGTTCTTGAGACATGTAATCTCGCTCACGACGATCGTCAAGTAGGTTTGGAAAATTGATTGGTTCTCTCGGAGGTTAGCGGGGTTGTGCGTGTTTTCCACGGAGTCCGCAATCAACCGTGATTTGCAACCTTTGAAGTCGATTCTCTCGCAACCTCTCACGCCGGCTTAACCCCGGAAACATCTGTTTGAGCACATGTACGCCCTGTTTGGATGCCAGGGCGCGAGTGATCACCTTCCCAGAACACTACACGGACAGCGACCGCTTCGAAGTTGTCAACGTGAAACTGAGTGCCCTGTCTCTTATCCGGTGAACGCTAACAGAATCACATGAGGGCAGCACTATCACCAGTCACGCACATCGAAGCAATCGCAATCAAAGTCGGCGCATCATACGACACACAGACCATAGCATACCGAATCGCACAGGACTGCGAGGATGATCCTGCGACGTGGGGGCGAGCACCCCGGTCGGTCGGAGCAGCAGCCCTGTACGTCGCTGCACAACTGTGTGACGAACACATTACACAACAGGAAATCGCAGACGCAGCAGGGATTGCAAGAGGAACAATCCGCGACAACTACCCGCCCATCGCCGAGCACGCCGAGGAGATGGAATCGATCAACGTAGAGTGCGTTGAGGTGCCGGCTCAGTAATGCCGAACGGGACCACTTTGAAACTTATCGAACTGTACATCGAGGAACGGGGTAGTGTAGTGTCGATGAAACTAGCGACGACCTGTCCATCCCGCTCTTGACTGTGTCCTGTAGTGTCCGACTTGTCAATTCCGGGCGGGTGGAACAGAACGGCGATGAACTGCGTGTGTGAAATTCTGCCTGCCTCTTACACTTATGAACACTAGTATCTGGCATACAGGGAGGATGTGAACGGTCACTGCACCGCTTGTGGCAGTGAAGCAACGTACATCAGTTAGTGGAGTGTGAGATCACTTTGATGGTATCGGAATCTGGTATGTGAGTTCTACACCCCGAATCAGGTGATGGAGGACAGTAAGGGGCGTTGAGATGGAAACACTGCGCAGTGATGACGGTCGCAGGCACAGTGTACCTATCGCAGCAACGGCGGTGCTGTTCGAGTGGATGTTAGCCGGGATGCAGAGATTGATGACCGGTGACGAGCAACCGAAAAACGGAGGTTGAGCTGAACCGACAGCCCAGCCGCAACAGATTGTCGGTAAGTACGAACCGAGCGACCAACGCATCCCACTTGAACTTCTATTGCGAACCGTGCGACCGTTGGTACGTCACTGCTAGTGAAGAATACCGACGATGATGCACCGTTCCTGCTCGTCACCGATTGGGAGGTTCAATAACTCGAAATCTGTGTATTCTACGTCTCGATCGGCCAGTCGGTCAAGCACGTGGCGCTGAACTCCGGATACGCGGTCGTCCCCCCACTTCTGCTTCCGCAAACCGTCGATACGCCGAGTGTCCTCGTCCACACCCCACAAGAACAGCTTCTCATCGTAGTTCCGACCTTCTTTTTCTATGTTCTCGACGATACTGGCTGCAGTGTCCTCTTTACTGAGGTCGTCCTTGTCCTTGTACTCAATCAACCCATCACCCTCTTGCTCCTTCGTCGTCACAACATCGTGTTGGCGGGTTGCTCCGTGATTCAGGTTGATGAGTTCCTTGATGCCGTTTTTGAAGCCAACACTGACACAGTCTGATTCGGTGAGCACATGAAGGAAGATGAACCCTAGGCAGCGGCGCACCGTCTGCCCCGTGGCGTTGTCCAAGTGATTATGGATGGTTGCGAGCAACGAGGCTCTCTCAGAGGCAATTTCAGCCTTGTCGATGTTCAGAAGAGAGAGTCCGTTGAGTTCGAACTCTTCTGATGCGAACGACTCCGATGGATGGTATAGAGAAAAGTCGGCAGTGTCGATCAGGTCACGGAAGATGTCTTCCGCGAAGTCAGCACTCAACGCGATTGAATTGTTTGCATACAACACATGTATATGGTCAGGAACTTCCCCCTTCGGCTGTACCTCTGGCTCGCCGTCTTCGTCCTTGATGATGACCTCGCTCTTGTAATCGGTTAAGTTCACGTCGTCGCTGTAGGCCGAGGGGACATCGTCACCGGGAAGCCGTTTCAAATCGTTGTATCGGCGAGCTTGTCCATCGAGTTCGTAGCTGTACTCCTTGAACTCGCTCATGAAGCTCTGCAATGTCTCGTAAGAATCACGGCCCCAACGGATTTCCTTAATGTTGTGTGAGTGGCCGTTTGAGAGACTAAACTTCCCATTCGAGAACTCAAGCGATCCTTGCCCGAGCCACCGTTCTTCCATCTGGTCGTTGCTGAATTCGAACTTGCATTCGATACCGCTCTTATTCTCGTAGTAGCAGATGATTTGGATGTTCTTCCGGCGGTAGTTGAACCGTTTCTCAGAGACGCCGAGGAAGTCACGGAACGAACCAGAGTCCGTATCGGTGAAGTGTGAGAACATAATCTCGTCTTCCAAGCCTTCGAAGTAGGCAGCACTGAGGATGTTATCGACGTCGAGAAACCGACGGACGAGTTCCACGTCGCCACTCTCCTCTTGGATTGACATCCCACGTTCTGCTTTGACGTGTGCGAGCAGGAAGTCGGTCTCGTAGCAGACCAACATCGCGTACTTGTTTTTCGTTCGCTGCTTGGATTGAAGAGAGTCGCAAAAATTGGCGAGAAAGAGTTTGACGTTCGTCTTCTTGTCCGTCCCTGATTCTACGATGTCGACGGCGTAGTCGAAAGCAACCTCGCCCATCTTCGCATGCTCAAGGCTGGTTGGATACTTCAGCTTGTCTTCTTTAATGTGAGTGAGAAGTTTGTCGACTTCGGCAGCCTGAGGTATGCGCGTAACGTCTGGCTGAGGAATACCACGCGTATCGACCTTGATGGGTCTATAGAACACCAGGGCTTCTGTGGGGGCGGATTCCTCACTAAATGTTTGCTGTTCAGACATGCGATGTATGCGTTGAGCCAATTCTTTTGTCTGAGACATTATTACTGTTGTGTGACTTTTTCGACTCGCGTTTTATTGGTAAGCGATTCTGCGTGATCGCACAGCAGTCAAGATGTGAAACCGTTCGGTAATGCGGAGTGACTCATAAACGCTGTTTATTCAGCAGACCGGCCACTATGTGTGTTTCAACACATCCTCCCCATATGATTGAACTCGATTTACTCGCTCAACGAATCACGTAGTGTGACCAGCTGCTTTACATCTGATTTTGCGTACTCCGCCACCGCTTTGAGTTCTTCATCCGTTGCCTCATCACGAAGGATCCTAAGCCCCAGCACGGGCATGTCCTCCCCCGACACCTCTCGTCCATCAAGTTCTACTGTCGGAGTCTCGATTCCGTTATCCTTGAGTGCAGATTCGAGTGAGACGTTTCGGTTATATCGTTCACGTACACTCGGGAACAGATCCTCATGACGGATAGAGTCGAGCAGCATATCCAAATCTGCCTCTACAACGTGGCTTCCCGGGCACTCCTTGCTAGTAACGGACGCCCGATGGCGCAGAATCGGCAGGGCGTACGATTTGCCGTTGTACGTGAGGAGCAACTCCGGTGACCGATCGCGGATCCAATCAGTAACTCGGTCAATCAATTCAAGCTCATCACAAACTGTGGGACCTTGTCGCCACAACACACGAGTATCGACAGCATTGGAACCTTCTGGTCGATGTGCGAGTGAAACACAGAACACGGACCAGTGAGACGCGTCGTCGAAGTTGAGATCTGGTTTCTCAACGATGTTGATTGCTTCTATATCGAGAGCGATTTCGCCACCCTCTCCGGCAGGAGACGGATCGGCAACAGTCTGTTTTATCCGGTTAGTATACCGCATGCTTGTCGACGTGGGAGTAGCTCCCTTATACGTTCGTAAAATCAACGAACGGCTCGATCTGCCGGAACGATCAACCGGCGCAATACATGTAGCTAACCAAGACACGCCGACTGGGTGGCATGTTCTGGCGGGGAAATATTCCTTGCTCGTGTGCCTTCTTTAGCACCTGCTTGAATACTTCAGATCCATCAGCCAGAACTAGTAGTGCTTCCATCGTGAATCGCTAGATTTGTGTTTGTCGCGTCTATCGGTTATTTATACCAGTTCAGGTCTGATGTGGCACTAACTCGACTACACTTTTACCAACCACTCTGAAGGTAACACCCCTCCAAAGGGCATTCATGATGCTGATCCACTTACACTGAGGGGTGTGGCTCTGTTGAAACCCTTAGAACATGATAGGCTTAGCACCCTGTGCGGTAAGTACAGCTATCTAGTTAGCATCTGCTTTGAGAAAATACTATGTAGTCACAGATCCTACAGTTTTAAAATGTCTGAAGGAGGGGATGAGTGGGACTGTTCTAATATTGACAACTTCGCTGAAAGAGTAGAAAAATACACCCAAGAAGCACAGAATGAGCGAAACAGCGAAAATGATGGTGTTGATGCTTTTCGTCCCCGTTTAAGGAGGCGAGTTCTTCTCTCAGATCGAACTGCATACATGCTTTCATTAGACGAGCTTCGTTACCTCCCGAAGTTTCTGTGCGATATTACACTGCGAACACCAGACGCTGAAATCAATGAGGATCATTTTCAGTACTGGGCATGGACAGGATGCTTGGTTGGAATACACAACCATATCCAAGTTACAGGTGATGATTACGGTTCTTTTTCAATGACACGCTTTGATTCAGATATTCTTCGAGATTTAAGCACACTACTCCAAATAAGTCTCTTGGTAAAAAGAGAAGAGTCGCTAGTGGCAAGGGGGATAGACGTGCCATCACATGCAGCGATAGAATACAATCCAAGCTATAGCGCAATATTTACTGATTCTTTTAGGATTCTTACACGTATGGCTACATCTGTGTTAGAAGGACTTCTTCGTAGACGATGTAAAGCGCTCAACAAAGATGGTACGTTAAAGGATAGATTTATTGATCCCAGCTTTGAACATATTGAAAAGAATGAGCATATATCTGACGAAGACAAGGAGGGACTGAGACGGGTGTATGAAGATGAGGTCCGCATTAGTGGATACGTCAACAGAAGAATAGCACGGTTCTGGGAGATACTCCCTATGTGGCAGAAAGAGTATGCTGAACCAGCTACAAAAGAAGCATTAGGTGAGATTGAGCATTTTGACGATGAAACAAAGAAAAACCTCCATTATATCTTAGGTGACCAAATGGACACTATCATGGAAAATCTGAGGTATCATGATAGTGAAAATGATTTTTATTCTTTTTTGAGCAATGTTCGGAATCCAACTGCACACAACGAGCAGATCTACCATTCCCTTGCCAGTATCTTTGTTAATCTCTGCTGTATGGTCTTCTGGGATCAGTTTCCTGATGCCTTCTATGACAAGCATAGAACTACTTTCTTTGAGACATTAGACGGTCACCAACAGTGGGGGTTATCACCAGGTTTTCGCCCTACCTATTTTTATCCATTGTAAATATGTGAACAAAAGTCAAAGATAGAAACATAGTTTATGCGCCATCGATCAGCTATCCCTACATACTGTACATCTTACGCCATTCGCAATCGCTCCAAGTGGATTCTCACCTGAAAGAGATCGCCCACAGCCGTCGCAGTCAACCGCTTCCGTCACACCAACCCCGCTACCATATCCGACTGTCAATATTCTCGTCAAATCGCAATCCGTTAATTCGAATGCAGCATCGCCACGCTCGTACTCAATCTCGGTGACGGTGACGGGAGTAACGACCACTTCTAATCCGTGTCGGTCACGAATTTCGCGCTGTTGATCCGGGTATCCTTGTTCACGTCGGCGACGTAATTCATTGAGGTCGGTTTCAACCTCTTGGAGTTTCGATTTGCATTCTCGGCGCTCTTTCAGTGCCTCAACTCGTTCCGTCTGATTCTTGTCGTCGATCGACTTGTTGAGATCGTCAATCCTTGACCGAAGGTGAGTGATCTTTGTTTCGAGTTCCTCTTCTCGCTGTCGTTGTAACTGGCGGTACTCTTCAAGTTCGGCGTCAGCAGCCCGAGATGCCCCCTGATGGATCTTATCGATCTGTGGCTGTATGTCTGAGAGAAGGGTTTTCCGAGATGCATCGACCAGTTGCTCTACCTGTTCGGGTTTGACCGCAATATCTCTCGACGGGACAATAGCAGTTTCCGACTGCGTCAAGGTTAGAAACGTCTCGTCAATGTGAGGCAGGATCTCCTTGGAGCGAACATCGACACCGATGCTTCGGAGGAACTCCTGTTGATACTCGCTCACGGTCTCGACAGACACCCGGAAGAGAACGACCAGTGCGCTTCGATCGTAGTAGGGTGTGAAGTCGATGTCCGATACTGGGATCGGACTCTCCTGTAGCCAGTCCGGCACAATAATGTCCGTGCCAGTCGCGTCAATCCTGGTGCCCCCGAGAGGTGCACGGTCGCTTGCGTCGTCGAGGACTGATTGGAAGAACGAGCTTTCAGGATGGAGTTGCTCGTACGACTCGTCGAGATCTTCGGCGGTACCACAGACTAGAGCGTGTTCGCCTTTCGGTAGATCTGTTTCCACACCCTCCGGAATAGTCACCTGCCACTCGTTGTCTCGTATTTCGACCTGGCAACCGAGAGATCGGAGATACCTCGCTGTGAAATTCTCAACTGCGGACTGGGTCACCGGTACGGCGGCGTCAGTCATCGCTGGCCCCCAGATCGAATCCCTCGAAGACACCGCTATTGAACTCCTCCAATTTCTCAGCGAGGTCACGTTGCTCTTGTAGATCGACAGCCATCGCGTCGAAGTCGTTCTCTAGATCAACCTCGGAATCGGCGTTGACCAACCGCTCAAAGATCTCGTCCTCGAAGCTCTTTCCGGATTCCTCCAACCTCGTGAGTATCTCGCTTAGCTCACCGATGCTCTGTTGGAAGATGTCGATCTTGTGGAACAGACGCTCAAGAACGTACTCTTCGACAGTATCCGTCAACGCCATATTGAACACGTAGACCTGCCGGTTCTGACCGATTCGATGGATTCGACCGATACGCTGTTCAACGCGCATTGGGTTCCACGGAAGGTCCCAGTTCACCAGAATATTGCAGAACTGGGCATTACGTCCCTCGGACATCGCGTCTGTCGAAACGAGAATCCCTCCCTGCTCCTCGAAGTTTTTGATGATCTCCTCTTTCTCTTGGCTAGAGTGACCACCATGGAATGAGTGGACTGTGTACCCTTCTGACACCAGTCGTTCAGCTACTCGGCGTTGTGTAGCGCGGAACTGCGTGAAGACGATCACACGCCCTTTCTCGACGTTCTCACGCGCCTCTTCAACGATATCGAGCAGCCGCTCTTGTTTGGTAACCGTGTCAATGTTATTGATTAGGTCCAAAATCGACTCCAACTCTTCCGTCTGCGTGAGTTCGGACTGGTCATCGAGCCTCTTCCGGATCGTCGTCTCAAGCGCTTCAGGACTACTGACTACCTCCTTTTGAAGGAGCATCAACACCAGTTTCTGCCCTTGATCCTGACTGTAGGCTCCCTTAACATAATCGGATACGGCCTGGTAGAGCTCACGTTCTGCCGGTGATGGCTCGAACTTTCGTGTGTCGACCCGCCGATCGGTGAAGTCTACATCCGTGTCTTCACGCCGATTACGGATCATGACCTTGTTCAGCCGGTCCTGAAGCTCGTTACGGTTGACGAGGGTTTCCTGGTCGCTATTGACGAAGTACTGGTGAAACACGTCACGTGTTCCGAACAGCCCCGGGCGAAGCAGCGAGACAATATTGTAGAGATCGGTGAGTTCGTTCTGTATCGGCGTCGCCGTAAGGAAGAACGCATAGTTGTACGAGAGGTGGTCGATCAGCTCGTACCGATCCGTCTCCTCGTTCTTCACGTAATGGGCTTCATCGAGAACAAGAACGTCCCAGTCGCGTCTGAGCACCGCCTGTCGGTATCTATCGCTTTTGGCCGTGTCGATGCTGGCGATGATGTAGTCATGGCTGTCAAACCCGCGGAATTCGTCGTCGTAGTTGCAGACAAACTCTAAGCCGAACTTCTCTCGGAGCTCCGCTTGCCACTGTTTGGCCAGTTGGGCAGGCGTCAAGATGAGGACCGAATCGTTGGTCTCGCGGAAGTGCATCTCTTTGAGTATCATCCCGACCTCGATCGTCTTCCCCAAACCGACCTCGTCGGAGAGTAACGCCTTCCCGTCCATCTCGAACAGAGCCCGATACGCTGCATCGACCTGATGTTCGAGCATCTTGACCGAATTCTCATCAAGTTGCTTCAAAGAACGGAGTTCAGAGTCAGGCTGGCCGGCTTTCAGCCGAACGGCTTGAACGGTGTGGAGATGCTCCTCGCTCGTCTCATCGGGATCTACAGATAGAACGTTATCCGGTGGCTCGTGGGTGACCTCGATGTCTACGAGATCAAAGTCGCTCATGTAGTTGGAGAGTTAGTTGACCGTCAAATATGTTGTGTAGCGATTGTTTCATTGTGATGAGCAATGCTCATCCGAGCACCATAGTGTTTATTTGGTCAGTGACAGGCAGTATACGTATCAACAAATGTCGGAAGTAGACACCCTGTCAAAGACTCTCGAAGACACGGTCACCCTCAGCCGTGAGCTTCGGGAGGACGGACAGATAGACGGGCAGGTAAAACTCTATAACGTGGATGACGAGAACGAGTTCGAGTCTGACGCCGAACTCTTCTTCGATCGCACGTTGATGACTCAGGGGCTTCGAGAGGCCCTGTCGATCCTCCGTGACTCGCTGACCGGTGATGATCCTCGTGGAACACACATCCTCTACGGCCCCTATGGGAGTGGGAAATCCCACCAGATGGTGGCGCTGTACCACTGTTTCGATGATCCCGTTGCTGCGGGTTCGTGGGCAACCGAGGAAATCGAGGAGCTCGAATCATCGCTTCCGGAGTCTGCAGTCCCAATCACGGTCGCTATGCAGAACGAACAGTACGAGTACCTCTGGGAGCCGTTCTTCGAGGCACTCGACTACGACCCCGGGACGTACGAGTCCGGCGGCTATCCGGACATGCAGACGATTCAGGACGCCGTCGGCGATGACACCGTCGCGTTCTTCGTCGACGAGCTTGAGGACTGGTTCGATACGCTCCAAGGGGATCGCAAGAGCGCGAACAAGGCCTTCCTCCAATCTCTGCTCGAATCGACAGCACTGTCCGATTTAGAGCTCTACACCATCGTCTCTGTTCTCCGTGAGGGCTCCGAGGTCCACGATATTTTGAACCGGGAACAGGCGGTCGAGGTCAACATGAACAACCAGGTGGACAAACGCGAAGTTCTCCACCACCGTCTGATTGAGGACACTGACGAATCAGCTGCCCGTGAGATTGTGAACGGGTACTTCGACGCCTACGACCAGTCGGACCACGTCACCATCCCTGACGACCTCCTCTCGGAGATGCACGATCTCTACCCGTTTCATCCTGTCCTCCTTGACGCGCTTGAGACGCGATACTACGCTGACGAGGGGAACCAGAACACGCGTGGGATGATCTACCTCTTCTCGAAGGTCCTCCTCGAAATGCAGGATCAGACAAACCTGATCACACATGGGGATATCGATGGGATCGAGTTCGAGGGTGAGCTCTCCAAGATCAACTACGAACGACTGAACGCTGCTACCGGCGACATCAAAAATCGGGTGGATGAGGACGATGTCCCCCACGGTCGCCGCATTCTCAACACCATCCTCCTCTACTCGCTGAAGCCGAGCGAGGGTGAGGGCGCAGAGGTCTCGGAAATCGTGATGGGGGCGTACCAGACAGGCGACCTTGTCTCCGACGTCGTGCTCAACCTCGAACGACTCCACGGCGTCGCCTGGCACCTTCACAAGCTGAACGGGAAATATGCCATCCGGGATCGCCAGAACCCGAACGCACTTATTCGGAACGCCGCAGTAGATGTCTCCGAGCGATCGGCGAAGGCCGAAACCGCCGACTTTATCACCGACATCTTCGGGTCGAACGCGTCTCCCGTTGGCTTCCGAACTGACGATATCCGGGATGTCCCGGACGACCGCGACATCAAGGTCGTCGTGAAGGACGATCAGTGGACACAGGAGGAGGTTGAGCGCGTCATCACGAACGACAGCCGTGGACGTGAGTGGCGAAACACGCTCGTGTTTGTACAGCCCTCCGGTGACAAGGCAATTGAATCGGGGACACGTTACATCGATAAAGCACGGTACATCGAAGGTGCCCGTCAAGTCCTTGCCGACGAGTCCCTCGATGACGAGATCCGCGAGTCAATTCAGTCGATGAAAGATCAGGAGGTAAGCGAGCTTCGTGAAGAGCTGCAGCTGCTCTATGGGGAGGTTTTAGACGGAGACAACCTGCTCCAAGAGTTTGATCTCGTGGCACCGATGGACCTCGATGTCTATGTTTCCGATGGACCGGAGCTCGATGCATCGAACATAGCGGACTCCGCAGCGGCTGATCCCTTCGACCTGCAGTCTCACGTGTGGCCCATCGTGTCGGACCTGATGGAGCGTCGCGGTGAGATCTCGATCGAGGACGTGTACGAGCAGTTCCTCCGTGATCCGGAACTCCCGATTCCCGGAAGTGCGAACGACGTGTTGAACGCAACCGTGGAAGCTCTCGAAGGGAAGCCAGTGTTAGCTCGTGACTCCGGCGGCTTCCGTGACGACCTCTCCGGAAGTTCGCTTGACACCGTCCTGGTCCGAAAGGAGGACGTGGACGTGTGGGGTGTTGACGACGTCGAACAGGAACTCCGCCAGCGGTTCGGAAGCGGGACGACAGTGCTCGATATCGGCGATTTCGAGTTGGAACTGGTCGAGGATGGCGAGATCTGGCTCGACGGTGACAGCCACGATGTCGTGATGCGGGCTATCGGGCGGCTGAACCGCGAGGATCAGTACGTGGTCGTTCGGGGCAACGAGATTCTCGATAAGCCGCAGTCGGACGCGACACTCCGAGACGTCGGGAGTGCGACAACTGTCGGCGGGTCGTATCTCGCCGAGTGTATTGAAGAGGCGATCGAGGCAGAGGGGTACGCAAATCTCGAAACGATAATCGGCGAGATTCGTGCTGACGAATCGGTATTCCTTCCGCCGGACGAAACCGAGACGGCTGCCCGCGAGGCAGTGAACGAATTCCTCATTGACGAGTACGTGCTCGAAGCTGGCGGGCGGTATTTGGACGCTCTCGGCGACCGGAACCCGATGACGGTGAAGATCGTTCCGACAGTCTCCGACCGGATCGGCAAACAGATTATAGACTATCTAGACGACCTTGATACCGGTGACCAGTTCACCGTGAGCAAGGTCGCCGATCGTTTCGACAGCACCGTTACGGAGAACATGGTACAGACGTTCCTACTGCAGAACCTCGGCCGTGAGGAGGATCCGGTGTACGTCGTCGGGCCGACAGGCTCCGAGAAGGCATCCGATTGGGTGCCGGGGTATCCGTTCCGGATCCCCGATGTCGGTTCAGAGACGTGGCGGTTCGAGTACAACGGCGACGACGTCGCCGCCATGCGCAAGAAGTGGCGGCGAGATCATCAGACCGGGACCGTAGAGTACGGCGACGTCACGTTCATGCTACCGGACCGAGAGGGCGTACCCGGCGCGCTTCAGGGAACGGCAGACATCGAGCGATCACAAGTGAGCCTGACACTCCGATCCGAGCAGGACTACACAAAGGTACAGGACTTGTTCGAGCGTATGCCCGACGAGGCGTCGAGTCTGAAAGTCGAGATTAGCTTCCAAAAGTAAGGGAAGGGGAACTGGTGTGATCCCATGCTTCATACACCACACAAATCTCTCCATACCTTCAGACGAAGGGTCAAAAACAAATCTTATTATTTTAATTTTCCACGGGCTTTGGAAACATTCTCACTGACCGTTGACTGGTTACGGTTAGTGCGTTCCGCCCACTCGGTCTGTGTTGTTCCCTCGTCCTCCACGATATAGTAGTCAATAGCTTCTGATCGTTCTAATCCCTGTCTGTAATAGTCGGATAGTATTTGGTCTGGTTGTGTACTAGTAATGTCCTGAAATTGGAGGACGGTCCGCATGTGGTGCGAAACAGGTACCCATACAAACGACTGACCAAGCTGTGGCGGCTCGCTGTTATCGTAGAGGTATGCTTCATTACCGCAATTTTGGCAGATGTACGTCCATTCGATTTGTGGGAGCACCTCGTTCTTTTCCCAGTTCTGATGGCCTGATTCGCCGCAATTCGGACAATTTCCGTTCTTCTTGGTGTGTTCTTTCTGGCTCATTGTAGCTTACTCCAATTATTGGTTTAACCCATATACGTAAATAATGATGGGTTCAACCAATATCCCATATTGGCCGCATTGAGTCAGAATTTGTCTCCTGTGGTTGACCTCAACAGAGCCTGCATCCCAGTTTTGTGTGCTTATATTACTCGGATGATCAACCGGTTAGTGTCCAAACCTCCCCCGCTGCGATATTTGCCAACCTTTTGCTCCGTTCCTCAATCTCAGAGATATCCCACTTGCTTCGGTCCTGAAGCTCGTGAGTCATCTTGAAATCGGTTTTCTCTTCCGTGTAGTACTCCTGTTTTCGTTCTAAGGATCGATTAGAGGCGCGGATATTCGGATCCTCTTCCAACAGCGTGAGATTCCCGATCCGTTTCTTGAAGTCGTCGTGTTCGTCCTCGCTGATACCGAATGGCTCTAACCAAAGTTTGGAGAGGTTCTTCCCGGGTCGCTCAGGTAGAATATGTTCGATATGAACCTGGTAGCGACTTTCGACGACTTCCTTGCCGCCATGACCGAAGTGTTCCTCTTCGATCTTGCTGAGTATGTATTTCGTCCGGTCACTCCGCGAGAAGTCTTCCTGTGCGAAATGCCGTTTGAACTGTTCATCACTGGGGAGCCTCCCCTCTGACTCCAAGTACTCCTCCATATACTGCAGTGGGTCATCCGATTCGAACGCGTTCTGTGCCAGGTGATTGAAGATCGTGTCGTGGGGACCGGTGTTGCGGTCACAGATCTGGCGGCGGATGAGCAGCGCGTTCGACCGACGGATGATCCCTTTGAGCAGGTCAACATCGTTGGTTTCTGAGAACGCTCTGAGGAAGAGTGTGAACGGGGTGATAGAGACGATCTCCGCGTCTCGAAGTAGCCGGTTGATCTCGGAGTTTTCACTATCGCTGAACTGGTCGATGTCCTGCTGAATGAGCTTCCGGAAGAGGTCGGACTTCTCACGAACGTCCTCTAACAGCTCTTCAATGTCGTCCGTTTCATCGATCGTCTCGGTAAACGTTGGGTCGTATAGTTTGCTCTTCGTGATTTTCTGGTTGATTCCGAGGATATGTGAGGACATGAAATACTGCCGGAAAAACGTCTCTCCCGAGTCGTGGACGCCAGACAGGCTATCGATATTCATTATGATGTCCCCCCAGAGATCTTCTACACGATCCTCGTTCGTATCTCCTCTATCGGAAGCCGTCATTAGGAGATAGTTCTTCATCAAGTCGATCGGCGAGAGCGATAGGCCGCGGTTGTTCATGGTCTCGAACAGCTGGTAGGCCTCGGAGTGTCCTTTCGCCGTAATCGAGACGTAGATCAGTCGGTCGAGAATCCGATCATGGAGGGTTTTCACCTCGCTCAGGTCATCACACTCCGTGTCGAGTCGTTCGCGGAAAAACTCGTAAGCGGACTCGATTTTCCCGTTTTCGATCTCGTCGATATACCCGTTGACCAGACTTTCGTAGCTCTCCCGGTCCAAGTTCCCGAGAGTTAGTCGCATACCCTGTCGCTCACCGTCCCGATCGACGATCCATAGAGCCTCGTTGATGCTTTCGACACGTTGCTCGATGGCATCCTCGTCGTAGTTCTCTTGGAGGTGATCCCGAATCGCACAGAGCAGTATCGAGATCGTCGTGATCCGCTGTTGTCCGTCTACGATATCGATCTCGTTCGTTCCCTGTGCGACGTGAGTGCCGGACATGAAGACGATGGTTCCGAAGAAGTGACTTCCACCGGGAGGAATCTCGTTGAGGTCACGCCAAAGATCCTCGAACTGCTCTTCTTCCCACGAGTACCGTCTCTGGTAGGAGGGGATCTTCAGTCGCTCGTTCTGACCGTATAGATCGCCCATCTCCTTCGGGCGAATTTGCTCAGCTATCTGCATATTATGTCATCGTGGAGGAGCGACCGCCATAAGCACACAGGTGATGGATATGTCGGCAGCGTGGGTATGCAGCGATCCGGCGATCAAGAATGCACACTTATGTGGGTCCTGAGTAATCCCTATCATATACTGAATCATGTCTGAGCAATCTGGGTCCTCGCAGGAACGGCACGAGCGGACGGAACTCCCCATCGAGCGGGGATTCCCGATCGAGCGCGTGAACGAAATCGCCGAGAAGGAGGGACGGGCGAAGATGTACTATCGTCCCATCTACACGATGCACAAGTGGTGGGCTCGTCGTCTCGGCTGTGTCTTCCGTGCGATCTCTCTGTACACGCTACTTGACGATCCGGAGAAGGTCTCGGTGTACGAACCCGGTCATGAAGGCGGCACGCTCGCCGACTACGGCGACGACGCCGATGGTGAGTCCGATCTCGATGTCGCCTCACTCCTCGAACGCGTGGACATGACGGACCCGGAGAGCCTCTGGGAACTCTATCCGAAGGACGTTCGCGTTGAGGATAAGAAGATCCTCGATCCATTCATGGGTGGCGGTACGTCGCTCGTTGAGGCATCCCGTTTCGGCGCTGAGGTCGTTGGCAACGACTTGAACCCTGTCGCATGGTTCGTTACAAAGAAGCAACTCGAAGCTGGTCAGACTGACATCGAAGAACTTGAGGAAGCCTTCGAGCAGGTGAAAGAGGATGTCGCCGACGAGATTACACAATATTACAAGACACCCTGTCCGAACGGAGACCACAAAGCGGACGTGATGTACAATCTCTGGGTGAAAGAGTTGGACTGCGTCTCTTGTGGACACACGGTCCCTCTTTTTAAGGACTACCGCGTTGCGAAAGGTCGATACGAAGATGATGATAAGTACAACGTCCTCTGTCCGGACTGTGGAGCAGTGACGCTGGTAGACGACTGGCAGTCGGAAAGTGTCTGTAACGACTGTGGACACGGGTTTGTGCCAAAGGAAGGAAACGTTTCGCGTGGAGGGAAGTACAACTGTCCGGACTGTGGTCAGAAGTACGGTATTACGGATGCTATTCAAGAACAAGGTAAACCGGATCTGCGGTTATACGCAGTTGAGTACTACTGTACCCACTGTGAAGATGCGGGAGAAAAGAAAGACATTTACAAAGGCTACAAACAGCCTGAGCAGGCGGATATTGATCTGTTCAATAAAGCGAAAAAAGAGTGGGAAGAAAGTAATGAACTCTATGAGTTTATCCCCAATGAAGAAATCCCAGAGGGTGCAATTACCGCTGCGTCGTCTGTGAGCGGAAATGACGTATTCCAACACGGTTTAGAAAAGTGGCAGGATATGTTTAATTCGCGCCAACTTCTATCGCTCGCAAAACTCTTTATGGCTATTGACAATATTGAGGACCAAAATCTAAAAGAACTTCTTCTGATAGCAGCTACCGACTCGCTTCGATATAACACTATGATGGTTGGGTATCACAATTCTCGGGGCCACATAGACAATCTAACTCGAACGAATTCGTTCAATCCTCCCCTATATCCTGCAGAGAACAACGTGTGGGGAACACGTTCTGGCTCTGGGACATTCACGGCTATGTTTGATCAAGTTCGGACAGCAGTCGAATATGCACGGAACCCCACTGAGAGGCATATTGTGGATGGAGAAACAAAGGAATCAGAACCATTCAATACCCCTATCGGGAACAACGTCACGCTACATCAAGGGGATATGCGTAGCTTGGACTACGAAGACGAATTTGATGCTGTCATCACCGACCCTCCTTACTATGACAACATCATTTATTCCGAGGTTTCTGATTACTTCTACGTCTGGCAGAAAATCCTGCTAGAGGATGAGTACCCCGGATTTGACCAAGACAAAACACCCCGGGTAGATTCCATAGTCACGAATCCCTACCTAGAGAAAACTGCCGAGGACTTCGAATCCGAACTTGAACAGGCATTCACGATAATCAAACGCGCACTCAAGGACGACGGTACACTCACGTTTACTTACCATCACAGCGACTCCGAATCGTGGGGTGAGCTCCTTGAATCTCTCTGTAACGTCGGATTTGAGGTGACGGCGACGTACCCAATCAGCGCGGATATTAACAAATTCATCACTGGCGAAGCAGTCTCCTTCGATATCGTCGTCGTCGCCCGCCCGCTTGATGACACCGAACCCGCCTCGTGGAAGTCACTCCGCCGCGACATCTACCGCACGGCTCGACACACCCGCAAGCAACTCGAAGAGAACCGCGACCTCTCCCGCGGCGACATCGGTGTAATGGAGATGGGCGCGTGTTTCCGCGAGTACTCCAAGCACCACGGGAAGGTGCAACGCGACGGCGAGATCATGTCCGCGAAGGAGGTCGTCCAAGAGATCTACGGCATCATTCAGGAAGCCAGTGACATCGGTGTCGAAGATGTGTTCATCGACCTGCTCGATAGCCCCGACCCCTCGTTCGACGACGTCAACAAGCTCTGCCGCGGCACCAACGCCACGCCCGAGGACCTCAAGGAGACGTGCTTGTACAATACCGACGATGGCTTCGAGCTCGGGACGTGGGACAATGAGAAGCGCCAGGCGTACATCCAAGAGCGGACCAACGGCAACGGCGATGAACACCTCTCGAATCTCGATAAGCTTCAATTCCTCCGGTACCGCTACGAGAAGGGACAAGCTGTCCAAAACTACGTGGACAAGTGGGGCGTCGATGACGACCTGCGCGAGCTCGCCGGACGGCTCGCGGACGTGACCGGCGACGATACCTACACGCGAGTGCTCGGGGATCGGGATATCACGAGCTACTGAAACACACAAACCTACTACACACCCGAGATACACACGAGGGATGTTCGCCTTCCATGCGATTCCGGATGAACGCGGAGAACTATACGTCTGGGCAGAGGATTCAACACTCCGTCAAACACGATCTGCGGAATCGAACGCACCAACAGACACGTCGGGTGGTGAGAAACACCCGTTCGCCGTTGATAAGCCAACTCTCAAGGATATTCTGTCAAATGTTGGGAGTGGAAACACAAATGACGAGCTGACAACACTTACGGTCCATTTACCGACAAGCCAACGCTCCCCTCAGCCATCACCATCGCTCCGTGGGGAGGATGAGTCGGTAAGCGAGACAGCACTCACTCCGTGGCTTATTCCGGCAGTAGGAATCGATCCAAAGGATGCCCCATCGATACTCTCACACCTTTCACAGTCTTCTCATTCCAACGAGGAGACGGGTGAGTACTGGGAGGTCCTCGCCAAAGCGGGACATACTATTAAATTTTGGAACGCCGTTTGTTCGATAGCAGAAACGTACGTCGAGTCCGGACAAATTGCGCCACACCTCGCAGAAAAGGGTGGCTCAGATACCGGCGTTTGGCGCGCATTCCCCTCCACATCAGAGGATGTTGATCGGCTTGTGGAGTTGATGGAAGCGATGCCCCCGCTTGCACAGACATCGGTGGAGGTCGGATCGAATCCTAACCCCGCTCGTGGAACTCGCAGTGACTCGATTGGTCGCTCTCCAAGAGAGGTGTTTACACGCACGCTCGACCGACTCGTTAATGCGCTGTCGAAGGAGCGTTTGTCCGCGGCTGAGACTGATATAACCACGGATGGGCTAGACCCGGTTCAGCACCAGTGGATAAACACACTTCAGGAAAAGGAGGATTCGATCGATTCCGATTCGAAAGCAATTTCCGAACTTCAAGAACAACTCGATGAGTGGATACGCCCTCCCGTTACGGGAGACAAACAAGGTGTCAGACTTTGTTTTCAACTGAAAGAATCGGAAGTGGACACAGATCTGCTGGCATCGGAATCAGAGGTAAAACCGGTTGTTCCCGATAATTGGACGCTCGAACTGCTGTTACAATCCGAGGACGATCCGAGCCTAGTAGTAGAGGCAAGTGCGCTTTTGGAATCCGATCACTCTACATCGAAAGCACTTGCACGTCACCTCAACTGTCCCACTGAAATCCTGAGGAACGAACTGAAGCGCGCTTCCACACATTATCCCCCGCTCAAACGAGATCTCAACCGATCAAATCCTACTGCGATTGAGCTATCCAACAGTGACGCAGCGGAATTTCTTCAGGAATATGCGGATGTTCTCAGGGAAGCGGGCTTTGGGGTGATCCTCCCAAGCTGGTGGGGAGAAACGCCACAACGACTTGGCACTCGAATGGTAGTCAGCGATACCGATGACGAATTCGAGACTACCGGCGGTGGTCTGGGCATCGAACAACTCTGTGAGTTTAACTGGGAAATCGTTCTCGGGGATGACACGGTCTCCGAAGGTGAGTTGGAGCAACTCTCCACACTCAAACGATCGCTCGTATACTTCCAAGGTAAATGGGTCTCGTTGCAGGACGGAGACGCCAAATCAGCGATGGATCTCCTGCATCGTGAAGAAGAACGTACTCTTGAGGAAGTGCTTCAATCGGATACCGAAATTAGCGATGATGCGCCTAATCTTCCCGTCGTGGAAAAGAGATTAGAGGGGACATTTAGAAAACTGTTCGAGCAGGACTACGAGGAATGGGTTGATGAAATCGACACACCATCCGGGTTCGATGGAAAATTACGCCCGTATCAAAAAACGGGGTTGGGATGGATTTCGTATCTCGAAGATCATGGATTTGGTGGCTGTTTGGCCGACGATATGGGACTTGGAAAAACGATTCAGGTCCTTGCTCGACTCGTTCAGGAGCGTTCACTTGATCCCCTGGTTGGTCCGACACTTATTGTATGTCCGTTGTCCGTCGTATATAATTGGAAAAGTGAGGCGAATGAGTTCACACCGGGACTGACTGTACATATCCACCATGGCCAAAACCGAATGTCGGGAAACAACCTTGTCAGCGCTATTGAACACCACGATATAATCATTACGACATATGGGACAGCGAGGAGCGATATCAAACAACTCCGGGACATTCAGTTCCACAGAATAGTTCTCGATGAGGCACAGAAAATAAAGAACACGTCTGCAGGTCGTACACAGGCGATTAGGTCACTGTCGGCCCACCTCCGGTTGGCATTAACCGGTACTCCTATCGAGAATCGGTTGAGTGAGCTGTGGTCCATCATGGAGTTCTGTAACCCGGGGCTGCTCGGGTCTGAGAGACAGTTCAGGAATGCCTTTTCTCAGCCTATTGAGGAACAGGGAAATGTAGAAAAAACGGAACAACTCAGACAACTCATACGGCCATTCGTATTGCGACGCGAAAAAACGGATAAGTCGGTGATTGATGATCTTCCCGAAAAATCAGAGAAAAAAGAGTACTGTGCCCTCACAAAAGAACAAGCAACCCTGTATAAGGCGGTAGTCGATGAAATCTTCGAACAAATCGAGCAGTCACGAGATATCGAGCGAAGAGGGCGAATTCTCAAACTGATCAACAATCTTAAATCGATTTGCAACCACCCACGTCAGTATCTTAACGACGATCAGCGAATCAACGGTCGTTCAGGCAAACTCACTGCACTTGATAATCTCGCCGAGAAAATTGCAGCAAATGATGAAAAAGGACTGATATTCACACAGTACACTCAGATGGCGGAGTTACTGATGGAACACTTACAGGGTCAGGGTTATCGTGTATTCTACCTTCACGGTGATACGGCAAAGGAGCAGCGGGAAGAGATGATCGGTAAATTTGAAAACACAGATGGTTCGTGCTTGTTCCTGTTATCACTCCATGCTGGCGGCACCGGAATTAACCTCACGCCGGCTAACTACGTTATTCACTTTGACCGGTGGTGGAACCCTGCCGTCGAAAAACAAGCAACTGACCGGGCGTATCGCATTGGACAAGAGAATAACGTACAGGTGTACAAACTGATTTGTAGCGGAACGATCGAAGAATCGATCGATCAAATCATCGAGAGTAAGCGTGATTTGGCAGATCAGGTCTTGATTGATAGCGACGAATGGATGACTGAACTTTCCGATGAGGAACTTCGTAACCTCGTCTCGTTATCAACAGACTCCCTGATATGACCCGGTCTACAGATAGTAGTACCAATGAAAATAGAGGGGCCAACCAGGACTCTCGTAAGCCACATATGGCTTGGTGGAGCCATCGGTTTTCAATAACGGATACGTCGTTCGAGGAAAGGAGCGAGTCGGTTGAAGAATCTCTTAGCGAATTCTGGGACGGAATTCCTGAGAAGTATGAGGGTCCTTCGGAAGGCGTTGGAACGACCGAAAAAACAGAATTAGCATCTGTTGGTGAACCCCCAGAAAAATTTAGTAGGGCATTTGAGGTCGTTGAGCAGTATCACAACGCAATCCGGGAGTCACAGAATTGTGAAGTTCAGTTCTCCCGAGATACACCGATCAAATCCATAGTGAAAGAGATCCCACGTGCAGGACAGATCATTGTGGCCAATCTAAAAAAAGAGGGATACGAGACATTTGGCGACCTTGAGGGAGCTACTCGTGACGAATTAACGGACGTGAACCGCGTTGGAAGGGAAACAGCTGAGCGGCTGTTAGAGTTTATCCACGATAGGAAAACAGAAGGCCGAGGTGGAAGTCGTTCGAGAGATGCATCGGACATCGCCGACAATGTCGATCTCCGAGAGATTTCAGATAGCATATCCGGGTTCGGAGACGTTAGTCGAAAGAAAATACAAAAATCAGGATATGAGACTGTAGGAGACGTGCGTACTGCACCAACTGACGAATTAACCGATATTGAACAGATTGGTGAAGGAACTATTTCTAAACTAACCGACTATATTGCGGATCATACGGAGACTCCCTCTTCAACGGTAGATAGTAGTCTCTCGGATGATACCACAATAGAGGACTTCGTGACAGATGTTCCGAGAGTAGGGCGGGTGTTGGTCTCCAAATTGAATCAAGCAGGGTATGAAACAGTGGGCGACCTCCGCTCTGCTACGGTCAATGACCTCACTACTGTGGAACATATCGGTCAAAAGAAGGCAGAGTTGCTTTTGAAATCCACTCGTTTGAAATGACTCGAACTCATCCTTTATGATAACAACTCGTGAAGATGCATCTGATTCCGATGCGTAATTTATTCTGACTACTGGCATGAGCGCGTTCAACACCTTGGTCCATGATTTCCGGTACAGGACCTGAAATCGCTCAAGCTAATGTGTATTGGAGAGCACTTCTCTTTCAGCCAAGAACGATCTACATCTTTATGTGATTTATCTTCGGTCGGATATGTCCGTATGACTGAGCGACATCATCCCGTTATTTATCCTGTGAAACTGTAAATCAACCAATGGCAGGACCCGGTCGCATCCCCGGACGCTACAATCTCATTATCGAAGGCGCGTACGATACCTTCGATCACCGAATGCCCATCGAGGAGTTCATCAATCGGCTTCAGAATGACGACGTCCCGGACGAAGTCTCCGTAATCGGACTTGAAGAGGCACTCTCTGACATCGAGCACCGAGCTGATCTCAGGGGTGCAATGGATCAACGGGCGAACGATTTGGAATACCAGAATCCGACGGTTCAATTCGTCGTCGAGGGATCGTTCCATCGCCAGGGGAAAACGTACGATCTCCGCTACGATGACCAGCTCCACTCGTTACAGGACGTGTTTGGGCCTCAACTCGAACGGAAAGAGGATGGAAACTGGCTCGTTACGCCCTTCTAAGACGCCTACTTACAGGAGTTTCAACGGACCTTCCTTCTCGACTTCCCCTGTATCCCGTTTGAGGAAGTACAGGTCAACCCAGTCTTCACCACCTTCCTCGTAGAATACGGGAAGGCAAGTCCATGTATATTTGTTACGTCGACCACACCGTGTTTCGATCTGTTCTCGCGTCCAATCCCCACCATGTTCTAAGTCGTAACGGTTCCGAACGTTGTACGAGTGTTCATCAGCAGCTGCTTTTACCACCTGCAGTGAGAAGTCTCGGGGATCTTGGAATGCGAAGGGGCCGTTCGCGTCGGCAGCCTTACTGAGGTCGCTCTCATCCACACCATCCAAACACAGTTTGTTCTCTGCGATGGCGTAGAACGGTTCGAGTTCCGGGTGGATCTCGGCGAGAACGCTATGGAGGTACTCGTGTACGACTTCGGCATACTTGTCTAGCGAGAAGTCGCCCGTCGGAGAGACGATCTCTAACTCTGCGCCAGTCTGTGTAACTCGACGGCGTCGGGGTTCGAGCAACGGACACAGGAATGCGAGTCTGTCGGCGTGGAGGAGATAGGCGTAGCTGAACAATCGTGACCGCGACGGGGACTGCTTAACCGGATCGTGCCCTTCCGCGTAGTACTTGGAGTCGAGGACGGCGATCGTCTCTTCGCCCTCTTGAAGAGCGTGATCCGGTTCATGGTAGATCTGGTTTTCTCCCTCGAACGGATTTACTGACGGTGACGACGCAGGTACGACATTGGCGACCGAACCGAAATGGTCGTACGATTTGATATATGAGAGTTCGCGCTCGATCACCACCTGAGAGTACTGCTCGAACAGTGACTCCATGTTCAGAACGTAGTCCACAACCAACTCCCGAGGTCCGTCCTTGAGCTGCTGGCCGAGCGACGACGACAACACTGCCTTTGCGACGTCGAACGCCTTTCGGTAGTACTGGCGTTGTTTCGGCAAGTCACCGAGAGTGATGCGCTGATACTCGTCGATACGGCCCAACCCGCTGTCAACACCCATACCCTCTAACCGTTCGATCTCCCGATGAACCTCCGAGAAGATGCGATCGTAACCAGGATGGTCGTACTCCGAGGCGTTCTGTCGGAACAGCCGGAGCAGCGTCTTCCCTGCGTAGTGGAGCAACGAGTTCGCAGCGTTGTCGTACTCCGTTTCGTTGCGGATCCAATTCGGCTCGACAGTCCCGCGGGCGTGATTCAGAAGGGTTTGTTCGACGTCGATCTCTCCTCGACCTTCTAAGCTGTTGGTCCGCCGAAGGATCAGGTCTCGAATGTACCCGTTGCGTTGGATGGTCTCAAGTCCCTCCAAGTAGTTGATCGCCATCACCACGAGCACGTCTTCGAGTTCAATATCGTCGGAGAGGAAGTCCTGAAGTGGGATTCCGTGGTAGTCGATCGATCGGTTCTGATCGTACACTGCCAGGAGCATATCGAAGATCGGTTCCCAGTCGATCTTTGGAGAGATCGTTACCTTCGATGACGGGGTTAGACTGACCGCCCCGACGATATCCGTCGCAGAGACGTGAATGACGTCCCCATCGTCGCCCTCCACAGTCACCGTGATAACATCGTATTGGTGGTCGGAGTCGAGAGCCCCCTGGCGCTTCGTGAACACACCGGGGCTCTCTTGTGTGAAGGACGCGCGACGAAGCTGATCAGTGATGGACGACGGACAGTCCTCTATCCGGATCTCCCCCCGCTCGGGGACGTCGAATGTATCCCGCCCGTACTGATAGACTTCGTCAACGCTACTCATTACTCGTAGGAACCCATCTGACGTCGCTCTTGTTCAAGTTCACGTTCGGCGAGCTCAGCCGCCGGGGCGAGATCGAATTCCTCGAACTCGTCGTTCAGCGCTCGGTAGTGTTCTGCGATTCGCTCCACCTGTGGGAACGCTGCGGAGTTCAGCAGCCGGGGAACGATGTAGGTTCGGAAGGCTTGGCCGACCGAATCGGCCTGGTCGTACTCGTACTCCCCGCCTTCTCGGCAGGCAACACCAACGAACACGGCGACATCGCGGTAGTGCATCGGACCAAACCGCATGATTGCTCCCTGTGCCGTGGATTCGTTGCCGTGGTTGATCCCCTCGTAGTCTCGCTCAAAGAGACGGAGCAACTCGTCGTCGTCGATATCAGTCTGTCCTGAGATGTGTGTGTCGAGCCAGTCTCTGAACAGCTGCCGTCGCTTGTCCTCTTCGTACTCGTCCAACTCGATCATGGCGAACCGGCGAGTGATCGCGTTGTCGAGTTCGTTCACTGTTCGGTCCGACATGTTCATCGTACAGATGATGTTCACCCGCTCGTCAAGTTCGATGGTCTCCCCCTCATCGGTCTCGAAAATCGTCTGGTGCGGGTTTTCGATAGCAGTGTAGAGCGGCCCGAAAATCTTCGAGATGTCGGCCCGGGTAATCTCGTCGAGGATGACACCGTATTTGACGTCGAACCGACGAGCCCGTTGAACACCCTCCGAGACACAGCCGAGCTTGGTCCGATAGCTGAGCGATTCACCAGTGTAGTCGGGACTGATTCCACCGATGATGTCCGAGGGTGTCCACGAGGGCGTCGCGGTGTGGAGTGAGTACCCGATTCCCGTTTCGCGGGCCAACTGCTTCGCAAACGTGGTCTTGCCCGTTCCCGTCGGTCCATAGAGCACAACGGGTTTTCCTGCTTCGAGCGCGACTTTGGCGTTTCGTATAACGTCCTCAGGGACCAGGACGTCTTCGGGCGTATCATCACCCCTGAGACTCACGAGGCGCTTCAATCGATCTGATGCGAGTCGTGACTCTAGAACTGCCTGACGGACTTTTCCGAGGCCGCGTTTCCCGTCATGGGCTTTATCGAGTTCTTGGTCCTCAATGAGGTATAGGAGGACGTCCTCGTTCGCGGCGTTCTCGATCGCTCCAACGACGTCATCTTCAACACGCCGAAGGATATCAATTTCTTCTTTGGCCTCCTCTAGCGTGTACGTATCGTCCGACGAATTACCCATTTTCAGATAGGTGTAGTCGAGGGTATATAAAATCCATCTGAAACTGGTGGATTATCGTCTAGTATAGGGTGTGCAGGGATACTGTCGTAGTCTACATTAACCGTGAAGACCGTCCCAAATAAATAACAGAAGTTGCAGAATCATTACCCCCGATGCTAGCGAACTTGCTAATATTGTACGCACTCTGCTTCGAAGGTAACATGTTAACTTAGATGTTAACTCAGAAGTTAACATGCGAGAGAGGCTACAAATGTCTTGCCGTGAAAACGTGTTAACACCTGGTTCGAATAACTAACTTCGAACGGTTGATCCTGATCGATTAGTCGATATCCAACTATTGAAGTAAATAGCGACGCGTCGACACATGTCGCGCCCACCCGGCGCGGCTGATTTGTGGATTCGGTCAGAGAGTGAATCCCACTAAGCCGGTCGCGTGTGGTGGCACGACCGGCACACGATGAGGAAACGAGAAGTTAGTTTTAGCAGTCGTGTGAATCGGGAGTATGACATTGTTCACACTGCTTGTACGCGTGTTGAAGCCCGCCACTGAACCGACCGGTCGGTGGTTGCTTCAGGGCCTCACATGGATCGAGAAACTCGATACGGGTTCGGTGAAGGACTTTCAGGACAAGGCAGATATCGTCATCGAGGAGTTCGTTGACGTGTTCACATGGGAAGTTGTCGTGTATGCAGTCGTGATAGCAGTATTTGTTACCCCGGTTGCGTGGGGTGCGTCTGAGGGTGTGGTTCCGATCACAGTACTTGGGTTATGGTTGTCTGCTATCGGGAGTCTATCGCTAGCTCGCAGTGCGGTGCGCGGGAAGGCCGGGATTGTAGTCGGGGTGCGGGAGAACGCGTCGCGCGAAATAAATGCAGCTGATCAAAGTGTGCCGGATCAAGGAGCGGTGCGGGCGAATTGTCGACACACGGTTCACGGAGTGTTTGGCGCAGTGATTCTCGCGGTTGGATTCGTGATTCAAATCACAGGGACAGTGGTTGGGTAGTTTGTAAACGCCACACCGTTCACCCTATCTCTTAGGTCTGTGCAGTCGGATAACTGTAGATATGGACGAGGACGCGCGGCGACTCAGGGCCAATCTACTTCAAGAGTACCGTATGTTCGGACACCACCGCAACAAGGGCGTTACGCCGTGTGAACCCGAGAATCAAATCGGTGCAGGGCGCACTGACGAGGAACTCGATGCGGAACTCGCAGAACTCAAGGCTGAGACCGACACTGAAGATTATTAGAGCGTACTGTCACTGTCGGGCTTGTCAAGGTAAAGAACGTCTACCCTGAAGGTACTTTTATAACTAATCAGAAACAATTCACATGCGAGCATCAATGTCTCGTGAATACTTTCAACATCGAAAACACCCTCGCTGAATCGATCCACGTAGACACCACGAAAGACGGAGCAGAACTCCGCTTCGACGGGAACACTCTCGGATTCAAACCATCTTCTAACCGTCGAGGATATTCCATCACCAACGATTGGAACAACCGGCACTTCACGATCGGATTCAACGAAAACTCTGTGCTGTACCACCTTACCCGAGAAGACCTCGATGATAGGGAATCAGGGAAAGGGAACATGCAGCGTGGAGAGTTTGTCGCAGAAATGTACGGGTACGTCCGATCATTAGCTCACCCTGTTCACGAGGACAACGTGGAGTTTGACCTGGTTGGAGCGTTCGACCTCGATGCTGCGAGAGAGTACATGGAGGAGCAGGGTGTGATCGAGTACACGAATACCGGGCTGACTGTCGATAATACCCGGGAAAACCGGTTGATCGATGAGTTGGAGGAGAATCCTGCGAAAGTCGGTGAGTTGTTGACCGAGGTTTTGAACCCGGTACCTTTCGATGAGATACGGGGAAGTGGCGAGATCGTATTCGCGCGCCCGTCGTACGATCGTATCGAACTGGTGTTCCTGTACCCGAATGAGTACGTTGGGATTGTGAGGGCACGAGACTTGTTTGAAAGACTGGTATACGGTGGAGGATCGCAGATTATTGATCACGTGCTCCGGTCAGTCACAACTGACTGAACTGACGAGTTAGCAGTTGAGGATCCTATGACACCGAGTAGATTGTCAACTCACATCCACACTACCTAACGCGGCGACCCCACTCCCCCGTATCCATACCGTCTACAGACTCAATATACTCTTCAGGATCCTCTACAGTCAATGCAGCCGTTACGTGTTTCTCTGCGATATTCTTCACGCCTTTATCCTCTTCGAACAGCATCTCCTCCGGTCGGTCAACGACAGTTTCACAATCCGGACACAGCCAAATACGGCGCTTTAGAACCAGGAGTTTTGGCTCAGTCCGTCGAAGCATTTCAGTTTGACACTCCGGACAACATGGCCCTTTGTCGATGTACGCATACGGATTCCCACTCCGATTCGATCCTACCGTCACAAACCAGTCCACTCCATAGTGACGCGTAACACCGTGCCAAATCGGGCTACTCGGTCGTGAAGGAACGACGAACCCTCCTGCCGTACTACTTGACCGTATCTCCTTCCGTCGATCAATCACGGCTTTTGTGAGCGACACGATGTAACTGACTCCAAAGTAGAAGGGAGCGACGAATGCGATTGTGAGTCCTGTAACCCGGAGGATGGGATCGTTGATTATTGCCCCGAAGACTGCAGAGTCAATCGTTTCGAAGGAGACGACCGCGTTAATCAAGAGTCCTGCAATTAATGACGGGAGGAGTCCCCATACGACCCATCTTCCAATGTCCGACATTGCTGTCTGTCGTTGGTGATCTGTCAAAGTGGTTTCGGGTGTGACGGCGTTGTCAATGTGCCTTCCCTGTCTTAACCGTGTGTAGGAACTACAATCAGTCGTAATGAGGCGAAGATCGTGTTTCAGGACGCCACGTACATTGCCCTGAACTTAGGGCAGTACACTCGACCGTCTGATTATTTGAATTCGTATGAAGGCGCAGTGTGAATTCACCGGTCATTAGCTCGTGGGATAATGAATGAAGCGTGGGCGGACACGTACCCGTATGTTGTTCGGAACCACCGTTGTGGCAGGCCGTTGAGGAGCACGTTGTGCATCGAATTGGTGATCTTGCTGGTGAGCGCGGGAGTGTCGGTTGTGGCGCTGACGCGTTTGCTGTAGATATTAAAGGTCAGAATCAACAGTCGTGGGGAACTCGGACTGGTCGGCCTCGGCAAGCTGTGAATAACAGTTTGAGTCGTGGAAAGCAAGACGCGGTGACCGATGAGTAGCTACTGACCCGGTCTTGATTCTAAAGCGGCGCAAAAACGCGTTATAGTTGTTGTAAACGGTGTTTCCTACTTGGTCGATTAGCTGAAAATGTGTGTATACGTTGCGTTCCTCGAATACGCATGGACCGAGAGTATATTCAGTATGATTTTGCAGAAGACTTATTTCGTAGCGTTCTCATGTCATTCGTATGCGTCCAAATGTAGACATTCCGTGGTCAGTACACGGCCAGATTAAGGAGTACGCGCAGTCAGAAGAGAAGACCATCGAAGAAGCGTACATCGAGACTCTCAAGGAAGGATTAGGAGTAATGCCGACACCGGTTCAGTCCGAGAACCAGTTCATCGAACCGTCGATGGGGAGTTACTCGCTCGGACCGAGAGTGTTCCCCGTCTCATCGGAGGAAGCACGGGACATCAACGATATCTGTACGTTTATGCACCAGCCGAGCATTCCATACCAATCGGTTTCATTTAAGACGTATTCACCTCGGGTTACCGTTAACAGAATCGTCGAGGGACTTTCTCGCGTTTCCTCGATCCTTGACCGTGGTCACGATGACTGGTTCACCTTCCATCAACTCGGCGGGTCGTGGGTTGGCACGGACATGGAGAACTTTGTCCATTGCCTTCAAACGTTAGAAGGCCGGTTGGAAGAGGCGACGTTTGATACTTACAAGACCGGATTCGGCGTGTATCTCTTGGAATTCCGTGAGAACGAGTACCTAGCTCTTCACTTGGAGATTGACGCATACTCCGGTGAGGTTGAGTCTTTCACGCTGGGGTTCCTGACTAACGGGCATCCGGTTGATGGGCGGCTATACCGGAAACTCGCTGCTCAGTTCGGCCTGTCCGAGCTGCAACACGGGCGAGATAAAGAGATTGAAACGTTCACGATCACACCGGAGGAAGAGATCCCAGTGAACGTGGTAGAAACGACGGTGAAGGAGGGTCGGTCGAATGATGAACCGTGGGTGACGGGGCTTATTATTGAAAATCCTATTCAGAGTCATGATGGGGTTCGTGAAGCGGTTCTCAGCAGAGCGGATGACAAGTTCCGGAACCGTCCCGAGTACCGGAATCCGTACGCGCAATTAGCGTCGTACGATCATGCGTACGTCCGGTTGAAGAGTCATCATCCACAGTCAGAAGATAGAGAGTATTATATCAACACAATCGGTGCGCAGAATTTCACGCCGGTATTTGACCGGCAGGACATATGGAATATTAGCATCAGTGCGGACTGGTGAGGTTTCTCAGGGAATTTTGGTGCAATCGAATGTATATAGTTACTATGCCCGAGTCCAACGAATCCATCCGACGGTACGCCTCTAGCCTCAATCAATTAGACCGGATGTTTGGACACCACCGCGATTCTGACACCATTCCTGAAGAGACCGAGAAACAAATTAGAGCGGGACGCACTAACGAGGAACTCGAAGAGTTGGAAGACGACGGGTTAACTCGTGAATGAAGTTGTGAATTGATTTCTTACAGTTCTCGATAATTGAGTATTTATTCTCAATTTCAACGTGTTACCCAATGTGGCCGACCCCGAACCTCACCGAAATTACAATAAGACACAAAAAGCTACATTGGGACACAACCATGCCTGTCCACCTTGACACCCACGAACCCGACGTCGAACTCACGCCCGGGACAGCCAAATCCGACATAATCGCATTCCTCTACGACAACACCGAACTCGGTTTCAAACCCAAAGAACTTGAAGACCACCTCGAACTCCCCCATGGCACCGTCACCACAACGCTCACCCGGCTCTACAACGACGGCTTCATCGGGAAAACTCGGGACAGCCACTACCACGCGCTCGATCACCGTGAAGACCTTCACCGGTACGTCGCCAGCCTCGACCAACTTGAGAGAATATTCGAAGACAAAGAATACGTAGGAACTCCAACGGAAGACGTGGACGAAGACGAGCTTGACGCCGAGATTACCGAGTTAGAAGCCGAGCTAGACGATGAGCACCGTGAGTAGAGTGTCCGAGAATCACCCATTCGAAGACAGTCGGTCCGGGTTCGGTTCGTGAGTGAGTTGAGGCACATCGAGTTCTACACAATCGGTTAGGTCGGAAACTCACTTCGAGGACATCACACCCTGTACGCGGTCAGGTGACCGTGTACAGGTTACGACGACCCTGTACACGACTTTCCTTACTTATACGTAGTTGACTGTTAGGCTACCCTGTATGAGAGAGACCTCAGAAACGAGCGAGAACGTTGCCGCATACATCCGAGCATCGACAGACAAGCAAAACTCCGGACACCAACGCGACGACATCAACGACTGGGCCGACCAAAACAACATTGACCCCACAGGAATCAATTGGTACGTAGACCTCTCACAAAGCGGATCAGACCCGGGCCGCGAGCAATTCATCGAACTCACCGATGACATCGACGCAGGCGAGTACGATCGCATAATCGTGTGGGAAATCAGCCGGTTAGCCCGACTTGGGAGCATCTACCAAGAGTTCTTCGAGACCGCGAGCGACGCCGGGACGATCATCAACATCACGAACGATTGGACTGACACGGTCAAGCCCGACGGGACTGGGAAGCTCATCGCCGATATCTCAGCTGCAGTTGCTGAAGAGGAGCGGAGAAAGCTAATTAGCCGTGTTAACAGCGGTGTGAAGCGCGCCAAGAAGGAAGGGAAATGGTTGGGCGAAGTACCGGTCGGATTCGAGCGAAACGCCGAGGGATACCTAAGACCGACCCTCACACCGGACGAAGGCGACGACGGGTACTTAGAAATTCGCGCCGCGCTCGAAGCGATCGAGAATGGGAGTAGCTATCGTCAGGAAGCAAAGGGACTCAACACGACACGACAGACACTCTCCCGAATACACCAGGACGAGGACCGACGGCAGTGGTATCTTGATGCGACAGCAAAGACCGATGATCGTATCGCAGAAGCGTTGGATACCATCCCGGAGTGATATTACCACGACACGAACAAGGTTGTCAACGTCGTTGTTTCGAGAATAACATGTTAACTCATGAGTTACCTCATAAGATAACTCAGATGTTAACTCGTAGGTTAACCTGCGAACAAGAGAGCGAATATCCCTGTGTGAACACGCGTTCACACGCCAATCACCGTGTGAACGCCGAACTTTTGACCTTAATTTGCGAGTCGAATCCCAACCGTTCAAGTGAACAGCGGATTGTCGACACATGCCGCGCACCAGGCGCGGCTGGTCATGCAGTGTGGATTGACCGAGAGTGAATCCCGACCTGGGCGATCGTGGTGGATCGCCCGGATCAAATCAGAACAACGAGAGACATCGTTGACCCTTGAAGTGCAGGCGAGCAACTGGCAATCCCAGTACACGCAATAACGCTGTGAACGACCCCTGGGCACCGTCAGCCTCAATCATGTGCAGAGTCTACACGTGCGTATGACAGGCGAGTCAACCCGGGTGAAGCTCTTGCGAGCCTCTCTGAACCGGGACCCGCCCGATCCGTAGATTGAGGGCGGCCTTCCACCATCAGCGGAATTTTACGCCGGTGACGTTCCCGAGTGGACGCCTCACGACGAAGCAGACGACACGTCCTGACGATCGGCGCGGGCGAGTAGCTGGCAATCCCAGCACCGGCTCGGGCGAGCAGCCTGCAATCCCAGCGACCCGAGCGATCTTGTCAACCGGGACGCTGGGAAGCCGCCCGCAATCCTAAACATGGGTTCGAACTCAGGAAACCCAAGCACGCAAGCGACCCGCGCACGGACCGAAGTCCGAATCCTAACCACAATACCCACGAAAAACACCCGGAACCCGCAGCTATAATGCGATTACTCTCGGACTCTAAGCGCAGGGAGCGAAAATGGGATCGCCCGGATTTGAACCGGGGTCACGGGCACCCAAGGCCCGAAGTATACCAAGCTAACCCACGATCCCGTGCTGCATTCATGAGTTGTAGGTGTATTAGTTAAAGGCTTTCGTTATCGACCGAGTGCTTTTGCCGATGGACGTCTTACGGCCACGTTCATGACTGGCATCGAGATCGTGCTGTTGATCCTCGTCCTCGTGGCCCTCCTCGTCGGGGCGTCTCTCATCCGTGCGGTCAGCCCCTTCATCATTAATGCGGTCGCCGGACTGGTGGTGTTGGTCCTTTCACAGGCCGTCTTCGGACTCTCCGTTGCTGTGACGCCGGTTGTCCTCGCCATCGTCGCCCTCGGCGGCGTTCCCGGCTCGATCATCGTCCTCGTTTTCTCGCTCTTTGGCATCGCGTTCGTCCCGTAACGCCGCCGAGAGCGGGGCGAGACAGAGAACAGGTACAGCAGTCGCCTCTCGAGTAACTTACAGATCCGCGTCGCGGAGTTCGATATCCGCGACGAGTTCGTAGGGGTGGGCGTCTTTTCGGATACCATCGACGAGGGTGAACGCTTCACTGGGCTCTAAGAAGTGTTCAGTGACGACACGGCCCAGCGGCGTGGGTTCGAAGCCATCGATGAAGTCGTACTGCAGGAGTTTGCCGATCGCGTGTTTCGTCGGCACGTCGCCGAGCATGCGGTCGTTGAGCCCCTTCGCGGCTTTCCCGCCGACGGTGATATTCGCGAGCGTTTCCTCGATCGCGGCGGCCTCGTCGTAGTGGGTCATCACCGACTCCATGTCGCCTTTCAGGAGTTTGAACGCGACCTCATCCTCGCTCATCTCCATGGAGTTGTGGTAGGCACAGTCGGGTTCGACGAGGACGTACACGGTCCCCTTGTCGTGGTAGTCGGGACGCCCCGCACGGCCGAGCATCTGGTGGAACTCCTGGACCGAAAGCCACTCGATTCCCATCGCCAGCGAGTCAAAGATGACCTGCGAGGCCGGGAAGTCGACCCCAGCGGCGAGGGCGGCGGTCGTGACAACGGCGGAGAGTTCCTGTTCGCCGAACTGGCGTTCGACCTTTTTCCGGCGCCGGTAATCGAGGCCGGCGTGATACGGCGCAGCCGAGTACTCGAGTTTTCGACTGATCTCGTGACACCGTCGCCGGGAGTTCGTAAAGATGATCGTCTGCCCGCGATACCCTTTTGAGGACTCCGTATCGAACTCGCGTCTGACGAGTTTGTTCTCGATCCGGACTTTCTCCTGGCCGTCGGCGAACGTGACGTGCCGTTCGATCGGCACCGGCCGTTCCTCGAACTCGATGAGCGTCGACTCGAGGGCTGCGCCGAGCTGTTCGGGGTTACCGACGGTTGCCGAGAGGTAGACCCATTGCGCGCCGCCGTAGTCGTCGCGCCGTTTCGCGCGTTGCTCGCAGGTGTATTTGAGCCGCGAGATGAGACCGTCGAGTCGGTGGCCGCGGTCGTCCTCTTTGAGCGTGTGGACTTCGTCGATGACGACGGTTCCGATATCGCCCATGTCCTTGCCGGTTCGCAGGGCGTGGTCGATCCCCTCGTAGGTGCCGACGATCACGTCGGCATTGGGGTCGAACTGGTTGCCGTTGTCCGAGATCCGGCTCGCACCCACACGAATGGAGACGTCGACGAGGTGGCCGTACTCGTCTTGAAAGTCCTCGTATTTCTGGTTTGCAAGCGCGACGAGGGGCACGAGAAAGAGCATCTTCCCCTTGCCGTTCAACACGCGGTTGAGCCCGGTCATCTCGCCGACGAGGGTCTTTCCGGTCGCCGTCGCCGACACCACAAGCTGGTCCTCACCATCGAAGAGCCCGTTTTCGACCGCGAGACTCTGGACCGGGAGCAGGGTCTCGAAGCGATCCTCGAGCAGCCCCTGTAAGCCCGGGTGGAGGTTCAGCGAATCGACCCGGACGGGGTCGACCTCGTCGGTCGTCGCCGAGATGGTATCGAACTTCGTCAGATCGGGATCGAGTTGACCCTTTAGCAGGTTGACAATCCGTTCTAAATCCTGTACCTCGAGCATGAGCTCCTCGAGGCGGTCTTTGGCCGCGCCGGTGACTGCGCCGCCACCGGAGTACGACAGTTGCCGCTCGAGTTCCTGTCGTGCACAGTCCTGGCAGATCCAGTCGTTGTCGTCTTTGACGGCCGTCTCGGTCGTAATCGGCGAATACCGGCCCGCGGAGGCACAGTACCGACAGGTTCGGACGGCCTTGGCCTTCTCCTCGAGCTGGTAGCCGCTGAGCATCTCCATGAGTTCCTCGCGTCCCTGTTTCGAGGTCTGTTCGGAGATGCGAATCCGCTTGGCTCGCCGGGCGAGTTCGACGAACTCGTCAGGCTGGCGAGGCTCTTCGCTCGAGCCGTCTTTGAGCCGGAACTTCGCGGGACGAGGGCCGGCCGAGGTTTCTGACAGTCCGAGTTTTGCCCGGAACAGTCGCTGTCCGTCGCGCTCGACCACCACGAGATAGTCGTCGCCAATCTCGTGACAAAAGATCGTTTCGACCTGCTGGACCTGCTTCGACACTGGTTCGTCATAGTCGGTCGTCGTACTTGAGCGGTTCGAAACGTCGAACATCTGAGCGTGCATCGACCGCACGGCGATCGTTTAACGGGGGCGACAGCGACGTGTAGTGCGCTGTGCTGTTGGTGCCGTTCGACAGCTCTGACAGACCTGAACACGTCGACAGCTGGTGAGCGTCGAGATCATGACTCGGCGTTCCGTGCCGTGGTGGCGATTACGAGGTTGGGTCCCCAGACCGGCCCGGTCACCTCGTGAGTGGGGTCAGTCCACCCTGCCTTGAGGAAGAGTTCTGTCCCCTCCTCGCGGTCGTACCGGAAAAAGAGCGTCTCTGCGACGCCGTCCTGAACGTTCTGGACCGGGTTCCACCACGAGAGCGACCGTCGGTTGAAGCCAAGAACCAGGATCTCACCGCCTTGTTTCGTGACGCGGTGGGCCTCCCGCAGCGTCTCGGCGGGCGCAGACCAGTAGAGAATTGAGCCGACTGAGACCACACAGTCGAACGTCTCGTCTGCATACGGGAGCGTGCGCGCATCCCCACGGATAAAACAGGCGTCCTCGAGCTCCGCTTTGTCCGCGGCGGTCTCGAGCTGTGGTTGGCTTAGATCGAGCCCGTGAACCGCCGAGACGTCCGAACGGAGCTGGTCGATCGTCTCGCCGGTCCCGCAGCCGATATCGAGCACTCGGTCTGTGGGTTCGAGGTCGATCCGATCGAGAGCTGCCTGCTGGAGTGACTCCGGCCAGAACAGCGACGGAACGACAGCGTCGTAGCCCGGTGCCAGGAGGTCGAACCAGCGACGGGTTGCGTCGTGATCCTGTAGCGTGCCCATATCGGGCGGTCAGTACGGGCTGGTATAACGCTTGGCCGGGCACATGCCCGTTCAGGCTCGTCGGTCGCGCCTTTTCCGACTGTCATTCGAGCAGGTCGATCTCGTCGTCGCCGTTGGGGACCGCACAGAGAAACGCCCCCGGTTCGTCGCTCTCGTTTCGATACCAGTGAACCGTTCCGGCTGGGATCAACAGCGAGTCGCCGGCTTCGACCATGTACTCCTCACCGCTGTCGACGGCGTCGCCGGTTGCGCTATCTGCCGCTTGCATATTGCCGATTCCGACCGTATACTCTCCTTCGAGGACGTACTGTTCGTGTTCGACCTCGTTCGTGTGTGCGGGCACCGATGCACCGGCCTCGAGGACGAATCGCCGGATCGCGAAGTTCGGCGCGCCGTGGTCGTCGCTGATCAACACGCCTTTCTCGAGGCCGTCAGCAGCGCTGACGGTTTCGTACTCGATGTCGTCACTGCGACGGATCACTGGCTCGGGTTCGGGTGTGGACGTTGGGGTTGCCATACCCGTGTCCATAGGCGACGAAGCTACTAAACGTTCGATGGCCTCGAGTGTGACAAGCGCTGTCGCTTATCGGTGTAAAATACTGCAATCAAGAGCCGATACTACCGCGAATTCGCCTTACAGGCGCTCGACGTTCGTCGCGCGTGGGCCTTTGGGGGCCTGCTCGATGTCGAACTCAAGCTCCTGTCCTTCCTCAAGGTCCGGGCCGCCGATGTCTTCCATGTGGAAGAACACGTCGTCGTCCGCGTCCTCAGTCTCGATGAATCCGTAGCCGCCAGTGTCGTTGAAGAAATCAACGGTTCCTTTCGCCATTGCTTTTGAATAGAGTGGCCGTATACGCATAAAGCCTGCGACTCACCTCAAGTGCCGATATCAGTCGATACCGGCGTTTTAGGCGCTGTCTTGCTCTATTCGTCGCTCGATCACGATCCGTCTCGTTCCTCGAGTCGCTGGACCGCCATCGAGACGAAATACACCAGCATAAAGACGAGAAAGCCGACGACGAGTCCGCCCAGTTCGACTGCGCCGATACCGGCGGGGCCGACCACTGCAAGGGCAGCCAGCGCCACGAGAAACACGCCGATCGTAAAGAGGCCGATGACGTAGTAAAACCCCGTATCGGACTCGAGGAACGCTCGCATAGTCGGTTATTTTGCTGCGAGCGACAAAACGCTACCGACTACTCGGGGACCAAAAGCATCGCTTTCGAGCCGTTTCATAGTTACAGCAATCCGTATCAGTGGATCAGACTCTCGACGGCTGCGTCGTACTCGTCCGGAATCGCTTCGGCGATCGCTTCAGGGTCCGTCTCACCGTTGACGTTGACCAGATACGTCCGACCGTGTTCGTTGCCGTAGACGCCCTGAAAGTCGTAGACGAAGCCGTAGACGTCGACGTCGTCCGGGATCTCGTCGGCCTCTCGAAGGAATCGTGTCTGATAGTCCACGTTGTACTCGACGAGCTGGTTGATCACCGTCTCATCGTCAGCATCAGCGTCGATCTGGTCGCTCTCGAGGCCGTCCTCGATAACGGGCAGAAGCTGTGTGACCCACTTGTCGACGCCCCGCGGGCCGGGAAGGTCGCCGTCGGTCGCGGCGTTGTAGGCTGCGGTGACGGCACCACAGCCGGTGTGCCCGACGACTGCTGCGACGCCAGTGTCCGCGTGGGCGATGGGATACAGGAGGCCACCGTCGACGATGAGTTCGCCGTCGTCTTCGTCCCAGACCTGATTCCCGATATTGCTCGGGGTAAAGACCGTCCCCGGATCGTCGACGCCCCACATTCGTTCCTGTGGTACGCGGGAGTCCGAACAACAGACCGAGACGACATCGGGCTGTTGGCCGTCCTGTACCGCCGCGAAGTAGTCGTCCGGAAGGTCAGTTACGTGGCGCTCGTTTCCTGCGAGCAACGCGTCCAACACGTCGTGGTCTTCGCTCATACGAACGACATGGCGGATGGGCGTCAAAACGGTTGCTCTTTGTGCACGTATCCCGGTGTGGCTCGAGCCGGATGCGAGGCGGGTTCCGGGAGCCGAATCTTCACGGTCCCGACGAACCATGCGTGTGTATGGCAACAACCAGACAGTGGCGGCTTGCGAGCCGTCCAGTTGGCGACCCAACACCCGAGAACTTCGACCTCGTTACCGTCGACCGTCCCGAACCCGGGCCGAACGAGGTGCTCGTTCGCACGCTGTATCAGTCCGTCGACCCCTATATGCGCGGCCGAATGCGCGATGCGGAGTCGTACGCCGAACCGTGGACCGTCGGCGAGCCGATGCGCGCCGGCGTCGTCGGCGAAGTCCTCGAGTCCAACGCCGCGGCGTTCTCGACCGGCGATATCGTCACGGGTGATCTCCTGTGGGCGGAACACGCCGTCGCTGACGCGGGCGAACTCCGGCAGATACACCCGGAGTACGGCCCGATCTCGACGGGGCTTGGCGTTCTCGGCATGCCCGGCGTCACGGCCTACTTCGGCCTGCTCGACGTCGCCGAGCCGACGCCCGGCGACACGGTCGTCGTCTCCGCCGCGGCCGGTGCCGTCGGCTCCGTTGTCGGCCAACTCGCCCAACTCAGTGGGGCGCGCGTGGTCGGCACCGCCGGCAGCGAGGAGAAGATCGCGTGGCTCACCGACGACCTCGGCTTCGACGCCGCAATCAACTACAAGACGGCCGACGACCTCTCGAGTGCGGTCGACGACGCCTGTCCGGACGGCGTCGACGTCTACTTCGACAACGTCGGCGGCCCGATCACGGATGCCGTCTGGCCCCGGCTGAACGTCCGTGCTCGCGTCGCCGTCTGCGGGCAGATCGCCCTCTACAACGAGACCGAGGTCCCAACCGGGCCGCGAAAACTCGGCAAACTCATCGAATCCCGTGCGACGGTTGAGGGCTTTCTCGTCAGCGACTACGAGGGACGCTGGGGCGAGGCGCTCGAGCGTCTCTCGCAGTTCATCCGGGACGGTGATCTCGAGTATCGCGAGCACGTCGTCGAGGGCTTCGAGAACGCGCCCGACGCGTTTCTGGGGCTGTTCGAGGGGGAGAACATCGGCAAACAGCTCGTCAAGGTCGCAGAAGACGATCGCTGAGTCGTTTCGAACGGAAGAGATCCCCGCTAGACGAGATCGGGTGTAGCCGGATATTTCCACGCCTCGCCGTCGTTGGCCTTGACCGCCGCAACGATGCAGACGATCAGGTCGACGATCGGAACGAGGAACAGAAACACGAGCCCGATGAGGACGAACGTGAGCACGAACGAAAGCAGCATGTAGATCGAGAACATGATCTGCCAGTTCAATGCGTTTCTCGCGTTCTCCTCGACGAACTCGTCTTCGGTCGCGACGAGCACGATCAGCGGGCCGATAACCCACGTCAACAGTCCGAGGATGTGTGTGATCGCTGCGAACGTCGTCTCCTTCTCGCGGGTCGTTGCGTGGGCTGTCGGTTCGTGCTGTCGGTCGTGTCCACTGCCGTCGCCTCCCCAGCCGCCGGACTCAGCGACCGCTTTGCCACACTCGCTACAGAACTTCGAATCGGCTGCAAGTGTTGCACCACAGTGCCGGCAGTACTCGGTTTCCATACGAGACCGACACTGCCGATCACCAATAATATCTGTGTTACACACACGGCGCAGAAAAAGCGCTGTTAGTGGCGCTCGAGCCACCGTCACCGATCAGTCCGTCAGCCCGTAGCCGATCTTAAACAGGTAGACGTCAAGCGCGATGACGACTCCGGTGAGCGCGGTGAGCACCCCGAGCGAGGCGTACGGTGCGAGTTCGGCGTAGGCAGCCGGCGCAACCTCGAGCAGGTCCGAATAGCCAAGCAAGCCGTACCGAACGCTGTCGACCATGTAGACCATCGGATTCAGGAGGGACACGTACTGCCAGATGGGGTCAAGCATGGTCAGCGAGTAGAAGACGGCCCCGAAGAAGACCAGCGGTCGAAGGATAAACTGGTTCATCACGGTGAGGTCGTCGAAGTCCCGCGCGATCAGCCCGCCGATGATCCCCAGTCCCGCAAACAGCGCGGCGATGACGACCATCGTGGCAACGAGGAACAGGCCGTGTTCGATCGAGATCGGGACGAACAGCCGGCCGATGACGGCGATGATTGCGCCGACGATCAGGCCACGAACCGCGCTGGCGCCGACGTAGGCGACGACCATCTCGGCATACGACAGCGGCGAGGTGAGCGTCTCGTGGATGTACTCGTTCCACCGCCCGTGGAAGATCGAGAACGAGGCGTTCTCGAAGGCGTTCGAGATCGTCCCCAACACGATCAGCCCCGGAATCAGAAAGAGGATGTAGCCGATCCCCGCGACCGGTTCGTCGATTCGTCCGCCCAGAATCACCCCGAAGACGGCGAAGTAGAGCACGTTCGTGATCGCTGGCGGCATGAACGTGTTCTTGGGACGCCGAATGAACCGAAGCAGTTCGCGCCGGAACAGCGCACGAAAGCCGACCGAGAACATCAGGCAACCCCCTCCTGTTCTCGCTCGAGATCGTGGTCGCTCTCACCATCGTCGGCTGTCGCCGACGAGCGGGTCACCGTCCGATCCTCGCTTCGCGTCAGGTCGACGAAGATCTCCTCGAGCGAGGTTCGTGAGATCTCGAGGTCGGTGATCTCGTACCCCATCGCCTCGAGGTCGTTGAGCAGGCGGGGTGCGATCGAGCCGCCGTCATCGACGCGTACCTCGAGGTGGTCCCCGGAGACGCTCGTTTCGTGTGCGTAGGCTTTGAGGTCGGGTGCGACGGCCGGTGTAGACTCGAGTTGCACCGAGATCGTGTCCGTGCCGCGGGTTTTCAGTTCGTCCGGTGTCGCGACGGTCACCTTCCGGCCCTCGTTCATGATCGCAACCCGATCACAGAGGCGTTCGGCCTCCTCGATGTAGTGGGTCGTCAGCAAAATCGTCGTTCCCTCCTCGTTGAGTTCGGTGACGAGCTCCCAGAGGTCGTGGCGCAACTGGACGTCGACACCTGCCGTCGGCTCGTCGAGAATGAGGAGGTCGGGATCGGTCACGAGCGCGCGAGCGAGCAGCAGCCGGCGTTTCATCCCGCCGGAAAGCCAGTCGAAGCGCTCGTTTCGCTTGTCGTAGATCCCGACGCGTTTGAGCACCTCGTCGGCCCGCTCGGCGGCTTCGTCCGCAGGTATGCCGTGATAGCCGGCCTTGTGCTCGAGCACTTCGCGGATCGGGAAGAACCGATCGACGTTGAACTCCTGTGGCGCCACGCCGATCGCGTCTCGAGCCTGCTGGTAGTCGCCCTCGACGTCGTGGCCGAACACACGCGCCTCGCCGCCGGTCTTGCGGACCAGCCCGACCAGCGTGTTGATAAACGTCGTCTTGCCAGCCCCGTTGGGCCCGAGCAAGCCGAAGAACTCCCCTTTCTCGACGGTCAGCGAGAGTTCCTGCAGAGCGCGCAAATCGCCGTACTCCTTGACGAGATCGACGGTCTCTATGGCCGGTGGCATCGACGAATCGTCGGCCCCGACTGCGGTTAAGAATGTTGGTCTCGGTGCTCGAGACGGCCGTTACGGCCTATTTTGCCGGTTCAGCGCTCGCTCAATCTGCGGTCTGTGGTTGGCCGACCGGATTGACTGAGCCACTTTTTTGGACGATGTCGAAAGCCGTCATCACGTCTGATCGCGAGATCAGGCCGACGAGGTCGTCGCCCTCGTGTGGCGTCTCACCGGCTGGACGGTCGGCAGAGCGGTGTGCATCGGTGTCGACGACGAGCAAGCGACCGATACCGTGTTTTTGCATTTGCTCGATTGCGGTCATGGCATCCGAATCAGCCGAGATCGTTTGTAGATCAGTCGTCATGACGTCCTCGACCGTGTACGCGTCACGCTCGACTGGATCGATCCCACGAGCATCCGAGAGGGTGACGAGGCCAACGAGTCGCTCGCCTTCGAACGCGTCGTATTCGACAACCGGGTAGCCCGTGTGGCGTTCGGTGAACATCCGCTGGATAAGCGTCGAGATCGTTGTGTCCGGTTCGACGGTATGGAGGTTCGGAACCGGCGTCATGATGTCGCCGACGGTGACGTCTTGGAAGGCGGCTTTCATCGTCACCTGCTGGGCTTCGCTCGAGGCGGCGATGTAGACGAAAAAGGCAACGCCGATGAGGATGATGTTGATCGACAGGAGCCCAAAGAGACCCATGAAGACGGCAAACAGCTTGCCGATGCTCGCCGCCTGCTGGGTTGCTTTCGCGTACGGCGTGTTGCGAGCGAGCAGCGCGCGAAGAATGCGGCCGCCATCCATCGGGAACGCGGGGATCATGTTGAAGATAGCGAGTGCGACGTTCAACACGGCAAGATAGCCGAGGACGAACCGGGCACCGTTGAACGAGACGGGCGTGAGAACGAACAGCGCGTACGATCCCACACCGACCAGCACCGACACGATCGGGCCGGCGATGGCGATGTTGAACTCCTGTTTCCAGTCTTCGGGCATCTCCGTGAGCGCGGCGATGCCGCCAAACAGCCAGAGCGTGATCGAGTCGATCGGAAACCCGTAGCGCTGGGCCGTCAGCGAGTGACCGAGCTCGTGTAAGATGACGCCGACGAACAGTCCAATCGCGGCTACGAGACCAATGACGTACGGCAGCCACCACTCGGTCGTGAGCGCGCTGACGTCGATCCCGGCGTTCATGCTGGCGTTGAGAATGTCGACGACAGGACCGATCTGTGCGCCGATGAGATAGGCAAACAGCGGTAACACCAACAAAAACGTGAGATCCAACTTGATCGGAATCCCGAACAGGGAGCCGATCCGGAAACTCTTCATCATGTCCCCTTATAGCTGTGCGAGGGCCTTAAACACGCCGCCGAACCGACGTGTCGGCGGGTACCAGCACCGGTTTTCCCTCGAGAACAGCGCATACGTCTCACTGACTGCTAGCCGACAGTATGACTCCAGTAAACCGTCTCATGCTCGCTCGAAGCCGGATGTTAATACACATTAAACGGAATACAACGGCCGAATGAAGTCGTTTTTTAGTGCCATGTTTCGACGGCCTGTACAACAAAATACGGTCGTCGGCACTCGAGCCAGCAGCTGCTGTTCGTTCGTTGAACGGAACCTGAGTGTTATTCGGAAGTGCTGTTTTCTCGCTCTTCTGGAAGTCTAATCCGTGTATAGGTCTGTGAACTGCTCCCCTCAATCACTGTGCCAACTTAGACCAATACATATAATCACATAATAGGTTATTGGTCAATATGCACCCATTGCACCATAGAGTTATATGTGAGTTCGTTGTCGGTCGAAGTACAATGATGGAACAGGCCCATGCCGACGCCGAGATCAGCCACCTCCCAACCGAAATCAAGTCCCCACAGGGCAAACTCGTCTACCTCTCGCTCGATGCGACCGGCGGCGCAACTGTCGACGAGCTCGGTGAGCTCTTGGCGATGAAGAAGATCTCGATCCTGAGCGTTCTCAACTCCCTCTCGACGCAGAACCTGATCGAGAAACAGGATACCGAGTACAGTCTGTGTAACTGACGCACACGGCTCTGGTGCTGTTCTGTCGCCCCTGTCGTCGCGCCGTCGCCGCCGTGTTTCGAGACGAACACCCACCTCGCACACTCACACGAGAAACAATATAGCGAAAGCGGAAGGCTTTCAGTGGAACTGTTACGGCCGAGTTTCGAAGCGCGCTCGAGCGCTCTTTCCAGCGCGTGCTTCGAAGCCTTTATCCGCACGGTAGGCCTGCGTTTTCGTAAGTAACCACAACCATGTCCGATAAACCCGCCTCAATGTATCGGGAAATCAGTAAGCCGGCTTACACACGCCGCGAATACATTACTGGGATCCCGGGTTCGAAGATCGCACAGCACAAGATGGGCGACGTCAGCGCCGATCAGGACGACTACCCTATCCAGATCAGCCTCATCACCGAAGAAGAAGTCCAGATCCGTCACGGCTCCCTCGAGGCCTCGCGTCTCTCGGCGAACCGTCACATGCTGAAAAACGCCGGTGAGGGCAACTACAAGATGATCCTCCGGAAGTTCCCCCACCACGTCATCCGAGAGAACAAGCAGGCGACTGGTGCGGGTGCAGACCGTGTTTCCGACGGGATGCGACAGTCCTTCGGGAAGATCGTCGGCACCGCTGCACGAATCGGCGCGGGCGAGCGCATCTTCACGATCTGGTGTGACGTCGACGACGCCGACTTCGCCAAGGACGCGCTCCGTCGCTCCTACAACAAGATCTCGCCGCCGTGCCGTATCGTCGTCGAGCGAGGCGAAGAGCAGCTGATCGCATAAACCGACGCGTTGCTCGAGGGGCTAACACCGAGTACACTCCGTTTTTCAACCGTCACCAATACACGCCGGCGAGCGCCGCTTGCGGTTGCTCGACGGCGATGAGGGGCCGTCTCGAGCAGCTTTTTGCCCGTCCTCCCAACGTTCGCGTATGCTCGACCTCGCGGTTGCAAACGATCAGGAGACGTTCCGGCGGATGCGCGAGCCGTTGGCCGAACGCGGTATTCAGGTTCACCACGTTCCCGTCAGCGAGCGCGTCGTCACGCTAGATGGGGACACACCGTGGACTCCCGACGAGTACGACGCGGGCTACGTCTACCCCGGGCGGCTGATGGAGGGTGGAGTTGCCGATGCCCTCCTCGAGGTGCCGTGGCTCAACGGCCGAGATACTGTCGTCACCTCGCGAAACAAGGCCGAAGTGCTCGCCCGACTCGGACGGGCCGACCTGCCCGTACCGGACTCGGTCTACGTCTCGAACGACGTTTCGGAGACCGAGTTGGCCGCCGTCTTCGAGCGATTCGAGCCGCCGGTCGTCGTCAAGCCGAACTCGACGACTCGTGGCGTCGGCGTCGCGAAAGCTCACGATCTCGATTCGTTTCTGGGGATCTGTGACTATCTCTCGCTGGTTCACGACTACCGCGCGACTGGTGACCGCTCGTTTCTCGTCCAGGAGTATCTCCCCGATGCAACCGACTACCGGGTGATGGTGCTCGAGGGCGAGTACGTCGGTGCCGTCGAGCGTCGCCTTCCCGACGACGCGGTCGCGTCCGGACAGTGGAAACACAACGTCCACCGCGGGGCGGAGGCGACGGGTGTGGACCTCCCCGAACGGTGGCGCGACCTCGCCGAGTCGGTCGCGGCCGAACTCGAGATTCCGTTTCTCGGCGTGGACCTCCTCGAGACCGACGACCGGCTGGTCATAAACGAGACGAACGCCCGGCCAACGATCGACGAGGAGACAAAGTACGAGCCGGAGTTTTACGATCGACTGGCGGCGGCGATACGTACCCGGTGTCGGTGAGGGTGCTGTCAGAAACTGCCCATCGCAAAAGAGCCGCTCGCGTCGATCCGACGGTGAGTGGTTCGGGTTCTGTCTCCCAACCTGGGAGCTGTCTTCGACCGCGACACACCCGCGCTACTCGAGGCTGATCCCCGAAGACTGCTCTGCGAGGTCGAAGACGACCTCGAGGACGCCGTTGTTGTACGTCGCGGCTGCCGTGTGCTCGTTGACACGCTGGGGCAGCGAGACGCGTTCGTCGTACTCGCGGTGGTCACTCGAGGCGGAGATGGTCAAGGTCTTCCCATCGCATTCGAGGTCGATGTTGTCCTTCTCGACCCCCGGGAGGTCGGCGATGACACGGATCTCCTCATCGGTCTCGTGGATGTCGACGTGGGTGTCCATTCCGAAGCCGTTGTCGACGTCGCTCGAGGAGTGGAAATCGACGTTTCCGTCGGCGCCGCTCATCATTTCGTTCATCATCCGCTCGATCTCTCGAAACAGGTCGTCGAAGGGTTCGTCGCGGTCGTCTCGGCGCATGCGAATCCCTAGTGGGCCACACGGCAAAAACTTTCTGTCGTCACTAGTTGTTGGGGTAGGGACACTCGAGACACGAAAACCGGCGAGAGCCGTCGGTTAGAGGCCGATACCGAGCGTCTCGTTCGTCGTTTCGATGCTTGCTTCGGCGTCAGCTTCACCGAGTACGGCTCGGATCGCGTCGATGTTCTCCGGCACGACGTCGCTTTCCTGGTGGATTCCCTGGAACAGATAGAGGTCCGATCCAACGGTCGAGATCGACTCCTCCCAGATGCAGTTCTCCCAGATGTCCGCGCGCGGGCGACCGGCGTCCATCGCGTACTCTTTGAGTTTGCCGCTGCCGTCGATGTCCATGCGTTCGGGGATCAAGAACAGCCGCGACTCCTCAGCGAACAGTTCACGAACCTCGTCGGCGTCGACTTCCTCCTCGAGCGTGACGTTCAGGCTGTGCATGTGCATCAGCGTCGCGGGCACCTTCATTCCGAGGGTGTCGATGTCGAGGTCGTCGAAGATGGTCTCGACGTCGGGGCCGTGGTGGGAGGGGATCGTGACCGGATTCGGCAGAATATCGTTGATTGGGCCACGGTTGGTCTGGCCGGGGTCGCCGCCGCGGCGAACGAGCGTTGCACGCACCTTCTCGACGCCGTACGCCTCGCGGAGTGGGGCGATGACTCGAGAGAGGCCGGTCGTGTTACAGGAGACGACGCGGACGTGGTCGGCGCCGGTGGCGTCCTCGTAGTTCGAGCGGGCGTTGAAGCTGGTGTCGGCGAGATCGGCGTCCTCGCCGCCCTGATAGAGCGCCGGCGTCTCGTACTCCTCGTAGAGAGTCTTGTTCTCCGCGCCGATTCCCGACGGGGTGGCGTCGACGACGATATCCGCGTCGTCGATGAGGTCTTCGACGGGGCCAGCGATTTCGAGGCCGGCCTCGGCGAACTGGTCGGCGCGCTCTTCGATGGCTGCATAGAGTGCGAACCCTTTGTCGATAGCCGTCTCCGCTTCGAAGTTCGGCCGCGTCTTGGCGACGCCGAGGACTTCCATATCCGGCTGCTGCTGGACGGCGTCTGCGACGCGTTTCCCGATCGTGCCGTAGCCGTTGATCGCGACCTGGATCATATGTCCGGCAATCCACTACCGAGGGGGATAACCGTTTCGAGGCTTCACGCTCAATTGTAACTCGAAAGCGTGTTTTACACGGATTTTGAGTAATACTACAGCCGAAACGAGGGTGGACCACCCCCTCGTGCGGACCGAATGGGGCTGACGTTTATATAGAATGACGGGAGCAAATCGCGGCATGTCTACCCCGAATCCACACGAGGATCGATACAACTGGCCCGTGCTCGAAAGCAGTTGGCAGCGTGCTCGCATCTCATCCCGTCTACTCCTTCTTGTGGGCGTTTCTCTCGTCGCGATTGCCATCCTGTTTGCTGGCTCCGTTAGCGGCAGCGTCGCCGCTCGAGGGCGATGAGACGGCCGACGTCACGGCGACTATCGAGAATGTGGGCGCACTCGAGGGGACACACAACGTCTCACTGCTGTTGGGCGACGAGACGAAACAGTCGACGTCGCTCACGCTCGCACCCGGCGAACGCGAGACGCTCGTGTTCGAACTCACCGCCGACGGCAACGGCGACCAGCAGTACACGGTCGAGGCCGTAAACGACGCAACTGTCGACGGTTCGGAATCGAACGCGGTGACCGTCATCGGCGAGTTGGACGACACTGACACCGATCTCGAAACGCAGTCCTCGAGCGATGGGACCCCCGGCTTCGGTGTCGCCAGCACAGTCGTCGCACTGATCGTCGTCACATCGCTTGCACGATACTGCTGACAGCGTTCGTGGTCTCCGTGCGAACGGGACCGTCACAGCGAACGTCACGACGAACCTGTTCGCCAGTCAACAACGAATCGGCCAAGGATAACAGCTTTCGGCACTCTCGAGTACATACGGGTATGTCCGATCTTCGTACTGCGTCCGAGACGGCGATTCGTCAGTGTCTGGCCCTCGAGGCCACCGAGTCCTGTGCGATCGTAACCGACGACAAACGCGAGCCGATCGGTGAGTCGCTGTACGCAGTTGCCAGCGAGATCACCGACGACGCGGTGATCGTCCGCTATCCGCCGGGGGAGACCCATGGAAGCGAGCCGCCAGCCCCCGTCGCGGCGGCGATGGCCGGTGCCGACGTCGTGCTCGCGCCGACGACCAAGAGCCTGAGTCACACGCGCGCTCGTACCGAGGCCAACGACGCCGGAGCCCGTGTTGCGACGCTGCCGGGGATCACCGAGGAAGTCTTTACCACCGGTCTCGACGCCGACTACGAGTCGATCGCGGCCCACTGCGAAGCCGTCGTCGAACAGGTCGCCGACGCCGACGAAATCCGCGTGACGACGCCCGCCGGCACCGACATCACGTTCGACATCGGTGACCGAGCGTGGCTCTCCGACACCGGGATCGTCCACGAGGCCGGCCAGATGTCGAACCTGCCTGCGGGCGAGGTGTTTGTCAGTCCCGTCAGTGCCGATGGGACGTTCGTCGTCGACGGCACGATGCGTCCCCACGGGTTGCTCGAGGACGACCAACGACTCACGTTCGAAGTCGAAGACGGTCTGGTCACGCACATTTCGGACGACGAGATCCGCGAGACGGTCGAGAGCGCGGCCGAAGACGTCGGCGACGCGGCGTACAATCTTGCGGAGTTGGGAATCGGCACGAACGTCGCCGTCACGGACCTCGTCGGCTCGGTCCTTTTAGACGAGAAAGCCGCCGGCACCGTCCATATCGCAATCGGTGACAACGCGGGTATTGGTGGCGAAACCGAAGCGCCGATCCACCTCGACGGCATTCTGCGGGAGCCAACCGTCTCTGCTGACGGCGTCACCGTCGAACTGCCACGCAGTGCGTGAGCGTCGATAGCAGGTTCAATCGCCTTTTACGGACGTAGCGTATAGGGGACGGTATGACTGATATTCCGGACCGCATTCCCGTGCCGTGTCCGTCCTGTTCGCCGGACCTCGAGACGGTCCACGAGGTGCTGACGACGACCGAAGGCGGCGGCACCGTAACCGTCCGCTGTAGCGAGTGCAGTCACGTTCACAAGATCCAGCCCGAACGCGAGCGCGAGGTTACCCTTGATGTCATCGTCTCCCAAGACGGCGAATCGTTCACAGCGAACGTGACGACGCCCGAAGACGAGACCATCGAAGTCGGCGACGAGTTCATTCTCGAGACCGAGGAAGTGCTCTCGACGGTTCGTGTGACGAGTCTCGAACTCGATGGGCAGAAACGGACCGAGAAGGCCAGTGCAGACGAAATTGAGGCCGTCTGGACCCGCGAGGTCGACAACGTCGCGGTCAACATCACCGTCCACCCACAGGACGGCTCGAGAAACGACAGTCACAGCATCACGGTCCACGTCCCCGGCGACTACGAGTTCGAAGTCGGCGCGACAGAGACGTTCGGCGATGACGAGTTCGAAATCGACGCCTTCGTTGTGCGCAAGGACGCCTCCGGCTACCACCGGGACCGCTACGAAGAACCCGGGGATACAATCTTCGCCAAAGACACGAAACGGGTGTACGCCTACGACGAGCAGACCAGCGCCTGGTCGGCCTGGTAACGACACCGGACGACAGCCCGTCTTTTCGCTTTTGTCCGTGGGTGACGCAAGCGCGCCATTGATAACGACCCGGGCGATAGCTCCGCGTATGGACCCCGCGGTACTGCGAGAGGATATGGTCGATGGCCTCGAGTCTGCCACCAAAGACGTCCTGCAGGACGAGGCCGTCGCCGTCGCGATGCGCGATGTTCCTCGCCACGAGTTTTTCGACGACGAGAGACTGGCGTATGCGGATCGCGAGCACGAGGTGCTCGGGACTCGTGTCCTCTCGCCACGGACAGTCGCACGCGTTCTGCAGGCGCTTGCACTCGAGGACGACGATTCGGTCCTGATCGTTGGGGCTGGCGTCGGCTACACCGCCGCCGTCGTCGCCGAACTCGTCGGTGCGACGAACGTCCACGCCGTCGACATCTCCCGACCGATCGTCATCGAAGCGCGACAGAACCTCGAGCGCGCGGGCTACGACGGCGTGCTCGTCGATTGCCGCGACGGGGCACAGGGGTTCCCCGAGTACGCGCCGTTCGACCGCATCCTGCTCGAGGCCGCAGCCGTCGAGCCACCACGGGCGGTACTCGAGCAACTGTCTGCCGACGGCCGACTCGTCTTCCCCCGTGGCAGTCAACGCCAGCGACTCGAGGCGATCTCGGCCACTGGCGATCGAACCCGGTTCGAGGCCGTCTCGTTCGCCCCGTTGTTAGTCGACGGAGAACAGTCCGGCACCCTCGAGCGAAACCGGATGGCCCGCGAGGACCGCGAACACGCGGTCCGCCGTGCCGAATCCCGGCGTGGCTGGGAACAGGACTGGATCGAGTGGGAGCACTCGGTCAGTTCGCGGTGATCGAACCCACGATCGGCTCGTCGTAACTGCCACGACACCGTCACGCGGCTCGTCTCGTTCCCGCGGCGGGACATCCGCTCTCGAATCTATCGCTCGCGGAGACGGACTGTTGGGTCACCGTTCAAAAGTGGGGTGGGGGGATTGGGGGGTGGCGACAGGCTATCGCAGATCGCCATATGCACGTATGAGTCGAGCAGGGTTAACTATACTCTCTAACTGATTAGTGTGTCGTGAGTTACTGTTCTAATTATGTAGTAACTGCCTGTGCTGGAATGCCGGCCGACGGAACGGACAGGGGCTCGAGTCTCGGTCTGGCTGTTACACACCTGAGTTGGCACTCGCTGTCAGCGTGTGCATGTCTTCAACGAGTGCTGTCCGACAGTATCACTCCGTGTTCCGATCGAGCGCCACTGTGACGAGTTTCCGCTCCGCTGCGCGCAAGTGATAATGATACGTCGGTGCGGAAATGTCGAGTACCGCCGCGAGCTCTTCGGCAGTACTCTCTCGGGGCCACTCGAAGAACCCGCTGTAGTACGCCGCCTGCAGCGCTTCGAGCTGTCGATCGGTCAGTTCCTCCTCGAGGTGGGTATCGAGCTGTCGAGTCGATCGCGCGCTCGTCGTTTCGCGTCGTGCTTCCAGTTCCGTCTCGGGATATCGCTGTCGAAACGTCTCGAGTACCGACCGGGTTTCGACTCGCTGTGGCACCTCGAGGACGAGCAGTGACGTCCCGTTCTGGGCCGTTGCGGTCCGCAACTGGATATTCGACGTTCGGAGGATCTCCAAAACCGGTGCCGAGGAAACCCTCATCTCGACCAACAGCTCGCTGTCGCCCTCCGAGACGACCGAAAGCGTCTCGATCGACGCCCACTGCTCGACCGTCGCCAGTTCCGTCTCTCTCGGCACGCTCCCAAAGACGACGGCTTCGTCATCTCGGTCGAGGACACCCTCGATGGCCACCGGCCCGCCGGCGTGCTCGGCGAGCCGGTTCAACAACAGCCGTGAGTCGTGACACGCGAGTTCGAGCTCGAGACGACTGTCAGTGAGCATCGCGCGCGTGCGCTCGACCGCCCGAATCGCGTGCCCGATCGTCTCGCCGAGTTCGCCAAGCACTGCTCGCTCGCGCTCGCCGATGGAATCGGTCCCGGCCACGTGGACGAGCAACACGCCATACCGGCGCTCGTCGTCTCGCAGCGGCACGGCGAGTATCGTCTGATAGCCGTAGGTCAACGCCGCCTTTCGACGATGGCTCCAGCCGTCAGCCTCGAGAACGTTACGGACGACCTGAACGCGTTCGTCCTCGAGCGCGTCTCCGATCAGCTGTTGCTCTGGTGCGTCCACACCGGGTTCACAAACCTGATCGATGAACGTCCCGTCGACGCCGGCCCACGAGGTCGGCTCGGGTGGATCGGTATCGCTCGAGGCGATCCAGGCGAAGCGGTAGCGTTCGGTGTCGGCCAATCGTTCGCACACTCGCGTCTCGATCTCCGTCCGTGTCGAGGCCTGTGTGACACCGTGGGTGATCTCTCGGACGACCTCGTTCGTGTGGTTGAGCCGCGTCAACTCCTCGTTCTGTTGGGTCAACGTGCGGTCGTTTTCCCGCAGCAACTGCTCACGCTCGGCCCGATCAAGTGCTGCTTCGGTGTTCGCCGCCAAGATATGCAACAGCTCCGTCATCGTCTCGTCGATTCCGTCGACGGTCACTGTCCCTGCAATCAACACCCCGTGTGTCCCCAACGGGACGAGCAACTCGCTTCGAGTCACTGCCTTTGGGCAACTTGACTCCCGTCTCACATCCTCGTAGTAGGCGCTTTCACCTTCCGAGAACACATCCCAGACGCGCCCCGACTCGCGTTCGAACTGTTGTTCTGGATCGGCGAACGTTCCGGACTCGGTGGCCGATGCAACGTGCTCGAGCAGTCCGTCTACCGGCTCGAACGCGTACGCCGTTGCGACGGGGACGTCGAGGATTTCGCCCGCAGTCTCGACCGCCGAGCGGTAGATTTCGCCTTTCGTGCTTGCGCGCATCAGTTCCCGTGTCGTCTCGTGTAACGTGGTCAACGTCCGCTCGTACCGACGCTCGCTCTCTCGGAGCGCCGTTTCGGTCCGATACTGGGAGACAGCGTTGGTGATCTGGTTTGCGAGCAGGGCGTACTGTTTCTTGCCGGACTCCTTTTGGAGATACTGGGTCACACCCGCCGCGATCGCGTCACTGGCGAGTTCTTCGGACCCTCGACCGGTAAAGAGGATAAACGGGAGTTCGGGGTCGTCCGTCCGAACTTGCTCGAGCAACTCGAGACCGGTCAGCTGTGGCATCTCGTAATCGCTGACGATACAGTCGATCGAGCGCTCCTCGAGGATCGACAGTGCCGCCCCGGCATCCATCGCCGATTCGGCGACGATCGCCTCGTGCTCGCGCTCGAGCATTTCGCCGACGAGATCGGCGAATCCCGGTTCGTTATCGACGACGAGAACTGAGATCGGTGGGGTCATATTCGAAGTGGACGGGTGGAGAGACACACTCGTGAGAGTCGCGTTTCAGTTAGAACCAGAGCGACACTAAATAATTAGTATTTTGATCTGACCGATTACGGGATAGTGCCGTCGAACTCGTAGTCGCAGGCCCAATTTATCGACGGATGATCTATTGTGGACTCGAAACGGAGCTCTATCTTCTGCTCGGTTGCATCAGCAGCAATCCAGTAGAAGTTCCCGTTTGCTGGGTAGTAGACGAGAAACGCATCGATTTCCCCGTGATACGTCCGTTCGTGGTACGACCCGTCTGTTGTCGTCTGTGAGTGTGTATTGAATCGAAGTGTGTCGTCTTTGTTGGGCCAGAGTTTTACACTGGATTCGATAGAGTTCGTCACTGTCGTCGACGATGGGGTCGTAGCTGTCGTTATCGCCGAACGGAATCGAAACGCTGTATCCGTCTGTGATCAGTTTCGAAAGTGCCCTCGACTCGGTTTCGTCTCCGACTGTCTTCGAATTGCGCATACCAACGCTGCTGCGGCATCTGATAAAAATAGCCGCTCAACGAGTTCTTATGAACTCGTTGAGCGGTTTATCGTTGAATTCTCCTCTCAATTCAATGTTTATAAGTAACTAACCCAAGCTAACGAAGTTGAGTTCTGAGAAAGCGCCCGAGGCGGGATTTGAACCCGCGTCACAACCGTGACAGGGTTGTATGATGGGCCACTACACCACCCGGGCTTNCTGAGAAAGCGCCCGAGGCGGGATTTGAACCCGCGTCACAACCGTGACAGGGTTGTATGATGGGCCACTACACCACCCGGGCTTCCTGCAACTCTTCCTTTCCCGGTGAACTTCTTAAGGGTTGTGTTATAGATATTTATAAGATTGTTTACCATCCATCACAGACACGTTTAGCCAGCTGTTGTGACGAGATTTCAGTCATGAGATAATGTCACTCATACTGTTTGTTACCATTTAACTCGATTGTCGAGGTAGAGTAACAACTGAACCGATGTACACACGCATCGCACAGCGCACAGGTCACGTCGTTCCCCGCTCGCCAGTTCGCGGTTCTCGCTCATGGGTCGTTCCTCCCCGTTCGCGTTTCCGCGGGTCTCGCTCACGTCGCTCGCTCCGACCCGCGGCCGCTCCGACGGTCGCGTCGACCCGCGCTCCTGTCGTGCGATGCGGTGTGCAGTGACGTTCAGTGGCACCTCTAGTTCTCTGTTCGAAGTGAGATCGGTTACCGCCACGGAGGCGGTACGGACGCTGTGGAGTTTCTCAGCGTGTTAGTTCAGTGGCGGCGATGTGGTCTCCAATGCTCGGAAAACACAATACGGCCAGCTGGCTCTTTGAAAGGTTGAGTTCTGAGAAAGCGCCCGAGGCGGGATTTGAACCCGCGTCACAACCGTGACAGGGTTGTATGATGGGCCACTACACCACCCGGGCTTCCTGCAACTCTTCCTTTCCCGGTGAACTTCTTAAGGCTTTCCAATCGAGAGTCGTATGGTACGGTGAATCGGGACACGGAACGGCCCTCGAGCACGCCTATGTCAGACAGTTACACACTCCATAAGGAATTTAACTGATACTGGGCTATTGTCGAATGTGCTCGGCACCTCCGGTCTGGTTTGCCAGGGCGGATAGCCTTTGCTCCCGATCGAGTTAGTAACCGTTAAATGCGTCCCGCCGGTATCTGCCTGTAGTATCTCGTGACAGCCGCTTCTTTCCCGATAGCCCACACGCACATCAACCTCAACACATGGTAGACGTAAGCCAACACGAACTCGTTCCGGAGCACACCGTTCTCGAGGATGACGTCCTCGAGGGGGTCCTCTCGGAGTACGACATCGATCGCACAGACCTTCCGAAAATCAAACGGACAGATGCCGCACTGCCGGACGACGCGGAAGCCGGTGACGTCGTCAAGATCGTTCGAAACTCACGGACGACCGATCAGGCGATTATTTATCGACTTGTGGTGGAATAAATGGCAACAGAACTCGACCGAACCAAACGACGCGACATTTCGCGCGAATACTTTTCGAAGGAACGACTCGCCGAACACCACTACCGCTCGTTCAACGCCTTCCTCAACCGGGGAATGCAGGAAGTCGTCGACGAGAAAGCGACGATCGAAACCGATATCGGAGACAAAGAAGGTGAGGAGCCGGTCCACGTCGAACTCGGCGACGTTCGAGTTGTGACGCCGCGTGTTCGAGAGGCCGACGGCTCGGAGGAACTTCTCTACCCACAAGAGGCTCGACTCCGAAACATCACCTACTCCGCGCCCGTCTTCATGGAGATGTCGATCGTCAAAGGCGAGGAGGGCGACCAGCGGGTCGTCGACTCGACTGAGACGAAGATCGGTCGGATGCCGATCATGGTCGGCTCGGACAAATGTAACATCGCCGGCTTCTCCGACGAGGAGCTGATCGAGATCGGCGAAGACCCCGCCGACCCCGGCGGTTACTTCATCGTCAACGGCTCCGAGCGCGTCCTGATGACCAGCGAGGACCTCGCTCCGAACAAGATCCTCGCCGAGTACGACACGAAATACGGCGACGAGATTCAGGTCGCCAAGACCTTCTCGCAGCGCCGTGGCTACCGTGCACTGGTGCTGTGTGAGCGAACCCGTGACGGCCTCCTCGAGGTCTCGTTCCCCTCGGTGTCGGGCTCGATCGACTTCGTGACGCTCGTGCGTGCGCTTGGCCTCGAGAGCGACGAGGAGATCGTCCACAAGGTCTCGAACGACCCCGAGGTCGTCAAGTACATGCTCGAGAACTTGGAGGAAGCGGAGGTCCAAACCGAAGAGGAAGCGATCGAGACGCTCGGAAAACGCGTCGCGTCGGGGCAGGGGAAAAACTACCAGCTCAAACGCGCGAACTACGTCATCGACCGGTATCTCCTGCCGCATCTCCACGAGGACGGCGTCGAGGAAGAAGACGTCCGGATCAACAAGGCCCACTACCTCTGTCGGATGGCCGAGGCCTGTTTCGAACTCGCGCTCAACCGACGGGAATCCGACGACAAGGACCACTACGCCAACAAACGCCTCAAGGTCAGCGGCGACCTGATGAAAGACCTGTTCCGGACCGCGCTGAACAAGCTGGCACGGGACGTGAAATACCAACTCGAGCGCGCGAACATGCGAAACCGTAACCTCTCGGTGTCGACGGTCGTGCGCTCGGACGTGCTTACCGAACGCCTCGAGCATCCGATCGCGACGGGGAACTGGGTCGGTGGCCGTTCCGGCGTGAGCCAGTTGGTCGATCGGACGGACTTCATGGGGGTTCTCTCTCACCTTCGCCGACTGCGCAGTCCGCTCTCGCGCAGTCAGCCCCACTTCGAGGCACGGGACTTACACGCGACCCAGTGGGGTCGTATCTGTCCCTCCGAGACGCCTGAAGGGCCAAACTGTGGGCTGGTGAAGAACTTCGCACAGGCGATGGAGCTTTCCCAGAACGTCGAGGACGAACAGGAACTCAAACGCGAACTGGCATCGATGGGCGTCGAGGGCATTCCGGGCCTCGAGGGCATCGAACGATCGACATCGACGGCAGACGACTAATACAATGAGCAGCCAACAACGAGAAGCCAAGGTCTACGTCAACGGGTCACTGGTCGGGACACACCCTGACCCGCACGAACTCGCAGAACAGATCCGCGAAGCGCGACGAATCGGCGACGTCAGCGAGATGGTCAACGTCTCGGTCAAAGAGCGCACCCGCGAAGTGATCGTCAACGCCGACGCCGGGCGTGCACGACGCCCACTGCTGGTCGTCGAAGACGGCGAGCCCCGGATCACCGATCAGGAGATCGACGCGCTCGAACAGGGCGACCTCGAGTTCGAGGACCTCGTCGACCACGGCTACATCGAGTTCATCGACGCCGAGGAAGAAGAGGACATCTACGTCGCCGTCGACGAGGACGATCTCAATGAGAAACACACTCACCTCGAGATCGACCCACAGCTGATCTTCGGGATCGGTGCGGGGATGATTCCGTACCCAGAACACAACGCCAGCCCGCGTATTACGATGGGTGCAGGGATGGTCAAACAGTCGCTCGGACTCCCGAGTGCGAACTACCGAATCCGGCCGGACACGCGCCAGCACCTGCTGCACTACCCGCAGCTCTCGATGGTCAAGACGCAGACGACCGAACAGATCGGCTTCGACGAGCGGCCTGCCGCACAGAACTTCGTCGTCGCCGTGATGAGCTATGAAGGGTTCAACATCGAGGACGCGCTGGTCATGAACAAAGCCAGCGTCGAGCGTGCACTCGCTCGCTCGCATTTCTTCCGGACCTACGAGGGCGAGGAGCGACGCTACCCCGGTGGACAGGAAGACCGCTTCGAAATCCCAAGTCAGGACGTTCGTGGCGCACGCGGTGAGGAAGCGTACACACACTTGGACGACGACGGCCTCGTCAACCCCGAGACCAGAGTCGACGAGAACTCGGTGTTGCTCGGGAAGACCTCCCCGCCACGCTTCTTGGAGGAACCCGACGATATGGGTGGTCTCTCGCCACAGAAACGCCGCGAGACGTCGGTGACGATGCGCTCTGGCGAATCCGGTGTCGTCGACACCGTCACGCTGATGGAAGGCGAAGACGGCTCGAAGCTCTCGAAGGTCTCGGTGCGTGACGAACGAATCCCCGAACTCGGGGACAAGTTCGCGAGTCGCCACGGCCAGAAGGGAGTTGTCGGCCACCTTGCCCCACAAGAAGACATGCCGTTCACACAGGACGGCGTCGTTCCCGACCTCGTCCTCAACCCGCACGCGCTGCCGTCGCGGATGACCGTCGGGCACATCCTCGAGATGATCGGCGGCAAACTCGGTGCGATGGAAGGCCGTCGTGTCGACGGCACGCCGTTCCTCGGCGAAGACGAATCCGAGCTTCGAGAGGGACTCGAGGACGCTGGCTTCAACTCCGCGGGCAAGGAGGTCATGTACTCCGGCGTCACCGGCGAGAAGATCGAGGCCGAGATCTTCGTTGGGATCATTTTCTACCAGAAGCTCTACCACATGGTCTCGAACAAACTACACGCCCGTTCGCGCGGGCCAGTGCAGGTGCTGACCCGCCAGCCGACGGAGGGTCGTGCTCGCGAAGGTGGGCTTCGTATCGGGGAGATGGAACGGGACGTGTTCATCGGCCACGGGGCCGCGATGACGCTGAAAGAACGACTGCTAGACGAGTCCGACCGTGAGTTCATCCACGTCTGTGGGCAGTGTGGGATGAGCGCGGTCGAAAACGTCGAACAGCGGCGTGTCTACTGCCCGAACTGTGACGAGGAGACCGATATCCACGAGATCGAGATGAGCTACGCCTTCAAACTCCTCTTAGACGAGATGAAGGCGCTGGGTATCGCACCACGACTCGAACTGGCAGACGCCGTCTAAACCATGCAACACAGCACACCAAAAGACATCGGAGCGATCAACTTCGGGCTCATGGAGCCCGAAGAGTACCGGGAGATGAGCGCGACGAAGATCATCACCGCCGACACCTACGACGACGACGGGTTCCCCATCGACATGGGACTGATGGACCCCCGACTCGGCGTGATCGACCCCGGCCTCGAGTGTAAGACCTGTGGCCAACATTCGGGTTCGTGTAACGGCCACTTCGGCCACATCGAACTCGCTGCGCCCGTGATTCACGTCGGCTTTACGAAGCTCATTCGACGCCTGCTTCGTGGCACGTGCCGTGAGTGTTCGAAACTCCTGTTGACGGAGGACGAACGCGACGAGTTCCGTGCAGACATCGAAGAATCGCGAAAACTGAGCCGCGATCTGAACGACGTAACCAAAGCTGCGATTCGACAGGCTCGCAAGAAGGATCGCTGTCCACACTGTGGCGAGATCCAGTACGACATCGACCACGAGAAGCCGACGACGTATTACGAGGTCCAGCAGGTACTCACCAGCGAGTACTCCCAGCGCATCGCGGCGGCGATGCAGGGTGGTGAGGATGGTGAACGGATGGCGCCGGACGAACTCGCCGAGGAGACCGAGATCGACCTCACTCGGATCAACGAGATTCTCTCGGGATCGTTCCGTCCACGCGAGAGTCAGCGCAAGTCCATCGAGAAGGCGCTTGACATCGACCTCACGGAAGAGGACACGAACAAGCTGATGCCCTCCGACATCCGGGACTGGTTCGAAGCCATCCCCGACGAGGACATCGAAGTCCTCGGGATCAACCCCGAACGCTCCCGACCGGAGTGGATGATCCTGACGGTGCTGCCGGTGCCGCCCGTAACGGCACGGCCGTCGATCACGCTCGACAACGGCCAGCGCTCCGAAGACGACCTGACCCACAAACTCGTGGACATCATCCGGATCAACCAGCGGTTCATGGAGAACCGTGAGGCCGGTGCCCCACAGCTGATCATCGAGGACCTCTGGGAGCTGCTCCAGTACCACGTCACCACCTTCATGGACAACGAGATTTCGGGAACGCCACCCGCTCGTCACCGCTCGGGGCGGCCGCTCAAAACCCTCTCCCAGCGACTCAAAGGGAAAGAAGGTCGCTTCCGTGGCTCGCTGTCCGGGAAACGTGTCAACTTCTCCGACCGAACCGTCATCTCGCCGGACCCGACGCTGAGCCTGAACGAGGTCGGTGTCCCGGATCGGGTCGCCAAGGAGATGACTCAGACGATGAACGTCACCGAGCGCAACCTCGAGGAGGCTCGACGGTTCGTCTCGAACGGGCCGGAAGGCCACCCCGGTGCGAACTACGTTCGCCGACCGGACGGGCGACGACTCAAAGTCACCGAGAAGAACTGCGAACAGCTCGCCGAGAAAGTCGAGGCCGGCTGGGAGGTCAACCGTCATCTCATCGACGGCGACATCATCATCTTCAACCGGCAGCCATCGCTCCACCGGATGTCGATCATGGCCCACGAGGTCGTGGTCATGCCGTACAAGACGTTCCGACTCAACACCGTCGTCTGTCCGCCGTACAACGCCGACTTCGACGGCGACGAGATGAACATGCACGCCCTCCAGAACGAGGAGGCCCGCGCCGAGGCGCGCGTGCTCATGCGTGTCCAAGAACAGATGCTCTCACCCCGATTCGGTGAGAACATCATCGGGGCCATTCAGGACCACATCAGTGGGACGTACCTGCTCACCCACGACAATCCACGATTCAACGAAACGCAGGCACTCGACTTGCTCCGTGCGACGCGGATCGACGAGCTGCCCGAGCCAAGCGGAATCGACGACGAAGGCAAGCCGTTCTGGACCGGTTACGACGTCTTCTCCGAACTGCTGCCCAACGACCTCAACCTCGAGTTCACCGGGACGATCGGCGAAGACGTCATCATCGAGGACGGACAGCTCCTCGAGGGCACCATTGCCGAAGACGAGGTTGGCGAGTTCGGTGGCGAAATCGTCGACACGATCACGAAAGTCTACGGCAACACGCGCGCCCGGATCTTCGTCAACGAGATTTCGACGCTGGCGATGCGTGCGATCATGCACTTCGGGTTCTCGATCGGGATCGACGACGAGACCATCCCCGGCGAGGCACAGGCTCGCATCGACGAGACGATCGACGACGCCAACGACCGCGTCGAGGAACTCATCGAAGCCTACGAACGGGGCGAACTCGAGTCCCTGCCGGGTCGAACACTCGACGAGACCCTCGAGATGAAGATCATGCAGACACTCTCGCGTGCGCGTGACAACGCCGGGAACATCGCCGACGAGCACTTCGAAGACGACAACCCCGCCGTCGTCATGGCAAACTCCGGTGCGCGTGGGTCGATGCTCAACCTGACCCAGATGGCCGGTGCGGTCGGCCAGCAGGCAGTTCGAGGCGAGCGAATCAACCGTGGCTACGAGGACCGAACCCTCAGCCACTACGAGCCGAACGATCTCTCGGCGGAGGCCCACGGCTTCGTCGAGAACTCCTATACGAGCGGGCTGACCCCACGGGAGTTCTTCTTCCACGCGATGGGTGGCCGCGAAGGACTGGTCGACACTGCAGTCCGAACCTCCAAGTCCGGGTATCTCCAGCGCCGGCTGATCAACGCCCTCTCGGAACTCGAGACCCAGTACGACGGCACCGTCCGGGACACCTCGGATACGATCGTCCAGTTCGAGTTCGGCGAGGACGGCACGTCGCCAGTCCTGGTCTCGTCCGGCGACGACAACGACATCGACGTCGATTCGATCGCCGACCGAGTGCTCGAGTCCGAGTTCGACTCCGAGGAGGCACGAGAAGCGTTCGTCACCAGAAAGCCGGCACCGACGAACCTCTCCGAGCATGCGGATAGTCGAGTTGTCGACTCAACGGAGGTGACCTCCGATGACTGAGGTTAGCTACGACGTCACCGACGACATGATCGCTGTCGTCGAGGACACCGATCTCCCCCGTCGCCTCAAGAACAACGTCTACGAGACACTCGAGGCCAGGGACGACATCTCAATCGAGGACGCAGACGCCATCGCAAAGGCCGTCGAAGCGCGCTATCTCGACACGCGGGTCGATCCGCTCGACCCCGTCGGCACCGTCTCCGCCCAGTCGATCGGCGAACCCGGAACGCAGCTGACGATGAACACGTTCCACTACGCCGGTGTCGCAGAGATCGACGTGACTCAGGGGCTGCCACGACTGATCGAACTCGTCGACGCCCGGAAGACCCCGGATACGCCGATGATGACCGTCTATCTCGAAGACGAGTACGCCACCGAGCGCGAACGTGCCCACGAGGTCGTCTGGAACCTCGAGGCGACGAAGATCCTCGCGTTGGGTGACGTTTCGACCAACGTCGCGGACATGCGCGTCCAGATCTCGCTCAACGAGGACACCCTCAAAGAGCGCATGATCACGCCCGAAGAGGTCGCCTCGATCATCGAGGACAACCTCGGCGTGAGCACGATCCAGCAGGGAACCGAGATCCAGTTCGGCCCCGAGGAGCCGTCCTACCGCGATCTGCTCCAGCTCGTCGAAGAGCTGCGAGACATCACATTCAAAGGGATCGAGGATATCTCCCGCGTTGTCATCCGCCGCGAAGAACTCGAGGACGGCGAGGAGTTCGTCCTCTACACCGAAGGGTCGGCCTTCGGTGACGCCCTCGAGATCGAGGGTGTCGACGCCTCGCGCACGACGTGTAATAACATCCACGAGATCCACCGCAACCTCGGTATCGAGGCCGCTCGCGAGGCGATCATCGAGGAAACGAACAACACGCTGGCCGAGCAGGGACTTGACGACGTCAACGTTCGCCACCTGATGTTGGTCGCCGACATGATGACCAACCGTGGCGAGATCGAGTCGATCGGTCGTCACGGCATCTCCGGATCGAAGGAGTCGGTGCTGGCCCGGGCGGCGTTCGAAGTGACTGTCAACCACCTGCTCAACGCTGCAATCCACGGCGAAGTCGACGACTTAGACGGCGTGACGGAGAACGTCATCGTCGGGAAACCGATCAAGCTCGGTACCGGTGACGTCGACCTCCGGATGGGGTCGACGAGTTCCGGCTCCGGCAGCAGTCAGGCCGACTGATCGATGGGTGTTACCCTCGACGACGACGCCCGCCAGTATCTCGCCGCGTTCGAGGACGTAACTGGCGTCGACGGCACTGACTGTCTCGTTACCGAGCCGACCGACGGCGACACCGAGGGCAAACGACTCCTCGTGGTCGTCTCGAGTGGACAAATGAGCAGGGCGATCGGTCCAAACGGACGAACCGTTCGCCAGTACGAAGAGCGCGTCGGGCTTCCCGTCAGGCTCGTCGAAGACGCTGACGATTCCGAGACGTTCGTCGCGAACACACTCGCCCCGGCGGCGGTATACAACGTCACGATCAGCGAAAACGACGATACCGTCGCCTACGTCGAAGTTGCCGACTCCGATCGTGGTGTCGCGATCGGAACGAACGGCCGCACGATCGAGGCTGCACGAACCCTCGCCGATCGCCACTTCGGCATCGACGACGTGCAGTTGATCTGATCACCTGCGGTCGATTTACTCGCGACGGGGCTTTTCCGGATCGCGTTCACGTTTTAGCGATCGCAATGGCAGCCGAGCAGTTCGGCTTCCTCGCGCCCGCCGAGACGCGCTAGGCCGTTCTCCATCCGTAACTCGGGTCACGAAACGCGCTCAGATTCGGCGAGCGGGGTCCCTCGAGGACTCTCGTGGCGTAATGGCGACTCGAAACAGGGATGCTTAAGTGCCTTCGTCGGATAGCGATGGATACTATGGCAAACGGCAAGTATGCCGCGCGCAAGCTCAAGAAGGACCGCCAGAACCAGCGGTGGTCCGACTCTGACTACGCGCGCCGCGCCCGTGGACTTCGCGAGAAGTCCGACCCACTCGAGGGTGCTCCGCAGGCTCGAGGGATTGTACTGGAGAAGGTCGGCATCGAAGCAAAACAGCCCAACTCGGCAATCCGAAAGTGTGTCCGAGTCCAGCTGATCAAAAACGGCAAACAGGTCACCGCGTTCTGTCCCGGTGACGGCGCAATCAGCTTCATCGACGAACACGACGAAGTCACCATCGCTGGTATCGGTGGGGCAAAGGGTCGTGCGATGGGTGACCTCTCCGGTGTCAACTACAAGGTTGACAAGGTCAACGGTGTTGCGCTGAAAGAACTGGTTCGCGGCAACGCAGAGAAACCGGTGCGATAATCATGGCTGCAGAAGACCAACCCGACCCAGACGCCCCCGCAGGTGGCGCAGACGTCGGCGCGAAGCTGTTCGGCACGTGGGAAATCGACGAAATCGCGTACAACGACCCATCCACCGAACGCTACATCACGGTGACGCCGGTCGCCCACACCGCCGGTCGCCACGCCAGCAAGCAGTTCAAGAAGTCCCAGATCTCGATCGTCGAGCGCTTTATCAACCGCTTGATGCAGACCGAAGAGAACACGGGCAAGAAACAGCAGACGCTCAACCACGTGCGTGATGCGTTCGAACTCATCCACGAGCGCACCGACGAGAACCCGATTCAGGTGCTCGTCACCGCCGTCGAGAACGCAGCCCCACGCGAGGAGACCGTCCGCCTCAAATACGGTGGCATCTCGGTCCCCAAGGCCGTCGACGTCGCACCACAGCGTCGTGTCGACCAGGCCCTGAAGTTCCTCGCTGAAGGCGTCTACAACGACTCGTTCAAGACCCCGACGCCCGTCGCAGAGGCCATCGCCAGCCAGCTTACTGGCGCGGCCAACTACGACGTCCAGACCTACGCGGTCAGTCAGAAAGAAGAGAAAGAGCGCGTCGCGGCAGCCGCACGCTAAGCTCCCGGTTTTCTTTCGTTTTTCGCGACTCGAGAGCGGCAGTGCCGGCCTCTCGAGCAGTGGGCCTACAGCTCGTGCGTTTTGATGTCGGTGCTCCAGCGGAGTTCTCCGTCGAATAACACGGGGAACGGCTCCGTATTGAGGAGTTCCACGAGGTCGGCTGTTGACTCTGACTGTAAACTCACTTTACCAAACACTAGGCGATATGATTCAGCCATATTTGTAGTCAAGTTATACACACTACCCCGATCTTTGGATGGTGATAGATATGAATCAACAATCATGTCGTTTCCGTCCTCTGCCTGAGTGATTGTACCTGCTATCGGCGATCCTTGGCTTGTCTGAACGACTGTTAGCGACCCATCACCAACGATATGGTACTGTTGCTCACCATCTCCGATCTTTTGGAGGATGTGTAATGCCCCGTAGAGTGGCAGTCCAAAATTCAAGAGACGGGCAATTGTACGTCCTGCATTGACTGCGACACTGTTTTCTATCTCACGGAATGTGACAATCCCGCCAATCGCTCCTGCTTCAATGAGATGTAACCCCTGTTCATAAGATCGACACGCGTTCAGAATGAACGCTTTTGTGCCAACCGTTTCGATCTGTGCTGCGCTGATCGTACCATCCGAACACCGAAACCCGTCGGTATCGATATGGCCGATATAATGAACGAAGTCGCTTTCTCGAGAAAAGACCTTCTCGAGTTCATCCGTCGTAAGGTCGTAATGAACAGTAACATCAAGCGGCAAATCATTCCGATTCCGGTATGCACAATGGACCGATACTAGTTCTTTACTCATTTCCGAGTCGTTACAGATCACTTCGATCTCAAGTGGTCCGTCTCGCGGCGACTGGGAGATATTATTTTGGAACGCTGATAGCATTCCTGTCCCTGTTATCTCAGTTCGTCCATCTTCCCAGGACTGCCGGAGTAGCGGGGATACTGAAACAGACGTCGTCGAAGCTGTTCGAGCCGGCTTGCTTGCAGCAGTATCTATTTTGATTGTTGGGAGATGGTCCATAAGAAACGGCAGTAACTCGAGAGAGTCTGTTGCAAATGGATCGAGATGAACTTCAAACTGCCATTTGGGGAGATATGCCTGTATCATCTCAAACGGAACCGCCAGATAGGCCTCGAGCTGTTCGGCTATCGGTCGTTCATATATCTCTTCGATGTCCAACTCGAGAACAGGCTCGATCGCTTCCCGCTCATACAGTGGCAGTGGTGTCTCTCCTTCCGTTCGAACGATACAATCGAGCAAGAAGATTTGCTTGAACACCTGCTTGACCGTCCGTTCAAACCCGTGTTCTCCCTCGAGTGGATGGACGTACCCCGTCTCCGTAACGAGTTGCGGCGTCGATCCCGGAACGACCTCGGCTGCGAGATAGTACGCAAGCGGTGCGACAACGAACGTATGCTGGAGCGTTGGTGGGATTTCGATTTGAACACCCGTCTGTGGTCGTGAAAGCTCATCGGGGATTTCAACATCAGTACCCAGTTCGATAGCTGGAGGATGGCCACGAAGCGTCGGGTACGATCGCTCGGGCGTTGTCGTTTTCAGTGCGGACCCGAACATCGAGACTGCGCGCATCACATCGTTTGGTTCTGTCGTCGTTGTGATCGTTGCCGCCGGTGATGTGTGATACGATCGCGCACTTATCACTGCTGAGGTCGGTTCACCAAACGAAATCCGTGCCTCCCCAATGCCTTCGTGGACATGGACTGTACTTTCGACGACGACATACACTTTTAGTGGTCCAGAGAAGTCAAGAATATACTCTGATTTTGGAAGGTTCACCTTCTCGTCTGCCTGGAGTTCGGTGATGAGGGTTCCGTTCGAGTTCCGAATACATATACTATTGTCACTTAATACCCTGAAACCGTCAGTCTGAATCTCCACAGTTGTGTCCATCGGGTACGGTAGTTGATCGGGAACAACTGGCGTCGGTGTGACTGGTGTATCGGTTTTGAATCGGTACTGCTTGCGCTCGATCGGATCAACAATCAGTAATCCGCTTGAAGTCGACTTGAATTTTGGTTTCATTAAATAAAGTGTGATAATAAAATATCCGTGGTTGTCGCCGCTCGGTCTTATAAAATATTTCTGTATAGAGAAAAATATACGTTGTGGCCGATCGGGAACGTCGTTCGTCTGCCCCACGATATATGTGTATGCGTTGTAATGTTCTGACCGCTCCCGGCCACATTTAATAGTATCTACCAGAGGATAGTAGTACGAGCTGTGTTGCAGGACTCTCCATTCCAACTCTTCGTCGTCCATCCCACGGTGTCTTTGACTGAGATGGAGACTAGCCGGTCTCGAGTCGCTATCGATGTTCACAGGGCCGATTTTGACCAATCTATTCTCGAGCAGATCGGTGCTGGGTACGATCTGCTCGTTCTCGACTGGGGACTCGAGACGCCCGACGCGCGCGGTGTACTCGATGCGTTTCAACAGAGCGCTCCGGAGACGCAGATTCTCGTCCTTTCAGAGGACGTACCCACCGACGACCCTGTTGATCGTGGTGCTAACGAACTCCTCGTCGGACCGCACTCGGACGAGAGATTGTGCGTGACGATCGAACGGCTGCTCTTGCAGGGTGCCTACGAGGAGGCAATGAACGAATTTTTCAGGCTCTCGACCGAGCGCGCACTCCTTGAGAGTGAACTTCAGTCCGATATCGATGCCGCCGATCGGTATCAATCGATCGTCTGCAACCTCTATGAGTCCCGGAAACGAGCAGCCGAGATCCGTGACGAACTCTCGGTTGATGAGTTCGATCAGTCACTCCGACAGTTGCTCGACGAGTAGTGGGTCGGGACAAAATATACGTTCGAGGGCCTCTATCACCTGTTCACGGGGAGGTAGTGGCTTCTCTACGTTTCAAACAACTTCTTACACACATAACGCTACTATCTATTTATATGGTATATTAAAATAAATTTATATTATCGCGACAGTATGTATTCAATGTACCATGGATGACCTAACCCAGTACCTCAAGAATCACCCACGAATGATCGGCGCGCTGTTTACGATCCTGCTGGTGCTATCTCAGGCAGGAACTGTTGCAGCAAACAACACTGGCTTCTTGGGACCGTAACAGCTAGAGTTTATCGATAGCGACCTCGTTGCTCCAAACCACACGATCGTCAAGGATTATCGGAAACGTATCTAAGCCAATAAAGCTCTGTAGTTGATGCTTTGTTGTGGTGAGCTTGTTAGTCTTTGTTGGCGTTATGTAATATGATTCTGCTACCTCGAGCTGGGGGGTGAACACTGCACCAATCCCAATTTCAGTGGTTATGTATGACTCCATTTGGAGATTCAGACAGTGCTTGTCACTAGAAACAAAACAGATATTGGGGAATCCTTTTTTTGGTTGTGCAATCGCGATCATTCCATCGCCGACAATATGGTATTGTTGACCAACCACGCTCTTCTTTCGGGCAATCTCCACCGCCGCGTACAGCGGATAGCCTCGGTTCAACAATCGTGCGATCGTGTTCCCGACACGTATTGCCCCACTGTTGACGACATCGTCGTGCGTTACGATACCACCAATACTGCCCGCTTCGATGAGTTGGAGTCCTTGATCGTGTGATTGGCAGCCGTTCAATAGGAACGCTTTCGCACCGGACGTCTCGAGCAACGATGCATCTACCGTGCCATCCGAACATCGCATTCCGCCGTCATCGATATGGCCAATGAAGTGGAGGAAATCAGTGTCGGTCTCGAGGACGGCCTCGAGTTCGGCTGCTGAGAGTTCGTAATGGACCGTCACGTCGAACGGGAGTTCCTCGCGAGTTCCGTAGACGCCGTCTACCGTCTCGAGTTCGGCACGCATTGTGGCGTCGTTACAGACGACCTCGATTTCGATCGGGTCCGCCTTTGGTTGCCGGCCGATACTGTTGTGAAACGCTGACAGCGGAGCGTTGCTCGTAATCTGTGTTGTCCCGCTGCTGTTCCAGCGTTGTTCGACCGTTGGTACTGACGTGGTTTCGTCCGAACTCGACGCCAGTTCGGAACTGCGGACTGAACGCTTACTCCGAGTGAGATCCCCTCGGACGAAGGCCTCGATCGCCTGTGTCGAGACCGTTTGCTGTGTTTCCGTTTGTGGCTGTGTCCCGTCTTGAACACGAACGCTCGAGAGGCTGTTGGCAACGAACGGGAGAAACTCGACGCGTTCCGGCACCGGCTGGAGCCGCGTCTCGAGCGACCACTCGGGGAGGTGTCGGGTGACGGTCTCGAACGGGACGTCGGTGAGATACGTTTCGAGCTGCGCGGACAGGGACTGATCGTACACACGCTCGATATCGAACGTGAGATCCGGTTCGATCGCATCTCGTTCGTGGAGGGGCAGTGGAGTCGTTCCCTCGGTGCGGACGATACAGTCGAGAAAGAAGACGTGTTTGAGTACTCGTTCGACAGTCGCTGCGAAATCGGGTTCGTCACCGAGAGCATAGGTAAAGCCACGCTCAGTGACGAGTTTCGGTGTGGGTCCGGGAACGACCTCCGCCCCGAGGTAGTACGCAAGCGGGGCAACGACGAACACATGACGGGTTGTTTTCGGAATCTCGATCCGGACGCCGGTCTCCGGAGTTGCAAATCTCGGCGGAACGTGTAACTTGTCTCCGAGTTCTATTTTCGGCGGGTGTCCACGGAGCGTCGGGTACGACCGTTCAGGCGTTGTCGTCTTCAGCGCCGAACCGAACGCCGAAATCGCCCGCATCATATCCGTCGGGTCCGCGGTCGTCGTCACCGTTCCTGCTGGACGCCGGTGATAGGAGCGGGCACCGAGACGGACGTCTGTTGCGTCATCGAGAGCGATGTACGTTCGGTCGGTGTCTGAGTAAATCTGGATCGAACTTTCGAGATGCGCATACACCTTCAACGGGCCGGACAGGTCGAGGAGATACTGATCGCGCGACAGTGACACTTGCTCTGTCGGTCGGACTTCTGCAACCATCGATCCGTCGCGGTCACGGACGTAGACGGTGTTGCTCGTCGGCAGTGTGAGCATCGTCGTCGTCGTTCTAACGGCAGCATCCACGGGATACTGTACCTGATCCATCTCCACCGACTCGAGCGAGACCGGTTCGTGTGTCGTGAGTTGATACCGATGGCGTTCGATCGGATCGATGATCACCAGTCCGTCGTTCGTTGGCTCGAAAGTTGGGTTCATAGCGTGGAGAGAGCAGCGGTGTGATCGGGGGACAGAGCGCAGGTCGTCGCTCGTGTCTGCAATCGATGACTACGACTGGCTGACCGAAACCCAACCAGAGTGTAACTCGCCATCGTCGATCGACCAGCGTTCCTGTGGGACGCCGTGTTGCTCTCGAAGCTCGATGATGATGTCGAACAGCGGTGCCAGTACCGATGCGGTATCCGAATCACGGTCCATAGGGAGATGGTAGTGGACCATCCCGTCGGCAGTCCGAACCCGGCCGTTGGTCAGGTGGAGGAATTTGAAGACCCGTTCGGTGCCGTACTCATCGAGCAAGGGAACCAGCGATTCGACGCCGACACGGAGTTCTGCGGGTGCAAGCCCGTTCGACTCGAGTTCGAACGTTTCGATCGCACTCGAGATGGCGATTCCAAGCTCGGAGAGTGTGGTGGTCGTAACCGGCGAGTCATCGATCGAGGGCGCGATCGGTTCCATAGTGCTCGAGTCGCCATCACTCGCGACAGCGCCACGAGCCTGTGTCGCGTAGCGAACGAGCGTATGTGCTGTTTCGGTACAGGAGTCGCTGCCGAGTAGCTCGGAGACATCATGGCTCTGTCCGGTCGTCGAGACCAGGACACGCCGACGTGGTGTGACTGTCGTCCGCCCAAGTAATCGACGACAGAGGTTTCGACGCTGAGCTGGTTGGACGGAGCCGACGACGAGGACACTGGCACCCTGTCGCTTCAGTTGGGTGAGTCCGTCGGAGAACCGCTCCTCGTTCGACTCGCCCTCCAGATCATTGCGCGAAAGCATCAATATATGTTTCAGACATGGATCCATCAAACATTAAGTGTTCGGGCCGAAGCGAGTCTGTGACCGGGTCTGATGGCACGTAGTCGGTGGTCGAACGCTGCCGTCCCGTCACTCCGCAGCCAGCCCCTCACCACCGACGTACGCGCGAGTCGCATCGACCAGCAGTTGGCGGTACAGACTGGCGTCAGGATCGCGTGCGAGTTCTCGGAATCGCTGTTTGAAGCCCGCAAAATCCACGTGAGGGGCGTCCATCGCGGCTACGTGCGCGAGGTCGTACAGCCGGTGGTCGTCGTCGACAAGGTCGTGACGCTCGGCCAACGCCAGCGCGAACGCCGCGTTCACTGCCGTAATATCTGGGTCTGCGCTCGCAGAGAGGCGCTCGAGGCCCGGTCGAGAGGGGGGGTCGGGCCGATCGGCGAGTGCCATCGCGAGGCTGGACTCGAGAAAGGAGAGGAGTTTCTGACCCGGGCCGACGGCGAGCGTGATGTCGTCGGCGTAGATGTCTTTCATATGATTTGCGATCTGGTAGCAGTGAGAGAGCTTGCGCCGTTCGACGCGTTTGCCAGCCAGTGCGAGATAGAGGACTTCTTCGGTCGACTGAATGTGTGAGGGATGTTCCTGTTCGTGTCTGGCCATGTGGGCAAGCTCGTGGAGAACGAGTTCACGGGCCATCGCACTCGAGGCTGCCTGTCTCGACATATTCAACACGTGCCGGTCGTCGTAGTGGCCGGCCCAGGTCCGCTCGTCCGGATCGTCTCGAAACTGGACGTAGACGGGCAACGACAGTTCGTGTTCGGTCTCAAAGAGGTCTCGAGCGCTGAGAAACGGCGTCGTGGGGCCGGGACCCTGTATTCGAAGATCCATGCGTATCAGTACCAAGTCTCGAGAGTGTATGTCTGTTACGCCCGTGTTCGCTGGGTGTGACTCGCGTCATCGATCATCGGGGACAGTTGCGTGGCATTCACTCACGTAAGTTGGAGATTCAGGCGTAAAAACCGGGATATCCGACGTATTCCGGCGGCGACGAAACACTACCCTTTTGACCCCGCTGGCGGTAACTGGGTGTATATGGGCCGACGCAAGAAGATCGTCCAAGAGTGTGAACGGCTGATGGACGAACCGGAACACATCCGGAACATCGCCATCGCCGCTCACGTCGACCACGGTAAAACAACCCTTTCTGACAACCTCCTCGCTGGTGCCGGCATGATCTCCGACGAGACCGCCGGAGAGCAACTCGCGATGGACACGGAAGAAGACGAGCAGGAACGTGGGATCACCATCGACGCGGCAAACGTTTCGATGACCCACGAGTACGAGGACACCAACCATCTCATCAACCTCATCGACACGCCGGGCCACGTCGACTTCGGTGGCGACGTCACGCGTGCGATGCGTGCTGTAGACGGCGCACTCGTCGTCGTCGACGCCGTCGAAGGGGCCATGCCCCAGACGGAGACGGTGCTGCGACAGGCACTGCGCGAAGGTGTCAAGCCAACGCTGTTCATCAACAAAGTCGACCGCCTGATCTCCGAGCTTCAGGAAGGACCTGAAGAGATGCAGGAGCGACTCCTCGCCGTCATCCACGACGTCAACGAACTCATTCGTGGCATGACCGAGGACATGGATGACATCGACGACTGGACGGTCTCCGTCGAAGACGGAACCGTCGGCTTCGGGTCCGCCCTCTACAAGTGGGGCGTTTCGATGCCGTCGATGCAGCGCACCGGCATGGACTTCGGCGAGATCATGGAACTCGAGCGCAACGACAACCGTCAGGAACTCCACGAGCGGACGCCCCTGTCGGACGTCGTCCTCGACATGGTCTGTGAGCACTTCCCGAACCCTGTCGACGCACAGCCCCGCCGTGTCCCACGCATCTGGCGTGGTGACGCCGAATCCGACCTCGCCGAAGGGATGCGTCTCGTCGACGAGGACGGCGACGTCGTCTTCATGGTCACCGACATCGCGATGGACCCCCACGCGGGCGAAGTCGCCTCCGGTCGTGTCTTCTCGGGTTCGCTCGAGAAGGGCCAGGAACTGTACGTTTCGGGCACCGCCGGCAAAAACCGCGTCCAGTCCGTCGGGATCTACATGGGTGGCGAACGCGAGGAAGTCGACCACGTTCCCGCAGGAAACATCGCAGCCGTCACTGGCCTGCGCGACGCCATCGCCGGCTCGACCGTCTCGAGCGTCGAGATGACGCCGTTCGAGTCGATCGAGCACATCTCGGAGCCGGTCATTACGAAAAGCGTGGAGGCTCAGACGATGGACGACCTCCCCAAGCTCATCGAAACGCTTCGTCAGGTCTCGAAAGAGGACCCTACGATCCAGATTACGATCAACGAGGACACCGGCGAGCACCTGATCTCCGGACAGGGTGAGCTTCACCTCGAGGTCATCACCCAGCGTATCGAGAAGAACCAGGGCATTCCGGTCAACACCGGTGAGCCGATCGTCGTCTACCGCGAAGCGATCGACCGTGTAAGCGACGAGGTCGAGGGTATCTCGCCAAACCGTCACAACCGCTTCTACATCTCCGTCGAGCCACTCGGCGAAGAGATCGTCGAGACGATCCGGATGGGCGAAGCGTCGATGGACATGCCCGAACTCGAGCGCCGTGAAGCGCTCCAGGAAGCCGGTATGGACAAAGACGACTCCCAGGTCGTCGAGCATATCCACGGGACGAACATCCTGCTCGACCAGACCAAAGGTATCCAGCACCTAAACGAGACGATGGAGCTGTTCATCGAGGGACTCGAGGAAGCCCTCGACAACGGTCCGCTCGCGAACGAGCCGGTCCAGGGTGTACTCGTCCGTCTGCACGACGCACGACTCCACGAGGACACCATCCACCGTGGCCCGGCACAGGTCATCCCCGCCACGCGTGAGGCCGTCCACAAGTCGCTGATCGTCGGTCAGATCAAGATGATGGAGCCGATGCAGGACGTCCGTATCGACGTGCCGAACGACCACATGGGCGCTGCTTCCGGCGAGATTCAGGGTCGCCGTGGCCGCGTCGACGACATGTACCAGGAAGGTGACCTCATGGTCGTCGAGGGTATCGCACCCGTCGACGAGATGATTGGTTTCGCAAGCGACATCCGAAGCGCGACCGAGGGTCGTGCCTCCTGGAACACCGAGAACGCCGGCTTCGAATTCATGTCCGACTCCCTCCAGCGTGATAAGATCATGGAGATCCGAGAGCGCAAGGGCATGAAGCTCGAACTGCCACCAAGCATCGACTACATCTAACCAGTCGACACGACGGACTCGAGTCCGTCACCTGCGAACTATCTTCGGGTTTTCTTTCGACACCACTGTGAGCGACAGCGTTACTGTCGGCGCGCGCGAGCGAATCGCGTCGCTCTCAGACGGTGTCTGTTGGAACGATTTATCGGTTGGACTGCGACCGCTCTGCGATCTCGCCGGAACTGGCGGACACAGAATTACGGAGAAAGTCCACGACTTCAGTCGTGGTGGATGTCAATCGAGATAGCCTAACTCGCGCAACTGTGCTAAGGTCTTCTCGTCATCGACGACGGCGTGGACAGTTTCATCAAACGCGTCATCGCGATGCTCGAGGATTTTCAGCAGTTGTCGGGCACTGTTGAGTTTGTACCTGACTTCTGCGTTCGTCGTCTCCTCGGCAGCTCCTTCTAGTAGTTGTTCGATCGTCTCTAACGTCGTCTCTGACACGGTATCACTAATTGTAGATACACAAGCTATTCGCCGTAAATGCTTCTACTTCACCGTTGTACATTCAATATATCTAGACATTCAGTTGAGAAGTGAGATAAACGGATCAGACCAGACATACTGTTTACACCCATCGCACAGCCGTTTTCCGATCACGCAGTTGCTGTTGGGTCGCTGTCACGGACGGTCGCGGATGAATGCGTTGCTATCAGGAGATAGAAATATACGGTGTCGAACTGGCTGCTGACTGATCAGGTGAGATCGCAGTCCACCGCCGACTCGAGGTGGCGACAGCGCCAGCAACCGATGGCGAGTTCGTTACTCGCGGTCGCCGGCACCCAGCGCCGATTCGCCGACCTTCTCGTGGCCCTCGATGACTTCTTTGCCGCCCATGTACGGTCGCAGAGCTTCGGGGACCGTCACCGTGCCGTCGTCGTTCTGATAGTACTCGAGGATCGCCACCATCACGCGAGGCAGGGCGAGCCCAGAGGCGTTCAGGGTGTGGAGGTACTCGGCCGATTCGTGCCGTTCTGGCCGGTATCGCAGGCCAGCCCGGCGGGCCTGGAACTCCTCGAAGTTCGACGCGCTCGAGACCTCGAGCCAGCGGCCGCCTTCCTCGGGGCCGTCCTCGAGGTCGTCGCCGGGAGCCCAGACCTCGATGTCGTAGGTCTTCGCGCTCGCGAAGGTCAGATCGCCAGTACAGAGTTCGAGGATGCGGTACGGAAGGTCGAGTTCCTGCAGGACGGCTTCGGCTTCCGAGAGCAGGCCCTCGAGGCGGTCGTAGCTCTCTTCGGGTTTGACGAAGTTGACGAGTTCGACCTTGTTGAACTGGTGGACGCGGACGATGCCGCGCGTCTCGGTGCCGTGTTCGCCGGCCTCACGGCGGAAGTTCGGCGTGTACGCCTGGTGTTTGAGCGGGAGATCGTCGTCCAGTAAGATCTCGTTGGCGTACATGTTGGTCACTGGCACCTCCGCGGTGGGACAGAGCCAGAGATCGTCGTCGTCGTACTCCTCGTTGGTGCCGCCCAGACGGTAGGCGTCGTCGGCGAACTTCGGCAGTTGGCCGGTCCCGCGCATGGCCCCGCTTTTGACGGGGATCGGCGGGAAGAGGTCGACGTATCCCTGCTCGCGATGGATGTCCATCATAAACTGGATCAGCGCGTGCTCGAGTCGCGCACCGTCGCCTTTGAGGAAGTAGAAGCCAGCGCCGGTCGTCTTGGCACCGCGTTCCTCGTCGATGATATCCAGTTCCTCGCCGAGTTCGTAGTGGGGCGTGACGTCTGCGGGCAGCTCGCGCAGGTCGTCGAAGCCCCAGCGTCGATCCTCGACGTTGTGTCGCTCGTCGATCCCCAGTGGGACGCTCTCGTGGGGGATCTGCGGGACTTCGAGGAGTCGTTGCTTGAGGTCGGCTTTGAGGTCGGCGGCCTCGCTCTCGACGTCGTCGATCTCGGATTTGAGGTCTTTCGAGCGGGCGATCGCCTCCTCGCGTTCGTCGTCTTTCCCAGCGGCAACGAGTTTGCCGATCTGTTTGGTGATCTGGTTGCGCTCGTGGCGCAGGTCGTCGCCACGGGCTTTCAGCTCTCGCCAGCGGTCGTCGACCTCGAGGAGTTCGTCGAGGTCGACGTCGGCACCTCGGTTGTCGAGGGCGTCGCGTACCTCGTCGGCGTTGTCGCGTAGATAGGTCCGGTCGAGCATTGGTCGTCCTTTCTTTGTGCCCGTCCAAAACCGTGTCGGAAGGCTGCGTGGTGTGGCTGTGATGGCACCATAGCCGAGTTCGAGCGAGCGCTCGCAGGAAACGTTTTTTTCGACGGGGGACCGTGTTCGGTGTATGGACCCGCTCGAGGGCGAAGCGTCGTCGGTATCGGTCGAGTACGAGCCCGTCAGCGTCAAGGACGTGCTCGTCGAGATGAAAGACACGGCGGAGCTGCTGATCGATCTCTCGTATTCTGCGGTGCTCCACCGGAACGCGGATCTCGCACAGGAGGTGCTTCGGCTCGAGCAGCGCATGGACGTCCTCGAGTTGCGCGCGCGGATGAGCCTCATGATGGCCGTTCGAAACCCCGACGACGCCGAGGAACTCGCTCCCGTGTTGGGGATCGTCGCCGCGACCGGTGAGATCAGCGACGCCGCTGGTGACATCGCGAAAATCGTCCTCGAGGAAATGGGGCTGCCAGACGCCATGCGTGCAGCACTTCCCGAAGCCGCCGAAACGCTCGTTCGGGGTGTCGTCGATTCGGGGTCGGCGTATGCGGATCGAACCCTCGTTGATATCGACCTCGAGTCCGAGACGGGGGTTCGCGTAATCGCGCTCCGACGGGGGGACAACTGGCTACTCAATCCCGGTCCGGAGACGACTGTCGCGTCCGACGACGTCGCGTTGCTCCGTGGTCCCGATCCGGCGATCGGCAAGGTGTTCGAGGAGCTGACCGGCGAGCGATACGAGACCCCGACCATCGAGGACCCCGGAATCGAAGATCTCGAGCGGGCGGTGGACACGATCATCCACATGAAGAACCTCTCGGAGCTGGCGGTCGATCTGGCCTACAGCAGCGTGCTGTTCGACAGCGCGCAACTGGCCGAGGAGGTCCGAAACTTAGAGATCGAGGTCGACGCGTTACAGTCACGCTTCGAAGCGTGGACGCTTCGAGCGGCCGCCGACGCGGAGGACCCGGTGGTGTTGCGAGGACTCATTCGGCTGGGGACCAGCACGGAAGTGATCAGCGACGCAGCGATCGACATCAGCGAGGGTGTGCTCCGAGAGATCGACGTACACCCGGTCGTGCAACTCGCCGTCCAGGAGAGTGACGAACTCATCACACGCGTCGAGATCGAACCGGGGAGTGAACTCGACGGCACGGCGATAACGAACGGTGTCCCTGACGTCGAGTCGACGATGTCGGTGATCGCCATCCGCCGTCCCGACGAGGGCTGGCTGCTCGTTGCCGACGCCGACGCCAGCCTTCGGGGCGGCGACGTGCTCATCTCCAAAGGGACGCGGACGGCTGCGGCAGCGTTCGAGGAGTTAGCACAGGCCTGATCCGTACTGTGGGGCGTGCTGATTTTCGGTTAGCTGGCGACCTCGAGCAGGAGACCGACGAGTTCGAGGTAGACAAACGCCCCGAGGACGGCGACGACGATCGCGAGGGCAAACGGGAAGAGCGTGTGTTTGGGGTCTTCGATCCGTCTCGTTCGAAGGAGTTCAATCATCTGTGGACTCGCCTCGCGTATGGTGGTGGTGCTGGTGGAACAGTGCAGACGACATACACAGTTTGCCATCGTCGCGATACTTGAAGCTCAGTCAGACGCTCGACAGACGTGGCGATGACGAGGGGTTCGGACGGCGGACTGGGGCTTAGAATCCGAGGACCAGCGCCGAGACGCCGATGAAGATGACCATCCCGAAGACGTCGACGACATTGGTGACGATCGGGATCGTCGTATCGTCGGGGTCGATCCCCATGCGATAGGAGGCATACGTCGCCGCGAAGCTGAAGACGATCGCGATGACGGCGACCGACAGCCCGCTGGTCAGCGAGATCAACAACAGCGTCGACAGCGCCATCGCGATGCCCAGCAACTGTCCGAGGAGCCAGGCCCCCACTGCAAGCGCAGTGAAGATCGTTATCGCGAGCGCCAAGACTGCGAGCACGTTGGCCCACAGTTCCCGGTCACGCAGGTCGATCCGTGCCGTTCCGAGATGCAGTCGCGTCGACAGTCGCGAACTCAAGATCGCACCGAGATTGCCACCCATATCGACCATCGTCGGGACCATCACCGCGAGCAGCGCGTACTCCGAAAGCATCTCCTCGGCGTCCTCGAGCGTGATCCCGGCGGCGAGGACGATAATCGAGAGCACGATCAGAAGCGGGAACATGTTACCGACGATGCTGCGGACCGTCCACGAGCCAAGCGGCCCCGAACCGCCTGTCGAGACCATCAGGCGAGCACCTCCACGATTCCGATCGCGAACAGCAAAAAGAGCATGCCGAAGATATCACCGAGCGTGGTGACGATCGGTCCGACGAGGTTGTCGGGATCGTAGCCGCGTTTGTAGCCGGCGAAGATCACCGTGAGCAACCCGAAGATGAGGACGATCGAGGTCAACACACCCGAGATCAGCATGATGCCGACGAACTCATACAGGGCAGCAGCCTCCCAGCCAAGCAGTTGGAGGGCGAGCCACGTGATGATCCCGATCACGATGGAGATCCCGATGCCGTTGATAAACGAGGCCGTAACTGCGTTCACGAGTCGTTCGTCCCACTCGAAGTGGGGATCGATCAGCCCCTGATGGAGCCCACTCGAGATCCGCCCACCGAGCGCCCCGTAGACGTTCCCTCGCGTCGCCAGAAACACCGGGACCATCACGAGCAGCCCCGGAAACCGGTCGACGCTCTCGAGGACACCCTCGAGAACCACACCAGCGAAGAGCCCACCGCCGAGTGCGACGAACAGGATCGGGATCGTTTCACGATAGATCCGCCAGACATCGTCGCGAACGCTCATATCAGTGCATCTTCCAGTACGATGTTAAACGTACCGAGACTGAACGCCGGTCTTGACGGTCAAGAGCATCTAGACCGTGGCTGCTATCAGACTCGGCCTTGCTCTCAGATCGCAGTCAGATCGTTCTCGTTGCAATCTGTGTGATCCCGACCGGTGGTGGCAATGGTCGTCCGTCATGAGAGAGAACACGAGTGGCACACTGATCGCAGCCGTCCTGATCCAGACACTGCTGTCGGGCGAGACGCCGACCTCCACGGTTCTTTTGCTCGAGCGATCGTATCCCGTGTATGACGCGTCAGTTCTGTTCTGGCCCCGTTCGATGGCACCACACCGGCCCGCTCCGCGTCGAGGATGCACTCGAGCAGTTTCCGGACGCCCGGCTGACGGTGTTGTACGTCGTCGGTCCGATGCTCGAGGACGCCGACGAGCACGCGATCGACGGTATCGTCATCGGCAGTCACGGGCGCGAGGGGACGGCTCGATACCTGCTTGGCAGCGTCGCAGAACAGATCGTTCGCTGGCAACGGTGCCGGTGACGGTCGTTCGCGGCGCTGCTGACTGAACCACCTGATTTCCCACAGCCGTGGCGACCTCAAAACGGGCCTGCTGTGACGACGATCCATGCGATCCCGATCGCCGCAAGCGAGAGGACGAGATTTCCTGTCGCGTTCGCGACGGCCAGCAGCCGATCACCGCGTTCGTAGAGCTGGACGGTCTCGACCGAAAACGACGAGAACGTCGTGAACGCGCCACAGATTCCGATCCCGACCAGCTGGATCGTCGTCTCGCCGGCACCCGCAAAGATCGCCGCGCCGAAGCCGAAACTCCCGGCGACGTTGACGGCAAGCGTCGGCCACGGGAACCGGTCGCTCGAGAACTGGAGATAGATCAGGTGACGCAGTATCGCGCCGATCGCGCCACCAGTGCCGACGATGTGGGCAGGTTCGGGGTCGAACGTCACGGCCGTGAGGAGATCGGGATCGAGAAACGCCAGCCCGACGAGCACGGCCTCGAGCACGCCGCCCAACGCCGTGGGCTCGAGACTCATGCCGTCTCACCGCCGACAGTGGATGTGCGGTCACGAAGTCGGCGTGCGAGGGTCCGGCTCCCGAGGACACTCACAAAACCCAGCCCGTAGTTGCCGGCGACGACGGCGACGAGCACCAGCGGCTCGGCTGCCGTCGCGGTCTGGACCGCAAACGTGCTGTAGGTCGTCAGCGAGGAGAGAAAGCCAGTCGTGAAGACGATCCGTGACTCTCGCCCGATATAATCGGTGTACTCGGCTTCGTACACGAGAAAGCCGAGGACGAAACAGCCCAGCACGTTGACCAACAAGACGGCCTGCAGATCAGATAGCAGGCCGAGTGAGAAGTATCGGAGGTTCGAACCGGCGAAACCACCGATACCGATCAGTGCAAGCGTCTCGAGTCGAGCGAGGGGGTGGGCTGCTGTCATGACTGTGGCTACAGACAGGGACCGTCAGCCACCCTCTCGGTCGGCCGATCGTCGCGTAGACGACTCGTGCCGACGGCGAGCGGTCCGGCGGTTGGATCAGGCGGGCCCCATCGCCCGGATACGGCGTGGTACTCACAGCGGCGTGATGAAAATTGCGATACGACAGCGTTCCACACGTCTCGAGATCGGAAGGAAAAGACCCAAGTTTAGACTCTCTCTAAACAAATGTATGGCTGATGCCGAGAACGAACGACGCGGGTTCGCACGCGCCTCGTGGGCGAACGTTCTCGGCAACGCAGTAAAGATCATCGTCGAAGGGGCTGCCGGGCTTGCGTTCGGGAGTGTCGCGCTCCTTGCCGACGCGGCTCACTCGGTCGCCGACCTCGTCGCGAGCATCGTCGTGTTGATCTGGGGACGGAGTTCGTACGACGAGCCCGACGACACCCACCCTCACGGCCACGATCGGATCGAGCCACTCACGGCCCTGTTCGTTGGGAGCGTCATCGCATTACTCGGCTTGAATCTGCTGTACGAATCCGCACAGGGGCTGCTCTACGGCGTCGAGGTCAGCTTCAGTCCGCTGCTGTTCGGGGCGCTCGCCTTCGCAATCGTCGACATGTACCTCGTCTACCGCTATACGAGCTGGATCAACGAGGACCTGAACTCGACGGCGCTCAAGGCGCTGGCGACGGACTGTCTCAACGATATCTACACCTCGCTGGCTGCCGTCGTCGGCGTCCTCGGTGTCCTGCTTGGCTACCCGCTGCTTGACCCGGTCGCCGGTGCGCTCGTCAGCCTGCTGGTCGTCTATCAAGGCGTCGAGATCAGCCGTGAGAACGTCGATTATCTCATCGGTGCGGCTCCCGATCCAGAGACGCGAATGGAAGTCACCGAGACGTTGCGAGCCCACCCCGAAGTCCGGGGCGTCCACGATCTGACCGTCTTCTACGACGGTCCCGTCCTCGAGGTCGAAGTTCACGTCGAAGTCGATGGCGACATGCCGTTTCGGCAGGCCCACGACGTCGAATCGACGCTCGTCGACTGGCTGCGTGACATAGAGGACGTCGGGGATGCCCACGTCCATCTCGACCCCTCGGGGATCGGCGAGTGGAAGGACTGTCCGGACGACTGTTGACCGCCGACCGACGTAGGCTGGCTCGGTGTGCGGTGCGGTGACGTAGCTTTTATCCCATCCGCCAACGGGCCTACCGGTATGGCAACGGATATCGGTTCGGTGAAGGAAGTCACCGCCGGCGACTGTACGGACTGTTACTATCTCGATACAAACATGTACGACACCGAGGAGTACGGTGCTGCGTATATTCTCGACGATGACCGACCTGCCGTCATCGAAACCGGGCTCGGAACGAACCACGAACTGATCCTCGAGGCACTCGACGAACTCGGCATCGACTGCGACGACCTCGCGGCGATCGTCGTGACACACATCCACCTCGACCACGCCGGCGGAGCCGGCTTCCTCGCCGAGGCGTGCCCGAACGCAGACGTCTACGTTCCGGCACCCGGTGCGGGACTGCTCGTCGATCCAACACGGCTGGTCGAAGGCACGAAAAACGCCGTCGGCGACCAGTGGGAGTTCTACGTCGACCCGAAACCGATTCCCGAGGATCGAATCGTCGAAATCGAAGATGGCGACCGGATCAGCCTCGGCGAACACGACCTTCGCGTTCACGGCGCACCCGGACACGCGTTCCATCAAGTCGTCTTCGAAGACCCTGCAAACAGCGCCGTCTTCGTCGGTGACGCGGCGGGCATCTGGATTCCCGAAACCGAGACCATGACCGAAACCTCGCCACCGTCGGACTTCAATCTCGAGGAGTGTCTCGAGGACGTCGAGACGCTGAAATCGATCGATCCGGACGTGTTGCTGTACACGCACTTCGGACCCCGAGCGGTCGGCGACGACGCTGCTGAGGCGCTCGATGAGTACGCGACCGTCCTCAGCGAGTGGGTCGAGGCCGTCGAAACGAAACGCGCGGAACTCGAGGACGACGAGGCCGTCATGGAGTACTTCGCCGAGACGACCGACAAGGCCGAGATCTGGGGCGAGCGCAAGGCACGCGCCGAGGCGATCATGAACACACGAGGCGTACTCGGCTATCTCGATCACCGCGACTGAGACGGACGACGGTTCCGATGTGCCGGTGGTCCGTATGACAGGAAGCCGCATCAGTGCCGGCGTGTCGTCGGCGGTGCCGGCTCGCCCAAAATAAACACGGCTACTGATGTCTGCCGTTTCATCATGATTTATCGCACGGGAGGTACTGTCACACATATATGGACTGGCAGGATGCCGAGCGAGAGTACGACGACGAGGTCATCGGGGAGACGACACTCGGGCGACTGTTCGAGGAGACGGTCGAGCGAAACGCGAATCGACCAGCCCAAAAGTACAAGGGTGGAGTCTACGATCGATCGCTGACGCCGTCGGTCCTGCCGGCTGCGACGGCCGGAGAGTTCCGGACGCTTTCTTACCTCGAGATGCGCGACATCGTCCGCAACCTCTCGGCTGGATTTTACGACCTCGGCGTCGAACAGGGTGATCGCGTCGGAATCTTCGCCGATACACGGATGGAGTGGGCACAGTGTGACTTCGCCCTCCTCGGTGCCGGGGCCGTCATTACGACGGTCTATCGGAGTTCTTCGTCCAGTCAGGTCGAATATCTGCTCGACGACCCCGATGCATCCGCCGTCGTCGTCGAGAACGAGGCCCTCCTCGAGACGGTTCTCGAGGTCGAAGACGATCTCGATCTCGAGTTCATCGTCTCGATGGACGAACTCTCGGGATACGACGACCGCGAGGACATCCTGACGCTGAACGAGGTCTACGATCGCGGCGAGGAGGTGTTCGACCTCGAGGCGTATCAGGAACGCGTTGACGGGCCCGAACTGGACGATCTGGCGAGTTTGATCTACACCTCGGGGACGACAGGCCGGCCGAAAGGCGTCCAACTCACCCACTGGAACTTCCGGTCGAACGTCAATGCGGTCCGAAAGCGGTTCGCGCCCCGGCCGGACAAACCCGAGGGGACCCCGTCGCTCGACGAGGAGTCGCTTGCAGTGTCGTATCTGCCTCTTGCCCACGTCTTCGAGCGGACCGCGGGTCATTTCGTCTTGTTCGCAAGCGGTGCCTGTGTCGCGTACGCGGAGAGTCCGGATACGCTGCAGGCGGACTTCAGCGCCGTCCAGCCGACGACGGCGACGAGCGTGCCGCGGGTGTACGAGAAGATCTACGACGCGATCCGCGAGCAGGCGAGCGAATCAGGGGCCAAGAAACGAATCTTCGAGTGGGCGACTGACGTCGGTGTCGAGTACCAGCAAGCCGACTCGCCCGGAGTGGTATTAAACGCCAAGCGAAAGCTGGCCGACAAACTGGTCTTCTCGACGGTTCGGGAGGCCCTCGGCGGGGAGATCGAACTGTTGATCAGCGGCGGTGGCAGCCTCTCGACCGACCTCTGTCAGCTCTATCACGCGATGGGGCTGCCGATCTACGAGGGGTACGGGCTGACCGAAACCTCGCCGGTCGTCTCGACGAACCCACCGGAGGCAGTCAAGATCGGGACCATCGGCTACCCCCTGCCCGGCGTCGACGTACAAATCGACGAGCGCGTTGCCGATCAAGCGGCGTTTGCGGACGACCCCGGCGACGTCGGCGAACTCCTCGTCAAGGGGCCCAACGTCACGCAGGGCTACTGGAACAAACCCGGTGCGACCACTGGCGCGTTCACCGAAGACGGCTGGTTCCGAACCGGCGACATCATCCACCAGCGACCCGACGGCTTCCTCGAGTTCCGCGAGCGCGCAAAGCAGATCATGGTGCTTTCGACGGGCAAAAACGTCGCGCCGGCCCCGATCGAGGACGCCTTCGCGGCCAGCGAGATCATCGAGCAGTGTATGGTCGTCGGCGACGGCGAGAAGTTCATCGGCGCACTGTTGGTCCCGAACTCGGATCACCTCGAGGAGTGGGCAGATTCGGAGGGGATCAACCTCCCCGACGATCCGCAGGCGGTGTGTGACGACGACCGTGTCCGCGAATACATCCAACAGGAAGTCGACCGCATCAACGAGAACTTCGAGAAACACGAGACGATCAAACGGTTTGAACTCGTGCCACAGGAGTTCACCGAGGAAAACGAGATGCTGACGCCGACGATGAAAAAGAAACGTCGCGTCATCTTAGACGAGTTCGAAGACCGTGTCGAGCGCATCTACGCGGAGTCATAGACCGCAGCCAGCCACACTCGCCCCCAATCACGTCGATCAGCGGCGGTTTACAACACGACCCAGACCACGCCAAAGAGGATGAGAACGCCCGTGATATCACAGATGTTCGTGACGACGGGGATCGTCGTATCATCGGGGTCGTAGCCGAGTCGGTACGAGCCGTACACCGAGACGGTGCTGACGATGACGACCCAGACGGCGAGCAACATGCCGCTGACGATCGTAATAAGCAGCAGCGTTCCGAGCCCCAACGTGCCGCCGAGCGCACGGCCGATGAGCCACGAGGCGATCCCGAGCAGGCTGAACACGGTCGCTGCAAGCCCCATGACCGCACCCACGTTCGACCGGATGTCAGGGTTCGTCGGCGAGAACTCGAGCGTCCCCAGATGAAGCTGAGTCGCCAGCCGCGAGCACATGATCGAGCCGAGGTTACCGGCAGTCCCGATCATCACCGGGACGAGAATCAGCAGCGACGGGTTCTCGAGGAGTTGCTCTTCGAACGTCTCGAGGACGGTCCCGGAGACCATCTGCAGGATCGAGAGGGCAACGAGCAACGGGACGAGCGTCGTCACGATACTCGAGACGGACCACTCCGTGGTCGGGTTGTCGTCCAGATCTTCGCCGTGTAAGACGTCGCCACCGGCGCTCACAGTAACACCCCCGCGACGGCGATACCGATAAGCAAGAACGCGACGCCGAAGACGTCACCGACGGTCGTCACGACCGGGCCGATGACGTTGTCAGGGTCGAGTCCTCGTCGATACCCTTTGAAGATCACGGTAAGCAACACCCCGAGCATCGCGAACGCGCTCAACAGCGCGGCGACAGTGAGGATAATCACCAACTCGAGCAGGCTGCCATTCCGCCCGAGAGCGAGCAAGACACCCCAGGCGAGCACGGCGATAAAAATAGAGACGATCATCCCGTTGAGAAACGAGGCGATGACCGCGTTTCGCAGGCGATCGTTCCACTCGAAGTGGGGATCGATCACCCCCTGATGAAGCCCACTCGAGAGCCGAGCCCCCAGTGAGCCGTAGACACCACCACGCGTCGCGAGAAACGCGGGGAGCAACAATAGAATTCCGGGAACGCTCTCGATCCCCTCGCGCATGGTCTCGGTACCGAGTAACGTTCCTGCGAACAGCCCTGCCACGAGGCTGATGAGGATAACCGGCAACGCCTGCGTGTAGACATCGGCGGCGGAGTCGTGGCCAACCATCTGTCCCAAGATACGCCTCCGGGGTCGTAAGCGTTCGTGAATGATACTGTATCTCCATCGGGTACCAACAGTAGCCATGGTCGTCATCCTCGAATTCACGGTCGACGCGGAGGTGTTCTTACTCGGCGGCACACTCGAGCAGGCAAGCGGTGTCGAACTGCGGCCCGGTGTTCGACCGCTCGCCGGTCGCAGTTGCGACCGAACTCGAACACACCCAGCTGCCGAAACTGGACGACGCCGGAGTGGTCGACTACCGTGACGGGGTGGTCGTTCTCCGAGACGACACCGCGCAGACGCTCCTCGAGGGGATTCTGACGGCCGATCGCGGGCAGCGACTCAAGCCGATGGCGGTGTCGACTGCGGGGATCGCCCCCGAAATCACGACTCGAGCGGCCTACCGGGCGGAGCAGGAGCGATCGCTGACCGAGGCAATACTGGCTGCGGTCGCCGACCACAGGGGAGCCGACCTGCGCTGGGCCGATTCCGACCGGTATGACGAACTCGACCCCGAGTCGCTAAACACGCTGTTTCAATCCAAATCGACGGCGGAAACGAGCGTCACGTTGCGGACAGCGACCGTTCGAGTCGCACTTTGGGAGGACGACGGCGTCGCGATTCGGGTTACTGACGCCCGAGATAGTCCTATGCTGGCGGCACCTCAGACGGTCTGCGGTCGGCACTGATCGTCGCCCATCGCCCGTGATCGCCGGGAGATCGGGACAACGGTCCGTCTCAGTCCTCGCCCGGGAGGATGTCGCCCAACGAGCCACCGATCGCCATCGCCGTGAAGATCACCGACACCTGACAGAGGTTTACCCAGGGCTCGTCCCACGTCACCCGTCCCCACAGCGTCATCATCGCCGTCGCGGTCGTGAACGCGATACCGAGCACCCAGACGGGGCGTCGAGGAACGACACCGAAATAGGGGTTGTGGATCTGCACCTCCCGGAAGTCGGCGACGTAGAGGATACCGACGACGAGCGCGGCGGCGAGGGCGAGGTTTACGACGAAAAACGCCGGCGTCGTCGCGAGGAACTCGCCGATCTCGAGGACGCCATCTTCGACGAGCAAGGGCATGCCGATGACGACGCTGCCGACGAACGCCTCCGCTTTGTCCTTGCCCGTAAACTCGGTGATCACCCGATTGACCATCCCGTTATGTGAGAGGCGATCGGCCAGCCGCATCGTTCGGCGGACTTCCGTTCGCTCGTGGGGATCGTCGACCGTCTCCGCCAGCGTCTCGAGTTGCTCGTACAAGTCGTCGATCGTCGTCTCGTCGGACCCCTCCGCCGACCGTGACATACCCGCTTCTCACACTGCGGCCGTATATATCCTGACGACCGATCGCCGACGCTGCCCGCTGCCGTCTCCGAGCTGCCGACCGGTGGTCTGCTGATCGCGCCTGCCCGCCAGCGAAAACGGGACGAGCAACGCGCCTACCGGGATGAGAAGACAGTTTACCGACAGGAACCGGTACCATTTTGCGGCCACGAATGCGAGTAGCCCACATATGAAACACGTCCAGGGACCGCTGTGTACGGTCGATGTCGGCGACCGAACCGCCGAAACGGAACCGATCGACGACCTCCTCGAGTCGTTCCTCGGCGGGCGTGCGCTCGGTACGAAACTCGCCTACGACCGAGTGCCGTTCGATGTCGACCCGCTGGGGGCCGAAAACAGCCTCTTTTTGGCAACGGGTCCACTCCAACACTCGACGATGAGCTTTACCGGCCGGATGTCGGCGACGGCCGTCTCGCCGCTGACCGACGGCTTGCTCTCCTCGAACGCCGGCGGGTTCCTCTCGCGGAACTTCACCGGAACGGGCTACAGCGCCGTCGAGATCACCGGCGCGAGCGACGACCTCGTCATCGTCCACGTCACCGACGAGGGCGTCGAGTTCGAACCCGTCCCCGACCTCGAGGACGCGACCGTCCCCGAGACCTGCGAGTACATCGAGGACGAACACGGCCTCGAGGCCGAACACACCGTCGTCATCGGTCCGGCCGGCGAGAATCAGGTTCGCTTCGCCTCGATTATGACCTCCGAAGAGCGCGCCTTTGGCCGCGGCGGCCTCGGTGCCGTCCTCGGCTCGAAAAACGTCAAGGCGATCACCTTCGACGGCGACTCGACCCACGAGGTCGAGATTCCGCCGCTGCAAATGGAGATTCACGGCGAGGCCGCCCAGTCGGATCACATCATGAAACGACAGGGCACCTCCTCGATGACCGAGTACGCAAACGAGGTCGAGGCCCTCCCGACGCGGTACTTCTCCGAACTGTCCTTCGAGGGCGCCGAAGGCATCAGCGGCGACCGCGTCGAGGAGAAAAAGTACAAGAAAGGGACCTGTTCGGCGTGTGCGTTCGCCTGCAAACTGCCAACCAGAGACGAGGAAAGCGGCCTCGAGACCGAAGGCCCCGAGTACGAGACCGTCATGGCCTTCGGTTCGAACTCGGGCGTCGACGACATCGTCGACGTGATGCAATCGAACAAGCTCTGTGACGTATACGGGGTTGACACGATCTCCGCCGGTGACACCATCGCTGCCTATCTCGCCAGCGAAGACGAGTTTGGCAACGTCGAGTTGATCCACGACCTCGTCGAAAAGATTGCCCACCGCGAGGGCGTTGGCGACACGCTCGCCGAGGGGATCGACCGCATCCACGAGGACCTTGGCGTCGACAACTGGACCGTCAAGGGCATGGAGTTCCCCGCCCACGACGGCCGAACGCTCAACGGGCAGGGCCTCTCCTTTGCTACCTCGAATCGCGGAGCCGACCACATGTACGCCGAGTTCTACCCCTACGAGTACCCACTCGTCGACGCGGATCGAGCCTTCGACAAACAGGGCCTCGAGAACAAGCCACCGAAGATCATCGAACTCGAGAACGTCAACGTCATCAAAGACAGCGGCGTCCTCTGTAAGTTCTCGCGTGACTTCGTCACCCCCGACCGCCTCGAGACGCTGCTCGACGCCGACTACGAGGACCTGCTCGAGCTCGGCGGCACCGTCGTCTCGCTCGAGCGTCACTTCAACAACCAGCGTGGCTTCGACCGCGACGACGACCGACTCCCGTACGAGATCCCCGGCTTCGAGGAGGGACTCGCGGCGTACTACGAGGAACGTGGCTGGGACGACGACGGCACCGTTCCCGCGGATCGACTCGAGGAGTCCGGTGTGACCGGAACGCCGGCCGACGACTAAGACTCAAAATACTGCTTTTCCGTACACGAACCCGTCTTAACACGTCATTTCCCCGCCGAATACGAGTGGTACGGAAATCGTACTTATACCATGACCGTCTCGAAACTGTACTCGAGATGGCAACGGACCCGGGGGAATCAACGGGGAGTAGAGAGTGGTCGAGCACGTGGATCGATCCGGACGCAACGACCACCGCGCGGGTCGGTCACGAACCAGCACCGCGAGTCGACGAGCGACGAACTCGATCTCGAGTTCGAGTGGGACCAACTCTGTCACGGCTGTGGTGAACGGAAATGGTTTCGGGCGGTGATCTCCGAGGCGTGTCGCCAGCGCCACGGACTCTGTAGTAACAACTGAAACGATTTCCACACTGATCGCACAGCTGTGGTTCGATCAGGTGTACAGCGACGTTCAGCGGCTACCATCGGTGTTCAACGGCGAGGGCTGTCGTCACCGCGTCCCTCGCTGATCACAGATGCTAGCGTGACTCGTCTTCGTCGTGGTTGTCCCACTCGTCGTCATCGACCGAGAGTCGGTCGTCACCGCGTGAGCGAAGCGGCGCGTCGTCGGCCCGTGAGGGATGGATATTGAAGTTGTTCCCCCGGTAGGGATCGGTCTCCGGATCGTAGGACAGTTCGCTGCGCTCGAAGATGTAGATGAAAAAGCCGAAAATCGGGATACAGAAGGTGATTGCTGTCCACTTCATCGGCGGCTCGAGACCGACTTTCCCGGCGTCGTAGTACGTAAAGGCGGTGAGCCCGAGATGCCACGCGAGCGGGATGCCGACGAGGAGCGCCAGCAGTAGCGTGCTCATACCGAGAGTATCGGTCCGGAGCTATCTAAATACCCGGTCACGCGAGGTCGCTGGAAACGACGGTCCGTATCAGTTGACGTCGAACTCGATCGCCGCCCCCTGCCCGAAGCCGACACACAGCGTCGCCAGTCCGCGACCGCCGCCGCGTTTCTGGAGTTCGTGAATCAAGGTGACGGGAAGGCGAGCACCCGACGCGCCGAGTGGGTGGCCAAGCGCGATTGCACCGCCGTTGACGTTGAAGATCTCGGGATCGATCCCGAGTTGGTCGCGTGAGTAGACCGCCTGACTGGCGAAGGCCTCGTTGAGTTCGACCAGATCGTAGTCGTCGATCTCGCGTCCGTTTCGCTCGAGTAAGCCTTCGGTCGCGGGCACCGGGCCGACACCCATCACGGTCGGGTCGACGCCGGCGACGTTGTTCATCCCGACCTCGGCGAGGATCTCGAGGTCGTGTTCCTCGGCGAAGGCTTCGCTCGTAATCAACAGTGCCGATGCGCCGTCGGAGATCTGAGAGGCGTTGCCGGGTGTGACGGTGCCGTCGGATTTGAAGACGGTCGGGAGTTCGCCGAGTTTTTCGGCGGTCGTTCCGGGACGGATGCCTTCGTCTTCGGAGACGGTGCCGTCCTCGGTTTCGATCGGGACGATCTCGTCGTCGAAGCGGCCTTCTTCGGTGGCTTCGGTGGCGCGTTGCTGGCTCCGGGCGGCGTACTCGTCCTGTTGTTCGCGGCTGACGCCGTACTCTTCGGCGACCTTCTCGGCGGTCATCCCCATCTGGAGTTCGCCAATGTTGTAGAGTTCGGCCATTCGTGGGTGGACGCTGCCCATGTTCTCACCCATCGGAACACGACTCATGTTCTCGACGCCGCCAGCGATGATGGCGTCGCGGTTGCCGGCCGCGATGGCGTCGGCGGCGGAGATAACTGACTGCATCGAGGAGGCACACCAGCGGTTGATCGTCGTTGCCGGGACGCTCTCGCCCAACTCGGAGAGCAAGGCGATGACGCGGGCCATGTTGTTCCCCTGCTCGCTGCGTTGCTGGGCACAGCCCCACATCAGATCGTCGATCTCCTCGCCCGAGAGGCCGCTCTCCGCGAGGATTTCGTCGATCAACGGCACCGAGAGGTCTTCACTGCGGACATCGGCGTACACACCGTCTTCTTTCCCCTGTGGAGTCCGGACTGCCTCGACTACGACTGGCGTCTGTGACATATACTACCGAATGTCCCTGACGAACTTAAATCCGGCAGAACTCACAGACACACACAAACGGTTTACAGTTGCTTTTCTCTCGAGGCCTCGGATCGACACCCGACCAGTCGGTCGAAAACCTTCACAGCCTTACGTTCGACGGTCCAACACGTGGCCATGGACGAGGACGGACTGGACGCTTCCCGATTCGATGCCGACTCGGACGCCACAGCCGACGCCGAGACGGAGACGAGTACTGAGACCGCAGGGACTGACGACACAGACGACACGATGCCGGGCGTCCCGGACCCCGAGCCGGACGCAGACGAGCCGCCCGCGGACGTCCAGAAATACGCGCGGTTCACAAAGATGGACGGGGCACAGTACGACCGGGTCAACGAGTTCCTTCGCGACCGGACCTACGTCACCGCTCGAGAGTGGGCAATCGCCCGCCTCTGTTCCGATTTCCGGACCGAAACCGGCGTCGAGATGACCAAAATCGGCGAGAATCTGCCCGAACTCGTCCCCTTCATGACCGATACCTACACGCCACAGGCGGTCAATCAGGCTCGAGCCTCCTTCGAGGAGAAAGTCCGCAAGGCAGGGGCGACCTTCCTCTACGGCGCGATGTGTGATTTCTTCACCGCCGAAGAACTCGATGACGTGATGTACGAATCGACCGAAGTCGCCAAATTCCTCCTCGAGGTCGAAGGCGTCGACCTCTCTGTCGAGGAGGAACTCGAGGCTGAAGAACGGATCTCGAGTGTGATGCGAGAAGTCCGTGAGGCAAGCGAGGAACTGCGAGCCCAAGACGAGGAGTAGCCGGCCCACAGGACTGTTGTACACGGCCCAACGGTCTGCCTGTAGCAGTAGCGTGCGATTTCAGGTGGCCGACTCGGATTTAGTACGGCGACCCACGCCCGCAGGTAGTAGCTGCGATGACAGTCACGCGACGCGTACTGTCCCAGTATCGACAACTGTTCGTCGCGGTCAGTGATGGTGTGGTTATTTTCAGGTAGTGGTTTTGATACTATTACCGATGCGCGGCTACTCCAGTTCGGATGGAGACGATCACTAACTCCCGTGATGGGCACGGATCAGGCGATTGCGACCGAACTGACGCGAGGGTATCGACGGCGTCCGACGGCGTGACCAGACGACGAACGCTTCGTCTGGGTGGGCTCTTGGGTGCCGGCAGTCTGCTCGGCGGTACAGGCACGGCAGTTGACAGGGCGAGCGCGGCGTGTGACGGGCCGGATGCGGATGAAGTAATTACCCTCGAGTACGACGACTACGACAGCTGGGACGACGTCTACTGGCTGTCGAACGGCGATCCCGACAACCTTTCGTTCGTTTCGAGTCCGACCAACACTGGGGAAACGGCCCTTCAGCTGCGGATTCGTGAAGACGATCACTGGGGTGCGAGCACGCACTACCAGTTTGACGACGGGCTGGTCGAACTCAATGGACGCGTCAGTTTTGCGCTCAACTCCAACTGGTCGATGGAGGGGCGACAGCCGTCGAACTGCCGACTCTGGAACTGTGCAATCGCGTTGGGCGAGGGGAGCGCTGGCGGTGGCGTCCCTGATGGGACCAACGGCTGGAGCAATCGGCTGTACGTGACCAGTCGAGAGACTGACCCCGAAGGACCGTTTCATCTCCTCTCGAACACCTACCACATGAGCGACGATGATGGCGTTGGCGACCACGATTATCTCATCGACGGCGAACCGTACGCGCTCGCTACACCCGAAATCGAATCGGGAGTGTGGTACGAGTTCGAGTACTACGTCCGTGTAAACACGATGGCCGGCGGCGAGGCCAACGACGACGGCATCGTCCGATACTGGCTCGATGGCGAGCCCATCTATGAGCGTGATGACATCCGGTTTACGACCGACCTCGAGGACAATATCATCGACACGACCGGCCCCGTCGGACACTACGGTGGTCGATACGAGGCCCCAAAGAACCTCTATGCCTACTACGACGACCACTCGATGGCACTCAACGGAACGTTCGAGTCCGGGTCGTGCGGTGAGCCATCACAACAACCGATCACTCTCAGCGATCTGCTGGAGTGGCTCCGCGAGTAACTCTCCCGTCGGTGAGTCGTGTACGGTCGACGGCGCGCTACTGCTCGCCCCAGCTTCGAACGTCCGCTTCCTCGAGGAACAGCGAGGGGTCTTCGTGTGAGAAGCTGACCCAGCGGTCGGCCTCGGCGTCGGTCGCCGCCGTGACGTAAACCAGCAGTTCCTCCTCGGCAAGCGCCGTCTCGAAGACGGATCGAGAGTCGTCGAGATTGTAGGTCAACGGGACGAAAATCGCCGTTTCCCGCTCGTCGTCGCGCTCGACGACGAGGGCGATCCGTTCGTGTGCGTCGCGTTCCGGTGGCCGGTAGTAGACGTCGGCAGCGGTGATGGTGACATCGCCGTCCTCGACGAGCGCCTCAACGAGGTCGTAGGCTTCGCTCGAGACCACGACATCGAGCCCGAGCCGATCTGCGCGTTCGATCGGTGAGATCGCGGTCGGCTCCAAGACGATCGCATCCCAGCCGTTCTCCCGGTACTCCTCGGCGATGGTCGTCGCATCCTCGAGGAGCTCCGTCCAGCGTACTCCTGCTTCGTCGGGCCGATCGTCGGTCATCGACTCCCCTCCACGGCCGGTGGCACTCGAGCGTGCATACTCGAGTTCGAAGACGCCAAGCGGAAAAACGTTACCTGCACTCTCATCACTCGCCGTCTTCGCCGATGGCGTCGATGGCGATGTCCGTCGCCCCCTCGCCGATGAGGGCGTCCTCCAGTGCTGTGCGAACGACAGCCGGGTCTGACGCGTCGCCGGCTGTAACGGCACCGACCGACGCGGGTTCGAACGCGACGTCGAGTCGGTCATACACACCCTCGAGGACGGTTTTGAGGCTGTCGTGGCTCTCGACGAGGACGATGCCGGCGACGACGGCGGCGTCCTGTGTGACCCGCTGGGCGAGGCCAGCGATCTTCCGCCGTCGGCCGTTCGGTCCGACGACCGACAGCGAGTGAGTCCCCGGACAGAATGAGTCCTCGGGCTCGCCGGCGACGACCTCGAGGTCGGCCTCGAGCGAGCGAAGCGCCCGTTCGACGGCGGCTGTGGTCCGCTTGTACCGGGCGGTCGTCCCGCGACGGAAGTCCGCGGCCGGTTCGGCGCGGACGAACGCGAGCGTCGTCTCGCCGTCGTAGGCGACCGCGCGCCCACCGACGGCTCGCTCGACGGGTGGGAAGCCACGTTCGCGGGCGAATTCGGCAGCGTCGCCGTAACCCTCGAGCCGTCGGTCCCGGCGGCCGAACGCGACCTGTTGGTGGGGCGTCCAGACGCGGACGGCTGGCTCGCCGTCGGCAGCCGCCGAGAGGAGGTCGTCGCTCACCTCACGGTCGGCTTCGATCGTCGCCGCACGGCCCCGGAGTACTCGCATAGCCACCGTTTGCACCCGATGGACCTAAACGCTCCCGCTGCCCAGTCGAACCAGACAGACGATGGCCGTGACGCTCCCCGAGACGACGCTCGAACAGTACGAACGCTTCTCGCTGTACAACTCGCCGTATCCCGCCCACGATGAGGGATGTGCGATCGACCTCTATCCCGGGACGCTCCGGGACGGCCGGACGACCGCCGCGCCCAGTCCCGTTTCCGGAACCGTCCGCGAGACCAGAGCCGTTCGCGCGCCGTCGAAACCCTACGCGGCCGAACACGATTACTTGATCCTCCTCGAGTGTGACAGCCCGGCCACCCTCGAGGGACTCGTCGTCCGGATTCTCCACGTCAACCCGTCCGTCGAGGCGGGCCAGCACGTCGAGCGGGGCGAGTCACTGGGCGACCTCGTCCGGGCCGGCTTCTTTGCCCCGTGGGTCGACAACCACCTCCACGTCGGCTTTCGCCGGCCCGACCAGAACCTTCACCGCGCGTCGGGGTCGCTCCCACTCGAGGTAGGTGTCGACGTTCGCCCGCTCGCGTGGGACGGCACCGGAACGGTCGTCGCGACTGGCGAGACATACGCCGTCCTCGATGCACCGACACATCCCGCACCGGGCGAGGCGTTCGCCGGTGTTCGGGCGGATGATGGTGGCGTTCTCGACGGCGGGCTTCCACACTACGATGGTGGCGGGGTTCACGGTGCCGGTCAGGACGGAATCGTCTCGTTGAACAGCGACCGACTCGGCGTCGCCGACGGCCGCACGATCACGTGGGACGACGTCGTGGTCACGGCCAACGGCGAGGCGATCACCGGCCTGTCGCTGTTTTGTGCTCGAGACGCCGACTTCGGCGCGAAGCTGATCTGTCCGGATCGTGTGTTCGAACGTGGCGAGCGGGTTCGGGTTCGGGTTCGCTCGAGAGCTGGACGCTGAACGGGGAGGGGGTGAGGATAAGCGACGATGTCATGAATCAACCCTCGACAACGTGACAATCGAGAAACGTAGCCGTAAAGAGCGTCGATAGCAGACCACAGGGCATGACCGACGACACGCAGCCCACTCCCGAGGAGTTCGCCGATCTCGAGAATCTCCTCCAGTACTTCATCGAGGAGAATCAGGAGTTCCTCTCGTGGATCGGAACGACCGTCGAACACATCGGTGAGGGGACGATGACGCTGTCGGTGCCGTACGACGAGAAACTGAGCAACAAGCGACCGACTCCGTCGGGTGACGGGCGAGCGGATCTCCACGGCGGGATCGCTGCGACGCTGATTGACACGGCAGGTGGCCTCGCCCTGCGGACGGCCATGGACAACCCCTTCGATGCACGGATCGCGACGATCAACCTGAACGTCAACTATCTCCGTCCTGCGGTCGGCGACCTCGTCGCGACGGCGAACGTGATCCGTGTCGGCGGCAGCGTCGGCGTCAGCGAGATCATGGTCGAGAGCACCACACCTGACGGCGAGACACGAGAAGTCGCGACTGGACAGGGTGCGTTTCGTATCTTCCGGCCCGAATAAGCGGCGATCCGTCTCGAGGCGATGCAGCCGTCTGGTCAGGTCCCCTCGTCAGTTTGGGTGGTCGCTCGCTTCGAATCACTCGTGCGGTTCCGGCCCCGATGGCCGAGCCAGAGCCGTCCGTGGAGATAACAGCCAATCGCAGCCACGGCGACGAAGTAGAGGTAGATCGCTGCTTCGACGGAGACTGGAACCGACTCGAGCATTGGATTCGGCTTCGATATCCAGCGGGATACGACCTCACCTGCAGTCGGACACGCTTTTAGTGTCAGCGAGTCTCAGGATGGCCCAGACTGTCGGACAGCACTATTCGAAGATCGATCACGCTCCTGCGGCCGTCACCCTCGGAGACGTCCGCAGAACGGCTGCGTTCTGCTGGGCATCGCAACCCACGGGGTTGCTCAACGGCCGCGAATTCGAGACCGACTTCTTACTGACTGCTGTCCGACAGTATCACTCGTTCGTCACCATCCAGTAGCGCACGCCGAGATAGACCATAACGAGGCCGAACGTCCCCGCGAACAGCGGCGAACCGTCCATGGCGGCATACACCAATGCGATCGCGTTCAGCCCGATGCCGAGAAGATACATCGAGCGCAGTCGGCGCGAACTCATGTCGACCACTCGCGTGCAGTGCTGTCGACTGTCGGCTCCGTTACTGGGTAGTTGGTCGACGGCTCGCCCGGCAATAGCGCCGTTCGATCGAGATCCAGTCTCCGTGCGGACCGATGGGTGTCCATACCACCTCATTGGAAGGGCCGCGTTGAAAACGCTCTCACTTCGTGCTGTCGAACTCGAGGGCGTCGCTCGTGACGATCTCGCCGAACAACCACTCGGCGTGGTCTAAAGCGTACTCGTGGTGGTCGTCTTCGATCGCACCGATGCAGTCGTCGACCATGAGTGGCCGGAAGTCACGAATCCCTGCGCTGCCACCAGTATGGAGGACACAGACGTTGGCGAGGGTGCCACAGATCACCAGATCGTGTATCCCGCGGGCGTTGAGCCAGCCCTCGAGTTCCGTATTGTAAAAGGCGTCGTAGGTGTGTTTTTCGACGACGAGATCGGCCTCGTCGGCCGGGAGTCCGTCGACGATTTCTGCCTCCCAGGAGCCCTCGAGGACGTGTTCGCCCCACTGTTCGAACTCGTCGTAGTAGTGGGCGTCGTCGAACTGTCCCGGTGGGTGGACATCCCGCGTGTAGACCAGCCACGCGCCGGCGTCGCGGGCCCGCTCGATGAGGGCAGCGATCGGCTCGATGACCGCCTCGCTGCCCGGCGCGTACAGCGAGCCGTCAGGATGACAGAAGCCGTTTTGCATGTCGACGACGACGACGGCCGTGGTCGCTGGCTCGAGATGCATCTGTACGAACCACTACGAGACGGGCCGTAAAAACGTTCGCGACGGGTCGGCCCCAACTCTGCTGTCAGTGTCCGTTGTCGCCGACCAGCGGTCTTTTGATGGTCGCCTTCGTACGATTCCTATCTCCCCGAAATGACGGCCACACTGACGCGGACGCGACTGTTCGTTGCTCTCGTTGCGATATCGGCACTCGTCCTGACACTGGCCGTAGCCGGTGGGATGGTCCCGGGGCTGTCCGGAGACGATTCGGCCGACCGCCCGGCCGATCCCACCACCGAAGACACCGTTGGCTACGTCAACGGCTACTGGTACGACGATACACTTCCCGTCGACGACCGTGACGGTGCCGTCGTCGACGACGCCGAACTCGAGGCAGTCGTCTCCCGATCGATGGCACGCGTCGAAGTGATTCGTGAACTCACCTTCGAGGACGACGTGCCGGTCGAGGTCATCTCCCGCGAGGAGTTCGCCGACGACCACGACGACGTCTTCCTCGAGTTGAGCGACGACGAACGCCTCGAACAGGACGTCACCTACGAGGCGCTGTTCATGGTCGACCGAGACACCGACGCGGAAGACGCCCTCGAGGCGATGTACGGCGGCGCTGTCGGCGGCTACTACGATCCGGAGACCGATCAGGTCGTGCTCGTCTCGGACAACACGGAGACGCCCGAACTGGACGAGGTCATCCTCGGCCACGAACTGCTCCACGCGCTCCAAGACCAGCAGTACGATCTGACGAGCTACGACCGAGAGACGATCGATCAGGATGCCGCGACGAACGGTCTCATCGAAGGCGATGCCGTTTGGGTCGAAGACGAGTACGACCAACGATGTGGGGCCGACTGGGACTGTCTCACCCCCGGCGACTCCCACGCCGACCAGTTCGGTGAGGTGAACTGGGGGCTCTACATGACGCTGTACCAGCCGTACAACGACGGCCCGGCGTACATCGACACCCTGCTCGAGGCCGATGACGGCTGGACGGCAGTGAACGTGGCCTACGACGAGCCGCCGACGAGTTCGTCGACGGTAATCCATACGGACGACCAGCGCGAGCCAGTCGAGATCACGATCGACGACCGTTCGAGCGACGACTGGGACCGTCTCGAGGTCGACGGCGAACCCACGACACAGACGGCCGGCGAGGCCGCGATGGTGTCGATGTTCGGCGCAGACGTCCACGATCGGGGGCAGCCGTCCGTGATCGACGCCGATGCACTCCTCGCGGACGGCCTCTCCGGGTACGATTACGACCAGCCGTACACGGACGGCTGGGCCGGCGACGAACTGCACCTGTACGTCGATGCGGATGCTGACAACCCCGAACCTGCCGATACCGGCTACGTCTGGGAAACAGAGTGGCGCTCGAGCGAGGACGCCCAGCAGTTCCTCACGGGCTATCTCGAGTTGCTCGAAATCCACGACGCCGACCCCGTCGACGACCGACAGGACACCTACGTGGTCGACGACGAGTTCCCCGGGGCGTACGCCATCGAACACGACGGCGAGACGGTGACGATCGTCCGTGCGCCGTCGGTCGACGACCTCGAGGGGATCGCGGCTGGTGTCGCCCCCGACGGTGAGGACACGCTCGAGCGTGTCGCCGTGGACGACGGCGATGACGCCGACGACGAGAACAGCGACTCACTCCCCGGCTTTGCCGGCCCCGGAGCGGTGTTCGGCATCTCGATCGGGGTTCTCGTGGCGAGACGGAACGACGGCTCCGTTCGTGGCTGGATCGGTCGCCGGACACAGCTAGCGAGCGCACCCGAGCGCAGCGATCAGTATATGACGCCGCCGTCGAAACGGTAGCCAATGTCTCGGAGCCGACTCGCACTGTTTGCGGTCGTGGCACTGGTCGTCCTCGCTGGCTGTACGCTTCCCCAGTCACCGGACCAGTTCGATACCGACCGCGAACTCGGTGTCGTCGGTGACTACGCCCACGACGACACGTTCGAGTTCGACGACAACGAGGCCTTAACTGCGGCTCAACTCGAGGCCGTCAAATACCGTTCGATGGCCAGAATCGAGGTCGTCCGTGAGCTGAAGTTCAAACACGACGTGGAACTCGAGGTTATTTCCAGAGAGGAGTATCTGAGCCAGCGCCACGAGTCGGGGTCAGCCTCGGTGTTTACGAACGAACTCTGGCGTGGCGCGTTCGTCGTCGACGGCGAAACGGACGCCAATCAAGCGAGAGACGACCTCTACGGCACCGCGGTGCAAGGCTACTACACGAGCGACCGGATCGTCATCGTTGGAGACGACACCGACGGCATCCGCATCGACCGCGAGACACTAGTCCACGAACTGGTGCACGCGCTACAGGACCAACACTTCGGCATCGAGCGCCACGGTGAGACGATCGACGAACAGCGGGCCGAACTCGGCTTGCTCGAGGGCGAGGCGAACTACGTGCCACACCTGTACGAACAACGCTGTGCCACGACGTGGCAGTGTCTGGCCGATCACGAACGACCGGCAGCCGACGGCTCGCCGACCGATCGGCCGTTCAACGTCGGCCTCTTTCTCTCGATTTACGCGCCGTACTCCGAGGGGGCACCGTTCGTCGCCCACCTGCACGACCGCGGCGGCTGGGACGCCGTCGACCGCGCCTACGAGCGCTATCCGGCGAGTACCAGCCAGCTGATCCATCCCGAACGCTATCCGGACGACGAGCCGGTCGCCGTCGAGATCCCCGATCGCTCGAGCGAGGAGTGGGTTGCCTACAGCCCCGAGGGCGACCCCCACACGGAGACGATCGGTGAGGCAACCCTGTTCGCGACGCTGTGGGCAAACGGCGTCATCGATCGCCCGCTGAGCGAGGGCAGCACCGACCTCTCGCCGTACAACTACTCCCATCCGACGACCGACGGCTGGGCCGGCGACACGTTTCAGGTCTATCTGGATACGGCCGAAGACGACCGGACGGGCTACGTCTGGCACCTCGAGTGGGCGGGCTCCGACGACGCCGAGGCGTTCGCCGGCGCCTATCGAACCCTCCTCGAGCGCAACGGCGGCACGCCGGTCGATGCTGTCGACGACGCCTACCGAATCCCCGACAGCGAGCCCTTCGGCGGGGCTTACCGGGTCACCGTCTCCGGGAACACAGTCGAGATCGTCGGCGCGCCGCTGGCGATCGACCTCGAGGATGTCCACGCGAGCGAGACGGACTCGTCGGCACAGACACCCCTCGAGACGACAGCGCCCGTTGCGCCCGGTCCCGCGTCGATGCCGTCGGCGGCGACAGCGCCGGCAGACGGGTAGCTTATTTGCCTCCCCCGGGAAGTCGTCGACATGTCAAACCCGTTCGGAACCGTCCCAGCGGCGGCGATCCTCGAGGGCCGCGCGACGGATGCGTACTTCGAGCGCACTCGGAGCACCCTCGAACACGCGGGGAAAAACCCCCACGTCGTCGCCGAGGTGACCGCTGATCAGTTCCCTACCGGTTCGTTCGAGGTCTTCACCGGTGTCAAAGACGTCGCTACGCTGTTCGAGGGCCGCGATGTCGATATCGATGCCGTGCCCGACGGCCAGCTGTTCGACGGCGGTCCAGTGATGCGAATCGAGGGCCCCTACCTCGAGTTCGCCGAACTCGAGACTTCGCTGCTCGGATTTCTCTCTCAGCCCAGTGGGTTCGCGACGGCCGCCCTCGAGGCGCGACTGGCGGCTCCTGAGTCGACCGTCCTCTCGTTCGGTGCGCGTCACGTCCATCCCTCGATCGCTGCGACGGTCGAACGGGCCGCGTTGCTTGCCGGCCTCGATGGGTTCTCGCACGTCGCCGCGGGCGATATTCTCGGTCGCGAGGCTGGCGGGACGATGCCCCACGCGCTCATGTTCTGTTTCGGCGAGGGCAATCAGGCCGACGCGTGGCAGGCGTTCGACGAGGCCGTCGGCGCGGACGTCCCGCGGATCGCTCTCGCGGATACCTTCTGGGACGAGAAAAGCGAGAGTCTGCTGGCCGCCGAAACGCTCGGCGACGACCTCGACGGCGTTCGGATCGACACGACGGGGTCCCGACGCGGCGACTTCCGACACATCATCCGCGAAGTTCGGTGGGAACTCGATGCACGCGGCCACGAGGACGTCGACATCTTCTGTAGCGGCGGCCTCGGCCCCGAGGCGATTGCAAACCTGCGCGATGTCGCCGACGGCTTCGGCGTCGGCAGCCACATCACGAGCGCCGATTCGGTCGATTTCAGTCTCGATATCGTCGCCATTGAAGGCGACCCAATCTCAAAGCGGGGCAAGCTCTCCGGCGTGAAAGACGTGTACCGAACCGCAGACGGTGACCACCACATCGCGCTCGCCGACGACGATGGGCCGAAAAACGGCGACGCCCTGCTCGAGCCACTGATTCGAGACGGCGAGGTCGTCCGGGAGTTCGACCTCGAGGAAGCGACCGAGCGGTGTCTCGATGACGCCGAAACGGTCGGCTTCCGGCATCCGACTGATTACTAACTTGAGCAGTGGCTCTCGATTCGATTGCCTGTAGAATACGCTGTGGAACGACTGCGCTATCGTCTGCGCTCCATCTCGGCGCGGTCCGTTATAGCTGCTCGATGCTGCCGTCGGCTTCGCGCTCGCGGAACACCTGTCCTTCGAACAGCGTGACGATGACATCGTCGTCCTGCCACGCGCCCGGTGCGAGTTTGGCTTTTCGACACGTCCGATCGAGATACTCGCGGGCACTCCAGCCGTTCTCGACGGGCACCGTCGGGTAGAGCCAGCCACCCTCGCCGCCGTCGATCGCGACGCCGTGTGTTCCGAGTTCGAGATCTGCCAGCGGATCATCGGTCAGGACGACGTTTTTGACGGTACAGACCGAGACGGTGAGGTTCGGGAGTTCCGAGGGAGTCACTTCCGAGCCACACGAGTCCCCGCTTGCGGCTTCGATCGCCGCGTCGACGATGACGTGACCGAGCTGGTCGGCCGACTGATAGCCACCGGCACAGCCACGGAGGCTGCCGCGGCCACGGGTCGACTCGAGACGGACGAACGCGCCGGTTCGCTCGTAAAAGGCCTCACGCATGCTGCCCGGTTGTTCTCGTTGGCCGTGTTGTACGTAAGATTCGACGGATTCACGCGCGAGTTCGACGGCGCGTGCACCGTCCTCGTAGGAAAGGTTGACGCCCTGTCGCTGGGACATACAACTGTACATGGTAGGTGGCGTCCTAAAACGCTTCCATTCCGTCTGGTCGGTGTTCCCACGGCGACCGGGGGACTTATTCGGCCGACGCCCCTACCCCAACTGGGAGAGAGAGCCTGGCTGCCGCGGTGGTCACACTGGCGACAGTGTGATCATATGGCGTGGTCTGTCCATGAGATGGATCATGCAGTACCGTTGCCCGACTCGTCGAGTCGCACAACGGGCGCGAGGAAAGTCCCCCCACCTGTTCGGGCAGGTGACCGGGCGCAAGTCCGGAGCGGGAGACCGCTGGCTCTGGAACAGAAACGACACGTCTCGGCCCGACCGATGATGCGTGCGAACCCGTCCGAGAGGGCGGGGAGCTAACCCGCAGAGGGTGTGTGATCGACTCTGCACGGTTCGAACCCGTGGGTCGCGTACGCGGTTCGCTCCCTCAGTGAACTGTGAGTGAGTCGGCGGCAGCAGCCGTCGACCGCACTGGCGCGATCGACCACACGCAGACGGCCGAGGATCGATGGAACGGCGAACCCTCACCGGTGCAAGTCCGTGCCGTGGTAGCCCGAACGCCCCGCGGCGTCGCCGCGGACGGGACGGACGCTCAGCCGAATGCCGGGATGAACAGAAGGGGGCTTACTCCTCTCACCTCACGTTTGACCTCGAGTGCCAACGCTGTGTCGTCGGTGAGTGATCTCGATCGACCTCGTCGCCGACGCGCTGGCCGGAACCCAGGCGAGAAGAATACAACAAACGTCCACTGATCGGCCGTAGGGGATGGGTATTAAGCCCAGCCACCCGTATCCGGTGACATGATCGACCTTCGCTTTTCCGACGCGGAACTCGACAAGCACCACGAGCATATCATCGAGTTCATCCGGGAGCAGGCCGACGCTGCCGGTGTCGACGGTGCCGTGCTCGGTCTTTCGGGGGGGATCGACAGCACGCTCACTGCCCACCTCCTCGTCGAGGCACTCGGCGTCGAGCACGTCCACGGCCTCGTCCTCCCGGGAACCGTCAGCAGCGACGAGAACATGAGCGACGCCGAACGGGTCGCCCAGAGCCTCGAGATCAGCTACGACGTCATCGAACTCGAGCCGATCATCGACTCGTTGCTTGCGGCCTACCCCGACGCCGAAGGCGACCACGAAGCCGTCGGCAACGCTCGAGCGCGGGTTCGAGCCGTTCTGAACTACCTCGTGGCCAACCACGAGCACCGGCTGGTCATCGGCACCGGCAACCGAAGCGAGGCGGCGGTGGGCTACTTCACCAAATACGGCGACGGCGCAGTCGACTGCCATCCGATCGGGAACCTCTACAAAGCACAGGTTCGCCAGCTCGCACGCCACATGGGCGTCGCCGAAGACCTCGTCTCGAAGCCGCCGACGGCGGAGCTGTGGGCCGACCAGACCGACGAAGACGAGTTAGGAATTAGCTACGAGACGCTCGATTCGATCCTCGCGACCCACATCGACGGCCCGCTGTCGGTCGCGGCGACCTGCCGGCTGCTCGAGGTCGACGACACGACCGTCGAGAAGGTTCGCGGAATGTACGAGCGAAGCGAGCACAAACGTCGGGTGCCGCCGGCACCGAAACCGCTGCACTGATCGGTGACAGAGACCGCGCGCAGCCACCTACGCCGTCTCCGAGCGCCACTCATCCTCGAGTAGCCCGTACCAGTAGGCGTCTTGGTACTCGCCGTCGATGAACTCGACGTCCCGGTGGACACCCTCCTGTACGAATCCAACTGACTCGAGGAGGCGTCGCGAGGGATCGTTGAACGCAAAGACGCGGGCGGCGATCCGGTGGAGACCGAGTTGATCGAACGCGTACGCGACGATCCGTGCCGCCGCCTCGGAGCCATAGCCACACTGCTGGTGGTCGGGCGCGATCCAGTAGCCCAGTTCCGCCCGGCTCGAGGGCCAGTCGATCGAGTGGAGTCCGATCGTTCCCACCGGCGTCGACTCGGCGACGATCAGCAACTGGATTGACTCATCGTCACAGACGACATCGTCGAAGAACGCCCGTTCCTGCACGCGGTTGAGCGGCTTCGAACGGCCGATCGCCCGCCAGATCCGCGGGTCGTTGACGTGTCGTTGGAGGAACTCGAGGTCACCCTCCTCGATCGGCCGAAGATCGATACGGTCGCCGGAGAGAAAGACTGGATTAGGCATCGACCCGTCGTACGATCGGTCGCAAAATAATGGTTATGACGCGAACACATTCCGTGAGACGGGCAGTTTCCGTCCTTACTCGAGCAACGCGTCGATATCGTCGGCGTGGGCCTCGACAAGGTCGCCGAAGGCCTGTGCCTCGAGTCGTTCCTGTGTCGCGCGTTCGCTGTCGTCCCGAATCCGGCGTTTCAACACGGCGAGCGTGTCGGCGGCGTTTGCGGCGATCTCTTCGGCGACGACGCGCGGGTCGGCTTCGATTCGGGAGATCAGCCCCATCCGACGCGCTTCCTCGGCGTCGACGGCCCGTCCCGAGAGCGCGAACTCGAGGGCGTCACCCTCCCCGATCACGCGCGGGAGTCGGACGGTGCCACCCCAAGCACCGAACAGCCCGAAGGTGACGCCAGGTTCGCCGTAGGTCGACTCGGGCGTGCCCACGCGGACGTCACAGGCCAGCGCGAACTCGAGACCCCCACCGCGGGCCGGACCGTCGATTCCGGCGACGACGACGGCTGGCGAGTCCTCGATCGTCCGGGCGACACGTTGGCCCAGTCGGGCGAACTCGACAGCCTGTTCGCGGTCGCCCTCGAGCCCGCTGACGGTCTCGAGATCCGCACCTGCACAGAACGCAGGGCCGTTGCCGCGGAGGTAGATGACCGGCTCGTCGGCCTCGTCGATCGCCGCCTCGAGGGCCTCGAGGGCCTCGACGGTCAGCGCGTTTCTCGCCTCGGGGCGGTCGATCGTCACGGTTCGGATCGTGCGGTCGGCATCGGTCTCGACATCGATCATGTACGCCAGTGTACCCGACGTTTCCAAAGGTCTTTGCCTCCTCCGTCGTAACTCCCTTCCAATGGAACAAGCCGACAGCTGTCGGCGGGCCGCCTCCGAGGCCATCGCGGACGTGGAACCACCGCAGCTACACGAGTTCATCGAGGCAACCCTCGACGAGGCTTCGATGGTTCCCGGCGTGCTCACTCTCGAGAGTGCCACAGCAACAGCGCCCGATGGACGCGGTATCCGTGACCTCGAGGCCGACTCCCCACGCGGCCAGTCCGTCTCGAATCATACGGACGACCGTGGAACCGAGCACAGCACCGACAGCGCGACTGAACCCAACGGGATCGCCACGCAGGCAGCCGGCGTCCAGCTCATCTACGAGGGGCCTGTCTCTTATACACATCTCTAGCGGGC